>NZ_MWUJ01000035.1 GCF_002210225.1 Geofilum rhodophaeum | reverse complement strand
ATACGTGGCAGACCGAATGCTTACGACGCAAAACCGCATACAACATCAAACAAGCTCTTGTTCAGGAGCTTTGGGAAGAAGTAATTGAAAATCACTTGCAGCCCTACGATTGCCTTAACAGAAAAATTGACATTGAGATACGCAACGATAACGACTCCCGGTTTGCAGCTAAAAAAGTGCAAAACTTCTTTAAAGATAATAAGCTGAATCAGGTCTTCACACATCCTTATACGCCTCAGGAAAATGGCCATATTGAGAGTTTTCACGCTTTTTTGTCAAAGAAATTAAACCCAGAAGACTTCTGGTCACTGGAGCAACTCGAGCAGTGTTTGACGTTGTTTTACGAAAAGTACAACAATCAACGAATCCATAGCTCCACTTTGCACCTGCCACCAATGGTTTTCTGGTCTCAATGGCAATTGGGGAATGTAAAGGTAACAGTCAATGAAAAACAAAGAACCACCAAGTTTAAACTGCTGATCCCATACCACCAACTATCGGGATATTGGAGCCAGAAGGTTGTTCCTTGCCCTCAGCTGAAACCCCTCGATGGGGTTGAAGATGAGAAAAATTACGAAATGTGCGGCGCCGCTACATCTCTACAACCATCGGTCTAATTATCGCCGTCGGTTGTTCCTTGCCGATGCAAATATCGGCAGAAAAGTTTATGTTTGTACTAACCTCTGTAACGATTGTCCGATTAATAGGGGGCCAAACCAGTGGCAAGCTGGTTTACCGTGAGGTATGCAGTGAAGGAAGCCAATCGGCAAAAGTCTGTACTGACGAACAGGTATTACAGGATTAGTATGTCCTGTAAGGCGCATATGAGATTATTTGAGACCAATGAGGGAGCAAATACCTCGGGTAAGCAAGTACATGATTGTAAAGCCCCAAGAACACCAAACGGACGGTTATGTAGATGCGACAGGGATAGGCTAAAGGATAATGCTCTTACCAGGGGATAGCTCCACCGCCACGAGTTGGTATATGGGAGCAGTCAGCAGAGGTCATAGTAGGTGAGGATGCTACCGATCTACCGTATTAAATGGAAGGAAAATTGCGGCGTACTAGCGAACTGTATTAGCTGGGTTTCCCAACACCAGAAGTAGACACTGAAGGACTGAACCCTTTAACGCTACCAATTTATAATGGAGGTCTATTAGCCTTTGGGTTTAATACTAGCCATTACGAAAAGGGTAGCAGGAAACAATCAGTTTCCCTTGTTTTAGGGAACCGCCGTATACGAGACCCGTACGTACGGTGGTGTGAGAGGCTCTCCGATAGGCTAATAGCCTATCGGCGGCCTACTCGATTAGGCTCTCGTGCATTATTTTACTATTACAGCGGATTGGCATAAAATTTCTTTATCCCCTTTGTACACTCTTAAAACTGCAGGTGGAGCCTGATATTCTCTTAATTTCTGAATTGAGCACTTATAGGCATAATCTCCATTCTTAAATACATAACTATGATTACCACCTGTTCCTTCTCTTATATAGTCACCATTTAATAATATCAAATCTGGTTTCTCTGAAGCTTTTTGTTTTATTGACCACGAAGCATAACGATAACTTCCATCACTAAGCCTATCAATACGTATCAGAAACTTATCAGTATTTAGTATATTCTCTAAATGTTCAAAATTTTTAATCGATTCGTGAACATTATCATAAATTTCAGTTGTTGTCATTGTTCCTTTGTTGGCTGATCTTTTTACGATTAATGTATCAATGCGTCCTTGCTCATCTATTCCGAAATAAGTAGTATCCTCGGTAGGATAATCACCAGAATAAGATTCATAAGTAATAATTTTGTTCTTATCAATCCATGAATTTGAAGAGGAATACCCTTCAGCATAATCTTCAAAAGCAATATTTTTATGATCTATAAATTTAAAGCTATTTGAATAGGTAACGAGTATGCTCTGTCCTGAACCCCCATCAGAAACAGAATAAATCAAGGTCTTAAAATTCTTTGACAAGTTAATCTGACATGACAGCCAAAGACTTCCGCTTAAATCACCTTCCCAAGGATTAAACTTTTTAGCACTTAGCAAGTCCATTATTTCATCAGACAAAGGCTCAATACTATCAGTATTAGGACTGTCCTCAAAAGAGTAAACCAGTGGAGTTCCTAAAACTTTTGTTTTGTCAAGCAATTTACTGATTCTTGAATCTATTGTAAGCGGTATTTCTTGACTTAATAATTTTTCGGAAAACACCGTCTCTACATCATCTGCTTGTGTTAATTCATTTTTAGTTTGATGGTTGATATTCTGACCTCCAATTTTTGAATTATTTAGATTACATCCCAAGAAAAGAATGATTACAATTCCCAAAAGTATAATATTATAGTTTTTCATAATTTTCTCATATTAAAGATTCTCCTAGCATGGAGCCTAACGTCCAGCGATATGGTGCGTGGCTAATCTTCTTGGTAGATCTTTACTGGCCGTTAAGAATACTCTTCAGTGGACGAAACTTGCTGTAAATATATAACTTAGCCTTGCACTATAACGCATGTTGTAAGCCGTTTAATTTTCGTTCTCAAAATTTTCTGTCTTCCCGAAATTGGTTTTTAATTCTTATTTCCATTCCCAATCCAAGCAAATATTTTGGATGATGTCAAAATCAGAAGCAATTTTGGTTAATATTCTGTTTAACTCATTTAGGTTAGAAATACTGTTTTTTGGTATAATTAATGATTCTCCAGATGAGAGCTTTATAAATATATAACTTTTAGTTTCATTGATTTCAGTTATCTCTTTTATTCTTAATTTGCTTTCACCCAAAAAATCTTTCACGATAATAAACTCTTCTTCAAAGTCTAAGCTAACTACTTTTCCAAATCTATTATGATAGTTTTCTTCAACGTGGTTAGCAAAATGACGTTGGTATCTTTTTTTCATAAAGTACGGATGTAGAATGTACCAAGCAACACCAAGTCCAATAAAAACAAGAGCAAAAATTAAATCAGCAAATAAAAAAAGGAGAAGACCCAAAATGAAGTAAACAATTGGCAATCTAATTCTTGAGTTTTTTCTGTTCTTAATAATAATTTCTGAATTTGATGCTGCAAAAAGCTGATATTCTAAAAAATCAACTTTATTTAATAAATATTCGATTCTCATGTAGCTAGTTTTACTCAGGTTATTTGATAAATTTTAATCATAAGACCACTCTGCCAATATCAAAGAATTTGAAATTCTGTCCAGCGAAATAATAAGAAAATAATAATTATATACCCAACTCTCTGGTTCCATTAGTCTGTCATCATCTTTATTAAACCAGCTTTTTGAAATGATGTAATAATCAATTTCGTCAAGTGCTTTGTGCATTGCAATATACTTATCAAGCAATTTTGCAAAATCATTTTTATCTGCTCCCCAATCTGGGTCGTTTAAAAAATCAGTTAAAAACTTGGATAGTTCATCCTTATCAAATTTTCTAAAATCCTCAATTTTAATCTTGTGAAAGTCGAAAGCACGTTTTAGATAGCTTTTGTCAGGTTCATTTCTTATGCAATCTCTAAGACTGTCATAAGTAAAGTTTTCGCTTCGGATAAAAATGCCTATAATTTCCTCGTTATCAATATCCTTATCAAATTTAAAGGAAAATTCAGTCAAGTTTATGCCTTGAAAGTTTTCGTCTATTTCAAAATGTTTATGTCGCTCGAATGTTATCATTTTAAATGGCTTACGTTGGGCAATATGGCATGAAGCGGATTGCGAGCGATTAACTATCAAACCGAGATGATGCCCAAACGGGCTAACACCGCCCAAATTAAGCACTGCACCGCTTTTTGCTATATTGCGTGTTAGCATTTCGGTGGTTATTGTCATACTATTTTTGTTTTCATTTCAAATTTAGCTATACCGCCCGATTGGATAAAACGGAGCATACCCACCCAAAAAACGGCCTAGTCCAAGTCTAAAAATTGGCCCAAAAAGCGTCAAAAAAACGGTGCATTGCCGTTCAAAAACGCTGAAAATGGTCAAAAACACTTTGAAAAACGGAGCATTGCCACCCAGACCTTCTGTCACAAAAGAAAATCTGAAGGAAAACGCAGCATTGCCACCCATTTTCATCATGTAACGACTTGGTATTAAATCCGAAACGGAGCATTGCCACCCAGGCCAGGCGCTCAAAAAAACGGAGCATACCCGTTCACTTTTTTTGTCATTATTTTTAGCTGTTAATTTTTTATAGCTAAAAATCTAAGCCATGGCAGGAAAGGTAAAAGACATGAGTAAAGTAAAACAAATGCTCCGGCTACATCAAAATGGCGTTTCAAACCGCCAAATAGCCACAGAACTTTCAATAAATAAGGAAACGGTCAACCGTTACATTCAACGTGCCAAACGAGACCAGTTAACCATTGGTGAGCTTCTAAAGCTTGATGATCCGATACTCCAGCATCGTATGACAGGGGGCAATCCAGCCTATGTGGACAATCGCTTCGAAGAGCTCAAAGAAAAGCTCCCCTACTACGAAAAGGAGTTAGAAAGGAAACACGTAACCCTTAAAACACTATGGGAAGAGTATATTATTGATAATCCTGGTGGTTATAGTCTGACACAGTTTCGATACCATTTTCGGCAGCATGCCAAAGCCAAGCGAAAAAATCCTTCTTCAATATTGAAGGATTTATATGTGCCCGGAGAAAAGCTATTTATTGACTTTGCCGGAGATACAATGGAGTACATTGACCGAGAGACCGGGGAGCTGATAAAAGTACAGGTATTTGTAGCATGTATGCCTGCTACAGACTATGGTTTTGCCATGGCTGTTCCCTCTCAAAAGAGTGAGGATTTTATCCATGCACTGACATCCTGCTTTCACGCGTTGGGCGGTGTTCCAAAGATTATCGTGAGCGACAATCTAAAAGCAGCTGTCACCAAAACCGACCCTTATGAGCCACAAATCAATCGCATCATGGAGGACATGGCTAATCACTATGGTTGTGTTGTCGTCCCGGCACGTCCCAGACGCCCTAAGGATAAAGGATTAGTCGAGAATCACGTGAAAATTGTTTACAACCGGGTGTATGCTCAACTGCGCAACAGAAAGTTCTTTTCTTTGAAGGAACTCAATTGCGCCATTGAAGAGAAAATGCTGGCCCATAATCGCAAGCGCATGCAGCAACATCCATACTCGCGTGAAGAACATTTTCTAGCCACCGAAAAAGACCAGTTGCAGTCACTGCCTCACGATAAATTTGAAGTCCGTCATTATGCTGATCTTCAGGTGGGGCTTAACGGTTGTATCTATCTGGGGCGTGATAAACACCACTACTCAGTGCCATATATCCATATCGGAGAAAAATCACATGTCATCTATACCCGCAGCCTGGTTAAAATCTATGTTAAAGGCGAATGTGTTGCAATGCATCCAAGAGATTCCAAGCGGGGCGGATATACCCTTGAAAAGAGTCATTTGGCATCGAACACACAGGCCTACCGTGATCGATCACCACAGCATTACATTAACCGGGCGCATGCTGTCCTTTCGGAACTTGGCGAGCTCTTCGAATGTATGTTCGCAACAGCCAAAGTCCCAGTTGAAACATTTTATCGAGGTTGTGAGGGATTGCTTAAACTACAGCGTACCACAGATCCAATCTTATTTAAAACAGCATGTGAAACTGCCCTTTTATATCAAAGATACCGTTACGACTTTATCGACAGCTTGATCAAGTCGAAATGCAGTGGCGTCTACGAGATAACTATGAATCAAAAACTACAAACGCTGCCTTCTCACAAGAATGTGAGGGGCAAAAGCCATTTTAAATAAACCGATAATAACCATTTAAACACAAGTGTAATGAACGAAATTGCAAACGAATTTAAAAGTTTAAGAATGCCGGGGATGGCCCAGTGCTGGTCCTCACTGCTTGAGACCCGTAAAATCGATGAATTGTCCTTCTACGAAGGTTTGCAGCTGCTTTTACAGGCAGAGAAAAACCAGCGCAAAGAGAATCGCAATACACGCTTAATCTCGGCCGCCCGTTTTCGTTATCAGGTTACCATTGAAGAATTAAACTTTGATGCGGCACGAGGACTTGAACGTGGTAAAATAATGCAGATGGCTACGGGTGAGTATATTAAACAGGGTGCTCCAATCCTTATCACTGGAGCCACCGGAACGGGTAAGAGCTGGCTGGGTACCGCACTTGGATATCATGCCTGTTTAATGGGGCAGAAAGTAGCCTATTTTAATATCCAAAAGCTTTTTGAGACAATAACCCTACACCGGGTAGAGGCCACATTATCAAAGTTCTTCCAAAAAATGGCCAATATGGATTTACTTATCATCGACGACTTTGGTGTAAAAGTAATGGATGGTCAGCAACTGTTAGATTTTATGGAGCTTATAGAAGATCGGCATGGTAGAAAAGCCACAATAATCATGAGCCAGTTAGCCGTTGCTGATTGGTATAATGTAATGCTCTCAAACACTACCGCTGCTGATGCCATACTTGATAGAATGGTGCATACAGCATATCGGTTTGAATTGAAAGGCGATACAATGAGAAAAACTAAAAACTAATTAAATTTGTATTTTCATGGCTAACCCATAAAAAAGTGAACGGATATGGCCGTTTTCCCTGGGTGGGTATAGACCGTTTTTTCCACCGCCCGATAAATATACATAATTCCACCACCAAGCACTCAGGTTTTTAAAAATCATTTCTTACCTTAGTTTGTAGCTTTTGTAATGTTTCATTATGCCCAAATATGAATTCATGCTGCTTTGGAAGGCTTGTTGCTCTTCTTTTGAGGGCTTATGGTCTCGGGCTATTTGGTTATGCTTTGCTATGGCATTGTAAAAGTTTCCTTTAGTTCTGTCGGCTATGTATATGCGGTTTGGCAAAATTACTGTTCCCAAGAATTTTACTCCTTTGCTGTAATGTTGCAAATATATTTTCTTAGGGTGAATTGTAACTTGTAATTCCGTTTGCAGATATTCTGACAATTGAGGAATAAGTTTCTTCAAATACTCTTTATCTTCATGCACTATCACAAAATCGTCAACGTATCTGCCGTAATATTGTATTTTCAAATCGTGTTTTACGAAATGGTCGAAGCTGTCCATGTAAAAATTAGCAAATACTTGGCTTGTTAAGTTACCTATGGGTAAACCGCAATTGGGTTGGCTGTGAAAAAGGCTTTTTGTTTGGGGTAAATCGCTCCAATCGCTTTTGCTACCTTTAATAATGCAATTTTTCGTAGGGTCGTTGTAAATGATTTGCTTGCAAAGTTTTATAACTAATTCTTTATCTGCTTGCTGATACTTTTCTTTTATAAACTGTTCGAGTTTTGTAAATAGAATGTTTTTGTTGATGCTCATAAAAAAGCCTTGCAAATCAAGTTTTAGTATGTAGCAGTCGCTTGAGTAATTTTTAGAACATTGCCTTATAAATTTATCAACTCGCTGTATGCCAAAGTGTGTTCCTTTGCCCACTCTGCAACTGTAACTATCGTGTATAAACTGTTTTTCAAACAAATGGTTTAATTTTCCGATAATTAAGTGATGAACTACTCTATCTCTAAAATCGGCTGCAAAAATTTCTCGCTTAACAGGTTTGTCCACAACAAAAGCAATGGAACGACCTATTTGGTATGTTCCGCTGTTTATTTCTTCACATAGTTGCACCAAGCTATTTTCGTAGTCAATTTCAAATGCCAACGCATTGGTTGTATTTCGTTTATTTTTGCGACATTCGAAATAGGCAGTGAATAGTTCTTCAAGTTCAATTTTGGGTTGTGGTATGTCGAATAATGAAAGTTGCACAAATCAGTTTGTAAAGTTTAAAGTTTTTAAGAAAGAAAACCTATCTGCGCCTTTGCAGACGCTGACAGGTTTTCTGAAAAAATGGTTTGTTTAAAATCCCGAACTGCACGCACATAGTTTGTGTTGTTCTTATTGTTGTTGTTCTGGTTGCCATTGTCGAAGTTCTGTTTCCACGCGTTGTTGTTATTGTACTCGGTAGAACTCCAATAGTAGGCACTAGCAAAACCGCCAACCGCAAAAATAAAGGAGTTCATATAAATACAAGGCATCTCATATTTATTGTAGTATTACTCAAAAATGAATTGCTCCATATCAAGTAACGCTCATTTTAACTGCTCAAAAGAGCAGTCCCTTTATCGCTTTTAAACTAAACCTTGCTCGCTTGTATATGCCTTAACACATACAATTCTGGCATTTACCGATTGGCATTACGCCAACCGGTAATTTGTTTGCCTATGCTATCCATTAAACCAGATAGCTCGGCTTGCTTTTTTATTGCTAAAGTTTTCATATCCACACAAAGGCGTATTTCAAATTTTAGCAATTCAAAATCATCTAAAAAGGTTTCCAAATAGACAACCTTATCCTTTGCCTTGTTGGCTCTATAAATACTCCTTACAAGTTGAATGGCGTCTCGTTTCATGTCTTGCCCAAGCGTATATTTATACTCACGAGGAAACTCCTGTGTATATAAAAACACCTTCTGAACAAGGGTGTAAACATCCTTAAAAACCTGTAATTCGTAATAGAGTGCCATATAATTGAAAAAAAAATCGACCGCTTCGCGGATAAATTGTTAAATAGATAAATAGTTAAAAAGCCCGAACAGCACGCACACAGGAAGTGATGTCCTTATAGTAGAGGTACTGGGAGCCAAAGTCGAAGTACTGTCCCCACGCGCCGTGGCTACTGTACTCGGTAGAACTCCAATAGGCGGCACTAGCAAAACCGCTGCCTCCGTTTACCCCTGCGGTAGCATCAATAGTTGCCTTGTTTTGATACATTAAATTCAATTCTTCTTTTGAGGGAAGGTACCAGTCGCCATAAGTTTTGCCCCCTTCGGTAACTTGTAGCTCATTACAAATACGCGCTGCATAAGTGCTGCCATCATCACCTATAGCAACTTGAGCTGCAATAATTATTGAGGTATTTGCTTCACCAGAAAATGGACCGTCTCCTTTTGCCTGTGTATTACCATAAGTTCCTGCATACCATCTTACCCCTGTGCTTTGGTCTTCTTTAGCAGCTACCAAACCATGTTGTCCGGTTTCGTCTACCCAGAATACGATACCACCTTGGGCAAAGTCGCCTACGGAAAAGGTAGTTGAACCACTGCCTGCTGTTGCATTTACTACATAAGGGCTTGCAGTTGTTCCGCTACCTGTTACAGTTACATTGGTACCTGCGGTTACTTTGGTTTCGGAGCCATCGGCTGCTGCTGGTGTATTAATAAGGTCTGCATAATCTTTATCCCAAGCTGTAAATACCGGGTCGGTTTCTGTTATTGTTCCTGAAACACTTTCAGCCGTTTTTGCATGAAGGGCATAAGGAACGCTTAACAACTGGCTTGTGCCTGTAATTGTGTAATCTGTTCCACCTGCCGGGTCGGTTTCTGTTTTGATAAAATAAGGCCCGTTTGCCCATTCTATGTTTGTGAAATCCCCACTTTGTACTGTACCATCTCCAATTTTAATACTTATCAAACCATTGGCGTTGGTGGTTGGGCTTTGGGTTTCTACATAAACTGCTGTTCCGCTTGCCGAACCTTGCAAAATACTTATTTGCATGCCAACTGTTGTGTTGGTTACTAAGGCTTCGCTACTGTTGCGGATTACTGCCTGATAACTCATTTTTTCGGGACTTTGTGCCCAAAGTGTTGCCGTTAAAAATACGGCTACCATAAATGTAAATAACTTTTTCATTGTTGTCCTCCTTAATTTTTTATGATTTTAAAAGTTTTGAATTCTTTATTTTTTGTATCAATTACTTTGATAAAATAAATGCCTTGTGGTAAATTTTGCATTTCTATTTTGGTAATACTATTTCCAATTTCTTTGTTTTGATATACTTTACCACTTATATCATAAAGCTTATAACTCAATTCTGAGAGTTGCAAATTTTCAACTTTAAGTTCTAAATAATCTGTGGTAGGATTTGGATAGGCAGAAACATTAAGAAATATATCTTTGGCTTCTTCAATTCCTGTTACTACCGAAATTTCGAATGGTTGCTGCACGCCTTCCGATACCGAACCGTTTGTACCTGTGTTGGTGGTGTAAGCAAGCTGTCCAACGGAATAGCTAGCCGAGCCTCCGCTACCAGAAGCATTTCCGCCAGTCGCGTTAACGCTTGTTTGTGCTTGTAATCCTGTTAATCCTAGTCCTAACAAGAGTACGGCACTTAATTTTAATCGTTTGTGTCTCATTTTGTTTCCTCCTTTTTTATTGGTTATTTATCATTTTATTTATCTGTTCATTGTTAATGTTTCAATGCTGTTGCTGGGTTTTCTTCCACTGAATGCTAACGTGTGGCAATATAGTGCGTTGCGTTTTCTCTGTTAGTGATTATTCTTTCCACATGGGACCACTGCCCCGAAACCAACTTGTTATCTATAAGCGAGCAGCTATGCAATATATTGCGTGTTAGCAAAAGTATCAAATTCCCCTTCCAATTAGTCTTCGATTAATCATCTAAGCATCAAAACCTCCACCTCGCCACGACCACTGCACCCAAGTATTTACCCGATATTCCGTTTGCCAATCCGTATGCAAGCATTTGTTTAAACGAGATGCTGGATTTACGTTTCTGCCAATCAATGTATAAACGCTTCCAGATGCATTAAATGCGAAACCAGTACTTTGATGGCGACCGTTGCCAGTACGGTACTTTATAAATGTAGACTATTCTAACCGTGTGGATGCTGAGCTGCGACAATTGCTAAGCTGAAGACCACAAATCCAATTTTACGTTTCTACCAATCAATTTACAGACGCCTCCAGATACATTAAACACGAGGCCAGTGCTTTGATGGTGACCGCTGCCGATACGATACTTTAT
>NZ_MWUJ01000034.1 GCF_002210225.1 Geofilum rhodophaeum | reverse complement strand
GTCCTATTTTTGGGGAAGGCTACAGCTCATTCAAATAAAGTGCTCTATTAATTTCTAACATGATGGTTGAAACATTTTTGTTTTTATGGTAATGTTCAATGGGCACAATAGAACCACTATATGGCCAGTCAATGCCTAAAGTATAGCCAGCTTTTTCAAAAAATGAAACCGATATGTCAATTAACTCCTTAGTTGTATGAAATGAATCAGTTCCAATATTAAAATCAGGTCTTTTTGGATTTTTATCGAGGTCTCTTTTCAATGGTTGGCTAGGATATGAATGACAGTCAATTATTACCGCTTTGCCATAAAAGTCTAAATGATTTTGTACAGCTTGGCTGAATTTATGGTGATGTTTCCAATAATATGATTTCAGGATTTTTTCTTTTAGCTCTGGAGTTACTGTTCTTATTTCTTCACCATTATCACTTTTCTCATATAACACGCCCATTCCAGATTGTGCCATCACTTCTTGAGAATCATCTGTAAATCTCTCTGGGTCACAAAAAATTCTAGAAAATTCAGCCACTATCATTTCATCATCCTTTGAATAAAAAAGGTCGTCAGTATACCAGTCGGTCAATTTTAAAATCTCTTTTTCAAGGGTAATAAAGTCAACAAGATAGCCTTCTGACAAAGGAATATTTGTTGAGGAGTGAGGAATATGAAGAATTATTTTTTTGTCCATTGTTTGCTCTTGTTGTGGTGTCCTAAAATAGCTTATAACGGTCAAGTATAAGAGCAGTTGCGGATTTCAAGGCGATTATCTGTCCGCCACTACCAAAGTTCATTAAATGCACAGACTTTGAATTTATCACTTTACCCGCTATTGCTCTTATACAATGTTGGGCAATCGTACTTTATTGCTCCGGTTCTGCTGCTATCGAAATATCACTGCTTGGGTTTATTTTATACTCCTTTGTTTTTGAAAATTCATTTGCCAATAATTTGGCTTGTTCTATTACTGTTTCTGTTGCTTTTAATTCTAAGTCTGGTGGGTAGCCGTGTTTACGCAATATTTTCTTCACTGCTATTCTCATTTTGGCTTGTACGTTTTCTCTAACTGTCCAATCGATACTGCTGTTTTTACGAATGGTATCTACTAATTCTCTGGCAATGTGCCTTAATATTTCATCACCTAAAACGGCTACTGCACTATCGTTTACTTCTAATGCTGAATAGAATGCAAACTCTCTGAAATCTAGTCCTAAATCTTCGCCTTTGCGGTCTGCTTCTTTAATTTCTTTGGCAAGCTTGATAAGCTCTTCAATTACCTGTGCTGATGTGATTAAATTGTTCTGATAGTTGCGTACTGCGTTTTCTATCATTTCAGAAAACTTCTTGGATTGTACTATATTGGTTTTCTGTCTTGTCTTTATTTCATCGTTCAATAATTTTTTAAGCAGTTCTAAGGCTAAGTTTTTATGCTGCATTCCTTTTACTTCTGCCAAAAACTCATCTGATAGAATAGAAATATCGGGTTTCTTGATACCTGCTGCATCAAAAATATCTACTACTTCATCTGCTACTACGGCATCTGATAAAATTTGCTTAATGGCTGTTTCTATTTCTTCATCACTCTTTGTTTTACTACTTTGGGTAACTTTTACAATTCTTGCTTTAATGGCTTGAAACAAGCCTACTTCATCTCTAATATCACTTGTGTATGGATGTGGTACTGAAATAGCAAAGGATTTTGAAAGTGCCGTTACTGCATTGGTATATCTTGCTTTGCCATCTTCTAATCCTAAAATGTAATTGGCTGCCTGAATAGGAAAATACAGTTTTTCTTTTGGCGTAAGCCCAAAGAAACTTTTGTAGTCGAAACCTTTAGGTTGAGATTTATCTGTGGGTTGCTCTTCAAACATTTGAGCCACTATCTCATACTTACTCATCATTACTGATGCTGCTTCTTCCTGGTCAAATGCTGGTTTTCCTTTTCCTCCGCTTTCTGTGTAAACAGAAAGGGCTTTTTTAAGGTCTGTTGCTATACCAATATAATCTACTACCAAACCGCCTTCTTTGTCTTTGTAAACACGGTTCACTCTTGCTATGGCTTGCATTAAGTTATGACCTTTCATTGGCTTATCAATGTACAGGGTGTGCATACTTGGTGCATCAAAGCCTGTAAGCCACATATCCCGAACAATGGCTAATTTAAGGCTGTCTTTAGGGTCTTTTAATCTATCGCCTAACGCTTTGCGTTTTGGTTTGTTTCTTACGTGAGGTTGGAAGTTTAAAGGGTCTGATGATGAACCTGTCATTACTACCTTTATTGTTCCTTCTGCATCATCATCACTGTGCCAATCGGGTTTTATTTTAATAATTTCAGCATACAGATCCACACATATTCTTCGGCTCATACAGACTATCATTGCTTTACCGTCTAATATGGCATTTCGTTCTTCAAAGTGTTTTACTATATCTGCTGCAATAAGTGATAAACGGTGTTGATTACCAACAATAACTTCTAATCTTGCCCATTTGGCTTTTAGTTTTTGTTGGTCTGTGAGTTCTTCGCTTTCTGTGAGTTCTTCAAAATCTGCATCAACTCTTGGTTTTTCTTCATCTTTAAGATTAATTTTTGCTAAACGGTTTTCACAAAAAATACGAACCGTTGCTCCATCTTCTACTGCTTGCTGAATGTCGTACACATCTATATAATCACCAAAAACAGCTTGGGTATTTTTATCAGTGTTTTCAATGGGTGTTCCTGTGAAACCTATAAATGAAGCATTGGGCAAAGCATCTCTCATATGTTTGGCAAAACCATCCATAAAATCATATTGGCTACGATGTGCTTCGTCTGCTATTACTACAATGTTTCTGCGGTCTGATAATTCTTCAAATTGCCCTTTGATGTTTTTAAACTTCCCATTTCCCAAATCAATTTTTTCTTCTATTTCGGGTAAAAATTTTTGAATGGTTGTGAATACAATACCACCTGATGTAACAGATAATAAATTTTTTAAATGGTCTCTGTTTTCGGCTTGTACAGGAGTTTGTCTTAGTATATCTTGACTTAATGAAAAGGTATCAAATAATTGATCGTCAAGGTCGTTTCTATCTGTTAATATTACTAATGTAGGGTTGTTGAGTGCTAACACTAATTTACCTGCATAAAACGCCATAGAAAGGCTTTTACCACTACCTTGTGTGTGCCAAATAACACCTGCTCTTTGGTCTCCGTTTTCGGCTGTTGCTTTTCGTGTAGCTTCTACCGCTTTATTGACTGCAAAGTATTGATGATAACGAGGTACTATTTTGATTGTCTGTTCTTTGTTTTGGTGGAATATGGTAAAATGACGGATTAAGTCAGGCAATACTTCTTTATTGAGCATTCCTTTTGCCATTACTTCCATTTGAGGGATATTCTCGTCTGCTACTAATTGCCCATCAATAGATTTCCAAGGCACAAAAAACTGTTTGGGTGAAGTAAGCGAACCATAGAGAGCATCCCAACCATCAGAAGCTATCAATAAAGCATTGTATTGAAATAGGCTTGGTATGGTTTGTTTGTAGGTTTGTAACTGATTGAAAGCTGCATTGACATCTGCATTTTCGTCTGCTGCATTTTTTAGTTCTATTACTACCAAAGGCAAGCCGTTTACAAACAAAATAACATCAGGTCTTTTATTAGTATTGCCTTCTATTACGGTGAACTGGTTAATGACTAAAAACTCATTATTGCTTGGGGATTCATAATCTATGAGCCAAACTTTATCGCCTGCAATACGGTCTGTTTTTCGGTATTCTACATCTACACCTTCGGTTAAGTATTTATGGAATTGGTAGTTGTTTTGAAATAACTCTGGACTATCAGAACGCAATACTTTACGCAAGGCTTCTTCTTGTGCTTCATAGGGGATAGTGGGGTTGAGTTTGGCAATGGCTTCTTGTAAACGGTTTTTGAGTACAACTTCGTTGTACTCTCTTTCAGGCATTGAGCCATCAGGCGAAATGTCTGTGCCATTGATGTACTGGTAGCCTAACTCAATAAACTCCTGTATGATTACTTGCTCTATGTTGTCTTCTGATATTACTGCCATAGGGTTATGCTTTTTCTGCCATTACTTCTGCTACTTCCAACTCTCCCGAAATGAGTTTGGGCAATAGCGTATCTCGTAGGTTGGTTAGTTCTTGGTTTTCTTTCCTGTTATCATCAATTAAATTAAGTGAGTCATAAACTGAATCATAAAATTGATTTACAATTGATAATGGCGGTAATACCATTTCATAATTAATTATGTCTTTTGGATTAACTCTTTGATGACTACTACTTGTACCTGTGACTTTTGATTGAATGGAATTGATATATCCATCGCTTGAACATAAGCAATTGACAAATGGGAAAAATACATCTTCAAGTGGTTTCAAAACTTGAAATTCAGTAGAGCAAATTGAATTATCATTTGGTTTTATTATTGTCCATATTCTCGGGATTCTCGGATTTAGTTTAGAAACAAGTATTGAGTGTTCCAAAACTTGATACTTTGAACTAAGAATCTTTTCTCCTAATTCCTTTGATGGCATTTTACCCGAATCAAACTCTGGCAGGCTATAATGATGATATATTGTATCAGGGTTTTCAAATGGTTTTTTATTCTTCTTTTGTAATTCGGCTATTTGATTTAAGTTTCCAACTTCCCACCCCTTAGGAATTTCGCCTAACTCACTATCTACCATTTCACCACCTGATGATTTGTACGGTTCTCCCTTTTCGTTTGGAAACTCAAAATCTATAAACCATTGCTTAAATAGCGTTTGGGCAAGGTTTTCTAACTCTTGGTTTATTTTGTTGTTGAGTTCTATTTTGTCGTCAAGGGATGAGAGGATTTCTGCAATGGCAGTTTGTGTGGGGAGGTCGGGTGCTTTGATTGTTATATCTTCAAAGGTAGATTTATTTACTATTGGCATAGTTGAGCCACCTGTAGCAAGATTTCTAAGGTAATCTTGCATTGAAGAAATAACGTAGTAGATAAAGTCTGAATCGAACTCTTTATGAGGTATTATTGAATTAATTTGTTGATTTGTAACGCATTTTTTTTTATTCAATGCAACCTTACCCATCTGAGAACCTATACAAGTTACAATAACGCTATCTGCTGGTAATACTTTTTTTTGAAAAGCATTTATCCCTTCTTCTGATAAATATCTGAGCGAGCCCCAAATATTCTTGTTATATGCGTCAAAATCAGTAGGTGTTACGAAAGGCATATTATCACCCCATTGTTCTGGATTTTTTTTAGAGGGTGTTTTACCAGTAATTACCTCTCCAATCTCTCCTAATTTATATTCTTTCCAGTTGGTCACGGTGCAGGTATTATGTTTAGTAATTCGTATTTATTTGTTTCTTCTTCGGTAGCCTCATTGTATTCTGTAATTACCTTAAAATCACAAATACTAAATGTGTCTAAGTATTCCTTAACTAAATCGGCTAAATCTTCAGAGAAACTTGCCTTTATAGGGTTGTTTGCTGGATTTTCAATATCCGTAGCAAAATCAATTTTATTCTTTAAAAGACTTACCCCTTTTATGATGCCGTAAAGCTGTTTTGTGGTTTCTTCTGGCTTTATTTGTTGACTGAGCAAAGAATATAAATGTGTGGTTGTTTTTTCGGGTAGGCTAATTACATTGTGATTGCCTGAAATTGCAGTCCATTCAATTCGGTAGTCTTTTTTTGTTTTAGATAAACCATTAAAAAACTGGCTATACTTATTAATTACCTTTTTATCATTTTTAAAAAGGTCTTTAAGAGTATCGTGTATGTTAGATTCATTTGTTTGCTCTAATACTGTAATGGTTCTAAAAACATAATCAATTACATTATCATACTCTCTAAACAATTTGCCTTCAAATGGTGTGGTTAAAAGAAAGCCAAACGAACCTGCAACTGTGGTTTTTAGTTTTAGAGGTATTCTATTTGATACATTAAGGTAATTACTGGTTTTATCTATGATATTTTTGAAGTTTGATAAGTTCGGTAGCAATAAGTCAAGGTCGATACCTGAAACATTTTCATCTAAAAAGAAGTAAACTGAATTTTGTTGATTCTCTGCTATACTTGCCTTTAATTCATCTATAAGTACTACTCGCCTGTGTTTATCTTGTTCGATTGTTAACCGCAATAAATTATCCTCAGGAAATTGAAGCAATAGAGATTCAGCCTTGAATAATGAATTATCCAAAAGCCTTATTTCTGATTCTATTATGTCAGGTTTCCTACTTGCCATTTTGTACTAAATTGAGTTGTAACATTCCCTTTGGGTTGTTATTTCTGTCTTTCCCAAAAAATATTCTCCATTCGTTATACTTTGCTTGCGTTATTGCAAATCTTGGATCAGTTGATTCATATACTGGAACTAAAAAACCATCAACCTTAAATTCATCCTTTGGATTACCTACGTGAGTAAGAAACCTACGTAATGAATTGACCTTATCATTAGTGAGTTCTGAGTAATGGACGAAATTAATAACATCAATATCGTTCGGGTCAAGTTTTTGAGTTACGAAACTGCCATCTAACCACTGAAAAAAGTTATGTTCTAATATTTGAAATATTTCTATAACGTAGTTGCTGTGGCCCTCAACAATATTTTTTCTTGTTGACGACTTTGTAAATGGTTGTACAAATTCTTCTTCCAATTCAGCTATAGAAACTGGATGCAGTTCGTATGGAACTATATTACCGTGCTTATCGAATGAAAATCTACCCATTATATTTCAATGCCTACTTTTACTAAATTGGTTTTAATACGCTGTTGCAACTCAATAGATTTTTCAAAATAGCCTTTTAAGTTTTCTGAAATGGTGGCTACTTTTTCTTCATAAGGTATGCCATCATCTTCCACTTCTTCTGTGCCTACATATCTTCCTGGTGTTAGCACAAAATTATTTGCTTCTACTTCTGCCAGGTTTGCAGACTTGCAAAATCCTTGTACATCTTCATAATTACCGTCTATGTTACGCCAATTGTGGTATGCTTGTGAGATTTGGGCAATATCTGCATCTGTAAGGATTTTATTTTTACGACTGGTCATAGTGCCTAATTTTCGGGCATCTATGAACAGAATTTCGCCTGAACGATTGCGAAATTTGTGATTGGTTCGGTTACGAGCCAAGAACCAAAGACAAGCTGGTATTTGAGTATTGTAAAATAATTGAGTAGGTAAGGCGACCATACAATCTACCAAGCCCTCTGTAATCAACTGTTTTCTTATTTCGCCCTCTGTTCCTGCATTGGTAGTCATAGAGCCATTGGCTAATACAATACCTGCTGTTCCTGTGGTGCTTAGTTTGTTAATGAATAGTTGTAACCAAGCATAATTGGCATTACCAACGGGAGGTATTCCATATTTCCACATATGACTGTCTTGCAATTGCTCGCCACCCCAATCTGAAATATTAAAAGGTGGGTTTGCAATGATATAATCTGCTTTTAGGTCTTTGTGTTTGTCGTTATGGAAGGTGTCGCCTAATTCAATTTTTGCATCAATACCTCTAATGGCTAAATTCATTTTAGCCAATTTGTAAGTAGTAGGGTTACTTTCTTGACCATAAACGGCTATATCTCCAATTCTACCTCCGTGAGCCTTTAAAAACTTCTCGCTTTGCACAAACATACCACCACTACCACAACAGCCGTCATAGATACGCCCATTGTAAGGTTCGAGCATTTCAACTAATAATTTAACGATACTTTCAGGTGTATAAAACTGCCCACCTCTTTTACCTTCGGCATCAGCAAACATTCCTAAAAAGTACTCATATACTCTACCTAATAAATCTTTACTGCTATGTCCTTCTTGTTTGAACCCTACATTACCGATTAAGTCCACCAATTCGCCTAAACGCTTTTTATCTAAAGCTGGTCTTGCATAATCTTTTGGTAAAACTCCTTTAAGTGTAGGGTTGTCTTTTTCGATGGCATCCATAGCATCATCAATGTCTTTACCTATGCTTGGAAGTTTTGCTCTTTGGTGTTGTAAATAGTTCCATCTTGCAGATGGTGGCACATAAAAAACATTCTCTGCCAAGTACTCGTCTTTATCTTCTGCATCAGAAAGTTTATCAGCTAATAATTTGGAATGTAAATCTTCGAAGCTGTCTGATATATACTTTAAGAAAATCAAGCCTAATACAATATGTTTGTATTCTGCTGCATCCATATTGTTACGCAACTTATCAGCTGCAGCCCAGAGGGTTTTTTCGAGTTCTTGATCCATATTTATTTTTTGTATTATTAATTCTTTTTTGTCGCTATCCAGTTAACTAAAATGGTTGTTCAGGTTGTTTTTGTATGTTGCCCAACGTTCCGCGTATATGATTAGGTGCGGATTGCGGGTTGCTTCCCTGTCGAAAAGCACCGAGGCTGATGCGGGAAATAATGCTGATTATCAGCACCGAAACCGCACTTAATTATATACGCTGTTGGCAACTGGGCTTTTTTACATCCAAATTCAGACTATTTATTTCTTCAAATTTAAAAAAAATATTTCCTACCTTTGTGCGGTTATTTCCAATAAATTATACAACAAATGGCAAAGCCTTGGATAAAATAATAGGGTAATTCTCAAAATACCCACATTTTTTTAGATAGCTCTTCTCAGTGCTATCCATTTATTGTTGTATAATTTAATCAAGTTTATTTCATGGAGAACCAAAAATGGTTTAACACCTATATATTTATATGGGCTGGGCAATTTGTTTCAATGTTGACAAGTTATGCAGTCCAATTTGCTATTGTCATATGGCTTAGTCTGGAGTATCAATCCGCCGAGGTTTTAGCATATGCAGGTATAGCTGGAATGTTGCCACAAGCTATTATTGGCCCGTTAGCAGGGGTATATATAGACCGTACTAATCGAAAACGTATCATGATTCTTTCTGATACTTTCATTGCTGTATGTGCTATTGTCTTGATATTTATCCTTAACAAGGAAACGGTAAATCTTGTATGGATTTATATCATGTTAGGTTTACGTTCGGTTGGCAATGCCTTTCATTCACCGGCTCTACAAGCTTTGGCTCCGCTAATTGTGCCTAAAAAAGAATTGCTAAGAGTTGCTGGTATTAATCAAATGTTACATTCGATTTGTAGTATTGGTGGTCCTGCACTTGGTACAGTGGCAATTGCCATATTGCCTATTTCAAATGTTTTGTATCTTGATTTGATTGGAGCATTACTGGCAATTTCTTCGCTTATGATGGTAAGAATACCACAGACAATAAAAGGTTCTAAATTTTCTGTTCAGACAATATCAACCGAATTTATAGATGGGTTACATATCGTATCTAAAAATAGAGGTTTAAGTTACCTTTTTCTTTATGCCATGGCTATCACCTTTGTCATCATGCCTGCTGCAATTATGTTCCCACTACTGACAACAGGACATTATGGAGGAGGAAAATGGGAAATGGGCCTTGTTGAGATAGTTTGGGGGGGAGGCATGCTGATTGGTGGAGCTGTTTTAGGCTTGTTCAAAGTTGGGATGTCAAAGATTGTATTGGTTAATTCAATGTATATCATATTGGGGTTAACATTCCTTCTTAGCGGAGTTTTCCCAAAAGAATGGTTCATTGGATTTGTTCTGGTAACAGCAATTGGAGGTATTGGTTTATCTGTTTTTTATGCATGTTTTACTGCTATTGTCCAGATAACAGTAAAACCTGAAATGCTGGGACGAGTCTTTTCTCTTTATTACAGTTTGGCGGTATTGCCAAGTATAATCGGTTTATTGTTCACAGGCGTGATTGCAGAAAATATAGGTATAAACATCACTTTTATCATAAGTGGATGTTTGGCTATCGTTATCGGGTTGCTTTCGTATGGCTCTGAGAAACTTATGCAGTTAGGTAATAATTTAAAAAAATAAAACAAATGAAAAATACAGACATTCAGAAACTTGCAGAAAGACATGGTTTAATGCTTTCAGACAAGATGAAATTCAACGAAATGGGAATAGATTTCAAGGTTGGTTTTGCAACAGACAAAGATGAAAATCAATGGCTGTTGCGTATTCCCAGAAGACCCGATTTGGGTAAGCAGATTGCAAAGGAAAAACTAATTCTACAGTTAGTTTGCAAACATCTCACTGCGCAAGTTCCAGATTGGAAAATTGCGAACGAAGAGCTGGTAGCGTATCCATTATTGGATGGAAAACCCGCTTTGACTTATGATGCTGAAACTTATGAGGTTTCTTGGAATATGGATAAAGATAGTCCAAACTACATTCAGTCATTGGCTAAAATTTTGGTGCAACTCCATGCTATTCCGAAAGAAGAAGTTGTTCTGAATGGATTGGAAGTTACTACACCTGAAAGTCTGAGAAGCGAGATTTCCGAACGATTACGCTTGGTAAAATCCGAACTTGGCATAAGTAATGATTTAGAAAATCGTTACAAAAAGTGGTTGGATAATGATACACTGTGGCCGAACTTCACAAAATTCATTCATGGTGATTTGTATGCAGGACATATTCTAACATATGCCGATGGTAATGTATGTGGAATTATTGACTGGTCAACAGCCCGAATCAGTGATATTTCCCAAGATTTTTCGGGACATCTCACTGTTTTCGGAGAAGAAAGTCTCAAGTCTTTAATTTCAGAGTATGAAAAACAAGGTGGCAAAATATGGAATATGATTTTTGAGCAGGCCGTTGAGCGAGCTGCGGCTGCACCCTTGGCTTATGGTTATTTTGCTGTTGAAACACAGGATGAAGTCCATATAAACGGTGCTAAAGTCCAGTTAGGTGTTCAGCGATAATCGTGATTAACTTTTTATTATTTAGGGCTGGTCTTATTTTTTGACCAGTCCTTTTATTAATCGAAACTTAATCTTTTTTCCTGGGGTTGATGTGTGTCGCTCTTAGCCTTGTTGCCAACGTCCAGCTGTATGCGGTCGGCCGGGGCATT
>NZ_MWUJ01000033.1 GCF_002210225.1 Geofilum rhodophaeum | reverse complement strand
CTACTTCTACTTCTACTTCTACTTCATACTTAAGCAATGCATTCGAAAGCGTTAGGTAATCCTTTCGAATGGTTAGGTAATCATTCCCCAGAATCCTTATTGATAAATCTTTAGGCAACTGATGGAATATAGAAAGTACGTTTTTCTTCATATTCGCATTTAGCTTCTGGTTTTTTAACCAGTTAGGCAAAAACATATAATTACCTTCTACAAAATAGGCTTTCTTATCCTTTGCGAACCGTTTCAAACCATTCGAAATGGTTTCATTGTCTAATCCAGTTTCAAAAGATATTCGCTTAATGGTTATTTCGTAGATGCCTGCCAAATTCGCGTATTTGCAAGTAAGTAGGTAAAGGAAAAGTAGCTTTTCAGATGGGCTCAGACTTTCGACCCAAGGGTCTTCCCAAAATCTGGTATTTACGCTTCTGAGTGTAGCCATGTTAATTTATTTTACTAGATTTCAGTGTATTGCATTTGGAGCACAAAACCTGAACGTTTGATATAATGTTTTTGCCTCCTTTGCTTATTGGGATTACATGATCTATCACAAGGCTGTCTTTTTTGCCGCAGATATTACACTCAGACTGAGCGTTGATTAGAATCCTTCTCATATCCCGACAAAAAAGATTTGCATACATTCTAAGCCTGCTTTTCGCTCTTCTTTTCGCAATATATAGTGGATTCCATCTTAATTCTTCGTTTATTAAAAAAGCTAAATCCTTGTTGTAAAAATCTCTATACCCCATTTCTTTATCCTTTTTGGTGTTAAAGTATTAGCCGGGCCACTTAATTGCGACCCGGCTTGTTTGTGATTTTAAAACGGAAGTTCGTCGCTATTACTCTCACCTTGCGGCTCAGGGCTTTGATAAGCGTCTGGGCTTTGTGCTTCCGGCTTTGGAGACAGGAGTATCAAGTTGTCAGCATGGATTTCGCTTATTTTCCTTTGAACACCTCCCTGGTCAGTGTAATCTCTGGTCCTTATTTTCCCCTCAACATAAACACGTGTCCCTTTCCTCACATAGCCCTCAACAACTCTGGCCAGTCCACCCCAAACGACAACACGGTGCCATTCTGTTTTCTCTGGAACATCCACCCCTGAGTTAGTGGTAAATGCTCTTTCCGTTGTGGCGACTGTGAAATTTGCGACCTTGCTTGTGCCGAAGTCTTTAAACTCAGGGTCTTTGCCTACGTTTCCGATAATTTGCGCTTTGTTTAGCATAGTTTTTGGAATTTTTGAGCGAACCGAACAAGTGTGTACCGGCCTGTAATTGGCTGCCTGTGATACACTGCCCATCGTTCGCTGTGTTCAACAATTTTAATACCTTCTCTTTTTTGTGGTGTGGGGTTAATCTGGTAGCATGGCTTGCCCAGAAAACGGGCTACCCAAAACTCTATCTTAGCCCCGACTGAATACTTCCAGCCAGGAATTAAATAGAGTGCGTCAGATTTAATTACTGTCCTTAGACAGGTAATCATGTAAGCCGCCCAGATTTTAAGGCCTAAAAACGGCTTAAAATAAATCGGGTTGTTTACCGTGCCCGGAACGAGCTTTGCAAACTGCTCGAACTTCTCGATGTAATTTGGGTCTTTGGTTATTGACCCGCTTAAATAGTTTTTCATAGGTCTCCGATTTGTTTTAAATCAAATTCGTGTTTTTGACGGCTTTCTCCGATGTCAGTTTTTGCATAGCCAGACTTAGCCTCAATTAAGCATTTTAATGAGCCACAAACTATCCCCCCGTGAATCTCTCTTAGTTCTTCAGAGAATAAAAAATCGACCTTAACGCCTTCTTCGTTTTTGTATTGAATCGCTTCGAGTTCTGACTTTGAACCGGCTGTATCAACCAGCTCGAATCCAGAAGGGACGGTTGGGGAATCTTCTTCGTCGAGCTCTTCGACTATTATGTCAATATCTCTTGCATCCCTGCCGGTTTCGATACCTCTGTGCTTAAGCATTAAAGAACCTGTTAAGGCTGCATCGCACCAGGAGTTTAGTTCGATAATGTCTTTGGCTATTTCTAATAGCATTTGTTCCTGTTGTGTCATAACTAACGTAGTTTGAGTAATAGCAGTTAATTTGTTTCCATTTCTAAAGCATCGAAAAGGGTGGGAGCCCCCACCTGCATATCGGCAGCTCGTAAGTACCTCAAAGCATCCTTGAAGTAGTTGGGGTTTAGTTCGCATCCTTTACCCTTTCTGCCCAGTTGCATGGCCCTGTAAGGCACAGTCCCGATGCCGCCAAATGGGTCGTAAACCAGTTCACCTTTGTTTGAGAATCTCTCAATAACCCTGTCCACGATATCGAATTGGAGAGGGCAGATATGGTTCTGTAGGTTCTTTTGCGTTTGGCTGTTATTCAGCGTAATCATTCGGTTTACATCCGACCATACCCAAGGCGTTCTGGCCGGCACTTTCAACGTTTCAAATGTCGCTGGCAACTTGTTTAACCCTTCCAAGGTCAAAGCCACGTCCACATGCAGTCCAAAATCATAAGTACTCACTCTGGCCCACTCTGAAAAGTACCGGTTTACCTTGTCGATTTCCAGCTGCCTCAATTCATCTGGTGACAAAAACCGATTTCCGGAGCTGTTCCATTTTGCACGTGCATCAATCTGCCAGCGGCCACGCTTGTACTCTTCTTTTGATTTTGTTACGGGCGTATCTGCATAGGCTTTTGAGGTGTCTGATGGAAGCTTTCTAAACAGCAACAAGTATTCAGGGCACCCAACGCCCATCTTTGTTCCATCCTTGCACTGCTCAGTCCATCCAAGCCTGTAAGTCTGGTTGTTTTCTCTTACCACATCGGTTTCAATCGTGATTCTGCCCATGTATTGAAAGCCGTGTTTTAAGTAATGGAAGACTGTCATGTCAGAAAACGGGTCAACCGTTGGCATCCCTGTTCCGGTTGCATTGCCAAACAGAATACGGTCTTTAACGTGAATAACGGCCAACCTTCCGGGCTTCAACACCCTGAGCAGTTCCGGGGTTAAAAAATCCATCTGTTCAAAAAACTTTACATTGTCTGAATTGTGCCCAAAGTCGTTGTAAGAAGGGGTGTATTCGTAATGATTTGAGAACGGGATAGAGGTGTGAACCAGGTCAACAGAATTGTCCTCCATGGCAGCAGTCTCCAACGTACAATCATTGTTGATAAATTCAAAATGCTTCCCCTTTACCTCAGTCCTTTCAAGACCTAAGCTCCGCAGTAACTTCTGCTCTACATTCGTAGAACTCAGCCCCATCTCTTTAATGATGCCGGTCATTTGCGCCACCAAATACTTGTGCTGCTCCCACTTCTTCAACAACGCCTTAAGAATTTCGCCCTCAGATTCAGCGTAAATAATATGAATTTCTGCCGGCTTGTTTTGTTGAAATCGGTAGATACGGTGTATTGCCTGAATAAAGTCGTTGAACTCATATCCTATACCCAAGAAGATAGCCTTATGGCAGTGGTATTGGAAGTTGCATCCCTGCCCTGAGATGGATGGTTTTGTGGCTAGATATTGAATTTTACCTTGGGAAAAATCAACGATAGTCTGTTCCCGCTTTTCCAAATCCTGCGAACCGTATGCCTGAGCGGAATTGAATTGCCCCGAAGGTATTGTTTTCATAATCTCATGGCGCTCCGCTTCCAAGTCGTGCCAAATTATGTAATGGCTTTCGGGGTCATTGAATAGGATTTCCTTCATTTTCTCGATGCGGGCCGGCATAGTATCTCTTTTTTCTTTCGCAGCATCTTTAAGACCTAAAGCGGCATCGCGAAACATCTTACTTTGGCCGTCCTGCTCGGTGCCGGCTGTCAAGTGGTTTACCTCAACTTCGTGGTAAATTACTTTCATTTCCGGCATGTCGTAGCCTTCATCTGAATAGCCCAAATCAGACGGCTTTGTAATGAAAAGCGCCCATGTGCTCATCCAGTACCAAAATTCCTTTTCCTTATGCGGGTGAATTGTCAGATTGTTGGCTTTCGTGCTGTCGCGCTTGAAGTATCGGGTAAGCGCCTGACCGGTGTCCATTACCTCCAGATACCCGGCATAATGTATGAGTTCTTTGTACTTGTTTGGTGACGGTGTGGCCGTACAAACAAACTTGAACGGAACGCCCTTGAACTTGTCAAGAAAGGTTTGATAAGTCTTTGAGCCATACGACCGTAAAACAGAAGCTTCGTCCAGACTTGTTACGGAGAATGATTTAAGGTCTATATCCCCATCTCGAACACGTTCGTAATTGGTTATGCAAATAGTCCCATCTGGCAGGGCGTCAATCTCCGCTTGGTTACGAACATACACAAGTTCAATTCCAAGTTTCTTGTTTGCATCGGTCTTGAACTCTTGACGAACACCAAGGGGGCAAACTATTAAAGCTTTGCCCCCTTGCGATTTTACTATCTCGTTACAGATAATTAGCTGCTGGATTGTTTTACCAAGCCCGAAGCTCTCAAACAATGCCCTCCGGCCACCTCTCAAGGCCCAGTTTATGGCATCCCTCTGGTGAGGTTTCAGCTCGGTGCCGTCCTTGAATTTAATCAAAGGGACCTGAATGTCCAGTCCGGTTTCAGGCGCAATGTCAATTTTTGACTTTAGAAATTCAATGTACTTTTCCATTATGTTTTTTAGGTTTTATAGCCAACTTCATGGCCGACAACAATCTGATTTCATCCTCTTCGTTTTCGCAATAAATAGCTTGCTCGATAACCTCTTTTAAGAAATCGGAATCATGGCCGAAATTCTCACTCGACTGCTCATTGTTTAGCGTTTTGTCAACCGACTTGACCAGCTGCCTGGTAGTTGATTTAACCCGGTTAATGAGCATCTTATCTTTGTTGCGATACATCCCACTATGCTTTAGAAGTGTCTCCACTTCAGTAGCGTATGAGTCGCAAATATCAATGAGAATGTAGGTGAGGTTGAGCGCTATTCTTAGGCGTTCTGCTTTGTCCATTTATACCTCCTTTAGCAATAAATCGAATAACTCGTTTTGTATCTTCACTTCAATCTCGTTCACATCACCAGTGACCAGATTTGCGATTTCTCTTTTCCTGTCAATAATTTGGTAGATGTGATTGTCAATCGTTCCCTTTCCAAGGAAGTAGGTGCATTGTACTGAATCCTTTTGGCCTATGCGGTGACACCTATCTTCTGTCTGTTCTAAGTCAGCGGGGTGCCATGGAAGTTCCACGTACGAAACCCTTGAACTGGCCGTGAGGGTAATTCCAACACCAGCCGCTTTGATTGAGCAAATGCAAACCATCGCTTCGGGGTCGTTCTGAAACCTGTCAATGTTCGCTTGCTTCATGTGCCCGGCCATACCTCCACGGATTACACAAGCATCCGGGAAGGCTTCTTTAAGAGCGGTCCCGACTTCACGCAAATGGCAGAATAGAACTATCTTTTCACCGGCCTTTGTGACCTCGTTCACGTGCTCAACTACCGTGTCGATTTTGCCCCTTGCTGATATCCCTTTCAGTATTCCTATTTGCAAAAGTGCTTTCATCCGTAACAGCCGGGCGGCTTCGGCATCTGTCTTTTGTTTGTACTCAACAAGGTATTTTTTGAGGTCGTTAAGTGCGATGTCGTATTCTTCTTGATTGCTTAGCTCTGTGGGAAAAATCGAGCGAAGTTTCGCCGGCAGGTCCTTTAAAACTTCGCTTTTCCTTCGACGGATAAAGCAGGTTTCTTTCAGCTTTTCCCCCAACTCTGAAAGCTTAGACTTGTCAAGCCATTTGGCCCGGAACATTGAGGCCCCGCCGAAGTCCTTAAGGCGGTCAATGATTCCAAGGATTGAAACTAAGTCTTCCTGAGTGTTTACAATTGGGGTCCCGGTAAGGGCCAAAATAAAGTCTTTACCGTTTACGATTCCCTTTGCAAACTTGCTTTGTTGAGTAGAGGGGTCTTTAAGCCTATGGGCCTCGTCAATAATCACAGATTTGAACATTGATATCTGAGGTCTAAATGTGATGTTTGATAGCTTCAATTCCCCTCTGGCGATATCCTGAACAAAGTACTTTTTAAGGCTTTCGTAATTGACAATGAAGACGTCCGCTTTTGCCCCTGTTCCGAAGGGGTTCAGTTCAGGCTTTGCGAACATCCACCAGCTGTGCCGATTTGCATCGTTTAAAATCATTGCCTTGCGGTCGCTCCACATGTGCCATTCTCGCTGCCAGTTTAATTTGAGGGAAGCCGGGCAAATCACTAAGCAGGGGAATGAATTTGACTTTAAAACAGTGTGAATACTCACACAGCTTTTGCCTAATCCAGGTTCGTCCCCCAATATGAAGCGCTTATTTTTAAGCCCGTATTCAATACCTTCATTCTGATACGGGAATGGTTTTAGTTCTGCCATGGAGAAATTTATTTACAAAGTATATTTGCCCTTTGCCGGTTACTTTTGTGGTGTTTGAAACCAGCACTGTGCCGTCGGGCTTATTGATTGTTGTTTTCTTAATTTCGAATAACCCCATTTCAATAGCCCGTTGCGTTGGTAGGTTTCTGTATTCACCCCTCACACCCAAGTAACCATGTGACCGTAGCCATTCAAACAATCTGTTTTGCCCTATTTCGACACCGTTTTGCTTAAGAATCTTTGCAAGCTCCCCAATTAAGCATGAGCGGCTGGAAGTCGAAACAGCATCAGCAAACAGAGCCTTTGGGGCCATTTCCCTGACCTGTGATTGCGCCAGCTCTTTTTCTGCCCGTTCTTCTTTGAGGGCGGTCATTACTTTAATAACATAATCCGGGTCCAGCAGGCTTTCAGGATTGAGGGCCGTGGCGCCGTGCTTTAGAAGTTCCTCAATACGGTCATAAACCCACAACTCAAAATCCGGACTCAACCATGCTGCGAATTTTAAAGCAAGTTTTTGGTGCATCCATGTTCCAGCAGACCTTCCGCCGTGGGTGACTTCCAAAACGGGAATTCCCGTTTTGCGATAAAGAGCCTCGCAGAAGGCGTGAGTGCTTTGACTGTTTGTAAAATCGCTCATCCTTTTAGATGGAAAGCTTCGCAGCATTTCAGTTGCGTTAACCATTAAATCCTTATCGCTAAGAAAAGTTATATTGTTCCCCTGGTAATTAAATACATGTGGGGGGTTTACATTATGTGTTTTCATACTCTCACCATTTTTACTAATTCCATTTTATATTTATCAAACTCCTTATGCCGGAAAACCCAAATCCGTTCTTTTTTCAAATACAGGTAGGTTTCAGCAATAAGAATCACATTGTATCGGTCCAGCGACTTAACCCCTTCTGAAAGCATTGCCAGATGGTCCAGCTCCTTTACATAGGCTTCGCCGTATCGCCTTACAAGTCCGGCCCTGTAATTGATTGCATCTGAGCCCTTGAAGCGATTGCCTGAAGCGCTTTGCCCGTGGATGTTTTGAACGCAGAATCTCAAACCCACTTTGGCCCCAACAGAATAGTAATGGCCGGCATCCGATATCCGGCCATTATCGGAAATTGACTTTCCTCCCCAAACTTCGTTATCTCTTTCACGGATATAGGGGTTTACAATTTTGCTTTGAACGTGAACTATCATAGCATCCGTTCTTTTATCGCGCCATGGGGTGGGGGTAGAGCGTTCTTTAGGTGCCTTTGGCTTGCCTTTGTTTCGCTGCATTGCTTTTGCTAACTGGCAAGCGGGGCACTCCGTTGGCTGAATTGTTGAGTTCCAGCGCTGGGGTATGGTTCTGCCGCATTTGCATAGCTTCATTTCAGCAAACTTATCCAGTGGTTCACAATCTTAATTTGGTTTTCGTAGAACTTACGGATTTCATCTCCGTCCGAATGTTGGTGTAAATGAGGCCATGGGTTGAATCTTATTGCCCAATAAGGATGTGTGGCATCAACACCCCCTATTGAGTTAATACATGCCCCGGCTCCATAAGATGTAATTTCAATGCTAACGGGACCTTTGTTCTTAAGTACCCTGTCAAAGGCCAGCGATGTGGCTCTTTGCAGCTTCTTTTTTAGTTCTTTTTGAAGAGATTTTACCTCTCTTTCGCTTATTGATGTGTCTTTCATTTTGCCAGCTCTAAAACTTCGTTGTGTTCAATTCTTACATGTCTTCCGGCCTCCCTGCCTTTGCCGATTGTCACACCGTACATTACTCTAATGTCTTTGTGGTTCCGGGTAATTCTGGCCGCCCGGGTAATGTCTTTTTGCAGGTAATAGATTTTGTCCCCTTTCTTTACTTCCATGGGGTCAATTTTCGGAGGGTCTGGCAGATAGTACCTGAAAATCGCTACAATCATTACGATAACACTCATTAAAATAATGGTGTTAATTAAAACAGTCCAAAACATAGTATTTGATTTAATGGTTAGAAAAGTGCCCGGGGGGCTTTATTTGTCGGGGCGGCCACATTCGCATTGTTTCATACTATGACCTCCACAACTGTATCGAAGTTAATCCCTTCCTCTTCGTCACTGAAACAACAATGCGATTGATAGCCTTTTACATTTCCATTCCACTGAACTACCAACCCACTGCCATCGTTAAACATGCCCTTTGGATAGGAATTGATTTTTACCCAAACACTTTCCAAACCTGGGTATTTGAACCTTGCTCCAATAGGTGCATCTTTGAATTTCATCTTTATTGTTTCCATTATTTTAGTATTAAGGTGAGTAATGTCGGGGTGGCAGGGGTCGAACCTGCCCACATGCTCATGGGAAAAAGTTTTAATTCAAAACCCCGGTACATTTTTTTACACTGCTCTACCTCTGAGCTACACCCCGTTATAAAAAACAGCCTCCGGTTTTAAGTGGAGGCTGTTTTGATAGTTTGAGTTTGTTGGTGTTTACTGAATAAGAAGCGGCATAATCATAGCAACCTCACCTTCGTATTCTGCCTGTAGGGGTTCTATCATAATAGCTTCAGCCTGCCCCTGAAAAGTCATTTTCACTTTATCACCTCCGGCCATGGCCTTTTTTAAGACACCTACAAGTCCGGGGTTTATACCGATTTCCCCCAACATTTGCGCCCCTTTTGAGGTCAATACCGCTTCAAAATTTGGGGATTTCTCCTTTGAATATTCAAAGAATACTTTTGACCCGTCTTTCGAAATACACTCAAACCCTTCTTCTGTAGCTGTCACTTGCTTCATCTTTCGGATTGCCTTGAAGGACTCTGCATGGATTGCCACCCCGTCCAGAATATCCATGTTCTCAACCGGGTTAAAATAAAGAGGCTGCTTAATGACTACATGTGCATCGGATGCGTAGGCAAACCCGTCTTTGAAATGAATGCACTGCATTGCTGGTCTTAGTTTATCGTTTGCACACGCAAGGTGCAAATCGCTGATAAACGTGTGTTTAATTTCTGCCATAAAATAAACTTTAAAGTTGATTTTTAACGTTGATTGAATCCCTGAGAGAGCCGTAGCTCTTCTTTCTCTTTGCTTACAACTGAACGAAGCCAGTCAACTTGATGCGTCGCAGTTCTGTTAAGGCGGTCGCACCATTCCAGAAGCATTGACTCTCTTTCACAGTTGGCATCAATCAGTTTGTTGAGAGTACTGGCCGGCATTAGGTCTTTCCCCAATTCTTTAACCGTGTCCATTATTGCGGACCTGGTTTTCTTTTCCTTCCAGTATTTTGCGTCGGCTTTCATTTTGCCGGTTCGAGCGATATAGGCCAGAAGCTCGTTACCTCTCATAAGTACAAGGGAAATTTCGGAGGGCGTTTCTTCCTCCAAAAACTCTTGAATCGCTTCGGCCTCACTTAAGAGGTCTTCAAATGGTGTTATTTGATTCATCCTGTCGGTTTTAGTTCTCCAAATAGTTGCCACCACTTAAAGGTGAGGTCGTTTACCTTATTCATCCCGCTTTTAAACATTCCATCAGCACGCGTTATTGGGACTTTGAATATTTCAAAATTATATTTAGAAATCCCAATTAACATGTCTTGCTTACTGTCACCATTGGTCATATAGAAAGCCCGCTGCCTATCGTGATCGAAATGATAAATCGCGTCAATGAATTGTTTTTGCGTTTTTGCTGTGGTTGATTTAATGTCAGCCCCCCACTTAAATAATTGCATCCAAATGTCCCACTTCGAACGAATTGGAAGCATGTATTTAAATCCATCAACTTCAAATTGCTGGTTTTTAACCATGACCATTTGAGGGGTGGAATGCTCCAATAACTGCCGGCAAAAGTCGTCTTTAAGAAATGCTTTTCTCATTTCGCTTGCCGTTTCGAACTCTTCGGATGTGTACTGCTCACCATCACATTGAAGTAGTGAGTAATTCACTTTGTGCGGTTCTGTGAGCATGCAATCTATGAGTGTGCCAAACTTATAAGCGTTGGTAGGGTCTGGCATGTCCCGGGGGTGGAGTTGATTTTTCAACCACGACAGGTCAGAGTTACTTACTTCTGACCTGCCATAGTATGGGTCTTTCATTACTTCCGTGCTGCGGTTTTCACAATCTCCTTGTAAGACAGGTAAGGGGATTCCAGCTTTTCGTCATTCTTGTGAGCGTGTTTCTCACAGAAAGATTTCATCTGGCCCAAGCTCTTTTTCTCCATTTGGTCGATTGCAAGGTCCTTACCTTCGTACTCATACCACAGCTGGAAAATCAACCCAAAGCCGGCCGGATGCTTAACTGTTATTTCGTAGCCGGTCCGGTTGACTTTCTCTGTCTGTTGGGCGTCGAAAAGCGCTTGCATCTTTGCCGCTTCCTGTTTCGCCTTTGCTTCCGCCGCAGCCTTCTCTTCGGCCTCTTTACGCTGCCTTGCAATACGCTCTCTCTCTTCCTGCTCACATTTGGCTTTAGCTTCGGCCATGGCTTTAGCTTGGTCGGCGGTGGCTTTGGCCATTTCTTCAAGCTCCGCTTTTTTGGCCGGCAATTTGGAAACCAAATCAATCTTTTCGCCACGGATAGACTCCGCAAAGTCCTTTGCAAATTCCTGATGCTTGCCCTCCATTACCATGGCCTTAATCGCAACCTTGTCTTCCTTGGTCAGGTAGATGGTTGTGATTGCGGTGGTGAAGCTATCAAAGTGAGATTTTGGATATTGCTCGGGGAACTCTTTGATATGCTTTTCGTACTCATTGAAGTTTGTCAGCGACATGGCGTTATAAAGGTCGTACAAGCCTTGTATTGACTTTGATTTAAAGTCAGCATAATAGCCCCTTAACGCAGCCTCAACATTGGCTTCCACTTCGGCTTTTTCCTGTTGGATAGCGGCCAGCCTTTTGGCTTCCTCTTCCTTCTTTTTCTGAGCTTCCAGCTTTGCCGTGGCATACTCATTTCTACGCTGCTGAATCTTTGCAACTATGCTATCGGCGTTCTTTGGGTCAAGCTCCCTTTCAAGGGCGGTGAACTCCTTTTTTATAGAGTCCAATAATTGAGTTACTGGCTTCCGCCCGGTGTTGATAAGTTCAAGGGTCTTTCTGGCCTTTACAAGGTAGGCGTTGGCCTTTTCGTCCTTAGTATCGTCCATTTGGGCCATGTCGGCATACACAGCCTGTCCGGCGGTGGTTGCATTCAGGACCCTTGTTTTACTCTGTTCAAGCACCTGCGGCACGGTGGCCGCTATTTCGCTAAACTTTACAATTTCGCTCATTTTCGCTTTTTTTGTCGGTTGATAAAATCAGTTAATGTCTCACCCTTTTTCAGGACACCAACAAGGGCCTTTCCTGTTCCCCTGTAATTTGCGCCCGGTATTTTGTCGCCTCTGTCGGAAGCGAAAGTAAGGACGTGGGTAAACGCCCCGATCTGCAATGGCATGTAGTTGTTCATAATCAAAATACGTCGTCGTCGTCCTCCACTTGTATTCCTTGAGGTTGTTCCATTGGAGCGCCTCCAAACACATCGCTGGGTTCCGGTTCTGGTTGGGATTCATAAACCGGGGCGGTGTTTCTGGCTGCGGCTGTCATTTCTGGTTTCACAGGTTCGCTTAATCCGTAATCATCGGCTTGTGGTTCGGCTTCTTGAAGTTTTGAGAACTGGCCGATTTTGATTTTTGGGAAGGTCTTAAAGGCGTGCTTTATAACCTTTGCGGCCAGAAAGCCGGAATCAATCTGCCCGTCGTTTGAAGAGTAAAGAGCGTTTGTTTTACCCTTGTTTTTCTTTTCAGAATAACCTTTAAGACGATCGATGTCGTCCGGCAGCATGTAAGAAAAGTCAAACGAATTGTCGGGCCGTGTCAGCCGGATAAATGCGCCAATAATCTTTTTACTTTGCCGGGGGACTTTGGCCTCATAGATGCAAATCTTTTGGCCCTTGTCGTTTACTATTGGTTTGAAAGTGTCCCCTTCGTAAACAATAACCGGAGAATCGGCATAAAGCAACTGCCCTTTTTGCATCCTTAAGGCTAATTCTCCGTAGGGCGAAACTTCCAGCGTTGCCATTTTCACCCACTTGTCACCTTGCTTTGCATTTCCCCATAGCACATACAGAAGCGGTTGTGACGTGTGTTCCAATGATAACCCCATTGAAGCCACATCCAACAGGCACCCGTAAATTGAAAACCCGGTACACTGCTGCAAGTGTTCGCTGGATTGGATAATCCGTTGGAAGTTGTACTTTTCCCTCTCAAAGAAGTGTTCGGCCTCTTCATTGCCTACTCCGTGGAGGTTCTTAAATAGGTTTAAAAACCTGTCTTTTGCCCTCTCGTCCTCTAAGACTTGAAATGGCGTGAGCTTATTAAGCTCGTCAATAGTTAGTTTTTGCATATATTTACGGTATTAAAAAGTGTGTGCAATTAAAAGGGGTGTTCTGTTATGACACCCCCTTTTTTGTTAGTCTTCGTCACTATCGATGTACTCATAATTGCCATCAACCAGGTTGTATTCTTCTGCTATGTTTGGCCTTAATTTGAAGGATAACTCATAAGCTTCTTTGGTTCCGCTTTCTGGAAAATAAGAATCTGTAAGGTCGCCTCCTAAAACAACAAAAGAGGCGCAGTTACTACCGGTGTCTTCGTCCGCAAACTCATATTCAAACTGTAATTCTGGGAAAGCTTTGCTTATTTCCAATATGAGATTCGGAACGCCCTGCCATGCCGTTGTAAATACAAAGGTGTTATGGCTTTCTTGCTTGCATTCGCTGCAATTCCATTTTGTTCCCCAATTCTCCCTATTCCAATCGTACCAAGTTGGGCGACCTTCGCGCTTGCACATTTCCTCTTCTTCTCTTCCTAAGTCACCATTGAAAATGTTTTCTGGCTGGGGCTTTACTTTGTTGAAATCTGGGAAATGGTCAATTGGTTGCTGTATCTCAAACTCCCATCCATCCGGAAGGCCTAAAACTGGCTCAGCATTTCTCCTTTCAAACATCCCTGTTTTAAGATTGAACCACCCAACATTATAGTTTGAATTATCAATTTCTTTGCAAATGACAGAGCCGGTATAGGACGTGTGCAATTTTGCAGGGATGTGGGTGTTAAACTTGTCAAACACTTCTTTTACTTGTTCAGGCGTTCCGTTAATGACCAGCCTGTTTTTGACGTAATTTGGCATAATGATAATTGTTCGTTAAAAATTAGTTTCAAGTAAATAGGGTGCCACAATCGGCACCCTATTTTGATTTGCCCTTCTCAGGGGGTGGTTGGTTTTGTTTGGGGCAGGTTCAAACCACCTAATCCATACTGCCGCTGGTCGTTGAGGCTCCTATCAGAATCGAACTGACACCACCTGATTACAAAACAGGCATTCTACCATTGAAATAAGGAGCCATTTGTCAGTCTATTCCCTGACAGCCACCCATAATCCAGAATAACAGCAATGAATAAGGGACCAAAAACCCCCGGAAGACACTGGTTTAACCTTTACGGCTTCTGGACCTTCACACCTCCAGAGAGGGAGGTGGTTGTCAGTCTTCCATTCCACGGTGGAGGGTGGGGAATCGAACCCCAAATGCCATTTATATGTCGAAAACGTGATTTAGCGGGCTTAATACCGTCTTTAACCACCGCAATCCGATGAAGTATAAATTCCATCCCTCCAAAACCCGAAATACATTATTCCACTAAGCCCATCTTTGCAAGGTTGGTAACGGTCAAGTGGCAGCCTTGCGGGCTACATATTACGTGCAAATCCTTATCACTAAACTGAGATTACGGCCCACAATGGCTACCCAGAATTGTGCATCAGATTGCACGGCACTATCAGTATGTCAAAGACCTTTTTACCCGTGTTTGGGCTAAGAAGAGGGCAGGGGATTAACCCTGAGCCTCTTGAAGTGAAGAAGTGAGCTGTGTGAGTTTGTCCGCATCAATCTTGTTCTGGACAAGGAAGTCAGTGTAGTCTGTGATATTGAAGTCCTCTGTTCTGTGTTGGTCAACTTTCCGGCCTTCTTTGATAAGCGTTACTGTGCCGGCTCTAAAGTCTGTCACCACCTTTACCTGCTCTGAAAGCGTGTGAGTCATTGTCTGCTCGTAGGTGTTAAATTCAGTCGTCCATTTCATTGTGCAAATCCTCCTTGTTTAAAGCCCTCAATGAACTTATCGAGGTCTGTTCGTTTGTAAATGATTATTTTTCCGGGCTTGTAGTAAGGGAGTTTCCCGGTTTCCCTCCATTCCTGGAAAAGTCCTTTTGACCCAAATCCGAGATATGCAATTGACTCTTGAAGGTTTAGCCACTTCTTGGTTGACAGGTCGCACACTGTTGTTTTATTCATTTCTCCTTGTTTTGACTCTGTATTCAACTTTGCGACACCTGTAAGTCCGTAGCATATCGACACCTGCCGCAATGTCATTAAGGGATAGCATTAGGAAAAAGATTGTAATTACCTGCCGGGCGAACCGGCTCTTCCTAATCACAACCTTGTGAGTTGTAGCGATAAACCACCTTGTTACATCAGCGATGTTATGAGCGCCGATTTTTCGCATTAGGTTTTTCTTGTGGGTCTTTACCGTGTCTGCTGACAGGAAAAGCTTCCTTGCGATATCCTTTTCGCTCTGGCCCCAGCAGATTAGCTCTGCAACCTGTATCTCCCTGGTCGTAATCATTTCTCTGCGGCTTCAATTATTCGTTGACGACGCTCTTCGTATTCCTGTTTTTGCCGCTTAGCTTCAAGTATCAACTCTTCGGCAGCGTCCAGAACGTCGGTTCTCATTACTTTCCCGTCAAGGATTTTAGCAATCTGCGTATCTGATACCTCGAATTGCTTTGCGAGCTTAGAGATAGCGCCCCATGGCATTGCTTGTCTTAAGTTTTTCATAGTCCCCTGTTTGTGGTATTTTTTAATTTTCGTTTGCAATTCGTTCCGTTTTAGCGTTATTTTGTCGGAAAGGATTTGCAAAGGTTTGTACCTTGTTTGTAATTCGATACAACAAATATACAACACAAATATTTGTAAATCCAAACAATTTACAAACTTTTTTACAAAGAAAATGCAAGTGTTTGTAAGTGAGGTAGAAAAATTTACAAATTGTTGTATGAAAAAAGAACATCTTCACATTAAGCTGAAAAAGATCGTCGGCTGGGTGTTGGAAAATACCGAGGTGGCAAAGCAGGAAACCATTGCCGATACAATTGGAGTTCACAGAACTACCCTTTCATCCGCTATAAATGGGGATATGAGGTACGTTACAGCTCCTTTGTTGGAAAAACTAAAGAAGTCCTTCCCAGAATGCCCTTTTGTGGATGAAAACCCCGCAAGCTATCCAAACAATGTTGTATCTGATGGTGTAATTCCATACGGAGCTAAAAGGGAGGTCCCGACCATCCCCCTGCTTCCAATATCAGCGCAAGGCGGCTCACTTAACGACTTCCTTGGTTCGGTTAAAGAGTTCGAGTGCGAAAGGATTATTTCACCGATAAAGGGGATTGATTTTGCTATTACAGTATCGGGTGAATCTATGGCCCCGGAATATCCAAACGGCTCCCAGGTGCTTGCAAAAAAGGTCAATGAAGCCGCCTTTATAGAATGGGGCGAAGTATATGTACTGGACACGTGCAACGGGACTGTAATTAAGAAGCTTCTCAAATCCGACAATCCCGATTGTGTTATTTGCACTTCGATAAACCCGGATCCTTCTTTTGCCCCTTTTGAAATTTGCAAGAAAGATATCTACGGTGTTTATCGGGTTCTTATGTGCATGGCCCGGAAATAGTGTATTATTGTTTAATCTATAAATTGAATTGCGATGAAGAAAATTGTGCTTGCCTTAATGGTCGTTCTTTTGGCGGCGTGCGGGAAAGACGAATCACCTGATGTTATCTCATTAAACGATAGCGAAGTCCCTTTGTACTATGGCGATAATTATCAAATTGAAGCAGAGTCTCGATCATCAGTAACTTTTGAGTCTGAAAATGACTACCACGCTTCAGTTACGACAGATGGGCTTGTAACAGCTCGATACGTTGGAGAAACAAACATCTCAATATCAAACGCGGAAGACTCTAAGCTTCTAAGGATAACAGTCCAGCCGAAATATGACCTTTACCCTGAGCCAGATGTCGAATTTGGTACTTTGAAAGCAGATATTATATCACATTTCGGGGACCCAACCTCCGACACGGGTTCTGCCATTGGGTACGATGATTACTCCTACGGGGCGCCGATTTTGTTATTCGCTTTTGATGATTACGACAGAGTAACTGGCTATGCTGTGATGATAGACCCAAATAAGATGGAGCGCTTGGTAAATTTCATTGGAGAAAGATATTTCCCTGTTGGTTCAAAAGATGGGGTATTAACTTTTGCAAACGGGCTTGCCCCCGAAAAGGCGTCGGTGGGGATCGTGGTTTATCTATACGATTCAAGCTATATTGCAGCTATGTATCTGCCGTTCTCCAGTCTAAAATCAGCGTCGTTACGCCCATGCAGTATATTTGATGAAGTCTTAGAAGCGATTTTAAATGAGTAGCTTAATCACATTCACATTCCCAAAGTCCAGGATTAAAGCATTCCAGGAGCTTTTGAATAGAGCTGAATCTTTCACGCTCTCAGGCTGCGACCCGTTTACAATCGAGATTGAATCGGCAACCGAGATATTGGAGAACTGGGCCGACTTTATGGTAGTGGCTACCGTGGTGCCAAAAATCAAAGGTGCCCGGGCTTGGTTTATGGGAGAAGATGTTTTACCGTTCACTTCCGATTTCTTTTATAAGATTCAAGACTCTTTGTATTACTGCTACCAGAACGGGTATAATGAAACTTCTTTTCAGTCCGCTTACTGTGATTCAGATTGGGGGTGTAAGCTACTTACAGATACAACAAGGTTTCACACGGATAACATTTGGGCAATGGCCCGGCATTGGTACCGATATGGGAGGTTTGAAGAATCAGTGTGGAAGGTAGATAAAACAGCGATAGCACACGCACTCTTGACGGAAGCAAAGAATAAACGATTAGCGGTGTGTCCTATATTTAATCTGGCGCAGGTGAAGGAATATGTCGAAACTCTGCCAGATGAGATTCTAATAGATGAAAGGTGGACGGTTCTGACCAGGACCGAGCTTACAAGAGATGGGTTTAAAGAGATTCCGTTTGGTATTGTTCCTTCCGATATCAGGGTGCACGACGAGCCATTAGGGCCGATTGATTGGGGAGCTAAATCTGAGGAAGAAATAAACGAGTTTCTGGACAAATGGTTAAAGCTCCGGGACCTTTGAAAAAGAAGCGTTTTTAGTTAAATCTTAGTTATTTTTTAAATGTAGTTTCTGTAAATGTCTTTTAATGTGGTGTTTGAGTGATTTTGCACGCTGGCTTAGTAGATGAGTG
>NZ_MWUJ01000032.1 GCF_002210225.1 Geofilum rhodophaeum | reverse complement strand
TTTTACCAGCAAAGTAACGATGGCTCAGCTAGGGTGACAATATGTACTAGGCCGAATGCTTACGTTTAAACGTCAGTGATGTTTTACTCAAAGAAAGACGCATCCACGTCAGACAAGGCAAAGGCTACAAAGAAAGGTGCATACCCATGACAGAAGCTGTAAAGTAAGACTTAGAGAATTACATCTGTGTGGCCAGAGAAAAAATACGCAGCTTTAAAAATACCAAACCGGAAGCACTTTTTCTAAGCACGCAAGTAAACCGATTGTGTGGAAATGCCATCATAGAAAGGGTTCACAAATTAGCAGAGGCAAGCAAACTGCAAAAGGATATAGGCATCCATACCCTGCGCCACTCCATCGCCACCCACCTTTTACAATCTGGAATGACCTTGGAAGAAGTCAGCCAGTTCTTAGGCCACAGCAGCCTTGAAAGCACCCAAATTTACACCCATTTAGCCAATGCGTAAGAAGCCCGAATACATCTTTAACAAAGAGATAGAAAGCAAACTAACAAGCTTTAAAATCTACCTACAAAAGCTTGGCAACGGAGCAAACACCATTCGTCAGAAATCAAACTATGCCGGATACTTTTTGAAATGGCTTGAAACCGAACACCTGCAACCAGAAGAAACCAGGTACAACGATTTACTCAGCTTCATTGATTACTGCAAATTGGAAGTCGATGCCCTGAGCGGAGTCGAAGGGAACAGCAAAAGGCACATCAACAGTAAACTACGAAGCATCAGGAACTTTTATGAATACCTGAAGCAATCTAACCCCACTATTATTAATCCAGCCACCAATCTGAATCTAAAAGGCATCCGGCAAAAACTACCTTCCAACATCATCGATTTTAACGAACTTGAAAACCTTTATCAATCCTTAGAGACCACCACCAACAGGGAAAAACGAAACAAAATCATTTTAGGAATCCTGGTTTATCAAGGCGTAACCACCGAAGAGCTGCACAGGCTTGAACCAAGTCATTTAAAACTCAAAGAAGGCAAAATAGTTGTTCCTGGTAACAGAAGAAGAAACAGCCGGAAACTTGAGTTAAAACCCGTTCAAATACTGGAACTACACGAGTATCTAACCGAGATTAGACCAACCATATTAAAAGAAATCACAGCCCCACGGCCAGCACGGAAACCCACTAAAATCAATCACCCTAAAATCGAAAACCAGTTATTTATCAGCATCGACGGCAGCGAGAACATCAAAAACAGCCTATTGTACATGTTTAAAGCCATCCAAAAACTAAACCCTGAAATCCTTCATCCCAAGCAAATCCGGGCAAGCGTGATAACCTACTGGTTAAAAAACAACAATCTAAGACAGGTTCAATACATGGCCGGCCATAAATATGTAAGTTCAACCGAACGGTACCAGTTAAATAATCTGGATAGCTTACAAAAGGCATTGGAGAAATGTCATCCTTTAAAATACAAAACCACATGACCAATTTTATCGTTAACTTTGTAAAGGATAAAAACTTTGCGATTATGAATGCAGCAGAAATAAAACTGGATTTGTTCAGAAAGATAGATAAGTTAAAGGAGTCTGAGCTTGAAAAAATGTATAATAAGTTCGTAGCATTATTAAATGCCAGCTCGCCTTATAAGTTGTCTAAAGATGAAAAAGCGGCTATTGATGAAGCTTTAGAAGCAAGCAAGCGAGGGGAAGCTTATACCCATGAACAAGTAATGGAAGAAGCCAGAGGCAAATATCCAAACCTGAATTTTAAATGAGAACAGTACATTGGAACAAAATAGCCAGGCTCGATTACTTCGATAACATTGATTACTTGTTGCGTGATTGGTCAGAAAAAGAAGCTCAGGAATTTATTGATGCAGTCGACGAGACAGAATTTATTTTAATACAAGGGAATGTCGAGTTCCAGAATACTGACATGCCAGAAATTAAACGTTGCGTTATTTGCAAGCAGATTACTTTGTTTTACAGGATAATAGATAAGAAAAATATAGAGCTTTTACGTTTTTGGAACAATTATCAGCACGCTAATAAACTAAACTTATAACCCCACCGCACAAGACCCGGAAAAGCGGTGTTCGTCATCGTCAAATACCTAGCCGGAAAGTCAAAAACTCCGCCAAAACCTCAGCGTAAACGCCACTGCCGGCTTCGCTTCCTCATGCTTCGTCAGCTCCCGCCGTCAGGCCTCGGTCGTACTCGCAGGCGGCCGCGCCCACAGCGTCTGCAAACCGCTTCGTTCGTACCTCACTTCGCTATTTGCAGCCCCAAAGGGTACCAGTATTTCATTCCGAAAGTATACCATTCTAACTTAATTTATAAGGTCAACAGTACCCTGTTTCTGTGGTGCCCATGGAAAAGGGCCCAAATCCGTGTAAGCACTTTCACCAATTGGCTCAAACATTACAACCTCAGAGAAGTTGTCATACATTGCCAGCCACAAATACGTAACCAGCACCGAACGCTATAGAATGGATACTTTGGAGGACTTACAGAAAGAGTTGGAAAAATATCATTCACTTAAATAAAACAAAATGAAGGAAATGAGCGTAGAATTTAGTAATTTTGTACCATGATGGTACACATTAAATCGAAATGTCATGTTAGTGATCAGTAGTAGGGAATTTAGGCAAAATCAAAGGTTTTACTTTGAAAGGGCCGATAAAGGAGAACAAATCATTGTTCAGCGAGGGGCTAATAAATCTTACGCCTTAACGCCCATAAATGAAGATGATGTTTACTTTAGTGCTGAGATGGTTAAGAAAATAAAACTCAGTGCAGAGCAAGCGAAAAATGGTGAGGTAAAAAGAGTGACAAGTTCTGAAGAAATTAATGATTTACTTGGGCTATGAGTTATGTTCTGGGATTTACCAAAGTAGCTCAAGCTGACATTGAAAAACACAAGAAAGCCGGGGATAAAGTTGTGCTTAAAAAGATAGCTAAACTTCTTAATGAACTTAAAGAAAACCCTACTGAAGGAACCGGACGATTAGAACTAATGAAATATGGCTTGTCCGGGAAGTTTTCACGCAGAATAAATCATAAGCACCGGCTTGTTTACTCTATAAATGAAGACATCGTAACTGTTCATGTTCTAAGTCTTTGGGGTCATTACGGTGATAAGTAAGTCAATGTCGTTTAGTTAAGGAAATCCTCTGAAATGCCTGATTTTATTGGCCTTGAGGGGGTGAAATAATTCTTTGAAAAGTTTGTGATTCCGATCTGATTCCCTATGTTGTAGGGGTATATAGGGGTAACCCAAATGCCTGTCAAAACTTAGATTATCGAGAAAAACTAACAACAGATATCGGCTATTAAATTGAAAATGAGCAGATTGCCGGCTGTTTTAAAGACGGCAATGATGGGGCGTTCACACGTAGCCGAAAACTTCCACTCAAAATAATAATCCTCCTTGTGCTGAAGTTCAAGAGTTCTTTACAACGAGACTTGGATCGCTTTTACAAAGAAGTAATGAAAAGCGACTTCAATATCAGGGAAGTGACCAAGTGATAAAACACGATATATTCGTGCATTGTTTGTTTTATTACCAATGGGAATATTTTTCACCTACTATGGTTTAGATGGGTTGTTAAAGTCTCCTGACGATTTACCTTATACAAAGGGAATTGTTTCAGAGGTTAAATTAGGGTCTCGTTATTCTGAAAGATGCAAGTGTCGTCTTAAGACATATTTTATCTATATCGAGGGTTATAACACTCCTTTTATTACAAGTATAACCAAAAAAATTGAAGCAATTACTGAAATTGAGATAAAAAAAGGTGATGCTGTAGAAATTTGGGTATGGGATAAGACAAAAGATAATTTAATTGAACAGCTAATCATTAATGGTGAAATGATTATCCCATATAATAGGACATTACTGCTATACTCTGGGTTTTTAGTTGTTGGATTGGTTTTGGTAGTTATTTGTATAGGATACTTAAAAAGTTCAGCGAGCGATTTGTTTGGTAGAGGTAAGGAGTAGGGTAAGCATTCGGCCTCGTACATATTGTCACCTAAGCTGAGTCATCGTTACTTTGCTCGTAAAAAATGAGGATGGCGCTTTCGACTTTCTAGCGGGTTTATCAAGAGTATTTGCACTCACGTTTTAGCGTACGCGACTTTTGCGCCAATCAGGGCTTTGCACCCTCCACCTTTTACTATTGGAAAAAGTGGTTGGGGTGTTTATTTCAACCCCCAAACATTACAACCTGAGAGAAGTGCAGTACATGGCCGGCCACAAATACGTAAGCAGCACCGAACGCTATAGAATGGACAATTGGGAAGATTTGCAGAAGGAGTTGGAGAAATATCATCCTTTAAAATGAAAAACAAATGAGAGAATTTATCGTTAACTTTGTAAAGGACAAAAGCTTTACAATTATGAATGCAGCAGAAATAAAACTGGACTTGTTCCGGAGGTTGGACAACTTGGACAATCAAAGACTGGAAAAGGTTTATACTAAAATTATTAACCTAATAAATACTGAAAATCCTAGAAAGGATGTGTTATCGCCGGAAATCAAAGCTGCTTTAGATGAGGCATTAGAAGACAGTAAGAAAGGAAGGGTATATGCTCATGAAGAAGTTATGCAAAAGACAAAAGAAAAATACCCAAACCTTTTTAAATGAAAACAATAAAATGGACTGATGCAGCATTAAACAGCTACCATGAGAATATTGATTACCTACTACGAGAATGGGCAGAGAAAGAAGCATTAAATTTTATCGATGATGTTGAAGTAGTCTTGTTTAATTTGAAAAATGTTTATTTCAACCCAAAAGGGTACCAGTATTTCATTCCAAAAGTATACCATTCTAACTTAATTAAAAAGGTCAACAGTACCCTGTTCCACTTAAATAAAACAAAATGAAGGAAATGAGCTACTAGGATTTAGTAGCTTTGTACATGTTTTGGTACACAATTTAAAAGAGACAAAAATTAAAATCATAACCAGTCGTGAGTTCCGGGATAATCAAAAAATGTATTTTGACATGGTTGACAAAAACGAGCAAATAATTGTTAAGCGGAAAAACCGTGCCTACAAGCTCGTTCCTGTCACCGATGACGATATGCTCGTGGATATTCCAAAAGAATTTAGATGTGACCCTTACGAGGTTAGTCCCAGTGGTGAAATGTTTTGGGCTGATAAGCGAAATGTAGAAAAAGTCAAAAAAGCGATTGAGGATAAAGAAATTGCCTTACGCCTGACTTCAGAGGATGAAATTAAGAACTTCCTGGACAGCTTGTAAAAGTACACACTCGATATTACCGATAAGGCAAAAAAGGATCTTGCTTCACTAAAAAAGAGTGGAGGGAAAGCAGTAACCAATAAAATTGAAAAACTTCTGCAGGAACTCATCAAGCACCGCAAAACCGGCACAGGTCAAGTCGAACAATTAAGAGGTAATATGCAAGGACAATGGTCAAGAAAAATAGATAAAAAGAACCGCCTTGTTTATACCATTAATGATGAAATCGTAACTGTAGAAGTTGTCTCAGCCAAGGGGCATTACGGTGATAAATAAGAAAAATTCTTTTCTCCTTTTAATTGGATACTTATGGATACAATTTGGATATATCCATAAACCCACCACACAAGCCGGTAAAGCGGTGTTTTTTCAAAAAAATCATTTTTTACTTGACATTAATTTTTGATTGGGTTAAATTGTGTTTTGTTATTTACCTTAATTATTAACCCAAAATCAGTGTGTTATGCTTAAAATGATTGTGGCCGGCGTGTTGGGAAATGATGCCGAAGAAAGAGAAGTAGGAAACAGTAAAGTAATTAATTTTAATGTAGCGGTTTCCATGGATTATAAGGATAAGGAGGGGAAGAAGGTGGAGAAAACCGAGTGGGTGCGTGCCTCGATGTGGCGCGATCCCAATTCCAAAGTGACCGAATATTTAAAGAAAGGGAAAAGGGTATTGCTCGAGGGTACGCCCGAAGCAGAAGCCTATCAAAGTAAAGAGGGTGAAGTGAGGTCTGCCTTGAGTTTGAGGGTTAAGGACTTAGAGTTTATGGGTTAGGGACACTCAACAAGTGTTGGGTAGGAGAGGGGCTGCGGCCCCTCTTTTTTTTATCTTTGGAGAAACAATCCGAGGCATTTACTCATGGGCGTGTACCACGACATACTTCATCAATACTGGGGTTACGAAGATTTCAGGCCGCTGCAGCTCGACATTATGGAGTCGGTGGGACAGGGGCGCGATACCCTGGGTCTGTTGCCCACCGGTGGGGGCAAGTCGCTGACCTTTCAGGTGCCGGCGCTGGCCATGGAGGGACTGTGTCTGGTGGTTACGCCGCTCATTGCGCTGATGAAGGACCAGGTCGATCACCTCAACCGCAAGCGCATAAAGGCCTGTGCCATTCATTCGGGGATGGGACTGGCTGCTATTGAGCGAGCGCTGGACAACTGTATTTATGGCGATTACAAGTTTTTGTACCTGTCGCCGGAGCGTTTGGGGACGCGACTTTTTCAGCAGAAGCTGGCGCATTTGAAGGTGAATCTGCTGGCCATAGATGAGGCACATTGTATTTCGCAATGGGGCTATGACTTCAGACCCGCGTATTTAAAGGTGGCCGAAATAAGGGAGCAGCTTCCGGGTGTGCCGGTTCTGGCGCTCACAGCCACCGCTACGCCGCAGGTGGTGGACGACATACAGGAGCAGTTGCTTTTTGCAGAGAAAAATGTTTTTCAAAAGAGCTTTGAGCGCAGCAATCTGGCCTATGTGGTGCGTGCCGCGGAGGACAAGGAACAGCAGTTGTTGAAGATACTTACCGGGGTAAAAGGCTCCGCGGTGGTGTACGTGCGCAATCGCAAGAAAACACGCGAGTACAGTCAGCTCTTGCAGCGGCATGGTATATCGGCCGACTATTTTCATGCGGGACTGGCCCAGAAAGAGAAGGATGTGCGGCAGGCTAAGTGGATGACCGGTGCCTGTCGGGTAATGGTAGCAACCAACGCCTTTGGTATGGGCATTGATAAGCCCGATGTGCGGGTGGTGGTGCACATGGATGCGCCCGATTCGCTGGAGGCCTACTTTCAGGAAGCCGGCCGGGCCGGACGCGATGAGCAAAAGGCTTACGCCGTTTTGCTGTGGTCGCCCAACGACAAAAAGCAGCTCAATACCAAAGTCACCACCTCCTTTCCTGAGAAGGAGGTGATCCGAAGGGTTTACGATGCCCTGGGCAATTTTTTCCAACTGGCCGTGGGCTTTGGTGAAGAGCAAGTCTTTGATTTTGACCTGGGGCGCTTTGCAGCCGCCTTTGGTTTTAACGTACTCACCATCGTCAACAGTCTCAAAATTCTGCAAAGGGCGGGCTATCTCGATTTTACCGAAATGGCCGACCTGCCCTCACGCGTGAAGATGCAAATGGACGATCTCGAACTCTACCGTTTCCAGGTCGCCAATGCCCGCCTCGACCCCTTTTTGAAGGTGCTCTTGCGCAGCTATACCGGCTTGTTTACCGACTATGTGGTCATTGATGAAGAGGTGCTGGCTAAGCGACTCAATGTAAGCCGGCAGGTGGTGTACGACGCCTTTCTCATGCTGAGTCGCCTCCAGGTACTGCATTATATTCCCCAGCGCAAAACCCCGCTGCTGACCTATTTGCAGGTGCGACTGGAGCCAAGGTTTTTGAAATTTCCGCCCGAGGTGTACGAGGACCGCCTGCAGCAGTACCGCGAGCGGGCCGATGCCGTTATCGATTTTGCCAGTCGCGACGATGTGTGCCGCAGTCGCCTGCTGCTGCGGTATTTTGGTCAGCGCAAGTCGCACGATTGCGGCCACTGCGATGTTTGTCTCGCCCGCAAGAAACAGGGGCCCGACCGCAAGCTGGAGAAAGCCGTGGAGGCAGCAGTCAGGGAGCGACTGTTGGCAGGGCCCCTGCTGCCCGAGGAGCTGGTGGACCAACTGCCCTTTGAGGAGGACGATTGCTGGCAGGTGTTGCGTCGTATGGAGGACGAGGGCCGGCTGGTGCTTGATGCTGCCGGCCGGTTTTTACTGGAGGGCTGAGCTTTGCACCGCAATACCGTGCAATTTTAATGCTTTTTGTTACCTTTGCAACATACTATAAAAGTGATATGGAAGAGCAGTTTGAACATCCGGTATATGCCCCCGTGGTACTTGAGTTTGTGACCGTTGCCCGGGAGTTTACCCTGTGGCTGGAGGGCGTAAATGAGCAGCCGCGCGAACGCTTTGTGGGCACCGCCTTAAAGATTCTGCCCCTGCTGTATCTTAAAGCCAGTCTGCTGCCCAAGACCGAAATCGAGTTGGAGGACTTTCTGGAGAAGCATGTGGGCGAGGAAGATTATGAGTTCATTCGCAGCAGCGTGCAGCTGAAAATGCGCCGTTTCGACGATTACCTCGAAGTGTTTACCGCCGATATGCAGCGCAGCGATTTGCCCCTGACCTCCACCATTTCGGAGAACATGGCCGACATTTATCAGGATATCAAGGACTTTTTGATGAGCTACCGCACGGCGGTAACCGAAATCATGAACGACGCCCTGTCTGAGTTGGTCACACATTTTGAAGAGTACTGGGGACAGCGCCTGGTGAACGTGCTTCGCGCCCTGCACGGCGTATATTACGGAAGCGAAAGTCTGGAAGAAGAACCTGAGGAAGAAGCGCTGCCCGATACCGATGACGACCTGGAGGAAAGAAAGACCGATCATTGGATCATTGCCCAGCGTCAGCGCGACTTTCAGGGCGATTTGCCCGATGAGCGCTAGTGCCCCGCGTGCCCTCGTGGCACCAATATTGAATTAAACATGCCAGATGGAGAGCAGTATCAGTAAAGAAGAAATTGGAGAATTGCCTTTATGTCAGTTTGAGGGAAGAATTACCGTGGTGGAAGATGCGGAAGTCGTTCCGGCCCTGGTAGAAGAACTCCTGCAATACAAGGTGCTTGGTTTCGATACCGAAACCAAGCCGGCCTTTAAAAAAGGCAGCAACCATCAGGTGGCCCTCCTGCAGTTGTCCACGAACAACGAGGCCTGGCTCTTTCGCCTCAATAAAATTGGCTTTCCGCCCGAGTTGGGGCGACTCATGGCCAGCACGTCTGTAAAGAAAGTAGGCGTAGCCATTCGCGACGATGTTAAGGGCCTCAACAAACTTGCCCGCTTTAAGCCCGGAGGTTTTGTGGAATTGCAGGATATGGTCAAAGATTTCGATATTGATGTTTTCAGTCTTAAAGGACTGGCCGGACTGCTTTTGAATGTGCGGGTATCTAAGCGGCAGCGACTCAGCAATTGGGAAGCCGATGAGCTGGGTCCCGGACAAATAGATTATGCCGCCATCGACGCTTGGATTGGACTGCGCATTTTTGAAGAGTTGATGCTGAGAAAGCCCTCCTACCAGGCCAAACCTATTGTATTTCGTAACTAAAAGCCCATGATGCAAGTACCCACCGTTTACCTGAAACCGGGTAAAGAACAAAGCCTAAAGCGCTTCCATCCCTGGATTTTTTCCGGGGCCATTAAAAACGTAAAGGGCAACCTGGAAGAGGGCGACTTGGTGCGTGTGCACGACGTGCACGACAATTTTTTAGCCATAGGGCACTACCAAATCGGGTCCATCGCCATCCGCATCCTCACCTTTAAGGAGGAAGAAGTGGACGAAGCCTTTTGGGTACGTAAGCTGCAAACCGCCTGGGACTTGCGAAAAACTTTGCAATTGGCAGGTTCGGAGACGACCACCGCCTATCGTTTGGTACACGGGGAGGGCGATGGCCTGCCGGGACTCATCGCCGATGTGTACGACCGCACCGTGGTGCTGCAAATGCACACCGTGGGCATGTACCTGCAGCGTGAGGTGCTGGTGAAGGCCTTGCAACAGGTGATGGGCGACCAGGTGACCGCCGTGTACGAGAAGTCTGAAGGCACCCTGCCCTTTAAAGCCGATGTGGAGGCCGAGAACGGTTATTTGTACGGACGCAGCACCACCCATGTGGCCCAAGAAAACGGTCTGCAATTCAAAGTCGACTGGGAAAAAGGGCAAAAGACCGGCTTTTTTGTAGATCAGCGCGAGAACCGCGCCCTGCTCGAAAAGTACAGCGCGGGTCGCACCGTGCTCAATACCTTTTGTTATACCGGCGGCTTTTCGTTTTACGCCCTGCGCGGCGGTGCCCGCAAAGTGCATTCGGTCGACAGTTCCGAACGAGCCATTGTGCTGACCAACGAGAATGTGGCTTTGAACTTTCCGGGCGATGAGCGTCACGAGGCCTTTGCCGTGGATGCCTTTAAGTTTATGGAGCAGGCCCGTGAGCAGTACGATTTGATCGTGCTCGACCCGCCCGCCTTTGCCAAGCACATGAAAGTGCTCAAAAACGCCTTGCAAGGTTACAAAAGACTCAATGCCAAAGCCATTGAGCAAATCGCACCCGGGGGCATCCTCTTTACCTTTTCCTGCTCGCAGGTGGTATCGCGCGACGCCTTTCGCACCATGATTTTTTCTGCCGCCGCCCGCAGCGGTCGCAACGTGCGCATCCTGCATCAGCTCGAGCAGCCCGCCGATCATCCCGTGAGCATTTATCATCCCGAAGGCGAGTACCTCAAGGGATTGGTACTGTATGTCGAATAGGGTTTTCCGCCCAAAAAAACGAAAGGAAGTTTTTCCTGAGTAAACAAAATGGAATAGTTTTGCAGTAATGCACCAAAAAGAAGTTGATTTAATACCATAAGATTTTGAAGTTTAACGAATTTGGTTTTGAGGCAGAAGTCCTGGAGGGACTCGATGCCATGCGCTTTGAAGAGGCCACCCCCGTTCAGATAGAGACGATACCCGTTATTATGAAGGGAAAAGACCTGATTGCCTGTGCGCAGACCGGAACCGGTAAAACCGCAGCCTACCTGCTGCCCGTGCTCAATCGCCTGGTTCAAAAGCAGGAGGAGCAAACCACCACCCTGGTGTTGGTACCCACCCGTGAGCTGGCCATACAAATTGATCAGCAATTGCAGGGCTTTGCCTACTTTTTACCCCTGACCTCCATCGCCGTTTATGGCGGCAACGATGCGGGCTTGTGGGACCAGCAAAAGCAGGCGCTCATCAGCGGAGCCAATGTGGTTGTAGCCACACCGGGGCGACTGTTGCAGCATTTGTCGATGGACTATTTTAAGTTCACCAGTCTGAAATACCTGATTTTGGATGAAGCCGACCGCATGCTCGACATGGGTTTTCACGATGACATTATGCAAATTGTGCAGGATTTGCCCGAGGATCGGCAGACCCTCCTTTTTTCGGCCACCATGCCCCCCAAGATCCGCGAACTCTCGCGCAAATTGTTGCAGCAACCCGAAGAAATCAGCATTGCCATGTCCAAACCCGCCGAGGGCATACTGCAAGCGGCTTATGTGGTGTACGACAACCAAAAGGTGGCTCTGTTGAAGAAGTTGCTCGAGGGGAAGGACCTGACCAGCGTGGTGATTTTCTCGTCCACCAAAATAAAGGTAAAGGAGATTTATCGTTCGCTCAAACAGGCCGGTTTCCCGGTGGAGGCCATTCACTCCGATTTGGAACAGCGGGAGCGGGAAGAGGTGATGCTCAGCTTCCGCAACCGACATACGCAGATTTTGGTAGCCACCGACATCATTGCCCGGGGCATCGACGTGGACGGCATCGATCTGGTGATCAACTACGATGTGCCCAACGACGCGGAAGACTATGTGCACCGGGTGGGGCGTACCGCCCGTGCCAAGAGCACCGGCGTGGCACTGACCTTCATCAGCGACCAGGAGATGGATAAGTTTGGTCACATCGAAAAACTGATTGAAACCACCGTATTCAAATCGCCCCTGCCCGACGGTTTTGAACCCGGACCCGAATACAACCCGGAAATTCGCGGCAAACGTCGCTTTGGCAAAGGTGGCGGAGGCGGTCGCAAAGGAGGAGGCAGCAAAGGCGGCGGTGGTCGCAAAGGCGGCTCCTATAAAGGCAGCTCCCGTTCTTAGGCCCCAAGGCTTGAAGTAAATCGAAAAGAGCAACAGGACAGCCCGGAACAACCACCGGGCTTTTTGTCGCTTAAATAAATCATAAACGCATTATGTACGTTCAGCTTTTAGCACAAGAAACCGGCATTTCGGCCAAGCAGGTCGCTGCCACCCTGGCCCTGCTCGACGAGGGCGCCACCATTCCCTTCATCAGTCGCTACCGAAAAGAACTCACGGGCAGTCTGGATGAGGTGCAAATCGGCACCCTTAAAGAGCGCTACGAAAAATTGCAGGAAATACAGAAACGTCGCGAAAGCATCCTCAAGTCGATTGCCGAACAAGACCTGCTTAGCGACGACTTAAAGGCACGCATAGAAGCCACGTGGAATGCCACGGAGCTGGAGGACCTTTACCTGCCCTATAAGCCCAAGCGCAAAACGCGGGCGGTGAAGGCAAGGGAGCTGGGACTGGAGCCGCTTGCCGAAGTGCTGTGGCAGCAGCACGAGCGCGATGTAGAGACCCGGGCAACGGCCTTTTTGAGTGATGAGGTGCCCGATGTGGAGGCGGCGCTGCAGGGCGCACGCGACATCCTGGCCGAACGCATCAACGAAGACCTGAAGGCCAGAGAGGTGGTACGTCGCGAGTTTCAGCATGCCGCCGTCATCAGTTCCCGGGTGGTTAAGGGAAAGGAAGAAGAAGCCGCCAAGTACCGCGACTATTTCGACTTTTCGGAACCCCTGAAGCGCTGTCCCTCGCACCGCCTGCTGGCGATGCGACGTGCCGAAAAAGAAGGCTTCCTGAAAATCAGCGTAGCCCCCGAAGCAGAGCCGGTGGTAGAACGCCTCAGTCGCACCTTCGTAAAGGGACGCGGCGCATCCAGCGAGCAGGTGCAGCTGGCGGTGGAAGACGCTTACAAGCGCCTTCTGGCGCCCTCCATTGAGAACGAGGTCGGCGCCCTGGCACGTGAGAAAGCCGAAGAACAGGCCATCCAGGTCTTTGCCACCAACCTGCGACAGCTGCTGTTGTCGTCGCCCTTGGGACAAAAACGGGTGCTGGCCATTGACCCCGGTTTTCGTACCGGTTGCAAAGTGGTTTGTCTCGATGCCCAGGGTGCGCTCTTGCACAACGAAACAATCTATCCGCACCCTCCGCAGAACGATACGCGTTTGGCCTATAAGAAAATAGACTCCCTGGTGGAGCAGTACAAAATAGAGGCCATTGCCATAGGCAACGGCACCGCCTCCCGCGAGACCGAAGCCTTCATCCGCAACATGCGTTTCAATCGCGAATTGCAGGTTTTTGTAGTCAGTGAGGACGGCGCCTCGGTCTACAGCGCCAGCAAAACCGCCCGTGAAGAGTTCCCCGATTACGATGTAACCGTACGTGGTGCCGTTTCCATTGGTCGTCGTTTGATGGACCCTCTGGCCGAGCTTGTGAAAATCGATCCCAAATCCATAGGGGTGGGCCAGTACCAACACGATGTGGACCAAAACAAGCTTAAGAAGGCCCTCGATCAGGAGGTGGAATCCTGCGTGAACAAGGTGGGGGTTGAGCTGAATACCGCCAGTCAGCATTTGTTGACCTATGTATCGGGACTGGGACCACAGTTGGCTAAGAATATTGTGGAGTATCGAAGTGCCAACGGTCCCTTTGCTTCGCGCAAGGAACTGAACAAGGTGCCGCGTCTGGGCGCTAAAGCCTTTGAGCAATGTGCCGGTTTCTTACGAATAAGGGACGGCAAGCACCCACTCGACAATTCGGCCGTACACCCCGAGTCCTACCCCCTGGTGGAGCAAATGGCGGGCGATTTGAACTGCAGTGTGAGCGATCTGCTGCAAAGTGCTGAGTTGCGCAAGCAGCTCGATTTGAAGAAGTATGTCAGCGCCAAGGTGGGACTGCCCACCCTCAACGACATCAAGGCCGAATTGGAAAAGCCCGGGCGCGATCCCCGAAGCGTAATCAAAGTCTTTGAGTTTTCGGCCGACGTGCGCAGCATCGAGGACCTGAAGCCGGGCATGCGGCTGCCGGGTATCGTGACCAACATCACCAATTTTGGTGCCTTTGTAGATGTGGGGGTTAAACAGGACGGACTGGTGCACATTTCACAGCTGGCCAATAAGTTTGTGAGCGACCCCAACGAAGTGGTGGCGCTGCATCAGCATGTGGAGGTAAAAGTCTTGGAGGTTGATGTGGCGCGTAAGCGCATTCAGCTGACCATGAAGGAATAGGGCTCAGGCCCTATTTCTGCAAAAGCGTGGGGCGTTGCATGGGGTAGGTCAAACCCGGTTTGTTGTTGAAACTGTAGTAAGGTAAGCTGGTGTAGGCCAAGCTGTCGCTTTGTCCATAAGCGGATGCCGCTTTTTCAGTATTTTCAGGTTCTGTTGGCAGACTGGAATAAAAAGAAATGGGCAGTCTGCGTTCCGTGGTGTTGGCCGACGATCCTGCTCCGCCGGCAAGGCGACCTATAAGCAAAATGAGTAAGGAATAGAAAAGCAACTTTATGATTTTCATCGTTCTTGGTTTTAGGATATAGACGTGTTAAATAAGGAAGGGTTGCGTTGTTTTATAATTTTTAAGAAATGGGTGTAGTCTGGGTTTTTGTTTTTTTTGTGGGGGGACTGGCTGCAGGTCGCGCGCTGCGCGGGAAATCGCAGGTGAAGACTTGGAGCGAAAAAATTATGACCGTCGCCGTTTTTATTTTGCTTTTTTTTCTTGGTGTGGGCGTCGGTCGCAACACAGAATTGCTTCAACGCTTGCCGCTTTTAGGAGGTCGTGCTGTGGTCCTTGCCCTGGGGGCCCTGTTGGGAACCGTTGTTTTGTTGGTCCTGGCCGCACCCTGGTTGATGAAGGGAAAAGAAGGGAGGCGGAAATGAAAACCAGTCTCCTTTTATTGCTGAGTTTTGTTGGTGGACTGGCCCTTGCTGCCGCTGACGGCTTGCCCGACTTTCTGTTGCATGAGGTCTGGTCGCAGTCGGTTCTCTGGCTCCTGATGTTTGTGGTTGGCGTTGGCGTGGGCAGCGACAAGGCCCTGGTGGCCCGTATGTGTGGACTCAGCAGAGGCGTTTTTTTGGTGCCGGTGTTGGTGGCCGCAGGCAGCATTCTGGGTGCGCTCCTGGTGTCTCTTTTTCTGAAGGCTTTGCAACCTGCCGAAGCGATGGCCGTCGGTGCCGGTTTCGGCTACTATTCGCTCTCGGCCATCTTAATTGCGGGACTGCATGGTGAGGAGTTGGCTGTTGTGGCCATGCTGGCCAATATTGTGCGGGAATTGCTCACCCTGGTGCTGGCCCCCTGGTGGGTACGTTGGTTTGGGCGGCTTGCGCTCGTAGGTGCCGGCGGAGCAACAGCGATGGATACAACGCTGCCGGTGGTGCTGAAATACAGCGGGCAGGAGTGCACCGTTGTAGCGGTGTTTTCCGGTCTGGTCTTATCCCTATTGGTACCCGTGCTGGTTCCCCTCTTGCTGAGTTTTGCGTTTTAGTAGGTAGGCCCATATAAAGGCAGAAACTTGCATGTGATTCATATATGGTGTATTTTTACATCAAAACATAAAGCTATGCCACGACAAAGTATATCCTTCTCGAAACCAAATGATGAATGGTTAAAAGCTCAAATCGACAGTGAGGAGTATTCCAGCAAAAGTGAGCTCGTTAACGATTTGATCAGGCAGGCCCGAAAACAACAAGCTCATATTGAATGGATTAGGGCGAAGTTAGATTTGTCTGAAAGAAGTGGTTTTACCAGTGACACCCAAGAACAGATCTTAAAACAGTCAAAATCTCTTCTTAATGGCTGAATACAGGTTGAGTAATACAGCCAAAGAGGACTTGATACGTATTCATCATTTTGGAGTCAAAAAGTTTGGTGTTGTTCAGGCCGACAAATATTTTGCTGCCTTTTTTGATTATTTTGAAACTATTGCGGAAAGGCCTTTTGCATTTGAATCTGTGGATTATATAAAAGCAGGATATCGAAGATGTCCCTGTGGTTCTGACACCATATATTATAGAATCAAGGACAATGTGGTAGAGATAATGGCAATTGTGGGAATGCAGGATTTGAATAACATGCTGTAAGCCATTTAAACCTGTTCCAGTGCCCGGTCCAAATCGATCAGGATATCTTTTACCTCTTCCAGTCCCACCGACAGGCGCAGCAGTCCCTCCGAAATATGCATGGCCTTTTTTTCCTCCTCCGAATAATCCCAATAGATGGTGGCGCCCGGATGTAAAATCATGGATTTGTTGTCGCAGAAATTGGTGCCCCTGCGCACCATTTGCAGCGCATTCATAAAGCGGTAGGAGGCTGCCTTGTTTTCCAGCTCCACACCCACCAGACAGCCCGATTTTCCACCGCTGAGTTGGAGGGCCAGGGGGTGGTAGGGGTCTTCTTTTAGGCCCGGATACCGTACCGCCTTTACTTTCGGATGGTTTTGCAGGTGCTCAGCCACAGTCAAAGTGTTGTCCATAATGCGATCGACCCTTAAAGTCAGCGTTTCCAGTCCCAACAGTTGCAGCCAGGCATTGTGGGGGGCGAGACAAGCGCCCAGATTGCGGTAGTGTTCCTTATACAGGCGTTTGAAAAAAGCATCCTTGCCAAAGAGTTGATAATCCTTTTCCAATTTGGGGTTGTGGGCCCATTTGTGCGAGGGGTAAACCAGAATACTGCCTCCCACCGAAGTGGCTCCCCCTGAAATGAACTTGGTGTTGGAATACACCTCAATATCGACCCCGTACTGCTTACAGGGGAAAAGATAGGGCGTCAGCACAGTATTGTCCACCACCAGGGGAATGTTCCTTTCTCCGGCCAAGGCCGACAAAGCCGGTACGTCAAAATAAATCAGCTGGGGATTGGTCGGTACCTCCAAAAACAGGGCCCGGGTGTTCTCATCCATCGCCTCATCCACTGCGTTGAAGTCCTCCAAGTCGGTAAACCGCGCCTCAATGCCGTAGCTTTGCAGCGTTTTGGCAAAAAAGGACCAGGTGTTGCCAAAGAGGTAGCGTGAAGTGATGATGTTGTCGCCAGCCGAACAAAGGGTTAAAAATACATTGGACAGGGCGGCCATGCCGCTGGCCAGACAAAGGGCATGATCGGCCTGGCTCAACACCTTTAATTGTCGCTGTAAGGCGGCGAGCGTGGGGTTGGAAATCCGGCTGTAGGCAAAGGCTTCGGAACCTCCATTAAAAGCCTGCTCTGCCGCCTCAGCCGAGGCAAAGTCGAACGAGGCACTCTCGTATATGGGGGTTTTGAGACTGCGGTGCGGATCGCCTTCGGCTGCCGATCCGTGAATTAATTTTGAACTTAGGTATTGCATAAGGTGGGTACTATGGTTTAAATTAGAGGGTAAAAATACCCCATTTGAAGGAAAATTGTGGCCCAACAGCCCCTAAAGTTGCCGACCAGGGCTTCAATTAAATCGGAGTGTTTTAGGGGGGATTGTTGACCGGGGTGTTTGGACTATTAACAGATATTGTTCTAAATAGTTGCATACGTGACTGATTTACAGCGGATGATGGTGTGTTTGGCCTAAAGTCCGCCAAGTGTTTTTGTTTAACGTTCTGTTAACACAGTAATTTAGAATGAACAAGTCCGAAATAGGCTAAAGCTATAATAATGAGCTGTTTGTGAAAATTGTTATTTAGATAATATCTAAACAGATCAAAAAAATGTTGTGGTTTTTTTTGGAGGTGTTTATGTTTGCCGTATATTTGTTATACAAAAATGAACCAAATATTATCAGCCATGACAACAATGCAATTCAACGACAAGTTGCTTGGATTACAAGACAAGCTGCTTTATTTCGCACTGAGCCTGACGGCAAATGATGAGGACGCCAGGGATTTGTTGCAGGAAACCATACTAAAGGCCTTGACTTATCGTAAGCAGTTTACGGCCAATACCAATTTTAAGGCCTGGGTGTTTACCATCATGAAAAACACCTTTATCAACAATTACCGCCGCAACCAAAAGACACGGAATACCTTCGACGGTAATGAAGATGCTTTGCGCAGTGCTTATCGAAGAAATTTTGCTTCAGAAACGCCTGAAATGGTGCACAGCGTAACAGAAATGACACGACATATTGAGACGCTCGACGACGATTTCAGGATTCCTTTTAAGATGCATACAGATGGGTACAAGTACAAGGAAATTGCTGAGCAGCTTGACTTGCCGATAGGAACAGTTAAAAGCCGTATTTTCTTTACCCGCAAAAAGTTGCAAGAGATGTTGCGGGACAGCGAAGGAAGTTACGCCTATTGATAAAAAATTTCCGGCTATTTAAGCAAAGGAGTGCTTGAATAGCTAAAAAGACCATAGTTTTGGGTTTAGGTTTAGTAGATGAGTGGACGGCGACAA
>NZ_MWUJ01000031.1 GCF_002210225.1 Geofilum rhodophaeum | reverse complement strand
ACGTACTAGGCCGAATGCTTACGATAAAACAATTGATATTGGATTCAACTACGCAGAACCTACAGGAACAAATGGATAACAATGTAAGCAAAATAGCATTTGCGTTGGCAAAGGTTACCACGGAGCAGTTTGCCGTTATTGAGAACCGATCTGCTGAAGATGGAGAGTTCAGATTAAATGTTCATTTCCGCTTTGCAGCGGATCATCAAAGCAAAATGATAGGTGTATTTGCAAATTTCACTTTTGAGTGCAATTCCAATCCTTTCATTATTGTTGAATCGGGATGTCACTTTAATATCAAACCAGATTCATGGAGTGAATTGATAAACACAGAGAAAAATGAACTAACCGTTCCTAAAGGCATGATGCAACACTTAGGCGTTATAACTGTTGGGACGGCGCGAGGCATTTTACATGCAAAAACTGAGGGAACTCCTTTCAATCAATATTTACTGCCTACCGTAAATGTAGCTGAAATCATTACGCAAGACCAGGTGTTTCAACTTTAAGCAAGTAATGTTTTGAAATTAATTTTCATTCCGTTCTTTGAACTAAAAAAAACAACCATAATTGTGTCGATTGAATCCGACCAGGCGCTCACCCGAAAAAGCAAGCGTGGTCATCTTCTTCCACCAGTTTAAAAAAAGCCTTTTAGCGCCTGTTTCGGCGTAATACGATCGGCTCTTCACGTTTTCTAAAACTTGTCCTATGAGGGATCAATATCACCGGAAAAACCAGGACTTTCAATCTCAAAGCCACCTTTAAGGATGAAATCCTGAAGGAGGCTTTGTGTTTTGATTTTCACCTGGTAAGCAGGAATACTTTTGCCCTCCAGTCGCTCAAAGTAGGCTTTGGCTTTAAGGGGATCAACCGTATTTTTAAGATCATTGAAGCGGCCGTACTCGTTGATGTTGGCTTCGGTAATGGCGGCATGCATCATAGCGCGAAGCTTGGCTTCGTCCACACCCAGGGCCTGCGTCAGTTGACGAATTTCATCGTTTTTAGCCCTGTGCTGGTATTCGGTAATGTACTCGCGAAAGCTTTTGTCGGGCTCCTCCAAAATAAGGCTGTTGTGGACATCGTGAATAAAGAGGTTAGCAAATTTCTGCTCCTCCTGCGTGAGAGAGGCAAAGGACTTGTGCAGCTCATCCAAAACGGCTTGTAAATTCTCGCTGTCACGCCCTTCCTGCTTAAGTGTTTTAAGGAACTTCTTAAAGCGGGAATTCATGTAATTGGCATCTATCAAGCCCGTATCAATTTCCGTCAGGTAAGTATCAATTTCAAAAGGCACATCAGAAGTCGCACCAATTCCGCTCCCGATGTTGGACAGCTCCTTATATCGAAGTGCCAGAATAAGGTAGGTTTCCTTGTCGAAATTCAATCCCACCACAGTTTTGTTTCGACCCTTTCCAAATTCATATTCCGACTTTCCCCAGTTAAAGCCTTGAATCCTGGCGGCTTCAAGGTACTGACTCAGCTCTTTAAAAAGCCGGGCAAATACGGCTCTCTCGGATGGGTCAGCGGGCAATTTTTCAAAATTGGCCACGTCGGCACGATTGAAAAGCGCTGCAATCTGCTCATACAGCGTATTCATCATCTTCAAGTTGCCCTCGAGCCGCTGGGCAAAGAGCGCCACCGGCTTGTCGCCCGAATACAGCTTGACCGCTTTCTCAATATTTTGCTCCATGGTATGCGGCATCCGGTAATAGCGAATGGTCCCATGCGGTTTACCTGAGCCAAACAAACGGTTGGTGCGGGAAAAGGCCTGGATGATGCTTTCATACTTCAGCACCTTGTCCAGAAACAGCGTGTTGACCCATTTGGAATCAAAACCAGTCAGCATTTGATCCACCACAATCAACAAATCGATTTGACTTCCGGGTATTCTTTCAATTCTCAAATAAGGTTCCTTATGCGCCAAACGGGCAGCTACATCCCGCTTAAATTTCGCATGAGTAGCCAGCGTAAAATCCTGTCCGTACCTCAAGTTATAATCCTGAAGGATTTCAACAAGACCATCCTCCTTATAAAGTGCGCCGCCGTTGTTGTCGATATTCGGATCAAAAAGCGCCGTAATTTTCAAACTGTTTGGCTTCTTTTTAAACAAGCCATAGTAAGCAATGGCCTCAGCAATGCTGCTCGTGGCGAATATTGCATGAAACTTACTGTTTTGACTGATTGTGATCCAGTTGTCGAGAATATCCTCTATCACTTTAGCGCGGTGCTCCTCACGGTCGTACTGCGTTTTTGGCAAATAATTTTCAATGCCTTTGACGGCCTTTCCGGCTTTGTCAATATATCCGGCCATGGGCACCTCCTTTATAAACTTGTTGTAGATCGCAGTCTTTTCGGGAGATGAAAAAACATCCTGTTCATCAACAGCATTTGCTTTTTTAAGGGCAACCGCCTTTCGCAAATCACGGTCCTTATAGGTCAACACCTTATAAGGGTCGAAGCCCAGCACATTTTTATCGCGGATGCCATCCGCAATGCTGTAGCGATGCAACTCATCGCCAAAAACATCGGCAGTGGTGTTCTTCTTCTTCTGATTCTCCTCATGAATGGGCGTACCGGTAAAGCCAAAAAACAGCGCCGACGGAAAAGTGTTTTTGATGGTAATGAGCATGTCTCCAAAAACCGAGCGATGCGCCTCATCCACAATAAATACAATCCGTTTGGCATTCATCAGCTGAACATCTCTGGTATTTAAGCCATCCGCTTCGTCCTTGATATTACTCATTTTCTGAATAGACGTCACAATCAGCGTATTGGCCGGGTCGTTGCTTTTTAGTTTGGTGACCAACACGCCGGTGTTTTCAGTAGCCTGCACCTCTTCATTATCCCCGGCAAAAGCCTTGTATTCGCGCAGCGACTGCGTACCCAACTCAATGCGATCCATCAAAAAAATCACCTTATCGGCATCCTTACTGCTGGCAATCAACTGCGCCGACTTAAAGCTCGTCATCGTCTTTCCCGATCCGGTAGTGTGCCAGATGTACCCGCCCAGCAAGTTTTGATCCTTCCAATTGGTTTTAGCCACCTTGTCGGATATGGCATGCGCCGCATAATACTGATAGCTGCGCATTACCTTCAGAATGCCGTCCGAATTATCGGCCACCGTGTAAAAACCAATCAGCTGATGCGCCATGGGAATGTTCAGCAGTCGCGCCACAATGCTCTTCCAGTCGTTCAGCGGCTCATTATCAAAATCGGCCCAATGAAAATAAAAGTCCTTATTGAATTTACCATCCGGACCGGGGTTGGCGAAATACACAGTCTCATTGGGCTCCATAGCCACAAACACCTGTATCAGTGAAAAAATGCCCGAAAAGATGCCCTCGTGGGCATACTTTTCAATTTGGTTGTAGGCCTGACTGACATGCACCCCGCTCTTTTTGAGTTCGATGTGAATCACCGGCATGCCGTTAATCAGCAACATCAAGTCGCCCCGCCGGTCGTGTAACATCTTTGATCGACCTTTGTACCTGGGCTGTTGCACAATCTGGTAGCGACTTTGGCCCGCCGCAATTTCGTGACGGTCGTATATTTTAAGGCTCACCTCCTTACCAAGGTGCAGTTTATCCTCCGGATTATCCCGCGTAATGGCCACCGATTTCCCGTTGATGAAGCTGTTTAGTTTCAGCGGCGTACGCAGCGCCGTAATTTGCTCAATGATCTGTTGCATCTCCCCATTGGTCAGCGGGATATCGTTCAGACGGTCGATGTCCCGATTGTTTTCATAGAGGATGTCGGCCCAGTTACGAAGCAAGTCCTCCTCCGTAGGGTTTTTGATGACAGCCTTTTCCCATCCCTTTTTGGATAGTTCAAGAATCAGGGCTTGTTCAAAATCGCTTTCTGAGGTATAGGTCATTGTACCATTACTTTTTACACAAACATCTTCTCCAGACAGGCTTTTTTGATGTTTTGGAGTTTTTCTAACTCTTTTCGTTTTAAATCAATCAAACTGTCTATACCATTAAGAATCATTCCAATTTTCCTCTGCTCAGCTAGTGATGGTATCGGAATTAAAAAATTTCCTAAATTACTCCGACTAATCCTTTGCCTAGTGCCTCCAGCAAGGAGATTCTTTACTATTTTAAAATAGTATTCCGTTGATAAATACTGGATCAAGTAATTGTTTTCACATTTTTCAGATGTTCTTACAATGGTGCAGTCAACAGCTGTAATCGCTTTATCTTTTATTTTTGGCACAATACACGCTCTTCCAGCGGGTTCAGGTAAACGAGAAATAAGAATATCTCCGGGCCATATTTCGGTACAATGAAGGTTTAAAAACGTGTCTTCAGACACCCATTTAGATTTGTCTGGTTTGTCAATAAAAAGATTTACACCAACATTACCAGTTTGAAGTAGCCGTATTCCATTTTCAGACTGATCTTTTGATTCAATCCAATCCCCATCTGCAAATAAAGTACATAGTTCACTTAATTTTATCTCCTCCCACTTCCCTTCAAACCCTTCAAACCGTATTTCAGGCACATCCGCACCATTCTTCGGGAACATTTTTTCAAGCATTGCTTTTTTAATGTTCGTGAGCTTGTTGTACTTTTTTTGGTGGAGGGTGATGAGTTGGTCGAGGTGTTGAAAAAAATCAGATATTTTTACTTGCTCATTAAATTGAGGAATTTTTATTTTTTTATCATGCACATCATTTCGATTAAGAGTTGGAACACCGCTACCGGTACCATACCGCTGCAATCCCAATCTCTTATACATAAAATAAATATATCGCGGATGATTTTCATAATAGCAGGTAACCCATAAGGTGGTATTATGTGGCCAATAATTTGATTCAGAATAATGAACATTCCCAATCGTGCCTGAACGACCAGTAATTACTCCTGGGCCTTTAACCATAAAATCAGAGTGATATTCATTTACACCATTTGACATTACAACTGGATAATTCCCATTTTTCATTTTGCTTTTAGGTAAATCGAATCCTCTTTGTAAAGGAGCTGCTTCAAAGATTTTCTTCTCCTCCCACTCCCCACTAAAGCCCTTAAACCTAACCTCCGGCACCTTCTTTTTCGTCTCCATCTTATTCACCTTTTAGGAAAGTTTTAAACTCATTGAGGCCTTTCATGTCGAACTCACTGCCGGTCAACTCATCAATGAGGGCGGCCAGGGCCTTTTCGGTTTCGTTTATCTCGGTGGCCACATGGGCATAGGTGGTGGCGTATTTCTGCGCCAGTGCCTGCACTTTGTTGGTCAGCTCAGAGATAACTACCCCCGGTGCATTATTCAAAGAGGTCAGCAAGGGCTTAATCCATTTGAGCTCCAGCAGTTCATACACCTGTTCGTCGGTCAGACTTTCAATAGTCTCTTTGGTCTGAAGGTGGAGTTTGGCCTCGCGGGTTTTCACCGCTTTCTTCAATTCTTTTTCTTCTGAAATAAGCTGGTCGGCTTTCAGGATTTTGGCCTCGTAGCTGTCGTCGGGAAAGGCTGCGTTTTTCCGGGCATCGGCTTTGAGTTGCCTGGCTTCACGGGCGACTGCCGCGTTGACAAAGCTGTCCTTGGCGTCGTTAACGGTGTCGCCTTCCTTTTCCTCTTCGGACAGGCCATCGAGCAGTTCTTCCAGTTCGGCTGCGATTTCCAGCAGGCGGTTTTCGTTTTGCCTGAGTTGCTGCAATTCGTCGTTGAGACAATGCGCTTGCACCAGGTCGAAGGGCAGTATGCGTCCCACCCAGCCTTCCTGGACTTCCTGCTCCTTGCCGTTCACTTTTTTGGATACCATGTTGGGATCCACCTTTTTGGCGGAGGCGAAGCTTTCGGTTTGAATGATCTCCAGATCGATTTTGATCTTGTTCCATTCATCGTCGAGCAGCTGATAGACATGGTATTTGTCGATGAGGGGCATGGTGCTCAGGCGACTAAAAATCTGTTCGCTCAACACTGCTTTCTCCTTCGTGATTTTTACGCTTTGGGCATTGGTCAGCAACTCGGTTTTCAGGTAGGGGCCCAAATCTTCAAAGGCCGCTGAAAAGGTGTTTACAAAACCAACAACGTCGGGATGCTCGTTAATGGCTGTTTTAATATCGTCCACCTTCAATTCAAAGGTGTGGCCGGAGGTGTTGGAGAAAAGCGCAGCCCGCAAAGCGGGGAAAGCCTTCCAAAAGACACTAAGCTGGTCGATTTCTTTTTCGGGAATACCGCCAAACATGGAGGCGTAAATGTCCCAGCTTTCGGCGTTTTCGGAGGAGTCCACATACCGGGGTATGTTGAGGTTGTAGTCGTTCTCGCGGATTTCGTCCTTGCTGACCAGTCTGGAGAATTTGGGATGACTGGTCCTGCCGATGACGGCATCGGTAATCCTTTTGATATCGGAGGCTCTGAGTTGGTTGTTCTTCCCGACTTTCACAAAGCCTTTGGAGGCATCGACGATCAGGACATCGGAGTTGTTGCGCTTTTGTTTCAGAACTAGGATGACGGTAGGAATGCCCGTGCCGAAGAAGATGTTGGCCGGCAGTCCGATGATGGCGTCGATGTGGTTGCTCTCGATGAGTTTCTTTCGGATGCTGCCTTCCTCGCCACCGCGGAACAGTACGCCGTGCGGTAAAACGATGGTCATTATGCCATCGGGCTTAACGTGGTAGAGGTCGTGCAACAAAAAGGCGTAATCGGCTTTTGTTTTGGGGGCCAGCCCAAAACGGGCATAGCGCGGGTCGGTTTCTTTGTTCTCCGACTCCCACTTCTGCGAGTAAGGGGGATTGGAAACCACGGCATCGACATAGAGCGCCTCGTAGCTGCCTATGGGGTCGTTTTCGTCGAACCAGGGCCAATCGGACTCCAGGGTGTCGGCATTGCGCGTTACGATGTTATCGGGCAGAATGCCTCGCATGACCAAATTCATACGGGTCAGGTTGTAGGTATTTTCCTTGATTTCCTGGGCGTAGTATTTGATGTTGTTTTCATCGTCGATGTGCCGGGCCACGCTGTTGCCAATGTTGATCAACAGGGAGCCGGAGCCGCTGGTGGGGTCATAAATTTGAATTTCCTTTTTATCCTTCAGGTGGTCGGCCACAATTTCGGACATCAACAGGGAAACTTCGTGCGGGGTATAGAATTCGCCGGCTTTTTTGCCCGCGTTAGCGGCAAACATGCCGATGAGGTATTCATAGATGAAGCCGAGCACATCGTAGTCCTGCTTGCCATCCATGGGGATGTCTTTTATCAGCTGAATGAGCTGCGTGATGGCTTTGGTCTGCGAAGCGGCGCTTTCGCCCATCTTACTTAAACCGGTCTCCAAGGTGTTGAATATCCCGTCGAACAGCTTTTTGTGGACCGGACTGATGGAGCGGCTGAAGGCGGACAAGGCTACGCGGACACTGGAGACATCAAAGTCTCTGCCCATGGCTATCCACGTAGAAAAAAGGTCCTTGTAGGCAATAAAGTAACCGATGTTGCTTTTTATGTACTCTACTTTTTCGGTATCCTCTTCGCTGAGTGCCTGTATGGCCTCAGGGGGAAACTCTTCTTTCTTCAGGAAGTTCAGTTCGTAATCGGACAGGTATTTGTAGAATATAAAACCCAGTATGTAATCTTTGTAATCATTGGCTTCAATCTTGGAACGCATGTTGTTGGCCGACTCCCAGATTTTTGCGGCAAGCTTTTGTTTGTTCATGTTTGGTGCTTAGTTTGTAATTCCTGTGCTAAGATAGAAAGATAACCCCCAAACAGGGTTCGTTAAATCCCATAATCATGATTGATAATTTGTACAATTTTTTCTTCTACAATTGACATACGTTCTGCTAACATCAACGGATGAATGTGTGCTACCAAGACTTCTTGCATCATGCCTCTATTTGTGATGTTTTGTATTTGTTCTTGAATGAAGTGGGCAATTCTACTATCATCCTTCGCGATTTCTTCCACTATTCCCATTCGGTTATCTAGTACATAGATGATGTCCTCCATATCGTGACTGGTGCGATAATCGGAACCTCTGCTATTAAAAGCCTCAAACTTGGTGGCTAAGTAGCATGGCGCAGAAAGAATTTTCACTTCCTGGTCTTTGGCTTTTGCAGTCCATATAAACTTACCACCGCACCACCCACAAACACCATATGATGTTTGATGTCTTTTAAGGCTGCTGCTACTTCGGCTACTACCGCAATATTGATGGTTCTATTCTCCAAGTTCCAGACGTTTTTTGAGTTCCATTACTGCCAATTCTCTTTCTCTGGCTCTACCCACACGCAAGGCATCTGTTAAAGCCAATAATTCATACAGTCGCGCATCCTTTAAAGCTGCTTCGGGCACGGTGGGGTATAATGGCTGTATGCTGTGCCCGCGGACAGTGCCTTTTCCGTAAGGCCAAACATAGTCTTCTGCGCTTTGTATGTGCTCTTTTAACGGTTTTGCCGAATGCGACGTAGGCACCCCACGCACTACAGGTCCCGGTTTTTGAGGAAAAACATAACGTAAACCATACTGTAAGAGCTCCATCAAGGCCATTCTCATTACGGTTTTGCCATCGGGAGACAATAAGCCGGCATATTTACACCGGGCCACTGCGCCACTTACTTCAGATTGGCTCATAACTAAGTCCTCTGCCATGGGTTTCTGATTCCAGGATGGATTATTGTTGCTCACTATTTTTAGTAACAGCAACACATCTTGCGGCTTCATATGTTGGTTTTGCGCTCTCATATTATCCCATATAGCGTATCGCGATATGCAATATTACAATGAAAATCCTGTTTTTCAATGCCATTTACAAAATAATCGCGTATTGCAATTTGCGATAAATCAAATTCACCCTTCTCGAACTAAGGATTGATAGATTATATTACCATCGATGGGTGAGATATTGGTTCAACTGACGTAAACTGGTAACATGCCGTTTCTGACCTTGTTACGGCGTACAATAAACTGAATGCCAGAGTTGTTAATTGTTGTTCAACGTTTTGCTCTCATTTTGTTGAAAAATATCAATTCGAATTAAACCCCACAAAAAACACAAAAGCCTGCAAATCTTACGATTTGCAGGCTTTTATTCGGGGTTGCTTCCCCATTTTGTCGGGGTACCAGGATTCGAACCTGGGACCCCCTGGTCCCAAACCAGGTGCGCTACCGGACTGCGCTACACCCCGAGCAAATAATAGCGGAGAGAGGGGGATTCGAACCCCCGGTACGGTTACCCGTACGGCAGTTTAGCAAACTGCTGGTTTCAGCCACTCACCCATCCCTCCGGTTATTTTTTTGCAACGCAATCCGCTTTTGAATTGCGAATGCAAATGTATAAAATACTTCCGCATCTCCAAAACAAAAAATCAAAATAAAAGGGGCAAAATTGCGGCCGTGACAATAAGTCCATGCCTTTGAGCCACTAAGCTTGCTCATTTTATTATTATGCCGTAAATTTCATCCAATTTATGGCCCCAATTCGCTTACTGCCCCATTGCAAACCCAATACCTTAACACACATTTTTTATGCCTACCAATTTTGAAAACACGCTTAAGCAACTTGAAGTTGCACGCAAGGAACTGATGACCAAGCCCAATGTGGTGGCCACCGGCATCGGCTTTAAAAAAACGGCCGGAAAAAACACGCCCGAACTGGCCATTGTTTGCTCAGTTGATTCTAAAAAGCCATTGGCTCAATTAAAAAGCTCGGCAGTAATACCCGCACGCATTCAGGACGTACCTACCGATGTGGTGGCTACGGGAATGATGCGGGCGTTTACGGCCCCCACGGAACGTTTTCGGCCCGCCCCCGGCGGCTGCAGCGTGAGTCACCCCAATGTAACTGCAGGCACTCTGGGCTGCTGGGTTAAGCACCAGGGCGAGCTCTACCTGCTGTCGAACAACCACGTACTTGCCAACAGCAACGAGGCTGCAAAGGGCGACCTGATTCTGCAACCCGGGGTGCACGACGGCGGGCTCCTGCCCGACGATGTGCTGGCAGAGCTGGCCGACTTTATCCCTCTGCATTTCAGGGAAGAAGACTACGCATCGGATTGCAGGATGAGCCGTTGGCTCACTGCCTGCCTCAACGGCTTGTATCGCTTAACAGGCAGTCGTACCCGCATCAAAGCTTACCGCGTTGAAAAAGGAGCCAATCTGGTAGATTGCGCCATCGCCAAACCGATCGATGTCAACAACATCGACCTGAACATCCTGCAAATTGGAGCCATACAGGGACTGGGTAAGGGCGAACTGGGGATGCATGTAAAGAAGATGGGGCGTACTACGGGACTGACTACCGGGGTAATTGAACAGACCGATGTAATGGTGAATGTGAGCTACGGCTACAACAAAACGGCGCTGTTTACCAACCAACTTCTGGCCGGTCCCATGAGTGAAGGGGGCGACAGCGGCTCGGCGGTGCTCGATTTTGACGCTAAGCTGATAGGACTCCTTTTTGGCGGCAGCGAATCGGCTACCCTTATCAACCGCATCGATGATGTTTTTGGCGCACTGAAACTGACGCTGCCCGACCCGCAAACAACAAACACCTAAAAAATATGGATGAGCAAACGCGGGCGTTGCGCTTGAAAAGGCAATACGAAAAAAAATGGATGCAGCTCGATGGCGTGGTGGCCGTTGGTCTGGGTGGAGCACCCGACAAACCTGCCATCATTGTGTCCTGCCTTCATAACGAGGACGAATTACGCACCCAACTGCCCGCTTCGCTCAAGAACATTCCGGTACTTGTGCAACGTTCCGGGGAATTTCACATCTGATTTCGATTATATTTTGTACCTTAAGACTTTACTAACCACAAAAACGTGAGATTATGCCTACAACAGGAGAAAAACCCGGAAAAGGAAAGTACAAATGTAAAAAATGCGGGAAAGTCATCACCCTGGACAACGACAGCGATCAGTTGCCACCCTGCCCGGTTTGTCAGCATACCGAATGGGATAAAATCCAGTAAGTAAAACCAATCGCTGAAAGCGGCCCCTGCAAAGGGGCCCTTTTTTTACCCCTTCCTCCCACCCCGAAATCTTTGGAACCGCACTGTTCTGTAACAAAACCTTACCGCCCGGGCAGTAAAAATCATTTTCAAACAAACAACCAAAACCACTACAAAACTGAATACTCGCACATTATAGACATCACCCCTCCTTGCATTTTTGACATTTTACCACTTTAGCGGTAAAATATTGCAAATTGCTTGTTGCACACCATCTTTTTTCATATTTTTACTGCTACAACAACAATATCATCATGCTTGAGCCTCTATTATTAGCAAATATCGTTCGTAAGCATCGCAAGATGGCTGGTTTGTCCCAACAGCAACTCGCAGAGTTGGCTGGTGTCGGCAAGACGGTTGTTTTCGATTTGGAGAAAGGTAAGGAGACCATTCAATTGAAGACACTCCGTAAAATATTACATGTACTAAACATCAAAGTACAGCTCACCAGTCCCATGATGAATCAAGTAATCAACCATGCGTAAAGCCATCGTATACATCAATAATATAGAAGCTGGCGCCTTCTTCGAACTCGATTTTCTAAAATCCTATCGTTTTCAATACCTCGATGGTTATTCTGGTGAAGCCATCTCTCTTACGATGCCGGTTTCTCAAAGAATTTATGAATACGCAAGCTTTCCGCCATTTTTCGATGGCTTATTACCTGAAGGTCATCAACTCGAAGGATTACTAAAATTTGGGAAGATCGACCGTAACGATCTGTTCTCTCAACTCATAGCCGTTGGCGATGATCTTGTAGGAAATGTAACCTTAAAGGAGACATCAGAATGAATCGTTGCCCCATAAGCTATAAGCCCTGTGGCGACCAGATGTACAGCCCCGAAGGCTTGAAAAAACTCTCTGCATCGCTCAAGGAAATCTCCCTATTGAATTTCACTGCCGAAGAATTGCGGTCCGAAGCCATGATTCGCGCTTCCAAAATGTCTATTCAAGGGGTTCAACCCAAATTAAGTGCCGCACTCAACATCAAGGAGCACCGCTTTGATATTGTTGACAAAAACGGACGCTTCCTACTCAAACCGCCTCATCACCTGTTTCCTGAATTACCGCAGAACGAGGATCTCACCATGCACCTGGCATCGACCATTGGTATTGATGTGCCTTTACACGGTCTTGTGTATTCCAAAGACTATAACTTGACTTATTTCATCAAACGATTCGACAGAAAAGGGCAAAAAGAAAAGATCCACACCGAAGACTTCGCCCAGCTGGCAGGTTTAAGTCGTGATACAAAATACAACTACACCATGGAGAAACTGGTACGTCTTATTGATGAATACTGCAGCTTCCCGGTAATTGAAAAAGCCAAACTTTTCAAACGCGTGCTTTTCAACTTTCTTGTTGGAAATGAAGACATGCACCTGAAAAACTACTCCATCATCATTAACAAAGGTAAAGTAGAACTCTCGCCTGCTTACGACCTGCTTAATTCAACCATTGTGCTAAAAGGCGACATTGAAGAGATAGCCCTCCATTTAAAAGGAAAAAAAAGCAACTTAAACAGAGAAATTCTGGTTAATTATTTCGGCAAAGAACGGTGCGAACTGACAGATGCAGTAATCGACAAAACAATGGACCTAATAAAAGACGCCCTGCCATCCTGGTTTAAGCTCATCGACATCAGTTTTTTGTCCGATGATATGAAGGAAAGATATCAATCACTGTTACAAAAACGAATCAAAATCCTGGGTCTCTCCTAAGAAATCAACTTATTGATAGCGACAAACACCAGGTTGTTATCATAACAATTAACTTGTTGCACATTTTTCGATTTTGAACCTATTACAAAAAATCATAGATTTGGGTTGTAAACAGCTGCAGCAGAACCACTGCAGCAACAGTATTAACCAAAACCACAACCCAATATTATGTTTGGATACAAATGTTTTCTGCGCCTCGGGTCCCTGTCTGACGCCAGCGAAGCCAGCCTACTCAGCGAGGGCTATGAATTATTATCCTGCAACTACTCCTTTTCGCAGGGAACCGACCAAAACGGTAAAGCCCAAGCGGATGTAACAGGCGGCATTATACGCATGATTTACCCAAACCTGCCATCGAAGGAATTGACCGATTGGATGAAGACATCCAACAAGCTGCTCAGTGGCGCTTTGGTACTGCTCGATGCCGAAGGCATTCCCGCCGAAAAAGTCATGTTTGAAGATGCGGCCTGCGTCGGCATGGAAATCAACTTTACGGAGGAAGGCGCAAGCTATGCAGCCACCAGTCTGACCTTGAGCGTCCGCAAACTTACCCTGGGCGCTATTGAGAAAAGCTTTCGCTGGGTAAACATGGGACAAAATGCTTAACCTTAAAACCTATAACTATGAATCCATATAATCTGGCCCAGGAAGATGCCAGCCTGTCTGTTCACCTCCAACTGGAAGGAGAACCCGCAGGCAAAGAATACGCCGTTTCACAATTCAATATGGTTTTTACTCAGTCCATGGACAACAAAGGTGAGCCCCAGGACTTTGTACGGGGCGGAAGAATGTTGCTCACCATAAAAGAACTGGTATCGGAAAACGTCCATCTTTGGGCCATTAAGGAACAAACGCTCAAAGAAGGGGAGATTGTTTTCAGTCGGGAAGGCGCCAATGCCGCACTCAAAATCAAGTTCAAAAATGCTTACTGCATTGGTTACGACCGCGACATCAATGCATTTGGCGGAGTGGCTACCCATTTGACCATTTCTCCTGAGCAGGTTTGGCTTAACGATACCGAGTTCTACAACCGCTGGTTAAAAAAATAAGTTATGCCCAGATTCAACAATCGTTTCATCGACGCAGAGACTTACGCATTTTTCAAGAAAATTCGTATGCCCTACACCGGCTTTGTTAAAGGTAAGGGCTACGCCTACACACACGCCAACACCGTATTCCCTGCCCACCAATGTGCCGTAACCCCTCCCACAATGGTGCCCTACAACCAGGCCCACTGCCAAACGGTACTGTTTCAGTATATGAACACCTCGCCCGATGCCATTGCACGCAGCTACAACCTGAGCAAAGAAGATTTGGTGCGCACAGTAGTCCGCAGGCGTCCCGGGGGCGGACTCACAGTCAATTGGGGCAATGGCAGCTTTAAGCAGTTTGAAGTCGGCACCGTTATGAACGCACGCATACATGAAACCAATGGTCGCCTGGCCTTTGAAATTGTATTCAAGCCACTGGATGGGAAGACAGAGAAACTCACGGGTTTTGTAAGCGATATGCCCCGGGTCTTTGGCAAACACAGCAGCGATATGCCCTTGGACATCCCAGGTGAACACAACTTTTCAACAAGCGATGTTACGGCTTCACTTTTCGACGAAAAGCTACCAGCAGACAAAGCCGCTGTAAAAAAACGAACTCCTTACACCCAAAGCTTTGGCTACATCTTTACAGACCCCTCGGGAACAGCTGCCCCCGATGCCTCGCCCTTCCGGGCCAGGCACACAGCAGAATTCCCCGACGCCCTTTCCTGGTTTGCCCTTTTTGGCAGCTATGGTCGCCCCTGGGCCAACAGCCGCGGCACCAACTTCTGGGGCAACTTTGGAAAAAGTATCGAAAAGCTCTCTGAAGTCGGCGAATCGGTCAAGCCAGAAGAAGTGTATGGACCGGGAGCTATTGGGGCAAAAGGGGATTCTGTACAACTTAAACTCCCTGGCAGAAAGGCGCCAGTTGGGTTTACACATAAAATAAGGCATCCAACCTCGGGAGAGTATCACAAAATAGACCATTTCGAATCAGACTCCCTTGAGATTGAAGTCAAACATCGTTGGACTGGGTATCGTGATTCAGTATTAGTCTGGCGCTATGCAGAAGGGCCAGATTCATTGGTCCGAATCACTCCAACAGGAAAAGACCTCTACCTAAGATGGCCACCGAACTCCTTTTACCTCAAGGGTCCTCTGGAAGACAAATAAATTACACACAAGGATTACTTTGACATGAAAAACAAAATTAAACAGATCTTGACTTCTGCAATACTATTAACTATTATTTTTTCATGTTGCTCAAGAACTAGGAATATACATGACCAAGATATAGAGCAAGCACTGAACAAGGCTATCGATATTGCTGTGCTGCAATTTGAAGATCCGGATTATCGAATTTCGCCAAACTTTCACTCCGAACTTACACATTCTATTGTGTATGCGAGTTTTGACTCTGCTATGGATCTAAATTATGACTCTACAGAATTAAGGAAATTTTCCCAGCAGTGCTTTGCATTAGAAGGCGTACAAATCAGCCAGTGGGTTAAGGACAAGGCAAAACTCAAACGCATTTCAGAGGATTTTCAGGACTTACTAATTGTTGTCAGCTCTCCAATGGTGGATGACAAAAACAGTCGAATATTTTTTTATGTCCAGACGTATTATCCCGACTTTGATTATAACATAAAGACCTTAGCCTCCTTCATCGGATTTGAGTTAAAAACAGAAAAGGTAAGCGGAGGCTTGGAACTGGGATCAATTTCAGCCTTTACAAATTTCCAACCAATCTTTCCATCCTCTAAAGATTCGGTTCCAATTCTCCCCCCTGCCGGCGTTTCCATAACCAAAATACAAATGAATCCGGACCCCGATAATGCTTCACAACTCGACCAATGAAAAGAAAACCCGAAATGATACCAATTAACTGGGGAAAGGACCCCTACAGGCCCGGAGATAGTTGACATACATTTATTTACAGCATTTCAAGCTGCTTTACCATGAAAAAAAGAATTACACTTTCCGTTTTAGGTCTGCTGGCTGCCACCGGGCTGGTTTTTGGAATATGGAAATGGCATATAAACAAGCAAATTAAAGAGGTAGGTGACCTGATGATTGCAGCCAATGCGCTAGAAGACATCCTGAAAAGACTCGATGGCACATTACCGGAAAGCTCATTCGGTTTGCAGTCATCTGCTCATATGGGAATTTCGGACCAGGCACTTTTCGCCGTCTTTTCGTCTACCAAACTTCCATTAACGGAAGACGATATTGCGGAGCTGGTTAAACAATACCACAAGGGTAAAGGTCAATCACACAGCCCCATTGTTTTACGTACATTAAATAACAGGCTAACAGAAACCCTAAGCTATCCCTATGTTCAGACCAGCATCCCTTTGGTAAATAAGGACAAACAAATCATTTTCTATATCGTGGAGGAATTTTTCGAGGGCCAGACAAAAAACAACACAAAGCTCCATGCGGTATCCTATGTTATGGAAGAGAAGCAAATATCGACTCGAATTTCAACCCACGCAATTGGGGCCTATCCCTTTTCCTATTGACAAGGTTAATTATGAGAACAACACCTACCGCGCTAGCAATTACATGGCTTATCTGCATCCCACTGACGGCTTGCACTTTGAGTAATAAAAACTCAACCAACAGTCGGACTGAACAAGAAAAGACAGGCCATCAACGGCTGTCCACAACCACCTTATACCCCAGTCTTGGAATAGAAGAAACCATCTTCTTCTCTGAATATGGAGATACAACAGCAGTCGATTACATCATGGACAATCAAGCTGTTTCTGTAAGCTATTCAGGCGATACAATCGAGTACAACTTTGTAATTACAGACACAAATGAAGAAGTCTATTTTAACGACTACATAAAGGTGCTCAAAAACAAGGATGTTGTGGTCGAAGAATCTGAGTTACTCGCCTTTAAAGAAAAAGAGGATACGCTTTATGTTGATTTAATCGGACCAGAATTCCTTTTCATCCCATTCGATCCTTCGGCGACTACTCCTAAAGAACTATCGAGAAAAGTTCCTCTACCCATAAAAATTCCTTCCGTGGAAATGGACGGGTTTGATTTAGAAATCCGCATAGGTCGCCTACACACCGATGAAGTTGGGGACACCTTCGTGGTGGTTAGAGATTTAATTATTTCTCCCCAGGAGAGACTGATTTTTCAAGAATTCCTGGGTCTAAACAACATATTGGACGAGCATCTTGCCAGGAACACCCTTCAACTAAACGCCCCCATCTAAACGCTTCCTTCACCACCGGGTCGGGAGGGAAACCGATAAAGTCGAGCTCGGCGCAAATTTCAAACAATGAATAAAACACTCGCAACTCTTATTGCAGGCTGTTTATCAACATCTTGCAGCATAGAACAAACATCAAATGACCATTGGCGCACATATACTTTCGAGGAGAAAGAGTTTTACACAGATGGAAATTTAAAAAGCCTGCACCAGTGGAACGACACGGGACCGGAAAATCCACTTGCCGACGAGATATATACTTTCTTCTCAGAGAAAGGAGATACGCTCTCTCAAAGGGTCAATTTTTATTCGTTAGGCGTGGTTATCGAACGCAGTCAAAAAAATACAGATTATACATTCTATAAGGTATGGCAGCCAAGCCTTATCAACGAGAAACTGGTGATTAACCCTGAAGGAGATGTACAAAAAGAAGAGAGCATTTTCATGCACATCATAGATAAAAACGACAGTATAGGCTTTAAATACCTGGGGATGGAGGTCATTGATTTCACCATTTCACTCTACCCTTCCGAACAAGAAGAGTTGGTTAACCCTGCCTATTCATTTCTGGTAAAGACAACGGAACCATATTACATTCCAAAGGAACAACTATACGACAATCAGCTGATCGATATTGAATATAGACGAAAGGGAAGACTGGGGAGCCAAGACAGCACCTATTCAATATTAAGCTTTAACTCCACATTTCGGCTTTACGAAAAATACGAACTACAAAGGTTAACCAACATTCACTTTTAACCACAAATGGCAATCCAGTAAATAGAATAAACCCCGAACAAAGCTGCACTTTCTATCCTGATGTTACTACCTTCTGCAAATTAAACATTCCAAAAGACAACGAACCTATTAAGTTTAAGACCAATAGCTCAGGCTACAAATTAAAATCGCACAGGATTAACACAAACAAAAACTTTGAATTTGCTATGAAAGGGAGCTCAAACTTAAAAATTACAGTTTGGATTTTGATAACCATTAACTTGGCCTCTTGCGTCAACAACGCAGACTCTGGGCAACTGATCTCCAACCAGGATGTCAAACAAGTCATAAATACGGCAATTAATTCTGCAGTAGACAGGTACGAGAACCCTGATTTCCGGATTGCTCCTTATTTCCATTCAGAACTAACAGACTCCATTATCATCAATAGTTTCTTTTCGGCTGAAGGAATTTCTTATGACAACAATAAACTAAACGAGTTTGCCGAAATGTACTTGGCGGGGGAAGGGGTCAACATCAGCCCTTGGATTAGTGACAATGAGAAGCAAAACAGGATTTCCGACGAATTTCATGACTTACTAATTGTTGTAAGCTCTCCAATGATTGACAATGAAAAAAGGCGAGTCTTTCTATATGTCCAGACCTATTATCCCGACTTTGATTACAACATAAGAACCTTAGCCTCCTTCATCGGATTTG
>NZ_MWUJ01000030.1 GCF_002210225.1 Geofilum rhodophaeum | reverse complement strand
CGGACAGAGTTAATTTTACACTCCCTAAAAAGTAATCAGACCTCAATGTGAAGTCTCTGGTAATAGAGACATGGTGCCAAGCACTAACCGTTGTATGACTATACTTATGCGATCTACTCAATTAGTATTAGTAACGGCACTAATACATAGCCCTTCTGTTTGTAGTATATAATAGGTTGGCATCATCGGCTGTAGAAATTTTCTTACTTTTACAATACGTGGTTGGCCGAAGGCTTTGTTTGACTTGCAATATATAACTATGGAACTAGATTTTCTACTTGAGTACAACCCTGTGGTGCTGGCGCTTTTTGCGACTTTATTCACTTGGGCTGTAACTGCCCTCGGGGCCTCGATGGTTTTTTTCTTTAGAACTATTAATAAAAAGATATTGAATTCTATGCTGGGTTTTGCAGCAGGGGTAATGATAGCGGCTAGCTTTTGGTCGCTGCTTAAGCCTGCCATAGAAATGGCTGAAGCAAGTGGGACCTTGCCCTGGATGCCTGCCCTGATTGGATTCTTAAGTGGTGGAGCATTTTTGTTAATGATTGATAAGATATTGCCTCACTTGCACTTGGGCCTGTCAATAGATAAGGCTGAAGGGGTTAAAACCTCCTGGCAACGGAGTGTGTTGCTGGTGTTGGCTATTACTCTCCATAACATACCTGAAGGACTGGCAGTAGGGGTTGCTTTTGGAGCATTGGCTCATAATCCTGATGCGGGGGTGCTTGCCGGGGCAGTTGCCCTGGCATTAGGAATTGGTTTGCAGAATTTTCCGGAAGTTGCTGCCGTTTCCATTCCTCTAAGAAGAGAAGGTTTCTCAAGGTTAAAGGCTTTTAATTATGGCCAAATGTCTGGGATTGTTGAACCTATTGCCGGAGTAGTTGGGGCATACCTCGTATTGACAATGACCCCTTTGTTGCCCTATGCCCTGTCATTTGCCGCCGGGGCAATGATTTTTGTTGTGGTGGAAGAACATATTCCTTAATCCCAATCTGGTAATGAAACGGACTTTTCGACCATTGGCGCTATGTTGGGTTTTGCCGCAATGATGTTTTTGGATGTTGCATTGGGATGAAAAAACAAGGTTTTCTATTGGTATTCATTGATTTTGTGCATTGGTCCTGTTGAGTAACGATTTTTTGTAAAAGCCTTTCTATGGTACAAAAGCTAAAAGCTTTTCTGGTTACATTTTTACTAATTGGTTTTAGTACATCATGCAAACAGCCACAAGCAGAAGTAAGTCGTGTTCAAATTGCCTTTATGGCCGATGTTCATTTGAGTGATGTTTATGGGGGATTTGAAGACACTAGTTACAAGGGTGTTCTTAACCCGGCCAATCAAAAATACGTCCATATTCGTACTATGAAGTCGCAGCTTCATAGTACGCGTATTTTTAATGAAAACTACTTTGCTTTTAGGGCTGCCCTTGATGATGTTGTAAATAGAAATATTAAGTATGTGGTGCTTCCCGGTGATTTTAGTGATGATGGACAGCCCTACAATATTAGAGGCGTCCATCATATTCTTGAGGCTTATTCGACCACTTATGGCATTCAGTTTTTTGCCATAACAGGAAATCATGACCCGGTAGGTCCTTATGCGACGGAAGCCGGAAAGACCGACTTTTTGGGTGAGGACGGAAAGCCCCAGGCCATCATAAGTGAGGAAGGATTATATAGTCCTGCATCCAGGGATGAAAATCCGGTTGTAGTTACCAAGGATATGCGCAAAATGGGGTATGAGGAGATTGTCAAGGCACTTGGGCGAAATGGTTTCTTACCCCAAGAAAACTATAAATATTGGGAAACCCCCTTTTCTAATTATCACTACGAAGAGTATAGTTATGAGCATGCCTTGGCACAATCGTCTTTGAGTCACAGATCATATGCAGTGGATGGCTCCAATAAAAAACTGCCTGATGTTAGTTATTTGGTAGAACCCGAAGATGGCTTGTGGTTATTGGCCCTTGATGGGAATGTCTTTTTACCTTCCGGGGAGGAGGCTGATTATAAAAAGGCGCCTTTGGAGCGTGGTGGTGAGTATGCCAATATAATTGCCTATAAAAAACATCTGATCAAGTGGGTAGGGGATGTGGTGAAAGAATCAAAAAGGTTAAATAAGACTTTGATTACGTTTAGCCACTACCCAATGGTAGATTTTTATGATGGCGCGGCGCAAGATTTAAAATCCTTATTTGGAGAGGAGAAATGGCAATTACACAGGGTTCCTGATGAGCGTATCGCTGAATTATTTGCGAAGGAAGGCCTAAAACTACATTTTGCCGGTCATATGCATTTGAATGATACCGGACTAAGAAATTTTGGAGAGGGCGCATTTCTGGTTAATATTCAGGTGCCTTCATTGGCTGGATACCCTGCGGCTTATAAGGTTTTAAGCATCAATAGTTCGGACGAAATGGAAATTGAAACTGTTGAGCTGGATTCTGTACCTGGTTTTGATGAGTTTTTTCATTTATATGAAAGAGAGTACGCTTACCTGAATAGTAAAGAGAATGAGGATGTTTGGAGTAAAGAAGTCCTGGGTTCCAAAAGTTATGAGGAATTGATGAATTGGCATTTAAAGGAATTGGTAAGACTGCGTTTTTTAAAAAAGGACTGGCCCAAAGATTTTCGGGATTTTATGCTGAATTCAAATGGACATTCGTTACTCAAATTGGCAGGTGACAATGAGCCTGACTCAACAAAGTATGTAAACTGGAGTGGTTTGGATATGATTTTTGATTTCTACCGGCTCTTAAGTGCTGACCAGTTAGCTTTGGAAGATATCGGAGTAGATAGGCTTGAGCAATATCATACCATTATTCGGGCGGAACTCAGTAAATTGCCCGGTGACAATGTAGATGTGGACCCTTTGAAAGCAGACTTTCATTTATTTATTAAGATTTTTAATAGTTTACTTATTAGTGAACCATCTGATCATTTCATGATCGACATGAAAAAAGGGGAATTATTCGATCTGGAGAAGGATTTTCTTTAATTGAAACTGCAATTGTTAATTATTCCCGCTGTTTGTTGATTTAACAAATGGTTCTTCCTGTACAAATCATTCATGGTCCTATACTGCCCGTTCACAAATAGCTACAAATACCACATTTGTGCTATCTGAATGGATTGTCTAGGTGTTTGAATAGATAATCTAGGTTAAAAAATGTTACTGAATGTATATTTAGATTTCGAAATCTAAATTAAAATCTATGAAACAATTCACTTTAAAATTAGTCATGATAGCCTTTATTTTAGGTTATTCATTTAATGCTTGGGGACAAAGTTTCGAATTGTCCGGTACTGTATTAGATGATCAAGGGTACTCAATGCCGGGTGTCTCTGTTGTAGTTAAAGGAACAACAAGTGGTACGATTACCGACAATGATGGTAATTTTTTATTAAGTGTACCTACAGATGCGAACACTTTGGTTTTTTCTTTTATAGGTTTTGAAACTCTGGAAAAGGCTATTGATGCCAATACAACAAAAATGCAGGTAGCGTTAAGGCCTAGTGTGATTGGCTTAGATGAAGTGGTTGCTGTTGGTTATGGAAAAATGACACGAAAAGATGTTACCAGTTCAATTACAACTATTAGCGCAAAGGACCTGAATAATGGCGTATATAGTGATCCCTCTCAGTTGCTGCAGGGAAAAGTTCCGGGTTTAACCATTACCCAGACATCGGACCCTAATGGTAGCTCATCTATAACCCTGCGTGGTGCTTCTACATTACGTACCGGCGAAGCGCAAGAGCCCTACTATGTTATTGATGGAATTCCGGGTATGTCTTTGTCTCTGATTGCACCAGAGGATATCGAGAGTATTGATGTTTTGCGTGATGCATCGGCAACGGCCATCTATGGTTCAAAAGCGGCCAACGGCGTTATTATTGTTACAACCAAAAAAGGTAATAAAGATGGTAAGACCAATGTGAGTTATAGTAGTTATGTAGCCTCTGACAATGTGCTAAAGAACCTGGACATGATGACGCCAGGGGAACTTCGTGCTTATGCCTCTGCCAACGGTGTTGCTCTTCCCAATGATGAAGGAGGTAACACTGACTGGCAAAAGGAGGTTCAGCGTTCGGCCTTTAGCCACAACCACAACGTTTCAATTAGTGGGGGTGACGAAGTGACGAGTTACAATACCAGTATTAACTATATGGACAAGCAGGGGGTTATCAAGGAGACCGATATGAACCGGCTCATTGCGCGGTCTTTTTTACAAACCACTACCTTGAATGACCGTTTAACCCTGTCATTTAGCCTGAATGGCAGCATTACCAACAATCACAATGTTCCCATGGATACCCAGGGAGCCAGTGTGCTGGATGCCATGAATTATTATTCGCCATTGGTACCGATAAGTAATGAATCTGGCAGTTGGTATGAGAGTTCTGGCATCTCCCAGAATTACAATCCCATGTCATTGATTTACGAGGATGAATACAATACTGAGAGCAAACGCTTACAGGGTATAACCAATGCCTCTTTCAAAATTGTGGATGGTTTGGTTTATAATTTGGGTCTTTCGTATCAAAACGAGCAATTTATCTATAGCAATTATAACACCATAGCTTCTCAGATTTATTCCTCTCAGCATGGTCAGGCAAGTCGCACTGCAGTGGAGAATACCAAAACGGTTTTAGAAACCTATCTCAATTATGACAAAACATTCAAGGACGTTCATAAAATGGGACTTATGGCGGGTTATTCCTGGGAACAGTCTGACAATAATGATGGCTTTGGACTAACGGTTTATAACTTTTACAATGACGCTTTAAAATACTATAATATGGGATATGCCAACAGTATGGATATCTCGGGTATAAATAGTAACCATACGCTTTCCTCTTTGCGGATGATTTCCTTTTATGGTCGTTTTAATTACAGTTATAACAGTAAGTACTTGTTTCAGGCAACAGTGCGTCGCGACGGTAGTTCGGCTTTTGGAAAGAATAATCGTTGGGCGACTTTCCCTTCTGTTTCTGCTTCCTGGCGTTTGGTCGAAGAAAATTTCATAAGAAATTTGGGATCACCCGCAAAAACATGTGTTTAGCTCATGCATAAATTAGAGTTAACCTGTAGAGAAAGAAGTTAACATCAATGACTCCTCTAAGTTGGGCCCTAAAGTGCTTGATTTTCGCATTAAGGGATTCTGCTGATGCATTGGTTGACCGGTTGACAAAGTAGTTCAAGATCTCCTTTTCTCTTTGATAGATTGTTGCTGAAACCGTATTGAATGCGTCATTTTCAAAATCAGTCACTTTGTTATACCACTTCTTTAGTGCCTCTGCCGCCGACTCCTTTGTTGCCATCTTGTTGGAAAAGATCATGCGTAAGGAGTGTGTCAGGCTATAGGCGGTTCTCAGTTTTGGAAAGTACTTAAATAGAAGCTCAGCTCTTAGCTTTTGAGTCTCGGTCCAGTTGTCGGCAGAGGTCATAAGAAGGTATCTGCTGCGTGTAACCAATTCACATAAGGTGTCTCCATTTTCAAGGTATTCGGGTTTATAGGCTTCATTCTTGCGATTAGGTTTCCTGCCACGGTTACTAACCTTATTTTTCTTTCTGCTGACCATTCTCCGATGCAACTTCATTTTGTGCTGCTCTCGATTCTCAATTTCCATTTTGCGCGCCTCACGCTTTATTTGCAGCCTGGTCTCCTGCATAGCCTCATTACATAACTGCTGAACATGAAAGCGATCCAGCGTAATTATGGCATCCGGAAAGCACTTTTCTACAATGGCATGCATGCTGTCAGAAAAGTCCATTGTGACCTCTTTAACCAGCAGGCGCGTTTCAAACGGGAGTGTCTTTACTACTTTAACAACATCGTTTATCTTCGTTCCTTTAACAATAGCAACGATGGTGCCTTTGCGCCCGCGAGCACTCTTGTTTGATATTATCGTGTAGAGCTCTCCTCTGGAAAGTGATGTTTCATCGATACTGAGAGAGGCTCCCATATTCTCAGGAAATAGAAGCCATGATTGCGCATGTTCAGCATCAGACCACTCAGAAAAACCACTTAAATGCTCTTTGTAGGCCCGCTCAAATTGGTCGCCCTGTATAGGATAATAACGCTCAAGAGATCGCCCTGTTATGGGGTGTTTATCCAACAAATTCTTTTAAAAAAGCCGCAAACTCATTGGAGTAGCGGGTGCCCTTACATATCAGGCTCCAATCTCGTGAAACGCTCTGGCCTCGAGCATCAAGCCATCGCCGTCGGCGTAAGTGAAGCACTGCCTGCCTGTCTCGTATAGGGAAATCTCCCATTAGGGATTCAGGATAAAAACCATTTGGCTTAAGCACATCAACATGGTCCGGAGGGATGTTTAGTTCTTCCAGATAGAGGTGAAGACGTTTGTCCTGCTCAACCTTTTCCTCTTCGACTTTCACTAAACTGAACGATTTGCTGATCTCCTCTGGGAGCATCAGTTTGGCTAATTCAATGTAAGCATTCATAGTGGTCTTGTTCGTTGGTACTAAAGCTACAACGCCAAGGTCGAAAAGACAATACAATAATGCTTGATATAGAGTTTAATTCCACAGGTTTTTACTGGTGATCCGAAATTTGAATGTGTTTGATGATTTGAAATTCCGTGTCGGTTATGGAGTCAGTGGAAACTCTCTGGGCTTTGACGCCTTTACAGCCGTCCAAACCTATGGCGCTTCGGGTTGGTTCTCATATACAGATGGAAGTGGAAACGTTTCAGATTATCGTACCCTGGCCGCCACCAGCAATGCCAACCCTGATTTAAAGTGGGAGCGTACCGGCATGCTTAATGTGGGTATGGATTTCGGTTTCTTTAAAAACCGATTGACGGGTACTTTGGAGTATTACAACAAGGAAACTGAGGATTTGATATACAGTTATGCTGTATCTACCAACCGCTATCCTTATGGCAGCATGCTTGCTAATGTGGGCGAGATTAGCAATAAGGGTGTTGAGTTATCTTTAAATATAATACCTGTTCGGACGGCCAACTTTAGTTGGGAGACTTCTTTGAATCTTTCTCAAAACAAGAATGAGGTGGTAAGTCTCTCCAATCAGACTTATTCTGTGGATTACATCAATGCTGGTAACCCAAATATTGGCGGTTACGCTACTGCCAATGTGCAACGCATCATGGAAGGTGAGTCCATAGGCACTTTTTATATGTGGGAATGGGCTGGGTATAATGAAAGCGGTGTGTCTCAATTCTATGTGCATGATCTTGAAACCGGCGAGCGTACAGGAGAATTTACAACCAGTCCACAGGAAACGGACCGGACCAATGTGGGCAGTGCTCAACCGAAGTTGACGTATGGTTGGAACAATACCTTGAAATATAAAAAATGGACGCTAACGGCCTTTATACAGGGAGTTACGGGAAATAAGATTTTGAATTCAACCCGTGCTCAATACAATTACATTGCATTAGTTTCCACGGGAAAAAATGTGTTAAGTGAAGTCGCCACCAATCAGAAATTCTCGGATGTAAATGCACAAGCGCCATCCGATCGCTATCTGGAAGATGGTAAATATTTGCGTCTGTCAACTTTGTCGCTGAATTATGATTTTGGCAGGATAGGCGACCATATTAATGGATTAAGTGTGTATGTTTCAGGCAACAATCTGTTAACACTGAGCGATTATAAAGGACTTGATCCCGAAATATCTTTAGGTGGTCTTACACCAGGTATCGATAGTCGTGAATCTTATTATCCACGTACCCGGACTTTTATGCTTGGCCTAAATATCAACTTTTAATACTCAGTTCTTAGGATAAGAGCCCAAGGCAATGTGTCAATAAACATAGAGGAAGAATTAAAACCTATTAGGAATGAAAAATATAAATTTTAAATTTTTTATATCAGCTGCATTCATAGCCATGGCTGCGAGCAGTTGTACAGATTTGGATGTAGATATAAAATCACAATATACTTCTTATCCAAATTCGGAAATAGCCGTAGAAGCAAAAACGTCAGACGTCTATTATGCTTTTCGCGGGATGTTAGGTCGTCGTTACAATGAGGCCATGACGCTTTCCTCTGATGAGTGTACGGGGGTGAGTTTTGATGGAGACTACTATGACTCTGGCAACTATGCACATCCTAGTTTGCATAACTTCAAGGCCGATGATGCATGTATTGGATATTGGCCGGACTTGTCGAGCGGTATCACTAAGTGCAACCAGGTGATTGTTGATTTGGGAGGGGATGATGCAGAAGTGGTTGCTCCGGTACGTGCCATTCGTGCTTTCTATCATTTCATTTTGATGGATAGTTATGGAGATGTTCCTATTTTAGATCATGTGCTGGATGCGGATGAGGTTTTGGATCGCAGCGCTCGTGCGGATGTTGCTGAATGGATCGAGTCTGAATTATTGGCTATTCGTGACAATATGCCGACAGCGGTGGACGCTTCCACTTATGGTAAGCCTACTTATTGGATGGTGAATGCGCTCCTGGCTAAGCTGTATATTAACTGGAATGTTTATACAAAGGATGTTACCAGTTCCAGCTGGTCGGCGACTTCGTCCAATGAAAAATTGGATGATTGTGTGGCTGTTTGTGATGAAATTATTCAATCGGGACTTTTTGATCTTAGTGATGATTATCTGGAGAAGTTTTATCCTACCAATGGCCCCGGTATTAAAGATTTTATTTATGCCATGCCTTATACGGCGGTAAATCAGGATGGCATGACCTATGCTCGTTTTCGAACATGGCGCAAGGGAGATACAGATGGGAATAACGGGCCTGGTCTTTATGGAATGGTGGTCACCAAATCAGTTGGTGGTAACCTGGCAGTTAATCCTGAATTTGCAGCACTGTTTAATTTGGAGGGAGATCGGCGCAAGGATGCACTGTTTAAAGATGCTTTGTATCAGTACGATCCGTCGTCTTATATGAAAACAAACACGCCTTTCTTATACAAAGATGAGCAAGTGGTTTTGACTCAGGAAATCACACTAAAGGTGGAGGATGAAAACCTGAATGTGGGTAATGCAGTTTCAGGATGGTCACAGGGCTATCGCTTCAATAAGTTCATAATGGATCCCAATGCTTTTGGATTGTATAATCGTTCTCAGGACAATGATGTACCCATCTTCCGTTATGCAGATATTCTTCTTATTAAGTGCGAAGCCATTCTTCGTGGTGCTGCAACCACCCATGGTGATACGCCAATGGGACTGTTTAATCAGATACGTTCGTATGTTAATGCACCTGCTATCACTTCAAACCCTACTCTGGATGAACTGCTGGATGAACGTGGACGTGAATTTTTTGATGAAAACTGGCGTCGTAATGACTTAATCCGATTTGGACGCTTCGAGGATGACTGGGGATTCAAAAACACCATCAATCCAAGTGCCAAAACGGATTATACCAAACGTATATTTCCAGTTCCGACAGGGGTTTTGAACGAGAACACGAACTGGACTCAAAATGCTGGATATTAAGTTTTAGGGGTTAGGTTGAAGGAGGGTGTTCCTCAAAACATCCTCCTTTTTATGGATTCAATCCTTCCCAAAGTGGGAAAAAGGAGGCTGTCACTTAATAAATATTGGAGGGTGCAAAAACGATTTTTGATCGTTTTTGGGGTGGAGCAGTATGGCCCTGTATTTTGTCATTTTCAAATTAAATCAATATTCCAAAATGCCGACGAAACATAAGGTTTTGATATATGTCTTTAAGTGTAATATGATCCAAATTTTAGGGGTTCTGTTATGTGTTTTTTGGGGAGTGTCATGTGAAATTGTGAAGACAACAAAAGCCTCAGAGAGTCAGGTGGTCGATAAAGTATACCCCTTGCTTGACACAAAGCATTCCCGGTGGTTCTATTTTTCTTCTGCTTCCCGTCCTTTTGGGATGGTAAATCTTAGTCCGGATACCGAAACGGATGGGGCCTGGGGAAGTGGATATAGATATAACACGGATACTGTAAAAGGTTTTAGTCATGTGCATGCCTGGCAATTGGCAGGACCTTCGATTATGCCCATTAATCCAGATTTAATCGAGCCCGGCCGTTTATTCCGGGATTATTATTCCGGTTTTAGTCATGAAACAGAAGAGATATTTCCGGGCTATCACCAACTGTTTTTAGATCGGTTTCAAATAAAAGCAGAATTAACATCGACTAAGCGCGTGGGTTTTCATCGTTATACCTCTGCTGAAAATATCGCAATACTCTTTAATTTAAATGGACAATTGGGGCCAAGCTACATGAATAAGGGGGTGTTAAAAAGATCTGGAAAGTCGGACCTTTTTATCGGTGAGGTAACCAATCAGCCTACCTTTCGCCGTCCCAAACCTAGCACCGTATTTTTTGCCGTCAAATTTAACCGATCCGTTGAAAGAATAGAACAAGATCCTGCCTCAGGGAATTATGTCGTTTATTTTAAAAAGGTCAAATCTCAACCCTTACTGGTGAAGTTGGCGATATCTTATACTTCTGTCGAAAACGCCGAAATTAATTTAAAGGAAGAATTAGCTGGTTGGAATTTTGATCAGGTAGTTAAGGCATCGAGAAAAGAATGGAATGGTTTATTGTCACGAATTGAAATTGAAGGAGGCTCCACTGAACAACAACAAAGATTTTATACCGATTTGTGGCATGCTTTACTCGGTCGCAGGGTCATTAGTGACGTAAATGGTGCTTATCCCGATAATACTGGAGATGATTTTAGGGTAGGACAACTTCCAGTGAATGAAAAAGGAATGCCCTTATTCAATCATTATAATTCTGATTCGTTTTGGGGTGCTCAATGGACCATCAATACGCTTTGGGGATTGGTTTATCCGGATATAATGGAAGAGTTTGCTCATTCACTGATGCAGTATTACAAAGATGGTGGGTTAATACCCAGAGGTCCTTCCGGAGGGAATTATACTTATGTAATGACAGGAGCTTCCTCTAACCCTTTTATTATAAGTGCCATTCAAAAAGGCATAATCAAAGAGGATTTAGATAGTATTTATCTGGCGCTAAAGAAAAATCAAATGCCTGGTGGTGTTATGGAGAAGGCTGGATATGAGCATGATACCAGTTATGGAGGTGGTTTGTCCCATTACATCGAAAATGGATATGTCCCTTATCCCCTGTCGGACATTATTTATGGTTCGCACCAGGATGGAACCAGTCAGACCTTGGAATATGCTTATCAGGATTGGGCCTTGGCTCAGTTAGCGGAGAAGTTGGATCATGCAGAAGATGCTCAGTATTTTATAAGCCGGAGTTCCAACTATGTAAATGTGTTTGATACTATTAGTGGTTGGATGCGACCAAAGAATAAAGAAGGAGAATGGAAAGAAGATTTTGATCCTTACCTCCTTGAAAATGGATTTATTGAAGCGAATGGTGCACAAAATACGTGGTTTGTTCCGCATGATGTTTCAGGGCTAAGTGCTTTGATGGGTGGAGATGAGGCTGCTTCTGAGAAACTAAACAGGGCATTTACCGAGGCTGAAAAACTTGGTTTTACCGCCGGGTCTTCACATGATAAGGAGACGTATCCTGAATATAGTCGCATTCCTATTAATTATGGCAATCAACCTTCCATTCATACCGCCTACCTGTTTAATTACTTGGATAAGCCCTGGTTAACCCAATATTGGTCTCGAAGAGTGGTGATGGAAGTTTATGAAGGTGTGAGTCCTCAAAATGGGTACAACGGTGATGAGGATCAGGGCTTGATGGGCTCTTTAGCTGTATTAATGAAAATGGGGTTGTTTTCCATGAAGGGTGGATGTTCACTTGAACCCCAATTGGAAATTGGAAGTCCCGTCTTTGATAAAATTGTCATTCATCTCCATCCAGGGTATTATCCGGGAAAGACATTTACCATTGAAACGAAGAACAACTCTGAAAAGAACTATTTTATTCAATCAGGATCTTTGAACGGAGCGGAGGTAAACTTTTATATGATTCCGCAACAGACGATTACTGACGGGGGAACTTTGGTTCTGCAAATGGATAGTGTTCCAAATAAAAACTGGGGATTAAAACAATAGGATTCATGCTTAGATTAAAAGAGAAAGTTATAGGGATTATTCTGTTTTCGTGGTTGTTTTGTTTCGCCATGCAGTCGCAGAATTACCAGTATGTAGATCCACTGATTGGATCTGAGGGATTGGGCAATGTTTTTATTGGCCCTTCAACCCCATACGGCATGGTAAAACCCGGACCTGATAACGATGTGGGTGCCAATAGCGGTTATTCTGCAGATCCAAATAAGGAGATTTTTGGATTCAGCCAGCTCCATGTAAGTGGTACTGGCGGTGGACCAAAATATGGGAATATTTCTGTGCTGCCTTTTTCATCAGATATAAACGCCCTTTCGACAGATCAGGCATCACCCAGAAGTGATGAGCAAGTTAGGCTTGGCTATTACAGTGTGATGCTTGACAGGTGGCATATTCAAACCCAAATTACTACGGCTGACAGGGCCGCTTTTTACCATTTTTCATTTCCAGAGGGAGCCAATCGATTCGTTAAAATTGATTTGGGACAATTTTTAGGTGAACCATCCATCCCAAATCCGGAGGCACGGGAAGCGCAACAATTTGTCAGCTCCGAGATTGAAATTGTGTCTGATAATGAGGTCCGTGGTTATAGCCGGATACGTGGCGGATGGAATAATGGGGGGGCTTATACCGTTTATTTTTCCGCTGTGTTTGATCAGCCGATTTCCAGTTTTTTCACATGGAAAGGAGAGGAGCTGTATCCTGATCAAAAGATTCAAATGGATACAGGTGATAAGACGGGTGCCCTATTGGTTTTTGAAGGAGCCAATGATGATGTACAAATGAAAATAGGTATTTCCTTTTTAAGTTCGTTAAAGGCAAGGGCAAATATAGATGAGGGAATACCTCATTGGGATTTTAATCAAACGCTTAGCCAGGTGCAGGAGAAATGGGAAACGATTTTTAAACGGTTGGAAGTAAATGCGGATGCCAGCTCTGATTTGAAAACCATGCTCTATACAGGTTTGTATCATACCATGCTCATGCCTGTAGATAGAACCGGCGAAAATCCCCTTTGGGAAAATACCGGCCCTTACTATGATGATTTTTATGCCATCTGGGATACCTACCGGTCATCCAGTCCCTTAATTACCTTGTTAACACCCGCTCGTCAGGTGGATATTATTAATGCCATGCTGGAGATCTATAAGCGGGAGGGGTATATGCCAGATGCCCGCAGTGGCAATTATAACGGAAGAACCCAGGGGGGATCAAACGGAGAAGTGGTGATGGCCGATGCTTTTGTAAAGGGCTTGCAGGGCATCAATTACAAATTGGCATTAGATGCCATGCTAAAAGACGCGACTATTCCTCCGGGGGGTAGTGAGGAGAAAGAAGGGCGCGGTGGTTTGACGGATTATAATCGATTAGGCTATGTTTCTACTGATTTTGTCCGGGCAGGCAACCGAACCCTTGAATATGCCTATAATGATTATTGTTTGGCAATAGTAGCAAAAAACATAAAACGCAGAGGTGAATATTGGCGGTTTATAAAGCAGGCAGATAACTGGCAAAATCTTTGGCGCGATATTGAAGACCACGGATCACGAGGTTTTATTATGCCCAAAGATGCGCATGGAAATTGGGTGGAGAGTATTCAATGCAATGCTCAATATGGCAGGGTGAGTTACGTGCCTTATACACCTGTAATGCAGGATTGGCCTATTTGTGTATGTTGGTGGTGTGGCTTCTTTTATGAAGCCAGCTCATGGGAATACTCTTTGTCGGTTCCTCATGATGTGGCTAAATTAGTGCAGTTGACGGGCGGAAGAGTAGCCTTTCAAAAAAGGTTGGATACCTTGTTTGACAAAGGCCTTTACAATGTGGCCAATGAGCCATCTTTCCTAAGTCCGAATTTGTATCATTGGATTGGACGGCCGGATTTGAGCAATGAACGCATTCACGCCATTATTGATCAAAACTACGATAGCAGTCCCGATGGAATACCTGGTAATGATGATTCAGGAGCCATGTCATCCTGGCTGGCATTTCACATGATTGGTTTATACCCCAATGCTGGACAATCGTACTATTTAATTAATGCGCCTTATTTTGAAAAAACAACCATCCATCAGGAGAATGGTAAGGATTTTATTATTGAGGCCAGAAATTTCTCTTCAACAAATACACATATCCAATCGGCACAGCTAAATGGGGTCGATTATATCAAATCATGGATTGAGCATCGTGATATCGTTAAAGGCGGGACTTTGGTTTTAAATATGGGCGCAACACCTTCCGAAAAATGGGGAACAGAAATATTACCGCCTTCCTTTTCGGACAGTGAGTTATTGGATTGAATGGGCGGTTGAGATACTATTAATTTTAAAAAAGAAACCACATGAGAGTTATAGGGCATCTTCTATTGATTTGGGGCCTTGGCAGTGTCCTTATTGGTTGCACGACTCCTTCAAGTCCCCTTGCCAACCAATCTTTTGCTGATGATTTGATAAAAAGAATAGTTCCGGAATATACCGATCAATTTGTAGTGGAACTTTTGCCCTCTGATTCTACAGATTGGTTTGAAATAGAATCGGTTAATAATCAAATCGTTTTGAGAGGAAACAATGGCGTCTCCATTGCCTCGGCTTTGTATTATTATTTGAGAGAATTTGGGCATTGCCAAATCACATGGAATGGCACCAATTTAAATCTGCCGGAGATCCTTCCTTTAGTTCAGGAGAAGATTCGTAAGGACAGTCCTTACGAGTACCGTTACTATCTGAATTACTGTACGTTTAATTATAGTATGAGTTGGTGGGACTGGGAGCGCTGGGAAAAGGAAATAGATTGGATGGCTTTGCACGGAATAAATATGCCCCTGGCCATCACGGGACAGGAATATATCTGGGATCAGGTCTATCGGTCCTATGGCTTTACCGATGAGGATTTAGATCCTTTTTTTAGTGGTCCGGCTTACTTTTCATGGTTTTGGATGGGAAATCTGGATGGTTGGGGTGGACCTTTGCCTAAGCGTTGGAAGGAAAGTCATAAAGATTTACAGCTTAAAATACTTCAACGTGAGCGTGAATTGGGCATGAAGCCTGTATTGCCGGCATTTACTGGTCATGTGCCGGCCTCTTTTAAAAAGTATTTTCCGGAGGCCAAATTAAAACGAACCAATTGGGGGAACGATTTTGAGGATACTTACATTTTGGATGCCGGAGATGCTTTATTTGCCGAAATCGGCAAAAAAATTCTGGAAGTTCAGTCAGAGGTATATGGAACCGATCATTTGTACTCTGCCGATACTTTTAATGAGAATGAACCGCCCACAGATGATCCGGAATATTTAGCCGAGCTCAGTAAAAAAATATTTGAAGGCATGACGTCTGTCGATCCTGAAGCTGTCTGGGTAATGCAGGGTTGGTTATTTTATAGCCACCGCGATTTTTGGAGAGCTCCTCAGATTAAAGGCTTGTTGAGTACCATACCTGATGACCGGATGATTATTCTTGATTTGGCAGCAGAAATAGAGCCCGTCTGGAAAAGGACCGATGCATTTTACGGCAAGCAATGGATTTGGAATATGCTTCATAATTTCGGGGGTAATATCAGTATGTTCGGACGAATAGAAAATGTGGCCCATAATCCAGCAGAAGCCTTACATGATGAAAATTCGGGTCAATTTAAAGGGATAGGATTAACCATGGAAGCCATTGAACAAAACCCTGTTTTGTATGAATTAATGACCGACAATACCTGGAGGGATACGCCCATTGACCTTGAATCCTGGTTAAAAGGGTACCTGAAAAACAGATATGGAAGAACAACTCCGGATTTGGAAAAGGCATGGCAAATTTTGGTTCAAACGGTGTATAATGGTCAAGTTATCAGAGACGGGGCTGAGTCAATTATTGTGGCCCGACCAACATTGGAAGGTTATAGAAGGTGGGCCCGTACTAAATTAAATTATGCACCGGAAGATCTGTTGCCTGCCTGGGATTTATTTGTTCAATCGGTGGATGGTGGAGATCAGTACGAGGGTTTTCTTTACGACCTTGTAGATCTTACCCGTCAGGTTTTAGCCAATTATGCCTTGCCCGTGCAACAACAGATGGCTCTGGCCTTCAAAAATAAGGACAAGGAGAAATTTGAGCAGTATAGCAAAGAATTGCTTGTGCTCATTGAAGATTTGGATCGTTTATTGGCTACCCAAAAAGATTTTATGCTGGGTCCCTGGCTGGCAGATGCCCGTGAATGGGGATCTGCTGTAGAAGAAAAAGATTTGTATGAGCAAAATGCGAGAGATTTAATAACATTATGGGGAGATGCTGATAACAGGTTGCACGAATACAGTAACCGTCAATGGAGTGGTTTATTAAACGATTTTTATAAACCGCGTTGGGAGCAATTTATTTCTCAGGCAAAAACCGATTGGGATGATTTCGATCAAAAGACCTTTGATGAACAAATCAAAAAATGGGAATGGCAATGGGTGTTGTCAACGAATGAATTTCCTGTCAATCCAGAGGGAAATGCATATGAAATTGCGCTTGAATTGCATGAAAAGTACCGGGATAAGATTGTCCCCTTAAACAACATCCAACCCCAGATAGATTATAATTATTAGTATGAACGGAGCTATTAAAATAAAGCAGGAACGTTTTCTTTCTCTGGATGTGTTTAGAGGGCTAACAATAGCTTTAATGATTTTGGTTAATACACCCGGAACAGGAGCACAAATCTACGATTATTTAATTCATGCTCAATGGTTCGGCTTTACTCTAGCGGATTTGGTTTTTCCTTCCTTTTTATTTGCAGTAGGAAATTCCATGAGTTTTTCCATGCTTAAGATGAAGCAGGCTCCTGTCAGGGAGGTATGGTTTAAAATTATTAAGAGAACCCTGATTATATTCATTTTGGGCTATTTAATGTATTGGTTTCCATTCTTTGAAATGAGTGAATCCGGAGCCTTAATGCTTAAACCTTTCTCAGAAACGAGAATTATGGGCGTGTTACAACGAATTGCTCTTTGTTATTTCTTTGCGTCTCTTATCTTTTATTTCTTTTCTGAGAATGTTGCTGTTCTTATCTCAGTTGGTATTCTTCTTGGTTATTGGTTGATTTTATATGTGTTTGGAGAACAGGGTCTTGAATTAGGGGTGGCTACCAATGCAATAGCTAAGTTTGATTTATCTGTTTTAGGTTTAGGGCATATGTATCAAAGAGACAGTATCCCCTTTGATCCGGAGGGCTTGCTGAGTACCTTGCCTGCCATTGTCAATGTTGTTTTGGGGTATATAGCCGGGAGTTTTATTCAAAAGAAGGGGAAATCCTTTGAAGGTATTTCCAAGCTTTTAATGGTGGGTTTTGCCCTGACTTCTCTAGCTCTATGGTGGGATTTAATTTTTCCAATTAGTAAGAAGTTATGGACCAGTCCCTTTGTGCTTTACACTGTAGGCCTCGATTTGGCCATCATGGCCATCCTGATATATTTTGTTGAGATAAATAAAGTGAACGCGGGTGTTTCATCTCATGAAAGGTCTCTGTCCTTTCTGGGTCTTCGATGGAACGCTTCTATAATGACTTCCCTGTTTGAGCGAATTTCTTCAGGTTTCGTTTCATTTTTTGATGTATTTGGAAAAAATCCTCTGTTTATTTATTTGTTTTCAGAGTTGTTTTTCATAACCCTTTGTCTGATTCCCGTCGGAAAGGGCCTAAATGCATTTGAGTGGGTTAGTGAAAGTATATTTCAAAATATAGCTCCGGGTGCTTTTGGTTCCCTTTTAACTGCCATTGCCTATATGCTAATTTGTTGGCTGTTAGGCTACGTGTTGCATAAGAAGCACTTGTATATTAAAATATAGTCAATGATCTGTTATTGCCAATCTTAAATCTATCGTCTTTGTTTTTTATTCAATACTTTTAAGGTGGAGAAAAAAATATATCCAATCCACATGAAGAAGACCTGCAGAATTATATTGCTTTTTTCGTCGTTACTTTTTAATGGTGTTGATGCTGAAGAAATTAAGTTGGAGCATTATAGTAGAGAAAATGGTCTTTCACATAACTCTGTTCGTCATATTGTACAAGACGAACATGGATTACTTTGGCTAGGTACTTTTAAAGGTTTAAATAGTTTTGATGGCCAGAGGTTTACTTCTTATTTAAGCAGTTCGAGATCAGTCAATAGGATTAATAACGATGATATTACTGCCTTAGAGATCGATGAAGATTCTGATGTTATGTGGATTGGTACCCGGGAGGGACTGACAAAATTCGATTTGCGCACGCATCAGTTCACGACATTTCTTCATGAAAAGGACCATCCCAATTCCATTCCGGATTCTGAAATCAGATCCATCTATATGGATCATTTTAATCGAATATGGGTGGGTACAAAAGATGCTGGATTGTGTATTTATGATGAACGAACCAATGAGTTTTCAAGTGTTCCATTGGATGGATTTACTTATATCAAATCCCTATTTGAAGATATAAATGGTCATGTTTGGGTGGGCAGTTTTGATACGGGCGGCATTTCAAAAATAACGCTTGGTAAAAATGGTGAGATTGTTGATATTCAATTGTATGACTTGTTAGGTGAGGGCACCAATATCATCAATCCGTATGTTTATTTTATTTTTCAGGACGATAAATCCGATCTTTTTATTGGAACCAGAGAGGGGTTGTTTAAATGGAATAAACAAGAGGATACATTTGAGTTACAGCCTATTCATGATTCTACATTCAGAGAAACCATTGGGCCTTATTTTGTTTGTATTGCCAGGGCTCCGGATGGCAAATATTGGTTGGGAACTATTGGTGGTATTATTGTGTGTGACCGTTTGGAAGATATTGCGAAAGGCCATTTTAAATGGTATTATTCCAAGCGATCAGAAAAAACATCGTTGGTTGATAATTCTGTTTCTGCTCTGTATTTCGACAACTCCGATTTGTTATGGATTGGTACAGATAATGGATTGGATAAATTTGATCCCTTTAGAAATCAATTTAAAACAATCAATTCCTTTTCTTTAATTGTGGATGGTGTAATTCCACGAATATCTGATTACGCCCAAACGTATGACGATCGCTTGATGGTGGCCACACACAATAGTGGTTTGTTTTTGAAGGACAAAGACCAATTTAAAGTTGTTGATAGAGTGTGTGTTGATATATCGGGGATGTATACCCCTGATGGGAAAGTCTTTTATTGTGGTTTATGGTCAGGTAAAATAGGGGTGTACAACTACGTATCAAAAACCTCTCAATTATTGGACCTTGGGTTTAAGTCAGTACCCGTTTTTGCTTTTAAAGAATTGGCAAATGGAAATTTAATTATAGGCTCTCATGGTAGTGGAGCAGTTGAATTAAATCCACAAACGTTGAAGATTGACGCCACCCTTCAAAAAAAGTTTCCTCATATAGAAATCAATCAAGTAACAGAGTCTGAGGACGGAATTATATGGATAGCTGCCGAAAACGGGGTTATATCCTATAATTCAGAAAATCATCAAACCAAAGTATACAATTCAAAAGATGGAAAAATTGAAGGCTTATCAAACAATAGTGCCAAGGCTATATGTATGGATGACTCCGGAAAGATTTGGGTTTCAACCCGATTGGGGTTGAATTATTATGAGCCCGATATCGATGATTTTATCCAGGTAGCAAATCCTCAGGAATTAAGAGAAAATTGGATTACCGATATCAAGAAGGACGAAAATGGGAATTTGTGGCTTAACTTAAACAATGGTGAAGTAGGGCGCTTTAATCCCATAGATAATAGTCTGATAACCTATGATGTGGGTAGTGGTAACCGCTTAGATGTTTTTAGTAATAAGGGATTTTTATTGTTTAGGGATTCGTTAGTATATGTAACAGGTAAGGATGAAATCATCTATTTTTCAATGAATGATCTCAAAGATAATTTAAGTGCAGACCATCCATTTATTAGCGAAGTTAAAGTCCAGAACAAGACGGTATTACCTGGTGATGTGGTTAATGGTCAAGTGGTTTTGGATGAGGATATTAATTATTCTCGAAGCATGGAGCTGGAGTATGTTAACAGGAATTTTTCGTTGTCCTTTTCTTCGCCATCCTATGCCAATACGAGGTTAAATAAGTTTGAGTATATCTTGGAAGGTTTTGATGAAGATTGGATAACAGTCGACAATAACGCAACCAATATTCAATATACCAATTTGTATCCTAATACCTATGTTTTTAAAATCAGGTCTGCCAATAGCAGTGGGCATTGGAGCGATATTTCAGCCTATAAAATAAAAATTAAATCGCCTTTTTGGTTGACCTATAAAGCCATCCTTTTAACCTTGATCTTTTTGGTGTTTCTGATTTATCTTGTGCAACGTCAATTAAAAAAAAGTTGGATGTTGAAGCAGGAGTTGTTGATGGAGAAAGTCCATCGCGAAAGGGAGGACAAGCTGAATCATGAAAAATTGCGCTTTTTTACCAATATATCGCATGAATTGAGAACACCGATTTCTTTGATTTTAGGTCCGGCCAAGCAATTGGCCGAAGAAGGGTTAAATACGGATTATCAAAAAAGCAGGATTGGGTTGATATTGAAAAATTCAAACAGGTTGTATAATCTGGTTAATCAACTGCTTGATTTTAGACAAGCTCAAAAGGGTGAGCTGAAACTTAAAGTGTCCAAAACAGATATTCTTTTATACTCAAAAAATATTTTTCACTCTTTTGACGGTTTGGTTAAGGAAAAGAAAATTGCCTATCATTTAATCTGTGAGTATGATGAGCTAATTGGATGGCTTGACGGGGATAAATACGATAAGATCTTATACAACCTCCTATCCAATGCTATCAAATTTACCAATAAATACGGCTTTGTGGATTTGTTTTTGGGCGTTAATATCAATGAAAAGGGTTTTAGAAAGTTAATTGTTGAGGTCAGTGATGATGGAATCGGGATTCCACAGGATAGTCAAAATAAGATATTTAAGCGGTTTTATCAGGTTGAAAGGACCAAAGGCGAGCATACAGGAAGTGGCATAGGTTTGTCTTTAGTCCATTCATTGGTCAATGTACATAAATCGACAATAAAGCTAAAAAGTGCCCCTGAAAAAGGAAGTGTTTTCACCATTGAAATCCCCATTGATAAAGCCTTTTATGAAGAAGACGAGATTTTTGATTTTGAACTGAAGCCTACAGATTCAATACTTCCAATAACCTCTGAGATAAGAACGAAAACCTTCTCCACAGAATTAAAAGAAAAAGTGTTAATAATTGAAGACAATAAGGAGTTGAGGGATTATATAGGCGATTTTCTTTCAGATGATTACAAGGTTTATAAAGCGGAAAATGGAGAGGAAGGGCTGCAGATTTGCCGGCATGTAAAACCCATCGTTTGTATTGCAGATGTAATGATGCCAGTAATGGACGGTTTTGAGTTTTGTAAAGCGCTTAAGAATGATGGTAAGCATTCGGTCTGCCACGTAT
>NZ_MWUJ01000003.1 GCF_002210225.1 Geofilum rhodophaeum | reverse complement strand
CCTTGCGCGCCGGCCGCAGGTCATCAGACAAGCAAATGTCTACACCGAGGTGCCGCCATCCAGGTGGATAATTTGGCCGGTTATGAAGTTGGATTGTGGGCTGAGGAGCCATAGGGCCAGGGAGGCAAAGTCTTCCGCCTGTCCCATGCTTCGGGTGGGTACAGATTGTTGCATTTGTTTCTTAGCTTCTTCGGGACTGATGTTTTGCTGTTCGCTTTTTTTCTTGAAAAGACGCTCCACGGCCTGGGTCTCGTGGAAGCCGGGGGCCAGCATATTGAAGGTTAATCCGCTGCCCTGATTCTCCAGTACCAAAGTTTTCATATAGCCGATTATGGCCATACGGAGCGAAGAGCTGAGCCCGAGGTTTTCTACCGGACGGGTCACTGAGGTGCTTTCGCTGAATACAATTCTTCCGTATTTCTTTTTGATGAAAAGAGGAAGGAGCAGTTGGGTTAATTGGATCTTCCACCGAATGAGCAGGCGATAGGCTTCGTCCCATTGTTCTAAGGAAAGCTCGCTGAGTCGTGCTGCTGGCGGACCTCCAGCATTAATAAACACGCCCGAAAGGGTGGTGGGGAGTTGATCGATCAGTTGTTCTATAAATTCGGGCTGGGTAAGATCGCCTGGCAAGATGGTGCACAAGGAAGGGTGTTTTTCCTTTAGGCTTTCAAGTTTTTGGGTCGAACGTGCCGTAACAATGGTTGCACAACCTTTTTCGAGGAGTCCGGAGGCTACGGCATAGCCGAGACCGGAGCTGGCTCCGGTTACGAGAATACTTCTTGGTGTTTGCATTTTAGTGCTTTTACAGATGAAAATTTAGGCCTAAGCGAAACGACCAATTGTCTATGGAACGGTCCATTTGGTATGGGCCGTAGCGATAATGTACGGCCAAACCGTAGCCTATGGATGCCATTCTGAATAGGTCTTCGAAATAGAGGCCCGACTCAAAATAACCTTTTTCTACTGATTTGGCAAGGGTCTTCCAGTCTGAATGGAGCGTGCCCCACAAAGCAGAAGTGCTGATGGTGAGTACGGGCTGAAAGCAACTTTGTTTGTTGCTGTGAAGCGTTATGCTTTGGCGCAAAAAAGCCTGGAAAAATCGTGTTGCTGCAAATTCATTGGGGCGCATGGTGGCCATGCTGTGTCTGCTTTCTAAGGCTATCGGGTTGCTTCTGGTTCCGAAGGCACTGTATAGGTGGGTGAGACTGGGCGCTTTCCATATTTGGGCTGCATTGAGTCGGAGACTGCTTTTGAATCTCCCAGCAGGTTCAAACAACCAATCTGCTTGGGCTTCTGCCTGCCAATAATTGCCTGGTGTATCTTCAGCTTCTCTCCCGTGTCGCAAATTGGTGTACAGGGTAGGGGTCAGACCGGGCAGCCAAGTACTTTTTCTTTGCCAACGCCAGTATAGGCCATACAGATGTTCTTTAAAAGTGGAAGGGGTTGTTACGGCACGGAGGCTGAAGGGATAGGGGGCAAGCGGACTCAAATGTCGATAGCTGAAATGCAGGGCTATTTTCCCGTACCGGCCTGGTCGCAATTTCAATTGTCCCCCCACGGCTTCGGTCCTGTCTACCGTTCCAACAGCAAATTTCCGGAACCTTTCGTCGGCTATTTCACCATCTAAAAAGGTGAAAGAACCGGTTTCGTACTGATCGCGATGGGCAAAAACCTGCCAGGCTGTAAGGATGTTTCCGGAGAGGTGATGGGTGTAACTTCCGCCATAACTGTGATCACAGGAGCGTAGGCTGTAGCTGTAGAATCCCGACAGGGTAAAGCGGGTGGTGAGATAGCGGCTGGTTTCGAGTCCCAAACCTGGTTTGATGCCTTCGAAGTGGTTGTAGTTGAAGAGTCTCCCCAATTCCATATTAACCAGTCCCGCCGGCCAGTAGCCTCTGGCCAGCTGGCGTTGTCGCTCTGCTTCCAACTCGGCCATGCGCTGGGTTTCCAGACTGTCGATAAGTTGTATAAGAAGCGAGTCGCGCGCTGTGAGTGCTTGTGCCTGGTTTTGGGCTTTTGCAAAATGACCAAGTACCATAAACACCAAGACCAACAACAGTTTTATGCGCCAAGCTGTTGTTTGGCGTTTTTTCTGAACGTGCCTTGCTGATGATGGGCTGGAGCGCAACATTTATTTCAAGATCCCTGCTTTTAAATATTTGATTTCATCCTTGCTAAGAAAACGCCATTTTCCCCGGGGCAGATTTTTTTTTGTCAGGCCTGCAAAATACACCCGGTCGAGCTTTTCCACAGTATATCCCAGGTGCTCGAAAATTCTCCGTACAATGCGGTTGCGCCCCGAGTGGATAACAATGCCAACCTGGGTGGTGTCTACGGGATCGGCATAGCTGACTTCATCGGGTTGAATGAGGCCGTCTTCCAGTTCAATACCTTTTTTAATGAGACTCAGATGTTCCTTTTCCAGGGGTTTGTTAAGGAAGACGTGGTATATTTTTCTGATTTCGGAGGAGGGGTGTGTCAGTTTTTTGGAGAGGTCGCCATCGTTGGTCATCAGCAGCACGCCGGTGGTATTCCGGTCGAGGCGTCCTACCGGATAAACCCTTTCCTCGCAGGCTTCTTCGATCAAATCAAGTACTGTGCGGCGCCCTTCGGGGTCGGATGTGGTGGTAACCATATCCTTGGGCTTGTTGATGAGGATGTATACCTTGGCTTCTGGGTTCAGTTTTTTCCCTTCAAAGCGTACTTCGTCGTTGCGTTTTACCTGCTGCCCCATTTCTGTTACAACTTGTCCGTTGACGGTTACAAGTCCACGTGCAATCAGCTTGTCGGCTTCACGGCGACTGCAAACTCCACTGTTGGCAATGTAGCGGTTCAGGCGGATGGTTTCGGCCTGGGGCTCCATGGGCGCTTCTTCTGTTTTGTGTGGACGCGAGGGGCCTTCGCTCCTGCTCCTGCTCTTGCTTCTGGTGTTGGCCGGCCGGTCTGGCCTGTTGCTCGTTCTTTTTTCCTGTCTGTCGTCCCTTTTATTGCTCCGTCTTCCCTTCATGTGTTGCCTGACTTGTAAGTGAGTAAACTTCTGTTTTATACTGTCTGCAAAGTTGCGAAAATTAATGGGTAAACAGCTTATTTTCCTTTATCTTTGTTTTGCTAAAACCCCCTTGTGGGTTGATTTACTACACTTCTTTAAAAAATAATATCAGCAATGACTTTGATCAAATCAATTTCCGGCATCCGAGGAACCATTGGAGGCGCCCCCGGGGAGGGCTTGAGTCCCATAGATGTAGTTCGTTACACTTCTGCCTATGGCACCTGGGTAAGGAAGCGTTGTGGGAAGGAAAGACCGAAAGTGGTGGTGGGACGTGATGCCCGTATTTCGGGCGAGATGGTAAAAAATTTGGTGCTGGGTGCCTTACAGGGACTGGGTATTGATGTGGTGCATTTGGGGCTGGCTACAACTCCGACTACGGAGTTGGCTGTGACGCACTTTGGCGCCGACGGGGGCCTTATTTTAACTGCCAGTCATAATCCCAAGCAGTGGAATGCTTTAAAGCTGCTGAACGAAAAGGGTGAGTTTTTGTCGGCCAGCGACGGCGAACTTGTATTGGATTTGGCCGATCGGGAGGCCTTTGTTTTTGCCGGTGTGGACCAACTGGGCAGTGTGGAAGAGGCCGATTTTCTGCCCGGGCATATTGCTTCGGTTCTGGCGCTCGATTTGGTTGATGTCGAGGCCATTCGCAAGGCCAATTTTAAGGTGGCTATTGATTGTGTCAATTCCGTAGGGGGACTGGCTGTACCGGCCCTTTTGGAGGCACTGGGTGTCCAGGCGGTTTTGCCTTTGTTTTGTAGCCCCAACGGTGAATTTCCCCACAACCCGGAGCCGCTGCCCGAGCATCTTGGAGAGATTGCTGATTTGATTCGTAAGGAAAAGGCCGATGTGGGTTTTGTGGTGGATCCGGATGTGGATCGTCTGGCCATTATTAATGAAGACGGTTCTATGTTTGGTGAGGAGTACACGCTGGTTGCAGTAGCTGATTATGTGCTCAGGCATACCCCTGGCAATACCGTCTCGAACCTCAGCTCCACACGGGCTTTAAGGGATGTTACCGAAAAATTGGGTGGCAGTTATCGGGCGGCTGCAGTGGGAGAAGTGAATGTGGTGGAAACCATGCGTGCTACCAATGCGGTCATTGGTGGCGAAGGCAATGGGGGCGTTATTTATCCTGCCAGTCATTATGGTCGGGATGCTTTGGTGGGTATTGCACTCTTCTTAACGCATTTGGCCCAATCGGGCTTGTCCTGTTCTCAGCTCAGGAATACTTATCCATCTTACAGTATGTCGAAGAATAAGGTGGAGCTTACGCCCGATATTGATGTGGATGCTTTGTTGGTTAAGGTGAAGTCGCTGTATGCTGATGAGGACATTAACGATGTGGATGGGGTGAAAATTGATTTTGCAGACAGATGGGTGCATTTGCGGAAATCCAATACCGAGCCCATCATTCGTATTTATGCTGAGGCTCCGTCAACATCGGAGGCAGAGGCTTTGGCTGCCACTTTGATGTTGCAATTGAAGGATATGGCGCAATAGGTCGTGAACTATTGAAGGTGTAAGTCCCCATCCTCGCCAGGGGGTGGGGACTTTTTTTCCTTGTTGTTAAACCATTGCCGGTGGTGGTTGTCAGAAAGGAAATTCCGTTCGAAAATAAAAATACTAAATGCATCTCGAATGAATAAAAGTGTTATCAGGTACGCTGCTGTTGGTGCAGCTATGGTCTTGCTCATTTTCTTGGGTTATCGCTGGATTGTAAGCAGCCGTTTATTAGGGGAAACATTGATTGAAGTACAAGTGGAGCGAGGTCCTTTTGTGGCTGAAGTACATTCTACCGGTCAACTTCAAGCCGAAAATGCTACATTTATTGAGGTGCCGGCTGAGTTGTCGAGCCGTCGAATAAATATTTTCGAGATTCAAGTCACCGATTTGGTGGAAGAGGGAACCGTTGTAAAGAAGGGCGATTTTGTTGCATCCCTGGACCACAGTGCCATTGAGGAGTTGTTGACGCAAGCCCAGGAGGATCTGGAAAAGGCTATGCAAGCGCTGCAGGATGCTCGTATCGACACCAACATTAATATGAGCAATCTGAGAGACGGTCTTTTAAATGCCAAGGTACAGGTTGAAGAAAAGAAGTTGGTGTTGGATCAATCTATCTACGAATCTCCTGCTGTTAAACGGCAGGCTGCCTTGGAGCTGGAGCGTGCTGAGCAAAATCTCCTGCAGTTGGAACGCAATTACGAGCTGAAGGAACGGCAGGCTAAGAACAGTGTTGATCGTTCCTTGGAAGAGTTGCGCCGTAACCAGGAGAGTGTCAGGGATATAGAGGATTTATTTAATGCTTTGGACATTACAGCTCCTATGCCTGGAATGGTGATCTATAGTTACGATCGATTTGGGACAAAGATTCAGGTGGGCAGTACGGTTAGTCGATGGGCGCCTCGGATAGCGGAGTTGCCCGATTTATCGTCAATGATTTCGAAGACTTACATTAACGAAATTGATATATCAAAGATCAAAGTGGGCCAGAAAGTAGAGGTTGGGGTCGATGCCTTTCCGGACAAACATTTTGACGGGGAAGTGCTTACGGTGGCCAATATCGGTCAAACTTTGCCCAATGGAGATACTAAGGTTTTTGAAGTGACCATTAAGTTGTTTGGTTCTGATCCGGAATTACGTCCTGCAATGACGACCAGTAATGTGATTACTGTGAATAGTTTGGATGAGGCATTGTATTTGCCATTGGAGGCAGTGTTTAAAACGGATTCTACGCGCTTTGTGTATACCAGGAATCCAGACTTGCAGCGACAGATTATTGCTACTGGCAGTGAAAATGCAAACTTTGTGGTGGTGAAACAGGGCTTGGAAGAGGGGCAGGACGTATTGTTGAATGAGCCTGCAGAGGCAGAAGAACTGCCTTTGGTTGGGGTCGAGATTTATGAAGTCCTTAAGCAGGAGGCCGAAAAGGCAGCAAAAGAGGCCGAAGAAGACAAGGAGAGGCGCCCGCACCCGGAACAGAAGGAGGGGGAGCGCGATCGTCCCCAAGGTCCTGCAGGTGAAGGTCGGAGGGGCAGGCCAGCGTCGGGGAATTAGGGCTTTTTAATTCCAAGGAGGGGTGTTTTTCATTAATTAAGTACATCATGAAGCGTATTGTATATCTTTTTTCCCGCTATTTTCACGACATCATTATTGCGGTGGAGGCTATTTTGGCCAATAAAATGAAGTCGATGCTCACCGCCTTGGGCATTATGTTTGGTGTTGCCGCAGTAATCAGTATGTTGGCCATAGGAAAGGGGGCGCAGCAGGAGGTGTTGGAGCAGATCAAGCTCGTTGGGGTAAACAATATTATTGTTTCGCCCTCTGAGTTGGCTCTGGGATCTCCGGATGCCGGAAGCAATGGTTCCGGAAGTGTGCGTCGTTTTTCTCCGGGACTTACCTTGCAGGATGCAGAAGCCATTCAGGAGGCCATCCCAACAGTAGGGAAGGTCAGTCCTGTAATCTCTCTAAATTATCACGCTGTTTTAGAAGGAAGAAGTTATCCTGTGGGCCTGGAAGGCGTATCGTCCAATTATTTTGAGCTTTTGAATGTGAATTTGGCTGCAGGCTCAATCTTTAATGTAGAGCAGAGTGATGGGGGCCTTCCTGTTTGTGTCATAGGCGACAATATACGGAATCGCTTTTTCAGCACGGAGGATCCCATTGGGAAGTATATTAAAGCGGGAGACACCTGGCTGAAGGTGATCGGGTTAATAGAACGCCGTGATTTTACCGCTTCTGCTTCTGATGAAATGGGTATAAGCAGTACCGATAATAAAATATTCGTGCCGGTTAAAACCATGTTGTTGCGTTTTAAAGATCGGGCCCGAATCAATCCGGAAGTACTGGAAAGTGTGGCCCGGGGAGGAGATGGTGGGGTGTCTGTTGACGAGTCGGTGGTTACCGCGACCCATCAGCTCGATAAGATTATTATTCAGGTAGAAGAAACAGAATATCTTAGTGTTACGGCCGATATTGTGAAAAGAATGTTGTTGCGCCGTCATTCTGACATCTATGATTTTGAGGTGACGGTTCCGGAGCTGCTGTTGAAGCAGCAGCAGAAAACAAACGATATTTTTAACATTGTTTTGGGTGCCATTGCCAGTATTTCCCTTGTTGTTGGTGGGATTGGTATTATGAATATTATGCTGGCTTCGGTTTGGGAACGAATCCGTGAAATAGGTACTCGTCAGGCCATTGGTGCTTCGCGGAAAGACATCATTGTTCAGTTTTTGGCAGAATCGACCTTGATTAGTGTAACCGGTGGAATGATTGGTATTGTAATTGGCGTCATTATGGCGCGATTGATTAATGTGATGGCCGACATACAAACTGTTGTGAGTTTGTTTTCGGTGTTGGTGGCTTTTGGTGTGTCGGCTACCGTGGGCATAGTGTTTGGTTACATCCCGGCCAAGCGGGCTGCTAATCAGGATCCGGTAGAATCATTGCGACATTAATATTGGAGTTGATTTAAAAGATTTAATTGATGATGGAAATTAAATACAGTATGAAGTGGCTGGCAGCAGTTTGCTTGCTTAGCGGAATGCCTTTTTTACTCTCGGCACAACGTTCTTCTGAGGTGTTGGAGGTAGAGTTAAGTCTCGACGATGTTATAGAACTTGCAGAAAAGCAATCGCTGTATAGTTTTCGTATCAAAAATATGTACCTGGCCAGTTATTGGGAGTTTCGCAGTTTTAAGGCCAATCGCCTGCCCCGTTTGATTATGAATACTACGCCCATCAACTTTGACCGATCGGTGCGCAGTCAGTTTATTTCGGAGGAGGAGGGTGATCGTTTTATTTCCCAGTCCACTTTTTCGTCGCAGGCTTCGGTGTCTTTGGAGCAAAATGTTCCGTGGACAGGCGGTGTTTTTGATGTAACTTCTTCATTATCTCGTATTCAGAATCTCGATAACGATGGTGTTCAGTATGCCTCCGTTCCTGTAAGTATTGGTTTTACACAATCACTAAATGGCTATAATGCCTTACGTTGGGAATCTCGTATTGAGCCTTTGAAATTTGAGCAGGCTAAGTTGGAATATCTGCAGTCCAGAGAATCTATGGCCATTCAGGCCACCAATCAGTTTTTTTCGGTGGCGGCTTCTGAAATTAATCGTCGAATTGCCGAAGTGAATTATGCCAATGCCGACACTTTGTACCGAATAGGTAAGGGGCGTTTTGAAATTGGAACCGTTACTCAGGACGAACTGCTGGATTTGGAGTTGGGATTGTTGAATGCCCGCCTGGAGCTGAGTCGCTCTGAGGTGGAGTTGAGACAGTCCAATGCTTCTCTGAGTTCTTTTCTGGGGCTGGATGATGATGTATGGGTAAAGTGTATTATCCCCGCGCATATTCCTGATTTACAAATTGAGGTAGATCAGGCTTTGGCACTGGCGCAGGAAAATAATCCCGATATCTTAGGCTTTCAGCGACAGATGTTGGAATCGCAGGAACGAGTTGCCCAAACCCGTGCCAACAACGGCATCAGTGCCAATATACGGGCCAATTTGGGATTGAATAAAAACGCAGAGGAAATTGATTTGGCTTATGAGAGCCCGTTTCTCGAGCAACAGCAGGTTCGGGTGGGTTTGAGTATTCCCATAATGGATTGGGGGGTTCGAAAGGGCCGGGTGGAGATGGCGCGTTCCAATCATGAAGTGATAGAGGCGGAGGTTAAACAGCAGATGATTGATTTTGAGCAGGAGGCCATTAATAGTCTGCTCGATTTTAATCTTCAGGAAGAACAGGTCGCTATAGCGGCCAAAGCCGACACCATTGCGCAAATGGGTTTTGATGTAACCATGCAACGTTTTCTCATTGATAAAGTGGATGTTATTCGTTTAAATTCTGCCAGGAATTCCTTAGACGCTGCACGCCGCAGTTATATAAATGCTTTGCGGCGTTACTGGACCAGTTATTATGGGGTTCGGCAGTTAACCTTGTACGATTTTGAGAACAATCGTCCCCTTGTCGAAGAGTTGGATGAATTGTTACAGCAATAAGAAGATAGGAATATGAAAAAGAAGCTTTGGCAATTAGTAATTCCGGTTGTGTTGGTGGTGTTGACCTTGGTGGTTTATGCGCTGGCCACCCGTGAGCGGGAAAAGGATCCGGATGTGGTGCGGGTGGAGCAAGGGATGTTCGAAATTGTGGTTAGTGGTACCGGGGAATTGGAGGCATTGGAGTCGACCAATATTATGATTCCTGAGGTTTTAACCGATCGGAGTGTTCGAATAAGAAGTCTTGCCATTACGGATATTGTGCGCGAGGGCACGGTAGTTAAAAAGGGTGATTATGTGGCCACCCTGGACCCAGGCGATGTGGAGGAACGCATTCGTAGTACCGAGGATGCCTTGGAAATGTACCGCACTAACCTGGATAATGCCAAGATTGACAGTTCCTTGGTGCTTAGTGATGCCCGTGATGAGATTAGACAGGCCAGAGATCTGGTGCTTGATCGTGAAATTCGTCTGGAGCAATCGGTATATGAGTCTGAGGCCGTGCAGCGTCAGGCCCAAATCAGTCTCGAAACAGCCCGGCGTTCTTTGGAGCAAAAGCAGCGCAATTATCGTCAAATGGTGCGTAGGCACGAAATGTTTATAGAACGGGCCATCAATAATTTGAAGGAACAGGAAGAGCAGATGGCTATGCTTCAGCAGTTGAAGCGTGATTTGTATGTGGTTGCTCCCAGCAGTGGTCTGGTAGTTTATGCTCGTGCCGGGAATGGCGAGAAAATTAGAGTAGGTTCTCATGTGCACCGTTGGTCTCCGCATATTGCCATGTTGCCCGATTTGGAGACCTTGCAGTCGGTGGTTCAAGTCAAGGAAATTGATGTTTCAAAAGTGAGGCCCGGTCTGCCTGTAAGGGTGCGTATTGATGCTTTCCCTGAAGACGAGTTTCGTGGAGTGGTAACACGGGTGGCCAATGTGGGTCAGGAAGTGTCTGGAGAATTTTACAGTGCCTTTAAGGTCGAAATTAAAGTGGATCCAAATGGGAAGTTGTTGTTACCCGGAATGACTTCTACCAACAGTATTGTGGTCGATTCAGAAAAAGAGGCCTTGATGGTTCCTCGATTGGCTGTCTTTACTGATTCGGTTCTTGGGCAATTTGTGTATAAGCGGGAAGGCTTGTCGGGCATGGTAAAACAACAAATTATTACCTCGGGCGAAAACGATCAGTATTATCGGGTGGCTGCAGGTTTGTCACGGGGAGATAAAATCCTGCTGCATCCCTCCGGCGACGATCGAAAATTGTCTGTTCGCCTGGTAGAAGAGTCGAAATGAATCCTTGAAAAAAAATAATGAAGAAAATTTTCTTCAATACAGCTTACTTGTTTATATTTGTGCAAAGCAAATAAAACCAACTAAAAGATAGACCGATGAAAGTAACCGTTGTAGGAGCAGGAAACGTAGGTGCCACTTGTGCCGACGTTTTGGCGTACCGCGAAATTGCCAATGAAGTGATTCTGGTGGACATTAAGGAAGGTGTTGCTGAGGGAAAAGCTTTGGATATTTGGCAAAAAGCCCCCATCAACCTTTACGACACCCGTACAGTAGGGGTCACAAACGATTATGCCCGCACCGCCGGATCGGATGTAGTGGTCATTACTTCCGGATTGCCGCGTAAGCCTGGCATGAGTCGCGACGACCTTATTGAGACCAATGCCGGAATTGTTAAGTCGGTCACTGAGCAGATTGTGGCTCATTCGCCCGAGGCCATTATTATTGTCGTATCCAATCCACTGGATGTGATGACCTATCAGGCGCACATCTCCAGCAAGTTGCCCCGTACCAAGGTCATGGGTATGGCCGGTATTTTAGATACCGCTCGTTATCGTGCCTTTTTGGCAGAGGCATTGGATGTGTCGCCCAAGGATATTCAGGCTGTACTGATGGGTGGCCACGGCGACACCATGGTTCCTCTGCCTCGTTATACCACTGTAGGAGGTATTCCGGTAACCGAGTTGATAGACGCCGACAAGCTGAACGCCATTATTGAGCGTACCAAAGTGGGGGGTGGCGAGTTGGTTAAATTGATGGGCACTTCAGCCTGGTACGCTCCCGGTTCTGCTGCTGCTCAGATGGTTGAAGCCATTATTCGTGACCAGAAGAGGGTTTTCCCGGTTTGTATTAAGCTCGAAGGAGAGTATGGTATCGATGATTGCTACCTGGGTGTTCCTGTTGTTTTGGGTAAGAATGGTGTGGAAAAGGTGATTGAATTGGATTTGAATGAGGAAGAAATGGCATTGTTGCGCACCAGCCGGGATCACGTTATTGAAGTGATGAACGTATTGGAAAAACTGGGAAAATAGTCTTCCTTTTCGCAGATATTTAAAAGAGCCCGGCATGCCGGGCTCTTTTGGTTGGATTATTGCGTGTCTTCTTGTTCGTCGCTTTGTTGCAGCACCGGCATTTTGCTTTCTCCCAAAATCAATAAGCGATAATAGGAAAAAATGAGTGTAGTCAGCGGCAAGGCCAGAAGCATCCCCAATACGCCCATCAGACTTCCCCAAATTGATAGCGACAACAATATGATGGCCGGATTCATGTTGTAGGCCTTGCCCATTATTTTGGGGATCAGAATGGTTTCCTGGATGATTTGAACCACCGCCATAACCAGCAGGACCAGGAGTACTATCTGACCAAAACTTTGGTCGGTCTCCATAGCCTTCAGCAAAGCCAGGAAGAGTGCCGGAATAAAGCCCACGACCTGCAGGTAGGGGACAATATTCAGCAGTCCAATAAATAGCCCTAAGGTTACCGCCATGGGCAACTGAATGAGGGAAAACCCGATGGCAAGGAGTATGCCCACAATTATAGCAATAGTGGTTTGGGCCCTGAAATATACCCGCATGGCCTTTTTTAAGTCGTCGGAAATGCTGATGGCAAGTGGCCGGTGCTTTTCGCTCAGGAGGCCCTGCCATCCGCTCTCCAGTTTTTTATAGTCGAGCAGGATGAAAAAGAGATAGAGCACAATCAGCAAGAGTCCCGCTGCACCTGCCAGGATATTTATGGAATTGTTGAAAACGGATTTTGCAGATAGGAGTATAACTTCTCCTGCCTGGTTCAGGTTTTCGGCATTAAGTAAGTCTTGTACACGTTCGCTGACCAGGAAATTGCGCAGCCAGAGGTCCACATTTTCCGGGATGAAATCCTGATAGCTGTGACTTTGAAGGTAAATTTTTACCAGGCTCCCCAGTTTGGCTAATTCGTTCAGGAATTGAGGGACGAGCCACCAAAGAACTCCGCCCAGAAGACCAAGAAATATAAACAAGGTCAAAAAAACAGCCAGTCCCCGGTGCTTAATGCGCAGGCGGTTTTGGAACAGGGCCACCAAAGGGTCGGTCAGGTAGGCCAGCAGCAAGGCAATAAAGAAGGGCACCAGTACGTTGCTTATTGATCGGATAATCATTACGATACCGACTATAGTGGCTATGGAAAGCAAAAGGCGTACGAAGCGATCAAAAGTGAAGGGGCGGTCATCCTGCCAGGCTTTAAAAGGGTGATATTGTTTAAAATCGTCCATTTTTGGTCTGATGTTTGGTAATGAAGTTGGGCAAATGTAATAAAGTTGAAAGATAATGAGGCAGTCGTTGGCAGGGACCCGGTTTTTTTTGTGTGATATTTTTCTCAAACAAGGTTAATTTTTGTAAAAAATAGTTGTACTTTTGTAAATCCATAAGTAGTGTGTTTTAAATGGCAGGATCTGCCGGGTATTTTTGTAATTGATGGTATGCAATTGATTAGGCGAGTTTTGTGGGGTTTGTTGTTTTTGCTCCTGGTGGCAGGTTGCGAGCGGGATTATATGTTCCGTGGCGGGATGGAGGGTATTGCATTTTCAACCGATACTGTGATGTTCGATACCATTTTTACTTCTATTGGGTCAGCCACAAGACATTTAAGGGTTTACAATTCCTATGGAAGCGATATGACCATAGATGGAATCCGTCTGGCCGGAGGAGAGGATTCTCGTTTCAGGATTAATGTCAACGGAGTGTCTTCACATGACGTTAGTGATGTTCCGCTTCGCAGCGGAGACAGTCTTTTCGTTTTTGTAGAGGTGACCATCAATCCCGAATCCAATGCAGATCCTTCCTTTGTAGTGACCGACTCCATTCTGTTTTATACCAAGGAAAGGATTCAAAGCGTTAAGTTGGTAGCTTATGGGCAGGATGTGGTATTGCTTAGGAAAAGTACTGTTGGTACCCGGCGTTTTACTGCAGAAAAGCCTTATCTGATTTACGACTGGTTGGTTGTGGATACTGCTGCGGTGTTGACCATAGATCCTGGTGCTCAATTACATTTTTATAAGGGGGCCAGTCTGGTGGTGAGTCATGAGGCTTCCCTCAAGGTGCAGGGGACCAAGGATAAGCCCGTGGTTTTTAGTGGGTCGCGTTTGGAGGAATGGTATGCCGATCAGCCAGGGCAGTGGGGAGGCATTTTTCTTCTGCCAGGTAGTCGCAATCATGAAATAGATTATGCCCACATTCGGAACGCAACCATTGGCTTGACCGCAGATTCCGTGGGAATGGACGGAGCGGCCCCCCTCTTACTGTCCAACACCAAGATTGAGCACATTTCAAAGCAAGGACTCGTTGCCCAATCGTCTTCGATTCTTTCCTGGAACAGTCTTTTTGCCGATTGCGGCAGTGCCTCTGTGGCACTAACTCTGGGGGGTAATTACGAGTTTTATCACTGTACCATTGCAAATTTCTTCCGTTGGCCTTATCGTGGTGTGCCTGCCCTCTTGCTTTCGAATTATTATGTGAATGAAGAGGATGGGGAGGAGGATGTTGTGGATTTAGAGAAGGCACTTTTTAGTAACTGCATTATTTATGGGGTTAATGATAATGAAGTGGGTTTGGATTTTAAACAAAAGGTGAAATCAGGAAACCCGGCAGAGGAGACTATGGTAAATTATTTCTTTGATCACAGTTTGATTAAGACAACGCTAGATCCGGAATTGTTGCGTAATGCTCAACACTTTAATGAGGTCATTGTTAACGAAAGTCCCCTGTTTGCGAGTCCCGGAGATTACAATTATCAACTGGATACTTTGTCGATTGCTCAGGATCATGGAGGCCTTGAAAGCGCACGACTTTTCCCCAAAGATTATTTTGGGAACCTGAGAATTGATGCGACCATTTTACCTGATTTAGGCTTTGTTGAGCGGGTAGAAGAGCAGTAGTGGTCATGCGTTGTTTGTTTTTCATTGTACTTTTATATTGTTGCTCCCCCGCCTTAGCTGCAAATGACGCGTCCAAGGAAGGCGCTTTTGGTGTGGTGTTTTATAACGTCGAGAATCTCTTTGATTTTCGGGTCGATTCCTTGAATCCTGACAGGGAATTCACTCCCGGGGGACTTCGTAGGTGGACCCGCAGGAGGATGATGGACAAATTAAGAGGCATCCAACGGGTGATTCTGCAAACGGGTGCCTGGAACCCACCTGCGCTCGTCGGATTGTGTGAGGTGGAAAACAGTAGGGTTTTGCAGCTCTTGCTCTATGAGACCGGACTGGCTAATCTTCAGTACCGCTTTGTCCACTTTGATTCGCCCGACAGTCGTGGTATGGATGTGGCCTTACTTTACCGGGCCGATCGTTTTGAGGTGCTTCATTCGGAGGCGGTTCCCGTCGAAATGGTGGAAGGGGAACAACGTCCCACGCGGGATTTGTTGTATGTTAAAGGTGTAGTGGATGCTTGCGATACCCTTCATGTCGTTGTGGCGCACTGGCCATCCCGTTATGGGGGAGTGGCTGCCACACATAAGAAGCGTGAAAAGGCAGCTCATGTTACCAGGATGCTTGTAGATCAAGTGATGGAGAAAAATGAGGATGCACCGCTGCTTTTGATGGGCGATTTTAACGAGTCCCCCGGATCACCTCTTTTTTCTGAGGTGTTGGGTGCGGGAGTCAGCGGCTCCGAGGGCCAGTTGATGTCTTTGGCCGACAGACTTCCGTCGGGCAGTGGTTCGTTGAAGTATCGGTATGCCTGGCAGTGGTTCGATCAGATTCTTATTTCAAGGTCGTTAATGGCAGGTCACGGGACTTTGCAACTAGACCCCTCTTCAGTACGTTTGTTCGACTTTGATTTTTTGCTGGAGAAAGATCTGAAATATGGGGGCCGCAAACCCTTTCGTAGTTATCAGGGAATGCACTACCAAGGGGGCTTTAGCGATCATTTACCCGTAGGTCTTGAGCTCTTTTGCCGGCCATTAAACAAGGATGTGCTGCCGCAGCCATTCGAAGAGACAGAGTCCGGCCGCCTGGGCCACATTGAGTGATTTTACCGGTCCCGTGAGAGGTATGTGCACCTGTAGTTGGCACAGTTGTAGCAGTTCTTGGCTGATGCCGTGACTTTCGTTGCCCACCACCAGGGCCATGTGCTCTGGCAGGGGGGTAATGAATAGGTTGGTGGAGGCGGGACTGGTTTCCAAAGCAACAAGTTGGTACCGGGAACTCACTTTCTCCATCAATTCACTTGCATCAATAAATTCCCAGGGGATTGTTTTGCCGGCGGTTTCAGATACCCTTGTGATTTTTCCGTTCTTGGGTTGATGAGCCCCTCTGATCAGGTAAACTTTGCTGCAGCCGGTATTTCCGGCCAGACGTATCAGCTGACCCATGTTTTCCCCGTTGCGTAAAGCCTCCCCAATTATTATCGGGCCCTTTTCGGCAGGGGTTTGCGGATAGTTCTGTCCGGCAAAAAAATGGTTGGCGTTAAGTGGATTCATGGTTTTTGTGCTTGCAGACCCAGTTCACTGCCTTTTTGAAGCATAAACTTTTTGGCTTCTTCGTAATCGTTGTGAATGATGCCGTCCAGTATGGCCTCTTTGATGGCCGACTTTATGACACCTATTTGCTGACAGGGTGGCAGGCCGAAGGTGGCCATAATCTCTTCTCCGCTGACAGGAGGCTGAAAATTGCGCACGCGATCTTTTTCTTCAATCTCGCGGAGCTTTCGTCTCACCACCTTGAAATTACGTAAGTGACGTTCCACTCTTTCCCTGTTTTTAGAGGTGATGTCGGCCTCGCACAGGGTCATTAAGTCATCGATGTCGTCCCCTGCTTCAAAAAGCAAGCGTCTTACAGCCGAATCGCTCACCTCTTCTTCGATAAGGGAAATGGGGCGCATGTGCAGGTAAACCATTTTTTGCACATACTTCATTTTTTCGTTCAGGGGAAGTTTTATACGTTTGAATATGCCCGGAATCATTTTTTGACCCAGATGGTTGTGCGCATGAAAAGTCCACCCCAGTCTGGGATCAAACCGTTTGGTCTGCGGTTTAGCAATGTCGTGCAAAAGGGCAGCATAGCGCAGCCACAGGTCGTCGGTGGTGGCACAAATGTTGTCAAGGACTTCCAGTGTGTGGTAAAAATTGTCTTTGTGGGAGATGCCGTTGATGGTTTCCACCCCCTTGAGCGCCTTGAGCTCCGGTAAAATAAGGTCGAGCAGTCCCGTTGCCTCAAGCAGCTTAAATCCGATGGAGGGACGGGGGGTCAGCATGATCTTATTGATTTCAACCGCAATACGTTCCATCGACACAATCTGCAGTCGTTCTTTATTGGCCCCGATGGCCTCAAAGGTGCTTGGGTGAATCCGGAACTGCAGCTGGGTGGCAAAACGTATGGCTCGCATCATGCGTAGGGGATCATCTGAGAAAGTAATCAGGGGATCCAAAGGCGTTCTTATTAATTGTTCCTCCAAATCGCCGCGGCCATTGAAGGGATCGAGCACATGGCCAAAAGTCGGGGCGTTGAGACTGATGGCCATGGCATTGATGGTGAAGTCGCGACGATTTTGATCGTCCTCGAGACTGCCGTCCTCCACAATGGGTTTTCGACTGTGGCGTTGGTACGATTCCTTGCGGGCGCCCACAAATTCGTATTCAATGTTCCGGTATTTAAACATAGCGGTACCAAAGGATTTGAAAACCGAAACCTTCAGACGTCCCAATTGAGCAGCCACTTCTGTAGCCAACTCTATGCCGCTTCCTATTACCAGTATGTCGATGTCGGTACTGGGGCGTTTCAGAAACAGGTCCCTGACGTATCCACCTATGACATAGGCGGAAAGATTATTTTTGTCGGCAATTTCTGCGATGATTTTAAAGACGGGGTTGTTGAGGTGTTCTTGCATCCTGTCCTGTTATTGTGTATATTGATGGAAAGCGGTGGGCAAATTTAATGCTTTTTGTCCATTTTGCCGCGAAATTTTGGCACGGTCATTGTATCAAAGTATTTACAAATATAGATATTTGGAAATTAAATTTTTTCGTTTTATTTTTGTCACAGAATTAATCATCATTAAAATTTGAAATTATGGTTGAGTTTTTAACAGCAGAGACTTTTAAAGAGAAGGTTTTTGATTACGCCAACAATAAAGAGTGGAAGTTTTCGGGCGACAAGCCTTGTTTGATTGACTTTTATGCCGATTGGTGTGGGCCTTGTAAAATGGTAGCACCTATTTTGGACGAGCTTTCGGAGGAATACAAGGGCAAGGTCGATGTTTTTAAGATTGATACTGAGAAAGAGCAGGAATTGGCTGCTGTTTTTGGTATCCAGAGCATCCCGTCCCTCCTTTTTGTACCTATGGAAGGACAGCCTCAAATGGCTATGGGAGCTTTACCCAAGGAAACTTTTGAGAAGGCCATCAGTGATGTGCTGAAGGTGGAGAAGTAAGCGCGGTGCTTTTTTGGCTGGAACCAAGTCTGCTCTTAATAGCATGTTAAAGGTGCTTAGGAGCGCAAACAAAAGGTTTTCCATTTCGTTGAATGAATAATTAGAGACTAAAGCAGATTTTATGAAGTATTTGTTTTTCACTATTTTGGCAGGGGCTTTTTTGGTCTATTCGACAGCCTGTACTGCCGGTACACGTGCAGAGGTTAAAGCCGAGACCAATACGGCTGCACCCGTTGCCGTTGATCAGCATGAAGTTATCGCCCTGGATGATGCCGCCTTTATAGATCAGGTTTTTGATTACAAAAACAATACGGAATGGGCTTTTAAGGGCGAAAGACCGGCCATTATTGATTTTTATGCCGACTGGTGTGGACCTTGTAAGCGTTTGGCTCCCATTCTTGTAGAGTTGCAAAAGGAGTACGGCGATAAAATTCAGATTTATAAAGTAGATGCTGAACGCAATAGAGAGCTTGCCGCTGCTTTTGGCGTTACAGCCTATCCTACCATGTTGTTTATCCCAATGGATGGTGATCCGGCAGGAGCCCGTGGCCTGCTGCCAAAGGAAGAGCTGGAGCGCATTATTGGCGAGTTTTTGAAAGTGAGCAAATAAGCTTCAATAGAAGGATAAAAAAGCCACCTCCGAACAGAGGTGGTTTTTTTTGCCCATATCTAAAGCAGGGTGTAAGGATAGGGATTATCGTTTTGCCTGAGGAGGGCCTGACCATTTTTTCCTTATCTTTGTGGCGCCAATGGGGTGCCCTAAATGAACGGGCTGAGATCATACCCTCTGAACCTGACCGGGTAATGCCGGTAAGGGAAGGTTTACATCTCCTATTACATCCTCATTGCAGTTGTTTATAACCTATTGTTTAAACTTAACTGCTTTAAAATGAAGAAGTTTTTTGTGTTGACCGCCCTGTGGGCGGTTAGTTGTCTTGCCTTTGCACAGTATAAGGTAAGTGGCGTAGTGTTGAATCCGGCCGGAGAGGCCTTGCCCGGAGCCGCAGTGCTTGTGGGACAGCAAACTACGGTGACCGGTAACGACGGTCGTTTTCTTTTTGCCCGGGTAGCAGAAGGGCAGCAGCTCCTCGAAGTCCGTTTTTTGGGATTCGAGGTCTTGAAACAGAGGCTGGATGTTGAACACGACCTTGATCTGCAGCTGGTTTTGGAAGAGGCCAGTTTTATGGCAAGGGAAGTTACCGTAGCAGGAATTCGTGCCAGAAGAACCGATCCGGTGGCGCAAAGTGAGTTAAGTAAGGAGGATTTGGCCGAGCGGAACTTTGGTCAGGACCTGCCTTATCTGCTTAATATGACGCCGGGTCTTGTCGTGAGTTCTGATGCTGGAACAGGTATTGGTTATACCGGTATGCGTATACGGGGTTCGGATCTTACGCGCATCAATGTAACGGTAAATGGCATTCCCATGAATGATGCAGAGTCGCAGGGTGTATTTTGGGTAAATATGCCCGACCTGGCAGCCTCGGTCAGCCGGGTACAGGTACAACGTGGCGTGGGGACTTCGACCAATGGGGTGGCTGCTTTTGGCGGTTCGGTCAATTTCAGTACGCTGAACGGGGCCGGAGAACGACAGGTTTTGATTGATAATGCCTTCGGATCTTTTGGAACCTGGCGCAACAGTGTGCAGTTGCAAACCGGTCTGCTCGACAAGGGTTTCTCTTTTGATGCAAGGCTGTCGAGAGTGACTTCCGATGGATTTGTGGATCGCTCTGCTTCGGATTTGAAGTCCTTTTACCTATCGGGCGGCTGGTTTGGAGAGCGGACCTCTGTACGTCTGGTAACTTTTTCGGGCCAGGAAAGAACCATGCAGGCCTGGAATGGTGTACCTAAGGTAAAGCTGGAAAACGATCAGGCTGGGATGGAACAGCTTGTCGCCGACGATGGCTGGTCTCCGGAGGAAGCAGCCAACCTGTACGCTTCGGATGCACGCACCTTTAATCGTTATTTGTACGACAATCAAACCGATAATTATCAGCAGGACCATTACCAGTTGCACCTGTCGCACAAACCTACGGCCAGTATCCTTTTAAATGGCGCCTTGCATTATACCCGAGGGAAGGGCTATTACGAATCTTTTAAGTACAATGAACGGTTCGGTAAGTATAATTTGCCAGTGCCCAGTCATATGATTGGTGGTGAGTCAACTCCGGCTCTCGTTTTTGAGGGAGATACCATTACCAAAACGGATCTGATTGCCCAAAAATGGCTGGATAATCATTTTTATGGGGCAACTTTTTCTGGTGTTTACGCTCAGGGACCGCTGCATATGGTTTTGGGAGGAGCCTGGAACCGATACGACGGAGAGCACTATGGCGATGTAGTTTGGATGGGCTATAATGCGGGCGTAGCTGAGGGCTACCGTTGGTACTTTAACGAGGGTTCGAAGGAGGATTTGAGTTATTATTTGAAAATGAGTGTTGAATGGCTGCCTGGTTTTACGACCTATGGCGACGCTCAGCTTCGCCATGTTAATTATGAAATCAGCGGGGTGCACGACGATCAGCGCGATTTGACCCGATCGACCAGTTATGATTTCTTTAACCCCAAATTGGGTTTGAATTACGTGTGGGGCAGAGGCGGACGTGCCTTTGCTTCGGTTGCTGTGGCCAACCGCGAACCATCACGCAGCGATTTTAGGGATGCCGACGAAGAGGTGGTGCCTCAGGCTGAGCGCCTGATTGATTATGAGGCGGGTCTGGAATGGCAGGGAGGTCAGTGGGCCATACAACTGAACGGTTTTTATATGGATTATGAAGATCAGCTGGTGCTTACCGGGAAAATTAACAATGTTGGGGCCTACATTATGAATAATGTGCCGGAAAGTTACCGGGCCGGACTGGAGCTTTCGGCTCAGGCCCGCCTGTTGCAGTGGCTCAATTGGGGCGGTAATGTGGTGTGGTCGGCCAACAAAATTAGAAACTTTAGCGAGTACGTCGACAATTGGGATACCTGGGGGCAGGAAGTGAATGAGCTGGGAACGACCGATTTGGCTTTTTCGCCGGAGTGGACCATGGCGAGTCGCCTGGAGGCTGTGGTGATTCCCCAGCTTCAGGCTGTGCTGAATACGAGATACGTGGGCAGTCAGTATGTAGACAACACCTCGAGTGCAGAGCGCCGGCTCGATGCTTACCTGGTTAACGACCTTACTCTGCGCTATCGTCCGGTTTTAGGCAGCTTTAAAGGACTTGAGCTGGGTCTTCAGGTGAGCAATCTTTTTGATGTGGAATATTTGTCCAACGCCTGGGTGTACAGCTACATATACAACGGTCAACGCCGCGTCATGGACGGTTATTTTCCGCAGGCTGGTCGTCATTTTATGGGGCAGATGGTGCTGCGGTTCTAATTACGATCCACGAATTACGATCCACGAATTACACTAATTTGCACGAATTTTGCACACGCGAAATTTTATCCTAATTAGTGTAATTCGTGAAATTAGTGGACCCATGAAATACGTGGATTCGAGAAATTTACTTTTTAACGACGTTGGCAAATTCACGCCACAGATTGTCTTCAACAGGAACCGGTGCGATGATTTCCACCGGTTCTTGTTTTACCGGGTGAACGAAACGCAGGCGGCGTGCATGCAGTGAAATACCGCCATCGGGATTGGAGCGTGGGGAACCGTATTTGAGGTCGCCACGAATGGGACAGCCGATTTTAGCCAGCTGGGCCCTGATTTGATGATGGCGCCCCGTTTGCAAGTCCACCTCCAACAAGTGATAGCGGGCTGAACTGGAGATGAGTTTGTAGCTGAGGACGCCTTCTTTGGCGCCGGAACGCATTTTTGGAAAGGCGTGTGATTTGTTCTTTTTGCTGTCCTTCAGCATAAAGTGGCGCAGGGTCGCTTCATCCTCCTCCGGGAGGTTTTGAACTATGGCCCAGTAAGTCTTTTTCACCTCGTGGTCCTGAAACATTTTGTTCAGGCGGGTGAGTGCCTTGCTGGTGCGTGCAAAGAGTACCACTCCGCTAACCGGTCGGTCGAGTCGGTGCACCACGCCCAGGTACACCTCCCCCGGTTTGTTGTATTTGTGTTTGATGTAGTCTTTTACTTTCTCGGCCAGCGGTTCGTCCCCGGTCTCGTCGCCCTGAACCAGGTCGTGCCCCGTTTTATTAACGGCGATCAGATGGTTGTCTTCGTAAAGTATGTCCAATTGCATAAATGGCTGCGCTTAATGACTTGCTGTTAGTATTGCTCTCTTTCGTTGGGGAAATCACTCGACTTTACGTCTTCGATGTAGTTGCCAACGGCACCAACTATTTCTGCGTATAAGTTGTGGTACCTCCTTAAAAAGCGGGGTGAAAATTCCTGATTGATGCCCAGCATGTCGTGCACCACCAGTACCTGTCCGTCCACGCCCCCTCCGGCACCAATGCCAATAACGGGAATGGTCAGTTCTTTGGCCACCTTTTCGGCCAGTTTGGCCGGTATTTTTTCCAGTACAATGGCAAAAGCGCCGGCTTTTTCCAGCAAGTGGGCATCTTCTACCAATTTGTTGGCTTCTTCTTCCTGTTTGGCGCGTACGCTGTAGGTGCCAAACTTATGAATGCTTTGCGGCGTTAAGCCCAGGTGTCCCATTACCGGGATGCCTGCTGAGAGTATGCGTTCGATGGATTCAACAATTTCCTTTCCGCCTTCCAGCTTCAAGGCATCGGCGCCCGATTCCTTCATCATACGAATGGCTGAGGCCACCGCCTCTTTGCTGTTGCCCTGATAGCTCCCAAAGGGCAAATCGGCCACCACCATGGCGCGTTTGACGCCACGCACCACCGAGGCGGCATGGTAAATCATCTGGTCCAGCGTGATGGGCAGGGTGGTTTCCCAGCCTGCCATTACATTGGCCGCCGAATCGCCTACCAAAACAACGTCCAGCCCTGCCTTATCTACCAATTTGGCCATCGAGTAATCGTAGGCGGTAAGCATGGCAATTTTCTCCCCCTTCATTTTCATCTCGCTCAGTACGTGCGTCGTGATTTTCTTGGGGCCTTCTTTTGCTACTGACATGATTGTAAGTTTTAATCCACAAAGATAAGGAATTCTTGCAGCAGTCCGGTATAAAAATAAAGGGCCAAACATTGTTTAACCCTTTATCTCTTTTAGATGCAAACCTTTTCTTTAAAGGTTTGCCAATGTTCTTCCAGTTTGTTGAGGCGTGCGGTTGCCTGGTCCAGCTGGTCCAGGGTTTTCTCCCGCGTGGCTTCCGACCAGTTGGCATCCAAATCAAAAAGATTTTGGTAGTAGGATATGCCGTTGCGCAGGTTTTGGATGAAGGTTTGCCAGCCCTTTATTTGTCGGGCATCTACTTGCTCACTGTCGTCAAATTCTTCCTGCAGGTAGTCGAGGTACATCCCCAGTTCCTTAACAAACAGGTTGGGGCGCTGCGCTTCGTTGATCAGACTGCTGCGTCCGTAGATGTGATCAAGCATTTCGGTGAGACTGGCCTGTCGGTTAAAGTAGGCCAGGTTGGGACCGGGACAAATGGATACGCCTTGTCCCTCGCGGGTGGTGTCTATGTCGTGGGAGTTAAGGGTGGCCACACCCAGTCCGTTGCAGATGCACGATTTGGCTACGATTTTATCGTAGACTTTCTGGTAAGCTGCGGCATCCAGGTTCTGTTTGTCCAGTTCCTCTATTTTGAGTTTTTGGTAGCGACTCGAAGCCGTACAAATGGGCCGCTCGGTAAATTCTGTGTTAAGCAGGATGAATTGCTTGGTGCAGGCTGCGCCCGGCTTGCCTGCTTTGGCCAGGGCTTGTTGCTCCAGGTCGCGCGAAGCGCCACGTATATTGTTGAAGCGTACACCCACAGGAGATACATGACTCAGAAAGTAATCTTTTTCCTGTCCTTTGGCCAATAGCTCAATGGTGTCCGGGTCGATAGCGACTGCTTCGGGTACCAGCAAAAAGGGAGATCCCCAGCCGACGCTGTCGAGTCCGTACCTTTGCATCAGGTTGTTGTGCTCTTCGGCAGTACCTACCCCTCCCTGGGCGGTGAGGCGCATTTCAGGTGCGTGTTCGGGTGCCGGGATGTCTTTGGCTTCCAATCCCCTCTTGTACAACTCAAAGAGTTCCTTTTGAAGGGCTGCGCGGTTGTTGCTGAATTCTTCGAGGATGGGCCCCATTAAAAATCCTTGCGTGGCAAATGCGTGCCCCCCGCAATTGAGGCCCGATTCTACCCGGAATTCCGAAATCCATAAACCTTTTTTGGCAAAGATCTTGCCCTGCACGATGGCCGAACGGTAGTCCGATACCTTTAAGATGATTTTTTTGCTGAAGCTGCCGTCTGCCCCGGGGTAGAAATCGGCAAATTGCTCCATGTAGGAATACAGTCGTGCATTCATCCCTGCGGAAAGCACCAGGGCGCCGCTGACCTTACTTTGGGCAAAGCCGCGTAAGGAGGCATGGGCATCGTTGTATTCGATGGGCAGGGGTTGGCGATCGCGGTAGTTGGCCTTGTCGAGCTTGGTCATGATGTTGACGTCGATGCTGCCGCTGCGGTAGTGTTGTTCCAATACCTGCTTGATGGCTTCCTGACCCCTGTGTAAATTGGCTTGTAATTGTTTTTTCAGCTCCGCGGTGTCGGGTAAAAGGTCTATGTATTGCTGAAGGGTTTCCTTCTGGTGCAAGAGTTGTGCTTTAAAATCTCTGACCTTTTGCTGAACGAGATGGTGAACGGTGTTCAGGTAGGCGGTAATGCGGTTGGCTCTTGCGTCTTCATCGTGACGGGCAATGGGCGCAAAAGGCAGGCTGTATTTTTTGCTGTAAAATTCGCGCATGCGTTCTGTGAGCATATCGTCTACCAAAGAAATGGCTGAAGATATTCCCAGGTGGGCAACCCGAATGGGAGAGTCAATAGTGTAACCAATTCCCATGACGGGAATGTGAAAGGAGTGTACTTGCATATTTGTGGTGTTAAAATATTGATCACTTGCCGATAACAAAGGTAAGGATTCAAGGGTCAGCGCTGCGTTAATAAGTGTGCAGGTGGGTAGGTTTGGGATAAAATGGAGACATTTGGGGTGGTTGACGCAGTTTTTTTGAACGAATTGTTCGCAGCGTCGATGCATTCCTTCCCGATTTGAGCAAAATGCAGGAGGCCTTAAAGTATTTTGTATTTTTGTGGCTGAAAATTGAAACAACTATTACGTGATTTATCCGAAAGCATTTGAACAGAAGCTGAATTTTGGCCGGATTCGCAGTCTCCTGGCCGAGCATTGTTTGAGTCCCCTGGGCGAGGAGCGGGTCGGGGCGATGGGTTTTTCGACCCATTTTGAGGAGGTGTTGTGCTGGTTGGAGCAGACTGCTGAAGTGCTGCGTCTTGAAGAGGAGGGTGCCGAGCTGCCGGTGACCTATTTTATTGATGTGCGTTCGGCCCTAAAGAAGATTCGGGTAGAGGGTTTGTTTTTAGAGGAGCAGGAGCTGTTCGACTTGCGCCGGTCGCTGGGAACCATTCGCGATTTGTTGCGCTTTATCCAGTCGCGTGAAGTAGAGGATTTCCCCCGTCTGCACGCCCTGGCAGCAGATGTAATGGTGTATCCCGCCATTATCGAACAGATTGACGCTGTGCTGAACAAGCAGGGGAAACTGAAGGATAATGCGTCGCCTGAGTTGGCCCGCTTACGCCGCGAGGTTTTGAATTTGCAACAGAGCGTGTCGCGCAAAATGATGAGCATATTAAAAAAGGCGCGACAAGACGGACTGGTGGATGCCGATGTGAGCATCAGTATTCGCGACGGTAGGGCCGTTATTCCGGTTGTTTCGGCCAATAAGCGTAAGTTGCCCGGAATTGTACACGATGAGTCGGCCACAGGTAAAACCACTTACATTGAGCCTGCCGAAATTGTGGAGATCAACAATGAGATCAGGGAGCTGTCCTATGCTGAGCGTCGTGAAATAACCCGGATTTTAACCGAAGTATCTTCTTTTATCCGCCCCTATTTGGAGGAGTTGCTCTTTGCCTATGAGTTTTTAGGAGAGATTGATTTCATTCGTGCCAAGGCACGTTTTTCGTCCCGTATTGCGGGCAGGGTGCCTGAGTTGCACAATCAAGCTGATTTTGAATGGCGTGAAGCCCGCCATCCTTTATTGTATCTGCTGCATAAAGCCCAGCAAAAAGAGGTGGTTCCTTTGTCCATCACTTTTACGCCCGATTCGCGAATTGTTTTGATTTCCGGGCCCAATGCCGGAGGGAAATCGGTTTGTTTGCAAACGGTGGGACTGGTTCAGTATATGCTGCAATGCGGTCTGCCGGTCCCGGTTGAGGAGGGCTCTCAGATGGGTTTTTTCGAGCATATTTTGCTTGATTTGGGCGACGAGCAATCCATCGAGAATGATTTGAGTACCTACAGCTCGCACTTGCTCAATATGAAAAATTTTGTGCGACAGGCCAATGCACGCACGCTTTTATTAATTGATGAATTTGGAACGGGTACAGAACCCATGTTGGGTGGCGCCATTGCGGAGGCCGTGTTGGATCAGTTGAACCGGCAGGGAGCTTATGGGGTAATTACCACGCATTATACCAATCTGAAACATTTTGCCTCGCAAACGGCGGGACTGGTTAACGGAGCCATGCAATTTGATACGCATGAGTTGCGCCCCTTGTTTAAGCTGGAGGTGGGGTCGCCGGGCAGCTCCTTTGCTTTTGAGATTGCCCGGAAAATTGGTTTGCCGGAGGACATACTGGCGGCGGCCAAAGAGCGTTTGGGGGAGGATCACATTCATTTTGATAAGCACTTGCGCGAGATCATTCGCGACAAGCGCTACTGGGAGCAGAAGCGGCGATCGGTGCGCGACAGAGAGCGCAAACTGGAGGGGGTGTCGGAACGGTATGAAAAGGAGCTGGAAAACCTGCAAAAGGAGCGGCGTGAACTGCTCGATAAAGCTCGAAAGGAGGCCGAGGCCTTGTTGGCCAGGGCCAACAAGGAAATTGAAAACACCATAAGAGTCATTCGGGAAACCCAGGCAGAGAAGGAGAAGACCCGCCTGGCACGCAAGGCCCTGGATGGATTTAAGGAGCAGCTTGGTGAAGCAGGTGCGACCGATTCGGAGGAGCAAGCCCGTTTGGCGCGAAAGATGGCCAAGTTGCAGCAAAGGAAGAAGGGGGCAAAGCCCAGGGGTGAGCAGAATGCAGCCGAGGGAGCGGAGCCTGCTTCAGCTGCTGCGCCCAAGGAGAAAAAAACTGTGGTTGAAAATGATGCTGTGCAGGAGGGCGACTATGTGCGTTTGCAGGGTCAGGCCCAGGCCGGCGAGGTGATGGAAATAAAGGGGAAGAATGCCATGGTGGCTTTTGGACAGTTGGTTACCACCGTGAAACTGAGTAGACTGGAAAAACTCAGTCGCAATGCCTACAAAAAAGAGCTGCGACAGGAAAGTGCCGTGTCGGCCTCTCTGGCTCAGCGGATGCGCGATAAAAAGTTGAGTTTTAAGCCCGATCTTGATGTACGCGGCCTGCGGGCTGAGGAAGCCCTTGACCGGGTCAGTCAGCATTTGGATGAAGCGGTAATGTGTGGAGCTGCCCAGGTTAAAATCCTGCATGGGAAGGGTACGGGGGCTTTGCGTCTCATGATTCGGGAGTATTTGAACACTCTGCCCTTTGTACGGCGTTTTGCCGATGAGCACGTCCAGTTTGGCGGCGCGGGAATAACCATCGTGGATATGGATTAGCGGGGTATGGACAAACTTTTTAGAGACAACTGCGTTTAAAACTTTGTGGGTTTTGGATGCAGTTGTTTGATTTATTTCTTCTTATGATGCGAGGCTTATTTTCTTTTGTCCGTTTATTGGTGGTCCTTTTGGTTTTTGAGGGGCTGTTTATACAAACACTGGGTGCGGTAGGTGCCTATCCCTGGCCACAGAAAGTGGTGCAGGCCGATTCGAGTTTTTTGACCATCAGGCAGCATGGCGACGAGTGGTTTCACTGGACCGCGACGGCCGACGGATATCGCATTGCCCTGAACCAGGAGGGGGTTTATGAATACGTTTCTGTACTTAAGTCGGGGTCTCCCCAGCTGACGGGTTTAAAGGCCAGCAACGCAGGGCAGCGCAGCGCCCGCGAGCAAGCCCTTTTGGCCTCTTTGCCCAAGGGGTCGGGAGTTGCTTCTGAAGAAATAGACCGAATTCGGCGGGACCGTAGGGAGGCTCTTCTGAAAAGTGGCACGGCCGGTCATTTGTTTGCACCCGAAGGCAATCAGCGCATGTTGGTAATTTTGGCCACCTTCAGCGATACCGAAGCCGTTTACAGCCGCGAAGCCTTTGATGAGCTGATGAATGGGGCCAGCGGCAGTTTTCGGCATTACTATCTGGAGAACAGCGGCGGGCGGTTGGTTATGGAGTCGGTGGTGACGGCCTGGGTGCGTTTGCCCCATAGCAAAGCCTATTATGCACCGGAAGAAAAATGGGGAGAGTTTGCCTTACACGCCATTCAGGCAGCCGATGCTGCCGGTGTTGATTTTTCCGAATTCGACAACGACGGAAACGGTGTGGTAGAAGGGGTCGCCATTATACATCAGGGACCGGGTAAGGAGGTTACAGGAAGTGAGGAGGACATATGGTCGCATTCGTGGACCTTAACTTCGGCAGGTTTTACCAGTTCTCAACGCAGTTTTGACGGCGTGCTGGTCGACAGTTATACCGCTCAACCCGAAACGCGTAACGCCCGGGGAGATTTTAATACCATGGGGGTAATTGCGCACGAATTTGGACACAACCTGGGCTTGCCCGATTATTACGATACTCTAACCGAAGATGAGAACGATTTTGACGGTACGGGTATGTGGGACATGATGGCCCGGGGATCTTACAATGGTTCGCCGGCTGGTTCTTCTCCGGCCCACCATAATCCGCTGTCGAAGATGGAGTTGGGCTGGGTGGAAGAAACGGTGCTGGAGACGGCCGGACCAGTTGGGCTGGCCCCGGTTCAGGATGCGGCTATGGTTTACCGGGTTAACGGACCCGAGGCGCAAGAATATCTTTTGCTCGAGAACAGACAGTTGCAGGGCTTTGACAGTGCCTTGCCCGGGGCCGGTTTGCTGGTGTATCAGGTAGACGAGGAGCAGATTGCTGCACTCCGGAGTGCCAATTCCATCAATGCCTATGCACATCAAGGCTTAAGGATTTTGGCTGCCGGTGGTGAGACCAATGCGGCATCCGCAGTTTTTCCGGGTTCGCTACAGGTGACGCAGTTGACCGATGAGAGTACGCCTGCGATGCGGACATGGAGCGACTTGCCTTACAATAGAAGCCTTACAGGGATTGTGAGTGAGGGCAACAGCATTGCCTTTGACTTTATGGCCATTCAGAATGGGAGCCCGCTGTCCCTTCACGCCTCGGCGGTCGCGGCCGATCAAATGAACCTATCTTGGCAGCCGGCGGTGGAAGGTCGTCCCGTGTTGTTGGCCTGGAGTCCCGATGGCGTGTTTGGTGTTCCAGAGGATGGGCTTGCTTATGCTGTAGGAGAAACCATCACTGGAGGTGGTCAGGTTTTGTATGCAGGTGCCGATCTTTCTGAAATGAACCATGCTGGTTTGGAAGGAGCCACCGTTTATCATTATGCACTATGGAGTCGGGGCGATGTCGAATGGTCGGCGCCTCTTTATGCCTCGGATCGCACCAGTGCGGCGGTGGTGACCAGTTTTCCCTGGTTTGATGGTTTTGAAGGGGGGTTGTGGGACTGGCAGCAGGAGCCCGTTTCTGGCAGTTTTATGTGGGAGCAACGCAGTGCGGGCGCAAACGGTGAGCCTGCAGTCGCCTTGGAAGGTGAACAATTTGCTTTTTTTCATGCAGGCATTGCCGATGAGCGCAGTACGCGCTTAGTGTCGCCTGTTTTTGCCCTGGAGGCAGGAAGGACTTATGTCATGGATTTCTGGCATTATCAGGCTGCCTGGGATGGGGATCAGGATCACCTGCGGGTGCTTTTCAGAGAAGAGGGGGGAGCATGGACGTCCCTGGCCTTTTTTGATGAGGAGTTGGTAAACTGGACGCAGCGAAGGGTGGAGTTGCCGGCTGCCGGAGGTCGGTATGAAATAGCATTTGAAGGTCTCAGCTACTATGGCTACGGACTGGCCCTTGATGCGGTGAAGGTTTATGAGGCGGGGCATGGTCTGGAAACAGCTCCGGTAGTTTCCGAGGTGCAGTGGACTGGGTATGATCAAAACAGCCTGTCCTTCAGCTGGAGTCTGCCCGATCCGCAAGGGGGTATACTGGTCCTGGCTCGCAAAGATGATAGGGTTTTTGATTTGCCCCCTGTAGGATTGGGCGCGGCTTATAGTACAGACTTTGCTGTGGCACCGGCGGGGGCCGGCGGGGCGCGACTGGTATATGCGGGTAATGCGGAGGGTTTTGTTTTGAGCGGTCTCGATCATTCCTCTGTTTACCATCTTTCCTTTTTTGGTTACGGCGCTGAGGGCGTGCCTACTCTAACACCGCTTCGGGGGCAGTATGTAACCGAACAGGTGTTTTATCCTTTAACGGTGCGTGTGAATGGCCATGGGGAAAGTCTTGAGGGTGCGCGTGTAGTGGTGGGGACTCAGGAAGGTGTGAGCGACCAACAGGGCGTGGTCGCTTTTTCAGTCGGACATACCCTGAGTAAGCAGGTATTGCAAGTGGAAGCCCCCGGGTATGAAACGCATTGGCAGCCTTTTGAGCCCCTTTCGGCTCAGGAAATCTCGGTCGATCTGCGACCGCTCATCTTACCGACTGTGACTTTGAGTCGGGCGGAAAAGCAAAGTGACTTAAGTACCGTTTTCTGGAATCCTGTGGTTGATGAGTCTTTCGACGGGTATCTGCCGTTTGAGCTGAGTGTGCCGGGGTGGACTTTCAGGGATGTGGATCAGGCCGCAACCTGGACCTACCGCGATTTGTCCTTCCCCAATTCGGGGTATACCGGTTCCTTTATGGTGGTAGACCCCTATTATGAAGGTTTGTTGCAGTCGGAACACGATTTTTCAGCCCATCGCGGGCGTCATGTTTTAGCGGCCTTTGCTGCACGTAATGTGCCCAACAACGATTGGTTGATTTCGCCTGAGCTGGAAGTTGGTGAAGGGGATTTTCTACAATTCATGGCCCGCTCTGTTTCCGATAAATATGGGCTGGAACAGTTTCATGTCCTGGTCAGCAATCTGACCGATGGTTCGGGCAACTACGTGCCCTTGAATGCCGAGGTCCTGGAGGCTCCGCTCTCCTGGACCCCCTACCGTTTCGATTTGGCGGAATATGCAGGGAAGCGCATTCGTTTTGCGGTACAGTATGTATCGGACAATCGCTTTGTGTTTTTGTTGGACGATTTGGTGGTGGGACCCAAAGCGGAACTCCCTTCGGGGACTGCACAGCCAGCGTCAGGGGATTATAAGCAGTCTGTTGCCCCCTCTTTGCCAGCCGTCAAACGGCTTGCTCTTGTCAAAGGGGTATCCTCAGTAAGGGTTTCGGATACGGGTGTCGCAACCGGACGCTGGGCTTATGAGCTGCGCGTAAATGGCACAACAAATCCCCTCCTGGAAGGATTTTCCTCCAACCAGAGTGTTCTCACACTGGAGAATTGTCTCGATAATACGGTGGAGTTGCGGGTGCAGGACCGACTTTATGGCGCTGCCGGTAATTGGTCGCCAGTCCTTCTTATAGATGCTTGCGGGGTGTTGTTGTTGGAGGTTTATGATGCGCAGGGTGCGCCCATTGCCGGAGCCCGCCTGCAGGTGGCCGATCGGGAGTTTTTTGCTAATGAGCAAGGAAGGGTGGAAGTGCGCGGTTTGACGCAAGGTGCGACGTATGCTTATGAGGTGAGTGCTTTTGGTTTTGTGCCCCAAGGCGGCAGCTTCGAAGTGGACGGAGATGTGTTCTTAAATTCGACGATGGAAGTGGTTCTTACCGACAGTCTGGCTATTCCCGACAAAGCCATCAAAGTGGTGCCCAACCCGGTTTGGGATGTTTTGTTGGTGGAGGGTTTGTATGGCTTGTTGGAGCTGCAATTGTTTAATGTCGGCGGAAAGCTGGTTCGGCAAATGCAAGTGGAAGTCTATACCCGTTTTGAGTGGCCAGTGAGTGATTTACCCGCCGGGATCTATTTCCTGCAGATGCGTACTGGTCGTTCGTTGTATTATCGGAAAATTGTGAAGGAATAAAAGAGCCAATGATGGGAATTGAACCCATGACCTCTTCCTTACCAAGGAAGCGCTCTACCCCTGAGCTACATCGGCTTTTTGGCGGCTTTCCTTGTTTGGAAAGGCGGTGCAAAAATATAAAAAAAAAGTTGCTGTCCAAAATTTTTCGACCCAAAAAATCACAGAAAAGCCCCGGTTGGCACGTTTGCCTAAATCGGGGCTTTTTTCTGGTTGCTTTTCAAAAAGAGAATTGGCACTTGAGAACCGACCCTCGTGCCGGAGAACAGACTGGCGGGAATGGCTCCGGGCAGTGTTCAAATGCATTATCATTCACTTTGAAAAGACCAACTGAATGTTCCTGTACCTGCAAAGAAAAAACAATCCTGAATAAGTGCTTCAAAAATGGAGTGTTTGTGGCAGTTCAGGGGTGAGTGGTTTTTCTTCTGGGGTGAATGTTGTTTTTTAGGGGCGAATTGAATGCTGTGTTTTTTCTTGTATATTTGCTCCACGCAAAAGAAGCCAGCCGTAATTATGAAAAATTCCAAAGTGATTCCGGAGTACTTTGTTGGTCGACGAAATACTATTCTTCAAGTAGTGTTTACTGCCCTGTTTGCCTTTTTCTTTATCAACATCTATCGACCCTTTGGTGCAGGCGAATGGTACGACGTACGCTGGTGGGCCTTTTTATTGGCTTCGGGCGCCTTGGTAATGGCCGGTATGGTGGTGGTTATCCTCAGCCGGTTGTTGATGCAGTTGCGTAAACGTCGGCGTCCGGTTACCCTGGCATATTACATCTGGAGTGTTGTGGCAGAGATTTTTTTTATGGGCGCACTCTACGCTGTGCTGGAGCTGGTGGTCTTGGGGGGTGTGCGTCCTTTCGGCGTGTTGTTGTACGTTGCGGTGCAAAACACATCTCTCATTCTTTTGATTCCCTATTTAATCAGCCTCTTGTTTTTTGCCTGGCGCGAAAAGAAAATGAGTCTCGATGCCTTGGTGCGACAAATCCGTAAGCGGCCTCAGTTTATTCTCTTTAGAGACGAGAATGAAGTCCTGCGTCTTACCATTAAATCCAGCGATCTGATTTATTTAGAGGCCAGCGACAACTATGTCGTTATTTATTTTCAGGCAGGGATGAAAGTTAAGTCCTTTTTGCTGCGCAACACCTTAAAACGTTTGGAGCAAATGTTGGATGATTTTCCTTTGCTGCGCTGCCATCGTTCCTATATGGTCAACATCCACCGCGTTAAAATCCTTAAGCGCGATAAGGGGCAGTTTAAGTTGTGGATGGACGAAGATGGTCAGCTTACCATACCTGTTTCCCGCAGTTATGCGCAAGCCGTTACCTCTGCTTTTGAAAACTTAATGGATGCGTAAGCGCAAAAGGTTTCGGTGATTGTGCTTTTTTAAGTGTTTTTCAATCTTGGCAATGCTTATCCGGTGCTTTTCGGGGACTTCAGTGGACGACTAAGGTCTTGTGCGGTGGGCCGTAAAGACCTGTGTGGTCGGGCATTTCCCTGTTTTTATTGAGATGTGCAGAGGAGGTTCTGTTTCGTAAGTGGCTGTGCATTAAGTATTTTTAGCAAGGTTAATAATTATTAATCTGTCCAATAACATTATTTTACCTGGTATTTTTGTGGCGTAAAACTTATTCAAAATTCACTATGAGAAAGTCACTTTTACTTTTAATGGTACTTGCCTTCTTTGCAGTTGACAACGCATCTGCGCAGCTGGAGAAGCATCAGGCTACCTTTATTTACAATTTCACCCGTCTGGTGCAGTGGCCTGAGTTGTACAAAGAGCCCACATTTGTTATTGGGGTTTTGGGCAGTGGTGAAGAGATTACCAAGGAGTTGAAGGACGGAATGGGAAGCCGTACTGTCGCAGGCAAAAATATTGAAGTTGTAGAGCTGAGTTCGGCCACAGAAGCAGCCAATTGTCATTTGCTATTTGTGCCCAATCGCAGTCTCAACAGCTTTTCACGCATGGCTGCAGCCATTAGTAATCGTCCGGTTCTGGTTGTGACCGAGAATCAGGGACGACAGCCCCAGGGTTCTGTCATCAATTTTTCTGTGGAAGCAGGCAAATTAGGTATTCGCCTGGATGAAGAGCTGGCCCAGACTAAAAATCTTATGGTGAGCAGTCAGCTGGCTAATTTTTCGAGATAGATTTAGGGTTCATATATCGGTTTACTTGGAGGCGGCCTGCGATTTTTCGCAGGCCGCTTTCTTTTATTAATAAAACTATTGTTTATATTTGGGTGAGTTTTGTCATGTGTTGATCTAAAATCTAAAACGCAATAATTATGGTAGTTTATTCATCTCCAGTGCTTTCTCTTGAGTTTGATGCGGTTAAGAAAGTCCTGACGCAAGACTGGAAGGGCTATGCCACTTCCGCGCAGTTTAGGGAGGGTATCGATAAGACAGTTGATTATGTTAAATCTGGGGCGGTGGCCTACATCATCTCCAATACCAGCAACCAGCGCCCGGTAGGTCCTGAGGACAGTAAGTATGCCGCATCGGTAATGCCAAAATTGTTTGCTTCGGGGGTAAAGGCGATGGCTTTTGTGATTCCTCAGAATGTGATCACCAAGTTGGCGCTTAGTTCTTTTGCACGTGAACAGGGCATGCCCCCCAATGTGAGGTATTTCGATAACCTTGCAGAAGCAGAAAAGTGGTTGTTTACTTTCTAAAGATTTTTAAAGAGTCGGATTATGCAATCCTTTCCCCTACCATCTGTTTTTGAGGCCCTGCATTTGGTCATGAGGAACTTCCCAGATCAGTTTACCGAGGAAAGTAAACTGGAGGTGGAAGCGCTTTTGGAGCATTGTCTGCATGGTCTGGAAAAAAGTTCAGAGAAGTTTTTAGGCACCTTGTTTATTAAGGCCATCCGAAAGCATATTGGGCCTTCTGTTTCGGATGAGAACATTTATCTGCGTGCTTTTGAGGTCCCCCAGATTGAGCTTTTCAATTTTTTGATTAAGGAGTTTCCTTTTGTGCGCGAAGCCCAGTCCCTTGTCAATCGGTCCATCGCTCAACTTGCCCGGGGGCACAAGGAGGTGCTGGTCCTGGACATAGGTATTGGACTGGGCGTGCAAATGCAGCATTTGCTTAAGGAGCTGGCCGCCGTCGACAGTTTGCAGCGTGTGGTTCTGGTGGGCATAGAGCCTTTTAAAGACGCATTGGATGAGTGTGCCAGGCAGCTTGAAAACGGATCTTATCCTTTTTTGTTTGAGTTTCATCCGCTTTGTGCCTTTGTCGAGCAGTTCGATTTTGAGCTTTTAAAACCACTTCGTGAAGCGGTATCGGGGCCCTTAATTGTTAATGAGTCGCTGGCCCTTCATCACATTAAATTTTTGGCCGACCGCCATAAGGTCATTCAGAAGGTTCGGGCTTTGGATCCGCTGGCTTTTTTTCTTACCGAACCCAATGTTGATCATTACGAACCTGATTTTGTCCGGCGCTTTCAAAATTGTTACAATCACTTTTTTCATATTTTCCAGGTGATTGATCAACTTCCGGCCGGCAGCCGCGAAAAAAATGGACTCAAGCTCTTTTTTGGAAGGGAGATTGAAGACATTATTGGCGGAAAGGACTTTGATCGTTCGGAGAAGCATGAACCTGCTTTTAGATGGGTGGAGAAATTGAAGGTGGCTGGTTTTTCTATGGTGAATCGCTATGTGGGTTTGCCGGATGAGCTGGGGTGTGGCATTGATGTGCGCTACAACCCCCTGGTTGAGGGCATCGATTTTAAAGTAGGGAATGAAACAGTTGTAAGCATTTTACAGGCGGCATGTGCTCAGGAGTAGTTGCCGGATTGAATTAATAACTGATGAATGATGGTCTTGTTTGCTAATGATAATGTAGAGGTGATTTACGATGCAAATAATTACGAGTTGTTGCAAGTTTGGCGGGGCTATGTCCCCACAGAATTGTTTCGCGAAGTAATTGATTTGTCGGTGTCCTTTGTGCGGAACAATCGGGTGGATCTGTTGATTTCAGACACTTCCCAGCAAAAGGTCGTCAGCGGCAGCGATGCCGATTATGCCGCCTTAGTCTTGGGGATGATGTTGGGCTACGGGCTTAAGGCTATGGCTTTTGTGCTTCCCCACGATGTTTTTACCCGCTTTTCTCTGAAAAAGTTCGCCGATGCCGGTCATGGCGATCAAGTCGGTTATTTTGAACATCTTGAGGAGGCTCGTAAGTGGAGTCGGTTTTTTAAGTAAGCACCCCGACGATCAGCCCAGTCGGCTCAGGGTTGTTACAATCTCCATGCTGTTGATGGTCACCGTCTTCCCTTCCAGCAGAATTATTTTATCGTTTTTAAATTCGGTGAGGGTACGAATGAAACTTTCCTTGGTTGTTCCTGCAAATTGAGCAAGCTCTTCCCTGCTTAGCGGGAGTTCAAATGTGGCAGACCGGTCAAAAAAGTGATAAAAGAAGAGCAGGACGTCGGCAACCCTTCCAGGCAGCTGTTTGTGATTGATGGCGATTAAACGCCGGATGTTGTTGTTGACCGCTGCGGCTGTGCCGGCGATGAAGTCGTTTTGTTGGTTCAGGTCATGGGCCATCAACTGTCTGATTTCGCTGCTTTCGACGTAGCGGGCCTGAACCGGAGTCAGCGCAATGGTGTCAAAGTTGTGATACCCTTGTTCCAGGGCGCACAACAAACCGGCCCATTGTCCACGTCCCAGGATATGCACGATGGTCGCTTTGCCATTAGGGTTTTCAAAGATGGTTTTGACTATACCCTTCTCCAGAAACAGGGCATGATGGGCAGGGGTCCCTTTTTTAATCAGTGCATCGCCTTTTTTGTAGGTGAGCAGGGGCTTGTTTTCCAGGTTTATAGGGCGCTTTTGTTCCATCACTTTGCTTTCGATTCCGGTTTTCAATTCCTACTAAATTTATTTAAAATTATTTGACTTCTAAGTGCATCTTTCGTAATTTCTTATTTTTAACCAAGAGCGATGAATATTGATGTCTATAAACTCATTATAGAAAACAGTCCCGTTTCCATTTTGGTGACCGATGTTTCGGGACGCATTGAGTATGTGAATCCTAAATTCTGTCGCTTAACCGGCTACCGGGCAGAGGAGGTGCTGGGCCGGAATCCACGGATACTGAAGTCGGGACAAAGCTCGGAAGAAGATTACCGACAGTTGTGGCAGGTCATCAGCGGAGGCGATGAGTGGCACGGTGAATTTGTGAACCGAAAGAAAAACGGTGAGCTGTATTACGAGTCCGCCATTATTACCCCGGTGATGAACGAGGTCGGCAAAATCACCCACTATTTGGGTATCAAGGAAGACATTACCGGGCGAATTCTGGCCCAGCGTGCCGTTATGGAGCACAGCAACCGGTTGGCTGCTCTTTTGGAGGTTGGGCAGGCTTTTGGATCCACCATAAAGATGGATCCCCTGCTGCAAATTGTCCTGGAGCATTCCACCAGGATGATGGTTATGGAGCGGGGCAGCATCTATTTTATTTATGGCAACCAGGTCAAGGTTCAGTTAGCTAAGCCAGCGCCTTTAGATGAGGAAAAGCGGCTCTTGAAAACTTACGATCTCTCCCATTTTCCTTGTATGGAATCCTGTATTGATACGCAGGAAGTGGTTATCCTGTCGAAGCTTGATCGGGAGCATTTGACTCCCGCGGAGCGTGCTTTGGTTAAACTCAAGGGCTTACAAGCTGTAGTGTTTATTCCCTTGGTTTTAGATGGAAAAACGCTGGGCGTACTTGCCTTGGGCAGTTCACGCAGTCCATCTTCTTTTGCAAAGAACGACCTGGAAGTTTGCCAGGTTTTGGCGACGCAGGCTTCTCTGGCCATTAAAAATGCCTGGTTGTATCAGGAGGCAGATAAGTACGCCTCTGATTTGGAAAACTACAACCATGAGCTGGCCCGATTAAATGCCGATCTGAAGGTGCAAAAGGCAAAGGCGGAGGAAAGCGATCGTTTAAAAACAGCCTTTTTGCAGAATATGTCGCATGAGATTCGTACCCCTATGAACGGGATTATGGGGTTCGTGGAATTGCTCAGAATGCCCAGTCTCAAAGAAGAAAAGCGGGGTTTGTTTATCGAGCACATTGCCAAATCCAGCAATCAATTGCTGATTATTGTGGACGACATCCTGGAGTTGAGTCGCCTGGATGCAGGAGATGTCTTGCTTAAAGAAGAACAAGTAAATCCCGCTTCTGTGGTAAAAGGCGTATATGAGAAGTTTTTAAGTCTCGTCCGTCCCGAGTTGACTCTGAGTTACCACAGTCCGCCGCAACGTTTGTCCCACACCTTGATCGGCGATGCATTTCGCCTACAACAAGTCTTGGAGAAACTGGTAGACAATGCCCTAAAGTTTACCCCAAATGGAAAGGTTTCTTTTGGTTACCAAAATATGGGGCAGGGGAAATTGCGCTTTTTTGTTGAGGACAGTGGGATAGGTATCGAAGCTTCTAAACTGACGGCAGTTTTTCAACCATTTTATCAGGTAGATTTAAGTGAAGAACGGGAGTATGGTGGGAATGGCTTGGGATTAACCATTGCTTCGCGCATTGTTGAACAAATGGGCAGTGTGTTGTTGGTAGAGAGTAAGCCCGGCCTGGGTTCGCTTTTTTATTTTGAATTGGCGCTACAGACGTCTGCGGAAGCATCCAGCGCCACGGCCGATCTTGCTGTGCAAGAGGGCGCGGCTTATCGGATATTGGTCGCTGAGGACGATGAAGTGAACTTCATGTTGTTGCAAGATGCGCTCATGCATCGCGTAGAGGGGTATAAGTTTGACGTTCTGCAGGCCCGGAATGGACTTGAGGCGGTAGAGAAGGTCAAGGAGTCAGCCGACCTTTCGTTGGTGCTTATGGATATAAAGATGCCGCTGATGGATGGTATTGAAGCCAGTCGACGCATACGGGAATTGCGACCTGATTTGCCTATTGTTGCCCAGTCGGCCTATGCCCTTACAACGGAGCGAGATGCCGCACTCGAAGCAGGTTGTGATCGTTATTTGTTTAAGCCACTTGATCTTACGGAATTGTTGCGTGTGGTTAGGGAATTGCTCCGTTTACCTGTTCGGTGATTTATATCACCTGTTTGGCCTAAGGTAAATCATCCCTGAATGGGTATCCAGTAGTGTATCTTTGGCGTAATAGGATTTGTATTTAATTTAAAAACACATGGTCAACACTGAGGAATATGTTTTACTTGTAGATGATTCGCAGACCAATAATGTTTTGTTGGAAGCCGTGTTGGCCGAAGTCGGCTATGAGACCGCCACGGCCATGTCGGCATCGGAGGCTTGGAGTTTGATTCATAAGCGTCGGCCCCGGTTGATTTTATTGGATCTTTTAATGCCTAAAATTTCTGGATTCCAATTGCTGGAGCGCTTAAAGGAAAAGCCGCTTTTTGCCCAGATTCCGGTGATTGTCGTTTCTGCGCTGAGTGATGCAGATACCGCGATGCGGCTAAAGGAGATGGGGGCCGATGATTTTTTTTCAAAGCCCTTGAATTTACAAGCCTTATTAAAAAGGGTGGAGGAGTTGTATCAATCTGAGTCCTCCTTGTAGTTAGTTGATATATAGCAGGATGAAAAATAACGTGGCAACGCGAATGGAATTGTAATGCCCAATAGATAGATGGACTTATGGATGTATCCTTGGAAAATTTTCAGGCCAAATTTGTTGAAGAAGCCTTAGACAATATTGCTGAGTTGGAGAAAACCTTGTTGGAGTTGGATTTATCGCCACGAAACAAGGAGTTGCTTGAGAAGGTCTTCCGCATTATGCACACGCTTAAAGGCGGAGGCGCCATGTTTGGGTTTGAGCAATTGAGTTCTTTTGCACACGATTTGGAGAATGTTTACGACAGGATTCGCTTAGGCAAACTGAATGTTACTTCTTCTTTGCTGACGCTTACACTCGATTCGGTGGATTTGTTGCGTGATTTACTTGATCACGAAAAGTTGGCTACAAACGAAATGGCGTCGAGGTGTTCGGCCATGTTACAGTTGGTTAAGACCTGGTTTGAAGAGGAGTCTGAAGGACAAAAGCATGGGGACTCGGACAGGGGGCTTTCGGACTCTGATGGCGGGGAAGCTGGTGAAACAGCCACTTGGTATATTCATTTTTATCCGGGAAAGCAGGTCTTGGAAAATGGCAACAATCTCTTGTATTTGTTGGACGATCTGGCCCAGCTGGGGACGCTTCACGCGGTACCTCGGGCTATAGATTTGCCCGATGGACTGGAGGCTTTGAAGCCGACTTTTTCGTATTTGTTCTGGGATTTGTTTTTGGCTACCGATGCAGGAAAAGAGGCCATTCGTGATGTTTTTATTTTCGTAGATAATGAGTCGGTCATCGAAATTCAGCGCTTAAGTAAAAGCAATTTGCTTGAAAGTAAGGGCTTTGTAAGCAAGTTGGAGAGTCTCTGTGATCAAAAAACGGCATTGACCCTGACCGATTTAAACAGTTTTGTGGAAGACAGCAAGGGGCTGACCGGTAGCGGGCAGCCCGTTTTTGCTGAGCAAGCAGGTACGGGGACGGCTAAGCCTGATTTGGGTAAACCGCTTGCTTCTTCAGTTAGGGTTTCTTCAGAAAAAATTGATGGGCTCATGAACCTGGTGAGTGAATTGGTCATTACCCAGGAGCGCCTCAATATGATTGCCGGTCGCTATCAAATTCCAGAGCTGAAAATGGTTACCGAGCGTGTTCAAAAACTGACGGGACAGCTGAGAGACAGTGCCTTTAGTATGAGTCTGATTCCCTTATCGAGTTTGTTGGCTCGTTTTCAGCGCTTGGTTCGTGACTTGGGAACTCAGCTTGGCAAGCGCGTTGAATTTGTAGCGGAGGGTGCCGAAACCGAGCTCGACAAGACCATGATCGACAGCTTGACCGATCCGCTTTTACATATTTTGCGAAACAGTCTCGATCATGGCATTGAAGTCCCTGCCGAAAGGCTAAAGGCAGGAAAAGATCCGGTGGGAAAAATAACTCTGGAGGCTGGATATGCCGGGGCCAATGTCGTTATTAAAGTGAAGGACGACGGGGCTGGCGTGGATGAGCAAAAGGTGAGGAGGAAGGCTTTGGAGCGTGGCCTCATTTCCGAAAATGAGGTGCTCACACGTGAGGAAGTACTCCAGTTGCTTTTTGTCCCAGGTTTTTCTACAGCAGGCGCGGTCACTGAGGTGTCTGGCCGGGGCGTGGGAATGGATGTGGTGAAGCGGAACATTGCAGCCGTTCGCGGAGAAGTGGCGCTTGCGTCAGAAAAAGGCAGGGGCTCTTGTCTTACTATAACCCTGCCTCTGGTACTGTCGATCATCGACGGGCTGCTGGTTCGTATAGGCGCCACCCTTTATGTACTTCCTTTATCGCTGGTAGATCGAATTTACGCAACAGAAAGCCGGAGATTGGAAAATAATTTCATCGATGTTTTGGAGCTGGGCGGACGGCAAATTCCTTATGTTTTTCTGCGGAAGGAGTTCGGAGTTGTTGGAGAAGTCCCCTCCCGGAGCCAGGTTGTGGTGGTCAGATACGAGGGCCATGTTGTGGCCTTGGTTGTGGATCAGGTTGTGGGAAAATTTCAGGCGGTTTTAAAGCCGCTGGGGAAGCTGTTTCATGGACAAAAAATGATTTCGGCGGCCACTATAATGGGCGATGGGTCCATTGCTCTGGTGTTGGATACCAGTGCTTTAATTCGTCAGGTGCAAGGGTGAGGGTGTAAAAATAGGAGTGTTAATTAAACTAAGAATTATGGAGGACAAAAGCAGCGCTGCAATCAATTCCTATTTGTCGTTTCGATTGGGCGAGGAGATTTTTGCACTTCATGTGAGTCGGGTGCAAAAGATATTGGAGATGACCAATATAACAGCGGTTCCTCAGTCGCCCGACTACATGAAGGGGGTTATCAATCTCAGAGGAAATGTACTGCCTGTGGTGGATACACGGGTAAAGTTTGGGATGACACCGGTTGAAGCCGGCAAAGGGACCAGCATTCTGGTGGTTGAGATCATGCTGGAGGGGGAAGGTGTGATGGTGGGCCTTCTGGTCGATGCGGTTCATTCCGTTTTAAAGTTGGAAGATGAGGATTTACTTCCGGCACCTCGCATTGGGAGGACTTATGAATCGAAGTTCATCCAGTACATGGCCAGAGTGAAGGAGCGTTTTTTTATAGTCCTGGATATGGACGCTGTTTTTTCCAGCGACGAGGGACTCGATTTGGCCACCTTGACCGAAGTGCGCGAGCAGATGATTAAAGAACAGGATGTTGACGAAAATTGAGGTAGTATATAATCAAAATGTCAGGATATGAAACTTAAAGATTTAAAAATTGGGCAAAAGATGATGGCTGGGTTTATGACTGTAGCCTTTATTGCTCTGGTTGTTGGTTTGGTTGGTTTGCTAAGTTTGCGTAATGTGGCCAATTCTTTTCATCAGGTGTCGGGTCAAAACCTGCCCGGGGTTCAGCATTTAATGGATGCGGAGGCCAATATTGCTTTTCTCATGATCAATATGCGTTCTTTGCTCAATCCCAATCTTGATGCAAGCCAACGGGCCCATCTGCTGGAAGAAATTGTTGCTTCCAGAACCGCTTATGTTTCGGCCTTAGAAGCTTATGAGCACTTGCGTCATTCCGAAGAGGAAGTTCTGCTGTACGACGATTTTTTATTGTCTTTGGGAAACTGGCGAAAGTTGAATGAGGGCTTTGCTGCCGATGTGGAACAACTTATTGAAATGGATGTGCAGAATCCGATCCTGATGCTGAAGAATATGGAGGTCTTTGAGAAAGAGCATTATGCTTTGGAGTTGAGTTTGTTGAAGGCCCTACGGGCCGGTAACAGCAGTGGTTTAGGACAGGGGGCTGCATCTTGTTCTTTGGGTAAATGGCTGTCGTCTTTTACCACCAACAACAGCAATGTGAATGCCTGGGTGCAGCAATTGAAGGAGCCACACGACCGGTTTCATGAAAGTGCCAGGGAGCTGGCACGCCTACTCGAAAATGGGCAGGAAGCACTTGCGCTGCAAGTGTTTTCGAACCAGGTGGAGCCAGCGGCTGAGGAGGTTTTTGCTTCCTTGAGGCTTTTAAAAGAGCAAGCCCAAAAGGCCAACGTGATTTTTTCCAGGATGGAGCAGGTGCAGTTGGTGGATGCAGAGAAATATTTGGTAGAAGTTAAGGAGGAAATTGAAGCACTGGTGGCCATGAATATCTCAGAAGCCCATAGTGAAATTGCACACGGCGATCAAGTGGTGAGGCGCAGTAATTTTGGGATGATTTTTGTCTTGCTTATGGGTATGGGGGGCGCAGTTTTGTTAAGTCTTCTGATTACCCGGGGCATTACCGGGGGACTCCTTAAGGGTATTGGTTTTGCTACGGAGGTGGCTTCAGGTAATTTGGTGGCCAGGGTTGAGGACGGCTTGTTGCAAAGGAAGGACGAAATTGGTGCTTTGTCCCGGTCTCTGGAGCAGATGGTGCATCAGCTGCGCAATATCGTCACCGACATTCTGGGAGGGGCCGATAATATTGCTGCGGCCAGTCAGCAAATGAGCAGCACCTCACAACAAATGTCACAAGGAGCCAGTGAGCAGGCATCATCGGCCGAGGAGGTTTCTTCTTCTATGGAAGAAATGGCCGCAAATATTCAGCAGAACACCGACAATGCCCTTGAAACGGAGAAGATTGCTCTGCAAGCTGTTTCGGGCATCCGTCGCGGAGCAGCGAGCACCGAGGTGGCGGTAAAATCGATGCGTGAGATAGCCAAAAAGGTTTCCATTATTGGTGATATTGCCTATCAAACCAATATGTTGGCGTTAAATGCGGCGGTTGAGGCAGCCAGGGCCGGTGAACATGGAAAAGGGTTTGCAGTGGTGGCTGAAGAGGTGCGTAAGTTGGCGGAGCGAAGCCAAATCGCCGCGGAGGAAATTGATGAGCTGTCTGAGAGCGGGGTCAGTGTTTCTGAAGAGGCCAGTCAGCAGTTGACAGCCATTGTGCCTGAAATTGAGCGGACGGCACAATTGGTGCAGGAGATTGCTGCAGCCAGTATGGAGCAGAATGCCGGGGCTGAGCAGGTCAATGGTGCCATACAGCAGTTGAACCAGGTCATACAACAAAATGCCGCGGCTTCGGAGGAAATGGCCAGCAGTTCTGAGGAGCTTTCGGGGCAGGCAGAGCAAATGAAGGAGGTGGTGGCCTTTTTTAGAATTGAAGGTCAGCAAAGAGGCGGCCGTTTTAAGAAAACAAAGCGGGCTGTCGAAAATTCAACGCCGACTCCTAGTAAAAGTCAGCCTTCGAAATCTGTTGCGCAGCCTGCGGGCGGTGTGGATTTGAAAATGGATGTAAACCTGGCCTCGGACGATGATTACCAAAGGTTCTGAGCGTTCTTGTTTTGCTGTCTTTATTCAGGGTCTTACCGCAAAGTAAGGCCCTGAATTGTACCTGAAATTAGGAGTTTATGGATTTTGACCGGCTGCGGAAGCTTTATCGGGCAGAATTGAGCGATGCGCTCTTTGATCGCCTGGGCACCTTTATTAATCGTGAAACAGGCATAAAAATGTCGGGGGACAAGAAGGTGATGGTGCAGGCCCGGCTGAAGCGTCGCTTGAAAGCCCTTGATTTAATAGATTTTGAGTCCTATGTCGATTTGTTGTTTGGGCCGGAGGGGATGCGAACGGAGGTTGTACATGTTTTTGATGCCATCAGCACCAATAAGACCGAGTTTTTTAGAGAAGCAGATCATTTTGATTTTTTGGTGAACAAGGTGCTGCCTGAGTATGGGGCAGCAAACAGCGATAAGGTGCTTCGAATATGGAGCGCGGCTTGTTCTACAGGAGAGGAGGTCTACACCCTTGGGATGGTTATTCAGGAATACTTGCGTAAACATGGAGCGTTTGATTTTCGTATATTGGGTACCGATTTATCGTCTTTTGTATTGGCCTTGGCACGTAATGCCGTTTATTCTGAAGAGCGTGTGCGTTCGGCCGTGCCTGAGTTTATGATTAGAAGGTATTTTATGGCCAGTCGTGATCCTGAGCGGCAAACCTTTCGAGTGGTACCCGAGTTGCGTGCAAAGATGTGCTTTGAGCGACTTAATTTTATGGACGACAGGTATTCGGTGAAGCAATTGTACGATGTTGTTTTTTGCAGAAATGTGCTGATTTATTTCTCGAGGGAGGTGCAGCAGGCGGTGGTGCAAAAGTTGTGCCGGCACTTAAAGCCCGGAGGTTATTTTTTCCATGGCCATTCCGAGTCCCTGCTGGGTATGGATTTGCCTTTAAAACAAGTCTGTTCTACTGTTTTTAAACGTTTATGAAAAGGACTGCGAAAAAAATACGGGTTTTGATTGTTGACGATTCGGCTCTGGTGCGACAGGCGCTTACCGGGATTGTGGAGCAAGACGGAGATTTGGAATTGATGGGGACTGCCTCGGATCCTTATGCCGCTGCGCGAAAAATTAAAGAAGAGGTGCCGGACGTGATTACCCTGGATGTGGAAATGCCCAGAATGGATGGCCTGACTTTTTTAAGAAGAATAATGACGCAACATCCTATTCCGGTGGTTATTATTTCCAGTCTCACGGCCGAGGGGACCGAGACCGCCATGCGGGCGTTGGATTATGGTGCCGTGGAAATCATTACCAAACCCCAGCTCAATACCAAGGCTTTTTTTGAAGAAGCAGGCATTCGGATTTGTGATGCCATCAAGGCCGCTGCCCAGGCGCGCCTTCGCCCCCTTAGAGGGCGGCCGGCGGTCCCCTTTGCTGTAGCCCCAAAATTGTCGGCAGATGCAGTGCTCCCGGCTAAAGGGGCCGGCAACAGCATGTTGAAGACAACCGATAAGGTACTGGCCCTGGGTGCTTCTACCGGAGGAACCGAAGCATTGGCCGTTTTTTTGCAGGCCTTGCCTCCCGACAGTCCCGGAACCGTTGTCGTGCAGCACATGCCCGAGGGTTTTACCCGTAGTTTTGCCGAGCGCCTGGATCAGATTTGCTCCGTAAGTGTTAAAGAGGCCGAAGATGGAGATACGGTTTTGCGAGGGCGCGTCTTGATTGCCCCGGGAAACCGGCACACGCTTTTAAAGAGAAGTGGCGCAAGATATTTTGTAGAGGTGACCGATGGACCACTGGTGAATCGTCATCGCCCCAGTGTAGATGTATTGTTTCGTTCGGTGGCGCAAAATGCCGGAGCCAATGCCATTGGCGTGATAATGACTGGGATGGGAGCCGATGGGGCCAAAGGTTTGCTGGAAATGAAAAATGCGGGCGCCCACACCATTGCACAGGATGAGCAGTCTTGCGTAGTTTTTGGCATGCCGCATGAGGCAATAAAACTGAATGCACAGAGCCAGATCCTTTCTTTGGATTTTATTGCAGGGGCGGTTTTAAAACTGAGTCGCTGACACTTTTGAGCTTTGAACAATGCAGGTGATTGAACGTTTCTCTATCATTTGGAGCTTGTTTCATAAAAACCTGTGTCGATGAAAGTGTATTGGATAAGTTTTGTAAACGCCGTTCTTCTGATGGTTTTGGGGGCCTGGGCCTATTGGGTTTCGGACACCCCCTCGCTAACGGCGCTGATTCCTGTATTTGCAGGCGTGCTTTTATTGGCCCTGAATCCCGGACTCAAAAAGGAAAAGAAGCTGGAGGCGCACCTGGCGGTTTTGCTGACCCTGCTGGTAACCATCGGTTTGTTTAAACCTTTACTGGCGGCATGGGATAGGGCCGATGCGCCCGCTGTGGCCAGGGTGGCGCTTATGCTGCTGAGTTCTGTTGTGGCACTGATTGCGTTCATTCAGAATTTCAGAGCTGTGCGCAAAGCCCGGAAGGAAAAAGGTTAAGCAGTTTAAAGGTCGCGTTCAGTTAAGTAAGTGGTATAATAATAAATGAAATTTGATCTTATGCAAAGGATAAAGAAGTCTTGGTTAGTTATGCTTGCTTTTGGGGCAGTGTTCCCTTCCATATTTTGGGCCTGTGCGGATGCGCCAAAATCCAGTAAACAACACAAAGAGACCGTTCCTGTAGCGGAGGAGGTGCAATCTGAACCGCAAGCCCTGGAGACGGAGCTGCCGGATGTTGAGGAAGAAATGGGGGAAGAGATTGTTTTGAACCCGCCGCATGGGGAGCCTGGACATCGTTGTGAAATTCCTGTTGGGAGTCCGCTGAACGGTCCCGTAGTCGCTGAGACCCCAGCTGCCACACCTGCCCCGGCACAGGTCGAGGCCCCCAGGACTTACAGCTCGATGGCCCCAACCATTGAAAATGCCAGAAGACTTAATGCTGGTCAGGCCAGCCAGAATTCGGCTCCCCAAACCGGAGAAAAACCGGCTTTAAATCCGCCACACGGTCAGCCCTGGCATCGCTGCGACATCGCCGTTGGGGCTCCGCTGCCTTAATTCTTGCAGAAATGAACCGGAAAGCCAGACCAGATCACTACAAGCAGTAGTGATTTAGTCTGGCTTTTTATTGAGTGTGGAGCTGGAGGGAATCGAACCCTCGTCCAAACAAGTAAGCCATAAGCTTTCTACATGCTTATTCTGCTGTTGATTTTCGTGAGTCGTTTGGGAACAGACACCCGGACGACTCCTTAGCCTCTTAAAATTTCGCCCTTGAGCAAAGGCCGCTCGCCGGCTATTCCCGATATTTCTACACCTCCGATTCGGGCCGCCTCAGGAATTGGCACCCGGGAAGTGTCTCGTCCAAGCTCCTGGAGCAAGGATAATGCCCATCTACTGTACTTCGATTAGGCGGCGAGAGCGTAATTAGATTCGCCAGTTAAAAAAGTTGAGATCCATGATTTACGAGCCGGTATCCCATTGCTCGGCATGCTTACTTACCACTTAGCCTTGCTGTCAAATCCAGGTCAGCCCCATGGTGATTAAGAATTACAAAGGTAAGGTTTTTTCGGGAACTACTTAAAAGTATTTTATTTTTCGGATGGCTTCCTGAGGGTCGGGTGCTTTAAACACATAACTGCCTGCTACCAGAATATCGGCTCCTGCCTGAACCAGTTCTCTGGCATTATTCTGGTCCACACCACCATCCACTTCAATCCAGGCCTTGCTGTTGCGTTTCATGATGAGGTCTTTCAGTTTTTGAATCTTTCCCAAAGATCCGGGAATGAATTTTTGTCCCCCGAAACCCGGATTCACCGACATGATTAACACAAGGTCGACCTCCGTAATGATCTCCTCCAATACGCTCACGGGTGTGTGGGGGTTGAGGGTTACGCCGGCTTTCATGCCGTGTTGGTGGATGCTTTCGATGGTTCGATGTAAATGGGGACTGGCCTCATAATGCACATTCAGCAGATCGGCTCCAGCCTTTTTAAAGGCCTCAATATAGCGCTCGGGTTGCACCATCATTAAGTGTACATCCAGGGGCTTTGTAGCCGTTTTCTTTACCGCTTCAATAACGGGTATTCCAAAGCTGATGTTGGGCACAAAGACCCCGTCCATAATGTCGAGGTGCAGCCAGTCGGCATCACTTTGGTTAATCACAGCTACTTCGCCGGCCAGATTGCCGAAATCTGCCGCCAATAAAGAGGGGGCTATTTGATGTTGCATTTTTTTGTGACTGTTTGTTTTGGTACTAATCTCCCAGGTAGGACCTGAGTATTTTGCTTCGGTAAGTGTGTTTGAGTCGTTTTATGGCTTTCTCTTTGATTTGCCTTACCCGTTCACGGGTAAGGTTGAAGAGTTTGCCGATTTCTTCGAGCGAGTAGGGGGGTTCTCCGTTTAGGCCATAATACAGTTTTACGATGTCGGCTTCACGGGTCGAAAGGGTCGAAAGGGAGCGCTCGATTTCACGCCGCAGCGAATCGTCCAGTAACTCGGAGTCGGGACTGCTGGCATCAGAGGAGAGAAGCACATCGTAGAGGGTGTTTTCTTCGTCCTGTTTCAGCGGTGCATCCATCGATACATGGCGTGAAGATACTTTTAGTGCTTCTTTGACCTCCTTGGGAGCAATGTCTAGAATATCGGCTATTTCGTAGGGTGTTGGTTCACGTTGAAATTCCTGTTCGAGGCGCGCAAAGGTGTTGTTCACCTTGTTGATGCTTCCTATTTTATTTAAGGGCAGGCGTACAATGCGGGCCTGCTCAGCCAGAGCCTGCAGAATCGACTGTCGGATCCACCAAACGGCGTAAGAAATGAATTTAAAGCCCCTGGTTTCGTCGAAGCGTTGGGCAGCTTTGATCAAGCCCAGGTTGCCTTCGTTGATGAGGTCGGGGAGACTGAGTCCTTGGTTTTGATATTGCTTGGCTACGGATACTACAAAGCGAAGATTGGCTTTAATCAGACGTTCAAGTGCTGCCTGATCGCCCTGTTTTATTTTTTTTGCAAGCTGTACTTCTTCCTCTGCAGTAATCAGTTGGACTTTCCCAATTTCGTGAAGATATTTATCCAGAGAAGGGGCCTCTCTGTTGGTTACTTGTTTGGTTATTTTGAGTTGTCTCATAACTTTAGCAGCTACTAGGTTCTGAATAGGTGGAAAGGCTTTGTAAGTATAACAAAAAAAGGCGGAGCTGTTACCTTCATTCCTTGTTTTTGTTAAAATTTCTGCAAGTTATTCAGTTTTATCGATTGGGGCCTAAAAAAAAATAACATTTTTTTGGGTCGTTAAAATGTAATGCTTAAGTTTGCAAGGTCAGAGGGTTGTGTTTTCGTTATCTGACTTTTCTCAAACGCCTTTCCCGGTTCTTATCCGGAATTATCAAGTTTCAGTATTAATTCTATACTGACCCCCACAAATATAATTTGCTATTCAAAAGTTTATTACCAATATTATGTACGACATTCTTGAATTAAACAAGAAGCTGTTACCGGATCTTCGTGCTATTGCCAAAGATTTGGAAATTAAGCGTGTAGAATCATTTAAGAAACAGGAGCTGATTTATCAAATCCTGGATGCCCAGGCCATAAAGGCTTCTGAGAAAACCAAAAGGGAGCCGCGTTCAGACGACGCTGCACCCTCAGATAAGCGAAGCCGAAGAGGACGACCTCCAAAGAAACAAGTAGAGCAGAAGGGCCAAGAGAGCAAAACTGCTGCGGACAACAGTGCAAGAGACGAAGCTGCTGCCCCTTCACCCAAGTCCTCTGAGGAGAAAAAGGATAAAGAGAACAAGCCAAAAGAGAAGTTCAGGGCAGATGCTTCTGCGGAGAAGGCAAAGGCCGGCAGTAAAGAAGAGCAGGTCGTGGCCGATGAGCGCAAGCTGAATAAGCGCCCTGAACCAGCGAAAGGCAACGATAAGTCGGCTGCAGCTCAGGAGGGCGGACCGGTCAGGAATCAGTCTCCTGCTGAGGGCGCCACTGAATCGCCTGCCAATACGCCCGACGAGCAGCGCAAACCGCGTCGTTTTGAAGACAATCGTCGCAATAAAAATCGCGATGAGCGCCAGCCACAGAACAAAAACGAACAGCGTCCACAGGCCGAGTCAAAAGCTGAGCAGGCACAAGGCCAGAAGGATAGCGGCGCTTCCCAGCCGCAGCCCCAGAATCAAAATCAAAATCAAAATCAAAACAAGCAGAGGCATCAGGACAAGCAACAGCGTAAGGAAGACAAGGCCTTTGAGTTTGAGGGGATTATTTCTGCTTCGGGTGTTTTGGAAATTATGCCCGATGGTTATGGTTTCCTGCGTTCTTCGGATTACAATTACCTGAATTCGCCCGACGATATTTATGTTTCGCAGTCTCAGATAAAGCTTTTTGGCCTGAAGACCGGTGATATGGTTTTGGGTGCCATTCGTCCACCCAAGGAAGGGGAGAAGTATTTTCCGCTGATTAAGGTGGAGTCGATTAACGGCAGAACGCCCGATTTTGTGCGTGACCGCGTTCCTTTTGATCACCTGACCCCTGTCTTTCCCGACCAAAAATTTAACATTACTGCCGGACCCAAAGCCAATTTTTCTTCTCGTGTGGTTGATTTGTTTTCACCCATAGGGAAGGGGCAACGTGGATTGATTGTGGCTCAGCCAAAGACTGGTAAGACGGTATTGCTGAAGGATATAGCTAATGCCATTGCCTCCAATCACCCTGAAGTGTATATGATTATTCTGCTCATTGATGAGCGGCCTGAGGAAGTAACCGATATGGCCAGAAGTGTAAATGCAGAAGTCATTTCTTCAACCTTTGATGAGCCGGCTGAGCGGCACGTGAAGGTGGCCAATATTGTTTTGGAAAAGGCCAAGCGTATGGTCGAATGTGGGCACGATGTGGTTATCCTGCTCGACTCCATTACCCGTTTGGCTCGTGCTTACAACACGGTTTCTCCCGCTTCGGGTAAGGTTTTGTCGGGTGGTGTGGATGCCAATGCCTTGCACAAGCCCAAACGTTTCTTTGGTGCCGCCCGTAACATTGAGAATGGTGGATCGCTGACCATTTTGGCGACCGCCTTGACCGATACCGGCTCGAAGATGGACGATGTTATTTTTGAGGAATTTAAGGGTACCGGTAACATGGAGCTTCAGCTCGATCGTAAGCTGGCCAATAAGCGGGTTTATCCTTCTGTGGACATCATGGCTTCAAGCACCCGTCGCGAGGACTTGCTGCTTGATAAGGAATTGATGAACAGGATCTGGATTCTGCGCAATCATTTGGCCGATATGAATTCTGTGGAGGCTATGGAATTTATAAAGGATCGTATGTTAAGGACCAACTCAAATGAAGAGTTCCTTATTTCGATGAATGGTTAACTTTTATCTTGTTTATCAGTCTTCCCGGTTTCTTTGCCAGGAAGAAACAAGATGATGAAATAGAAAAGAGGTCCGGCAGGACCTCTTTTTTTATTTAGACTTGTTTCAAACTGTCTTTGAGGCGGGTGGCCGTTAAAAAGTAACATTTATAAAGCTTGTGCTTCGAAAGTGTTGGTGGCCGGCATTTTTGCGAAAGTCTGCTTATTTTTACCAGATATAAATAACATTATGGGGGCTGTGTTGCTATCTCCATATAGCAAAAGTGCCTTGGTAAATATTAACTTTGTAAGACAAGTTGATATTTGTAAGCTATGATGCAGGCCTTTTTTAAAACGCATAAATACCTGCTGGAGCATCTGAATGTTCCCGTACATCGTGGGTTGATGGACCTGATCAATTGGGAGGACCGGTTGATAGGTGTTGTGGGCACACGGGGAGTGGGCAAAACCACCTTTTTGCTGGATTATATTCAGACCGCCTACGGCAGCGATAAGGCCTGCTTGTATGTGAACCTGAACAATCTTTATTTCTCGAACCGTTCTCTGATTTCTTTTGCCGATGAGTTTCAGAAAACAGGCGGGCAGACCTTGGTTTTGGATCAGGTTTTTAAGTACCCGGGTTGGGAAGAAGAGTTGATCTGGTGTTACGATAATTTAAGTGATTTACGTATTGTATTTAGTGGCTCACCGCTGATGTTGGCCGATAGGGATAATCCGGAACTGGAACGTCGGGCGCGGATCTACAATCTGGAGGGCTTTTCGTTAAGGGAGTATCTGAATCATGTAACGGGCAATAATTTTAAACCCATTTCTCTGGAGGAGGTGTTGAATAATCATGTTGCCATCGCCACCGATATTGTTGATAAGATCAAACCCCTCGCTTTTTTTAACGACTATCTCCATCATGGTTACTATCCCTTTTTTCAGGAGAAGAGCAATTATCTGGAAAACCTCCTTAAAAACATCAATCTGATTTTGGAGATCGACATCAGTTATCTGCAACAGATTGAGCTGAAATACCTTCCAAAATTAAGGAGACTGTTGTATCTTATCGCCTCTTCGGCTCCTTTTCAACCCAATGTGAGTCGTCTGAGCAATGAAGTGGAGACCAGCAGGGCTACCATTATTAATTATTTGAAGTATTTGAAGCAGGCCAGTTTGGTGCATTTGCTTTACGAAGGGGAGGCCGACCCCTTGAAAAAACCTGCAGAAGTTTATTTGGAGAATCCAAATCTGGCTTTCTCTGTGGCAAGGGGAGACGTTTCGGCAGAGGTGTTGCATAAAACGTTTTTTTGTAATCAAGTGGGCTTAAGGCATCAGGTGGCCTATAATCGCAAAGCAGATTTTTTAATAGACGACCGCCTTTCTTTTAATGTCGGAAGGCCCGCCCTTGCTTCCGGAAAGGCTGCAAAAGGACAGGAGCTTTGGTATGCCTGCGATATGGAAGAAATTGGTCGGGGCAGGGAAGTGCCCCTTTGGTTGTTTGGTTTTTTGGATTAATCAGGCCTGGCCTGTAAAAGATAGACGAGAATAATTAAATGATTTTTTAACTGTTAAGAGAATAGACAAATGGCAAAAGCAAAGAAGTTCATTACTTGTGATGGGAACTATGCTGCCGCACACATCGCTTACATGTTCAGTGAAGTGGCTGCAATTTATCCCATTACGCCTTCTTCCACTATGGCCGAGTATGTGGACGAGTGGGCAGCAGGTGGCAGAAAGAACGTTTTCGGAGAAACGGTCAAATTGGAGGAAATGCAATCGGAAGCCGGTGCGGCCGGTGCCGTTCACGGAGCCTTGCAGGCTGGTGCCCTGACCTCTACCTTTACTGCTTCACAGGGATTGTTGCTGATGATCCCCAATATGTATAAGATTGCCGGTGAATTGTTGCCCGGCGTTTTTCATGTGAGTGCACGAAGTCTGGCCGCTCAGGCGCTGTCCATTTTTGGTGACCACAGCGACGTTATGTCGACCCGGCAGAGTGGCTTTGCTATGCTGGCAACCGGAAGTGTTCAGGAGGTAATGGACTTGGCTGGAATTGCTCACCTGGCCGCCATTAAAACCCGCATTCCTTTCATGCACTTCTTTGATGGTTTCCGGACTTCGCACGAAATTCAGAAGATTGAAGAAATTGATCAGAATGCACTGGCTGCATTGATCGATCAGGAGGCCCTCAAGAAATTCCGCGACAATTCTTTGAATCCAGAGCGTCCGGTGACCCGCGGAACCGCCCAGAATCCCGATATTTATTTCCAATCCCGTGAGGCGGCCAACCGTTTCTACAATGCCATTCCCGATATCGTTGCCGATTATATGGATAAGATTTCGGACATTACAGGAAGAAAATACCGTCCCTTTACTTATTATGGTGCTGCTGATGCTGAAAACATTATTGTGGCGATGGGTTCGGTGACCGATGCCATCAAGGAGACTATTGATTACCTCAACAGCAAAGGGGAGAAGGTGGGACTTATCTCGGTGCACTTGTACCGTCCTTTCTCAGCCAAATATTTTATGGAAGCCTTCCCCAAGAGCGTAAAGCGCGTAGCTGTGCTCGACCGTACCAAGGAGCCTGGAGCCAATGGCGATCCTTTGTACCTGGATGTGCGTGATTTGTTCTATGGTAAAGAAAATGCCCCCTTGGTTGTAGGCGGCCGTTATGGCTTATCGAGCAAGGATACTACACCGGCTCAGATTCTTTCTGTTTTTGACAACCTGAAATTGAATGAGCCCAAGAATCAGTTTACTGTAGGTATTGTCGACGACGTTACCTTTACTTCTCTGCCTTTGCAAGAAGAGGTGGATTTGAGTGCAGCGGGTACCTTTGCCGGAAAATTTTATGGTTTGGGTTCAGACGGTACCGTGGGTGCCAATAAAAACTCCATTAAGATTATCGGAGACAATACCGATAAGTATGCCCAGGCTTATTTCTCCTACGACTCCAAGAAGTCGGGCGGAATTACCATTTCTCACCTGCGTTTTGGCGATACCCCTATTCGTTCGCCCTACCTGGTGAACACTCCTGATTTTGTGGCCTGTCACGTCCCGGCTTATTTGGGTCGTTACGACATGCTCAAGGGACTCAAAAAAGGAGGCACCTTTCTGTTGAACAGTCACTGGGATGTTGAGGAGACCAAGGAACGCCTGCCCAATGATGTGAAGCGCTATTTGGCGAAAAACGAGATTAATTTCTACATCATCAACGCAACCGCCATCGCAGAAGAAATTGGTTTGGGTAACCGTACCAATACCATTATGCAATCGGCCTTCTTTAAAATTGCCAGCGTAATTCCTTACGATGAGGCCGTAGATCAGATGAAGAAGTTTGTCGTTAAGTCTTTTGGTCGCAAAGGTGAGGCTGTGGTGAAAATGAACCACGCAGCCATTGATCGCGGCGGAGATGTAACCAAAATTGAGATTCCTGCCGAATGGACCAAGTTGGCTGATGAAAAAGCCAATGGTCAGGATGTGCCTGAATTCATCAAGAACATTGTATTCCCCATCAACGCGCAGAAGGGTGACGATTTGCCGGTCAGCGCTTTTGTTGGTCGAGAAGACGGTACCTTCCCCCAGGGAACGGCTGCATACGAAAAGCGTGGCATCGCTGTTAACGTTCCTGAGTGGATTGACGAGAACTGTATTCAGTGTAACCAGTGTTCTTATGTTTGTCCCCACGCCGCCATTCGTCCCTTCCTGCTCGACGACAGTGAGTTGGAGAAGGCGCCGGACGGAACAACTACGCGCAAGCCCAACGGTAAAGGCTTTGATGGTTTGCACTTCCGTATCCAGGTAAGTGTACTCGACTGTACCGGTTGTGGCAACTGTGCTGAGGTTTGTCCCTCAAAAACCAAGTCGCTCGTGATGAAGCCGCTCGATACGCAAATGGGCGAAGTGGAGCGTTGGGACTATATGGCCAACAAGGTGACCATTAAGGATACCGTTCAGGACAAATTTATGAACCTGAAGGCTTCTCAGTTTGCCAAGCCTTTATTTGAATTTTCCGGAGCTTGTGCCGGTTGTGGTGAGACGCCTTACATTAAGTTGATTACCCAATTGTTTGGCGATCGCATGATGATTGCCAACGCAACAGGTTGTTCTTCCATTTATGGCGGTTCTGCGCCCTCTACACCTTATACCACCAATGCCAACGGTTGTGGTCCCGCCTGGGGCAACTCTTTGTTTGAGGACAACGCCGAATATGGCTTGGGTATGGCCACCGGTGTAGAGAAGTTGCGTGAGCGCATTGAGCTGAAGATGAAGGCTGCCCTGGCTGAAGTGGCTCCTGCTACCAAGGCTGCATTTGAGGCCTGGTTAGAAGCCAAGGAAGACGGCAGCAAGACCCGTGAGGTATCCAATGCCGTTCTGAAGGCCCTGGAGAGTGAGCAGCATGCTGTGGCAGCTGAGATCTTGGCACTCAAAGACTATCTGGTGAAGAAATCGGTTTGGGTCTTTGGTGGCGACGGATGGGCCTACGACATCGGTTACGGTGGTTTGGACCACGTAATTGCCAGCGGAAAGGACATCAACATTCTTGTGATGGACACCGAAGTTTATTCCAATACCGGAGGTCAGGCCTCCAAGTCGACCCCCGTTGGGGCTGTGGCTAAGTTTGCCGCTGCCGGCAAACAGATCCGTAAAAAGGATTTGGGACTGATGGCCACAACCTACGGTTACGTTTATGTGGCCCAGGTAGGGATGGGTGCCAATCAAGCCCAATACTTCAAGGCCCTGAAAGAGGCTGAAGCCTATCCCGGTCCTTCTCTGATCATCGCCTACTCACCCTGTATCAGTCACGGCTTATTACGCGGTATGGGCAATGCCCAGGATGAGACCAAGCGTGCCGTAGAGTGTGGTTACTGGTCGCTTTGGCGCTACAACCCCATGTTGGAAGCAGAAGGCAAGAACCCCTTTGTGCTCGATTCCAAGGAGCCGCAATGGGATAAATTCCAGGATTTCCTCAAAGGCGAGGTGCGTTACACTTCGTTGTTGAAGGCTTTCCCCGAGGCGGCCAAGGAGTTGTTTGTGGCGGCTGAGAAAAATGCCAAGTGGCGTTACAGCTCCTACAAGCGTTTGTCCGTGCTGGATTATAAGCTGGAAGAATAGCTTGAGAACATGTAAATAAGTTAAAAGGGCACCGTAAGGTGCCCTTTTTTGGGTTCAGGCTTTTTCTTTCAGTAAGTTATTTGTAATTTAATAGAGTATTTTCTTATCGCAGCAACCTTTAAAATTTTGTATATGGACCTTTCAATTTCTTATTTGGGCCTGAAGCTGAAAAATCCGCTGATGGTCGGTGCTTCTAATCTTACGCTGGATCTTAAGAAGGCTTTGGAGTTGCAGAAAGCCGGTGCCTCAGCCATTGTTTTTAAATCCCTTTTTGAGGAGCAGCTGAATCTGGAGGCGGCGGAACTGGACGATGACTTGCATGCCTACGACGATCGCAATGCGGAGATGATTAATTTGTTTCCAAAGGTGGAACATGCCGGACCCAAAGCCCATCTTCTGGCTCTCCGTGAACTCAAGGAGGCCCTGGATATTCCGGTTATTGCCAGTCTCAACTGTCTTTATAAAGAGAGCTGGGAGGACTATGCCCAGCATCTGGCCGAAACAGGAGTAGATGCCCTGGAGTTGAATTTCTATGCTGCCCTGAGCGATGGCAACCAGGACCCCGCGGCTATTGAATCGGAGCAGGTGGAAGTGCTTAAGCGGGTTTTGAAAAAGGTAAATATACCGGTAGCCGTGAAGCTCAGTCCTTACTATACCAATCCGCTTTCCTTTATTTCTCGTTTGGATGGCGCAGGTGCTGCAGGGTTTGTACTTTTTAACCGACTTTTTCAGCCCGATGTTAATGTGGATACCGAGGAGCTTGAAATGCCTTATAATCTGAGTCAACCTGGCGACAGCCGTCTTTCTTTGCGGTATATGGGATTGCTGCATGGGAAGGTGAGTGGTTCTTTATGTGCCAATACAGGAATATTGGAAGGGAAGGATATGATTGCTGCTTTGCTGGCCGGTGCCGATGCTGTGCAGGTCGTTAGTGCTATTTACAAACAGGGCTTTAAGGGACTTGCTGCAATGTTGGAGCAATTGAGCAGTTGGATGAGTCAAAAAGGCTATAAGTCGGTGGACGAGTTTCGCGGAAAGCTTTCGCGGACGAGTCTCAAGGACGATCCTTATGCCTATAAGCGGGCACAGTATGTCGATTTTCTTATGAAATCTAAGACCTATACCGATAAATATCCGGTGAATTAGGCCGCTGGGCTGTACCAGAAAGACTGTTGAAAAGGCTGCCTTTGGGCAGCCTTTTATTTTTACAAGTTTTAAGTATTCTTAATTTGTGTATTATTAACAATATTTTATGCTTGCCGCTTTGGTTTGTATAGTTAAAAAGTCGAAAAAAATCAGTTTATTTGTAATGAAGCAAGGATTTTAACTCTGTAAAACCAACAGTTATGAGCAAGAAGCGTGTTTACACCTTCGGTAACGGTAAAGCCGAAGGAAAAGCAGACATGAGGAATCTGCTTGGAGGCAAGGGTGCCAACCTGGCCGAAATGAACCTTATTGGGGTGCCAGTACCCCCGGGATTCACCATTACTACCGAGGTGTGTACCGAATACAATCAGCTGGGCAGAGACCAGGTGGTGGCGTTGTTGAAGCCGGAGGTGGAAGCAGCCATTGCCAATGTTGAGCAGCTGACGGGTACTAAATTTGGTGATGCTAAGAATCCCCTTTTGGTTTCGGTTCGCTCAGGTGCCAGAGCGTCAATGCCCGGAATGATGGACACCATCCTGAATTTGGGGCTGAACGACGAGGCTGTGGAAGGTATTGCTGCCAAATCGGGCAACGCCTGGTTTGCCTGGGATTCTTACCGTCGTTTTGTGCAAATGTACGGGGATGTGGTTTTGGGTTTGAAACCCGAAACCAAGGAGGACATTGATCCTTTCGAAGAAATCATGGAGGAACGTAAACACGCAAAAGGCATCGAGCTCGATACCGAATTTACCGTTGATGATTTAAAGGACTTGGTAAAGCGTTTTAAGGCAGCCGTGAAAAAGCAGACCGGGAAGGATTTCCCAACCTGCGCATGGGAGCAGCTTTGGGGGGCTGTTATGGCGGTGTTCGACAGCTGGACCAATCCCAGAGCCAATTATTACCGTCGTCTGAACAATATTCCTGATGAGTGGGGTACTGCCGTAAATGTGCAGGCTATGGTGTTTGGGAATATGGGCGAAACTTCTGCTACTGGTGTGGCCTTCACACGTGATGCCGCTACAGGAGAAGATGTTTTTAATGGCGAATACCTGATCAACGCTCAGGGTGAGGACGTGGTAGCCGGCACCCGTACACCGCAGAATATTAATGTTGTCGGCAGTCGCATTTGGGCTGAATTTCAGGGTGTTTCGGAAGAAGAGCGAAAGTCCAGGTATCCCTCCCTGGAGGAGACTATGCCTGAGCTGTATAAAGAACTGGATGCGGTTCAGCAAAAGCTTGAGGAGCATTATAAGGACATGCAGGACATGGAGTTCACCATCCAGTCGGGCAAGCTGTGGATCCTGCAAACCCGGAGTGGTAAGCGTACCGCTGCCGCCATGGTAAAGATTGCTATGGATTTGTTGCGTGAAGGCAAGATTGATGAAAAGACAGCGCTCCTGCGTTTGGAGCCCAATAAGTTGGATGAGTTGTTGCACCCGGTGTTCGACAGCATTGCCGTACGTTCGGCCAAAGTGTTGGCCAAAGGTTTGCCTGCATCCCCCGGGGCAGCAACCGGTCAAATCGTTTTCTTTGCCGATGAGGCGGCTAAGTTTCCCCAGAGTATTTTGGTGCGGATAGAAACCTCTCCCGAAGATTTGGAAGGTATGAATATTGCACGTGGTATTTTGACTGCCCGCGGTGGCATGACCTCCCACGCAGCTGTGGTTGCCCGAGGTATGGGTAAATGCTGTGTATCGGGTGCCGGCGGTGTAAAAGTAGATTACCGTGCCCGTACCATGACCATCGAAGGGAAGGTGTATAAAGAAGGCGAGTGGATTTCACTCAACGGCAGTACCGGGGAGGTTTATGAAGGAGAAGTGTTGACCCGTAAGCCCGATATGAGTGGCGATTTTGGATTAATCATGGACCTTGCCGCCAAGTTCACCAAGATGGATGTCCGCACCAACGCCGATTCGCCCAAGGATGCCCAAATTGCCAAAGAATTTGGCGCCAAAGGCATAGGCCTTTGTCGCACCGAACACATGTTCTTTGAGGGGCACCGCATCAAAGCCATACGCGAAATGATTTTGGCTTCCACCGTTGATGGCCGCAAGCGTGCCCTCAACAAACTTTTGCCCTATCAGCGGGAAGATTTTGAAGGCATTTTTGAAGCCATGGCCGGTTACGGGGTAACCATACGTTTGCTGGATCCGCCTTTGCACGAGTTTGTGCCCCACCAATTGGCTACCCAGCGTGAGCTGGCAGAGGAAATGGGGGTTTCGGTCGATGTGATCAAAGCCAAGGTCGATTCTCTGGAAGAATTTAACCCCATGTTGGGACACCGCGGTTGTCGTTTGGGCAATACCTTCCCTGAAATTACGGAAATGCAGACCCGCGCCATCATTGAGGCGGCCCTGAATTTGAAGGCCAAGGGCATCGATGCCCGTCCTGAAATCATGGTGCCTTTGATTGGAACCGTGAAGGAATTTGACATGCAGGCCGGCATTATTAGGGGTACCGCCAATAAAGTTTTTGAAGAGCGGGGCGACAAAATCGACTACCTGCTGGGCACCATGATAGAGATTCCACGTGCCGCCCTTACCGCTGATTTGGTGGCCGCCGAAGCAGACTTCTTTTCTTTTGGAACCAATGACCTAACGCAGATGACCTTTGGTTATTCGCGCGACGATATTGGCACCTTCCTGCCCATCTATTTGGATAAGGGGATTTTGAAGCACGATCCTTTTCAGGTGTTGGACCAGGAAGGTGTGGGCCAACTGGTACAAATGGGCACCCAAAAGGGACGTTCCGTTAAACCCGATTTGAAGGTGGGTATTTGTGGCGAGCATGGGGGCGAACCCAGTTCGGTCAAGTTTTGTCACCGTGTAGGGATGAACTACGTCAGTTGTTCGCCCTACCGGGTGCCTATTGCCCGTCTGGCTGCAGCTCAGGCAGCCATTGAATAAGACAGTGTTTTATTGTGTTTCTTTTTGAGAGAGAGGGCGTCTTCCGGTCGGAGGGCGCCCTTTTTTCGACGCGGTGATGGTCGTAAGTTTTGGGTCCCTGGAAGTCCGTATCTGGAAATTGCCGGATGCCTGCAGCTGCTTTTGGGGTATTTTCCTTACCTTTGTGTTTTGTTTTCAGTTAGAATCAGTGTCTTAAAGCGAAGGACCAGTGGGCAGAGTAATGGCTTTTGATGTGGGGAAAAAAAGAATTGGCGTGGCGGTAACCGATCCCTCACGCCTGATCGCCAATGGGCTCACCACCTTGTTGTTTCATGAGGCGCTGCCCTATATTCAGCGTTATTTGTCGCAAGAAGTAGTCGATTTGTTTGTAGTGGGCTATGCCCGCCAGAGTGACGGAAGCGACAGCGAATCCATGGCCCACATACGCCCTTTTGTCAATAGTCTTAAGAACAAGTTTCCGCACCTGACTGTTGAATGGGTGGACGAACGCTTTACCAGTCGCCTGGCCTTTCAGACGATGATTGACGGGGGATTGGGACGAAAGGCCAGACAGGACAAGGCGATGGTAGATAAAATCAGTGCCACCATTATCTTACAGTCCTGGATGGAGACCCAAAGTTTGGGGCGTTAAAGCGAAGAGGAGAAAAGAATTAATTTTTTTACCATGTTGTTACCGATATATGTATATGGTCACCCGGTGCTGCGTAAAGTAGGTGCCGAAATTGGGCCCGATTACGAGGGTTTTGAAGAATTGCACAAAAACATGTGGGAAACCATGTACCATTCCGACGGAGTGGGACTGGCGGCACCGCAAATAGGTCTCGCCATTCGCCTCTTTGTGATCGATGGCAGTCCCATGGCCGATGAGTTTCCCGAGCTGGAAGGATTCAAGAAGACTTTTATCAACGCCGAAATATTGGAGTACGGACCCGATAAGGAATGGGATTCTGAAGGTTGCCTGAGTATCCCCGGCATTCGTGAAGAAGTTCCACGGTCGCACCGTATCCGCATTAAATATCTGGACGAAAATTTCCAGCCCCAGGAGGAGGTCCTGGAAGGTTTTGCGGCACGCATAGTGCAGCACGAGTACGATCACATCGAAGGTAAGTTGTTTGTCGATTACCTGTCGCCCCTGCGTAAGCGGTTGATCAAAGGCAAGCTCAATGCCATAACCGTTGGTAAGGTGCACACAGATTATCGAATTCGCTTGCCCAAGTAGCTTTGGTTTACGGACGCTTTCCAAATACTTGATCTTAAAACGGCCTGTTGGCGTTTTTGGGCTGTTTGTAAACAAATTGGGGCCGGTTGTGTAAAATATTAAGGAGCTAAGGGCATTCCTTTTATCTTGCAGGAAACTGTCCTTGATTATGCCCACTAATGCCTCGTTCAATATTCAGCAAGTTGACCTGTCCGATTGGAAGCAGGATATGGACGATATCCGCCTGATAAGGAAGGAGAGATACGGCCACGCTTACGATCCAATGTGTCTGCTTATTTTTAATCGCTCTACCTTAACGAACTTACTTGAAAACGGCATGGGCATTGTGCATTATGCTGAGCAAGAAACTCCCCGATCATCCCGTGCTGAATATCGGCCGAAGCATTATTCGTTTATTTAATTTTTCTTAGTGCTTTGATGAAGAATGCTACCGAAGGAAAAATCAGCCCCCTCAGAGTTGTCGCTGTCCGACCCGAAATATGGGAAAGAAACCTGAACGCTTTTGCTTTCAGTCTTTTCCTTACTCCGGAATGGGTCCGGGCAATGGCCGGAACGCAGGCAAGCAGTGTTTTTCTTGATTTTGTTCAGGGCGAGACCGTTGTGGCTAAGGTTTCCGGAGTGCTGCAGCAGAATGGGTGGCTCAAAGGGCGCAGTTTGTTGTTTTATGCCTCCCCTGCTTTAGGGGAAACCCGGCAGGATTTGCTGGATGACTGTTGTGCTGCCCTGCTTGCCTATGCGCGCAGCAAGGGCATCCAGCGCCTGGTTATGGCCTCTTACGATCAGCAACACGGCATGGCCCCGCGCGTTAAAGGCTGGTTTGTCAACAAACGTTGTGAGTTTGTTGTCCCCCTAAATGGCGAAGGTCCGGATTTCAGTACCAACTTCAGGCGCAATGTGAAAAAGGCGCTGAAAAAAGAGGCGCATTTTATGCTCGCAGAAGGAGAGGATTTGCAGGGCGGCTTGGAGGTCTTATTGGGCGCCACCCTTGAAAAGAGGAGCTCAAAATACGGGGAGGCCTACAATCCTTTTTATTTGCCGCTATTGAACAGCAAGAGTCTGGAAAGACTCTACAAAGAAGGTGCTGGACGCTATTATAAAGTGGAGCTTCCCGGAGCACCGACTCCCAATTGTATTTTGTTTAATCTGGAGCGGGAGGGCCGCGCTTTTAATCTGTTGGTGGGGTCGGACAGTGCGGCTTACCGTTTTGGTTTGGCGGGACTGGCCGACTATCAGCTCATAGAAAGTTACCGCTTGCAGCGCTACAGTGCTTACAATTTGGGGGGAGCCACCGGAGATGCCGGCTCTGCCGGATTGGAAAGAAGTAAGGAAGCCCGCGGGGGACAAAGGCGTTGGGTATATGGCGCTACCACCAATTTTTTGTGCTTCCCCCAGAATTTGCTCAATCCCTTGCTTTGGTTGTTGAGGCGTTTGCGTGCCAAACCGATTAAAGCTTAACTTTGTCTGAAAAGATTCTGACTACAGAGGTCAATACTGTCGATTGGAGTGCTTCTATGACGGATTTCCATGGGGGATGTTTCATCACTCGGACTTGGATGAAATGTTCGTGGCCAAACAGGAGGATTTCAACTATTAAGTCCCCTTAAATGGTTTTGTGCTGCGTCACGGTCTCCTCCCAGGCAGTGAGCGCCGTACTCTCCGGAATTTCCACATCGTCGAAAGTCAGTACTTGTCCCGCTTCCACCTTCTTTTTAAGCCAGGCCTGATTCAGGAGGCCGATTGGTACCATATTGGGCAGTGCCGATAACTCCACCGCTTCGCCACGTACCATGAGCGAGCCAATCCCCGTATCAATGAAACTGCCCGCTTGCAAGTCTCTTTTGGCTACAGCAGCAACGCCTGTGTGCGGTGTGCTGCCATTGTCTAGAAGTCCCCGTTGCTCGTGGACGAAGCGGCGAATGGTTTTGGGTACTTCAAAGTAACAGAGGTGGTAGGGCTTGTAATGCAGGTAATAGGGTCCGTCGCCCATTTTGTAGGCCTTTAATCCGCCAGCCAGAGCCGGGTCGTGTTCGGCTACAATAAACACCCCGGGAGGGGCCGTTGGGGAAATGATGTAATCGCTGATGATTTTGCCGGCAGCACTGGCCTGTTCAGCCAGGCGAAACGCGCCCGTTTGCAAGTCGTCGATCCGTTCGCCGGTGAGTCCCTGCTTTAGTATATCGGCGCCCAGTCCGTTGGCCACCAGGCACTGTTCGGTTTGCAGCTTGGTGCCGTCGGTAAATGAAGTCACACTGTGTAAGGAAAAGCCTTGTTTCTTCGACCAAAAGGACATTTCTTCCATGGTCGGGTTTTGGTTCAGAAAGCCTTTGATGTTGCCCAAAACCAAGGGCTGGAAGCCCATGGCCGTAACTTCCTCTTTTAGTGCCGCCAGACAGCCGGGCTGATCGCCCTCTGCTTCGGTCAGTCGGCCCTGCTTAGACAGCCACGAGCCGCTTACAATTTGGGTGTCGGCATCCATGGTTACTACGGGGAGCTTATAGCTGAAGGCCAAACGGATGATTTCGGTGGAATAAACCACATCACCGGTGCTGACCACCAAAACGTCGGTTCCCTCCATCACTTGGTGGGCATTATTGGTCACCAGGGCCTGATTGACCAGCAAATCGCTGATGGGGCCCTTACGGCGCGTAAGAATGCCCGTTAGTTCAAAGTCGGGCAATTTGCTCAGGAGCAAGGCCAGGCCTCTTCCCACGCAACCCGTTCCTGCGATGGCTACTTTAATGCGTTGTTTATCTATGTTCATATATCTTAGGGTTTAGCGTAGGGTTGGGGTCGAAGGCACTGAGCCAAGATAGGTGATTTGTTCATAGCTCCGTTTTGCTTTTTGACCGGTGTTGGATGGTTGTCGACCAAGCAAACATTTTTACTGATATATGATAATCAGGTCTTTTGTAGACTAAATAAGCCCAATATTTAAACAGGTTTTCGTTCGTCGTGTGAAAATTCATCTTTGGCAAAGGATTCCACGGGTTAATCATAATTTAAAAAAAGTTAGGCGCTTGAGTGCTAACTTAGCTGATGTTTCAAAGGTAAAACCTGCCTCTGTTGATGGGACTGAGGGAGGCGGAGCCATGCCGATTTGCGATTCACTTAACCCATTAATGACTAATTTATATGCTGGCTTACTTTCGTTCTTTAAGTGCCGTCCAATACTTTCTCTTTTACTACCAGCGCTTGCGTTGGCGTATTCCGGTGCTTTTGGCTTTAAGTGCTTTTGTCGCCCTGCTCGATGGCATAGGTCTGGCCCTGTTTATCCCCCTTTTTCAGGTCGCAGAATCAGGCAACCCCGCTACGGCTGATTTGGGTAAGCTCAGTTTTGTTGTCGAGGGCTATACCCGGTTGGGACTCAGTATAACCGTTGGCACCATTCTCCTGTTTATGATTGCTATGTTTTCCTTTAAGGGCCTGATAACTTTTGTGAACTATTTCTTTTCGGTGCAGATCAGGGTGCGGTTTATGAAGCGGGTGCGGATGCAATTGATCAACGGACTATGCAACATCAGTTACCCTGCCTTTGTTAATATTGATCTGGGGCGCATTCAGAATGTGGTTACCGGAGAAATTGGAAAGACAGGAAGTGCTTTGTTGGCTTATCTCAGCACCTTGCAGGCCTTGATAACCCTTTTGGGCTATCTGGCTTTGGCCTTTCTGGCCGATTTTCGCTTTGCTTTGTTGACTACTGTGGCGGGACTCCTAAGTGGCATCGTCTACAAATACATCAACAAGAAGGTAGAAACTTCTTCGTTGATGCAATCCTATATTGGTAACGGACTGCAATCGAAAGTGCTGGAGTCGGTGTGGAATTTTAAATACCTGAAAGCCACTGATTTGATTTCCCGCTACAGACAAAAGCTGGAGGGCCTTGTTAATGAGGTGGAAGATCTGACTATGAAAATGGGTAAACTGAATGCGATTTCGGGCTCCTTGCGCGAGCCCGTAACCATCGCCATTGTGGCAGGCGTGATTTTTGTCCAGGTGGTGGTTTTTGAAGTGTCGATGTTCAGTATTGCCTTGATTTTGATGTTTTTCTACCGTTCTTTGGTGAGCCTGCTCTCCCTGCAAAGCTCCTGGCAGACTTTTCTGGTCAGTTCCGGAGGCATTAAAACGGTGAGTGAGCTTTACGAGGAGTTTGAAGCTAAGGCCGAATGCCGGGAACAAACGGAATTGCCCCCGCTCCAAAAAGATTTGCGTTTTGAAAAGGTGGTTTTTGCCTATCCCGGGGCGCCCGATCGCAAGGTGCTCAACGGCATTTCGCTTTGTATTGCCAAAAACAAAACAGTCGCCTTTGTCGGTGAAAGTGGCTCGGGGAAAACCACTTTGGTGAATATGCTGGCGGGTTTGTTGTTGCCACAGGAAGGCCAACTGCTCATCGACGGGGTGCCTTTGGGCAACGACAAGGTGCGGAGCCTGCGACGCAAGATTGGCTACATTACTCAGGAGCCGGTGATGTTTAACGATACCGTTTTTAATAACGTGACTTTTGGGGCAGAGAAGACGCCCGAAAACCTGCAAAAGTTTTGGGAGGTGATGGAAAAAACTGCACTCACCGCTACCATCGGGGATATGCCGAATAGGGAGGATGCGATGCTGGGTGACAATGGGGTTTTGATTTCCGGGGGACAAAAGCAACGTATTTCCATTGCCCGGGAATTGTACCGCGATTGCTCGCTCTTGCTGATGGATGAGGCGACCTCTGCCCTGGATACAGAGAATGAGCGCATCATTCAGGGCAACATCAATGCCCTGAAGGGCAAGTACACCATTGTGATTATCGCTCACCGGCTTTCTACCGTGCGAAAAGCCGATGAAATTTATTTACTCGATAATGGAGGGATCGCAGCTTCGGGTACTTTTGAGACCCTACAGGAGCGTTCGCCACGCTTCAGAAAGATGGTTGAGTTGCAAGAGTTTTAAGAGGAGGAAACTAATGAGAGCCAAGTTGTTGCGCATGCAAATTACGGGCATCCGATCCTGGTTGATGCTCCTGCCTGCCCTTTGGGCTTGTATTTTAATGTATCCCGGCTTTTTGGTGGTACCGGGCTTGGCACGTCGTCTGGCCGGAAAAAATATGGAACTGCTCAGGCAGTCACTGAACCTGCAACATGCGTGAAGGCGAGCATCCTTTGAAAAGTGTACTGAAGCCCTTGTCGCACAAGGTGCATCGGATCATTCTGCCCTTTTGGATTCCCAATGCAGAGGAGCCTTACTTTAAAGGACAGCCGGAGGTGTTGCGTTATTGTCTCGATTCTCTGACGCGCTCAATCGATCGGGAGCAAAGCGCCATCACCCTCATCAACAACCATTCCTGTGCCGAGGCAACTGCGGTGGCGGAGTCCTTTGTGCAGGCGGGACTCATCGACAAGTACGTGCTCTGTGCCGAGAACCGGGGCAAACTGGATCCCTTGCTGGCCGAGGCGCGTGCTGCGCAGGAAGATTATCTGACCCTGGCCGATGCCGATTTTTTGTTTTTGCCGGGTTGGGAGCAGGCGGTGGCCCGCGTGTTTCAACGTTTCCCGCGCGCAGGGATGGTGAGTCCCTTTCCCGCTGCGCACCTGACATATTTTTACAACAGTCATTTGGTGTGGGCGGCCCGGCAGACCGGCAAGGTGCTGTCCGATGAGGACGTGAACTTGTTTGAGCAGGGACTGGGGCACTCCCCGGAGTCGGGTTTGTACAGTCGCCCCGGCATTAAGCGTGGTCTTAGCTGGCGGCAGCAGCAGTACGTGTTGCGGCGGGATGGGCATACCGTGGTTTTGGGGGCGGTACATGCCCTGGCTACCTTTCGGCGCGAGGTGGTGCAGCAATTTAACCAGGATAAAGTGCCCTGGGTATTCAAAAACGGCTATGAGCACGAGTACCTCGATGTGGCGGCAGAAAAAGCGGGCTACCTTCGTGTTTCCACGCCCGACTTGTGGGCCTATCATTTGGGCAATACCGTGCCGCAGGCGGCGCTCGACTGGTATGCCCGGGCCCTTACTCCGGCAGAGACGGCAGAATGGCCGGCACTTCGTCGCTCGTTTTGCCCCGCCGCCTTACGCCGACTGCTTCCGCTCAACCGACTTTTGCTGCGCGCCGGTCGCAAATGGCGCTGGCTGTAAAAAAGAAACCATTATAAACGAATAAATATTTGACTTATGCAGGCACCCAAGATTATCGCTGAAATAGGCTGCAACCACAAGGGGAGTATGGAAATTGCCCGTGAAATGATTGTTACGGCAGCCATTTTTTGCAAAGTGGATGTGGTGAAGTTTCAGAAGCGCAACAACCGGGAGTTGTTGAGTGAGGAGGAGTACCATTCGCCCCACCCCAATCCCATAAATGCATATGGGAAGACCTATGGCGAGCACCGGGAGTTTTTGGAGTTTGATGTGGACCAACACCGGCAGTTGAAAGCCTGGTGTGAGGAGTATGGACTGGAGTATTCCACTTCGGTTTGGGATGTGAGTTCGGCGCGGGAAATTGCTGCGTTGAATCCCGCCCTTATAAAGATTCCCTCGGCCTGCAACCAGAATAAGGCCCTGCTTTTGTACCTTTGTGAAAACTATGGCGGAGAAGTGCACGTTTCGTTTGGCATGACCCGACGTGAGGAGGAAGAGCAGGTGGTGCAGTTGTTTGAGGCGGCCGGTCGCAGCAAGGACCTGGTTATTTACAGCTGTACTTCGGGCTATCCGGTTCCCTTTGAGGATGTTTGTCTCTACGAAATTCATCGACTTAAGGAACAGTTTGGACACCGGGTGAAGGCCATCGGGTTTTCGGGCCATCATTTGGGTATTGCCGTGGATGTGGCGGCCATGACCCTGGGTGCCGAGTGGATAGAGCGGCATTATACCCTCGACAGGACCTGGAAGGGTACCGATCATGCGGCTTCTTTGGAGCCCGACGGACTGCGGCGACTGACCCGCGATTGTCGTGCAGTTTCCAAAGCCCTTACTTACAAAACGGACGACATTCTTGCCATAGAAGAAGTGCAACGTAACAAACTTAAAAAGAATCAATTGAAATGGCAGTAGTCGCATTTGTACCCGTACGTGGAGGCAGTAAATCCATTCCCCTGAAAAACATCCGCAATTTTTGCGGTCGTCCCCTCATTTATTGGAATCTGAAAGCTTTGGAAGAAGCGCCGGAAGTGGACCACGTGGTGGTGGCTACCGACAGTCCCCAAATTCGTGAGGTGGTGAAAGGGTTTGCCTTCAGTAAGGTGCTCTTGTTCGACCGCTCTGCTGAAAGTGCCAGCGATACCGCGTCCACCGAAACAGCCATGTTTGACTATCTGGACCGCGACGGAAGCAGGTGGACCAACAAGGATGTGTTTGTCCTTGCCCAGGCCACTTCGCCGCTTACCCGTCGCGAAGATTTCTCCGGGGCCCTGCAACACTTTTCCGAAGGCGGCTTCGACAGTCTGCTTTCCTGTGTGCGTTTCAAACGTTTTTTTTGGACGGCCGACGGTCAATCTAAAAACTACGATTACAGACAGCGTCCCCGGCGGCAGGACTTTGATGGCGAATGGATGGAAAATGGTGCCTTTTATGTGAGTACCATTGCCGCCATTCGAGCTTCGGGACTGCGCATTTCGGGGCATATTGGTTTGTTTGAAATGCCTGAATATACGGCCATTGAGATGGATGAGGAGGACGATTGGCTGATGGCCGAGCAGTTGATGCGCAAGCATCAACCGCAACTTTTGCCCGATTATGCTCAAATACGGCTCTTTCTGACCGATGTGGATGGGGTGCTGACCGATGCGGGCATGTACTACTCCGAGGAGGGCGATGAGCTCAAGAAGTTCAATACCCGCGACGGGATGGGCTTGCAGCTTTTGAAGGCCCAGGGCATTAAGACCGGCATCGTGACTTCGGAGGATACGCGGATGGTCGACCGCCGCTTTAAAAAGCTGGGCCTCGATCATCTTTACCAGGGCAAAAAACACGGCGGAAAGCTGGCGGCAGCCCTGGATATTTGTGAAAAGGAGGGTTTGGATCTGTCGCAGGTGGCCTACATCGGCGACGATGTGAATTGCCTCGAATTACTTTCCCGGGTGGGTTTCCCGGCCTGTCCCGCCGATGCGGTAGACAAGGTAAAAGCCATTCCCGGTATTCGGGTTTTCACCAAAAAAGGGGGTGAAGGCGTGGTGCGGGAGTATGTGGAGGCCATTTTGGCCGGAAGGACTTAAGCAGCTAAAATACTAAGGATTTATGCGGATTTGTTTTTTGGTACCCGACGGGGTAGGCCTGCGCAATTATTTGTACAGCAGTCTCATCGACCGGCTTCCTAAGGATGCCGAGCTTATATTGTTGACCGTTTTGCCCCCCGAGGTGGTGCAGGAGGTGCAGCAAGTTCACCAAAAAGAGATCAGGCATGTAGCCATGACGACTTATCGCGAAGCGTTTTGGGGGAAATTGCTCAAGGAGAGCATCACCTATGCGCGCTTGCGCTACAACACCCGCAAGGTGGATAATTCCACCATCATGATCAACTGGACCCGCAAACAATACGCCTGGTTAACCCGCCTCTTTTTTGCACTGGCAGCCTTGGTGGGCTGGTGGGCCTCTTTGAGGTACCGGCGCATAGTGCGATTGGAAAAGCGTTACCGAAAACACTTGCGCAGTACCGCCTATTTTAAGGAGCAGCAAAGCGTGCTGCGTCAACTGCAACCCGATGTGCTGTTCAGTACGCACCAGCGCTCGCTCGACGGTTCGGTGGTGGTAGAGGCTGCGCGTTCGCTGGAGATTCCAACCCTGGGGGCTGTCTATTCCTGGGACAATCTGCCCAAGGCGCGTTTGCTGGTGCGGACCGATCGTTATGTGCTGTGGTCCGAATTTATGAAGCAGGAGATGGCGACTTACTATCCCGAGATTGCCGAGACCCGCCTCTTTGTCACCGGAACGCCCCAGTTTGAGTTTTATTTTAACCCTTCGCTGCGTCAGGAGCGGGGGGATTTTTTTGCCGAATGGGGCCTCGACCCCAATAAAAAGGTGCTGTGTTTTTCGGGCAACGATATGACTTTCCCCTGCGACGAACTGTATTTGTCCGACCTGGCAGAGGCACTGATGCAGATGCCGGAAGCGGAAAGGCCCCAGATTCTTCTTCGCCGCTGTCCCGTAGATTTGTCGGGCCGCTTTAAACCTGTGGTAGCACGCTACCCCGACCTCATTAAAGTCTCCGATCCGCTTTGGAAAAAATACCGGGGGGGCTGGGATTTTAATGTGCCGACGCTGGATGATATCCGGCTTTTGGTTAATGTGGCCTTGCACGCCGACGCGGTAATCAATGTAGGGTCGACCATGGCACACGATTTTGCGGTGTACGACAAACCGGCCATTTACATCAATTACGATCAGCCCGCCATTACCCATTGGTCGGCCGTTGTCAATAATCAATACCAGCATTTCAGAAGCATGCCTACCCGCGATTGTGTGGTTTGGCTCAACAGCAGGGCGGAGATCGCCGACTGTGTGCGGCGTGCCTTGTACGGCCCCCTGCCGTCGGCCGAAGTCCGCTCCCGCTGGTTTAAGGTGGTGGCGCTGCACCCACTGGAGGAGGCTTCCGAAAGGATTGCCCGGATCATGACCGCTGTTTAAAGAAAACTTTCCTCACTTATGGAGACACTAAATATTTGCTATTTGTCCTACGAATACCCCTTGTGGGGAACCGGGGGCATCGGCAGTTTTATTCAAACCATTGCCCGTGCCCTGGTACGTGCCGGTCACCGTGTCTCGGTAGTAGGCATCGGCAAAGGGCCACAGGAGGAGTATTTCCAGGATCGGGGGGTGGACATTTACCGCTTACCGGCACCTCGTCTTTTCAAAAAGGCCAGCTTTGCTGAGAATGCCTGGCGGATAAGGCGGAAGTTGAGGGAGATGCACGATATACAGCCTCTTGATGTGGTTGAATCGACTGAGTCCCTTATGTTTATGTTGCCCGCCAAAACCCCTTACGTTAAGGTGGTACGTATGCATGGGGGCCATCACTTTTTTGCCGAATCGGAACAGCGGCCCATCGACGCCTGGAAGGGCTTTTTGGAGCGCCGTTCCTACGCCAGGGCCGATGCCTTTGTTGCGGTTTCGGAGTATGTAAAACGACACACAGCTAAGTACTTGTCGACCGAAGGGCGACCGCTTGCCACCATTCGTATTCCCATCGACGGGGATTTGTTTCGGCAGTCCGACCCTGGTCTGGCTCAAAAGCATCGCCTGGTCTTTGCCGGTACGGTGTGTGAGAAAAAGGGTATACGTCAGTTGATTCAGGCCCTCGAGCTCGTTATTCCGCGGTTTCCGGAGGTGCAGCTCGATGTGTACGGGCGCGATTGGTTTTTTCCCGATAAGCGTTCCTACACAGCGTGGCTGAAGGAACAATTTTCTGAGGAAATACTGCAGCACCTTCATTTTCATGGGTCCCTTCCCCTGTCCGAAATGCCTGCTCGTTACGAACAAGCTGAGCTTTGCGTTTTTCCTTCGCACATGGAAACCCAGGGACTGGTGGCCCCTGAGGCTATGTTTATGGGCAAAGCGGTGCTTTTTACCCGTGAGGGACCCGGTCCGGAGACCATTCGCCACAAAGAAAACGGGCTCTTGTGTAATCCCTACGAACCTCTGGATATTGCGGAGCAGGTTATTTATGCCTTTGAGCATCCCGACCGGATGAAGGAGTTGGCTTTGCAGGGCCAGCAAGATGCCCGGGCAATGTTTGGACTGGAGGGACTTGTTGCTAAGAATATTGAATTTTATCGTTCTTTGAAGTGATTAAACTGTTGGATTATAAAAGCGGCTATGTGGCCTTGATTGTCCTTCATTTGTTCTTGGGGTCCATGTTAAAGTATGCGCCGGGAATTGTTGCGCTGGCTTATCCGCTTTTCTTTGTGCTTTTTTGGCTGGATGTGGTGTATCGGCTCGACAGCGATGCCCGGGCGGGTTTTTATGCCCTTTACCTGGTGGGGTACGAGATGCTGTACCGCATGGCCGGGGCACCTTATTCCTGGGAGTTGGGAAAGTACGCAAGTATTATTTTGTTGATTACGGGTTTGGTCATAGGGGGCCGCAGGTATTTTCCCTGGATTTTTATTTTTTTGCTGGTGTTGTTGCTGCCGGCCATTTTTTTTACCGAGCACAGCGATCCGGAACGCAGACTGGACATGATCATGTTCAACATCTCCGGGCCCTTGAGTCTCATCGCCTCCGGCTTGTATTTTTTCGGGCGCCGCTTACCCGCTGTAACCTTTTTCCACCAATTGAAATGGGCCTTTCTGCCGGCCTTCGCCATCATCATGGCCCTAAGTACCGTAGCCAGTCTGGCCACCATCGAGTTCACCAGTGTGCAATCCAGCGCTGCAGCCTCGGGTGGTTTCGGACCCAATCAGGTGAGTACGGTGCTGGGCTGGTTCATTCTGCTGGCCTTGCTCTATAAAATCAATGGGGCGGCCATAACACCTTTTAAGTGGCTCGACTGGCTGATGCTTTTTTATTTGGTGCTCCGGGCCCTGCTGACCTTTTCGCGGGGCGGCGTTCTGGGCAGTGTGCTGGCTCTTTTGGGAGCTGTTGCGGTGCTCTACTTTTCGTACTACGGGTTTCGTAGGCGATTGGTGCAGTCCTTGCCCTGGGTGCTGGTGGGACTGGCATTTTTTGTGGGGGTGTTTTTGTTTGCCAATCACCTGACCAATAATTATTTGTTGTATCGGTATCAGGGGTTAAGTACAACGGAGGCCTTGACCGGCGAACGCAGTTCGGGAGGGAGTTTGCTCACGGGCAGAGACAAGATCATTGCGGCCGACATTAAAGTCTTTACCGAGCATCCTGGGTTTGGGGTGGGTTACGGAATGGGGGCCATTTACCGGGCGCGGTATTATGGCTCGGAAGCTGCGGCCCACACCGAGTTTGCCCGACTTTTGTCCGAACACGGGGTTGTAGGCTTGATCTTTATGCTGGTGGGCATGTTGGGCTTGCCGCTGTACTTCTTTTTTCGCTATCGAGATCCCATGACGCGATGTTTCTTTGTTGCTTTTTATTTGTTGAGTATGTTCACCATGTTTCATGCGGCCATGCGCCTGGCTTTGCCCGGCGTGGTGTTTGGAGCGGCCTTTATGTGGGTGGCTTCACGTGGGAAGGAGGAGGCCGGGGAAGGTCAAGATGCTTAAATTTCTGATTGTTTCGCCGGTGGTGCATGTGCACAGTGAGGGACGCTATGGCGGTTATACCCCTTATGTGCGTGAAATGAATCTTTGGTTGCGCCACGTCGACCGGGTCCGCATTATAGCTCCTTTGTCGCAGCAGCCACCCGATGCTTTGGAGACTTTTTATGCGCATCCCAATCTTGAGTTTGTCGCCGTACCGGCCCTGTGCTTTACCAACAAAAAGGACGTACTGAGTTCTCTTTCGAAATTGCCCCTTGTGCTTTATCGTCTTTTGCAGGGCATGGCATGGGCCAGTCACATTCATCTGCGCTGTCCCTCCAATATGGGTTTGTTGGGACTTCTGGTACAGGTTTTTTTTCCTTTTACCCGAAAAACGGCCAAGTATGCCAACAACTGGGACTGGAACAGTCGTCAGCCCCGATCGTACCGACTGCAACAGCGGCTCTTGCGTTCGCGCTTTTGGTCGAGACGCATGCAGGTTATGGTTTATGGCGATTGGGGCGAAAGTAGTCGAAACATCCTTCCGTTTTTTACGGCCTCTTATTCCAAAACGCAGGCCCTTCCCCTGGAGCCCCGTTCGTTAACTGAGTTGCCTTTGCGTTTGATTTTTGTAGGGACACTCACGCCGAATAAGGGGCCTCTGACCGCCATTAAGGTTGTGGAGCTGCTGAGGGGCAGAGGTCTGGAGGTCCGTCTTGATTTGTTTGGGGACGGTCGCCAACGGGTCGCCCTGGAGCAATTTTGTGCGGAAAAGGGCTTGGTTGCTGTCGTTCACTTTCACGGCCGGCAGGCGCCGGAAGTGGTGGAAGAATATTTTCGTGCGGCTCATTTTCTGGTTTTTTTGTCGCGCTCGGAAGGTTGGCCTAAGGTGGTGGCCGAGGCCATGTGGTGGGCTTGTTTACCACTGACCACCGAAGTTTCGTGCGTGCGTCAGATGCTCAACACCGCTGAACGAGGGGTGCTGGTGTCGGCCGATCCCGACCAGGTCGCTGAAGCCATTCAGGGACTGCTGGCGCAGTCACAAGATTACTACGACAGGTGCCGTGCGGCGATGGACTGGTCGCACCGTTATCACCTGGAGGCCTTTGAAGAAGCGCTTATTAAATTGTTGTAAAGTCGATGCGGGTACTCACACTCATTGATTCCCTGATTGCTGCCGGCGCCGAACGTATGGCGGTGAATATAGCCAATGGTCTCTCGCGCCGCGGGGTGCAAAGTTTTTTGTGTGCCACGCGCAAGGGGGGTCCCTTGGAGGTATTCGTTGACGAGGAGGTGAAACTCTTGCTTCTTAATAAGCGACATGCTCTGGATGTTCGTGCTTTTTGGCGCTTGCGTTGTTTCGTCTCCCGGGAACAGATCGGTGTGGTTCACGCCCATTCGTCCTCCCTCTTTTGGGCCGTTTTGTTGAAATTGAGCTGTCCCCGTTTAAAACTGGTCTGGCACGATCATTTTGGCTACAGTGAACAGTTGCACCGGCGTCCACGTGGCTTGTTGCGAGTACTGGTGAAGTTTTGCAGTTACGTTTTTGTGGTGAACGACAAGTTGTTGAAATACGCAGTGGAGAAGCTGGCCCTTCCAGCGAAAAAGGTGGCCTTTCTGCCCAATTTTGCCGATTTGGAGGAAGTCGCAGCTCTGGAAAAGCCGCTGCCCGACGACGGGCAGGGGCCTCGCCTGGTCTGCCTGGCCAATTTGCGACGACAAAAGGACCACGACAATCTCCTGGATGCTTTTGTTCGCATTCGCCGGCGCTACCCGGCAGCGAGTCTCCTCTTGGTGGGCGGTCACTTCAACGACGATTACTTTCACCATCTGTCGCAAAGACTCCTTAAGGAAGCTCAGCTGGGCGGGCGTGTTCACATCCTGGGCTCGCGAAACGATGTCGCTGCCATCTTACAGGCGGCAGATCTTGGCCTTTTGTCCTCCCTCTCAGAGGGCTTACCTGTTTCGCTCCTGGAATATGGGATGGCCGCTTTACCGGTGGTGAGCACGAATGTGGGCGATTGCGCGCTGGTTCTGGATCAGGGCCGTTGCGGGCGTCTGGTGCCGCCTTCCGACCCGGAGGCCCTGGCAGCGGCTGTGGTCGAATTGCTCGACATTCCTGAAGAAGCCCGTCGTTTGGCCGAGGCTTTGAAGGGAAGGGTAGCCACCCATTTCTCGGCCACAAGTGCTTTGGATAAAATTGAAAAGGTATATGCGAAAATCCTCTCGTAAAGCGTCGGGAAACATTCTGTTTGTCGGACCTTTTGCGCCACCTTACAATGGCGATGGGGTAAAGAACTCCTGTCTTAAAGCGGGTTTTGAGGGGGCTGGCATTAAGGGGGTGGAATGGTTCGATACCATTGCCCGGCAGGGGCCCCGCTGGCGCAACAATCTGCGTTTGTTGGCCAAAATGTGGGGCAGTCCCCAGATTATCTTCTCTTTGAATAAGTACGGGCGTTACTACCTGTTGCCGATTTTTGCGCTGATGCAGACTTTGCGGACTAAAATGGGCGTGCTTTATGTCGTGGGCGGGTCTTTTCACCAGCAACTGCAAAACGATTTGTCGCCCTGGAGGCGCAGGTGGATGGTGTCCTTTCTCAACCGCTTGGACGGTGTTTTTGCCGAATCGCGGGCCTTGCAGCAAGGTTTAGAGGCTTGCGGACTGCGGAAGGTGGAACTGGTTTTTAATCCCCGGCGGGACAGTGGGCAGCGGTGGGCCTTGAATGCGGCTGCACAGGGACGCATTGTTTTTATTTCGCGGGTAACCCGTACCAAGGGGATTCACGATTTGCTGGAGGCGGTGGGCCGCTTGCTGCTTGCGGGCCGGCGCGTGCAGCTGGACGTGTACGGACCGGTGGACCCGATGGATGAGTCGCTGTTGCAGAAGGCGGTGAGGGAATCAGGAGGAAGAATTCAATATTGCGGTTTGGTGGAACCTGCCAAAGTGCAGGAAGTGCTGGCTGCGTATCATTTTTTGGTCCTGCCCACTTTCCATCCGGGAGAGGGACTCCCCGGGGTTTTGGTGGAGGCCGGAATGGCCGGACTGCCCTTGTTAATCAGTCGGTTCAGTGCATTGCCCGAATATTTTGAGGAGGGGGAGAGTGCCCTGTTTACGGCCCCCAGAGATGTCGATGCACTGGTGACTGCCATGGAGCGTCTGCTGGTCGATGAGGCACTCTGTCGTCGTTTGAGCACAGGTGTTCAAAAGGTGGTGCAGCCCTTTCGTATGGAGGCCGTGGTGGCTCAATCGCTGGATTTGTTGCATGCTTATAAATGGACCTGGTGATGGATTTTTTCAGACTGTTGAAATGGACGGGGTTTCCAGTAGATGAAGCGGGACGTTTGTTTAAGGAATATAAGCGGGAGGCGCATGATCCGGCCTACCTGGAACGTCAGAAATGGTCGGCTTTGGAGTACCACTACCAGGCCAATGCCAGTTTTCGTCATTTTATAGGGGATTGGCCCGCTTCGTGGGAGGAGCTGCCCGTACTTAATAAGAACCTGATTAGGGAACATGGGATTACAAGGGTGCCCGACCAGAATGCCTACCCAAAGTATTATCATCGGGAGACCAGCGGGTCGACCGGCAAACCTTTTGCTTACGCACTGGACTACCTCAGTCACGCCCTTACCTGGCGTTTGTTGGAAGATCGCTACCGGTCGGCCGGTGTGGGCTTTAACGATTTGCAGGCCCGCTTTTTCGGTTTTCCCCTGAGCTGGCGCAGCCGTATAACCGAAGGCTTGAAGGATAGGCTCAGCAACCGGGTTCGCTTTAATACCATTGATTTGTCGGAGTCTGTTCTTGAGTCCTGGCTGGATGCTTTTCGTCGACGCCCCTTTGTTTATATTTACGGTTATGCCTATCCCTTGGTGATTTTCGCGCATTTTTTGGATAAAAAAGGGGTGGTCATTAAAACGCTGCTGCCTACTTTACAGACGGTTATTGTCACTTCCGAAATGTGCAGCCTCGAGGAGATGGCTCTTATGGAGCGGGTATACGGGGTTCCGGTGTACAATGAATACGGGGCCTCGGAGGCGGGTATTGTCGGTTTTGGAAGAAATGGTCGCTGGAAATTATCGAATGAGCTGATGCTGACGGAAATTCTGGATGAGCAGAATCGGCCCTGTGCCCGGGGGGAGGTGGGAAAGGTGGTGCTGACTCCCCTCTACAATCAGGGGACGCCCTTGATTCGTTATGAAATTGGAGATATGGCGGCCTTGGAGGAGTTGGATGGGCAACTGTGGCTGACGCGGCTGCAGGGCAGGGTGGAGGAGATGGCCTGGCTGCCTTCGGGCAAGAAGGTGGCTGGAGACACCTTGTTTTTGTATGTATTTAAAGCTTTTTCGGAACATTGCAAGGTGGTGAACGAGTACAAAGTATTGCAAACGGCTTTAGAGCGCTTTGTGGTGCAGGTGGCCAGCGACCGTCCTTTGCTTGCAGAGGAGAAAGACCGCTTGCGACGTTTGTGTTTGCAGGCCTTGGATTTTGCTGCGGAAGTTGAGATTAAAAATGAAGCGGTACTGGAACGTACGCTTATGGGAAAGTTCAAGCGTTTTGAACGAAAATTTGATGCCCTTTGATACATAGTTATTCTTTGGAGCTTGACGGCGTAGCGCCATCACGTGTCAGGGTCCGGCAGGAGCAGGAGGGCCATAGGCATCGCTTTGTTATTCGGCTTCCTGAGGGATTGGTTACTGCCGGGTTGCGAGTGCATTTGCAGATAAAGCTCGATGCCAGGGTGCTGCGTTGGCGAAATTTCGATTACAAATGGGTAAATGCCGACCAGGTCCGCATGGCCGGGAGCTGGTCGCCCAAAATACTCGAACTGGAAGGCGACTGGCGCATGGTGGCCGGTGAAACCCACGGTACCTGGTACTACGATCCTCGTCAGGCGCAGGAGTTGACCTGGATTTTGGCCGATCCGCTGCAGCAACCGCGTTTGCATTACGATGCCAACGACGACCCCTTGCTCAGCACTTGCTCCCCGGCCCGCAATGAGTGGGTATGCACTTTTTTATTCACCCGCTCGGCAGTTCCCGAATTCAGTCGTTCCCGAATTCCTTTTTCAGCCATCCTCAACATCTCCGATCATTGCGATTTCGATTCTCCGGTTTTGTTGGAGCGACAACGTCGTTTTCTGCGCCGCTTAGGTTTAAACATTACCAAAGGGGTCTTTTTGTTTCATCACAGTAAACGTCCCTGGAATGTGTCGATGGAAAGGCAAGCCGATTTGTTGAGAGATTGGGCGAAGGATGGTCATGAACTGTGTTACCACAGTCTCTCACAATCGACCCGTGCAAGTCGATCGGAGTGGAACGATGATTTTGATCGCTTTGTGACGGAATCCGGGTCCTGGACCACCTGGATAGACCATGGGTTTCAGCCCTATAATTTAAGTCGTATCCCGGCCGCTGCTCCAGAGCTGGTCGATTGGGCACGGGGTATGCGCAGGGCCGGCGTGCGTTTGTTGTGGAACTATCTCGATGCAGGGCAATCCGGGCCGGGTCGAATCAATCAGTTGAATCCGAGGCATTTTTCCTTGTCCGCCTATAGGAAAACCTTAATGCAGCAGTTCTCCCAGTCCGGAGTTTTCGAGTTTTTACGCAGCTACAACCTGTTTTTTTGTGGTGTTCGTGCCCAAAAGCGTTATCAACAACTGGCTGCCTGGCTGCGCAAAAAAGCCTGGAGGCAGTCCTGGCGCATTTGGCCGCGGCTTTTGGTGGGCAGCTTTCGCTTGCTGGCACAGTTGCTCCGGGTGGTGTTCTTCGGGAGCGGGAGACTGCGATTACCCGAATGGCAGAAAATGACGCCCATTTTGTTTGAAGTCGGTTTGGGTGGGCAGCGGTTTTGGCTTTTCCAGACCGTTGAGGTGCATGATTTTGCGGCGACTTTTTCGCAGGACAACCTGAATTTATTGATGGGTGAAGCCGGAGTTTGTTTGGCGCATACCTATTTGGCCGATACCGACCGGCGTAAATCGGGCCGCCTTTTTGCCGACAACAAGGGGCATGTTATGCCTGGGGCCAAGGCTGCCCTTGAGCGCCTGTCTTTAGCGGTGGCAGAGGGAAAAATTTGGATGCCCACGCTTCAGGAACTCTGGCAACAGGCTGAATTGTTGGCCGGCCTGCGTTTTGTTCTGGATGAAAGAGGGCAGGTCGTTGCGCTTGGTAGCGACGGGGGAGAACTTCCGCCCATTCGTTATGTATAGCGCATAAAATGCGCTATTTTTGGTGACTTTGACGGGTGAAAGGATTAAAAAATAAACTATGATAAAAGTATTGATTGTGTTTGGGACGCGCCCCGAGGCCATTAAGATGGCTCCTCTGGTACGTGCCTTGAAGCATTCCGACCAGCAGGCGTATTTTGATGCACGGGTTTGTGTAACCGGGCAGCATCGTCAGATGCTCGATCAGGTGATGGAGGTATTTGGCATTGTGCCCGAGTACGATTTGAACATCATGAAGGCCGGGCAGGATCTTTTCGATATTACTTCGGCGGTGTTGTTGGGTATGCGTTCGGTTTTAGACGAGTTTAAGCCCGATTTGGTTTTGGTGCACGGCGATACAGGAACCAGCACAGCGGCGGCACTGGCGGCTTTTTACCGACAGGTGGAGGTGGGCCACGTGGAGGCGGGACTGCGGACCTATCAAAGATATTCTCCCTGGCCGGAGGAAATGAACAGGCAGCTGACGGGCCGATTGGCGGATTTGCATTTTGCCCCTACCGAGTGGGCTGCGGATAATCTGCGTCGTGAGCAGGTGGCAGAAAAAAGCATACATGTAACCGGAAACACGGTGATTGACGCATTGAAAATTGCCGGAGCCGAATTGCAAAAGGGCGGTCCCCTTTTGCAGGGCGTGCTTTCGGTCTTGCAACAACACATTCCCAACACAGCTAACTTGGTTGAGGAGGGACGCTACGTGCTGGTTACCGGACACCGGCGGGAAAATTTCGGAAAGGGTTTTGAGGAAATTTGTGCTTCCATTCGTGAGGTCGCGGAGACGCATCCCGGTTGGCAGGTGATTTATCCGGTACATTTGAATCCCAATGTACAGCAACCGGTTAATGCGCTGCTGAAGGATTTGCCGAACGTTTACCTGATTCCTCCGCTCGAATACCTGCCCTTTGTTTATTTGATGCAGCACTGCGCTTTTGTGTTGACCGACAGTGGGGGCATTCAGGAAGAGGCACCGGGACTGGGTAAGCCGGTCCTGGTGATGCGCGATACCACGGAGCGACCCGAGGCGGTGGAGGCAGGTACGGTGAAGCTGGTGGGTACCCGGCGCGACGAAATAGTGCATTGGTGCAAGCGGCTGATGAACGAGCCGGAGGTTTACGAAAGCATGTCGAGTGCCCGTAATCCTTATGGCGAGGGTAAGGCTGCCCAAAACATTGTGGACATCCTTCGAAAGCATTACAGTTGAGTATGCGTATTGTTTTATTGACCCAGTATTACCGGCCCGAGATGGGTGCTCCGCAGAGTCGTCTTTTTGAGATGCTTCGGGGCCTCAAAGCCTTGGGGGCTGAAGTGTCGGTGGTTACGGCCCTGCCCAATTATCCGGAGGGCCGTATTTTCAAGGATTTTCGTGGACGCTTTGCCTTGCGTGAGGAGCGCGACGGGATTGCTCTTTTGCGCTTTTGGCTCTATGCATCGAACTCGAGGCGCACACTGCCGCGTATTTTAAGCATGCTGTCCTTTTCTTTCACCGCCCTTTTTGCCTGGCGCTTTTGTCGCCAAAAGCAGCCCGACTTGTTGGTGGTGGAGAGTCCCCCCTTAACCCTGGCATTGACTGCCTGGCTGCTGGCGAAAATCTCCGGTGCGCGAATGGTGACCAACGTGTCGGATCTTTGGCCTTTATCTGCGCTGGAATTGGGCGCCTTGTCGCGCGGCACCCTGTATCGGGCACTGGAGCGACTGGAGCACTTTGTTTACCGTCGCTCGGCAGGTATTTTGGGGCAGTCGCAGGAAATTGTTACCTACATTAGGGAGCGTGGGTTTGGTCAGACCTTCCTCTTTCGTAACGGGGTCGATTATGCGCGTTTTCGCTCCCTGGAGCCGGCGGCCGACCAGGGGCCGCGCAAGGTGGTGTATGCTGGTCTTCTGGGGGTTGCCCAGGGCATACTGGGCCTTTGTCGCGCCTTAAATTTTCGGGAGCTGGGACTGGAGTTTCATATTTATGGTGCAGGGGCCGAAAAGGAGGAACTGGAGGCCTATCTGGCTGAGCATCCTGAGCGGGGTATTTATTATGGCGGGGTGTTGCAGCGGGAGGAGATTCCCGGAGTTCTGGTGCAACATCATGCTGCGCTGATTCCGCTGACTAAAAATATTTATGGTGCCGTTCCCTCTAAAATTTACGAGGCCATGGCAGCGGGGCTCCCCATTTTATTTTCCGGTGAAGGAGAGGGGGCACGCATTGTTGCAGAGAACGACTTAGGATGGGTAAATCGTCCCGGCGATTTGGCGGCCCTGAAAGAAAACTTTGCCCGTTTGGCAGAAGCCGACCTGGCTGCGATGCGTAGTCGTTGCCGCCACATGGCGGCAACGGCATTCAACCGACCGGTACAGGTTCAAGCCTTGCATCGCTTTCTGGAAACGCTGTAGTCTCTTTTCTGGAATACCTATTGGGCTTCTTTCCTGTGCCTTGTTGAGGCCTCAACAGTCTCTTGTTGAATCTTGTGCTTTGCTGGTTGGAGGAGTTGTCGGGTGAGGTCGTCTTCTTCAAAGTAGCGGGTTTTTCCTTTCAGCAGGTAGTGAAGTAAGTGTTTGAGTACCCCGGCCAGAACCAGGAGGGAAGGAAGGGGGTCTCTTAGGGTCAGGTGCATGAAACGAATTTTGTGCGTACGGAGCAGGTGTCGGATTCGACCCTGCTCTTTGCTTTTATAATGGTGGTAGTCGAGGTAGGACTTCATTTGCAGCGATTCTTCGACATACAGGAAGTTTTCTTTTTGCTTACGGGGAGTGAGCTGGGGAATCCTGGCCAGGTGGCAATACGCTTTCAATACCATATCGTGCTTGCTGACCATGGCCACATATTGCTGCCGGTCCATCCGCCCCACGGTAGGTTCTATCACATAGAAGTCGCCCGTTACGGCATGTTGCTTGAATTCCACCGAACAAAAACCACTCATTTGGGCCGTCTTTAAAATACGCAGACTTTCTGCTTTCAGTGCAGGAAGGTCTGCAGCTAGGGCCGAGCTGGTATTGCCAAATAAAATGGGGTGTTGGTGAATTTTTTGTCCGCAAAAAGTATCCAATGCTTCGCCCGAGGCGGTCAGATAGGTCAGGCAAAAGTAGACATTGGTGTCGGGGCCGGGTACAAATTCCTGTACCACCAGCCAGTCGATGACCTGCAGCAGTTCTGTACACACACTTAGGGCTTCCTGTCGATTATAGGCCAGGAAAGCTTTTTTGGTATGGTAGCGGCCATTCCAGCGATCGGTACGGTATTTGGGTTTGATCACCAGCGGATAGTTGAGGTCCCCAGGCAGCTGTTCCTCTGGCAATAAGTGCAGGCCTACTTCAGTGCTTTTGGGAATTTTAAGATGGTAGGTCTCGGCAAAGGTCGAGAAACGGTTCTTGTCGAGCATTTGATGCAGGGTGTCGGCATCGGGCATCTCCAGGGCAAACAGTTGGTTTATTTCGTCGAAGTGTTCGTAAATGAATGGGAAGTAGCTTTCTGCGGTGAGCATTAAAACCGGCTTTTGGTCAAACTCCGCCGCTGTTTTGCGCAGCAGCGCCATTCGGTCGTTATTGGACGCAGGCAATACATGTTTTTGGCAAGGGAGTCGACTGAAATATTCAAAGCCTTTGTTGTTGGGGAAGAACCCAACGATGGGGATTCCATAGGCACTCAGGTGTTTGGCGGCAGCATAGCCCTGATCGGTCATAGCTAAAAGGAAGAGGGGTGGTAAACCCGGGGACTTGTTACTGGTCATGCAAGGCGCTTTTTTAGTTGTTTTGGTTGAGGTGAATGAGCTCGCGCAGGGTGGGGTCTTCGTAAAAGTGGCGGGTGCGCCCTTTAAATAGATAATAACCCAGGTGTTTAAGTACTCCGGCCAGAGTAAGGAGACTCACAAGAGGATCTTTGCTGCTGATAAACATGGGGCGTATTTGTCGGCTTGTCAAGCTTGAAAACCATTCCTTCCAGTTCATGGCGCCGTAGTGCTGATAATCGAGACTCGATTTTATGTCCAATCCTTCTTCCACATAGATAAAGGGTTTGGACATGCCCGGTGAAGCAGGCAAAGGCAGGCTGCTGAGTCGGCAATACGCCGCTAAAACCAGGCGGTGTTGACCCAGCATCGAGAAGAGTTCCTGACGGTTCATTCGTCCCACAGTGGGCTCTATAACATAAAAACGCCCATTTTGGGCATGTTGTTTAAATTCAACAGAGCAAAAACCACAAACTTCAGCTGCCCGCAGTAAACGCAAGGTTTCTTGGGTCACTTCGTCAACTTCCCTACTGATGGCCGCGGCAGTGTTTCCAAACAGAGGCGGGTGTTGCTGCAGTTTGATGCCGCAGACCGTATCCAGTGCCTCTCCGTTGCGGCAAAGGTAGGTGAGGCAGAAATGAATGTTGCGGTCGGGACCAGGAATCCACTCCTGGGCCACCAGCCGGTCAGCTGTTTTAAGCAGGCGACGGCAGAGGTTGAGGGCTTCTGTGGGACTGCGGGCCAAAAAGGCTTTTTGTGATTTATAGGTTCTTTTCCAGTTGTGGTCTCTTATTTTAGGTTTTACCACCATCGGAAAGGGTTGTCCCTCAAAGGTCTCCGAGGTAAGCGGCTGCTTGTTGCTGAGTTCCAGACTGGCGGGTATAAGTATGTGGTGTTTACGGGCAAAGGCGCTGAAAAGATCCTTTTCCAGCATGGTCTGCATTTTTCCTTCTTCGGGCAGTTCAAAGGCGAAGTGGGTCTCTAAGACTTTTCGATTCCTGTAGAGAAAAGGAATATGGGCTTCAGAACTGAGGATTAAAACCGGTTTGTGGGGCGCAAATTCCTCCTTGAGTCGGAGCATTAAGGCCACGCGTTCCTCATCCCTTTCAGGAAACCTGCAGATTTTGCTTGCAATGCGGCTGTGGCTTTCGATGCATGGTCCCTGAGGCAGAAAACCAACAATAGGAATGCCGTAAGTCGCCAGCTCCCTCGCGATGGCATAACCCTGGTCGATCATTTCGAGCATAAACACCGGTGGTGGATTCTTATATTTTGGTTGAGACATTTGCTTTTTTTGCGAAATATAGGGCCGATCGACTTCCAATTCCAGTGAATTTTTATCAAAGTCCTCCAGACATCCACCGACAGCCTTTGCTGCAGGGTGGAATTTGTTAGGTAGTTAATATCTTTATTCTCAATAAAACATTGCCCAATGAAGCGGTTGTTTGATTTTTTTGCGGCGCTTGGCGCTTTGATCTTGTTGCTGCCTCTTCTGTTGCTGATTGCATTGGCAGTCGGGCTTGATTCTGGTTGGCCTCCTTTTTTTATACAAGAGCGGGTGGGGCGTCGTGGCCGCCTGTTTGGGATTTGTAAGTTTAGGAGCATGACCGTTTTAAAGGGGGCCGAAAAGGGGCGTTTCGATGCCGGAGATGCCCGCAGGGTAACGCGGGTAGGTCGCTTTTTGCGTAGAACCAAATTAGATGAGCTGCCCCAGCTTTGGAATGTTGTGCGGGGCGATATGGCTTTGGTGGGCCCCCGACCGGAGGTCCCCGCTTGGGTTCAGGTCTACCCGGAGCGTTGGCAAAAGGTGTTGGAATTACGCCCGGGCATTACCGATAATGCTGCGCTGGAGTTCCGTCATGAAGAAGAGTTGCTGGCGGCAGAGCCAGAGCCGGAGCGTTGTTATAGGGAGCAAATTTTGCCCCGTAAACTTGAGTTGTACGAGCATTATCTTCGAAACCGATCCTTTGGTGGAGATATTCAATTGCTCATTAAAACCATTTGTCGCCTATGAAGTCTTCTGTACACGTTTATGTCGATCCTGCTTGTGATTTTTTGTATGCTTCGTTTTACATTCATGGACTGAAGCAGCTTTTCCCCAGCTTGAGTTATTCTTCCCGTTATTTCAAGTCGTTTACGCACAACAACTGTCATTTTGCCTTTGTTTTGCGTCGGGGCAAGTCGGTGTTTAAAGGCCTCATTGATTTTGGCGACAGTTATGAGATCGACGCCAAAGCCCTGGAATGGTGTGATGTGTACGGTAAAATAAACATCAATGCGGAGCGTTGTGCGCTGAGCACCCATCCTAAGATTATGGCCCTGGGACCAGGTTTTGCGATTCGTTTGCATGCCCCGGTAAAAACATGGCGACTCGCACTAATTAATTATGTGAAGGCGGCCCCACGCATCGGCAACAAGCGGCGCTTTTTTGCCGATTATTATGCCCAGCTGCGGCGGCAGCCCCTGAGTTATTATCAAGCTCAGCCCTCGCTGTCGGATTACATCTTTTTTGCCGGAGCACTTTGGAAAAAGGAACAAGAGACCAACCGGACCCGCGCCAATTACATCAGGGCTTGTCGCCGTTTAAGTGGCGTGCGTTTCGAGGGTGGTTTTGCGCCCCGCTCACAGAATGACATCCCGGGCTATGAGGACTTAACTATGGCTGCCAATGTTCCTATGGCCGATTATTTATTAAAGCTGAAGGAGTCGGCAACGGTCTTTAATACCCCTGTGATATTGGATTGCCATGGCTGGAAACTGGGAGAGTTCATGGCCCTGGGAAAGGCTGTGGTGGCCACCCCTGTAATCAATCAGTTGCCCCGCCCTTTAAACCATGGGGAGGAGGTGCTTTTTGTCGATGGGAGCGAGGAGCAAATTTATGCAGCTTTGGAAAAGTTGATCGGTGATGAAGCCCTGCGTCGCCGGCTGGAGGAGAACATCCGGGCCTATTACCTGGAGTATGTGGCCCCAGACAGGGCCATTGCACGTTTGTTAAAACATGGACGTTTTGAGGATATTTAAAACCCTGAGCAATGTTGAAAATTCCCTATGCTAAAGTTTCCTGCGATGGAAATGAGCTGGTGTATGTTAAGGAGGTTTTGGAAAGTGGCTGGTTGACTACAGCCGGAAAAGCACAGCGCTTTGAGGAGCTCTTTGCAGAAAAAACGGGTGCGCAATTTGCTTGTGCGGTCAACAGTTGTACGGCAGCGCTTCACCTGGGCCTCGATGCGCTGGGGGTAGCACCTGGTGATAAAGTTTTTGTTCCTGCCATGACTTTTACAGCCAGCGCAGAGGTTATTCGCTATATGGGAGCCGATCCCATTTGCCTGGATGTGGAGTACGGCAGCTCTCTTCTTACTCCGGCCATCCTGAAGGAGGCCATTGCGCGGCATCCGGAGGTGAAGGTGTTGATTGTGGTGCATTTTGGCGGTCAGGCCGCCGAAATGCTTAACGTCAGGCAGGAAGGCATTTTGGCGCTGTGTCGCCAAAATGGAATCCGGGTGCTGGAGGATGCTGCCCATGCCTTTCCGGCCTCATTGAATGGGCAGATGGTAGGTAGTATAGGGGATGTAACCTGCTTCAGTTTCTATGCCAATAAAACCATTACCACGGGAGAGGGGGGTATGCTTACCACCAATGATGAGGAGATTTACCAAAGGGTAAAATTGATGCGGCTGCACGGCATAAATCGTGATGTGTGGGATCGCTTTACTTCGGACAAGCCTTCCTGGGAGTACGATGTGGTGGCACCGGGTTATAAATACAATATGCCCGATATCAATGCGGCCATTGGCCTGGCTCAGCTCGAAAGAGCGTACGAATTGCGGGCCGCCCGACAACAGGTGGCCGAGTATTATTTGTCTGCACTGAAGAGCTGTTCCTGGGTGGACTTGCCCAAATTGCATGTGGCTGCGGAGGAGCATGCCTGGCATCTTTTCCCTGTTATATTGAATGAGGGTTCCAGCGTTTCACGCAATGTTTTTATTGAAGAAATGGCCCGGGCAGGTATTGGGACTTCGGTGCATTATAAACCCATTCATCGCCTAAAATACTACCGCGACACCTACGCTTTGCGGCCTGGTGACTATCCCAATGCAGAGCGAATCTGGCAGGGGACGGTAAGTCTGCCCATTTATCCTGGCTTGAGCTCCGACGATTTGGCTTATGTGGTGGAAAGTATCCGGAAGATTCAGGCCCGAAAATCGGTCAATTTACTCACCAATTAGGAAAGGATTTTGTTGTTCCATCGTTTTTTGAGAGCGGTCTCTTTTTCCTTAATATTCGCCAAGGGGCTGTTGGTGTAAGTTTCGTTGTAGCTGGTAAAAATGGCCTTGAGTATGCTGATTTCTTAGCAGATATTTGTTTGAATTTCAGCTAAAGACCATAAGCAATGAAGGCATTTTTATTGAAGGTGTTTAACGGACGCATCATTTCGCCCTGGTGGATTTTGGCCATCGACTTGCTGTTGATTTCCAATGCATTTATTATTGCCTACGTCGTGCGACTGAATGTTATGTTGCCGACCTATACGGTTTGGGAGTTTCTTAGTGGAGGAGCCTATGTGGCAGTGATTTATTCCCTAATTTTTTATTTGTTCGGAATACACAGGGGAGTTATCAGGCATACCAGTTTTACCGAGTTGCGTTCCTTGGTGTATGCCAGTGCTACGGCTTTGGCCCTCATGCTGGTTGGGGGAACTCTTGTTCGCTGGCTTTATCCGGAAATGAATTTGGTACCGCGCCTGGTTTTGGTTTTGCATTTTATGTTGGTGGTTTTCTTTTGTTTTGGCTTTAGATTGGTCGTGAGAGAGACTTATGCCTACCTGACCACCACCAAAGGGTCGGTGGCTACCGTTATTTTTGGCACGGGTGATCTGGCTATGATAACCCTTGAGGCCATTCGAAATGATAAAGATAATGCCTACCAGGTGCTGGCTTTTGTGGACGATGAACCGGGTAAGTGGAATATGCACTTAAGTGGTCTGCCTGTTTTGAGTTGGGAGAAGATGCTTGAAGGTGGAGGCAAGTGCAGCGAGGTGGAGGAGGTTATTTTGGCGGTGACCACCATTGGGTCGAAGCGGAAGCAGGCCATTGCCGACGATTGTCTTCGTTGGGGATGGAAGCTGAAGGTGATGCCCTCGGTAAACAACTGGGTTAATGGCATTTCCAATATGGGCCAGATTCGTGAGGTGCGGATCGAAGATTTACTGGGGCGTGATGAGATTCATCTGAATCAAAAACAGATTATGGAGGGACTTGAGGGGAAAACCATTTTGGTTTCGGGTGCGGCCGGATCCATTGGCTCTGAAATTGTGCGTCAGTTGCTTCGTTTCCCCGTTCGTCAGATTGTGATGCTCGATCAGGCGGAATCAGCTTTGTATGATTTGGAGCAGGAGATTATTATTCGCCACTTTGATGCGCCCTTTAAACCGGTGTTGGCAGATATCACGCATTACCGACGCATGCGCCAGGTTTTTGAACAGTACCGGCCTCAAATAGTTTTTAATGCTGCAGCCTACAAGCACGTTCCTTTGATGGAGTCCTCACCTTATGAGGCGGTAAGGGTTAATGTGGGTGGTACAAAAATCCTGGCCGATCTTTCGGTAGAGTTTGGGGTGGAAAAGTTTGTGATGGTGAGCACCGATAAGGCGGTTAATCCGACCAACGTGATGGGTGCCTCCAAGCGCCTATGTGAAATCTACATTCAGTCGATGGCACAACTCCCCGGACTGGATACAGCCTTTGTAACCACTCGTTTTGGCAATGTTTTGGGCTCCAATGGTTCGGTGGTGCCCTTGTTCAAACGTCAGATTGCACAGGGAGGACCGGTTACGGTCACCCATCCCGAAATTACCCGTTACTTTATGACCATACCCGAAGCCTGCCAGCTGGTGCTGGAGGCTTCCTTTATGGGGCATGGAGGGGAGATTTTTGTTTTTGACATGGGAGAACCGGTTCGAATTGTCGATCTGGCTGAGAAAATGATTCGGCTTTCGGGGCTCAAACTGGGTGAGGACATCGACATTGTTTACAGTGGTTTGCGGCCGGGCGAAAAGCTCTACGAAGAGCTCTTGGCCTCGAAGGAGAACACGCAAGCAACTCATCACGACAAGATTATGATTGCACGGGTAAGGGAGCACCAATATCAACAGGTCAATGCGGATGTCAGGACTTTACTGGCAGCCCTGTATGAAGAGTCCGAAGAGAGGGTGGTATCCAGGCTCTGCGACTTGGTGCCAGAATTTGCGCCTCAAAACGAACGTTATAAAAAAAAGCAGGGCGTGTCGCCTGTCTTGGCGGAATAAGTCCCCATAGAAGAGAAGTGTATGAAGGGATACTTTTTGGGGCTGGTGACCCTGTTGTTTGTGCTTGGCCAGTGCGTGCTTGCTGAGAGTTATTTTGTTTCTGTACACGGTAGGGATTCAGGCGATGGTTCGCGAGAGGCCCCCTGGGATTTGCAGACAGCCCTTAGGCATCCTGCGGTTGGCCCCGGGGACACGGTCTGGGTGGCCGGCGGTCGCTACAGCGGCGTGTTTTATTCTGAGCTGAGTGGCCGGGAAGGGCAAGTGGTTGTGGTACGCAGTATTCCAGGCCAGGAAGTGGTGCTCGACGGGAATGTTTCCGGCAATGCCAATGGGGTGCTTAATATTCATGGCGCCTATTCGTGGTTTTGGGGCCTAACAATAACCAACAGTGCGGCAACAGGGGATGCGTATTTTAAGGATGGGGTATACTTTGTAGGAGCCAACAGCAAGTTGATCAATTGTCGCATATACAATAATGGCGGAAACGGCGTCGGTTTTTGGCGGCCGGCACTCAATGCAGAGATTTATGGCTGTTTGATATACCACAATGGATACGAGGGTACTACCCGTGGACATGGACATGGGATTTACAGTCAGAATGAAAGCGGAACCAAGCTGATTCGTGACAATGTCCTTTTTCACTCTTATGGGATTGGGATCCATATTTATACTGAGAATGGGGCCATTGAGGGCTATGTTTTGGAGGGAAATGTAATTTTTAACAGTGGCATTCCCGGTGCCGGCTTTATTGAACGGAATGTGCTGGTGGGAGGCATGCAGCCGGCCGATAGGATTGTGCTGCGGGACAATTATTTTTACAATCGGCCTGCATTTAGTTCCAAAGCCAGTGTGCAGTTGGGATATGCAGTACCCAATCGCAATGCAGAATTCACGAACAATGTGTCGGTTGACGGCAGTGTTTACATCCTCTCGGGTTGGAATGCCCTTCAACTGACCGGCAATACGCTTTACTCCCGGAGTCCGGATATGCAACTGTTGGCTTTTGATGATTTCGCGGGTATTTCACGTCCTGTATTCAACAACAACGACTATTATGTCGGTTCTCTGGCCATGCGCTCCTTTTCAGATTGGCGCGACTTCAGTGGGCAGGATGCGCAAAGTTCTTTTTCTGCAACGCTGCCGGAACAAAGTAATTATCACATTTTGACCAACAGGTACGAGGCACAGCGGGCGCATATTGTGGTATACAACTGGTCGGCAGAGCAAAGTCTGATGATTAATCTTTCCGGTTTGCTGGAGGAAGGTGCCGATTTTGAAATATATGATGTGCTGCGCATGGACCAGGCACCCGTGCTCAGTGGCGAATATGCCGGAGGAGCAGTGGCATTGCCACTGACGCCCTCGAATCCCGACTTGCCCTTAAGAGCGGGCAGTTTTACGAGTCTCCTAAGCACTACGCTTCCCGCTTTTGGGGTGTTTCTGCTTCGTTCCAGCGGTCACCCCGATTCTCTCGACCTTCCTTTGGTGCCGGGTGCCCGGGAACCTTTAAATATCATTCAATGTCATCCCAATCCCACCGTTGACCTGGTTGTGCTTGAGTTGTCCGTGCCTTCGTCGGGCCCTTTGGATGTGAAGGTTTACGACGAAGCAGGTCGTTTGGTGCATCGCGAGACTTTTGCTGTTAGGGCGGGACGAGAAAGTCTTGTTTTGAATCTCTCGCGTTTGGGAAACGGCGTCTATATTTTGGAGGCGGGAGATGGAAAGGAAACGGTGCAGTGTAAGGTGGTCAAACGCAGTTTTGCCTGGAATCCTCCCGATAATTAAAGCTCTACCAGGTGGTTTTTGATGGCGAAGACAACCAGACTGGCTGTGTTTTTGCAGCCGGTTTTCAGCAGTACGTTGGCCCGGTGTTTTTCTACAGTGCGTTTACTGATGAAAAGTTTGTCGGCAATTTCATTGTTCGATAAACCCTGACATATCTCAAGGAGGACTTCCAGTTCGCGTTCGGACAGTTGGTCGTCCTCCTGTTCTGTCGGTGGATTTTCTTTTCGGGCAAGGATGAGGCCCCGCAACAGCGGCTGGGAAAAATAGTTACCCCCTTCGGCTACGGTGTGAATGGCTGTTTTTACTTCTTGTATGTCACTGTCTTTTAATACAAAACCTCGCACGCCGATTTCGAGCATGCGGCTGTAGTATTCCTGGTCCCCATACATCGAAAGGGTGATTATTTTTAGGTTGGGATCTTGCTCCAGTACTTTTTTTGAGGCTTCAATACCGTTCATCTCCGGCATGGAAATGTCCATTAAAACCACGTCTGGTCGGGCAGCTTCGTACTTCTCCAGAAACTCGAGCCCGTTGTAGGCTTCCCCTACTACTGTAAAGTCGTGCAAGGGATCCAGGAGCGATTTGAGTCCCTTAAGAAAAAGGGTATGATCGTCGACCAGGAAAACGCGTATACTTTGTTTATTTTCCATCGCTGGGGAGTGTTATTTGGACGTGGACGCCCTGGTTTTTGTTTGAAGTTACCTGGAGTTTCCCTTTCATAGATTTCACCCTGCTGAGCATGTTGAAATAGCCTGTTCCGACTTCTTTATCGCCGGTAAACAGCCGGGTGGCGTCAAAACCAATTCCGTTGTCGCTGTACTGAACAATAATGTGGTGCTCTTGGGCCAGTATTTCAATGTCCACCTTTCTGGCTTTTGCGTGTTTGATGGAATTGTTGACCAGCTCACAGATGGAACGATAGATCACCACCTCCAGGGCTGCAGAATAGCGTTGGTCGCCGAGGTTGGATTTAAAATTGACTTTAAGTCCCTTGCTTTGGTTGACTTTGTTGATGAAGTTGCGGGTGGCCTTAACGATGCCGAAGTTGCTCAGAATGTGGGGGCTCAAATTGTTGGAGATGTCTTGTATACTCTTTATGGCTTCGCTTACAGCTTGCTTGGTGTTTTTGATGACCGGCAGGGCGCTGGGGTTGGTTTCTAGCTCTGCCAGAGAAGATACCGACATCTTAATGGTAGATAAGAGGGGGCCCAATCCGTCATGTATCTCCCGGGCAAAGCGCCGGCGTTCCCTTTCCTCAGCTTGAATAACCGCATTCAGCAGTGCTTTTTCCTGGTTGCGTGTTTTGCGTTCCACCTCCTTCATGTGCTTGAATATTTTACGGATAAGAAAAACTCCTACCGCAAAAAACAGACTGGTTATGGCGCCCAGCCAGGTGTAAAACAGTCTGAAATCCTGAGGTTTAAAGTCTGTAACAAAGGGGAGGAATTCAGCCAGGCGTTGAACCGCCATAAAGATGAAGCCAAAGGAAATCAAGATCCACGACAGGTTGAACTTGGTTACCTTGGTAAGTCGAACAGCCACCAGGGCGGCAAAAAATTGCAGCACAATGGTGATGGCCAGCGTTACGATCAGCGCGAAGGGTTGTTTTTCTACCAGCACGGCGGGTTGGTTTAGTTGCGGTTTACTGCTTGTACAATTCCTCCAGGTAATTCAGCAAATCCTCGCCCAGTAAAGTGTGGGCTACAATTCTCCCTTCGGCATCAATGAGGAAATTGGTGGGGATGGCCCTTACGCCATACAAGGCAGCAGGAGCGCTGTTCCAATGTTTGAGGTCCGACACATGGGTCCATTCCAGTTGGTCGTTTTCTATGGCCGACAACCAGGCTGCTCTGTCGCGGTCGAGCGATACAGAAAAGATTTCAAATCCTTTATCCTTGAAGCGCTCATAAGCAGTTCTGTGAAAGGGTTTTTGTCGGCGGCAGGGGCCGCACCATGATGCCCAAAAATCAAGGAGGATGTAACTATTGTTGAGTTGGTCGGATAAGGATATGGAGCGGCCATCAGGACTTTGGGCGGAGAAGTCGGGCGCCATTTTGCCTATCTGGACCGATTCAAGGGTAGTCACCAGTTTTTTAAGGGTGGAGGCGTAGGGTGTGCGCAATAAATCCGGATTCAACAAAGCCATATTGCTTTGAATTTCATCGGCCGTAAGTCGGTAAGCATAGTGTCGGTACAAGGCGTAGAGGGCCACCAGAGAATTCGGGTTTTCCCGGATGTAGTTGCCGATGTCTTCCGGCCGATCCTGCTGGTAGGCTTCATAGGCTGCGTGCAGGGTGGAGCCCGAAATCACCGATTTGCTGTAGTGTTCTTCCGGGTTCAGTTCCACCCTTATTTCACCTTCTTCCAGAAAGAGGAGGAGAGACGCTTTTGTGGTGTCTGTGGTCAGACCGTATATTTCGGGAAGTTCCAGTAGGGCTTCGAAGTCAAAGGCTCCCATTTCTACTTTGGCCGAATCAATGGTTCTGAAACTGCGGTCGTCAAACTTTTGCAGGTAAACAAAGGGCGCATCGCTCTTTTGCAGGATGCCCTGGATTTGAATGTTGGCAGCGGGTTCACAGGATGCAAGCAGCAGTACGCCAATCAATGCTCTTATTAATAATGATTTCTTCATAAAGTTGTTTAAAAATGTTCGCTAACGAGTACAAATATAGCAAGCTAATTGTTTAGCCCGAAAAAAGGGTAGGTATTTGCGTGATAATTATGAAACATCTGCAGCCGGTTTTTCGTTATATTCGAAACCTTGGAGATTTTTCTTACTTTTGCAAATAAATACTTACAATTATGAAGAAATTAGCGTCTGTGGCTGTGGTTGTTATTTTTGTTGCCTTGGCTTTCTCTTCCTGCAAATCCTACAGTGATTGTCCGGCTTATGGCCAGGTGGAAACCACAACTGAACTTCCTGCCCATGCTTAATTTAGAGATGGGGCGGTAGAAAAAAAGGAAATGTTGCATTTCCTTTTTTTGTGCATTTGCGTGTACAAAGGTTTGCATATGCTTGAAAATTAACTTCATTTCACATCTGTGCAGCTATTTCGACAGCAGTATTGTTTGACTGTTTGGCGATGATTTCATATTTTTGTACCGCAATTTTGAAGCATGTTTTCAGTTAACAGGGGCTTTGTCCTTAAATAATCACTTAAAACAGATATAAAATGTCAAAAATTAAAATTGGTATCAACGGTTTCGGCCGTATCGGTCGCCTGGTATTCCGCGCTGCCCAAAATTTCGACAATGTACAGATTGTAGGTATCAACGACTTGATCGACGTTGAGTACATGGCTTACATGCTGAAGTACGATTCAACCCATGGCCGTTTCAACGGTACTGTTGAAGTAAAAGACGGAAAATTGGTTGTGAATGGCAACGCCATCCGTGTTACCGCTGAAAGAAACCCTGCTGACCTGAAGTGGTCGGACGTTGGTGCTGAGTATGTAGTGGAGTCAACCGGTTTGTTCCTGGATAAGGAAAAGGCCAAAGGCCACATTGAGGCTGGTGCCAAAAAGGTGGTTATGTCTGCTCCCTCAAAAGATGATACCCCCATGTTTGTTTGTGGTGTAAACCTCGACAAGTACACCAAAGACATGCAGTTTGTTTCTAATGCTTCTTGTACCACCAACTGTTTGGCTCCCATTGCCAAGGTGTTGAACGACAAGTTTGGTATTGTAGAAGGTTTGATGACTACCGTTCACGCAACCACTGCTACCCAGAAGACTGTTGATGGTCCCTCTATGAAGGACTGGAGAGGCGGACGTGGTGCCGGTCAAAACATTATTCCTTCTTCTACCGGTGCTGCTAAAGCAGTAGGTAAGGTAATTCCTGAGCTGAACGGTAAACTGACCGGTATGGCTTTCCGTGTCCCCACCCCCGACGTATCTGTGGTTGACCTGACCTGCCGTTTGGAGAAGCCTGCTTCTTATGCCGACGTTTGTGCTGCTATGAAAGCTGCTTCTGAAGGTGAGTTGAAAGGCGTACTGGGTTATACCGAAGACGCAGTTGTTTCTAACGACTTTGTAGGTGAAACCAAGACTTCTGTTTTCGATGCCGACGCCGGTATTTCTTTGAACGACAACTTCGTAAAAGTAGTGAGCTGGTACGACAACGAAATGGGTTACTCCACTAAAGTTGTTGAGTTGGTACAGCACATGTATAAAGTAGACCATGCTTAAGGCATTGAATTTGCTTTAAGCAACTGAATAAAAAAAGAACGGGCCTTGCGGTCCGTTCTTTTTTTATGGATAAAACTTTGTGTAAGGCTGTTCTTACAAATCAAAGCGATCGAGATTCATCACCTTATTCCAGGCTGCCACAAAGTCTCTGACCATTTTCTCTGCTCCGTCGGCGCAGGCATAGACCTCAGAAACGGCACGCAATTCCGAGTTGGCACCAAAAACCAGATCGGCCCGTGAAGCCGTCCACTTTTTCTCCCCACTGCTTCGGAGCTTGGCTTCGTAACGCATCTTTTGTTCGTCCAGGGCCTTCCATTCAATGCCCATGTCCAGCAAGTTGATAAAGAAATCATTGCTCAGAACACCGGGCTTGTCGGTCAGAACACCCAGGCTGGAGCCGTCCCAGTTGGCATTGAGGGCACGCAGACCGCCTACCAACACCGTCATTTCGGGAGCAGTCAGGTTCAAGAGCTGCGCCTTATCCACGAGCATTTCTTCTGTTGAAACAGCATAGACCTTTTTCTGGTAGTTGCGGAAGCCATCGGCATAAGGCTCCAGCACCGAAAACGATTCGGCATCGGTCTGTTCGGGGGAAGCGTCCATACGGCCCGGAGCAAAGGGAACACCGATGTTGTATCCGCCGTCTTTGGCAGCCTTTTCAACCGCTGCACACCCGCCCAGTACAATCAGGTCGGCCAGGGATATCTTTTTGTTGCCTTTTTGCTGTTGGGCAAAATTGTCCTGAATTTTTTCCAGTACCTGAAGCACTTTTTGCAAGCGCTTAGGGTTGTTGGCTTCCCAGTCCTTTTGCGGAGCCAGACGAATGCGGGCACCATTGGCACCTCCTCTTTTGTCCGAGTTGCGGTAGGTGGAGGCGGCAGCCCATGCAGTGCTTACCAGTTCTCCTACAGAAAGGCCACTTTCGAGTATTTGTTTTTTGAGTGCAGCCACATCTTTGTCGTCCACCAGCTCGTGGTCAACAGCCGGGATGGGGTCCTGCCAGATGAGGTCCTCCGCCGGAACCTCCGGCCCAAGGTAGCGTGATTTGGGCCCCATGTCGCGGTGGGTCAGTTTGAACCATGCGCGTGAAAAGGCATCGGCGAATTCCAGTGGGTGCTCCCAAAATCTGCGTGAAATCTTCTCGTAAATCGGGTCAAAGCGCAGCGAAAGGTCGGTGGTAAGCATGGTGGGGTAATGCTTCTTCGAGGGATCGTGGGCATCCGGAATGATTTTTCCGGCTCCTTTGGCTTCCCATTGGTAGGCCCCGGCGGGACTCTTAACCAATTCCCATTCAAAACGGAAGAGGTTGTCGAAGAAGTAATAACTCCATTTGGCAGGCGTCTGCGTCCAGGTAACCTCCAGTCCACTGGTAATGGTGTCTCCGGCCTTGCCACTGCCGTGTGCATTTTTCCAGCCCAGTCCCATTTCCTCAATGGGAGCTGCTTCGGGTTCCGGTCCCAGATTCGCTGCGTCGGCGATGCCGTGGGTCTTCCCAAAGGTGTGACCACCCGCAATGAGCGCAACCGTTTCTTCGTCGTTCATAGCCATCCGGGCAAAAGTCTCCCGAATATCTTTGGCAGCCGCCAGTGGGTCTGGTTTCCCGTTAGGTCCTTCGGGATTTACATAAATCAAGCCCATTTGAACAGCTGCAAGGGGGTTGTCGAGTTCTTTTTCTCCCTCATAACGCTCCTTGTTGCCGAGCCATTCTTTTTCAGCTCCCCAGTTAATGTCTTCTTCGGGTTCCCAAATGTCTTCCCGTCCCCCGGCAAAACCAAAGGTGCGGAAGCCCATAGATTCGAGGGCCACATTACCGGCCAGAATCATCAGGTCGGCCCAGGAAATTTTCTTTCCATATTTTTGTTTGATGGGCCACAGCAGACGCCTGGCCTTGTCCAGGTTGACGTTGTCGGGCCAACTGTTCAATGGAGCAAAGCGTTGATTTCCGGTGCCGCCACCGCCGCGTCCATCTCCCATACGATAGGTGCCCGCGCTGTGCCAGGCCATGCGAATAAGCAGTGGGCCGTAATGCCCAAAATCTGCCGGCCACCAGTCCTGCGACTGGGTCATCAGTTGATGCAGGTCTTTTTTTAGGGCTGCAAAATCCAGGCTTTTGAAGGCCGCTGCGTAGTCGAAGTCTTTGTCCATTGGATTGGAGAGACTGGAATGCTGGCGCAGCATATTGACTTTAAGTTTGTTGGGCCACCAGTCCCGGTTGCCGGTCCCCCCGGAACCCAGACTGTGTCGTCCCATGGCTCCAGTTACCGGGCATTTGCTTGCTTTGTGCGGATTGTTTTCCATAACTATGTCCAATTTTTAGATTGCATTTAAATGCTTAAGATACGAAATATTTTTATTTGCCGCAGTCAAAAGGTCCCGGTTAATTATTGGGTGCTGCTTTTTTATCGTTGGTTTCGGCAGGTTTCGGTGATTGGACGATTCGCCCCCCTTTTATCACCAAAACGCCATACCACTCAGGGTGAAAAATACTGCACTTTTGTTGAACAAATACTCGTTTGATCTAAAACCCAAAATGATGATGAAAAATCTACTTTTTCTTTTGCTGCTGTGGGGATGTAGTTCGTCCCTGTTGTCACAAACACCCGTTATTCAGGAATCCAGGGCTTGGCTGGAGTCGGCCTATGTTACCTGGACACCCCTTGATGGGGTGTCGGACTATGCGGTAAGCTGGAGTGGTGATGGGAAGAGCAACCAGGCGATTGATCCGCAGTTGATTCGTTTTTATGGGGACTATTACAGGGCCGATGTACTTGGATTGAAAGCAGGGACTTATACCATAAAGGTGGCCGCACTGGTAGATGGAGTGGCCGGCAGTGCTGCTGAAAGTCCGGCTTTGGAGGTAAAGGCGCACGACCGGACGGGCTTTGCTTTTGCCAACGGACGTGTTCCCGGAGCTTATCGTGCCGATGGGACAGCCAAGGAAGGCGCGGTGGTTCTGTATGTTACGGAACAAAGCAAGAATACCGTCAGTATGGATGTAAGCGGTGCCAATGCCAACCCTTGTGTGGGAATACAAGAGATTTTAGACGGCTTTAAAAAAGGGAACGATAACCGTCCTTTAATCGTACGTTTTATTGGGCAGATTACAGACCCGGATTACCTGTTGAATGGGGATGTGGTGGTAGAGAATAAGAACAATGCCAGCAGTTATATCACGCTGGAGGGTGTGGGCGACGATGCGGTTGCTGATGGCTGGGGCATCCGTCTTAAGAATGCAAGTAATGTGGAGATTCGAAATCTGGGAACGATGAACTGCGACAGTGGTGAAGGAGATAATATTGGTCTGCAACAGAACAACGACTACATTTGGGTGCATCATTGCGACTTTTTTTATGGTGAGGCCGGTGGGGATGCCGATCAGGCTAAGGGGGACGGGGCCCTGGATGCCAAGAGGTCGACCTACATCACTTTTTCCTACAATCATTTTTGGGACAGCGGAAAGGCCAACCTTTTGGGTTTGGGAGAGAGCACCACGGAAGGACTGTATGCGACTTATCACCACAACTGGTTCGACCATTCCGATTCGCGCCACCCGCGGGTGCGTTTTTTCTCGGTCCACGTTTACAACAACTATTATGATGGTGTTTCAAAGTATGGCGTAGGGGTAACCTCCGGAGGCTCTGTTTTCGTGGAAGGCAATTATTTTAGAAATGCCAAATACCCGATGTTGATTTCCCAGCAGGGAAGCGATGTGTACAGTGGAACAGGGACTTTTTCGGGAGAAGACGGAGGGATTATAAAAGCCTTCAACAATTACGTGGAGGGCGCTGCCCGCTTTGTCCCCTATGGGGCTACCGGTTTTGCCAACTCGACCCTGGATTTTGATGCCTGGGTGGCCGATGAAGCCACGGCCAGCGTACCAGCCGATGTAAAGACCAAAAAGGGAGGTCACAGTTACAATAATTTCGACACCAATCCCGAGCTCATGTATGCTTATACTGCCGATGCGCCCGAGCTGGCCCGCGACAAGGTGAAGACTTACGCAGGGAGGATGTTTGGGGGTGATTTTCAATGGTCTTTTAATGATGCTGCCGACGATGCTTCTTATGCGGTGAATTTACCGCTGAAGCAGGCACTGCTCAATTATACTACTGCCCTGGTCTCCGTACAGGGGGAAGATGCCCTGGGTGGCGGTCCGGGCAATGGTGATGACGAGGAGCCCGGCAACGGAGAGGAACCTGGAAATGGTGTCGTTCTTCCGGGTGATTATGTGCACAACTTCACCCTTTCGGGCATGGAGAGTACTTTTTACAGCATTGTTGGCAACCTGTCCGACAGTAAGGGTACGGTCAACTATGGCGCTTTGGTGCTGACTCAATGCCTTAAGATGGAAAGCTCGACGCATATAGCGTTCACCATGGAACAGCCTGGTGTGCTTATTCTGGTTTTTAACGAAGGGGAGAGCAAGCGGGTATATGTTGACGGCAGCAGTTACACTTATGTGGATGGGCTTTTAGAATTGCCCTTAGAGGCTGGGGAACATACCATTACAAAGCACGATGTGGCCAACCTTTTTTATATGAGTGTGGACATGGGACTAAGCACTTCACTCAGACAGGAGGAAGCTGCGACGCTCTCTATCTCTCCCAATCCGGTCCAGTCCATAGTCCACATTCGAAGCAGCGCGGCGGTAGATGGGGTCGCCTTGTATGGACTTTCGGGAGTGCGTTTGGGGTATTGGCCCGGGTCGGTGCAGGAGTTGTCGTTGCAGCACTTGTCTGCAGGTACTTATGTGCTTGTGGTAAATACCCGGGATGGGGTTTTAAAGGAGCTTTTAATCAAAAAATGATTTTCGGATAATTTGGGATTATCCTGAAGGGGTCGGTCAGCTTCGTAGCGACCGACCCTTTTTTGGAGCGCAGCTTACTGCTGCTATCGGGCCGGAGCTACTCCCTCCGAGGTCATAAGTACTTTTTGCATGGTCCCGTCTTCTTTGTAATAAAGGTAGTCTACACAAACCGATCTCCGGAAACTGCCGCCAGCCGTCGGGATTACCCCATTGTGGTAAATGAAATAGTCCTTTCCTTTAAATTCGATGATGCTCTGATGGTTGGTGTTGGTGTTGCCGGCCACCTCGTTGAGCAAGCCTACGAATTCCCAGGGACCGGTAACGCTTTTGCTCCGGGCATAGGCGGTGCGCTCCGGAAACATATAGGCATAGGTGAGATAGTACCACTCGTCCTTTTTGTGGATGTAGGGCGCCTCGGTAAAATGAGGTAAGTCAACGGTTTGGATGGGGCCATCCAGTTCTATCATATTGTCGTTTAGTCGAACCCAGTAGCAGACCACGTTGCCCCAATACATATAGGCCTCACCGTCGTCGTCTATGAAAACTGCCGGATCGATGTCGTCCCAATAGCTGTCCGAGTGTTCTGTGGTCATGTCGTTGGTGATAAGCGCTTTGCCCAGAGCATCCTTAAAAGGACCAGTAGGCGAATCGGAAACAGCAACCCCTATCGATTTTCCAGGGATGGTACCGTGCTCCACCGTTACATACCAGTAGAATTTCCCCTCCTTTTCTACGACGTGAGCAGCCCAGGCTTCCCCTTTAGCCCACGCGAAGGCCGAGGCAGGAAAGGAGGCTTCCTCTGTCCAGTTGACCATATCGTCGGACGAGAAAATCAGCCACTCGTTAAGCACATAATGGTTTTCGTGGGCTTTGGCTTCATCGTGCCCTACATACAAATATACTTTGTCGTTGTGGACCAAAGCAGCCGGATCGGCCGTGTATTTGTGTGTGATAATGGGGTTTTGTGACTGGATGGATGAGGCTAAGCTCAGAGCTGACAGAGTCAGCAGACTAATTTTGCGCAGTGTTTTCATGAAATTTGGTTTTGCTTTTTACTTGTTCAGAGGCAAGTATACTTCATTTTTTTGGGTGGAGGGAGGCCGTCTGATGTCTGTAGGACTTGTTTCAACAAGGTTCGCCCATTTTTACTGTTTTATCCTCCTGCTTAGTGTTTCGGGTAGACACAAACTCTAATTTTGTTTAAAACAAAAGCGCCCCAACGACTGTTATTGATTTGGATGACTTTTTTTGTGTATTTTTGAGAATAATAAACAGCTAACAGATAAATCACTACTGGACTATGGCATTTGATATTGACATGATTCGCAGGGTGTATGCCCAATTTGGAGAAAAGGTGGAGCAAACCCGTAAGGTTTTGAACCGTCCGCTGACTTTAACTGAGAAAATATTGTACGCGCACCTTTCCGGTGAGTTGCCTCAGCAAGCCTTTGAACGTGGGAAATCTTATGTGGATTTTGCACCGGACCGCGTAGCTATGCAGGATGCTACCGCACAGATGGCTTTGTTGCAGTTTATGCAGGCAGGTCGTGAAAAGGCTGCGGTTCCTTCTACGGTACATTGCGATCACCTTATTCAGGCCAAGGATGGCGCTGTTGCGGATTTGAAAAACGCTTTAAATTCCAGTAAGGAAGTCTTTGATTTTCTGGCTTCCGTGTCCAATAAATATGGGATCGGCTTCTGGAAACCAGGTGCCGGCATTATTCACCAGGTTGTTTTGGAAAACTATGCTTTTCCCGGAGGAATGATGATCGGAACCGATTCGCATACTGTGAATGCCGGAGGTTTGGGCATGATTGCCATTGGTGTTGGTGGTGCCGATGCAGTAGATGTGATGGCCGGCATGCCCTGGGAGCTGAAGTTTCCCAAATTAATAGGTGTTAAGCTGACTGGTCGCTTGAGCGGTTGGGCTTCTGCCAAGGATGTTATTTTGAAAGTGGCCGGTATCTTAACCGTAAAAGGTGGGACCGGGGCCATTCTGGAATATTTTGGGGAGGGGGCACGCAGTCTCTCAGCTACCGGTAAAGGCACCATTTGCAACATGGGGGCTGAAATTGGCGCAACAACCTCAACTTTTGGTTACGACGAGAGTATGGCCGAATACCTGCGTGGGACCGACCGGCCTGAAGTCGCTGGTTTGGCCGATGAGGTAAAGCAGCATTTAACCGGAGATGAGGAAGTTTATGCCCAGCCTGAAAAATATTTTGATCAGGTCATTGAGATCAATCTTTCGGAGTTGGAGCCGCACATCAACGGACCCTTTACGCCCGACCGGGCTACGCCTCTGTCGCAGTTTGCTGCTGAGGTGAAGAAGAACAACTGGCCCAAAGAACTCGAAGTGGGCTTGATCGGTTCCTGTACCAACTCGTCTTATGAAGATATTTCCCGGGCGGCTTCCATTGCCCGTCAGGCCAGTGAGAAAAAGTTGAAGGTGAAAGCCGAGTTTACCATCACTCCGGGTTCTGAACAGGTGCGCTATACCGTTGATCGGGATGGCTTCTTGGCCGATTTTGACCAGATTGGGGGCGTGGTTCTGGCCAATGCCTGTGGACCTTGCATCGGTCAATGGGCGCGGCATACCAACGATCCCAAACGGCCCAATTCCATCATAACTTCCTTCAACAGGAACTTTGCCAAGCGCAATGATGGTAATCCGAATACCCACGCTTTTGTAGCCTCCCCCGAAATTGTAACGGCTTTTGCTATTGCTGGAGATCTGACTTTTAATCCGGTTACCGACACCCTGGTAAATGAAGAGGGTAAGGCGGTGAAACTGGATGAACCGGCTGGCTTGCATATGCCGCCGAAGGGTTTTGCTGTGAAGGATGCCGGTTATCAGGCGCCTGCCGCAGATGGCAGTAATATTGAGGTGCTGGTAAATCCGGAATCGGAGCGGCTTCAGCTGCTGGAGCCTTTTGCACCCTGGGATGGACAAAACCTGAGTGGTTTGCGCTTGTTGATTAAGGCTAAGGGCAAATGTACCACCGATCACATATCTATGGCTGGGCCTTGGTTGCGTTTTAGGGGGCATCTCGACAACATTTCGAACAACATGCTGACCGGAGCGGTCAATTATTTCAACGATGCCACCGACACGGTTAAGAACCAACTGACCGGCGCCTACGATGCGGTTCCTGCTGTTCAGCGTGCCTATAAAGCTGCAGGAGTAGGTTCGATAGTGGTGGGTGATCACAATTATGGTGAAGGTTCTTCTCGAGAGCATGCTGCCATGGAGCCGCGTCACCTGGGTGTAAGGGCTGTTTTGGTAAAGAGTTTTGCCCGTATTCATGAAACCAATTTGAAGAAACAGGGTATGTTGGCCCTCACCTTTGAGAACGAGGCAGATTACGACCGGATTCAGGAAGACGATGTCATTAATTTGACCGACCTGGAAAGTTTTGCTCCGGATCGGCCACTTACCGTTGAATTGGTTCATGCCGATGGGCAAAAGGAGAGCTTTAAGGTTTTACATACTTACAATGCGCAGCAAATTGAGTGGTTTAAAGCCGGTTCGGCGCTTAATCTGATTAAATTAGAAAATGCCAAATAGAGTTTGTCGATAAGGCAGATGATTTGAAACAACGGCCCCTGAAGCATAGCTTCAGGGGCCGTTTGTCTGGAGGGTGACTCTCCCTGTAATGTTGTTTACTGTTTTCAGATCTTTTTCAGAATGGCCTTGGGGTTGTCCTGCCTGCGGATTTTATCGAGCGTCTCCACAAAATCAGCAAAGAATGCTTTGGGCACCTGTCTCTGTTTTAGTGTAAACGAGCGGTAGTAGCTGAGCTTCTTCCCCGATAGTTCGCAACTGGAGCGGAAACTCAGGTAGTCGTTTTCGATGCTTACTTCGGATGGGAAAAACTCTACTTCAAAGCCCTCGGGTATTTCATAAACAAAATGACCTGTGTCTGTGCCCGGTATTTTAAAATTCAAATCGAAGGCTCTGGTCTCCGTGTTATTGATTCTCAGTCTGACGGGACTGACGGTGTTCAGGGGCAGAAACAAGCGGTCTCCGGAGGGATGGGCATATTGTCCCGCATTAAATTCAACCGCTAAGGTGGCCTGAGCATCCTCATCTCCCTGCTCGCTGATGTTGAATTGGTCGATGGAAAGGTTTTTAAGTGGTAAATGGGACAGGAGATAATCTTTTTGTTGCTGGTTTGTTCCTGTGGTTAAGAAGTGCAGCTCTTCAAAACGTAAACCTTTGGCTGTGCTTGTTAGCAGGGCGCTCGCATCGCCATTGGGACTTAACTTCAGCTCCAGTTTATGAGCCATTTGGTTGTCTTCAGCTTTGTAGGTGGGCATGGTGATTAAGGATCCACCTTTCGGGGTAACCGCCAGGGCCTTTCTGTTGGCTATGGCCTCTCCAACGTAACCAAAAGGGTTGTAGGGATTGGTGCATTCCAACCAAACGGTATCCTGTTCCAGAGGGACGGTGAGTATTACATGGTTGGTTTGGTCGGCGGAGGCGAAATCGGAATGTCGGATACGGCGACTGTCGGCCCCTATTTCGGTGTAGAAAGAGGGAATGTTGATACTTGTCAGTAAAGCCCGGGTGTAATTGCTGAGTGCTTTGCAATCGCCGTAACCGTATTGATCTACCTCGCTGGCCGACATGGGCTGGAAGCCGCCAATCCCTTCTGTAATACATACATAGCGGGTCTTCTTTTGCATGTACTGGTAAATGGCCTTTACCTTGCTTCGCACATCCGGCAAGGAATCGGTAAGTGCCTGCATCAGGCTTCTAGTTGCTTCAGGGAGCTCTTGTTTCCCTTCCAGGAGTTTACTCACCCAGTTTCCATAGCTTTCCCAATCTGAGACCGTTTCGGCATACCCGTCGTATCGATAATCGCGGGGCGTTACCGCAACAAAGGGAAAGACCGACAGAAAGTCTGGCGCCATGGGTTCTTGCTTGAGTGCCGCCAAGTGTTTGATCTCCCACAGGTGCTCCGTGTAAAGATTTTTATGCTCACGGGTACTGTAGGCAAATTCTCCATTTTGCATACGAAAATCAGCCTGAAGGTTTTTGGGCGTCAGCACCTTCAGTGTCGCTTGTTCCAAAGCCAGATTGTAGCCATCCACCGGCAGCCAAAGGTCGATAAGGATCAACCCTTTGGTTTGTGTCGTATAGCTGTATTCTACCGTGTAGGGGTAGTTGGTCACTTTGGGTTGGTAATACAGAATCCGTTGATCGCTGTAAAAGATAAAATCCTGATAAGAAGACTGGTCGATAAAATCCTTCTTTTTAAGGGTTTCTATTTGCTGTCCCCTCGCGTCAAAGATCCTTCCCGACAAATTGGTTATTTTGGTGTTTTTGCTGTAAGGCAGATGGAAAACCCCATGACTTTTCCCTTTACTGCTGAGTATTGTAATTGTTTTTTTTACAGTTGTTTTCAGCTGATCTTCAGAGGTTCGCTCCACCTCCTGGTGGAGCGAACGGATAAGGGCGTGGGCTTCCGGGATGAGTTCGTCGGGGAGGCTGGCATAATCAGGCACTGGATTTTTGGCACTCCCCTTCACGTTTAGGCACAGAACCAGCAGGAAAAATAGAATTCTCATTTAGATCTTTTTTAAAACAACTTTTTCGTTGTGCTTGTTGATTAAGAAAGAGAACGTGTTCTTTACAGCTTCATATTCTGCAGGGAGAAACATGGATTTATTGATTTTAAAATCGCTCACCACCTGGATGATGTTACCTATAGCAGAGGTGGTGAAGGTTACTTCCATATCTTTGTTGGGCATAGCGGCCCGTATGGGATCCGGCAGACTCTCTATCTGGTAGTCTTCGGGTATTTTTATGGAACAGAGAATGGTTTGGCGAAGCGGAAAGGAGAATTCGATGGGGTAGTCTCTTTGATCCAGCTTAAAAGGGTTTTCGTTGGTCTTAAATGCAAGAAGGGGCGAGAATGCCAGCATATCGCCCATGAGGTCGCATTGGTCCTTGATAACCACAAGCATAGAATCAATGAGTGGATCTTGCTTGTTTTCAAGGTTAGAAGTGGAGTGGTGGGTGATGGATAAGCCGGAGAAGTCCTTTTCCAATTGCTGCGTAAAGAGCAGACTGTCGTCCTCCTGGTAATACTGCTTCCTTCGCTCAAGAGCAGCATAGCCGGCCTCGTTAAGCTCTACCGTTCCTTCGAATGTGCCGTCGTCTTTCAGTTCGAGACTCGTTTTAATGTAGGTCTGGTGGGCTTGGGTGGCTGCAATTTCTACTTCGCCAAATCGGCTGTCCGATATTATTTGTCCATTCCCATTCAGGCAGCGTTCGGGCAATAAATTGGGGTAGGAATTTGGTTCGGTGGCGTCCATCAGCAACAAGGTGTTGTCTTCTTCGGTCATTGCGATAACGTAATTTAAGTCGCTGATGGATGGATGTGTCAGGGGTAATATGCCGTTGTTTTGGGTGCTGAGTACCACGGGGTATGCTGCTACATCCAGGCGCTTAAGCAGGGCTACCAGGGATAGGTTTAATTCTGCGCTGTTTCCCTGGCCGTCTTCCCAGACTTTTTTTAGCGGGCTTTCGGTAAATAGTCTGACTTTTCCATTCCATTTTACGCTATTTTGCACCAGATTATAGGCCGCTAAAATTTTTTCTTGTTTGGTGGTGGCTACAGCTTCAATGCTTTGAACCGCTTCATCCAGGAAGCCGTTTCTTTCTAATGCTTTGCCAAAACTTTCATGTTTTAAGAGTTCTTCTGCCACTTCTTTCCAGCTGGAAGAAAAATTTTTGTAGCCCGAATTGGGGAATTGGGTGCCCTCCAGTTCAAAAGCTATGCGGGTGAGGTAGTTCTTTTGCGCCTTTAAAAACCTTTCAGCTTTAAAGGCTGGAACATTGGAGGCAAAAAAAGTGGTTATTTTATCCTGATATTTTTCTTCGTGCTCATAACGCTGCTCTTTGGTGTTGAGCCCCTCAGCGCGCTGAATGTAAACCAGCTTTATGGTCTGAGACTGGCTGCTGATTTTGTGGTCGAATCTGTGGTATCCGAAGCTGGATGGTTTGTAGAAAAAGTACTGTGGAATGGCTACCCGGTACTCGCTGTACAGGACAGGGAGCTGTTTTTGAAAATACCATTCCTGAAGATTAAACAGGAAGTCGCTCAGGACTTCGTATTCAAGATCAATGACCGAACCTTCCCTAACCTCAGGCATGGCAATTTTAACGACGGTAATGTTGTCCGTTTTCTTTTCGTAGATGATTTGACGGGTGTCCAGTTTTGTTTTGGTTATTTTTCCGTCTTCCAGGTTAAAGGTGAAACCTTTTATGTTGGAGGCTTTTTCTTCGTCAGTACCTTTGTGGTAAAGAGGTATTTCAAAATCTCCATAATCGGATGCCGATTTGTCCAGGATTTTTATTCGCAGATGTCGTTTAAAAACCAATTGGAAACCCTTGGACGATTCAGGATCGTCAGAACGAACAGTTGTTTGTCGGTATACAAAGTCGGTACTTCCCTTGTCGAACAAATAATAGCCTGGAGCCGAGGAGTCAATGGGGCATATACTGGCTTCCATTTCTTCGATGGAAATTTTGCCCAATCGTGGGGTTTTTTGAATTTCGGCCCTTAAAACGGTGCCGGCCAGCATAAAAAGCAGGAGGAGAATAGTGTGTTTCATCATTTGAATTAGGTTTAACGAAATAAAAATATACTTTTTTTTAATATTGAGCAGGAGTATGGCCTATAAATAGAAGCTATTTGAATAAAAGCTGCAAAAATTCTATCTTTGAGGGAGCATTAAAAGTAAAACCACATTAAATACTATACCTTATGAAGAAGATTACCGAGATTTTAGGTTTAAAAGAAAAAGAGTCTGCCGCCGTAGCAGAAAAGTTGAACGAATTGCTGGCCAACTACCAGGTGTATTATCAAAACCTCCGTGGCTTCCATTGGAACATTAAGGGGGAGCGCTTTTTTGTGCTGCACGCCAAGTACGAGGAGCTCTACGATGATGCCGTCGAAAAAATCGATGAAATCGCTGAGCGCATTCTTACCGTTGGTGGTGCGCCCCTGCATACTTTTGAAGATTACCTCAAAGTGAGCAGCATCAAGGCAGAGAAAGATAAGAATGATGCCGCTTCTACAATGGCTGCTGTCTTGAACAATCTGGAGGTGCTGATAAAAATGGAAAGGGAAATTTTGCCTGTGGCCGAAGCTGCTGAAGACGAAGGTACACTGGCTTTGATTTCAGACTACATCAGTCAGCAGGAAAAGTTGGTTTGGATGCTGACTTCCTTTATGAAGTAAGATTGTTGAAGGTAAAACTAAAAGAAGAGGCTGCCCATTGGGGTAGCCTTTCTTTGTTTTCAAAAGGCTTCCTTCAAGGAGATAAAGAGGCCCTGCGTGCCGGCAGAACTCCAAGCTGCATCGATACGGATGTGGAGGGGTTCATTGGGGAGGATGCGAAATCTTAAGCCGCCCCCCTGAGAGAAAATCAGCTCGTTCCAATTGAAGGAGGGGCGGACGGAAGCCTGTCCGGTTTCGATAAAGGCAACAGCTCCCAGACGCCACCACAAGGGCATACGGAGCTCGCCTCTAAGCAGCCAGACAGCCTGGTCCACCACTCTTTTGGAATGACCAATTCCTCGTAAGCGCTCTTTGCCACCCAGTTGAGGCAGCCTATTAAAGGGCAAGTCCCCCGAGCCATATTCCCATAGCCCTTGAAGGGCCACAACCGGTTGGCCTGCGTCGATAAAGTGCCTTAAATCCAATAGGTAATTTTGGAAGTCAGCTCCCTTTTCTTGCTGGAAGACGGTCCAGGAAGCCCGTATGTAGCTGCCCTTACGGGGGTAGAGTACATGGTCGCGCCGGTCCAGTACCACAACAGGTCCCGCACCTGCCAGCCAGCCACCTGAGCTGCCCGGGAGTTCTGAAAAAGATAAAACTGCATCCTCTGGCTCAAACTGCTGGTGTCCTATTTGCGTGTGAATCCCTATGTAGATGCGATGTTTTAAGTGTCTAAGCAGTTGTGTTTTTAGACCAAGGTTGCTGGCCCGGTAGTTGTTGGTGGTGTGGGGGCGGGACAGCGACCAGGCCTCCCAATATTGGTCATAGATTCGCAAGGCTTCCACCCGGGCAGCAAGCTGCCAGTCGGCAGAGGGGTACCAATCCAGTTCGCTGCGCAGCTCAATCATTCCTTTTGAAGACCCTTGCAAGGAAGAGGAAAGGGTGTTTATGCTTCCTGCTGTGGCCTTCATTTTTTTGTTTTTCCAGGAGTAGATAGGCATGAGTCCGAATTCCAGACCGGTACGCGGCGAATAGCCTCCTGCCGGATATACGGTCCAAACACCCTTTTCGTTTTCAAAAGTCAGCCGCTTCAGTACACTTTCCCCCAAAGCTGCCAGCTCATCAAGCGCTTTTGGCGGCTCTTGGTCTTCCTTGCCGTTTGGCTGGGCAGAGACTCCAGATCGGAAGGTGAGTGCTGAAAATAGAACGATGGTAAGGAGCAGGCGCATCTTTTGTTTTTTGCTGGTGCAAAATAGAAAAGTTTGTCTTAATTTCGCAGCCTTTGTTTTATAAATAACTAGGCTTATGAAACAAAGTTCTTTGCTTATCCGTTAGGGGGTAACTGTAACATTACTAAAAGGCTTGCTCAATATGATCTATTTTTTCCGGGCCATCAGCAACGAGTCCGATGATTTTCTTTTTGATTTGGCGATGGGTGGAAGCGCCACCTTTTTGGATCTGCACCAAAGGATTCAGCAGCATTTGAATTTTGATACGGCTCAGATGACGTCGTTCTTTTTAACCGATGAAGAGTGGCAGAAGGAAAAAGAGATCACCCTTTTGGATATGTCGGACGGTGGTGAGGGGGCCGTTATGGACGCCCTGAAGTTGGAGGATTTGTTGACTGCGCCCAAACAACGCCTCTTGTATGCCTTTGATCTTTTCGCCGAGCGGGTCTTGTTTATGGAGTTGACGCACATCACCGAAGGCGAATTGGATGCGCCCAGGGTGGTTCGTCTGGAGGGTACACCTCCGCCACAGTTTGCAGAGGAAGAATTTGATTTTGAGTCGGAAGAGGATCTTATGGACGACGACTTGTATGCCGATGAGTTGGGCGATGAGTTCTCCGATGGTTTTTCTGATGATTTTCCGGATATGGGTGAGGATCCCGATGTTTATTTTTAACCTGTCGTTTTGCTAGACGAAGCAGCATGTTGAAAACAGTCGTAGTGGTTGCCGGGCCTACCGGAATAGGTAAAACGAAAACAGGCATGGCTTTGGCCAAGGCCTACAGCAGTGTAATTGTTTCGGCCGATTCGCGACAGATTTATCGTGAAATACCCATAGGGACTGCCGCGCCAACTTTGGAAGAGCAGGCTGAAGTTCCACACTTTTTAGTAGGTACCCGTTCCGTTTTCGACTATTATAATGCCTTTGAGTTTGAGCAGGATGCCCTTCGGTGTGTTCAGGAAGCTTTTGTGGACAAGGATGTGGTGTTTATGGTGGGTGGATCCATGATGTATCTGGACGCCTTTTGCAACGGTATTGATGAATTACCGACCGTTGATCCGGAATTGCGAAAAGATCTGATGGCACGTTATGCTGAAGAGGGACTCGAATCGCTGCGTTTACAGTTGAAACAGCTCGATCCGGAGTTTTATAAGCAGGTCGACCTTAAAAATGCCAAGCGGGTTATCCACGCTCTGGAAATTTGCCTGATGACCGGACAGCCCTACTCTTCCCTCCGCACCCAGCCAAAGAAGAAACGTCCGTTCCAAATCATACGGGTGGGCTTGCATATGGACCGCGCCTTGTTGTACCAAAGGATCGATCAAAGAGTGGAGCAGATGTTGGCCGGCGGATTGGAAGAGGAAGCCCGGGTGCTTTGGCCCCATCGCGACCTAAATGCCTTGAATACGGTGGGTTATAAGGAGCTGTTTGCTTATTTTGAAGGGGCTTATGGACTGGATAGGGCCGTGGAGCTGATTCAGCGGAACAGTCGACGCTACGCACGTAAACAGCTTTCCTGGTTTCGCAGGGATGGCTCCATACAATGGTTTCATCCTTCAGAATTGTTGGCCTTGCTCGCCTACATCGAGGCCGAACGAAAAAAGTGGCGCGAAGCGCTGGCCTAAGCCGCTTTCTTTTTTAGCTTTGCAGGGAGACCGGCTCCCATTTACGTTTAATCTTTTTCACGGTTTACAACTTCACCCGGGGGCCGGTTTCACTTTTAAGACCTGCTTATGGATGGATCTTTCAATATTCGTGTTTATGGCTTGTGTGTTCGTGAAGGGTATATTTTACTTTCCGATGAGGTTTTTCAGGGCATTGAAATGACGAAGTTTCCGGGGGGTGGACTCGAATACGGGGAGGGCACCGTGGCGTGTTTGCACCGGGAGTTTGAAGAAGAACGGATTGGAAAGGTCAGATCCTTGACACACTACTATACCACCGATTTTTTTCAAGCCGCCCTGTTTTTCGAAAAAACCCAGCTGTTGAGTATTTATTATTTGGTGGATGTAGAACCACGGGCCGACTTTCCTGTGTGCAACAGGGCCCAATTCTCTCTTGGTTCAGGCGGTCAGCAGCTCCGTTGGGTCCGCTTGCAAGAGCTGAGGGCGGAAGATCTGACCTTTCCCATTGATCGGAAAGTAGTGGAATTGTTGCAGTCCGACGCTGCATTGTTGTCTTAGATTTTCTGTGCAGCCAGCACCAGGGGTGTACTGTTGGCCAACAGCGGCCCCCCTTTAAAATCTCCAAAAAACTGTAGGTTGCCAAAGCCGTTTTCCCTCAGCAATTTTTCCAAGTGTTCTTTGCGCAGCGGATTCAGAGTAACGGAGTTTTGTATTTCTCTGTTTTCGGACTTCACATGCAGGGTCGTGTCAAAAGCAAGCAGGCCATTGTCCATCAGTCGATAGCGACGATCAAATAATAAGTGTTCGTTGTCGATACTTGGGAGGCTGTTCACCTGGTGGTCCAGGATGTGGTTGTAGTGGATGAGCTGCAGCAGCAAGTAGGCTCCACGGGGCAGCAAGCGATGCACCTGCTGAAAGAAGGAAGTCAGCTCATGGTCCTGATGCAAATGCACCAGTGTGTTGCCGAAGCATACTACCGCCTCGGGGCGAAAGGGCAGCTCCAGTTGCTCCAGTTCCAGCATATTGCCCACTCTAAAGTCGATCTCCTTGCCAGAAGAAACTTTTTTACGGGCTCTTGCAATCATTTCCGGATCCAGATCCAGGCCACAAACTTCAGCCCCTGCTGCACTCAGGAGCAGGGACAGATTGCCGGTGCCGCAACCTATATCCAGGATTTTCTTGTCTTTGAGGGGACCGCAAATGGATTCGGTGAAATTCAGCTGAGCAGGGGCGGGCGGAAAAATGTGGTCGTACCAGGGGGCAATGCTCTCGTAAAAGGCCATAATTAAAACTTTTCCTCAATTTGATACTGGTTGCGATCGGGTCGAATACGTCCCACCAGCTCGGCCACAAAGCCGGTCATGAACAACTGGGTGCCCAATATCATGCAGGTGAGACTGATGTAAAAGTAGGGACTGGTGGTGATGAGGGGGGCTTCTACTTGGTGGCTGACGTACCAGAGTTTGCGCAGACCCAGCCAAAGTGCAGAAAAGAATCCGATGACAAAAGTAAGGGTACCCAGACTTCCGAAAAGGTGCATGGGTCGGTGTCCAAACTTGGAAATGAACATGACCGACAGCAGGTCCAGAAAACCCTTGATGAAACGTTCTATTCCAAATTTTGTGGTTCCGTACTTGCGTTCGCGGTGGCGCACGACTTTTTCTCCTATGCGGCCAAAACCGGCGCGTTTGGCCAGTATGGGGATGTAGCGGTGCATTTCACCGTACACTTCAATATTTTTAACCACCTCGTGTCGGTAGGCTTTAAGGCCGCAGTTGAAGTCGTGCAGCTTTATACCCGACACCGCACGTGCGGTGCGGTTGAAGAGGCGACTGGGGATGGTTTTGCCCAGCGGGTCGTAGCGTTTCTTCTTCCAACCACTTACCAGGTCATAGCCTTCCTCCATAATCATACGTCGCAATTCCGGTATTTCATCGGGACTGTCCTGCAAATCGGCATCCATGGTAATGACTACGGCTCCCTTTGCTTCACTAAAGCCGCAGTGGAGAGCGGCCGACTTCCCATAATTGCGTCGGAAACGCAGCCCTCTTAACTGGGGGATGTTTTTAGCCAGTTTTTGCACCACCTGCCAGGATCCATCGCGACTCCCATCGTCGACCATTAGAATTTCGAAGGACAGCTTTAGCGGACCAAGAACTTTCAGTAACCATGCGGTGAGTTCGGGAAGGGATTCTTCCTCATTAAACAGGGGGACAATGACCGAAAGGTCGAGGGTAGCCGGGTTTTTATACATCTTTCATAACTTCTTGAAAGGGATCGCCCTTGCGTTTTACAAAAATACTGACTATTAAGGCAACCAGCAGGCCGTTAATCAGTCCGCTGAAGGCATTAGAAATCAGAAGCACCCAGGGGTTGCTCATCATTTCAATGGAAGCGCTCATTTCTTCTACAAAGGCTTCTGACATGCCCAAAGCCAGATAAGCCTCTTCGGCTTCCTGGACCAGTTGAAATTGCAATCCAGGATTAATGAAGCGGAACATAATGAAGAAGAAAAAACCGATGATGAGTCCCGATAGTGCGGCGGTTTGCATACCAAAGACCAGGCCCTTTCCATAGCTCAAAAAGCCGCCCATGTAGCGGTCGCGGTACACCCGCATGGTGTAATAAATAACGCCAGCATAGATCAGCCAGCTTAGGGCATCCAAAGAGGTGCCCGACAGGCGTCCGGTAAGCAGGTAAACGAAGGTTGAAAAAAGCACCATGGCCAGGCCCAGGGCGGCACCGCTGGTAAATAGGAACAATCTTTTGTCTTGTGTTTGGTTTTCCATACAATGAGGCTTAAACAGCGTGAAATTACAAAAATATACTTAATGCTTTGGATTTTTTGGCGGCAAAAGCTTTTGAGTGTAGAATTGGCAGGGCTTCTAATTATTTTGTTTTTGCATAACCTATTGGTTATTTGGTTTATGTGCTGTGGGGGCCAAAAAGGCTGAAAAAAAACCTTTGAAAGTGCTTGTGGTAATTGGAGAATTTTCTACTTTTGTCGCCGGGTAAGTCCTGTACGACCAGCTCCTGCTGAACTCCTCCAGGGTCTGACGACAGCAAAGGTAGGCGGTCGAAGCGGTGCGATACAGATAGCTTACCCACTTGCCGATGTAGCTCAGTTGGCCAGAGCAGCTGATTTGTAATCAGCGGGTCGGGGGTTCGAATCCCTCCATCGGCTCATTTTATTGAAGTTTTTTTTAGGGGGGATACCAAAGCGGCCAACTGGGGCAGACTGTAAATCTGTTGTCTTACGACTTCGGAGGTTCGAATCCTCCTCCCCCCACCAAAGAAATACAAAGCCGGATCTGTTGAGGTCCGGCTTTCTTATTTTTTTAACTATATTTGACGAAAACTCACGCCCTATGCTGGTTAAGATTTATCCCGAAAATCCCAATGCCCGGGAAGTCCAAAAGGTGGTGGAGGTATTGCGGTCGGGGGGACTGGTTATTTACCCCACCGATACGGTATATGGATTGGGCTGTGATGTGAATAATGCCCGGGCGGTAGAGCGGATTGCACAGATCAAAGGTTTGAACCTCAAGAAGGATCACCTTTCCTTTGTTTGTCACGATATGAGTCACCTTTCGGTGTACACCAAGGCTCTGGATAACCAGGTTTTTAAACTCTTAAAGAAACACCTGCCCGGTCCCTTTACCTTCATTCTTCCGGCCAGCAACAATGTGCCCAAGCTTTTCAAGAACAACAAAAAGACCATTGGTTTCCGTGTTCCCGACAATCCCATTATTCTGGAAATTGTACGGGAGTTGGGCAACCCGGTGTTGAGTACTTCTATAAAGGATGAGGATGAGGTGATCGAATACACCACCGACCCTGAGTTGATTCACGAGAAGTATGGCGATTTGGTGGATTTGGTCATTGATGGCGGCTATGGAGGCAATGAGGGTTCCACCATAGTGGACTGTACCGACTATCCCTTTGAAGTTGTTCGGCAGGGCAAGGGCATCCTGGAGCTCTAAGCAAAGTGCCGACGCAAGTATTGGCCCGGTGCGCGCGCCCCCTTCGTGAAATTCGTGGATAAAAACCTACAAAAACATTTTTTCCACCTTTTTAATACCAGAAGGCAGCGCAAACACCACCACCCGGTCGTTGGCTTCAATACGGGTGTCGCCGTTGGGAATGATCACTTCGTTGTTTCTGATGATCCCTCCGATGTTCATGTCTCTGGGTAAATCTAAGCTGCGCAGGGGCCCTTTGGTGATTTTGGCACCCTGACGGGCTACCAATTCCAGCACATCGGCGTCGGTGGCGGTCAGACATTTTACATAGGAAACGTTGGCCTTAAAGGTGTGTCGGTAGATGTAGCTGGCGGCAATTAGTTTCTTGTTGACAATGGTGCCGATACCAATGTTCTCGGCCAGGTCGATGTAATCCATATTCTCCACCTCGGCCACTGATTTTTTTACGCCCATCTTTTTGGCCAGCTGGCAGGCCAGGATGTTCACCTCCGAGTTGTCGGTTACGGCAATAAAAGCATCGGTCTTGGCTATGCCTTCGTCTTTGAGCAGGTCGAGGTTGCGGCCGTCTCCGTTAATTACCAGGGTGTTTTCAAGGAAGTCGGCCAGTCGGGCACTTTTTTCCTTATTGATCTCGATCAGTTTGATGTGGTAGTGATGCTCCAGCTCCTTAGCGACCTTTTTTCCGATGCGGGAGCCCCCTAAAATCATCACATTGCGAACTTCATATTGAACTTTTCCGGCATCGGCCAAAAGTTGCGCGGCCCCTTCTTTGGTAGTTACTACATAGGCCAGGTCGTTGTGCTGAAAGCTGTCCTTCCCCCTTGGGATAATGGTCTTGCCGTCGCGATTGATGGCTACCGTAAAATAGGCGTTTTTTTCGTGCATGGCCGAAGCCTGTGAGAGGGTTAGTCCCACAATGGGCGCATTGTTGCGCAGTTTAACCGCATAAAGCAGCAGTTTGCCGTCGCTGAACTGGAACATTTGTCGAATGCCGACCTGTTTTAAGGAGGCCATAATTTCCTGAGCCGCCAGGTGCTCGGGATAAATGACTTCATCGACCCCCAGCTGTCTGAAGTACTCCAGATTTTCGGGAAGCAGGTATTCGTAATTGTTGATGCGGGCAATGGTTTTTTTTGCGCCCAGTTTGGTGGCCAGCATGGCAGAGAGAATGCTGACTTCTTCGTAGGGGGGTACAGCAATAAACAAATCGCTGCTGCCCACCTGGGCATCCCGAAGATCGTCAATGGAGGTCACTGAGCCCACTACGGTCATCAGGTCAAAATGAGATTCGGCTTTACGCAGCTTTTCTTCATCACTGTCCATCAAGATCACGTCGTGATCTTCGTTGCAAAATAGTTTTGCCAGATGGTTGCCCACTTCGCCGGCACCGGCAATCAAAATCTTCATTCTGGTTTATATGATTTGGTCGGGGACAAAATAAGCTAATAATTTGCACTTGACGAAAAAAACCGGACTTTATCGGTGGCTGTTGTCTGAGTTTTTCGGAAAGAGGAATGCTCCCTGGTAGCGAACACTGTGAAAGGAAATTATGGTGGTATCCAGAAAGGTGTCCCATTCCCGGATTAACCATGGGGGGCAATCGGGACCGGCCACCACTTGTCGGCAGTTTTTATTTTTAAGTAGAGACGGCATATCCACCCGAAGGTTACCGTTAAGCAACACGGTGGCTATGTGGGCGTCGTCGGGAACCAGTAGAGGTGTCCGACTGCTGCCGTGGTACAGCAGTATGGGTTGTGTGTCGGGGTTCAGTATTTGAATATGCAGCAGCGAATCCGCAGGCAGCTGGACTTCTTTTAAATGGCTTTTGGAGCGCAGACTGCGTCTCATAAGTCCGCTTCGGGCATAGTCGGCATCGGCATAGCTCATTTTTTGGCTGCGCAGCGCGAAGACTTGTCCTCCTGAGCGCCCTTCGAGCAGGAGTCCTTTGCGTGTTTGGTAAAGAATGAGGGTTTGATTCTGCAATTTGATATGTTGTTGCGCCAGAAATCCTGCCATTAGCAGACACAATAGGGCAAGTGCTTGCAGCCAGTGGGTGCCGCGGGGACGGGTACACAGTCGGTAGACTTGCAACAGCAGAGGGTACAGCAGCAGGAGCAGGGGGGCTGAAAGCCATAAATTGTCGGGATAGCTGCCTGGAAGCGCTTCAATGCTTTGGGTCAGTTGTGCCATAAACAGAAGGAGGTCGTTGAGTGGACCGGCTGTTAGGGCAGCCAGTGTGGGGTTAAAGCTGAGGGCCAGACTGGCCAATGCCAGGAGCAGAATGGGTGTGAGCAGGGGCAGCAACAGGAGATTGCTGAGGAGGAACCAGCTTGGGAAAGCGCCGAAGAGGTAGAGCGAAAGAGGCAGGGTTGTGCTTTGCGCGGCAAGCGAAACGGCAAGCAGCGACCACAGTTTACGCGCAGGAGTAAAGCGGAAGGTGAAGCAGTTGTTGAGGAGGGGGTAGAAGGCCAGGATGCCCACTACTGCCAGGTGACTCAGCCAAAAACCGGCATGGTAAATGAGTAGGGGGCGCCAGAGCAGTTGCAGTAAGGCCGATGCACATAAGAGGTTGTAGCGGTTGACGGGGCGTCGACTGAGTTGCCCCATTTGTAGGAGAGACAGCATAAGCACGGCCCGCACTACCGATGGCGCCAGTCCGGTTACCACTGCATAGGCCAGCAGACTGCCAATTATAAGGGAAACACTCAAGGGATGAGAGGTGCGAATAAAAAGGGACAGCAGCGAAGCCACCAGTATATAAATAATGCCTGTATGTAGACCGGAAACAGCCAGCAGGTGAATGGCACCACTTTTTACGAAGTTTTGGTTTGTATCCCGGTCGAGTTCGCTTTTGTTTCCCAGTAAAAGTGCCTGAATCAGCGCCAGGGCTTCCGGTTCCAGTTTGTTTTGTGCCAGTTTTGCGCGGCACCAGCAGTTGATGGCATCGGGAAGTGCCAGGTGGCTTGCAGGGGGCAGAGGCAGGCTCTTCCAGGATCCGGCCGAGAGAAAGGCCTGAGAAGAATAGCCCTTGCGCCGAAGGAAAAGCCCATAGTCGAAAGCATGGGGATTGGTGTTGACGGGAAGGGCCTGCAGTTTCGTTTGCAGCAAAAGTCGCTCGCCTCTTTGCAGGTCGGACAAACTGCTGTCGCTGCTGGTCAGCAAAACCCTGCTTCCCTTAAGCAGAGCTGCGTTTGGGGAAGGGGCTGCTGCATCAACCCGGAGGGTCAGTTGCCACCATCCGCTGTCGCTTTGTTTTATTTCTTCGAGGGTGCCGGCGATTTTGGCTTCGGTGGGTTCCTTCAGCAGGGGTGTACTTAAGGTCAGGGTGAACAGGTAGCCCAAAAACATTAGAAACAGGGCGAAGCTCAAATCTCCGGCCAGGGGGCTTCGGAGGCCCTGGTGCAGCAGCCGGCCTGCTGCAAGCAACAGTAACAATGCAGCCGATCCCCATTTGGTTTCCGGAAGAACAATGTCATAGGATGAGGTGGCCTCATGCAGCACTATGCCGGCCATAAAGAAGACCAGAATTCTTAATAAAGGGAGTTGTTTCCACAGGGTCATAACGCGGGTTTGGGCTTAGGGGAAGCAAGTTAGGGGCTGAAAGCGAAAGAAGCAAGGCCATAATTTGACCAACTTGTGCAAAGCGGTGATTAAACCCGGTCTTCTCGCACAGGGGTGAAAGGTCTTAATTTGTAACTTGCACATTATTTAAAATGAGTCTAAAATGAAGTACCGACACCAAATTTTTCTGTTGCTTCTGTTCGCGGCTACCTCCTGTGTGCCATTAAAGAAGTCCATTTATCTGCAGGGAGATATGGCCCGGCATCTTGAGGAGGTGGAAGGCAGTTACAAGACAGACAAAGCCGATTATCTGGTGAAACCCAACGACCTGCTGTACATTCGGGTGACAAGTCTTGACGACCGTTCTTCGGCCTTCCTGAACAACGAATCGGGTTACAACGCGATGGCCGACAATCCCATGTCGGCCAGTTTGCTGGGTTACAGGGTAGGTCTGGATGGTTCAATAGATTACCCGTTTTTGGGTAAGATATACGTGGCCGGCCTGTCGCTGCAGGAGATCGCTGAAAAAATCGAACTGGCCTCGAGTAAGTACATCGATCAAAGCGGTGCCATTGTTAAACTGCTTAACGACCACGTAACGGTAATGGGAGAAGTTAAAAATCCGGGGCGTTTCCTGATGAACAGTGAAGAGATTACGATATTGGAAGCAGTAAGTCTGGCTGGCGATATGACCGATTTTGCCAATCGTGAAAATGTACGTCTGATTAGGAAGGATGGCGATTTGCCACAGATGCTGATCATCGACACTACCGATGAGCGCATTATGTACTCCTCCTTCTTCTATCTGAAACCGGGCGACATCATTTATGTCGAACCCCGCCGTTTGAAACAATGGAACCTCTCTTCCATTCCCCTGGGTGTGGGCATGAGTCTGGTTAGTGCTTCTATTTTATTGTACACCCTTTTTAAGTAAGTTTTGCCTATGAAAAGTTTCGACGATACGCCATCTGGTAAAACGCTGGATGCGAAGAAGTTGTTTTTAAGATCCCTGCGTTATTGGTATTATTTTCCTGTTTTTCTGGTTCTTTCCGTTTTTATTGCCTTCGCGATATATAAAACGACCGTTCCCCTGCATCACATCAGCACCCAGGTGCTGATATCCAGTGCTCAGGATGCTGCCGCAGGCAGGGTGGATGTCGGAGAAAGAGCTTTGCCCGGCATTTCGCTGGGGGGACAAAGTCATTTTGAGAACCAAACCATCATTCTTACCTCGCATCGCCAGGTGGAGAAAACCATCAGGGAGTTGGAGTTTGAGGTGTCGTATTACGAGAAGGAGGCCTACCGTTTACAGGAAATCTATAAGGACAGCCCCTTTAGGGTCCTGATTGATTCTTCCAAGGTGAAGCCTGCCGGCCTGGCTTTTGAAGTCGCCTTCGTATCTAAGGACCGCTTTGTGTTAAAACTCGAAAACAGCGCGTGGTCTAAGGAATATGGTTTTTTTGAAAAGATCAATCACCCCCGTTTTTCCTTTAGTCTGGTTCCTGTTGAAGATGTTTTGCCGGGTTCGGGCTATGAACAGAAGGAGTATCGTTTTGTGGTGAACGATTTAAAGGCGCTGGCTGCCCAGTACAAGTCCAGTTTGTTTTTAGACCGGGTACAGCATGGCTCCTCCATTGTAGAGTTATCTATTCTCGAAAATAATGTGGAAAAGGGGCGTGATTTTCTGAACCGCCTGGCTTACAATTCGGTAAGTTATACCCTCGAAAAGAAGAATCAGATCGCACTCAATACCATTGAATTTATCGAAAAGCAATTGATAGGAGTGGCCGATTCGCTGGGAGCTGCAGAGAATATTTTACAGGATTTTCGCTCTCGAAATGTGGTGATGAATGTTTCCTTACAGGGCGAAATGATTATGGCGCAATCGAAAGAGTTGGAGGATCAGAAGTCGGCCCTGCTGGCCAAGCTGGACTACTACTCTTACCTGAACGATTATATAGAGGGCAATGGCGACCTGCAGGAAGTCATTGTGCCTACCTCCATGGGCATTGAAGACCCGGTGTTGAGTCAGTTGATAGCCCAGCTTTCGACCCTCAATGCCGAGCGTTCTGCACTCCGCTTCAATGCCACCACCGCCAATCCCAACATCACCCGCATCAACGCCAGTATCGAAAACCTGAAGGGGAACATCATCGAATCATTAAAGAGTGTGATCTCAGCCACCAACTTGTCGCTGAACGACATCAACAACCGGCTGTATAATCTGAGTGGCGAAATTCGTAAACTGCCCCGCACCGAGCAGCGCCTGCTGAATATTGAGCGCACCCGGCAAATGAACAACGAGACCTATACTTTTTTGCTCACCAAGTTGACCGAGGCCCAGCTGGCCAAGGCAGCCAATCGTCCCGATAACGAAATTATTGAGGAGGCAACCTATCGGGGACTGGTTGCTCCGGATCAGAAACGCTTGCTTATGTTGGTTTTATTGGCCGGGCTATTTTTACCTGCGGTCGTGGTTTTTATCAAAGTCTTTACCAACGACAAAGTACAGGAGGTGGACGACTTAAAAGAGTTGTGCGATTTGCCGGTGCTGGGGCAGATTCCGGCTGAAAAGAAAAAAAGTCGTTTTGCCTTGGGGAACAAGGAGGGTCAGGAGGCACCACAAGCCTTGCTCAGCGAGAGTTTTAGAAGCATGCGGACGGCACTCGGATATTATGCCAATAAAAAAGCCTGCAAGGTGATTATGATTACCAGTACTCTGCCCGGTGAAGGTAAATCCTTTTGCGCCTTAAACCTGGCACGTTCCTTTGCCCAGTTGAATAAGAAAACCCTGGTGGTGGAGTTTGATTTGCGTCGGCCATCCCTGAATCGACAATCGGGCATTCCTGGCACTGGTAAAGGAGTAACGTCTTTTTACAGCAGCGACGAGCAGGCAGCCGATTTAATTGTTAAGGGCAGCGAGGCAGGGGCCCCCGACTTTATTTTTGCCGGTCCCCTCCCCCCAAATCCCGCCGAAATGATTGCCGGAGAAGCCACGGAACAATTCTTGGGGAGCTTACAAGATTTGTATGAGGTCATCATCGTGGACACGCCGCCTCTGGGCGTAGTGTCCGATGCCTTTTTGCTGGCTCCTTTTGCCGACGTCAATCTTTTGGTAAGTCGCTACAACGTAACGCCAAAGCAGGTTTTCAAAATGAATCTGAAGGACGAGAAGTTCAAAGAGGTCGCTCATCTGGGCCTAATCATTAACGGCTTGCCCTTTCACCGCAAGGAGTACCATTATCGCTACGGCTACGATGCCGGCAGCAAGTATTTCGCCGGCGCCCAATAGGGAAGTTGGTCAGGGAAAAGAGAACAGGAGCGTCGGACCGGAAGGTCGGCGCTCCTGTTTTTATAGCTCCGCAAATCAGGTATTAAGGTGCTTAAATATAGGGGTTTAGGATGGGTGTTTCTACTACCTGCATTTACGTGTTTCTACCCTGATGTTTAAACTTTTTACCAGGTAATTTTGAACCTGTGTTCAAAATTATGAAATGGTATGGCCAGTCTGTTGTCTCAGCTGAAGGACGATATTCGTTTTAGCGAAGGTTTGAGTGCCTGCATGAATTGCGGCATTTGCACGGCAGTGTGTCCCGCTGCCGCTTATTTCGACTACGACCCCCGACGTATTTGTCAGTTGGTGCAAACGGGAGAGGAGCAGGAGCTGGAAAAGTTACTCAAGGGGGAGGAAATCTGGATGTGCGGACAATGCCTGTCCTGCAAAGCGCGCTGTCCCCGGGGCAACGTTCCCGGTTACCTGATCCAGTCCCTGCGCAAGCTGAGTCAGCAAAGCGGACTTTTTATTCATTCGAGCGAAGGGCGTAAGCAAATACGCCTCAAAAGACGCATCGGTCACAGTATTTTGGAGACGGGTTATTGTGTGCATCCGCTGATGGTGGAGCCCGAAACCCATCCCGAGCAGGGCCCGGTATGGATCTGGGCCTTGGAGCAGGGGGCGGACTTGTACCGGCGTTGTGGCTCTAATTACTATGGCGAAGGAGAAGGAGGGCTGCGTAAGATGGCCCCCGGTGTATTGAATGAGTTGGAGGCGATTTTTGAGGAAACGGGGGGACTGCGATTTTGGGAGGCCATTGAAAGGGGGGCTGAAGAACTAAAGTTAAATCAGGAATCATGACGCCTTTATTGTGGAAGGACTACCAAAAGGAGGTCCCCGATAACCATTATTTTTTTGTGCGGAGTTGCATCCGGCAAACCTTTTTTCCTGGCGCAGAGGCAGCCTTGCTCGATATTCTCCGCAACAGTCTGGGCCTGGATATTTTTGAAGACCGCAGGCACACGACCTGCACCGGAATTGCTTACCACTGCGATCTGGTGCCCCTCGAAACCATCATGACGGTAATTGCCCGTCAGTTGTCCCTGATGACCGAAGCCGGTTATCGGCACTTGCTGGTTTCTTGTGTTACCTCCTTTGGCATTTATCTGGAAATGCTGGATATGTGGCAGCATCATCCCGAAATGCTGGAACAAACCCGGGAGGCCTTGTGGAAGTCCACCCGAAGAACCTTTGAGCTGCCTACAGCCCTGGTGCATACTTCAGACCTTATCTACCATTTACGGAAGCCTATTGCCGATCGGTCGCCCCATCGCCTGGTCGATAAGTCCACCCAACGCGCCTTGCGGGTGGTTGATCATGTAGGATGTCATTATGCAAAAATTTTTCCTGCCGGAGGTTTTGGGGGCGCAGAGTTTCCCAGTGTGTTGTCGGGCCTGGCGGAGACTTTCGGGGGAGAGATGGTGGATTACCCGGAACGTCGTCATTGCTGTGGTTTTGGTTTCAGGCACTATATGTTGCAGGAAAATCGTGGCTATTCCGTGTCGAACAGCCGCATTAAGTTTGAATCGATGGAGGCCTTTGCCCCTGATTTGATCCTGACCAACTGTCCCGGTTGCAATATGTTTCTCGATCGCTGGCAATATACTTTGGCCGAGATGAGCGGAAAGACCTACGATGGAGAAGGAAAAGGCATTCCCGTGCTTTCTCATGAAGAATTGGCGGCCTTGATGTTGGGACGTGATCCCTGGACCCTGGGCTTGCAGATGCATCAAGTGCAATTGGAGCCGCTGCTCGACAAGATCGGTATTGCTTACCAAGCCCGTCAGAAGTACAGTATGGTTGAGGGAGTTGCCGGCGTTCCCAGAGAACCAGGTGTTTTAAAAGTCAGCTTTGAATGAGATCATCAGAGTACATAAATAAGGATGAGGTTGCCATTATTGGTGGTGGTCCCGCCGGTATGCAGACTGCCCTGGTGCTGTCCGCAAGAGGTTTTAGTGTGCGCATCTATGAGCAAAAGGAGCAGCTGGGTGGCCATCTGAAAGGGTGGCATCACTTGTTTCCGCATGGGGTGGCGGCATCGGACTTGTTGGGTGCTTTAAAAGAGCAGGTGCTCGCTCGCGCCATTCCGCTCCATTTGGGGCAGACTGTTGACCATTTGCAAAAGGTCGGGGAGGGATGGGAATTATGGCAAGGGGAGACGGTTGTTGGAAGGGCCGGGGTCGTTGTTTTGGCCAACGGTTTTGCCTTGTTTGATGCCCGTCGCAAGGAAGAATACGGATACGGCTTGTATCCTTCGGTGCTTACATCTGCTGATTTGGAGGCCGTTTTCAGGAAGGAACGCCCCTGGCCATTTGGTCCCGACTGTGCCGCTCCCCAGATTGGTTTCGTGCATTGTGTGGGTTCCCGCGACCTTAAGTGTGGCAGTCCCCATTGCAGCAAACTCTGCTGTGTTACCGCTGTGAAACAGGCTATGGCCGTTAAGGCGTTTTTTCCGGAGGCCCAGGTTTACTGTTTTTATATGGATTTGCGTATGCATGGGCTGGAGTATGAGGAACTGTACCGAAAGGCCCAGGTCGATTATGGGGTGCGCTTTATAAGGGGGCGCTTATCCGAAGCTGCGCCCGGTCAGGGTAAGCGTTTGCATGTAAAGGCCGAAGATACCCTGCAGGGACGTCCTTTGCACTTGCAGCTCGATATGTTGGTGCTCATGTCGGGCATGGTGCCAACTTTTGTGTTGGAGCAGCAAGAAAGGGCCGTGTTTTTTAAGGAGCCCGTTTTTGGTTCCGGCTTTGTGCCTGTTCAGGGGTTTTTGGCTGCGGGTTCGGTTGTGCAACAGAAAGGTCTTTTTGCCAGTGGGGCCTGTAAAGGACCCGCCACACTGCCAGAGGTTTTTGCCGATGCCGCTGCAGTGGCATGTGAGGTGGAGCAATATTTGAAATCCTTAAAAGCAGTCGCCCATGCCTAAACCCGATTTTGGTTTTTCCTTTGCACCCAACCGGGCTCTGGAGCTGAGTGTACCCTTATTGCCTGAGGTGCAAGCTGTTTTGGAGGCCGAACCCAGTATTCGTGCTTGTATGGCGTGCGGACAATGTGCCGCGGTTTGTACGGCCGGTGTATTCACTCCTTTGGCTTTTTACCGTCTGGTTTTACAGCTTTGGGCAGGAGAAGTGGAAGTTGTTGGTCAAAGGGCGCAGCACTGCATGTTGTGCGGAAAGTGTCAGATGACTTGTCCCCGCGGAGTTAATATTCGTAACGCCCTTTTGTTAATGGCGGCCTTGCTGCCCCCCAAACCTTAGTCGATGGAAAAATCAGCCTGGTTTGTCTGGCCGTTTATGCTCGGCTTTATGTTTGCCCTGGCGGTTTTGCTGCTGCGTTACCTATGGTGGTTACGTAGTTTGTTGCGGCGGCCTTCTTCCAGGTTGTTGTCGAGGATGTTTTCGAAGCACAGTTTGTTGGCTGTGCGTGAAATTTTTTCGGAAGGTCTTTTGCACCTGCGTATATACAAGAGGAACCGACGCCTGGGTTTTATGCACATGAGTCTGGCCCTTGGTTGGTTTATGATGATTGTGGGCGGAAAGTTTGAGACCTGGTTCCACAGCGGCCAGTTTTTGCACGGGACCTGGTATGCGGTATTCTTTCGTTATTTTGAACCGCAAACAGTAGGTGGATGGGCTGGTACTTTTTGGTTGCATTATATGGATTTTGGGCTTTTGCTGGTGCTGACTGGCTTAGCCCTGGCCATAGTGAAAAGGATTAGGAAAAAAGTGCTGGGCATACACAGCACCACGCGGCACACCCTGGTCAATCGGGTGGCCCTTACATTTCTCTGGATGATATTTCCTCTGCGCCTGGTGGCCGAAGCCCTTACTTTTGGTCAGCATGGGGGTGGGGGCTTTCTGACGGGCGCACTAGGTCGCTGCTGTTTCACCTCCGGCACACTTGCCGGTCTGGAACTGCCGTTTTGGTGGGCATATTCCTTGTCGCTGGGTGCCTTTTTTGTTGTCCTGCCATTTTCGCGATATCTGCATATTCCAACCGAGATGGTATTGATTCTTTTGCGGCACTGGGGTTTGCAGGCCGCTGAAGATTTGCAGCCTGAAAAAGCGCTTCAGGCTTTTGAGATCCATGCTTGTTCTTCCTGCGGTCTGTGTCTGGATGTTTGTCCCGCCATTAAAGACCATCCCTTTCAGTCTGCCTACTTCCTGCGCGCCCTGCGCAGCGGTAAGGGCTGGGAAAGTCTGGCTTCCACCTGCCTGAGTTGCGGGGCTTGCGAGGAAGCTTGTCCCATCAACCTCGGTTTGGAGAAATTGCGGATGGCTGCCCGTGGAAAGATACATGAAAAGCACCATGCAGTTTATTCCTATTTGCCCACTGTTGGGCCAGTGGAGACTTCCAAGGTGGATGTTTTGCTCTTTACCGGATGCATGGGGCGTTTGAAACCCGCAACCACCAAGGCCTTGAAAGACTTGTTCGAGGAGGCAGGCCTCAGTTGGGTGCATCTGGACGAACAGGAGAGTATTTGTTGCGGACGCCCCCTGGCATTGGCCGGCCGCGCCAGTGAGGCCAGCGCATTGCGGGAACACAACCGAAGTTTGATTAAGGGGCAGCAGGCCCGAATGCTGGTCACAACCTGCCCCATTTGCCTCAAACAGTTCAGGGATGACTATCGGTTGGAGCTCCCTGTTTATCATCACAGTGAAGTGCTCTGGTCCTGCCTCAGCTCGGGCAGCTTAAAGCGGGAGAAAGGAACTGCGTGCTTCAGCTACCATGACCCTTGCGAATTGGGCAGAAAATCGACCTGTTATCAGGCACCCAGGGAGTTGCTGCAAAGTTGTGGCACGCTGCTTTCCCTCGAACGCGAGCAGGCAGATGCATTGTGTTGCGGCAACAGTCTCGGTTCCCTTTCTTTGTCTCTGTCCGAGCGTCAGGCGCTAACTTCCCGGACTCTTAAGGTGTTGGAAGTACCCGGGGCACAAAGTATCGTTACCTCCTGTCCGCTTTGTCAACACAATTTGGCCCGGCAGAGCAGTCTGCCGGTTAAGGATTTAGCTGAAGTCCTTGCAGTCACGGGCCTGCCCGAACAACAAGGGCAAAGGAAAGCTGCGCTTGCAGCTGTTCAGGAGCTATAGTGGGATGCATTTTGCACAATCCTGTACTTTTCAATATCTTTAGCCTTTGAAACGATCCTTAAAAAGATAATACAGATTGTTATGCCTATAGAAAATTTACGCGGCTCTATAGTCGCCATTGCCACCCCATTCAAAGAAAACGGAGAGTTGGATCTCGAGACTTTTGATCGTTTGGTAGACTGGCATCTCGACAACGGGACCGATGCTTTGGTTGTGTGCGGAACAACCGGAGAAACTCCGGCCTTGTCGGAAGATGAGGATGCCACGATGATGGAAAGAGCGGTGAAGAGAGTGAAGGGCCGGATCCCTGTTATTGCAGGTACCGGCAGCAATTCGACCCAGGACAGCATCAAATACTCCAAACGTGCCCTGAGTGTGGGTGTAGATGCTCTTTTGGTGGTTGCGCCCTATTACAATAAGCCCAGCGATAGTGGAATGTATCAGCATTTTGCAGCACTTGCCAAGGCTGTGGATGCCCCCATTATTTTGTACAACGTTCCGGGTCGTACCGGCAGTTGTATCTCGCCCAAATTGGCCTTGCGTTTAGGTGCCGAGTTTAAAAACATTGTCGCCATTAAGGAAGCCGGGGGCAACATGTCGGTCTTTGCTGAGTTGTTGGCCAATCGTCCGGATGGCTTTAAAGTATACAGTGGCGACGATTTTCTGGCGACTTCAGCCAATTTGCTGGGTGCTGATGGTTGCATCAGTGTGGTGGCTAATCTTATACCCCGTGAGTTCCATCAGTTGATGGAAGTATCCATGGCGGGTGATGTTGCTCAGAGTCGTTCTCTCTTTTATAAGTACAAAAGGCTTATGGAGCTGATGTTTGTGGAGTCGAACCCCATCCCCGTAAAAACCGGATTGGCGCTTATGGGTAAATTGGGTGGAACTTTTCGTTTGCCGCTTTGCAGCATGGCGGAGGAACATCAGTCGGCATTAAAGGCTGAAATGGGGCAACTTGGCTTGCTCTAGGTCGCTTTAGTATATGGGACGCAACCCGGTGCGACTTTCTGCATCTTAGTACGTGGACTTATTTATAATAAATACTACGACAATGAGAAGCTTAGGATGGTTTGTACTGGGTTTGTGTTTTGCTGCCTCTTCGTGTGAGAAGAGCGAAGAGTTGCCCCAACCGGAGCCTGAAGTGCTCTCGCTGAAATCGGCTGAGCTGGTGCAGAAAACAGAAAATTTTGGGTGGTCTTTGCTTTTGGCGCTGAATGAAGCTGCAGCATCTGATGAAAATGTGGTGCTCTCCCCTTTGAGCGTTGCACAGGCTTTGGGGATGGCCCTCAACGGTGCCAGTGGAAACAATCTGGAGGAAATGTGCCGGGTTTTGGGTTACGACGACCCGAAAGCCTTAAACGAAGCTTTTCGAAATGTTCGTCTTGCCCTGGAAAGTGCAGACCCAAAGGTGACAATGGGCGTGGTCAATTCGGCCTGGTACCGAAAAGGTTTTGAACTGAACCCCGCCTTTCTGGCCTGCATAGCAGAATCTTATGCAGCTCGAGCAGAGGGATTGGACTTCGGAAACGAGGAGGCAGCCAAGGCTGTTATCAATAAGTGGGTAAAAGACGCTACCCGTGACAGAATCCCATCCATTGTAGACAAAATAAGGCCCGAGCACGTTCTGTTTCTGGTCAATGCGGTGTATTTTAAAGGAGCATGGAGTGCCCGTTTTGACGCTGAAAAAACGGAGGAAGCTCCTTTTTATACTGCAAAGGGCAGTGTAAATGTGCCCATGATGCAACAGGAGGGGCACTTTCAATATTATTCGGGTGAGGACTTTGAAGCGGTCCGACTGGCCTATGGAGACAGTGCCTTCAGCATGCACGTGGTTTTGCCCCGTGAAGGAAATACTGTGGACGATTTGTTGGCACAAATGAAAGAGGGACTATGGGCTCAGCTTCAGGAAGACCCCGCTCCCGGTTTGTTGCAATTGGCCCTTCCCCGGTTTAAAACAGAAGCTTCCTACGACTTGGTTCCCGCCCTTGAAAAATTGGGCATGCAGCTGGCCTTTAAGGACGATACCGGCTTTGCCAATCTGGCCAACGACCGGATGCTGATCTCGGACGTCAGGCACAAAACTTTTTTGGAAGTGGACGAACGGGGCAGCGAGGCAGCAGCTGTAACCAGTGTAGGTTTTGTAACTACCAGCATGCCTCAGGTACGGACCTTCAGGGTCGATCGCCCCTTCGTTTTTGTAATTTCAGAGAAAAGCAGCGGGGCGGTATTGTTTGCAGGAAAGATCGTGAATCCCTCAAAATAAGCGGAGTTTTGGAGATAAAAAAAGTGGCCGGATTTCCGGCCACTTTTTGTGATAGACTGTTTTCTGTTACTTGAAAAGGTACAGCGTCCGGGTCTGACTGTCCGGAATGCCGATGATGTTGTTGATGTAATCGGCTTTCTCCTGCAACTCTCCCTTCTTAACAAAGCCTTCCCCTTTGGGCATACAGGTTCCCCAGGAACCAGAGGCCTGACAGTCGGCCCAGTCGGTAATTTTTACAAGGGTGTGCTGTCCAACAATAATCAGGGCCTTGCTGTAATCCTGTCCCTTACTAAAGGCTTCCACTACATTTTCTTTGGTCAGCACGATGCTGCTTTCTGCCTGTGCCTCAGCCAGGGGGGTGATGTCTACAATGGGGTTGTTTTCGTTCAGGGTGGCGTCCCCCACATTCACGATGCCCTCTGTCAGTTTTGAAATTTTCTCAACATTGGTCTGGGCACTGCTTAACTGGAAGGCTGCAAAAGCCAGAACCAGCAGAGTAAGTACTTTTTTCATGGTTAAGTATTAAAGTTATACAATGGCCCAAAGGTAAGGGCTTTTTTGTTTTTTATCCAGATGTAAGGCAATTATTCTCGGTGACTATATACGGCACTAGCCTGTGCCGTAGGCATAAGCAAAAGGTCGTTGACATTAACGTGTGGGGGGCGACTGACCATAAAGGCAATGGCTTCGGCAATGTCCTCGGCTGCTAACGGGGTAAGTCCCTGGTAAACTGCGTCGGCCTTTTGCTGGTCGCCATGGTAGCGCACCAGCGAGAACTCTGTATCTACCATTCCCGGAGAAATAGACGAGACTTTAATGCCATACGGCAGCAGGTCGATACGCATTCCTTTGGTCAGTGCTTCTACCGCATGTTTGGTGGCGCAGTAAACGTTGCCGTTGGCGTAGGCTTCCTTTCCGGCAATGGAACTCACATTGACGATGTGCCCCGATCGGCGCTCGATCATACCCGGAATAATGCGCCTGCTGATGGTCAGCAAGCCCTTAACATTGGTGTCGATCATGCGTTCCCAGTCGTTCCAGTCGCCCGACTGTATGGGTTCGGCCGTGGCAGCCAGGCCTGCATTATTTACCAGTAAGTCGATTTGCTGAAGTCTTTCCCCCAATTCGTCCATGGCCTGGTCTACCGCTTCCTTTTTTTGTATATCGAAGCACAGACTGGTGCAAGAGGTGCCTTGTTCTGCCAGTTCAGCGGAAAGGGCCGCCAGGCGCTCTGCTCTTCGTCCTGTGATAATCAGTTCGTAACCCATTTTGCTGAGTTGAAATGCTGTAGCTTGTCCTATTCCGGAGGTAGCTCCGGTAACCAATGCTGTTTTTTGCATATCCCTGTTTTTTGGTGATCGGTTTGTGGTTTGTCTGTTTTTTAGTATTTTTCAGAAGCCATTGCCACGGTAAAATTACACTTTTTTGTAATTGTAGATTCATAAACCAACAACCATGACAACAAGAACAGCCACCCTGCAGGATGCCGAGACTTTTGGCGTCGGATCCGGGGAGTTTGATCACATACAAAAAATTCTGGGTCGAAGCCCAAATTTGCTTGAGCTGGAGCTATTTTCTATCCTTTGGTCGGAGCATGCCAGTTATAAGCACTCTTTAAAACACTTGCAGGAGCTGCCGCGCAGTGGTCAGCATGTGGTGGTGGAGGCCGGGACCGAAGTCTCCGGGGCTGTGGATATTGGGGATGGCGAGCTTTGTGTGTTCAAGGTCGAATCGCACAATCACCCTTGTGCCGTTCAGCCGCGTTTGGGGGCCGCCACGGGTTTGCGTGTGGTGGGCCGGGATGTTTTTGCTATGGGCGCAAAGCCCCTGGCTTTTTTGGATGCACTGCGTTTTGGCGATGCGCGACGGGATACTGCGCGTTGGTTGTTTGAAGAAGTCATAGAGGGGCTGGCCGACTTTGAAAAGGGTTTTGGTCTTCCATTAGCGGGAGGCGACACCTTTTTTGCTGAAGGTTTCAACTCCAGCCCCGTAGTCAACAATATGGTTGTGGGGGTGGCCTCACGGGAAGAGCTACTGCATGCTGTTGCACGGGGGGAAGGCAATTTAATAGCTGTTGTTGGCGCAGCCACCGGAAGTGAGGGCATCGATGGCGATGCTTTTGCTGCCGATGTCATCAGCAATCACGGGACAAAGGGAGCAGAGGCTGATGGCTTACGCAATATGGAAGTTGAAAAAGGCCTGATGAAGTTGCTGCAAAAACTCAACAAGCAACAATTGTTGGTGGGCGTTCAGCCTGTTGGTGCGCAGGGATTGGTAGGCGCCATGGCCGACATGGCTGCCAGGGGGCAGTCGGGCCTGGAAGTAAGTACCGAAGAAGTTCCTTTGAGGGATGCGGGCTTATCGTCCCGCGATATTTTGGTGGCTGAAACCTGGGGGCGTCTGCTGCTTTGTTTTGCGCCCTCCCAACTCGAAAAGGTCAAGAGTTTAACCCAAAAAGCCGGCCTTGAGTTTGGGGTTTTGGGTAGGGTGACCGATTCGGGTCTGCTGTGTATCCGAGATGGGGAGGAAGAGCTTGCCCGTCTGCCGGTTGCCTACCTGGGTCTGGGAGGTAAAGCACCGGTGTACGAGCCGGATTTTCAGATTGATCCCAAGCGGGGTGTTGCCGTTAAGGTTGAAGATTTTCCGGAACCCGATCACTATCCGGCTGCGGTTCGGCGTATGATGTCCTCGCCCAATCTGGCCTCCAAAAAATGGTTGGGCAGCCGTTTTACCAAGTCGCTGAAGTCCGATAATCCCAGCAGTCGTTATCCCTCAGATGCTGCCATTATACCTGTGGGGACAGAAGGGAAGGCACTCGTTGCTACAATGGATGGCAATCCGGGTTATATGAATGGGGATGTTCAAAAGGGGGCCGAAATTGCCGTTGCAGAAGCAGTGCGCAATATTATTTGCGCTGGTGGTCAGCCACTTGCTGTCTCCGACTGCCTTAATTTTGGGAATCCCAGAGACCCGGAAGCCTATGGCCATTTTGTGGCTTCAGTACGTGGAATAGCCGCGGCTTGTAAACATTTTAATCTTCCTGTGATCAGTGGAAATGTGAGTTTCTACAACCAAAGGTCGGTGGAAGGACAATTGATTCCGGTAACGCCTTCTCCACTTATTGGCATGGTGGGATTGCTCAAACACGCCGATCGGCACACCACGCTGGCCTTTCGTCAAAAGGGCGATATGATTTTTCTCGTGGGCAGATCACGCGACGATGTAAATGGCTCTGAGTATTTGCGTTTGATTCATAACGTGGAGCATTCAGTAGCCCCTTGTTACAATCCTGAAGAAGAGAAGGAGTTGCATCAGGTTATTTCCGGTTTGATCGATCAGAACCTGGTCCGTTCGGTGCACGATGTTTCTAATGGGGGTTTGTATTTTAGCTTATTGGAGAGCGCCCTACCTCTGGGCTTTGGTTTTGACATTACATCCGACGCCGAAATTCGTAAGGATGCCTTTTTGTTTGGGGAAGCACAAAGTCGGGTAATTGTTTCTGTTGCCCCCGAGAAGCAGGATCTTTTTGTCGACTTTATGGTGGAGCAGGAATTTCCTTTTTCGATTCTGGGGCATGTTACCAAAGGGGAGTTGCGCATTGATGATGAATCTTATGGATTTATGGACGAGGAAAAGAAAAGATTTGAAGACAGTCTGAAAATCTGGTTGGAAGGGAAAATAGAAGGCTGATTGCCGTGCTTTTTTGGTATCTTTGTCGCCCTATTTTGTAATATCTGACAAATAATGATGAGTGTGAAACCCTATGCACAGGCCGAAGGTTCGAAGAAGGAACAGGTTACGGCTATGTTCAACCGCATTGCGCCTAAGTACGACTTTCTGAATCATTTGCTCTCGATGGGTATCGATAAGCTTTGGCGAAGGCGGGTGGTGCGCATTGTTGCGCGAAAAAAGGCGCCTGTTGTGCTGGATGTAGCTACCGGAACCGGCGACCTGGCCATTGCCCTGGCCGGCATCCATCCTAAGCCTACAGCGGTGTACGGTGCCGATATTTCTGCAGGCATGTTGGCACGTGCGGCGCAGAAAGTCTCGAAACGGGGTTTGCAACATACCATTGTACTCAAAGAAGCCGATTCAGAAGCACTGCCCTTTACCGATCGTTTTTTTGATGCGGTAACGGTGGCCTTTGGGGTGCGTAATTTCGGAGATTTGCATCAGGGACTTTGTGAAATGAATCGTGTACTCAAGCCCGGAGGCTCGCTGGTGGTTTTAGAGTTTTCGCGTCCGCACATTTTTCCTTTTAAGCAGTTGTACGGCTGTTATTTTGCACACGTTTTGCCTTGGTGGGGAGGTTTAATTTCAAAGGATAAGGAAGCTTACGATTATTTGCCTGCTTCCGTGTTGCATTTTCCTGAAGGAAAGGCCTTTGAGGAGGCCTTGGTGCAAGCCGGTTTTGAAGTAGAAAAGAGTCGCCGGCAGACCCTGGGGATTGCCACCATCTATGTTGCCCATCGTCCCCTGCAATAAATTGGTATTGGCGACGTTTATGAAGCAGGCGCAAAGGCCTGCTCAGCAACATCAAATCAGGGTGCATTTCATGAAGTATATTTTTGCTTTTCTTTTTTTTGCAGGAGTCCTGGGAACGGCGGTTGCGCAGCCGTCTAACGGCAAGGTTCCCAATTTGCCCAATTTTGACGATAAGGCGCTTAATTTTGGATTCCTCATTGGGTTTAATACCATGGACTATCGGGTGGTTTCCAAGGCCCCGGACCAGCAAGGTCCCGGGGGCGTGCGCTACGCCGATGTGGTACGACTCAATCCGGGCATCAATATTGGGATGGTCACCAATTTCAGGCTGAATCAATATTTCAGTTTTCGGGTCCTTCCCGGCATCAGCTTTGGCCAGCGCGATTTGATGTTTGTTGCGGAGAATGGGGAAGAAGATCCACATCCTTTGGAAATCAAATCCACCTTTATAGAAGTTCCTCTGGTCTTGAAACTAAACGGGGCCCGTATGCACAACGCCAAACCATTTTTTACGGCAGGAATCAATCCCCGTTTCGATTTGGCCAAGAGTAAAAAGGACGGGTTGTTGGTGCGTCCCTTCGATGTTTATTGGGAGGTGGGTGCCGGCTTTGATTCTTACATGAGCTATTTTCGTTTTTCTACGGAGTTAAAGCTTTCGGTGGGCCTGATGAATGTTTTGGATCCTGCAGGAACGGGTGAGCCCGAGGATATTTACTACTCCGATGTGTTGGATCGCCTGACTTCCCGTATATTTGTACTCAATTTTTATTTTGAGTAATTTTCTGTTTGCTGATGATTCAAGAAGTAGTGCTGCGTTTGTTGCCGGCCGAAGCCGGCAACGAGGCGCTGATTAAGGGCGTTCTGGCTGAAAATCTCGATGTTTCTGGGCCCCGCATTAAGGGCTGGCACATTCGTCGTCGTTCCATCGATGCACGTAAACATCCGGTTCACATGCAGTTGCACGTACAGGTTTGGGTCGATGAAGAGAAGCCCGATCGTGTGGTTCCTGTGTTTGAGTATCCCGATGTTTCCCATCAGTCCGAAGTCGTTGTGGTGGGCGCCGGTCCGGGTGGCTATTTCGCAGCCCTTCGTCTTATCGAGCTGGGACTAAAGCCCGTTGTGCTGGAGCGGGGCAAGGACATCGGTGCACGCAAGCGGGATGTGGCGCTTTTGAATCGCAACCAAGCGGTTAATCCCGAATCCAATTATGCCTTTGGAGAGGGTGGTGCCGGCACCTTCTCCGATGGTAAGCTGTATACCCGAAGTACCAAGCGGGGCGATTTTCAACGCTTTTTGGAAATACTTCATTTTCATGGGGCCTCCGACGAAATTTTAGTTGATGCTCATCCCCACATTGGCACCAATCTGCTGCCCCGTATCATGAAAAATATCCGCGAACAGATTTTGGCCGCCGGGGGCGAAGTGCATTTTGAAACCCGGGTGAGCGACTTTATCGTGGAAGGCGACAGGGTACTGGGGGTGCGGACAGCCGGCGGCGATGAAGTACGCGGCGGAGCTGTTATCCTGGCTACAGGCCATTCGGCCCGGGATATCTATGAATTGTTACATCAAAAGGGGATAAAGCTGGAAGCCAAAACCTGGGCCATGGGCGTAAGAGTGGAGCATCCCCAGGAGTTGATTGATCAGATTCAATACCACACGCCCGAAGGCAGGGGCGAGCACCTGCCTGCAGCTTCGTACAGTTTTTCCTGCCAGGTTAAGGAAAGGGGTGTGTACTCTTTTTGTATGTGTCCGGGGGGAACCATCGTTCCTGCAATGACCGGTCCCAACGAAATGGTGGTTAACGGGATGTCTGCTTCTACCCGTTCTTCTCCCTTTGCCAACAGTGGAATGGTGGTGGAAGTTCGCCCTGGCGACCTCGATGCTTATGCGGCACATGGGGTTTTGGCTGGTCTGGCCTATCAGCGTGAAGTAGAAAAGCTGTGTTATCTCAATGGGGGGCACAATGTAATTGCTCCCGGTCAGGTGTTGACCGATTTTGTTGCTGGTCGACTCTCCGCCGATTTGCCCCCGACCTCCTACATTCCCGGAGCCGTGTCGGTTCCCCTTCATTTTCTTTTGCCAGAAGCCATTTCTTTTCGTCTGCGCGAAGGCTTCAAGAAATTCGGTCAATGGGCCAAGGGTTTCCTGACCGAGGAAGCCCTTGTGTTGGGAACCGAATCGCGCACCTCTTCTCCGGTTCGGATCCCTCGTGATCCGCAGCTTCTGGAGCATGTGCAGCTGAGAGGTCTTTATCCTTGCGGAGAAGGAGCAGGATATGCCGGAGGAATAGCCTCCTCGGCGCTGGATGGCACGCGTTGTGCAGAGATGGTCGCCAGGTCGCTGGGAAAGTAGTCTTGTGTTTAACTCAGCTGAACCCTTGCTGACGTCGGAATTCTGCACAGATAATGGCCGTAGCCACGCCTACATTCAATGATTCTGATCCACTGCTTTGTGGGGGAAAGGAAGGAATGGTTAGCCGTTGGGTAAGGTGTTGGGATGTGGTGGGACGAATACCTCTGCCTTCGTTGCCCATGACCAATAGCGCAGGGGTTTTGAGGGAGGACGTGTAGATGTTGTCCCCCTCTAAAAATGCGCCGTAAACAGGCAGGTGGTGGTCTTTTTTACAGGCCGGAAGAAAGCTGTCAAGATCCGTGTAAAACAGTTGAACTCTTGCCAGGGCACCCATGGTGGCTTGCACCACCTTGGGGTTGAAGGCATCCACGGTGTCCTTGCTGCATATCAGTTTTTTAATGCCGAACCAATCTGCCATCCTGATGATGGTGCCCAAATTCCCAGGATCCTGTATGCCATCCAGTACCAGAGTGAGATCTTCTTTTATGGCATCATTATTGAGCGTGTGGGTGGGTTGACGAAAAAGCGCCAGTACTTGTTGGGGAGTTTTAAGCAGAGAGGCAGAAGACAGTTCTGCAGGACTAAGTACAAGGGTTTCATAATTCTGACGGCCAGGGGCCTTCCATTCTGACGTTCCGGCCAAAAGGTGGGGGGTAAAGCCGGCATCCAGGAGCTCATTTATAATTTTAGGCCCTTCAGCCAAAAACAGGCCATGGCTATCGCGTTGCTTTTTTTGCGCCATGGAGGCAATCAGTTTTTTCTGATTCTTACTTAACATGCTGCTTTTTTTTACCTTTGCTGCAAATGTAACAATATCATAGCATAAATGATCAGGAGGTACCTTGCTTCACCATTATTGGGGGGACTGTTTCTTATGGCGGTTCTGTTGTCGACGGGATGTCGCAGTACAAAGTATGTTCCCGAAGGAGAAAAGCTGTTGTCTCGTGTGGCGATAAAAAGTGATGCAAGGGATGTTCCGCGTGATGAGCTGCGCTCCTATCTGCGTCAGCAGGAGAACTTGCGCATTCTTGGTTTTTGGCGTTTACACCTGGGTATCTATAATCTTTCGGGTAAGGATGAAAGCAAGGGCTTTAACCGTTGGCTGCGCAGCATGGGGGAAGCTCCTGTGGTTTTTGACTCCACTCTGGTGGACCGTTCGGTAGAGCAGATGGGGCTTTATTTGCGTAACAGAGGTTATTATCTGAATCAGGTAAGCGACAGTATCCGCTATCCCTCCGAAAGAAAAGCCCGGGTGCGCTATACCGTTGAGGCGGGTCCCCGCTATCGACTTAACGATGTTTTCTATCGAATTGATGATCCTGGTCTGAGAGCTGTCGTATTCAACGATACAGTGAATTCCGTTATGCGCAGGGGGAGGGGCTTCACCTCAGAGATGCACGACAGGGAAAGGGAGCGCATTACCGAATTGTTGCGCAACGAAGGATACTATAATTTTTCGAAGGAATACATCTATTTTTTGGCCGACAGCTCCCTGGGTGCACACAGGGTCAACGACACCCTGGTGATTATGCGTCCACCCGAGAACGCTAATGGCAGAACCGCAGAAGGACTCCACGCCACCTATGCGGTGCGCGAGGTCGTCTTTCAGGTGAATTCGGATACACGCGAATTGTCGGCTTCCATTGGGGATCTTGCCCTTCAGATGGATACCGTGTTCATGGAAGGCATTCAAATTGTGCATGAAGGCAAATTGGATTTTAAACCAGAAGTGCTGCTCAACAGCAATTACATTGAGCCCGGCGCACTTTACCAGTCGACCTTAGTCGATCGTACCCAGTCTCTTTTGAGTGGCCTAAGAATTTTTAAATACATCAACATTCGTTTTAAAGAAGTTGAAGGTCTTCGTGATGCGGAAGGGCGTCACCTTATTGATTGTTATATTCAGGTTGTTCCAGGCAGATATCAATCCTATTCGGTGGAGATTGAAGGTACCAACTCATCGGGGAACCTGGGTGCTGCAGGCAATTTTAAGTATCAGCACAAGAATATTTTTAAAGGTGCCGAGTTGTTTACCCTCAGCACCCGTTTGGCAAGGGAGAATCAGTTTGTCAGCAGGAGTGCCGACCGGGAACGTTTTAATACCCTGGAGCTGGGCGCCGATGCTTCGGTGGTTTTTCCTCAGTTTCTTATGCCGGTGCGTATCGAAAGTTTTAGGCAACGTTACAATCCCCGTACAACCATTGCCCTGGCTTATAATTACCAACGTAGGCCCGATTATACCCGTACCATTGCTAATGCGCGTCTGGGTTATTCCTGGCGGTCGTCACGCACCAGCACCCACAGTCTGTATCCCATCGATTTTAACCTGGTGAACATTCCCACAGTATCCTCAGCCTTTTGGGAGTACATTGAGCGGAATCCCTTCTTGCGTTACACCTATGAAGATCACCTCATTGCCAATACGAATTATACTTATACCTATAACCAGCAGCAAATGGGCCGGCAAACCAGAGACTTCTGGTATTTCCGGTTTTCGGCTGAAGCTGCCGGAAATATGCTCAACGGCCTGTCGTCTCTGTGGAAAGACGAGGGTACTTACCACACCATTCTTGGGATTCGTTATGCCCAGTATTTTAAGTCGGATGTGGACCTACGTTACCATCAGTCACTGAGCCGTTTTACCTCCGTTACTTATCGTTTTTTTGCCGGGGTTGGTTTGCCTTATGGCAATCTAAATGTCCTGCCCTTTGAGAAGCGCTATTTTTCGGGTGGGGCAAATTCTTTGCGCGCCTGGCCTGTAAGGGCTGTTGGACCCGGAACATTTAGGGATGCGGAAGCCGTTTTTTACAATCAAACGGCCGATATTAAACTGGAGATGAATGTAGAATATCGTTTTCCCTTGTTTTGGTTGTTGGAGGGCGCCCTGTTTTTGGATGCCGGAAACATTTGGGCCATTAGAGAAAGTTCCAGTCCCCCCGGAGGTTTGTTTCAATGGGACCAGTTTTACAAACAAGTTGCTCTTGGAACAGGCTTTGGAACCCGTTTTGATTTTAATTATTTTATTTTTCGGATTGATGCCGGTTTAAAGCTGAATGATCCCTCTGTACCGGTTGCTGAAAGGTGGATTCCATTTACCCGGCCTTATACCTGGGAGGATGTCGCGTTTAACTTCGCCATTGGTTATCCCTTTTAGTCTGAGGGGGGAAATGAGGAAAAAAAGAAAGGCAGCGGTGAGGCTGCCTTTCTTTTTGTAATCCTGTTTATTGGTTAAGCTTTGTCGGCCGAACCCAAAACGTTTTTGTTCTTGTGAATATAAAGGGCCTTCAGTGTATCACGTGCAGGTCCGAGGTATTTACGGGGGTCAAACTCACCCGGGTTTTCAGCCATTACCTTGCGAATGGCTGCTGTCATTGCCAGACGGCCGTCAGAATCGATGTTGATTTTACAAACGGCAGACTTGGCAGCCTTGCGCAGTTGCTCTTCGGGAATACCTACAGCGGCATCCAGTTTTCCGCCAAATTTGTTGATGGTGTCAACGTGCTCAACAGGCACAGAAGAAGAACCGTGCAAAACAATGGGGAAGCCGGGAATACGCTTTTCGATTTCTTCCAAAATCTCGAATTTCAATGGGGGAGGAACCAGTACGCCATCGGCATTTTTAGTGCACTGAGCGGGGGTAAACTTGTGGGCCCCGTGCGAAGTGCCAATTGAAATAGCCAGGGAGTCCACGCCGGTACGCTTCACGAAATCCTCTACTTCTTCAGGGCGGGTGTAGGTCGAATGCTCGGCTACTACGTCGTCTTCAACACCTGCCAAAACACCCAGTTCTCCCTCTACGGTTACACCGTGCTGGTGGGCATACTCTACCACTTTTTTGGTCAGTTCAATGTTTTTTTCGTAAGGATGGTGCGAACCATCAATCATTACGGAAGAAAAACCATTGTCGATACACTCCTTACAAATTTCGAAGGTGTCGCCATGGTCGAGGTGCAGAACGATGGGCACTTCGTAACCTAACTCTTTAACGTATTCGGTGGCACCTTTGGCCATATTTCTCAAAAGGGTAGCATTGGCGTACTTACGGGCACCTGAAGATACCTGCAGAATAACCGGTGATTTGGTTTCTACGCAAGCTTGAAGAATCGCCTGAAGCTGCTCCAGGTTGTTGAAATTATAGGCCGGGATGGCATAGCCACCGGCAACAGCCTTGGCAAACAGTTCTTTGCTGTTAACCAGGCCCAGCTCTTTGTAATTTACAGCCATTTTTTTATTGTTTAAATGTTGGTTTTTAGTAGCTACAAAAATAGGTAAAGCAACTAACTTATACAATTTTTCTGCCTGAAGCTGAAGTTTTGTCCTGCTTTTCTGTTCAGTTTTAACGTTTGCTTTGTTTTTTAAACATTTTTGGAGTTTGAAGCATTGTTTTATCAGCGAGAATCTTGTTTTGATTTGAAATAATAAGTGATTTGTTTATTTTTGGAAGCAGAGAGTAAGACTTATTATTAAACAGCCAAAGGAGCCATGTCAAAGCAAGAAGGAGGACGCGATAGTTTTACCAACAAATTTGGAGTTATAGCAGCTGCCGCTGGTTCAGCCATCGGTTTGGGCAATATTTGGCGTTTCCCCTATGTAGCCGGGGAGAATGGTGGAGGAGCTTTTCTGTTGTTGTACCTGCTTTTTATTTTGGCCATCGGGGTGCCGGTAATGCTTTCCGAATTGCTGATTGGTCGTAAGGCACAATTAAATATTTTTGGTGCTTTTCGTAAGCTGGCACCCGGTTCCTATTGGCCCCTTGTGGGGATGATGGGTGTAGGGGCCGCCTTTATGATTTTGTCTTTTTATGCGGTGGTAGCTGGCTGGACCCTGGAGTACACCTTCTATGCTATCGGTAATCAGTTTGCCGGCGAAAGTCCCGAAGGCATCAAGGCTATATTTGATGAGCTGACCACTGCCTCGTGGCGCCCGGTCGTGTTTATGTTGCTGTTTATGGCTCTGTCTGCCTTTATTGTTCGCAGTGGTGTGCAAAAGGGTATAGAGCGCTATACCAAGATTTTGATGCCTCTGTTGTTGGTGATCCTTTTGGGATTAATATTCCGGTCTCTGAGTCTTGATGGCGCCATGGCAGGAGTGGATTTCTTGTTTAGACCCGACTTTTCTAAGGTCGACACCAACACCATTTTGGAAGCTTTGGGCCAGGCTTTCTTTTCCCTTAGTCTTGGTATGGGTGTGATGGCTACCTACGGCTCTTACATCAAGAAGAAGGAGTCTTTGGGCAAAACGGCCATATCTGTTTCCCTGACCGACACCTTCATTGCCATCCTGGCCGGCCTGGCTATTTTCCCTGCTGTTTTTTCCTTTGGACTTGAGCCGGGACAAGGGCCTGGGTTGGTTTTTATTACGCTACCTGGTATTTTTAATCAGATGGCCGGCGGATATTATTTTGCCATTTTCTTTTTTGTGCTGTTGGTTATTGCGGCCCTCACCTCTTCCATTTCCTTGCTTGAGGTGGTGGTCGCCTATTTTGTAGAAGAACTGAAAATGAAGCGAAGTACAGCCACCTGGCTGGCCGCCGGTGTAATGTCGGCCTTGGGTGTTGTCTGTGCTTTGAATGGAGCTGTTTTTGATTTCTTCGACAGAACCTCCTCCAACATTCTGCTGCCTTTGGGTGGTTTGTTGATCGTACTTTTTGTTGGTTGGTTTCTGGGTAAGCAGGTGGTGCGCGACGAGTTGGAAGCCGATGGCCGGGCGGCCTTTTATTTTCGGCTGTTTGTGCCAGTGATTCGTGTTCTTGCTCCCATTGCTATTGCCCTGGTGTTTCTTAACGGTTTGGGCCTGCTCCGGTTCTAGCCTTTTGCCACTTAAGCTTTTAAGTTGTAACTTGCCGGGAAAAATACCTTATGTTTCCCCGAATCCTGACCCTTTCGCGTCGCGAGCAGCGCGGAGTCTTTATTCTGCTTGTGCTGTTTTTTGTCCTGACTGTTTGTAGGATCAGCATGCCCCATTGGTATCCCAAGACAGATTATTCCGTGTTTTTGGGAGATACTTTACAGCCTGTCTTTGCTGACCTGGAAGTCCCCCGCCCCAGGGCAGCAGCCCCCCACTTTGTGCGACCACAGAAGACTAAGGCCCTAGAGAAGTCTGTAAGTGATTGGCCAACTGAAAAGAGGCCTCTCGGTATCAACAGTGCCGATACCACTGCCTGGATGATGTTGAGGGGGATTGGCCCGGTTTTCAGTCGCAGAATTGTTGCTTATCGCTCTTTGCTTGGTGGTTTTGTGGCGCTGGAACAGTTGTATGAAGTTTATGGTTTGAGTGCGGAGCAGGTGCAAAGCATGTTGCCTTTTTTGGTGGTGGACAGTACGGATTTGAGACAGCTTAATGTTAATACCGCTTCGGTTCAGCAACTGCGAAAGCATCCCTATATCGATTACTATCTGGCCAAAGCCCTTTGGGATGAGCGGCAGTTGCATGGGAGGATTGAGGACTTGGGCGAGGTCGCTGTGGCGGGTTTGATTGATTCGCTGAAGTGGGAATGGTTGCAACATTATTTGCTCTGTGGGCCCACTTGGGACGAGCTGGAGCAACAGAAGCAGTTGGGGGAGGAAAATTAAAGAGAAAAAATTTGCTGATATCCAGAATCTTCATTTTCTTTGCAACCTGAAATTTTGGGGGTGAAGCTATTAATTGTAACTTTGCACGCACAAAAAGAAAATATTTAAATAAGGAAACTATGATAATCGTACCCATTAAAGAAGGTGAGAACATTGAAAGGGCTTTGAAGAAATTCAAAAGGAAGTTTGAAAAGACCGGAACCATGAGAGAACTTCGCTCGCGTCAGGCTTTTACAAAGCCTTCGATTGTGAATCGTGAGCAAAAGAAAAAGGCCATTTATATTCAGCAATTGCAGCGCGAAGAAGAATAGACAGGGCCCTTATAATTTTAAGGAAAAGTGTCTTACTTTTCTCCTTTTATTTCGTATATTCGTTTATAAGAGGAGAGAGGTAAGACATTTTTTTTATGCAGCAAACGGAGCGTTTTTTACAATATCTGGAGTCTGAAAAGCGAAGTTCGGCACATACCCTTACTGCGTACCGAAATGATTTGCAACAGTTCCTGGATTTTTTAGGCAGTTCAGAGGAAGGCGTTTTGCAGCTGGTTAAACCCAGGCTGATTCGGTCCTGGGTGGTGGCCTTGAGTGAGGCGGGTCGCAGCCCGCGTACGATTCATCGTAAAATATCCGCCCTTAAAATGTTTTTCAGGCACCTTCAGATTGAGGGGGTAATTGAAAGCAATCCGGCGGCGCTTGTTAATCTTCCAAAAATTCCTAAGCGACTTCCTGTTTTTGTTAAGGATGAGGCCATGGTGCAGTTGTTGGACCGGACCGATTTTGGGTCCGATTTCGAAGGCTTGCGCAACAAACTCATTTTGGAATTGTTTTACGATACGGGTATGCGTTTGTCCGAATTGGTGGCTCTCAGAGTCCGGGACTTTGATCTGTCCCGGGGACTGGTAAAGGTTAGGGGGAAGCGCAATAAGGAACGCCTGATTCCGCTTACTGCCGAATTGAAGCGACTGCTCTTGCTTTATGTAGAAGTCAGAAGGGAGACCTTTGGTGCGCTGGAAGATTCGGCCCTTTTTCTTACAGTCAAAGGAGAAGCGGTTTACCATCGTTTGGTTTATCGCATTGTTCATGCAGCGCTGACTCAGGTGAGCACCCAGCAAAAGCGAAGTCCCCACGTGCTTCGTCACAGCTTTGCCACTGTTTTGTTGAATCGCGGTGCTGATCTTAATGCCATAAAGGAGTTGTTGGGACATGCCAACCTGAATGCAACACAGATTTATACCCATAATACTTTTGAAAAGTTGAACGCGATTTATAAACAAGCTCATCCCAGAGCTTAAAGTAAAAGGAGGAGAGATTATGAACATCAGAATTCAAAGCGTGCATTTTGATGCAGCCGATCATTTGGAAGCTTTTGTAAACCAGAAGGTAGGGAAGCTTGATCAGTTTTTTGAGGGCATTATTGGCGCAGAGGTGGTTTTACGCCTGGATAAGTCGGAAACCCTGGAGAATAAGGTTGCTGAAATTGCACTTGATTTGCCGGGCAATAATTTGTTCGCCAAAAAACAAAGTAAAACCTTTGAAGAAGCCGTAGATTTGGCTTGTGAAGCACTGCGTAAACAGGTGGTTAAGCGCAAAGATAAGGTCAAGGCCAAATAGGGCAAAAAAGCATCTTATTTTTTGCGTTGTTTGAAATTTATTATACATTTGCACACCATTTTCAGTGTTTAGCTGAAAGAAAGCAATACAATAGGCTGGTTATCAACAATAATCAGCCTATTGAAATGAAAGAGATTTGCTTTTTTGTTTCGACCTCCACTAAGGGTTTGATAGTTAGTGTTTTGGTGGGGTTGAATGATGGTGTGTGTCGCGAAAGTTCTTGAAACAGATGTTTTAAATCGTTGTTTTGAAGATTTTTTACATTTTAATCATTAACTTTGTGGCGCTAAAAAACGCGGGAATAGCTCAGTTGATAGAGCATTAGCCTTCCAAGCTAAGGGTCGCGGGTTTGAGTCCCGTTTCCCGCTCAGTTTTAAAAGCCGATGTAGCTCAGGGGTAGAGCGCTTCCTTGGTAAGGAAGAGGTCATGGGTTCAATTCCCATCATTGGCTCTGGTTAGTTTAAGTTTTACGGTTTCAATATTGTTCTAATTGTCTTAAATAATTTCGAATTATGGCTAAAGAAACATTTCAAAGGACGAAGCCTCACGTTAATATCGGTACCATTGGTCACGTAGACCACGGTAAAACCACTTTGACCGCCGCTATTACTACTGTACTGGCGAAGGCTGGTTTGTCCGAAGTTAAGAGTTTCGATTCTATTGACAACGCTCCTGAAGAAAAAGAGCGTGGTATTACCATCAACACCTCACACGTTGAGTATCAAACCGCCAATCGTCACTATGCGCACGTTGACTGTCCTGGTCACGCCGACTACGTGAAGAACATGGTTACTGGTGCTGCCCAGATGGATGGCGCTATCCTGGTTTGTGCTGCTACTGACGGTCCTATGCCTCAGACTCGTGAGCACATCCTTTTGGCTCGTCAGGTAAACGTTCCCCGTATCGTTGTATTCCTGAACAAAGTGGATATGGTTGATGATGAGGAATTGTTGGAGCTGGTTGAAATGGAAGTTCGCGACTTGTTGAGCTTCTACGACTTCGACGGCGACAATACCCCTGTTATCAAAGGTTCTGCTTTGGGTGCTTTGAATGGCGAAGCTCAGTGGGAAGAGAAGGTAATGGAACTGATGACCGCTTGTGATGAGTGGATTCCGCTGCCTCCCCGTGATGTTGAGAAGCCCTTCCTGATGCCTGTTGAGGACGTATTCTCAATTACTGGTCGTGGTACTGTTGCTACCGGCCGTATCGAAACCGGTATCATCAAAACCGGTGAAGAAATGCAGATCATCGGTTTGGGTGCAGAAGGTAAGAAAACCGTTTGTACCGGTGTTGAGATGTTCCGCAAGATTTTGGATGAAGGCCAGGCTGGTGACAACGTAGGTTTGTTGATGCGTGGTATCGACAAGAATGAGATCAAGCGTGGTATGGTTTTGGCTAAGCCCGGATCCATCACTCCGCACACCAAAATTAAGGCTGAAATCTATGTGTTGAAGAAAGAAGAAGGTGGTCGTCACACTCCTTTTCACAACAAGTACCGTCCTCAGTTCTACATCCGTACCCTGGATGTTACCGGTGAGATTACCTTGCCCGAAGGAACTGAAATGGTAATGCCTGGTGATAACGTAACCATTACTGTTGATTTGATTTACCCCGTAGCTGTAAACGTAGGTTTGCGTTTCGCTATCCGTGAAGGTGGTCGTACAGTAGGTGCCGGTCAGGTTACTGAAATTGTAGAGTAATCCTAAGGATTATTGACATACAAGTTGAGAATGGCTTGCCATTCTCAACTTTTCTACGGGTGTAGCTCAGTTGGTAGAGCACTGGTCTCCAAAACCAGGTGTCGGGAGTTCGAGTCTCTCCTCCCGTGCAATATAGAATCGAATTCTTGATAGGATGAAAAAAATAATAGCATATTTCGAAGAGGTCCACAACGAATTGGTTAATAAAACCTCCTGGCCTACCTGGGCCGAATTGCAGAACAGTGCCATTGTGGTGATGGTGGCTTCGGTCATTATTGCTTTGATGGTTTATGGCATGGACGTTTCTTTTGATACCTTGCTGAACTGGTTCTATAAGAAATTGTATTAACACTGGGAGAACCCTATTGTAATGAGTGAAATCGACAAAAAATGGTATGTGCTTCGTGCCATCGGTGGTAAGGAAAAGAAAGTTAAAGAATACATCGAGAGCGAAATAGCCGGCCTTAAATTACAGGACTATGTTTCCCAGGTTTTGATACCTACCGAAAAGGTTTATCAAATTCGTAATGGGAAAAAGATCAGTAAGGAAAGAAACTACTTTCCCGGATATGTACTGATTGAGGCCGCCCTTGTCGGTGAGGTTCCCCACGTACTCAAAGGCATTCCCAATGTAATTGGTTTTTTGACCGACCGGGAAGACCTGCCTACTCCTTTACGTATATCAGAGGTTAATCGCATCCTGGGTAAGGTCGATGAACTTTCAGAGAATGCTGAAGAAATCAATGTTCCCTTCTATGTTAACGAAACAGTAAAAGTGACCGACGGTCCGTTTAACGGTTTCACAGGGGTCATTGAAGAAGTGAATGAAGAGAAGAAGAAATTGAAAGTTATGGTCAAGATTTTTGGCCGTAAGACACCTCTTGAATTAAGTTTTTTACAGGTTGAAAAGGAATAGTTGTTCGTTTAGTAGCGGGGCTTCCAGGATAGACCTTTGGTTTATCTCTACGAATGAAACGATTATCTCCTGAATCTGAATTTTAATAACCAACACGAATTGCTACAATGGCTAAAGAAGTAGAAACTTTTATTAAGCTTCAGATCAAAGGTGGCGCAGCAAATCCATCACCCCCGGTGGGCCCTGCATTGGGTGCCAAAGGGGTGAACATTATGGAATTCTGTAAGCAATTCAATGCCAGAACGCAAGAGAAGGCTGGGAAAGTGTTGCCTGTGGTGATTACTGTTTATAAGGACAAGTCCTTTGAATTTGTAATCAAAACACCTCCGGCAGCCGTTCAGCTTTTGGAGGCAACCAAAGTGAAATCCGGTTCTGCTGAACCCAACCGTAAGAAGGTGGGCTCGGTAAGCTGGGATCAGGTGAAAACCATCGCTGAGGACAAAATGGCAGACTTGAATTGTTTTACTGTGGATTCTGCAATGAGGATGATTGCCGGTACCGCCAGAAGTATGGGAATTACCGTAGATGGTGAATTTCCGGGTAACAATTAAAACTTGTTTGCAAAAATGACAAAACTAACAAAGAATAAGAAGTTAGCTTTAGCAAAGATCGATACCGAGAAGGCGTATACCATCGAGGAAGCGGCAAGTTTGGTAAAGGAAATTACCTCTACAAAATTTGACGCGTCGGTGGATATCGACATTCGTCTGGGTGTTGATCCCCGTAAAGCTAATCAAATGGTACGTGGCGTGGTAACACTTCCCAACGGAACTGGTAAAGAGACCCGAGTATTGGTGCTCTGTACCCCCGATAAGGAAGAGGAGGCCAAAAGCGCCGGTGCCGATTACGTTGGTTTGGACGACTACATCGCAAAAATCAAAGAAGGTTGGACCGATGTGGACGTGATCATTACCATGCCCAGCGTAATGGGTAAAGTGGGAGCTTTGGGTAGAGTATTGGGTCCACGTGGCTTGATGCCGAACCCTAAAAGTGGGACCGTAACTATGGAAATTGGTAAGGCTGTAAGTGAAGTTAAAGCCGGTAAAATCGACTTTAAAGTAGATCGTTATGGCATTATCCATACTACCGTAGGTAAGGTGTCCTTTGACCCCGCAAAACTTGTCGAAAACGTTAAAGAATTTGTAGGAACTGTTCACAAACTGAAGCCGTCTTCTGCAAAGGGAACTTACGTTAAGAGCATCTTTTTGTCGAGTACCATGAGTCCCGGAATTCGAATTGAACCCAAGTCTCTTGAGGTTTAATGTTTAATTTAAAGCGAAATTTGGAACCATGAAAAAGACAGATAAAGCGAATTTAATAGAAGACCTGAGTTCAAAAATTGCCGAGTATGCCCACTTTTATGTGGCGGATACCTCAGGCTTGAATGCAGGTGCTACCAGTGAACTGCGTCGTCTCTGCTTTCAGAAGGATGTGAAAATGATGGTGGTTAAAAACACCCTTTTTCTTAAGGCTATAGAGCAGAGTGAGAAAAATATTGAGGGCATTGATGTCGCTCTCAAGGGTACTTCTGCCGTGTTGTTCAGCAACACCGGTAATGTTCCGGCCAAACTGATTAAGGACTTCCGTAAAAAAGCTGCAATCCCTGCTTTGAAGGGTGCTTTTGTGGAAGAGTCGGTTTACCTGGGCGATAACCAGTTGGAAGCCCTTACCGCCATCAAATCTAAAGAGGAATTGCTGGGCGATGTTATTGCTTTGCTCCAGTCTCCGATGAAGAACGTTGTTTCTGCACTGCAATCAGGCGGAAGCACCATTCACGGACTCCTCAAAACCTTGGAAGAGAGAAATTAAAACATTACTAACAGAAATTTATTAACACTTACAAAAATGGCAGATATTAAAAAGCTTGCAGAAGAATTGGTTAATTTGACTGTAAAAGAAGTAACTGAACTTGCTAACGTATTGAAGGATGAGTATGGCATTGAGCCCGCAGCTGCTGCTGTAGCTGTTGCTGGTCCCGCTGCTGCTGCTGGTGAAGAGGCTGCTGCTCAGACTGAATTTGACGTTATCCTGAAATCTGCAGGTGGTTCTAAACTGGCTATTGTTAAGCTTGTAAAAGAAATGACCGGTGTTGGTCTTAAAGAAGCCAAAGAGCTGGTTGACAAAGCTCCCGCTCCCATCAAGGAGAAAGTGTCTAAAGAAGAAGCTGAAGCACTCAAATCTCAATTAGAAGAAGCTGGAGCAGAAGTTGAACTTAAGTAATCAGATACCCCTTTTTTGAGGGAATGGTTTAGGAATCCGCTCTGCGGAATCCTAAACCTTTTTATGCTTCTACGTTTATAAGTTCAATTAATCAGTTGATAGATGACTCCAATTACTGCCGAAAGAATCAACTTTGCCACCATTAAGAATCAGCTTCCGTATCCTGATTTTTTGGAGGTACAATTAAAATCTTTCCGCGAATTTTTTCAGATGGGCTCCACACCTGAAGAGCGGAAATTTGAAGGGTTGAATCAGGTTTTTCTGGAAAATTTCCCGATAACCGACACCCGTAACAACTTTGTTCTGGAGTTCCTGGATTACAATATTGATCCTCCCCGTTATACCATAGAGGAATGCATAGAACGCGGCTTGTCTTACAGTGTGCCTTTGAAGGCCAAACTTAAGCTGTATTGCACCGATCCCGAGCACGAGGACTTTGACACCGTTGTTCAGGATGTCTATTTGGGGACTGTTCCCTATATGACCGATAAGGGCAGCTTCATCATTAATGGTGCCGAAAGGGTTGTTGTTTCTCAGCTGCACCGTTCGCCTGGTGTTTTCTTTGGGCAGAGCATTCATGCCAATGGGTCTAAACTATACTCCGCGCGAATCATTCCTTTAAAGGGTTCCTGGATCGAATTTGCCACCGACATCAACAATGTGATGTATGCCTACATCGACCGTAAGAAAAAGCTTCCGGTGACGACCTTGTTGCGTGCCATTGGTTACGAAGGAGATAAAGAAATTCTTGAAATCTTTAATTTGGCTGACGAAATTAAGGTCAGCAAGGCTACCCTTAAGAAGGTTGTCGGACGCCGTTTGGCTGCTCGTGTTTTGAAATCGTGGCTGGAGGATTTTGTGGATGAAGATACCGGCGAAGTGGTTTCTATTGAGCGGAATGAGGTGATCATTGATCGTGAAACCATTTTGGAGAATGAGCACATCGATGAGATTGTTGATTCTGGTGCCAAAACCATTTTGTTGCATAAAGAGCTGACGAATTCCAACGATTTCTCGATCATTTACAATACCCTGCAAAAGGATCCCTGTAACTCAGAGAAGGAAGCAGTGGTTCACATTTATCGTCAGTTGCGTAACGCGGAGCCGCCGGATGAGGCTACTGCGCGTGATGTGATTGACAAGCTTTTCTTTTCAGATAAGCGTTACGATTTGGGTGATGTAGGGCGTTACCGGATCAATAAGAAATTGAATATGAATACCGACCTGGACACGAAAGTATTGACCAGGGACGATATAATTGCCATCATCGGGTACCTTATTGAGTTGGTCAACTCAAAAACCGATGTCGATGATATTGACCACTTGAGTAATCGTCGCGTTCGTACAGTTGGCGAACAGTTGGGCAATCAGTTTGGAGTCGGGTTGGCCCGTATGGCTCGTACCATCCGGGAGCGGATGAACGTACGCGACAACGAAGTGTTCACCCCCATTGATTTGATCAACAGCAAGACACTGTCTTCAGTGATCAATAGTTTCTTTGGTACCAATGCGCTTTCGCAGTTCATGGACCAGACCAATCCCCTGGCAGAGGTCACGCACAAGCGTCGTATGTCGGCCCTTGGTCCTGGTGGTTTGTCGCGTGAGCGCGCCGGTTTTGAAGTGCGTGACGTTCACTACACCCACTACGGTCGTTTGTGCCCCATTGAAACGCCTGAAGGACCCAACATCGGATTGATTTCTTCGCTTTGTGTTTTTGCCAAGATCAATCAGCTGGGCTTTATCGAAACGCCTTATCGCAAGGTTACCGATAAAAAGGTGAACCTCAGCAACGATGGGGTTACTTATCTGAGTGCCGAGGAGGAAGAGGACCATACCATTGCTCAGGCCAATGCTCCCCTTGATGATGAAGGATTCTTCATCAATCCCAGGGTAAAGGCACGTCTGGAAGGCGACTTCCCCGTTGTTGAACCGGAAGAAGTGGCTTTGATGGATGTGGCACCCAACCAAATTGCCTCTGTAGCCGCCTCGCTGATCCCATTTTTGGAGCACGACGATGCCAACCGTGCGCTTATGGGATCCAATATGATGCGTCAGGCTGTACCGCTTTTGCGCGCCGAGTCGCCCATTGTTGGTACCGGTCTGGAAGGTCCATTGACGCGCGATTCCCGTACTCAGATTGTAGCTGAAGGCGACGGGGTAGTGGAGTATGTGGATGCGGAAGAAATCGTAATTCGCTACGATTTGACCGAGGAAGAGCGTTTTGTAAGCTTTGAGGCAGAAACGCAGCGCTATAAACTGACTAAGTTCTTAAAAACCAACCAAAATACCAGTATTAACCTTAAGCCGCTCGTAAGTAAGGGGCAAAGGGTTTCTCCAGGTATGATTCTTACCGAAGGGTATGCTACCGATAAGGGAGAATTGGCTTTGGGACGCAACTTGCGTGTGGCCTTTATGCCTTGGAAGGGGTATAATTTTGAGGATGCCATTGTTTTGAATGAGCGTCTTGTTCGGGAAGATGTATTTACCTCGGTGCATATCGATGAGTATTCTTTGGAAGTTCGCGATACCAAGCGTGGTTTGGAGGAGCTTACCGCCGATATTCCCAACGTGAGCGAAGAGGCTACTAAAGATCTGGATGAGAATGGATTGATTCGAATTGGGGCCCATGTGAAGCCCGGCGACATTCTGATCGGAAAGATTACGCCTAAAGGAGAAAGTGATCCTACGCCGGAAGAAAAGCTCTTGCGTGCCATTTTTGGTGAAAAGGCCGGAGACGTTAAGGACGCCTCGCTTAAAGCGACCCCTTCGTTGTCGGGAGTGGTTATCGAGAAGAAGTTGTTCTCCAGAGTGATGAAGGACCGTAAGGCCCGTTCGTCGGAGAAACCGCTGTTGGCTAAGATCGATGAGGAGTTTAACCGTTCTTCTGCCGATTTGACCAATCGTCTCGTAGATAAATTGTTCTCGTTGATAAACGGAAAAACCAGTCAGGGTGTTAAGGATTATCTTGGTGTAGATGTGATTGCCAAGGGAACCAAATTTACCCAGAAGGTTTTGCAGGATGTGGATTATCTGAATGTGAATCCCAATAAGTGGACGACCGATAAGGATAAGAACGATCTTATTGCCCGGGTTATTCATAATTACCGGATCAAATTCAAGGAGCTGGAGGCCAAAGAGAAGCGTCAGAAGTACAACATCACCATTGGTGATGAGCTTCCTGCAGGAATTGTTCAGCTGGCCAAAGTTTACATTGCCAAGAAGCGGAAGATTACCGTTGGGGATAAGATGGCCGGTCGACATGGTAACAAGGGTATTGTATCCCGTATTGTTCGTCAGGAGGATATGCCTTTCCTGGCAGATGGTACGCCGGTAGATATCGTGCTGAACCCCTTGGGTGTACCTTCACGTATGAACCTTGGTCAGATCTACGAAACCGTTTTGGGCTGGGCCGGGCAGGTGTTGGGTGTTAAATTTGCCACCCCCATTTTTGATGGTGCCAGTGAGGATGATCTGAATAAGTATACCGATGATGCCGGGATTCCTCGTGTAGGTAAGTCCTACCTCTACGATGGTGGAACCGGTGATCGTTTCCATCAGCCTGCTACGGTAGGGGTCATCTATATGTTGAAACTGGGTCACATGATTGAGGATAAAATGCACGCCCGTTCCATTGGTCCCTACTCGCTCATTACGCAGCAACCCCTGGGTGGTAAAGCTCAGTTTGGTGGACAGCGTTTTGGTGAGATGGAAGTTTGGGCTCTGGAAGCCTTTGGTGCTGCCAATATCCTTCAGGAGATTCTTACAGTTAAGTCTGATGACGTCTTAGGTAGAGCCAAGGCTTATGAAGCGATTGTAAAAGGCGATCCGCTGCCCCAGCCTGGTATTCCTGAATCGCTCAATGTATTGTTGCACGAGATGCGCGGTCTAGGTTTGAGCGTGAATCTTGAATAGTCTTTCCGGCAAGTTAATGACTACCGGTTGTTTGTTTTAATTTTTTAATACTCTACGATATATGGCATTCAGGAGAGAACAGAAAGTCAAGAGTAATTTTACCCAGATCTCTATAGGTTTGGCTTCCCCGGAAGAAATTCTGGAGCGATCCAGCGGGGAAGTATTGAAGCCCGAGACGATCAATTACCGTACTTATAAGCCCGAACGGGATGGTCTTTTTTGCGAAAGAATCTTTGGTCCCGTGAAGGATTATGAGTGTCACTGCGGAAAATACAAGCGTATCCGTTACCGTGGCATTGTGTGTGACCGTTGTGGAGTGGAAGTTACTGAGAAGAAGGTGCGACGTGAAAGAATGGGACACATTTCCCTGGTGGTTCCCGTTGCCCACATTTGGTACTTCCGTTCCCTGCCCAATAAAATCGGCTACTTGCTGGGCTTGCCCACCAAGAAGCTTGATGCCATCATTTATTACGAACGTTACGTGGTCATCAATCCCGGTGTTAAGGCCGAGGATGGAGTTAAGACCATGGACTTCTTAACCGAAGAGGAATACCTGGATATCCTGGATTCGCTGCCCAAGGGCAATCAGATGCTCGAAGACGATGACCCCAATAAATTCATCGCCAAAATGGGTGCCGAGGCCTTGTACATGATCCTGGGCCGTTTGGATTTGGACGAATTGTCTTATGACTTGCGTCATAAGGCCAATACCGAAACCTCGCAGCAGCGTAAGAATGAAGCGCTGAAGCGTTTGCAGGTTGTGGAGTCCTTCCGCGAATCAAAGGGGATTAACCGCCCCGAATGGATGATTGTTAAGGTGGTTCCGGTAACTCCTCCCGAGTTGCGTCCTTTGGTGCCGCTAGATGGGGGCCGTTTTGCCACCTCCGATTTGAACGATCTTTACCGCCGGGTTATCATTCGTAACAATCGTTTGAAGCGCCTGATCGAGATCAAGGCGCCAGAAGTGATTTTGCGTAACGAAAAAAGGATGTTGCAGGAGTCGGTCGATTCACTTTTCGACAACTCCCGTAAATCCAACGCCGTTAAAACCGATGCCAATCGTCCTTTGAAGTCTCTTTCAGACAGTTTGAAAGGAAAGCAGGGTCGATTCCGCCAGAACCTGTTGGGTAAGCGTGTTGATTATTCTGCACGTTCGGTCATTGTTGTAGGTCCCGAGTTGGGCATGCACGAGTGTGGTTTGCCCAAGGACATGGCTGCAGAGCTTTATAAGCCTTTCATCATCCGTAAATTGATTGAGCGCGGAATAGTAAAGACGGTTAAATCGGCCAAGAAGATAGTAGATCGTAAGGATCCCGTAGTTTGGGACATTCTGGAGAATGTACTGAAAGGGCACCCTGTATTGCTGAACCGTGCGCCAACCCTGCACCGTTTGGGTATTCAATCTTTTCAGCCCAAGCTGATTGAGGGAAAAGCCATTCAGTTGCACCCGCTGGCTTGTGCCGCTTTTAACGCCGACTTTGACGGTGACCAGATGGCGGTTCACCTGCCTTTGGGCAATGCAGCCATTCTGGAGGCCCAAATGTTGATGTTGGGTTCTCAGAATATCTTGAACCCCGCCAACGGAGCACCCATTACAGTTCCCTCGCAGGATATGGTTTTGGGACTTTATTATATGACCAAAATGCGTCCCGGAGCCCGGGGTGAGGGCTTGGTCTTTTATTCGCCCGAGGAGGCAAAAATTGCCTACAACGAAGGCAAGGTGGAGTTGCACGCTAAGGTTAAGGTGAAAGATTATGACCTTAATGAAAGTGGAACCCCTGAACTGATGATGGTCGAAACGACTGTGGGACGTATACTTTTTAACGAAGTGACCCCCAAAGAAGTGGGCTTTATCAATGAATTGTTGACCAAGAAGGCGCTTCGCGACATCATTGGTTATGTACATAAGACCTGTGGAACACCCGCCACGGCTCAATTCCTCGATGACATCAAAGGCCTGGGTTATAAGCTGGCCTTCCAGGGTGGCTTGTCCTTTAACCTCGAAGACGTGATTATTCCGGCTGAGAAGGATGCCTTGGTACAATCGGGTTACGATGAAGTGGAAGAGGTGGTGAACAACTACAACATGGGTTTCATTACCAACAACGAGCGCTATAATGCCATTATTGACATTTGGACGCACGTAAATGCCCGTTTGACCCATACCCTGATGGAGCAGTTGAGTTCCGATCAGCAGGGTTTCAACTCGGTGTATATGATGTTGGATTCCGGAGCTCGTGGTTCAAAGGAGCAGATTCGTCAGCTCTCTGGTATGCGTGGTTTGATGGCTAAGCCCCAGAAGTCTGGTGCCGAAGGCGGTCAGATTATTGAAAACCCGATTTTGTCGAACTTTAAGGAAGGCTTGTCGGTTCTCGAGTACTTTATCTCTACCCACGGTGCCCGTAAGGGTCTGGCCGATACCGCGCTTAAAACAGCCGATGCCGGTTATCTGACCCGTCGTTTGGTCGATGTGTCTCAGGACGTAATCATTAATGAGGAGGACTGTGGAACACTGCGTGGCCTTACCGCTACTGCACTCAAGAACAATGAGGAAGTGGTTGCTTCCTTGTATGAGCGCATACTGGGTCGTGTATCTGTACACGATGTTTACAATCCCACTACCGGTGATGTAATTGTCAAGTCGGGTGAAGAAATCTCCGAAGTGGCTGCCAAAATCATAGATGGTTCGCCCATCGAAAGAGTGGAGATTCGTTCTGTATTGACCTGTGAATCCAGGAAAGGAGTTTGCGCCAAGTGTTATGGTCGTAACCTGGCTACCGGTCGTATGGTACAAAAAGGTGAGGCTGTGGGTGTAATTGCTGCCCAGTCCATCGGGGAACCTGGTACCCAGTTGACGCTGCGTACCTTCCACGTTGGGGGTACTGCTTCCAACATTACTTCAGAAAACAGTATGTTGGCGAAGTACGAGGGTCGTGTCGAAATTGATGAGTTACGTACTGTACCTTCCACAACGGAAGAAGGAACTGAAGTGGATGTGGTGATTGGTCGTTTGGCCGAGATGCGTATCGTCGATAAAAACACCAATATTGCCCTCACGACTCAGCCGATACCCTATGGTGCCAAACTGTACATAAAGAACGGTGCGGAAGTAGCCAAAGGCGATTTGATTGCGGAGTGGGATCCATGGAACGCCCTGATCATTAGTGAGAAAAAGGGTAAAGTGCAGTTCGACAACCTGGTTGATGGGGTAACCTTCAAAGAAGAGTCGGATGAGCAGACCGGCTTCCGTGAAAAAGTAATTATTGAAAGTCGCGATAAAACCAAAAACCCCAGTGCCCGCATTTTGGACGAGAAGGGTGAGGTGTTGCGAACTTATAACCTGCCTGTAGGTGCTCACATCGCAGTAGATGATGGAGAGGAAATCAAGCAGGGGCATATTCTGGCTAAGATTCCTCGTGCTATGGGTCGCTCCGGTGACATCACCGGTGGTCTGCCCCGTATTACCGAGCTCTTTGAGGCCCGTAATCCATCCAATCCTTCGGTTGTTTCTGAGATCGACGGAGAGGTAACCTTCGGGAAAATCAAGCGGGGTAACCGTGAGATCATTGTGACTTCAAAAACCGGTGAGGTTAAGAAGTATCTGGTTCCGCTGTCTAAGCAGATACTGGTGCAGGAGAACGATTATGTTCGTGCCGGTATTCCGTTGTCAGACGGCGCCATTACACCTGCCGACATCCTGTCGATTAAAGGTCCCACAGCTGTTCAGGAGTACATTGTTAACGAAGTACAGGATGTTTACCGCCTACAGGGGGTGAAAATCAACGATAAGCACTTCGAAATCATTGTGCGTCAGATGATGCGTAAGGTGGAGATTGACGACCAGGGCGATACCCGCTTCCTGGAGCGTCAGATTGTCGACAAGATTGAGTTCATGGAAGAGAACGATGAGATCTGGGGTAAAATGGTGGTGGAAGATTCCGGTGATTCGCAGAGTCTGCGTCCTGGTCAGATCATTACTGCCCGTCGCCTGCGCGATGAGAACTCTCAGTTGAAGCGTCGTGACTTGAAATTGGTACAGGCCCGTGAAGCGGTTCCGGCCACTTCCAGTCAGGTTTTGCAGGGGATTACCCGTGCGGCCTTGCAGACCAAGAGCTTTATGTCGGCAGCTTCCTTCCAGGAAACCACTAAGGTGCTGAATGAGGCAGCCATACAAGGTAAGATTGATGCTCTGGACGGCTTGAAGGAGAATGTGATTTGTGGTCACTTGATTCCTGCAGGAACCGGATTGCGCGATTACGACAAGATTGTTGTGGGTTCGCGTGAGGACTATGAGAAATTGGTAGGTGGAAATAAGTTCGAAAGTGAGACGGTTTACGAATAGAACTTAGTCTGACACTTGCTGCAGATATGGAAAGGCCATCCCTCCGGGGATGGCCTTTTTTATGTCCGACTGTGTAAAAAACGCTATCTTTAGGATCGATAAAATACCGTATTATGGAAGATCCTAAAAAAGCACAGCAATTAAAAATTGAATTGAATGAAGAAATTGGTCAGGGTATTTACTCCAACCTGGCCATCATCAGTCACTCCCCCTCGGAGTTTGTACTGGATTTTGTACGGGTAATGCCTGGAGTTCCCAAGGCTCAAGTGAAATCACGCATCGTTTTAACCCCGGAGCATGCCAAGCGCTTGCTGCATGCCTTGCAGGACAACATATCGCGCTACGAAAAGCATTTTGGTCCGGTAAAGGACATCAAAGACGGGTCGGCCGGTTTTAATCCCCTGCCGTTTTCCGCACCCGGTGGACAGGCTTAAGAGCCGTTGATAAGTAACTGAATGCTAAAGGAAGTAATATGAGTCGGCAACTGTTGTGGCTGATGTTGGTTTTTCCCTTGTTCTTGTGTTGCAGGCCCGCAGCTTCAGAGAACGGTCTGCGCCTGGGCGCCGAGCGTACTGAGCTGTGGAAACCCCTGCTCGAAGGGAAGCGGATTGGCCTTCTGGTGAACCACAGTTCCAGGGTGGGGCCCACCCACCTGCTCGATACCATGTTGACATTGGGTTTGGATGTACAACGTATTTTTGTCCCCGAACACGGTTTTCGCGGAAATGCCGATGCCGGTGCCCACATTGCCGATGGTCGCGATCCGCGCAGTGGTTTGCCCATAATCTCTCTTTATGGCACTTCAAAAAAGCCTTCTTCTCAACAGTTGGAAGGTTTAGATGTGTTGGTTTTTGATTTGCAGGATGTGGGGGTACGCTTTTATACCTACGCCTCCAGTATGCATTATTTGATGGAGGCCTGCGCCGAAGAGAACTTGCCTGTGGTGGTGTTCGACAGGCCCAATCCCAATGGCGACTACATCGACGGTCCGGTGCTCAACCTGGCTTTTCAATCCTTTGTGGGTATGCACCCCCTTCCGGTGGTACATGGATTGACGCTGGGAGAGTTGGCCGAAATGATCAATGGGGAGGGCTGGTTGAGTGACGGTGTTTTTTGTGACCTTACCGTGGTGGAGATGGCGAATTATCGGCACGACAGCCCTTACGAGTTGCCTCTGCCCCCTTCGCCCAATTTGCCGAATGCCCTGAGCATACGGCTCTATCCTTCACTTTGTCTTTTTGAGGGCACGGAGGTCAGCATAGGGCGTGGTACCCCCTTCCCCTTTCAGGTCGCCGGGTATCCCAACCCTTCCTTCGGCTCTTTTACTTTCACACCCCAAAGTGGGCCCGGTGCCCAGCAACCCTTGCAAGAGGGCCAGCTTTGTTACGGCATCGATTTGCGGCAGGAGGAGGGACTGGACCATCGCTTTACCCTGAAGTACCTCCTGGCCTTTTATGAAAAATCCGGACGTAAGGCCGATTTTATCTCGCGCCGGCGTTTTTTTAATCTGCTGGCTGGCGGTGACCGCTTGCTGCAACAAATTGAAAGCGGCATGAGCGAAACAGAAATCCGTGCCTCCTGGGAGGACGAACTGGCTGCTTTCAGCCGTTTGCGTGCCCGATATCTGCTGTATCCCTAAATTGTTAATATAGGCCTAAACAAGTTAATTTGCACTTTTATGCGCTCCCTCGTTTTTTTTAGCTCTCTTTTTTTGTTGTTGTCTTTCTTGCGCTGTCAGCCCCCTTTGGTCGGGGCTGAGCCGCCCGCTGCCCCCCTGGTGCTTACGCCTGATTTGGTGTACGATTCGGCCCAACAGTGGGTCGATTCGGTGTACCTCAGTATGAGCGAAGAGGAACGCATTGCGCGACTCTTCTGGCTGGCTGTGGAGCAGGCGGATCAACCCGCAGCCTATGCGCGCATACGGACTCAGGTGGAGCGCTACCAGCCGGGAGGCGTTTTGCTCATGGGAATGTCTTTGGAGCGGGTGCCCGAAGTGGTTCTTGATTTGCAGTCGCTCAGTAAGCGCCCCATGCTGGTATCGATCGATGGAGAATGGGGAGCTGCCATGCGTTTGAAGGACTTGCCCGCCTTTCCTTATGCCATGACTCTGGGCGCTCTGGCCAGCGACAGCCTGGTTTACCGTATGGGACTTGAAATTGCTCGTCAAATGCGTGTGCTTGGTATCCATGTAAACATGGCTCCTGTGGCCGATGTGAACAGCAATCCCGACAATCCGATCATTGGGCATCGCTCCTTTGGGGAGCAAGCCGGTAATGTAGCACGAAAATCCGTAGCCTATATGAGGGGGCTGCAGGATGGAGGCGTAATGGCGGTAGGCAAGCATTTTCCGGGGCATGGAGATACCGACAGCGATTCGCACCATACGCTGCCTGTGGTTAAACATGATCGGGCCTTGCTAGACAGCACCGATCTGCTTCCCTTTAAAGCAATGATTGAGGCTGGTTTATGGGGGATGATGACGGCGCACATTGAGGTGCCTGCGCTGGACAGCAGAGCTGGCCTGCCGGCCAGCTTTTCGGACAGCATTGTAAAGGGACTCTTGCGTGAGGACCTGGGTTTTGAGGGTTTGGTGCTGACCGACGCGGTGAATATGCAGGGCGCCCGGGGGATGGGTACGCCAGGAGTGGTGGATATGTTTGCGCTGAAGGCCGGCAACGATGTGGTGGAATTTACCGAAGATTTGCCCGGAGCCATTGCCGCCGTTAAAAAGGCCTTGGCCGACAGCTTGCTTTGCCCCCGTGAGATGGAAGCAAAGTGTCGGCGCTCCCTCGCTTTTCAGTATTGGCTCAGTGAGCGTTCGGCAGTAAAGGTGGTGGACAGTCTTTTGTACACACCCGAAACGCTTGAATTGAATCGGCTTTTGTACGAGTCGGCCCTCACCCTCTTGCACAACAAGGCAGTTTTACCAATTGACCCGGCGCAGATGAAGCAGCAGGAGGTTCTGCTTTTGGGGATGGCTCCTGTTTTGCGCGACTCCTTGCGGTCGTTGGGCTTAAAGGTACAAAATCTGGCCTTGCACGACCCTGCCGCTTTCAGGCGGCAGTTGGCTGGCGTAGGGGAGGAGGTCGGACTTATTTTTGTGATTGGCGACAGCCAGTGGGGACGTCGTGCTGCCAATGCTGCGCTGAGGCAGGAAGTGATTCAGTTGCTCAAGCGAAAGCAGGCGCTCACGGTGTTTATGGGCAATGCCTATCATCTGGCTCCCTGGCGGGAATTGGACGGTGTTGGCGCTCTGCTTTTGGCTTATGAGAACAACGACAGGGCCCAGGAGGCTGTATGGCGTTTGCTGACCGGCCATATTGGCGCAAATGGTCGTTTGCCGGTGAGTATTAGTCAATGGTATGCTGCAGGCAGCGGCATCGATTTGGCGCCCCTAAAGCCTTAAGCAGTGGCGTTGAACTTGTGGTGGGTCAGCCCGGGCAGTTTCTCTCTTATCTGGTTGGACGGCGACGGGTTCCCCGGATGGCTTGCTCGGTCCAGGGGTCGTCGGGCCATACGTGTTTGGGGTAGCGGTTCCGCAATTCTTTCCGCACCTCAAAGTAGGTGTTGTTCCAAAAGCTTTGTAGATCGCTGGTTACCTGTACGGGTTTAAAGCCGGGCGACAGGAGGTGCAGGAGTACGTTTTGACGTCCCTCATTTACCGTGGGAGTTTCAGCCAGGCCAAAAAGCTCCTGGAGGCGGACGGCCAAAACCGGGGCGCCGCCATCGCTTTGGTACGACAGTTTGATCAGGGAGCCACTGGGGACCGGCAGACGTTCCGGGGCCAGGTGGTCTAAGGACTTTTGCCGGGTAGGACTCAGGTGGTAATGGAGGACTTCTTTTAAGTTTATTTTTTTTAGTTCTTCGTTTTTACGGAGGCCGTTGAGGTAGGGGGCCAGCCACTCCCTGCATTGTTTCAGGAGGTGGGTGGTGCTTACATCGGGCCAGTCTTCTTTCGGGCGCCAACGGGCAAGACACTGTACCCGGTTTTGCCATTGGGTGACTTCTTCGTTGAAATCGAGCAGATGGGCGCCTTCTTTTTCCAGCACACGACACAGCGCTGCGGTGATTTGATCGGGGCAGGGGTTTTTAAGAGGTCGTGTTTGTAAAACAAGACCGCCAATGCGTAATTCTTCAGCGGCAATCAGTCCCCCTTTTCTGGATTCCCATGCAATGTTCTCCACAGTCTTAACCATGGGGGCCAGGTCCCGGGGATTCAGGGGCGCCGCTAAGAAAATTTTTCCGATGCCTTCTCTGGCATCGAGGTGGGCTACCGCCAGCCAGGCTTCGTGGGCCAGATCGTCGGTGTGCGCCACCATGGCACAGCTGCCGTTGGAAAGTTGAAATTGCGCGTTGTTGCCCGGTCGGGCCGATGCAATGCGCTCTGGAAAGGCGTGGACCAGCAACAGGCCCGTAGCGTAGGCATCGAAGGATTCGTTTTCGGTTTTTGTGTTCATCAGGCGGGCATAGGCATCGGCTACTTTGATCAGGCGCTTCCATTCTCGCACTTCCCGGCCTGCGGCGCGCATGCGTCTTAGTTTTTCTATGCGCAGATTAATGTCGATGCCTGCTTCGCGCGACAAAGGATCGCGTTCTTCCAATACGGCGGCCAGGTCGACCGCCAGGGACAGGGTGTGACTTTCGCGTGCTTTCAGCAGCATGTGGGCCAGGCGCGGATGGCAAGGCAATAGGGCCATCGCTTTTCCGTGGGGGGTAATGGTGTCGTTTTCAAGAGCCCCCAGTTGACTGAGGGTGTCCCGGGCCTGGGCAAGATGAGCGGGTGGTGGGGGCGTGGGCCAGCTGAGGGAGAGGGGGTCTTTAATGCCCCAACGGGCCAGATCGAGTACGACCGGTGCCAGGTCGGAGTCGGCGATTTCCGGTAGGCGATGTTCAGCCAATCGCTCGTCGTCGGCCTTGCTCCAAAGGCGGTAGCATTTACCCGGCCCTAAGCGTCCTGCCCGTCCCGCCCGCTGGTCGGCCCGGTCCCGTGAAATTTCCACGGTGGTTAGGCGGGAGAGACCCGAGCCGGGGTCAAAGCGCAGGGTGCGTGCATAGCCGCTGTCGATGACCACCTGCACGCCTTCGATGGTCAGGGAGGTTTCGGCCAGGTCGGTGGCCAGCACTACTTTTCGCCGTCCCTGGCGATCGGGCACAAGGGCAGCCTGTTGGGCCCCAAAGGGCAATTGTCCGTACAGCGGATGCAGCGCCACCTGCGGCAGCAGGGGGCGCAAGAGACTTTCGCAACGACGAATTTCTGCTTCTCCGGGCAAGAATACCAGCAGGTCGCCCTGATCCTTTTGCAGGGCATGGTGGACCGCCCTGGCGGCCACCTCGGGCAGGATGCTGAGTTCCCGCTTTTCGCCGTACAAAACAGTCACCGGGTACTGTCGGCCCTGGCTTTCGAGGACAGGTGCCTGCAGCATTTCGGCCAAGTGGGGCACGTTGAGGGTGGCCGACATAATGACCATCCGAAGGTCGCTGCGCAGCACCTGCTGGGCTTCGCGACTGAGTGCCAGGGCCACATCGGCAAAGATGCTCCGCTCGTGAAATTCATCAAAGAGCAGGAGGCCTACGCCCTCCAGGGCATTGTCGGACTGGAGCATACGGGTGAGTATGCCTTCGGTGAGGACTTCGATGCGGGTTGCCTTGCTGATTTTTTGCTCAAAACGGATGCGGTAGCCTATGGTCTGACCTACTTCCTCTCCGAGCAATTGCGCCATGCGTGTAGCTATGGTCTTGGCAGCAAGGCGTCGGGGTTCGAGCATCAGTATTTTTTGATTGCCCAGCCAATCCTCCTCCAATAAGGCCAGAGGAAGGAGGGTACTCTTTCCTGCCCCGGGAGGGGCACTCAACAACAGGGTGTTGTGTTGGCGAAGGTGGTCCCTAAGGGCCGGAAGTTGTGCTACAATGGGAAGTTCCCGGGTGGCAGCATGCGTGCTCCAGTCGATATACGGCATAATGTACGGCGCTCAAATTGCTGCTGCAAAGATAAAGAAGCAAATGCAATTTACGCGGCCAAAGAAAGCCCGATAAACATTGTCGTTCATCGGGCTTTCAGCATCACAGGTTCAGCTAAAGAAGGAGGAGGCGCTTATTCAGCCGGGTGCGCACCAATATAGGGCTTCTGATTTTTGTTTGTTTGGAGCAGCTTTTGCACGCGAGAAGGCAGGGCAACAGCACGCTGGTGTCCCGGGAAAGTTGGCAGGAGTTCGTAGTTTGCTGTGTGCAGGCCTTTGAAAAGGGGAATGCTGCCCAAGGGGTAGTCTGCACTTTTTTGATTCATAGCGGGATGTGCCTGGGCGAAGGCCGCCAGGTTTTTAAAGCTCTGGTGGCAGTTCTCTTCTGCCGGGAGGGGGCTCCAATAAATCAGGTCCTCGCTGTAGGCGGGGTTGGTTACAAACACATTGCCGTCCATGCTTTTGACGGGGTTGTCGCTGAGGGTTTCGCAGAGTTCCGGAGTTTGCCACACGTTGATGAAGGGTCTGAGATACTCAGAGGTGGCGACAAAGAGGTTATTGGTCAGTACGTGGTTGTGGCGTTCATCGACATCGGGGCCGGAAGCCGGGTGCCAGCCGAAATGATCGCCCTGCGCACTTCGTGGCGTTAGGGCAATTGTTGCAGCACTGTTTACAAAGGTGTTCTGATAAACCTCAGCTCCGAAGGAATTAAGAATAAATACGCCCTGGTCGCAGTTGATGAATTCATTGCCCGCAACAGTCACCCCTTTAGAAATTTCAAAGAAAAAGGCATTGTCGCCCGCCCAGGGCGTACTGGCGTTAAAGGGGATGCGGCGACTGCCCACATTTTGCAGCCGGTTGTTGGTGAAAACCCCATCCACATTGCCCACATCGTACCAAATGCCGTTGGAATTTTCGAGGTCGGTCACCAGGTTGTCGTTACATACCACATCGTAGCATTGGTTAAAGATCTTTACAGCAGCAGGGAAATAGCCGGTGATGTTTTCGATGTTGTTGCGCGTGAAAATGTTGCGTTCGAGTAAAACGTTGCTGGAGCTCAGAATGAAAACACCTTCGGTGCTGGTGTCGCTGACCAGGCAGTTGCGCATGGTAAAATCGTCGCCCCGGAAGTAGCCACCCACTCTGGAACAGAAGGAAATGGTGACATGCTCCAGGGTGGTGCCGGTTACCCTTTTGCCGTGCTCATGACGGGCTGAAACCCGTTCGGGGTTGGTGCCGTCAAATTCGAAGGCACGGTAAGCGTATTGGGTGAAGGTGATTCCTTTAATGGTTGGCCCTTTCTGATCCGATTCCAGGCCGTTGAGCGGTCCGTCAACGCGATGGATGGCCACGTCAAAGGCGGTGATTTCCATCTGGTGCTTTTTGGGATCAAGGCCTACATAGATGCGCTTTTTGTCGTAATCGACAAAAAAATGGTCAGCGTCCACTTCACCCAACCAGCCGGCCGATTGTAAAAAGCGCCCGTCGGCAAAAACCATGTCGTTGTTGAAACGGTGCAGCGGCGTCTGTCGCCCGGCGTTATGAAATACCCACCAGTCCTCCGGAGCCATGGGAAACAAAGTCTCCCATTCGGTCATCCAGAGTCCCCGACCCAGGTCGGTCCATTCCCTGGCTTCCAGGGTGCCTTTCAGCTCCACCTGCTCGTCGCCAAAGGGCTGCATGGTGATGCCCTGGTTCAATAAAAGGTTGCCGCTGCGATAGGTGCCGCCGCGCAGAACGATGGCGTCGCCCGATTTAACTTTTTCAAAGGCAGCCTCGATGGTGGTAGGAGCGGTCAGATGGGTACCAGCTGCTTCGGGGTTGCCATTGGGGGCAACAAACCAGGTGTTGCCCTCAACTTTGGGGAGTTCGTATTTTTGGGGTACCGGACCGTAGGGTCCGCCGCTTGGCTGGGCCATCAGGGAAAAGCCCTGAATGAGCCAGAGTCCTGCCAAAACCAGGAGGCTGTGCATGAAATTGTGCTGTCTTTTCTGCATGGTCGTTAAATGCTGTTGTTTGCTTAAAAGTAAGAGAAATGGAAACAGCTGAAGCCGTGCAGCAAAAAATTTCCTCTAAATAAAAGCTTTTGTCCACCCCACCACCACTACAACCGGAATGTCTCCCTTATTAAATCATTTTTTTTACATGGTTTGGGTCACTTTGTTGTATTTTACCAACTGTATTTCTTAATTCACCAGCTATGCGAAATTTGTTGTTTGCAGTCTTTCTGTCGTTGTCCCTTTGTGCTTGCAGTAATCCGGAAAACAAAAGTTCCGAACTCATCTTGTGGTATCCCCGTCCTGCCACTGAGTGGGAGGAGGCTTTGCCCATAGGTAATGGACGAATAGGGGCCATGATTTATGGCGGCGCAGAAAGAGAGCAGCTGCAACTCAACGAAGAAACCCTTTGGGCAGGTGAGCCGGGCAACAACGTGTCCTATGGCTTTAAAGAGATCTTACCGGAGGTGCGTCGCCTGGTGTTTGCGGGTGAGTACCGCGAGGCCAACGAGCGGGTTATGGAGGTGGTTCCAAGGCAGGCTAAGGCCAATAATAATTATGGGATGCCCTATCAAGCCCTGGGTGATTTGTTTATTCACTTTCCCGGTCACCATTCGCCCATCAATTATCGTAGGGAGTTGGACTTGTCTACCGCCTTGAGCACGGTCAGTTACCAGGTCGAGGGAGTCACTTTTACCAGACGTTACCTGAGTTCCTTTGACGACCAGGTAGTGGCTGTTCAAATTTATGCTTCTGAGCCCGGTCAGCTGACCTGCAGTGTGGAGCTGTCCTCGATTCAGCCAAGTCACTCCTTGCGGGTGGACGACAACTGTTTGGTAATGGAAGGGTGGGGTACCGCCCATGAGAACAAGCAAGGCAAGGTGAAGTTTGAAAGCCGATTGCTGCCTGTGTTGGCTGGCGGATCGCTTGAGTTTAACGAGAATACTGTCGAGGTGAGTGCCGCAGACACCCTTACCTTGTACTTGTCCATGGCCACCAATTTCCGTAATTACAAGCATCTCGACAAGGACCCTTCCGCCTTTAACCAGCAACGTATCCATGCCGTTCAGGGTAAGACTTTTGATGCCGTTCAACAACACCACCAACAAAGCTACAAAAGGCTGTTTGATCGGGTTTCGCTTGATTTGGGACGCACCGATGCAGCTGACCTGCCAACCGATGAGCGTGTAAAAGGTTTTAAAAGTGGTGAAGATCCCCATTTGGCTGCTCTGTATTTTCAGTTTGGCCGTTATTTGTTGATTTCGTCCTCCTTTCCGGGAACGCAACCAGCTAATTTGCAGGGGATATGGAACAAGGAGTTGTTTCCTGCATGGGACAGTAAGTACACCGTGAACATCAATACCGAAATGAATTATTGGCCCGCGGAACCAACGGCCTTGCCGGAGTGCCACCAACCTCTGTTTGCTATGTTGAAGGATCTTTCAGAAAGTGGTGCTGAAACTTCCCGGGAGATGTATGGTGCCCGCGGCTGGGTATTGCACCATAATACCGATTTGTGGCGAATTACGGGCATCGTAGATGGGGCCATTTATGGCATGTGGCCAATGGGGGGCGCTTGGTTGAGCACGCATTTGTGGCAGCATTATCAATTCTATCCCGATACCTCGTTCTTGCGTGTGCATTATCCGGTTTTAAAAGGAGCTGCTTTGTTCTTTGTCGATGTGCTTCAAAAGGACCCCCACACGGGTTACCAGGTGGTGGTCCCCTCCAAGTCGCCCGAGAACCGACATCCGGCAGGGGTAACCATAGCTGCAGGGGCTACAATGGATAATCAACTGTTGTTCGACCTTTTTACAAGTGTTATAAAAGCAGCCGATGTTTTGGATGTCGATGATGAGTTGGCGGATACCCTGCGGCAGCTGCGTGCAGAACTGCCTCCTATGCAAACAGGCCGTTTTGGCCAACTGCAGGAGTGGATGCACGACTGGGATAATCCGGAGGACCGGCATCGGCACGTATCGCATTTGTATGGCTTGCATCCGGGCAACCAAATATCCCCCTATCGCACTCCGGAACTTTTTGCTGCTGCACGTACAAGCTTGGAGCATCGAGGCGATCAAAGTACCGGGTGGTCGATGGGCTGGAAGGTGAACTTTTGGGCGCGCCTGCAGGACGGGAATCGGGCCTACAAGCTTATTGAGGACCAGCTGAGCCCGGCTCCGCTGGATAAAAAGGGGGAACAGGGAGGGACCTATCCCAATTTGTTTGATGCGCATCCGCCTTTTCAGATCGATGGTAATTTCGGGTGCACGGCAGGAATTGCTGAAATGTTACTGCAGAGTCACGATGGCGCCTTACATCTTTTGCCCGCTTTGCCTGATGCCTGGCCACAGGGCTCGGTAAGTGGCCTGCGTGCCCGGGGTGGTTTTGGGGTGGATTTAAGTTGGGCCGAGGGACATTTGAGGGAGGTGGTGATTTATGCCACACAGGACGGGGTGTGTCGTGTGCGCAGCCCACAAAGGCTCATGGAAAACCAGGGCTTGCGCGAGGTGGATGCTGCTTCGCCATCGCCCAATCCCCTTCTTAGCGTGGCCGCCACAGCAGAACCCCTGGTGCATTTTCCCGAGCAAATTGAATACCGGATGACGCCTACGACCTATGTTTATGAGGTGGAGGCCCGCGCCGGACAGAAATATTGCTTCAGTGTTCGTCCCTGAGATTATCGGCTTTGGGTGCCTGTGGGCGGAGTTTGTAAAGGCAGTTCTTCTCACTTAGTTCCATTTCGAGCACTTTCACCACCAGTAGGTTGACGATGATTTTTTCGGCGGTCCAGCGGTTGATGCCCGCCAGGCGTTGAAAGCCGTTCATGCTTATGGTTGGATGCTCGGACAGGTGCGAGAGTAAAATGTTTTCTGCCTGGGTCATTTTAAGGAAGGTGCCCTGTTTGCGTTTTTGTCGGGCCCAGACCTTGAGCAGTACCCCATTGGCCAGGATGTTTTGGTCGTTGACGCGCACATAAACCTTATAGCTGCCGTCCTTGGCCGGTGCTTTGTGGGGCTTTTGTCCACTCCTGGGAACCACTACTTCCAACACGGTTTTTCCGTCTTCTTCCCAAATACTGGTTTCGAAAGGCACCGGGGGCTTGCAATACATATTGGCTGCTGCCTCTACCATGTAATACTCTTCATCCGAAGCCACGCCTGCCACTCTGCCGTTGTCCTTAACGCCGACCAGCAACCTGCCCCCATCTGTATTGGCAAAGGCCGCCAGCGAACGGGCAATTTTTTTGGAGTCATTTATGGCGTATTTGAAATCCTGCTGTTGGTGTTCACCTTCTGCTATCAGCTCTTTCAGGGTCTTACTCACTGCGCTTTCCTTTGCTGCAAAACTCGTAAAAAAAATGATAAATACTTGTCCGTGCTGAAACCATTTTGCTGCTTTGTGTGTACAATATCAATGGTCTATCTTCTATATATGCGCATACCTTCATTTTATAAACGGATTTTGATCAACAGGTTTAAGGGGCTTGTCACGATGTTTTTCTTGTTCCTGATGGCGGGTTCAATACAGGGGCAAAATCAAAATGCCCGTGTACAAAAAATAACCACCTCGCAGGGTTTGTCGCACAATTATGTGTCGAGCATCATTAAGGATGTGTATGGTTTTATGTGGTTTGGGACCTGGGACGGACTCAATCGCTTTGACGGGAGCAATGTGCTTCAATTTTTGCCCGACACTGCCGCCGGAAGTCTTTCCGACGGAGTCATTCTGGAGCTGGGACAGGACAATAAGGGGGATTTGTGGGTGCTTAATCTGGAGGGGTTGAATAAGTACGCCTACCAGCAGGATCGCTTTCATTTGGTTTATCAGGATCAGGAAAGTCTGGATGCCGGCTTGCGTGGAGGAATTTCCAGTCTCGCAGTAGGTGCGGACAATGAAATATGGGTAGGTAGCGTGCATGGGGTAGTAAGTCGTTTGATTATGGATGAGGCGATGCAGTTTGTTGATTCGCTTGTCCATTACGATTTGCGCCCTGTTATGGGGCGGTCTGGCGTTTCGAATACAAATATTAACGATTTGTTTGAAGACAGTCACGGTCAGCTTTGGATAGCCAACAACAGCGGTTTGTTTAAGTTGGACAAAAGCGACGCTACCCTTGTGCCGGTGGGCCAGGGTTATTTTCCGGCAGAGCTTCCTGCCTCTTTGGTCCACACCATCTATGAGGACCACCGGGGGCGCATTTGGGTTGGACACGAAATTGGAATTACGGTATTTGATTATCGGGGCAAGGTGCTCAGGAGCTACCGTACCGACGACAACAGTGGTCTGGGGCACGCGGTGGTTCGGTCTATTGGTCAGGATCGCAAAGGTCGGATGATTGCAGGTACTTTGGGGGGTGTTTTTGTGCTTGCTGGAGACCGGTTTCATCGTTTGCCAACAGGTAATGAGCCCTTCAGCATCAACAACGAGTTTATTTCTGTGGTATGGGTAGATGAGAAGGACAATGTTTGGGTGGGGACAGAAAAGGGAGGAGTGAACCGTTTCAATCAAAGTTTTCAGCCCTTCTCGCATATTGATCGACGTCCCGGATCCGATTATCGCTCCCTCAATAATGAGGTGGTTAACTCGGTGGTAGAAACGCAAGCGTTTTTGTGGGTAGGGACTGCTGGTGGTGGCTTGAATGTTATTGATAAGCAGAGCGGAAAGACACATTATCTGATGCAAGGCGACAGGCCCCACAAGGATTTGAGTCACAATTTCATTTCGGGTCTTGAAGCCGATGGCAAAGGGGGGGTATGGGCAGCCACCTGGGGCGGGGGCTTGAATCACGTCCGGCCCTCCGGCCATTCCAGTTTTACAATTGAGCGGTACAATTCGGCAAATGGCGGCTTAAGCAACTACTTTATTTCCTCGCTTTATCGCGACAGGCACGACAATCTGTGGCTGGGTGGTTCTTTGGGCGTGGAAGTGTTTGATGCAAAAGCCGGCCGCTTTCACTTGTTGAGCTGCAAGTTCAATGGGGAGACTATTGGCGGTGTCTCCAGTTTGTTGATTGATTCGAAAGAGCGTTTGTGGGTGGGTACGGTCAATGGTTTGTATATGTACGAGCTGGTAAGTGATGCGGAGCCTTTGGCACGCATTCAGCCCGAAACCATTTATTTTTATGGACATCGCAGTGAAGATCCCTCAGGGATGAGCGGTTCGCACATTGTGAGTATGTTGGAGGACAGGACCGGGCAGTTGTGGTTTTCTGTTTTTGGGAGTGGTCTGGACCGCCTGGACTCTTTAAGTGCGGATAAGCAAAAGGCTGTTTTTTCTAATTTCTCTGTTCGGAATGGTCTCGCCCACAACATTGTTTACGGCATTTTGGAAGACGACGAAAAGGGTTTGTGGTTGTCGACAGACCGTGGTCTGACCCATTTTAACTACCAGGAAGGGCACTTTAGGGTGTTTACTGAGACGGAAGGACTTATTTCCGATCAGTTTTACTGGTCGGCCTACCACCGGAACCCTGATGGTGTGATGTATTTTGGAACGACTTCCGGCCTGTTGTATTTCAACCCCACTGCGGTAGAGGAACCTGTATTGGATGCGCCTTTGGTGCTTACCGACCTTAAAGTGTTTAACCAAGCTCTGAAAGTGCAGGAAGACGGCGCGCTCAGCACAAATATCGTTGGTGCAGAAAGGGTCGAGTTGAAGTACCATCAAAACATGGTGGGCATTGAGTTTGCTGCTTTGAATTATACCAACCCGGATAAAATTCGCTACCGTTACTGGTTGGAAGGAGTGGATCGGGGCTGGGTAGAAAGCTCCTCCCGTAGTCGTGTGGTCAATTACACCAACCTGTCGCCCGGCAACTATGTTTTTAGGGTAGAGGCCAGTGGGGATCGTGGTGCAAGCTGGTCGGTTCGGTCTCAACCGTTTCAATTGGTGGTATTGCCTCCCTGGTGGCAGCAGCTTTGGTTTCGCTTGTTGTTGGGCATTTTGTTGCTCCTGAGTTTGATCATGATATTGCGGGCTTATGTGCGAAGGGTTTTGCATCGTGCCCATATGACTATATTGGACGAAAGGCACCAGCTCAGGACGCTGATCGACAGCATGTCGGATGCTGTTTTTATTAAGGATAACGACAGTCGTTACCTTATTTTGAACCAGGGAATGCTTCAGCTGCTTGGCGCAAGTTCTGAGAAGGATTTGGTTGGCAAAACCGATTATGATTTCTATGCTCCAGCCTTGGCCGGACAATTGTGGGAACAGGAGCAAACGCTGCTGCGTGAACGGATTCCTGTTGTAGACGATGAGGTGTTGGTTCCGCTGGGTGAAGAGATGCGCCGGATGGCTGTAACCAAGAGTCCTTTGATCAACAGTCGAGGACAACTTATTGGTTTGGTCGGTTTTATGCGTGATGTTACCCTCCAGAGACAGGCCGAAGAGGCCTTGAGTGTACAAAGGGAACAGTTGCGGGCAGCCAATGAGGAGCTTAAGTTGCTCAATGCGACCAAGGATCGTTTTTTCTCCATTGTTGCGCACGATTTGAGGAACCCGTTTAATGCCTTAATCGGTTTCTCCGAGTTGTTGGTTTCCCGTTTGAGTAAATTGTCGCAACAGAAAGTAGCTTCCTACGCTGAATTGATCTATTCCAGTGCTTTACGCGGCTACGAATTGCTTGAAAATTTATTGCAATGGTCGCGTTCGCAAACCGGCCATCTTAATTTTGCTCCGGCGCAGCTGTCGCTTTATGTTACGGTTCAGGAGGTTTTTGCCAGTCTGTCCGGAGAAGCAGAGCGTAAAAGTATTAATTTGGAGGCCGATGTACCTCTGTCTCTGCAGGCCTATGCCGATGCGCAGATGCTGCAAAGTATTTTACGAAACCTGCTGTCGAATGCTATAAAGTACAGTTCTTCAGGCGACAAAGTTTTGCTTTCGGCCGCTTCGCTCAGCGATGGTGTGGCCATCAGTGTGGCCGATCATGGGGTGGGAATTCCCAAGAGTTTGCTGCCTTCTTTATTCCTTATGGAAGGGAAAATCAGTACGCCCGGAACCGCCAGTGAGGCTGGTTCGGGACTGGGGCTCTTGTTGATCAAGGAATTTGTTGAAAGGCATGGTGGGGTTGTTTCCGTCGAAAGCGAGGAAGGTAAGGGAACTACTTTCCGTTTTACCCTCCCAAACCCAGGCTAGCCTGCATTATTTCCATTCGAGCAGCCGACGCTGGCCTTCCAGAGCACGAATTTCGGTAACATCCTGGCTGACTTCCAGGGTGCCTTTGTATTGTTTTTCTTCGTCGCGAACGGCAAAGTAGCGAATGTGGATGAAGCGTTCTTTCATGCTGATCCAGAAATCGGCATGGTCGCGACTCCCGTTTTTAAAGGCGTTTACAATTTCCTCGACCATGTGCACACTTTCCGGTGGGTGGCAGTTTTGAACTTTTCGGCCGATGATGGCCTTGGCCCGGTGAAAAATACGGTGTTCGCCTCCCGAGAAGTAGCGTACTTCGTCGTTTTCGTCGATGAAGGTGACATCTACCGGCAGGGTGTTCAGCAACCATTTGATTTGCTCGGGCAATAAGACCCCAGTTTCGAGGTCGATAAGCGAAGAAGGGTCGCGGCCGGCCTGCGGCAGCGAGGATGCGGATGTTGGTCGTGCTGCGGAGCCTGCCCGAAGTTCTGGTTCTGGAATGTAGCACCAGCCCACCTCTGCACTTTGATTCAGCATCTCTTGCCAGAGGCGCTCAGGGATGGCCCTGAGCGCAACCGGAAAGACAATTTGTTCTTCCCTGAAAATAAGGGGCAGCACCACAAAAAAGAGGCGTCCCAGTTCGCGGCTGAGCAGGCGTGCATCGGGTTTATCCCGACTGAGCAGCTCGTCGAGTACTTTCAGACTGTTGCGGAAGTCGTCGTGGAAGGACCACATGACCGACAGGCAGCGGTGCCCCGGAAAGGCCTGCTCCAGATAGGGGAAAAGGATATTTTCTTTTTTGATGTAATGGCTTTCGTAGGCACGTAGTTCGTGGAGACTGTTTTTAAGGGCTTTGAGATGAGTGGCTTGCAGGTCGGGAAAGACTTGTCGCGACCAGCCTTTTATTTTCTGCATAAGCGCCTCCGCTTTTCTATTTTCTTGCATCAGGTAGTACAGAAAATGCCCTTCGCCGGGCTTTTCCCATTCCCCTGCCTTGAGCGAACGGTGAAATACATTCAGGATTTTTGGCACCCAGGCTTTGAGCGCAGCCACCGGCATTCCCTCGCGAAGAAGCAGATCCAGCACCTCCATGGCTTCGGTGGCTGTAACCCGGTCGGTTATCGGGCGGTAGTGCTGGTACAGCTCGTTCCCGTTTTCACCTGCAATAAGTCTTCGGCAAAAGTCCAGCAACTGTTTCAGGCGCTGCTCAGGTTGGTTGATTAATTCGGACATAACTTGTATCTTTTTTTTCGGAATGGACGGAAAGGGACTAAAGAGGCATTAAAGATACAAAAATCAGAAATTTTTTCTGTAAAAAGACTTTGAAGTCTTTTTGTTTTTTATCTTTGTTTATTGATTCTAACCTGCTTTATTCATAAGTTGTCGTAATAGATAATTTATGAATAATGCAGGCTAAATAACGACAGCTTTGTTTTAATTTTAAATGCAGGCATATGAGTGAGCTCATCAACAATTCGGAGAAGCGCAAGGAAATTCTTAAGCACATGATTTTGGAATTGCACAGCGGTCAGGCCCCCGAGCAGGTCAAGCAGCGCTTGGTCGATCTGTTGCAATACATTCCCTACGACGATGTGGTGGAAGTGGAACAAGAGCTGATATCGGAGGGACTTCCGGTGGAGGAAGTCCTCAAGCTCTGTGATGTCCACACCCAGGTCTTGGATGGGCATATCGACCAAAGCGGCGCCGCACCGGTGCCCGAGGGGCACCCGGTGGATGTCTTGAAGCAGGAAAACAGAGCCCTGGAGGCAGTTGCTGAGGAAGTCGCGGATTTGTTGAAGCAACGCTCGGGTCTGCAGCAGGATGAGGTGCCCAAGTGGTTAATTGCCCTGCACGGCAAACTCAATGCGCTGATGGATGTGGACAAGCACTATTTGAAGAAAGAGTACCTGCTGTTTCCCTTCATGGAAGCCCACGGTATTACCGGTCCCCCCAAAGTGATGTGGGGCAAACACGACGAAACGCGCAGTTATTTAAAAGCCGCCATAGCCGCGGTGAGTCAGCACGACACGCTGCAGCTGGATGAGTTGCCCCTGGTGGTAGAAGGCGCGGTGAAGCCAGCCGTTCAGTCGGTTTTGGATATGATCATGAAAGAGGAGGAGATTTTGCTGCCTATGAGCATGGACACCCTGACTGAGGAGGAGTGGATGCAGGTGCATCAGCAAACACCGGAATACGGTTTTTGTCTGGTCGATCCGCAGGTAGAGTGGCGACCCGAGGGAGCCAGTGCTTCGCAGGTGGAATATGGCGTCGGAGGCAATGTGCGCCTCCCGACCGGCGCCTTTAATATGGATGAGTTATCTTCCTTGTTTTCCACCCTGCCCATCGACCTCACCTTTGTGGACAAGGACGATAAGGTGAAATTTTTTTCCCACGGACCCAAGCGCATTTTTGCCCGCAACCGTGCTATTTTGGGACGTGATGTACGTATGTGTCACCCACCCGGTAGTGTGCATATTGTGGATCAGATTATTGAGGACTTTAAAAGCGGGAAGGAAAGCAGTGCTGCATTTTGGATTCAGTTTCAGGGGCGTTTTATTTACATCGAATATTTTGCCATGCGCGGATCCGAAGGGGAATACCTGGGCACGGTTGAGTTTACCCAGGATTTGACCAAGTTGCGGGCCTTAGAGGGTGAGCAGAGACTCTTAAATTACTCAAAATAACAAGATTGTGTTGATTACACCAAAAACAAAGGTGGGGGAGCTGCTCGACCAGTGGCCTGAGCTGGAACAGGTTCTGGTGGCTTTGTCGCCCGCCTTTGAAAAGTTGAAGCATCCCGTTTTGCGAAGAACGGTGGGCCGGGTTGCCACCCTGCAACAGGCGGCAGCCATAGGTCAATTGCCTGTTGATGACTTGGTCAGAAATCTGCGGGAGGCCGTGGGTCAACACGGCACAGAGGCGGGATCAGAGGCGCACAGTTATCTGGTCGCTGCCCCGCCCGAATGGTTTTCTGAAAGCCGGGTGGTGCGGATTTATGATGCTTCCAGCCTTATTCAAAAGGGAGAAAGTCCCCTGGCCGGAGTCCTCAGTGCCGCCCATCAGCTGCAGGGCGATGAGATTTTGGAGCTGCAAGCTCCTTTTGAACCGGTGCCCCTCCTGGATCAGTTGAAAGAGAAGGGTTATCTGGTTTTTGCCCGGCAAGGGGACTTGCAGGTGGTTTGTTATATCATGAAAGCTTAGCCTGTTTGTTGTCGCATGCCGGAATAATGCGTATTTTCATTGTCCGAAAAGTAGCGCATTGATTTTCTGATGATCATGATGACGATTTGGACGCTGGGTGTTTTTTTGTTGGTGTTGGTTGATTTGCTGCCTCTGGTAAGCGAACAGCACTGGTTTTTTAGGGTGCTCGACTTTGTGCGGATTCAGCTCTGGGTTTTGCAGGCTTTGATGCTGCTTGTGCTGGCAGGGCCCTGGATCGAAGCTGAAGGCATTCTGTTTTGGGTGAGCACGGGCGCCCTGGTGGCGGTTGGTATCCACAACAGCTGGGTGCTTTTCCCTTATACGCCCTTGTATCCAAAGAAAAGACGCTTCAAGTCGGAAGCTGAACGACAGGGTGTTACCCTGCTCTCCGTTAATGTGTATCTGTTCAATGCGCAGTATAAGCGCTTGCTTGCTTTGATCAGGGAGCAGGATCCCGATGTGGTACTCACCATGGAGTCGAACCACGCCTGGGAGCAAGGAATGGCTGCCTTGGAGAAAGTTTATCCCTTCAGTCAAAAAGTAGCCTTGGAGAATACCTATGGCATGCATTTCTATACCCGTTTGCCGGTCATAAATGCCAAGGTGCATTACCTGACCGCAGACGACCTTCCCAGTATGGAGATTCAGATGGAGACCCGGGATGGCCAGGCCTTCACCTTCTGGGGGGTGCATCCCCCACCACCCAGTCCCACCGAAGAACCCACATCCAAGGAACGCGACAGCGAGCTCTTGTCGGTCGCCCAAAGAGTGCGTAAACAGACAGGCCCCGTTGTCGTTGCCGGCGATTTCAACAATGTAGCCTGGGCACGCTCCTCCATTTTATTCCGAAAAGTCTCCCGCCTGATTGATCCGCGCATCGGACGCGGCTTTGTGTCCACCTTTCATGCCCGCTATCCTGTTTTTCGTTTTCCCATCGATTTGTTTTTTCATTCCGGCGAGGTGCTTATCGCCTCCTTTAAACGACTGCGTGGAATTGGGTCCGATCACTTCCCCTTGTTTTGTCGTTTTTATTTGAGCGAGGGAACCCCTGGTCAAAAAAGTGAAGTACCCCAGCCCGATAGCGAAGAACGGGAGGAGATCAAGACCATGATAAAGGAAGGGCGGCAGACCGAAAGCGACCGACCCGCTGTGGCAGAAGATTAAAATGCTAATTAGCGGTTGATCCAGTCTTTAAAACTTCTGGCCTTTTCGCGACTGACCACAATTTTTTCATCGGCCTCGGGGCGGGTTTTTACAACCAGTTTGCCGTTGAACCAGGTTTCTATGCGTTGAATGGCATCGATGTGCAGAAGAAACTGACGGTTGGCTCTGAAAAACAAGTCGGGGTCGAGTTCTTCTTCCAGTTTTTCCAGGGTCATATCTACAATATGTGGTTGCTGATTGTGGGTGAGGGCTGTGGTAACTTTTTGAGAACTGTGAAAAAAAGCCACATCGCGCACATTGAGCTTAAGGAAGCCGTCGGCGGCAGGCACCAAAATGCGGTTGCGGTAAGTCGGTTTTCCTTCTTGCAGCAAGGCGCTTAAGTTTTTCAGTTCGCTAAGGTCAATGCGGGGCGTCAGTGTTAGCATGAGGCGCTCGTACTTTTTCAGACTCTCCTCAAGCTGTTCGGGACGAATGGGCTTGAGCAGGTAGTCGATGCTGTTGACCTTAAAGGCATGAATGGCGTACTCGTCGTAAGCCGTTGTAAAGACCACCACCGATTGGGGCTTAATTTGGTCAAATATCTCGAAACTGAGGCCGTCCGACAGCTGGACATCTAAAAAGATCAGTTGGGGGTGGGGATTGTTTTGCAGCCACTCCACGGTTTCCTCCACTCCGGTGGTGGTGGCCACCACCTGCCAGTCGGGTCGCAGCTCTACAATCATGTTTTTCAGGAGGCGCTGTGAAGGCAATTCATCCTCAACAATCAGGATGCGTGTTGGTTGGGTATTCATCGGATGCAAATTTTAGGTTTAAATGGGTTTGGGCAGTTCGTGCTTTTCGAGTAAGGGGAGACTGACCTGAAAAACCCCATTGTCGTCTTCGATAATAAGTTCTTTGGATGTGAGCAGACGATAGCGTTTGGTTATATTTTCGAGTCCGGTTCCGGTAGAATAGGTGCTGCTTTTTCGGTGAATGTTGTTGCTGACCTGAATTCTGTGATCGGGTCTGCTGCTCACCCTTATCTGCAGTGGCTTTTTTTCCGTAGCCCGGTTGTGTTTGATGGCATTTTCAATCAGAATCTGCAGGGTAAGGGGCGGAATTTCCAGGTTAAGGTGTTCGGGATTGATATCTGTTTTCAAATCCAGGGTCTCACCCATACGGATTTGATGAAGATAATAATAATCGGCAATAAAATCCAATTCTGATTTAAGGGGCGTGGTGGTGGCATTGCGCTGTTGCAACACGTAACGATAAACGTCCGACATCTTTTGCGCAAACTCAACAGCGCTTATCGGGTTGTATTGAATTTCCGAGATCAGTACACTGAAACTGTTGAAAAGGAAGTGCGGATTGAGTTGGTTTTGCAGCGCCATATAGTCGGCATGCAGTTTGGCCTGTTTGAGTTCTTCGTTTTCGAGAATGGATTGTCGCCAGTTGTAGGCAAAGTTACGGAGAATCAGCACCCCGTTAAACCCCATGATAAAAATCGTTCCGAAGATGAAGGAAATCAAAGCCCCTTTAGACAGGCTTCGTGGCGAAGTCAATACAAAGAAGAGGTAAATGATTGTAAGCCAGGCGAAACTCAGTGCAAGCTGCAGGCCAATCCGTCTTTTCAATTGTTTGCTCCAGGGCATGCGCCGGTTAAGCACTCTGTTGATGATGATGTTGCCTTCACTCAATAAATTGATCCCCAGTACAGCCATAATGATTGCGATGGGACGCGAATAGATGTCCGACATATCCGACAGATCCAGCAACTCTCCCAGAAGAAGCATGCTGGCAATGCCTATAAGGGAGACATAGGCTATTCGCCTCAGGGAGGAGGGAAGGCCCGGTTTCATGATGCCCTCATGAATGCGCAGAAAATCGTCCGCGTTTTCCGTCTTTTTGCTCATGCTTCAAAAGTAATGCTTTTGAGTGCTTGTTGGTCGCACAAAGGAGTGATTTGCCAATATATGTTCCCGAAATGTCTGTTGAAGGACGCTAAGCCTGTGCAACAGTCCTTTTGCAAGATTAACTTTTTTTATCACTACGGCGGCAGGGTTGTTGTAACTTTGCAACGGATTTTATGGTAAACAAATCCGTGTAGCGTCCTTCATTTTCAGGCTTTTGTTGCCTGTCTTTAAGTATATGCTTCCTAACAGAAACGCGTATGAAGTATCAGTTTGCTCTGGTGTGGTTGGTAGTGGTTGTGGTGGTTTTGATCGATGCCTTTTTGCTTTGGCGTTGGAAAAAGAGTAAAGGTTTTAAGTCTCCCGCTTCAAGGATGTTTGCACTTTCTTTTTTTGGCTTGCTTCCCTTAACTGCCATTATAGGTTTTATATACACAGGCTTGCGCATGCCCCAGACCGATGGTGCACAGATTTATCGTGATTTCGGCTGGTTCTTATTTTTTTTCTTGTTGGTATATCTCAGCAAGTTCCTTTTTTCTGGTTTTCATGGCTTGCAGCTGGTCGTTAACCGGCTTTGGCCAAAGCGCGAAGAAAAGGTGCACCACTACCCCCGCATGTCGCGCAGGAAGTTTTTGAGTCAGGTGGGAATTGTGATGGCTACGGCGCCCTTTGTTTCCCTTTTATTTGGTGCGTTTAAAGGCCGCTACGCTTTTTATACCCGGCATGTGACACTTAGTTTCCCCAATTTGCCTGCCGGTTTTGATGGCTTACGCATTGCGCAAATATCCGATTTGCACATTGGCAGTTTTGGCGATCGCAGAGAACCCTTGAAAGAAGCCATCGCTTTAATTAATGCAGAGCAGCCCGACTTGCTCTTATTTACCGGTGATCTGGTGAATAATTTTGCGGCCGAAGTGCGCGGCTGGGAATCCGTTTTTGCGCCTTTAAAGGCGCCTATGGGTAAGTATGCCATTTTGGGCAACCACGATTACGGCAATTACAGTCGCTGGCCTTCCGAATCTAAAAAAGCTGCCAACTTCAGAGGCATTACCGATGGCTACCGTCGTTTGGGTTTTCAATTGCTGCGCAACAAGGGCCTGGTTTTGAGTCGAAATGGCGACCGCATTGGTCTGGCCGGGGTAGAAAACTGGGGTACAGCTTCTTTTCCGCAGACGGGAGATGAGCAGCTGGCTGCTCGCGGACTGGAAGCACTGAACTTCCGTATTTTGCTTTCGCACGACCCCGACCACTGGGACCATAAAATTCGGCCCCAGGGTATTTTTGATCTCACTTTGTCCGGCCATACCCACGGCATGCAGTTTGGTATTGAAAAGGGAGACTTTCGCTGGAGTCCCGCCCAATATGTGCAAAAGCGCTGGGCAGGTCTGTATCAGGAAGGCAAGCAGTTTTTGTACGTGAACCGGGGCCTGGGTTACCATGGCCTGCCTGCCCGGGTCGGCATGCCGCCGGAGATCACCATCATTACGCTGCGGCGTGGACCGCTCGGGTCTGTGGTGAAGGAAGCCTAGCCCTTACTGGTTAACCAAAAAGCCACTCAGTGCACTGCTGAAGATGAAGCCGCCAAAAAAATCGCCTTCGCTGGTGTAGCCTGCCCGGCCTCCGATGCTGAAAGGGCTGATGAAGCGCAGCAGGTGGGTGTCCGCAAACAATTCGAGTCCTGCCGATGCCGGTCGAATGTGTTGTTGCACATTGATCGAAAGTGGCTCCAGTCGTTGCTCATAAGTGCTGAAAGCCTGGTCGTAAAAGAGACCCATTCGGAGCCGCTTGAGGTAGGCCAATTTGCCCAGGCGGACATCGGGCAGCCACAAGGGAAACTGGTAGTTGGCGCTCAGCAGCCACATTTTATCGTTGGGTACAAAATCATAGCCGCGGGGGTAGTTGATGACATTGCTCTGTCGGTAGCGGAGGTCCTCATTGTTGGCCACCGTTTCGCCCCAGCTTCGTTTTTGGAAATCTGCACTGAGGTACAGTGCATCGTGTTTTCCCGGTCCCGGCAGATAGATCCGTGTCATGAATCCCATTATGCTTCCATTGTCGGTACTTCCCAAGGCGGCATGCCGGTAGAAGAGGGAGGAGGACTGGCCCATTCGGGGGACTACATCGCGACTGCTGCCACGCCGGATGTTGCGCAGGCTAAGGGTATAATCCAAGCCCTTAAAATGGATGCGTTCCTGCCGGTATTCAAGGGTTTGTCCCGTTTCTATCAACGCGTCGCCAAGGTGGAGATACTGGGTCAGATTTGCTTCCAGGGCATCCCTTTGCTGCAGGCTGAAGTTGAGGGCGGCATGGAGGTGGCGCGACCAGGCGCCCCTACTGAAGTTGTGGGGGAGACTTATTCCTGCTTTCAGACTGCGCTGATTGACTCGTTCGTCGTTATTGAGGTAGTAAAGGTATTGCCCGTCACTTAAAGGGCCATGGTTTTTAAAGGATTGGTAGCCACTCTGAAAGCGTAGGGACAGCAGGGGGTAAAATCCACGGTAGTCGATGCGCAGCTGAAAGCGTTCGTGGGTGTTGGCCGGGTTGGCGTTGTAGCCTGCTGAAACAAAGGTAGTGCCCAGCAGGTTTTGAGAGAAGGCGGTTATGCCGGTGTACAAGGCGCCGCCTTCGAGGTCGACAAAGGCCGGTGCCCAGCTGTGCCACTGCAGGGTATTCCATTTGCTGTAGCGACGCGGGGTATATTCTTTTGTCGAAGTGGAGTCGGCCGGCGGCAGTTCAGCCTGTATTTGTTTTTCCTGTTCGGTCAGTAGTCGCGCCATTGTTTCTAAAGCGGAGGCATTTGCGGTGGTGGTTTCTGCTGCGTCCTGCAAATGGCGACTCACCCGGTAGCCCTGGGCGGTATAGCGACTGTAAAGCAGTCCCCCCTCCGGCGTGGGGTTGGCGTAGTCGGCCCCGTAGGCGGTCTGGGTCACCTCCCTGGGCACTGCCTCTTCGCCCGTCCAAAGGAAAATTTCGTCGTTGTAGGTGGCGGGACCCGTAAACCAAATGCTGTCGCCCTGCTGCACGGGGTTGCGGAAGTCCTTGTGCGACCAGGGCAGGACTTGCTGCCAGTGACCTGTGTTAAGGTTCAGGGTATGCAGGGCCCGTCCCTCTGGGCCTTGCAAAAAGAGGAGGAGACCGGTTCCCTTTGCGTTCCATCTGGGTGTAAGCAGCTGACAATGCTCGGGAGCGGCAAAGCGATGCAGTTCCCGGCCGCTTTCCAAATCGAGAACCACCAGTGCAAAACGCAGGTCGGTATGCGCTTCGACTACCGCCACCTCTGCTTTTTCGGGATGCAGAGCGGGAGAAAAATAGCGGGTTTTACTGCTCAGCCTTCTGCGCTGTCCCGTCTCGAGGGAGGCATGCCAAAGCTCCGACCACACCTCCTGCTCCCAGCGCGGGTGCTGCCGCAACTCGGTCCACACGACCCCCTGCTCATTGGCCGACAGCGCTTCCTGGGCGCGCCAGCCCAGGTACAACAGGGTGTTGGCCGTGCCGTCCACCTCATTCAGGATTTGTATTTGTCGCCGCAGTCCCGGACCCTCCACTTCTGCCACAATTCGTTGACTGTCCACCGCCACAGGCCAGCGGTAGTTGCGGTAATCGTCCGACACAACAGGCAGTGCCAGAAAGGACGAGGGTTGAATATGCTCGGCTTCTGCCCTCCACTGTTTGGTCCAATCGTCGAAAGTTTTTTGGTACAGCTCCCGTTGGCCCATGTCTGTTTGTCGTTTCAAGCCCCTTTCAAAGGCCCTGGGATGCCAGCTGCGCCGCCCCACAAACTTCAAGGTCTGTTCCCATACCGGCGGTCCCCACCACTCACGCCCCTTACTTACCATCAGGTAGCCCATTTTGTAGTAGTCGGGCACATAATCCCGGTAGGAGCCCAGATAGGCTTTTTCGTAGGAATAGCGGCCCTTTTCGAGCAGCTGCGCCTTGAGTTCGGCGTTGAAGGCGTGAGAGCGGCCTCTGCCGCTCTCGCTCAGTGCGGTTTCTGCCAGGATGGCATCTCCTTCGAGCAGCCACATGGGTACGTAGGCGCCCAGCACGCCGCCCACTGCCTGCTGGCCCAGCAGCCACGACAGGTCTTTGGTAAAACCACGGTTCAGTTGGTCGATTTGCACCACATGGCGGTATTCGTGCAGTGCCAGGTGTTGCAGCCAGGGGGTGGGCTGCAGCTGCTGTGGCGGCAGGGTGAACCATTCGGACCGGCGCGGTGCCCAGGTGACAAAGCCGTTGGCATAGGCGGTGTGGTTGTGCAGTAAGAGGTCGATGGAGCGGGGGCGGTGTCGCATGCTGGCGCCCACCAAGGGTGCCACACTGTCCATAAAAGCAGCCAGTTGTAAAGCTTGTTGAGCAAAGCCCTTTTCAAAAACGAGTCGCGCTGCGGGTGTTTCTATTTGCTGCCAGCGCAGCCGGGCGGGACTGTTGCCCGCGTGGTAGTATTGACCGAAGAGCGGTGCGGACAGCAGGAGGTTGATGATCAACAGTAATCTTCTCATGGACATACAGCGACTGGCGTGTGAAGAATTCAACAGACTAAGATAAGAATTATGTAATTGGCAGCGAAGTTTGTGTTATTTTTACCAAGTAATAATGGTTTCAGTTTGGAGGGATTTGAAGGATGGAAAAACGACGGATGGTCATTTATCAGCTTTTGCCGCGCTTGTTCGGCAACAAGCAGAGCAGCAACATAAAAGGGGGCTCCCTGGCACAAAACGGCAGTGGAAAATTCTCTGCCATTGATGAGGCGGCTTTAGCGGCCATTGCCGATTTGGGGGCCACCCATATTTGGTACACCGGCGTGCTGGAGCATGCCACCTGCACCGATTACAGTGCTTATGGGATTGTGCGCGATTCGCGCGATGTGGTTAAAGGGGAAGCCGGATCGCCCTACGCCATTAAGGATTATTACGATGTGGATCCGGATTTGGCCGATGTAGTGGAGCGACGCATGGAAGAGTTTGAGGCATTGGTGGAGCGGACCCATAAGCAGGGTTTGAAAGTATTGATCGATCTGGTGCCGAATCATTTGGCCCGGCAGTATGTGTCGGATGCCGCTCCTGAAGGGGTGGTTGATTTTGGGGCCGGCGATCGTCGGGATTTGGCCTTTCATAAGGACAACAACTTTTACTATCTGCCGGGTGCCCGCTTTGATTCGCCCGAAGCCGAGGAGCGGGGTGAACGCTGGGAAGAGGAACCCGCACGGGCCACCGGCAACGATTGCTTTAAAGCCAACCCGAGGCACGGCGACTGGTACGAGACGGTTAAGCTCAACTATGGGGTGGATTTTGTGGGCGACAGTCCCGAAGATTTTGACCCTGAACCGGATACCTGGTTGAAGATGCGCGACGTGGTGCTGTATTGGGCCGATAAAGGCATCGACGGCTTTCGCTGCGACATGGCCGGTATGGTGCCGATTGCTTTCTGGCGTTGGATGATTGGCGAAGTACGCCGACGCTACCCAAAGCTCTTGTTTATTGCCGAAGTCTACGAACAGGAGCGTTACCACGATTTCATTTTTAAGGCCGGCTTTGATTATTTGTACGACAAGGTGGTGCTTTACGATACCTTAAGGGCTGTGCTGGAAGGAAAGGCACCGGCTTCGGCGCTGACTGCCGCCTGGCAGCAGACCGACGGACTGCATGGTTTCTTGCTTTATTTTCTTGAGAACCACGATGAGCAGCGATTGGCTTCGGACTTTTTTTTGGGCGACGGCGCCCGTGCCCTTCCGGGAATGGTGGTGTTGGCCACCCTTTTTAATAATCCCCTGCTGCTTTATTTCGGTCAGGAATTGGGGGAACCCGGAATGGACGAAGAAGGCTTCAGCGGAGTGGACGGTCGCACCAGCATCTTCGATTACTGGCATCCGCATACCCTGCAGCTCTGGCAGCAGGGCCACTGGGGCGAGGAAGGATTCAGCGAAGCTGCCCGAAGGCTCCGTGCAGCATACAAGCGCTTGTTCAAAGTGCTGCAGGAACACCCCGCCTTTGTTAAGGGTCGTTTCTACGATTTGATGTGGGCCAATAAGGATAATCCTGCATTCGACGCTGCAGCGCTTTTTGCCTTTCTGCGTTACCATGAAGGGCGACAGTATTTGGTCGTGGCCAATTTCAGCGAACAGGAGCAAAGCTTTAAATTACGGATTCCGTCCGACGCCATGCAACTCTGCGGCATGAAAGCCGCTTGGTTTTATGCGGGCAACGATTTGCTGGGTGGGGCACGAAAATTACAGTTTCCGGCTCAAATCGCCCTGAATGGGGGCCTGGGCGCACGCATGGCTGCACGCACTGCCGCAGTTTACGAATTGAGCGGCAGTGCCGTGGAATAGGGGTTTGGCTAAAATTTTTATCTTTGCTGAAGTAAAAAAAAGCACATTCTAATGATTGAACATTCCCAGGTAGTGATCGATGAACTGGTGGTACACCATGTAGGAACCCGTGCCGATGGCGAGCCCGTACGTTTTTCGAAAAGCAGCATGCGGCTGCAGGATGAGGAGATGGTGGGCAGCGTGCTCAAAACCTACTTTTTCTCCGCATTTAAAACCGAGGCTTATTACAATTTCATAGGGGCGGAGGAAGGCGCCGCAGGTTTGGTGTATCAGCAGGCCTGTGCCATTTTTGACGATCCATCCCAATTTTATCAGTCCTCTTTGCAGTTGGCCGAATTTTTGCATCAGCAAAGCAACCATCCCAAAATTCGCGGTGGCGAATTTTATGTGGCCCTCTTCCGCAACTGCGTGGTAGACGGGGAGGTGGCAGACGGATTGGGCTTGTTCAAGAGCGAGAATAAGGATACTTTTTTAAAGGTCTTTTTGAAGGAGGAGAACTTTATTCTGGGTGCTCAGGAAGGCATCAACATCCGTAAGATGGACAAGGGCTGCATCATTTTTAATACCGAAAGGGCCCAGGGTTTTAAGGCGGTGATGGTCGATAACATCAACAAGGGCAATGAGGCGCGTTTTTGGAAAGAAGATTTTTTGGCCCTGCAGCCGCGCGAGGACAGCTACTACTTTACCCAGAACTACATGAATATGTGTAAGGGTTTTGTGCAGGATGTGTACAACAATGAGAATCAGGTGCCGCGTCCCGAGCAGTTTGATTTTCTGAATCGTTCCCTGGATTTTTTCGATAAGAAGGGCACTTTTAAGCAGGAAGATTTTGAGCAGGAAGTGGTGCGTTTCCCAGAAGTGGCCGATGCCTTTGCCGACTACCGTACCCAGTTTGAAGAAAGCCGGGGTATTCCTTTGAACGACAGTTTCGACATCAGCAAGAGTGCCGTTAAATCGGAGAAGAAGCATTTTAAGTCGGTACTCAAACTGGATAAGAACTTTCATGTTTATGTGCACGGGAAGCGCGATTACATTGAAAAGGGTTTTGATGCCCAGCGGGGAATGAATTTTTACAAGCTCTTTTTTGAGAGTGAAATGTAAGCACTATGACCCTTATTTTGCCGGAAGCCTTTCGCAGTCGCATCGCCGCCCAAATGGGGAGTGAGCTGCAGCTTTTTTTTCAGGCGCTGGAGGCCCAGGCACCCGTTTCGCTGCGATTGAATCCTCAAAAAGTGAGTCCGCCCCATTTTGACCAGACTGAAATGGTTCCCTGGTGTGCCAGCGGAAGATATTTGCCGGAGAAGCCGGTTTACACCCTCGATCCCTTTTTTCATGCCGGCTGTTACTATCCACAGGAAGCCAGCAGTATGGTGTTGGATTGGATTTTGAAGCAGTTGGACGACCGGCTGCCAGATGATCCCGTTTTGCTCGATTTGTGTGGAGCACCCGGTGGCAAAAGCACCCTGATGTCCGCTTTTCTGGCGGGCAGTGGGCTCCTCGTCAGCAATGAGGTCATCAAGTCCCGCGCCAATATTTTGGCAGAAAATATGGCCAAATGGGGACAGGTAAACCAAGTGGTTACACGCAGCGACCCATCGGCTTTTTCAGCATTGGAAGGTCTTTTTGATTTGATGGTGGTCGACGCCCCCTGCAGCGGAGAGGGCATGTTCCGCAAGGATGTCCGGGCCATTGAGGAATGGAGCAGCGACAATGCCCGGCATTGTGCCCTGCGTCAGCAGCGTATTTTAAGTGCGGCCTGGCCCGCCCTTAAGCAGGGCGGTTACCTGATTTACAGCACCTGTACCTTTAATCCCGAGGAAAACGAGGCCAATTTGACCTGGTTGGCGGCTGAGTACGGTGCAGAAATCTTGCCTTTGAGGGTACCGGAAGACTGGGGTACGGTGGCTCTGCCTGTGGGCCAGGGTAACGGCCTGGCTTTTTATCCGCATAAGGTAAAGGGCGAGGGCTTTTTTGTGGCCCTGTTGCGTAAAACCAGTGGGGTTTCTGCATTTTCGGCCCCCAAGGCTGAAAAAAAGAAAGCCCGGAAAGCGGCAGTGCCTACTGAGCTCAATCGACTTTTGGTGTCGGGTGCGTGGCATTTTGAAGAGGCGCAGGAAGGATGGCGCGCCTTCCCAGCTGAACAGCAGGGCTTATTGCAGCTTCTGCAGCGGCACGTGGATGTGTTGAGTTATGGGGTGCTTTTGGGACAGGCTTTAAAGGCGCATTGGGTGCCCGCCGCCGAACTGGCATTGAATACTTCTTTGCATCCCGGGGCCTTCCCGGGATATGAACTAGACTTGTCTGCCGCCCTGCGCTATCTGAAGGGGGAGGCGCTCGAAGCGCCACCGGACCTGCCCAGGGGCTATGTCTTGCTCAGCTATGCGGGTGCTGCCCTGGGTTTCGGTAAAAATATTGGTCGCCGCATCAACAATCTTTTCCCGGCTCCCTGGCGAATACGGATGTCTTTGCCGCAATAGTTTTTGTGGTGCCGGTTTATTGACTACATTTGCGCCGCCTGAATAGAACCCTTAACTTTATCTTGTTTAGTCTTTGCGTATGAATTTCCGCTTTATCCTGAACATTTTTGGTCGTGTGCTTATCCTGTTGGGCACCTTTATGCTCACCAGCATTGTCTGGGCACTGGTTTACAAGGAGGAAGTTATCGACGAGCTTATGTTGTCGTCGCTCCTGACCCTGGCAGCCGGTACAGCCATGTATTTTTTCACGCTGCGCGACCTTAAAAAGGAGCTGGGACTTAAAGACAGCTATTTTACGGTGACTTTTACCTGGGTTATTATTTCTATTTTCGGTACCCTGCCCTATCTGCTTACCGGTGCCATTCCCAACGGTTACGACGCAGTTTTTGAAACGGTCAGCGGATTTACCACCACCGGGTCGTCCATCCTTAACGACATTGAGGCACTGCCCAAAAGCATCCTGTATTGGCGCAGTCTCACCCACTGGATTGGCGGTATGGGCATCATTGTTTTGGTTGTAGCCATCCTGCCTCTTTTGCGCATTGGGGGCTACAACCTGTTTAAGAACGAAGCTTCGGGAATTTCTTATGAAAAACTGACCCCCAAAACAGCCAGCACGGCCAAGCGGCTATGGGGCGTTTATGTGACGCTCACCTTTGTACTTATGGGCCTTTTATGGGCTGGAGATATGGATTTCTTCGATGCCATGAATCACGCCTTCAGTACCATGTCTACCGGCGGTTTCAGTACCCGCAATGCCAGTATGGCGGCCTATTCGTCCTATGCCCAATATGTGGTCTTGCTGTTTATGTTTCTGGCCGGAATGAATTTTTACCTGCATTATCACTTTGTTAAAGGGCGTTTTAAGCGCGTTTTTTCCAATCTGGAATTGCGCACCTATTCCGGCATCGTCTTGGTAATTGCCCTGCTGATTGCCTCCGTTCTTTACTTCAAGGAAGATTTTGGTCTTGAACAGGCCTTGCGAGACAGCTTTTTTCAGGTGGTTTCCATCATGACCACCACCGGTTTTGCTACCACCGATTATTTGAAGTGGCCGCAGGAAGCCTGGATACTTATTTTTCTATTGATGTTTGTTGGGGCCAGCGTAGGCAGTACCGGGGGCGGTATAAAAGTCATTCGACACGTCGTCTCCTTCCGCAACGTGATGCTTCACTTCCGGCGGATGGTGCATCCCAACAGCGTCAGTCTTCTGAAAATAAATGGCGAGGTGATCGACGATGAAAAGGTGGGCAGTCTTATTTCATTTTTGGTTTTATATCTGCTGACTTTTACCGCCGGGTCCATCATCATGGTCTTTTTGGGGGAGGACGTGCTGACTTCGGTGGGTTCTGTTGCCGCCAATATGGGCGGCGTGGGTCCTGGAATTGGAACAGTTGGCCCAGCAGCTACCTATGCCCACATGCCCGATGCCGGCAAGGTGCTCTTGTCCTTTTTGATGTTGATCGGACGCTTGGAACTCACCACCGTGCTTATTCTCTTCACCAGTACCTTCTGGGAGCGCTAGTTTTTTTTAGTCGTTAAAAATTCCATTTTCATAAAATGGCGTTTGTAGGTTTGCTGCGTTGCGCGTATTTTTACCTTCGTAAACAACCTCAATCTTAACGTACCAAATGAAATCTCCTCTGCGTTTATCTCGTTCCGCCAAGGTGATGCTTTTGCTTCTGGGAGGCCTGATGTTTAGGGTCTTCATAGGTTGCCGACCCCCAGATCCCATTGAAATGTCCTACAACCGGCTTCGCTGTATTGGCGTGGATAATTCCGGCACCTATCTGAATCCTCATTCCAGTCTCGATACCATGCAGGCAGGAGCCATTGCCCTGCAATTGGAGTTGACCGACACCTTGCTGTATGGAGGCGATTACTATGTTCAAAGTCGGAGGGGGACCAACTGGGGTTTGGATCGTTTGTATGCCTGGGAAATTATGGAGAGTTACAAACCCATCGCCAAGGTCGAGTCGCTTCAGATATTTACTTTGGTCGATTTGGATGCGACTACCCATGCCGGAGATGAAATCACCGCTGCTTGGCTGTATGCGCCCGACAGTTTTGAGCTTTACCAAGGTTTGGAAAAAGCTTTTGACGAGCTGAATAGAATACAGGATGCTTCAGCAGCCGGTGTTTGTCTTGTTTTTAAAGGCAAGCCGGAAGCTGAGGAGGTGCAGTTTGTGGTGGAGGTCGCACTCAGTGACGGGCGCGTACTCAGCTGTGAATCACCTCTGATTACTCTTTTATCCGAGACTTTATGAGGCGCGGTGCAATGCTTTTGATGGCTGCGGTGCTGGGTGCCTCGATGTGCGCGCAAGCACCTGAAAAGGGGAAGCAGGTTTTTTCGTTTTCGCTGGGTGTGGCCGATGTGGCCTATACAGAGCATTCAGAAGAAGAGCTCGATTTTATGAATTATCTGCACAGCGAAAACGGCTATATTGAATACATTCTGGTTAAGTGGGGGTATGCAGCGACCCTTGGGGAGCGCTTTTGGGTGGACGCCCGATTGGTGATGATGGATGATTTGATACCCGACAATTTTGATTTTCGCTTGTTTTATCGTTTGTCGGATACCTGGTCGATTGGGGCCGGCACCTTGGTGCGCAAGCAGTATGTATCGTACTACGACGAATACCATAAAACCCGGTTTCCGGGGTGGGCGTTGATGGATCAGAATTTGCAGCAGCACCGTTCGTACGATTGGCACTTTTTTGCCGTGCCTCAGATGAGTTTTGGCGAGGGGCTGCGATTTGAGGGTGTTTTGGGCTGCGATTTGGGCTTGGCGCATTTTTCCCGGGAGGAGGTGTCGTTTTTGCACAAGCGCATAAACAGTAATGAAAAGATGCGCTACCAATATGCTACAAAGCGGAGCTTGCAACCTTTTGTTCAGCCTCGTTTTGCTGGACGACTCCGTCTCTTTAGCTGGGGTAAAATGGATTTGGGTTTGCAGATCAATGCCGCTTATGCCTGGGGGCAGCGCAGCATGCCGTATCGCCTGGCCGTGCAACACTGGACTGTTGACGGTGCTTTGGTCAAGGAGGTGAGGCCCCCTAAACATGGGATGGGGCGGTTTGAACTCGATTTTGGTGTTTTTTGGGTCTGGTGATTTTTTAGTTTTTTTTATGAAAACCAAAAGATCCTTCTTTCGTTTATGGTTAAATTAGCAAAACTTAAATAATGAAGAAGTACTTAACCGTATTGGCCGCTTTCGTTGTCATGCTCTGCATTGGTAGTGTGTACGCCTGGAGCATTGTCGCGGCTGAGTTGATGACCGGGTATGGATTTTCTGGCGCCCAGTCGCAGACCATTTTTGGTACCCTCATTGCCGTTTTTCCGGTTGCCATGATTTTTGTCGGTCGCCTGGCCGAGCGTTGGTCGCCGCGATTCCTCGGCGTAGTTTCCGGCGTTTTGTTTTTCAGCGCTTATTTCTTGGCCGGCGCATCGGGCGGGAATTTTTGGCTGACCTGGCTGGGCGTGGGTGTATTGGGCGGCATGGCTACCGGTTTTGGGTATTGGGTTGCCTTGACCATTCCCGTTCAATGGTTTCCTGAAAAAAAGGGCTTGATTACCGGTATTGCTGCCGCAGGTTTTGGTCTGGGTGCCGTGTTCATGTCCGAATGGGCTGCTTTGGTGCTGGACAGTGGTCGCAATGTACTTCAGCTGCTCAGTTTGGTCGGGGTGGTCTATGGTGCGCTCATTGCGCTGTTTTCTCTGCTGATCAGCCCCCAGGCTAAAATTGTTCGGGGCGACAAGCTTTCGGTCCGTCAGTTTATACGTTCGGGCTATTTCCTGCGATTTTTTAGCGGGATTTTTCTGGGCACTTTTGCCGGTTTGTTGATCATAGGCAGTTTAAAGTTAATTGGAGAAGAAGGAGGTATTTCTTCGGCGACACTGGTACACAGTGTGGCCCTTTTTGCCGTGGCCAATTTTTTGGGACGCCTGACCTGGGGTGCGCTCAGTGATCACTGGAGTGCCAGTCTCAATGTCTTTATGGCTTTATTGTTGCAGGGCGTGGCCATTGCGGCACTAAATTTTTTGGAGCTGACCGACGGGCTTTATCTTGTGTTGTCGGTGCTGATTGGTTTTGGTTTCGGCAGCAATTTCGTGCTCTTTGCCAAGGCCAGCGCCACCGTATTTGGGGTAGCCAATCTTGGGCTTGTTTATCCCTATGTGTTTTTGGGTTATGCCATCGCCGGTATCGCCGGTCCCTTCAGTGGGGGTTATTTGTACGATTTGTCCGGCAATTTTTCTGCCGCCATTTACCTGGCAGCCCTGATGAGTCTGGCAGGCAGCCTCCTTTTCTTAATCAGTTATATCCGTAAGAAAAGACGCCAAGCTGCCTCATAGGGCTGAACCACCCCACATTAAGAAAAATTGCTAATGAGGTAAGTGTATGTACTTTTCAGATCCGACAGATGGGTTTTCAGTCAAGAAAATCCGCCTGTCGGATTTTTTTTATTTGGTTTTGGAAAAACTTTATTTTAAATTTGACCAAATGGTTAAACCAAATAATTAAATTGAATGGTTAGCATTAAAGAGGGAAACAGTCCCGATACCGAAACGCTTATTCTGGAGGCGGCACGTAAGGTTTTTATCCGCAAGGGCTATGATGGCGCCCGTATGCAGGAGATTGCCGATGAAGCAGGCATCAATAAAGCCTTGTTGCATTATTATTTCCGCAGTAAGGAAAAGCTTTTCGATCAGATTTTCCTGGCTGCTTTTAAAGATTTTTGGCCTTCGATAAAAAGCGAGCTGGAGCAGGGCGATGGCAGCGTAAAGTGTTTGATTCGGGCGGGGGTAAATGCCTACACCGATATGTTGATGAAGACGCCTTATTTACCCGCTTTTGTGGTGAGTGAAATCAATCGCTCACCCGAAAGGATGGAGGGTTTGTTGCAGGCCAGTGGGGTGGATGCCGCTTTTGTTATGGCGGTAGTGCAAAGAGGGATCGACCGGGGAGAAGTCTTGCCTATGGATCCACGGTCACTCCTTATCAATATGCTTGGATTGGTGTTGTTCCCTTTTATATCCCGGCCGGTGCTGTCGCGCCTGTTTTTCGATTCGGAGGAGGCGTTCATGTCCTTTGTGGGCCAGCGTCGTCAGGAGGTTTACGCCTTTATGTGCCGTGCCGTTCTGCATTCTTCCGCTTTGTAAATTCAGTCATTAAAAGGAGCTGTTATGAAAAAAATAATCGGGCTTTATATGGTGTTGCTTGTGTTGCTCCTGGGCAGTGCAAAGGGGCAGGAACTGTCTTTGTTTGCCTGTTGGGACAAGGCCAGGGCGCATTATCCTCTGTTGAAGGGGAAGGAGGCCTTGTTGACTGCCTCGGCCTTGAATATGCAGCAGCTGCGCAGTCAATGGCTGCCGCGTCTGGAAATCAATGGGAGCATGGGATGGCAAAACGAAGTGCCATCGGTTGATGCAACAGGCGCTCTTCCTGGCTTGACGCTGCCTCAGGCACCCAAAGACCAATATCAGTTGGCCCTGGATGTGGGTCAGACGCTTTATGATGGGGGGCGCACACGGGCAGCCGGGGCGCTGGAGGAGTTGCAGGGCGCAGTGGCTGTTCAGGCCCTGGAAGTCCGTTTACAAGAGGTGGAGCAAAGGGTGGCCGATTTGTTTTTTGGGCTGTTGATGCTGGATGCTCAGCGGGAGCAAATGGCGCATAAACTAGAAGTGCTTAAGGCACGCCAAGTCGAAGTGGAAGCCTTATTGCGCTATGGAGCAGTGACCGAAAGCAGTCTGCAGCAGCTGGCGGCCGAAGCGCTGTCCTTGCGCCAGGGGATTTTGGAGCTGAACGCCCGGCAGGAAAGCTTGCTGGGCAGTCTCTCCTCCTTTATGGGCGAGCCGATCAGCGATTTGTCGCTGCTGCAGAAGCCTGCCGTTAAGGACCTGCTTTGGGCACCGACCCCGGAGGAGTATGCTCATTTTTCGCTGAAAAGGGCACAGTTGGCGCAACAGCAGCGCTGGCTGAAGCGTACCCGTTTGCCGGTCGTCACCGCCTACGGCCAGTTGGGTTATGGAAATCCGGGTTACAACATGCTTCGTGATGAGTTCGATACTTTTTATCGCTTTGGTCTACGCTTAAAGTGGCAGCCCTGGGATTGGAAGGAGGGGCGCCGCAAACAAGAGGTGGTGGAACAACAAAGCTTGTTGGTCGATTTGGAAGAGGAGACTTTTCGAGTCAATACCGGCCGGGTGCTGCAGCAGCTCGACAGCGAACTGCTGCGCTTTGAGGAGACCCTGGCGCTCGATCGGGAGCTGATTGCCCTGCGCAAAGCCATTGAGGAGACCAGTGCTCAACAGCTTCAAAAGGGACAGATTACCACCGCCACTTACTTGCGCGACCTGGATGACCGTATGGAGGCCGAGGTGAATTTGAAACTGCACGAATTGGAATATTTGCAATTGCTGACCAGGAAATACCTGAAGGGAAATGAGGATTACAAACAAGTTAATAATGCCAAGGATGAATAAGATGCGTCAATTTTGGATGCCGGTCTGCGTAGCCGTGCTCTTGTTGGGCGGGATGGTTTCCTGCAACGGCAACACTTCCCCGGCCGATGCCTTTGGAAATTTTGAAGCCGAGGAAGTGGTCGTCAGTGCCCGCTCCAACGGGACGCTGGTCCAATGGGCACTTAGCGAGGGCAGCTTTTTGGAGGAAGGGCAAGAGGTGGGACTCGTAGATACGGTGCTGCCCCATTTGGAGGCGGCACAGTTGCAGTCCGCCATTCAAGGGGTGGCAGCGCGCCGGATGCAGTGGCAAAGAGGCCTGGAGTTGCAAGAGGAGCGATTGGCTGTGTTGCAGAAGGAGTGGGAAAGGGCCAGGAGTCTCTATGGCGAACAAGCCATATCGGAGCAGGTTTACGATGAGGTGAGCGGACGTTACCAGATTGCCCGTCGTGAGTGGCATCAGTTTAAGGCTCAGGGGCAGGTGCTGGAAGCGGAAAAGGCGCTGAGTCAAACGCGCTGGCTGGCCGCCCGTGAGCAGGTGGAACGTTGCCGCATAGTGGCTCCCCTGTCGGGTGTGGTATTGCAAAGCTATGCCGAAAATGGGGAATTTGCCGCAGTAGGAAAGCCCCTGTTTAAAATGGCCGATACGCGGGAGTTGATTCTCCGGGCTTATGTTTCGGGCAGTCAGCTGGACGATTTGCAGGTGGGACAAGAAGTGCAGGTACGGTACGACAAGGCTGAGGACGGGGAGCATGAAGTAAGGGGAACGGTAATGTGGATAGCCGCTTCTGCAGAGTTTACGCCCAAGATTATACAGACTAAGGAGGAGCGGGTGGACTTGGTTTATGCGGTAAAAATACGTGTTCCCAATCCTGAAGGCAGGATTAAGATTGGGATGCCCGGAGAAGTTGTTTTTTTAAGCAGCAGGAAATGATGATCAGTGTTCATGAATTGAGTAAAGGCTATGGCGACATTCAGGCCCTCGAGGGATTGAGCTTTGAGGTGCAGGGGGGTGAGCTGTTTGGGGTGCTTGGTCCCGACGGTGCCGGTAAGAGCACCTTGTTTCGCATCTTGCTTTCCCTCTTGTTGCCCGGTTCGGGGACGGTTCGGGTGGGGGGACTCGATCCGGTGCGGGACTTGCATGCCTTGCGTAAAAAAGTGGGCTACATGCCGGGTAAGTTTGCCTTGTACGAAGACTTGTCGGTGGAGGAGAATTTACAGTTTTTTGCCTCGGTCTTCGGAACCACTCCGGCCGCCAATTACGAACTGATTAAGGAGGTTTATCAGCAAATTGAGCCTTTTAAGAAGCGACCGGCGGGTAAGCTGTCGGGGGGCATGAAGCAAAAGCTCGCGCTTTCTTGCGCCCTCATTCATCGCCCCGAGCTCTTGGTGTTGGATGAGCCGACCACCGGGGTCGATGCCGTTTCGCGCAGTGAGTTTTGGGCCTTGTTGAAGAAACTCAAAGCGCATGGAATAACCATTTTGGTGGCTACGCCCTATATGGATGAGGCTGCCCTGTGCGATCGGGTGGCCCTGATGCAGAAGGGACGTCTGCTTACGGTGGCTTCGCCGGGAGAGGTGGTCAGGGATTTTGAGGGCCTTTTTTACGGGGTGTCGGGGGGCCATCCTTATGGTCTTATTCAAGCCTGTCGCGCCTTTGAACCGGTGGTCTCCGTTTTTCCCTTTGGCGAAGAGTTGCATGTGCGATTTAATAGGGACGATGAAGCCGCTGAACACTTAGTGGATCATTTGAAGTCCTCCGGTTTTTCAGGTGCTGTTGTTCGCCCCATTGCGCCGAACATTGAGGACTGTTTTATGGCTTTGATGGCCACGGAAAATGACTTAAAGGGATGACTTATGGATGCAGCAGCGCAGAGAGCAGGTGGAGCGGCCATCAGGGTGGAGGATTTGGTGAAGCGCTTTGGCAGTTTTACAGCCAATGATCGTTTGAACTTCAGTGTGGCCAGTGGCGAAATTTTTGGTTTTCTGGGTGCCAACGGGGCCGGGAAAACCACCGCCATAAAGATTTTGTGTGGCTTGTCGGCCCCGACTTCCGGAAGGGTGGAGGTAGCCGGTTACGATGTGGCCAGGTACCCGGAGCAGGTAAAGCGTCGCATTGGCTATATGAGTCAACATTTTTCGCTGTACAACGACCTCACCGTTTATGAGAACATCCGGCTGTTTGGTGCCATTTACGGCCTGTCTCTGTCTGTCATTCGGGAGCGGTCCGACCAGCTTTTACGGCGGCTCGACTTAAAGGAGCAACGCAATAGGTTGCTGGGGACCTTGTCGCTGGGCTGGAAGCAAAAGCTGGCTTTTTCGGTGGCCATACTGCATCGTCCGCACATTGTTTTCCTCGACGAACCCACCAGCGGGGTCGACCCCATTACCCGCCGACAGTTTTGGGAGCAGATATACCAGGCCGCCAATGAGGGCATTACTGTTTTTGTCACCACCCACTACCTCGACGAGGCGGAGTATTGTCAAAGGGTGAGTATCATGGTGGAGGGGCGTATTGCGGCCTTAGATACCCCAAAGGCCCTAAAGGAACAAGGGCGCAGCGAAAGTATGAATGAGGTGTTTTTAAAGTTAACGCGACCAAACTAGGACAAGGTGAAGCAATTGTGGCGATTTATAGTTAAGGAGGCGATGCACATCCTGCGCGACAGACGTACGCTTTCGGTTTTGTTGTTGATGCCCCTGGCGCAAATCCTGATTTTTGGTTACGTCATTTCTACCGAGATTAAGGATGCCCGGATAGGTGTACTGGATAAGGCCGGGGATTATGCCAGTGAGGGACTCCGCAATCGTCTGGCCGCCTCGGGCTATTTTAAGGTGGAAAGAATTTTTGTGAATGAGGAGGAGGTGGCGGCCGCCTTGCGCAGCGGAGCGGTGCAAATGGCGGTGGTCATTGGCCCCGGTTTTGGGAGTGCCTCATCCGATCCGGATGGCAGTCGGGTGCAATTGCTTGCCGACGCCTCCGAGGCCAATACCGCCCAAATGTTGGTGAATTATGCAGAGGGCATCGTACGTGACTATGAGCAGGAGTTGGTTGGTGTCCAGGCCAAACAAGCTGCCCTGGTGGAAGTCCGCATGGCCTACAACCCCTCTCTTAAAGGCGTTTTTATGTCGGTTCCCGGCATCATGGCCATGATTCTGATGTTGGTGTCGGCCATGATGACTTCTATTTCCATCACCCGGGAAAAGGAGTATGGCTCCATGGAAATTCTCCTGGTTTCCCCCTTAAAGCCCTGGCAAATCATCCTGGGCAAAGTCAGTCCCTACGTATTTTTGTCCTTCCTTAACGCCGCCTCCATTTTGGCGGTTGGGGTTGGGGTGTTTAAGGTGCCCATGATGGGCAGCTGGCTTTTGTTGGCCCTGGTAAACTTCCTATATATCCTTTTAGCCCTTTCCCTGGGCATTTTCATCAGCACCGTGGCGCCCAATCAAATGGTGGCCATGTTTATTTCGCTTTTTGCATTGATGTTGCCGACCATCTTGCTTTCGGGTTTCATTTACCCCATCGAAAATATGCCGGTTGCTTTACAATGGTTCAGCAAGTTGATGCCGCCTCGTTACTATATTGAGGCGGTAAAGGTGCTCATGTTTAAAGGAGCCGGTCTGGGCGTGGTTTGGAAGGAGTTGTTGCTTATGCTGGCATTTTTGGGTGCCTTCCTAAGCCTGAGTGTGTATAATTTTAAGGTCCGACTGGAATAAGATAAATATGCAAGCCTTATGAGAATGCTCCTGTTTTTACTGCAAAAAGAGTTTCTGCAAGTTTTGCGCAACAAGTTGTTTCTGCGCTTGTTGCTGGTCCTTCCGGTGGTGCAGCTCCTGGTTTTGGTTCATGCTGCCACCATGGATATGAAAAACCTGCAGATTGTCGTTTGCGATCTGGATCATTCTCCCTTGAGCAGGCGCTTGACCGCTACCCTGGATGCTTCTCCTTTTTTTGACTTGCTTGATCCTCCGCCAACCGTTGATGAGGGCAAAGGGGCCCTGGAGACGGGTGCTGCAGATTTGCTTTTGGTGGTGCCCGCAAATTTTGAAAGAAGCATGCAGCGTGGCCAGGTGCAGGCTCTGCAATTGATGGCCGATGCCATCAATGCCCAACAGGCGCAGTTGGGCTATGTGTATCTGCAAAAAACCACCGCTCAATTGCTCAGCGATGCCCGCTTCGAAACAAGTGGAAGGGCGTGGAATCCGGCTGTTGAGGTGACTTCCTCCTTTTGGTACAACCCGGAACTCAATTATAAATACTTCATGTTTCCGGGCATATTGGTGATTTTGGTCTCCGTGGTAGGGATGTTCTTAACCGCCATGAACCTGGTGCGTGAAAAGGAAATGGGCACCATTGAGCAAATGAATGTGAGTCCCGTTCCCAAGCCCGTCTTTATTGCCGCCAAGCTGCTGCCTTTCTGGTTTATTGGCCTGATGGAGCTGGCGCTGGGCTTACTGATTGGTCGCCTCGTTTACGGGGTCCCCATGGTAGGCAGTCCCCTGCTCGTTTTTGGACTGGCTGCTGTTTATCTCGTGGCCTTGCTGGCACTGGGACTCCTTTTGTCTTCCTTCTCCACTTCCCAGCAGCAGGTGACTTTTGTGAGTTACTTTTTTCTGCTGGTATTTATTTTAATGAGTGGCATTTTTACTTCGGCAGAGAATATGCCGGAGTGGGGACAGCGGCTCAACGTGATTAATCCGATTTTCTATTTTATGGACATTATGCGCAGCATTCTGCTGAAGGGGGCAGGATTGGCCGATTTGTGGCGACAGGCAGCCAGTCTGGCCGCACTGGCGGTGGGACTGATGATTTTGGCCGTAAGGACTTATCGAAAAACGGTTTGAGGGTGGATTGTGTTGCACTCGTGATTCTCACCAGTCCTTGCTAATGGGGGATTTTCTTTTTAATTTTCTTGTCCCAAAGCAGTGTTTTTTTGATTGGCCGACGCTTCCGGTAGCCTTGGTTTGTCTTTGATGTCTTTTAAAACAGAACCTTCAAAACCTTTGCCTTATGCCACGTACTTCTCTTTTTCACAAAATTCCTGTCTGTATTTTTATTCCCCTTGTTGCCTTTGTGCAAGTCACCGCCCAGTCGGTTTCTCTTTACCACCCTGATGCGGGACGGACCAAGGTAGAGCAAGTGCAGACCTGCTTGTCCATTCGTCCCCAACCCGGACCATCCAAGCGGGTACTTTCTGCGCAGTCGGCCGGAGCTGCCATGGCCGCCTTGTTGCCTTCGGCTGTTGCCAGTGGGGTGGGACTGGTCAGGTCGCAGTTGAAGAAGCGCGAGGAAGCTTATACTGCCGAGTACAGGGCTTCTGCTTCGGCCTCGGGGTTTTGGCGCAATCGTCTGGAGGCCGGGTGGCCCCTGCTGCACCTGTACCGTATGGCTGCGCCCGGAGACACCCTGCTTTCGCTGCTGCTCTGCCCCGAGCAATCGGAGGATGGACTGGCCTTCAGGTATCGGCTGGAGGATTTCCGCTTGTACCGAAGTTCGGCCAGGGTGGACAAGCGCCATCCTACCCTCGACGTGGAGGTGGACATACAGTTTATTGGTTTTATGCCGGTTGAGGGACAGTATGTGGGGGCCGTTCTGGGTCAAAGTGCCGTGGTCGCCCAGGGAGTGTCGTTTGACCGGCCCTATGATCAGGTCTTGTACTCCGGCTGGTTTCCGGTACTTCCCAAAGTCGATACCCCTACCCCCAATGGCAATTACGAATTCAGGGTGGTGGTGAAGGAAGCCAATCCGGGCGCCCTAAAGACCGCTAAAGTCCTTCGTTTTTTCGATGAGAATGCGGCGCAACTACAAGAAACCACCCGCCTGGTCATCGAACAGGCAACGCGCTGAGGCGCAACATGAGCTTCGTGCTTAAGCGTCCTTGTCTTTTCCGTTGATGAGTTTGAGGTCGAAAACGTCGGTGCGACGGTCCTTCAGGTTGCGCACACTGCCGTAGGTGTGGAGTTCGGACAGCAAATCCAGATCTACATCCGATACCAGAATCATTTCGGTATTGGGTGTCGCTTCGGTCTTTACCCCGTTGGTGGGAAAGGCAAAGTCGCAGGGCGTAAACACGGCCGATTGGGCGTATTGGATGTTCATGTTGTGCACCTTGGGCAGGTTGCCTACCGAGCCGGCAATGGCTACGAAACATTCGTTTTCGATGGCCCGTGCCCGGGCGCAGTAACGCACACGACTGTAACCGTTTTGTGTGTCGGTCAGGAAGGGGACAAACAAAATTTTCATGCCCTGGTCGGCCAGTATCCGCGCCAGTTCCGGAAACTCCACATCGTAGCAAATGAGCACCCCTATTTTTCCGCAGTCGGTTTCGTAAACCCGCAGCATGTCGCTGCCTGAGAGTCCCCAAGCCTTGACTTCGTCGGGCGTGACGTGAATTTTCTCGTAGATTTCGTGGGTGCCGTTGCGGCGACAGAGGTAGCCGACATTGTACAACTTGTCGTCGCGCACCATGGGCATGCTTCCGGTGATGATGTTGACGTTGTAGCTGATGGCCAGCTGTATGAAACGGTCGCGCACATCTTCGGTGTATTCGGCCAGTTTACGTATGGCTTCGGGCTCCGACAGGTGGTTGTATTTGGCCATGAGCGGCGCATTAAAAAACTCCGGAAACAAAATGAAGTCGCTTTTGTAGGCAGACACCGCATCTACAAAATACTCGATTTGCTCGTACATGTCCTCCGAGGTAGCGTACTGCCGCATTTGCCACTGCACCAATCCCAGGCGAATGACCGATTTCTGTTGCTTGAGCTCCCGCGATTTTTTGGTGTAGTAAATGTTGTCCCACTGCATGAGTACCGCATAGTCGCGCGACTCCTTATCGCCCGGCAGATATTCGGTCAGCACCTTTTTAACGTGGAAATCGTTGGCCATCTGAAAGGTCAGCGTGGGATCGTAAATTTCCTTGCTCTTGACTTTATGCAGGTATTCTTTGGGCGTGAGCTCGGCCGCCATTTTGTGGTAACCGGGCATACGACCCCCAAATACAATGGCCTTGAGGTTGAGCTGCTCGCACAGTTCTTTGCGTGCATCGTAAAGTCTCCGTCCCAGTCGCAATCCCCGGTAGTCGGGCTGTATAAACATGTCGATGCCGTACAGCACATCGCCCTTGGGGTTGTGGGTCGAAAAGGTATAGTTGCCCGTAATGTCCTTGTAGCTGTGTTCGTCGCTGTACAGCTCGTATTTTACGATAATGGACAGGGCGCAGCCCACAATAACGCCATCCACCAGTACGCCGATCTGCCCCATGGGAAAAATATTGAGCAGGGTCCTGATTTCGTGCTCGCGCCAGTACGACTCGGGCCACTTTTCGTAGGCCTTCATCATGGCACTTTTCAGCTCTTCGTAATCTTGTATGTTGAGGTTGCGCAGTTCTACGTTTTTGATGTCGCTCATGGGTCCACTAATTTTGTCCACTAATTACACGAAGGGATTAACTTATTTGGGTCCACTAATTGCACGAATCGAAGATCAGCGGAGCTAATTGCACGAATCGAAGATCAGCGGAGCTCATTGCACGAATAAAGTTACGATTTAGTTTGGGAAGACCAGTGCAAGCATCGCGGAATATTTTTGGATGGTGCTTTATGGAAATTTGGGGAACTGGTCGAAATTGGGATCCCTTTTTTCGAGAAAGGCCTTGCGGCCTTCCTGGGCTTCCTCCATGAGGTAGAACATCAGGGTGGCATCGCCGGCCAATTCCATAATGCCGGTTTGTCCGTCGAGTTCGGCATTGAGTCCCCGCTTGATCATACGCAGGGCCATGGGACTGCGTTGAAGCATGATCTTGCACCATTCCATGGTGGTGTCTTCCAGTTGCTCAAGGGGCACCACTTTGTTGACCAACCCCATGTCTTCGGCCTCTTTGGCCGAGTATTGCTGGCAAAGGAACCAGATTTCGCGCGCTTTTTTCTGTCCCACGTGTCGTGCCAGATAAGAGGAGCCAAAGCCCCCATCGAAGCTGCCCACTTTGGGGCCACTCTGACCAAAAATGGCATTCTCGCTGGCTACGGTAAGGTCGCACACTACGTGCAGCACGTGTCCACCCCCAATGGCATAACCGTTAACCATGGCCACTACGGGCTTGGGCATGGTGCGAATGCGTTTGTGCAGATCCAAGACATTCAGACGGGGTACCCCGCCTTCATCGATGTAGCCCCCGTGTCCCTTAACGTTTTGATCGCCACCCGAGCAAAAGGCCTTGTCGCCCGCTCCGGTGAGTACAATTACACCGATGTCCTGCCGCTCGCGACAAATATCAAAAGCTTCAATCAGTTGCTTTACGGTCTCGGGCCGGAAAGCGTTGTACACACGGGGTCGATTGATGGTGATTTTGGCTACGCCTTCCCACGACTCAAATAAAATATCGCTGTATTCTTTTTCACTTTTCCAGTTGCGCATGGTTCCTTAAAGTTGATTGTTCAGGTATTTGAAATATTTTTTCAGCAGCTTGCCGTTTTCCACGTTGGGGGTAAACACTTCCATAACACGGGGCTTTTCAGAAGGTTCAAAGAAAGTGGCCAGGGATGAACTGAAACTTTCTTCATCGCGACAGGCAATATAGTCCAAACCAAAAGTTTCTGCAATACCCCTGGCGTTGTGGCTGTGCCGGGTTTCAAAGAATTGTTCCAGTTCTTCGGTGTCGGAAGGGCCTTCAATAAAACGGAAAATGCCGCCTCCGCCATTATTGATGACCATGATGCGGAAGTTGGCCGGCAGGTAGTTGTTCCACAAGCCGTTGCTGTCGTAAAAGAAGGACAAGTCGCCCACCACCAGTAAGACCGGTCGCTCTGCCTTATAGGCGGCGCCTGCTGCCGTACTCACGCAACCATCGATGCCGCTCGTGCCCCGGTTGGCGTACCAGGTGAGTCCTTTTTGCCAGTCGAACAACTGGGCGTAGCGTACGGGAGTGCTGTTGCCCAGATGCACCTGCAAACGGGGCAGGGTGGTGCGGCTCAGCAGGCGAAAGAGTTTTAGATCGCTCCACGCCAGTTTTTCAAAATACTGTTCGTGGCGTTCAGCCGCCTGGGCTGCACGTTTGGTCCATGTGTCGCTGAAGCGTTTTTCGCGCGGCTCCATGCCGGCGGCCACCTGTTGCAGAATGTGTGCTGCGTCGCCTTTGATCAGGCGGGTGAGCGACTGGTAGGTGTCGGTCACATGGGTCTGGTTGCTGAAATGCCAGTGCAGGTGGGGTTTGCGCTGGCGAATGATTTTCTTGACCATCTTTGAAAGCACCGGCACGTCCAGGGTAATGAGGAGGTCGGGACTGAAAAAGAGCTGCTCGTCCTCCGACACGGTAGCCACTACCCGGTCCATATTGCGGATAAAATGGTCGCCGTCGAGATTGGACAAGGTCTCTGTAAGGATCACTACACCTTGGGCGGCCAGGGCATCGAGGGCTGCCTTGAGCTGGGGCTGGTGATGCATGGCGCCGGTGATGACCATAACCCGCTCGTAGCGGGTGATTTCCTGGGTAAGGGTGCTTATGGCTTCTTCGGAGAGGCGGCTGTCGCCGGTCAGCAATTCAATTTTTCGTGCCGGCTTATCGGGATACACGGTTTTGCCGTAAAGCGGCTCCCGCATGGGCACATTAATGTGTATGGGGCCCGGATGTACACCCTTGCATTTATGAAAAGCCTCATTAAGGATGCGGTTCATGTACCACTCATCGTCTGCATGTCCCCCCGACAAAGGCAGGGTACATTCGTGGCGAATAAAACTGTGGTAAATACCCGGTTGTTCTATGGCCTGCCCGTCGGCCTGATGAATCCATTCTTTGGGGCGGTCGGCCGTTATCACCACCAGGGGTATCTGCTGGTAATAGGCCTCGGCAACAGCTGGGGCATAATTGAGGGCAGCTGTGCCACTGGTGCAAACCAGGGCCACGGGTTTGTGCGTTTCACGAGCCAGGCCCAATGCAAAATAGCCGGCGCTGCGCTCATCGGTAATGCTGAGGCACTCAAATTTTTCGCAACCGGTAAAGGATATGATCAGCGGTGCGTTGCGGGAGCCGGGCGACAGAATGACCTGCTCCACGCCGTGCAGATGGCAGAGTTCAACCAGTGATTTTACAATAGGTTTGTCAGAAATAGGTTTGCTCATTATAAGGGAATTGTTTGAGATTCAATAAAAGAAAAGGTCTTAGGCCTGCCGAGGGGACAATACCGATAAAAGCGTGCGGCTTTTCATGACGGTCTCGTTCCACTCGCTGCGCAGTTCCGATTGACGGGTTAATCCGCCCCCTACATATAGGGTGCTGCGGTCTGGTGCTGTATTCATACAACGAATGTTGACAAATAAGTGGCAGTCGGCATTTCCCAGTGGACCCATAAAACCGCCATAATACAGGCGTTGGTGCTGCTCCACCTTTCGGATGAGTGCCATGGCCTGCATTTTGGGTTCCCCGCAGAGGGCCGGTGTCGGATGCAAGGCTTCCACAAACTGTGCCAGCTTGTGTATTTCGGCCTTTTTAAAGCTGTAGCTTGTTTTCAGATGGGTCAGATTACCGGCTTTTATTATTTCGGGTCCGTTTTTTTGATAAGTGCTTACCCCAAAGTCCCCCAAAAGCTGGTCGATGTAAGAGCTGACCAGCCCTTGTTCTTCGCGCTCTTTGGCCGTCCAGTCGGAAGGACTGCCTTCACTGGAGCGGGTCCCCGCCAGGGATACCGTAGTGCATTGCTGGCCGTGTTGCGCAAAAAGCAATTCGGGAGAGGCGCCCAGCCAAATGCCGGTTTGGGGACTCGCCACCAGGTAGCAAAAGGCCGCGGGATAGCGTTGTGTTAAACGAAGGAAAATACCGGGCAGGTCATGTTTCAAATCCTGATTTAGGGTAATGGTCCGTGACAAAATGACTTTTTGGACCTCTCCGGCCGTCAGGGCGCTCATCATTTGCCTGAACTGTTCGGCGTAGGATGCATAGGATTCGGGGTCTTCCTCCTTATTTTGCGCCGGGGACTGGTCCGGTCTGCGCTCTTTTTGGGGCAGCTTGAAGGCTTCCATTTCTTCGGTACCCAGCCACCAGGCCCGGGCTTCCCCGGTGCGGAAGGGGACCATGACAAAGCCTGCTTGTTCGGGCATCTGCTCCAACATGTCATACTTGAAGCTGCGAGCTGTGGTGATGCGACCCAGGTACAAGCTGTCCTCCTCTGGACGACGATAGGCAAAAAAAGGCGTTTCGCCGTTCAGTAGGTCCCCCAATGTCGTGCTGATCTCTTGCTCCATGCGCTTTATGTCCCGGTGTTCGGCTGTTGGTTACAAACGTGCAAAGATAATAAATTTATTCCCATCGCTGCCTTGTGCAGCAGGGGGCAAAAAACTGTTTTTGAGAGCATGTGTTACAGGTTTATGACCTAAGTTTTTATGTGCTTAAGATAAAGTAGCTTCACTTTTTGTTATATTTGATGTATGAAAGTTTCTGAGGATAAAATACTGTATAACATTAAGAAGATTGTTCAGGACAGGGAACCTTCGGCAAAAATTTTTTTGTATGGGTCCCGGTCCCGAGGGACAGCTAAACCTGATTCCGACTGGGATGTATTGATTTTGCTGGATAAGGATTTGCTTTCTTCAGAGATGGAAAGGGCAATCAGTTACCCCCTCTACGATCTTGAGTTTGAAATCGGGGAGGTGATAAGCCCAATGATATATACAGAAAAGGAGTGGAATACCAAATACCGGGTTACCCCTTTCTATCGTAATGTTATGAAGGAGGGCAAGCTCTTATGACGAATTATAGCTCAGATGACTATGTAGTTTATAGACTCAGGAGGGCAAAGGAGACTATTCTTGAGGTGGAGAAGCATATTGAGAATAGATTCTGGAACACTGCTGTTAATCGGATGTATTATGCATGTTTTTATGCGGTGAGCGCACTGCTTTATAGCGAGCACGTAGAGATTTCCAGTCATGCAGGAGTTCGACAGAAATTTGGAGAGCTTTATGTTAAAAATGATCGGTTTGACCGGATCCTGGCGAAGTTATTTACAGAACTATCAGAAAAACGACACAAAGGAGACTATAACGACTTCTTTGATTATGATGAAGCAACTGTCGTGCGTTTATTTCCTGAAGCAAAGCGGTTTGTGGACGAAGTGCTTCGTTTGATGGGGAGAAGTTGAAGGGCAGTAGCCTAGGAGGAGTTCTACAAAAAACGGCGCCCCGGTAAGGGAGCGCCGTTGTAGTAAACTAAGGCCTTCTCTTAGTGTTGATGGTCTTCTGCTTCTACTTCAAAGCTGCTGTAGGCAGCCGTTTCATTGCCCTGACGGTCTAAGGCCATCACTACAAGGTGGTATTCGCCGTGTTCTGCGTTTGCAGGGATTTCGATGGGCTGTTCCAGCAAAAACGAGGTTTCGCTGCCCGCAAGGTCGCCGGTCCACTCAGCTTCCCACTCCACTGCTGTGTCTTCCGTTGAGCTGCTTTTGTGGGTGTGTCCGTCTCCATTGAAATGGATGTTCACCTTCCAGGAAGCCAAAGCCTCGTTGTCGCTGAGCTGCGCGCGCAGCTCAAAGCTGTCGCCCGCATGAAAATGGCTGTCGTCGGCAGGGGCAAGAATTTCTATTTCGGGACGAGTCGTGTCGGTGCTTTCGTCGTCGTTGCACGAAAGCAGAAAGAGGCCCGTCAGCAGGACCAGTATATACTTGCTGTACATGGTGTATTTATTTAAAAGCGTTTGTTTTCAGGCAGGACGGTGTCGTGTGACCTGGTCCGCCCGGCCTGCAGTGTCTTCCGGGGAAGGATTAGGCGGTAAAAGCGAGGGTTGCCGGTGGGCCACGCAAAAAGCGTGTGAGCGGCAGGCTGTTTGTGAAAAAAGACGGGGCAGCGGGCCTAAACTCGTAAAGTCTGTCGACCCGCCGTACCTGAAGCAGGCTCAGGGCTGCCTCAAAGGGAAAGTAGTTGACTTTTTCGTAGGGGCAGGGTGCCTCGGTAGATTTTAGCGCTGTGGGCCCTTCGGTTTGCAGGTTTTCAGCAGACTGGGTGTCGCTGCAATGGGCGCTGCATTCCTGATGGGCCTGGGGATGGTGGAAAAACAAATAGTGCACGCTCTTGCCGCTCTCCGTAATCAGGAAGGAGAGCAGGAGCAAAAGGGCCATGTTTTTCCATTTTTGTGCCACCGGCAAGGTCTTTCTTTTAGGTTTTCAGATGCTTTAAACGGATGTCAAAGATAATACCACTTCTTGTTTTTTTGCGTAAGGCACCCAAGCAAGAAGAGAAAACATTTGGATTGGAAAAAGGTTTTTAAAACGGGATGTTGAGCAACACCTGGACATTGCGTCCCGGCTCAGGAATTTCGAGTCGCCGGTAGAAACTCAGGTGGTTGTAGTAGCGGGTGTTGAGCAGGTTTTGCACCTGAATGTTCAGCTCTATGGGCAGGCGGCCGGCGCGCAGGGGCAGACCGATGGCGGCTCCCAGCAGGAGGTAACCGGGGGTCGTGGCTTCGTTGCGTGCCACCCTGTTTTGTGCAGCCACTGCCTTGGTGTTGAGGCTCCAGCGTATGGGCTCGCGGTTGGGAGAAAAGGTGTGCAGGTAGCTCAACTCCCCAAAGAGGTTGGCCGGGGGCGAAAAAGGCAGGGGGTAAGGCTTGTCGCCCCGCTGGTAATTGTAGATCCACTCTCCGTTGAGTTCCACTTGCCAATGTTCGCCATAGCGGTCGCTGTACTGCAGCTCCAAACCAGTCAACACCGCCTCGCTTTCGGTGTAACGGTACACTTGCCCCGCATGCGGTAAGAGGCTCCAGGTGCCGGAGGGATTCAGGAAAATGTAGTTGGAAAAATGGTAGAGATAGGGTGACAGACTGATGCGTCGCTCCTCCTTTTGGTATTCGACCAGTACATCGGTGTAAAAACCCCGTTCGGGGGAGAGGTCGCCCCGACCCTGCTCATGTCGAAAGGCACCGTGGTGCACCCCGTTGGTGGTGAGTTCGTTGGGTGTGGGAGCACGAAAGCTCTCTCCCAGATTCAGGGCCAGTTTTAGTCCCTCAACAGGCCGGTAACTTAATCCCCCCGCCCAACTAAGCGCTCCAAAGCTTCGTTTGCTGTCGGCAGCCCTTTGCGCATAGGCCGCAGCCGTCTCGTTGGTCTGCCCCCGCTCCATCAGGTAGGCAAACAACAGCGGGTCGTAGTAGCCCTCCGTTTGCAAATCCACCCAGTCGTAACGCAGTCCCCCGTTCAATACCCAATGCTCTCCCAGCTTATAATCGTGTTTCAGAAAAAGGCCCCTGCTTTGCCGCTCAAACTCCGGCAGTAAAAAGCTGTAGCCGGCCGATTGGTTTTGCTGATACTGGTATTGCCCGCCCAGGGTAAAGGCATATTTGGGGGTCAGACGAAAGTTCCAGCCTGCGTTGGCACTCCAGGTCTCCAGAAAAAAGTCCAGTTCCAGATCGGCCTGCTCGTCCGGCGCCTCCTGCGCACCGTAATGCGTGTGAAAATCCGACCATTCCTGCCGGTGGTTGCGTTGGTAGCCGGCATCCAGGGAGAGGGCCGAATGCGGGGTTTGTACCAGGGTGTTGGAAGTCACATTCCAGTGACGCACCTCTTGATGGGGGAAGTCGATGTTGCGCGTGTTGCCGTCGTCGGCAACACGCTGGGCGTCGGGCACCCCATGTGCGCCCGGAAAAAAGCCCGATTTTTGGTCCACACGACTGAGCGATACGCTGCTGCGCCAGTGGTCACCGGTCCTTCCCAACTGGATGTAGCCGTCCATTTCCCGCCCGGCCGTGTTTTTCAAACGTTCCTTGTGAATGGGCAATTGGCGCGTGAGGTAAACTACCGTATCGGTCGGCACCCGATAGTCGCCATAGCTCAGGGCGGTAGCGCGGCCTTTAAAAAACCAGCGGCCATCGCTGCCCTGGAGCAGGGCCGAGAGTCCCCCGGTTTCATTCACCGTTTTGCCCAACAGTTGCAGCTTTCCGCTGAAGCCCTTTGCGGGAATGCGGTTGCTGGTCAGTTGCAGGATGCCCCCGAGGGCATCGCTGCCGTATTCCAGGGAGGCGGCTCCTTTGATGATTTCGGCCTGCTCGCTTAAAAAGGGATCCATTTCCAGACCGTGATCGGCGCCCCATTGCTGGCCTTCCTGCTTCACGCCATTGCTGACCACCACCACCCGATTAAAACTCATGCCCCGGATGATGGGCTTAGAGGCAGAGGCCCCAATGTCCATGCTGTTGAAACCCACCTGGCGGTCGAGGGTGCGTACCAGGGTGCCGCTGTGCTGTCGGTCCAGCTCCAGGGCCTGAACCAGAGTGCGGCTTTGGTTCGAGGCGGTTTGCAGGCGCCGGCCTTCTACTTCCACTTCGGCCAGTTGAACGGCATCGGGTTTTAAGTTGATGCGCAGGTGGTGGTGCCCATCTGCCCTCAGCAGCGTGTCGAAGGGCAGGTAGCCCAGAAAGGAGACTTCCAGATGCAGTTCTTCCTTACTCAGGTGGTTGAAAATGAAGCGGCCGTTGACGTCGGTCACGGCAGCATTTCCGTTGCTGCGCACATAGCAGCCCGGCATAGGCTGATTCAGCTCGTCGAGTACCAGTCCCGCCACGTGGTAGGACTGTCCCGCCAGCGTTAACGACCACAAAAGCAGTCCCCAAACCAGAATAAGTGCGCGCATAATCAACAAAACTACCAAAGATGTTAAAAGGTTCAGCTGCTTTAAGCATTTTTAAGTATTCAAAAAAATGTGGAGATGTCGACTTACTTCCTTATTTTTGAGGCAGAAATAAGTCTTAGGTTTAAATAATATGCAGTGGCCATGGAAAACATTCATTCATCCAAACGATTTGGTACCGGGATCGTTATTGTATTGGCAGGTATAATTCTTTTGTTGGCCAACCTGGAATTACTTCCCTGGCCCTGGCGCAGGGTGCTTGTCAGCTGGCCCATGATTTTGGTGGGGGTGGGACTCATCAATTTCATTCACCGACAGCGGACTGTGGGTTTAATTTTTACCCTGGTCGGCGTGTATTTTCTCCTGCCACGCATTTTGCACGATTTTGATTGGTACGACTTCTGGCGTTTTTGGCCCGTGCTGTTGATTGTGGGCGGCTTGTCCATGCTGTGGGGCCGCAGAGGGCCCGTCTCTAAAGATGGGGAAATGCCTAAAGCCAGCGAGAAGGACGTGCTCGACGAGACCACCGTGCTGGGCAATGCCAGTATTTGGAGTCGCTCCACCAATTTCAGGGGCGGAGAGGTCACCACTGTTTTAGGATCCTGTATGCTTCATTTGTCCGAAGCCCGCTTGTCCGACCAGGGTGCCGTTTTGGACGTGTCGGCCGTATTGGGTAATGTTAAGATATTTGTACCCCGTAATTGGCAGGTGCAGATCGACGTCAGTAATGTACTGGGCAGTTTTACCGACAAGCGTTTGATGGGTGGCGATCAACCCTCTACCCCGGGTGTTTTGCTCATAAAAGGCTCCTGTGTGTTGGGCGGAGGCGAAGTGTTGAATTACTAGATTGTTTTTTATGCGAAAGGTATTTCTGGTCGCACTGTTCTTGTTGGTGGGCTTATCCTTGTCGGCCCAGGAGGGTGCTGAAAAGAAGGAAGGGAAAAGTGGATGGAATTTCGGCGTTTTGCCTGCAGTCTCTTTTGACGCCGACCTGGGTTTTCAGTACGGCGGCCTCGTAAACCTTTATAACTATGGCGACGGCAGTCGCTTTCCGCACTACGATCATTCCCTGTATTTTGAGGTGTCGCGTTACACCCGCGGAAGCGGTATTTATCGTTTCTACTACGACTCAGACCGCTTGCTGGGACGCGTGCGTTTGACGGCCGACGTGACCTATATGCCCGAGCAGGCCTACGATTTCTACGGCTTCAACGGCTATGAGTCGGTTTACAACAGCGCCTGGGAAGACGACCGTTCGCCGGACTACCGCAGTCGTATGTTTTATAAAATGGACCAGCGCCTGTTTCGCTTCAAGACCGACTTTCAGGGCCCCCTGGGTGATGGTCCCTGGCGTTGGCTGGCCGGTATGAACTTTTTGAATTTTAAACTCGCCTCGGTAGATGTAGACAAGCTGAACAAGGGTCAGTCCGATGCGGACAAGCTTCCGCCGGTGTCGGAGCAACCCGGATTATTTGAGCGCTATCAGGAGTGGGGGCTTATTTCTGAAGACGAAGCCGACGGCGGCTTCATCCCCGAATTAAAAGCCGGCTTCGTGTACGATACCCGCGACAATCGCCCCCATCCCATGAAGGGGGTATGGACCGAGGCTGTTCTGGTCGGGGCACCGGAGTTTCTGGGAGCAGAAAGCGGATTCCTGAAGCTGGCCCTGATCCACCGGCAGTACTTCACCCTGGTGCCCGACGATCTGGCCTTTGCTTACCGACTGGGCTGGCAACAAACCCTGGCGGGAGAGGTCCCTTTTTATTACCAATCGCAAGTCGTCACCTCCGTAATGACCGGCGCCTCGTCGACCGGACTGGGCGGCGCCCGTACCCTGCGGGGCATTATGCGCAACCGCATTGTAGGCGACGGCATGGTTTTCGGCAATTTTGAATTGCGCTGGAAGGCCTGGTACTTTCAGTTGATCAATCAGGATTTTTATCTGGGCGTAAACGGCTTTTTGGATGCCGGTCGCGCCACCAGCCTAATAGATGTAGAAGAGCGTTTAAGTGCAGAGCAGGCAGCCGATGCCGCTTATTTTGACTTTGGTGACGAAGCCCTGCATGTGAGTTATGGTGCGGGGCTGCGTATTGCCATGAACCGCAATTTTATTGTGGCGCTGGATTACGGCCGCGCTGTAAAGCGTCAGGACGGCAGCTCCGGTCTCTACATTGGACTCAACTACCTCTTTTAAAACAAGCCCACGGCGTTGCGCAAGGAGGCCTTGAACATGAGTACGCCTTTTTGGGGATTGGAGACCCGGTAGCGCTGCTTTAGAATGGCTTCCGGTTGGGCGTATTTGATTTTGTGGAAGAGGTTGAGGTAGTAGCGGTAGGCCAGATAAACTCCGAGCCGGACCTGAGGTTTTAATTGCACAATTCCCTTAAAAGCTTCGTTAAAATCGTGTTGAATTTCGGCCTCTATCTTTCGCTTGGCTCCAGGAGTAAAATGGTCAAAGTCAATGTCCTTAAAGTAGATGCGCCCCTTGTTTTGGTAGTCGTCCTGCGCATCTCTTAAAAAGTTCACCTTCTGAAAAGCCTCCCCCAGCTTGCGGGCCGGATGCTTTAAGGCTTCATAAGCCGCATCATCCTCCACGTAAAACACCCGCAGACACATCAGTCCCACCACCTCCGCTGAACCATAGATATAGGTTTCCAGTTCGCCCGACGAATAGCTGGAAAAATGCAGGTCCATTTCCATACTCCTTAAAAATGCCTCAATGAGTCCATGGTCGATGTTGCATTCGTTGACCGTATGCTGAAAACTGTCGATGATGGGGTTGAGGCTGATGCCCCTTTCGATGGCCTTCCAGGTGTCGGCCCGAAATTCCTCCAACAGGGTGCCCCGGTCGTGCTCCAAAAAAGTATCTACAATTTCATCGGCGTAGCGCACAAAACCGTAGATGCTGTAAATATGGTTGCGGTACTGCTTGTCGAGCAGCCTTACGCCCAGCGAAAAGGAGGTGCTGTAAAGGCGGGTGGTGCTGATGCTGCATTTCAGATTGTTTTTGCGGTAGAGGTCCATGGCTTTTGGTTTTAGCGTTGTTGGTTCAGATGGCTTGGCGTGTTGCTTGTCGCGTCCCAATCGCTTTGTATGCGTTCAAAGGTCAGCTTACTGCTGATGATGGTCATGGGCAAGCCGGTTCCAGGAATGGTGGAGGCGCCCACATAATACACATTGTTGAAGCGTTCGTCCTTATTGGCGGGCCGGAACCAGCCGATCTGATTCAAATCGTGGGCCAGACCCAGTCCGCTTCCCTTGTACAGATTAAACATATTGCCCCAGTGTTCGGGCGAGAGCACGGTCTTGCTTACAATGCGCTCCTTTAAATCGATGCCGATGCGTTGGGACCAGTCGTCGATGATGTTTTGGGCAATCTGTTCACGATCGTCCCACGAGGCTTTGTAGCGCAAATCGGGGGCGGGACAAAGAATGAAAACACTCTCGTGTCCCTCCGGGGCGTAGTCGGGGTTGTTGCGTGAGGGCAGGTTAACGTAGTAGTAGGGCTTTTGAAAAGATACCTGATTCTTGAAAATCCCCTTGGCGTATTCGTCGAAGTTGTTGCCCAGATAGTAATTGTGGTGCTCCAACTGATCCAGTTTGCCCTTAATGCCCAGATAGATGGTCAGGGGCGCCATGGTCCACTTCAATTTGTCGAGTCGTTGCGGCCTGTATTTGCGGCGCTTAAATACCGCCCCGCGGAACCAGGCCGCATCGGCATTCACCACAAACAGATCGGCTTCCCAGCTTTTACCCTTGCTGTCGACCAGGGCCGTGAGGCGGTCCTTCTCGTAGCGGGCTTCCACCAGGTGGGTGTTGTAAACCATGTCGACCCCTTTTTGCTTTAAAACCTTCAGCAAGCCTTCCACGATCTGGTACATTCCGCCCTTTACATTGTGGTAACCGTCGTGCTTCAACTCAATGTAATTGAGCAGCGAAAAAACAGCGGGGGTATCGAAGGGGGTTGCACCCAGGAAAAAGCCCACCAGGGAAAAAATCATGCGTGCTTCCTTACTTTCGAAACTCTGGCACAGTTCGTCCCACATCGATTGATAAAGCAGGGGGAAGTGCTTCATAGGTACCCGGGCAAGACTCCAAAGGTATTGGGGCAGGGAGTCAAAATTGCGGTGAATCACCCGATTCACCGTGTCCTTATACAGCGTTTCGGTCTTTAAGAGGTGGGCTTCCATTTTTTCGCGGAAGCGGGGTTCTATGCCGGAGAATTGGGCCGCCAGCTTATCCAGATCCTTATAAATGGTAAAGGTGCGGGCAATTCCGTCGATGTTTACCGTAAAAAGGGGTTCCAGCTCAATGAATTCGAAAGGGTAGGTGATGCCCGTACTTTCTACCAGTTCATCGAACTCATAGCTCATACTGAAGAAGGTCGGTCCCAGATCAAACTTAAAGCCATCCTTTTCCAGCAGGTTGAGCCGCCCCCCGGCCCGGTGGTGTTTTTCTACAATGGTGACCTGGTAGCCACCTGCCGCGAGGCGCAGCGCAGTGGCCAGGCCACCGAGTCCCGATCCGGCAATAAGTACTTTTTTAGGGCGCATAGGCAACAAATCTTATCAGCAAGTTAGGTAAATCATTAGAATAAAGCCTGTATATTTAGGTCAGGGTAAGCAAAAGTTTTTCTCCGTAATCAGCGCTTGTCTGTCCTTAGTTAAAACCAAAACGGAGGCTGTTTGTTTATCTGTTTTAAATAAAAATTAAACAAACTTGCATATTATGGGTCAAAAGACGGTCTGTGTAATTGGTGCCGGGGTAGGTGGACTGGCGGTGGCCCTGCGTTTGCGGGCACGGGGCTACCGGGTGGTGGTGTTGGAGCAGCAAGCCACGGCAGGGGGTAAAATGGCGCAGTTGCAGTTGGGCGACTATCGCTTTGACCGTGGGCCCTCTCTGCTTACGCTGCCTCACCTGCTCGACGAGCTCTTTGCCTTGTTTGGTCGCCGGCGGTCCGACTACCTGCCCATTGTGCAATTGGAGGCAACAGCCCGTTATTTTTTCAGCGACGGACTGGTGTTGCAAGCCTGGAGCGATCCCGATCGTTTCAGGCAGGAAGTGGCAGCAGCCGGTTTGCCGGCCGATCGCCTGGCGGATTATCTCAGACAACAGGCTTTTTTGTATACGCATACGGCGGATTTTTTTCTGTTCTCCTCCTTACACCGCTGGCAGAGCTATGTGGGAGAAGAGGGACGCAAAAGTCTCCGTGCCCTGCCCAGACTGGATGCCTGGCGCACGATGCACCGGCGCAACCGGTCGACCTTCGGGGACAGTGCCCTTACGCAGCTTTTTGATCGCTACGCCACTTACAACGGCAGCAATCCCTACAAGGCGCCTGCAACCTTAAATATGATTGCCCATCTTGAACACCACACCGGGGCCTGGTTCCCCAAAAACGGCATGCATGCTGTAGTGCAGGCCCTGCAGACCCTGGCAGAGGAGCAGGGGGTGGAATTTCAGTTCTCGACCCGGGTTACGGGTTTGCGGACCCAGAGAAGCAAAGTGGTGGGGGTAGAGACCCCCGCAGGGGTGGTGGAGGCCGATTGGGTGGTGAGCAATGTAGATGTGACGGCTTTTTATCGAGATCTGCTGCCCGATAAACGCCGTTATCGGCGTTTGAGTCGCCGCGAACGCTCCAGCTCGGCCCTTATTTTTTATTGGGGCTTGCGTTTGCAATCCTCTCTGGATGTACACAACTTGCTTTTTAGTGCCGATTATAAAGCGGAATTTGACCATCTTTTCAAATACAAAACACTGGCCGAAGATCTCAGTGTTTATATTTTTATCAGTAAGAAGGTGGTGCCCGGGGCTGCTCCCGAAGGCTGTGAGAATTGGTTTGTGATGGTTAATGCGCCGGAGGATGTGGGGCAGGACTGGAAAAGGCTGACGGCCAGGGTACGTGAAATTGTGTTGGCTAAGATTAAGGCTGTTTTGGCCGTTGATGTAGAGCAGGTCCTGGAAGAAGAGGCGGTGGTGACCCCTGTCGATATTGCCCGGGAAACGGGTTCGGTAAATGGCTCCTTGTACGGGCACAGCAGCAATTCGCCCCTGGCGGCTTTTTTAAGGCCGGCAAATTTCAGCAGCCGCTATAAAAACCTTTACTTTAGCGGAGGAAGTGTGCATCCCGGCGGAGGTATTCCCCTTTGTCTGGCCTCTGCCCGCATTGTGGATGAGCTGCTGATGGAAAAGGATAAGGATAACAAAAAAGGAACCCCATGATGAACGTAGTATTGAATTTCAACAAAAATTTGACGCAGGCCAAGGTGCGCCAGTTTATAGTGGTTTGGTATGTGGTGGGACTGGCCGGTTTTTTGCTTCCTTTCAGTCGTGGTCTTTTTGAGGCCCTGATTCCTGTGTCGGTGCTGCTCAATTTGTTTTTACTCCTTCGTTTTCATAGGCCCTGGAACCCCTTGCATGTGGGTGCTTTTTTGGGTGTCGCCCTGCTCACCATTGCGCTGGAGGCCATAGGCACCAACACCGGTCTGCTCTTTGGCTCCTATGCCTATGGTCCCTCCCTCGGATGGCAGGTCTTTGCCACTCCGGTGCTCATTGGCGCCAACTGGCTGGTATTGCTGTACGGCGCGGTGGCCATTGTGCGTCGTTTTGCAGTTCTTCAGCGCTGGGTGCCATTCTCGGCAGGCGTTTTGATGGTAGTCTTCGATTTTGTAATGGAGCCGGTGGCCATGGCCACCGGAATGTGGGATTGGGCCGGAGGGGTAGTGCCGCTCAAAAACTATTTGATGTGGTTTGTTATTTCGGTGCTTCTGGCCGGGGCTTTTGAGCTGGTCCGCATTCAAACGGTGCGCCCCGTTGCGGAGCGACTGTTTTGGGCGCAACTGGCCTTTTTCCTCGTACTGAACCTCTTTTTGTAGCCTCATGCTGCCGGCCCGTCATTTTGCCCCTGCCCACTGGTTTTTTAAGGCCTGGTTGCGTGTGTTGCTGCGCCGTCATTTTTCGGGCATTCGGGTTAAAGGAAGGTGGACCCGCTTTTCTGGTAGTGCGCTGGTGGTGGGGAATCATGTGAGTTGGTGGGATGGGTTTTGGGTCTATTACCTCAACCAAAAACTATTGGGGAAACGACTTTTTGTTATGATGCTGCATAGCCAGTTGCAACGCCACCCTTTTCTACAGCGCATTGGTGCTTTTTCCATTGCACCCGGCAGGCGCAGTGCCCTTAAGAGCCTTTCGTATGCCACCGGGCTTTTGAAAGGCGACAATAACCTGGTACTCATGTATCCCCAGGGCCATTTGTCTTCCCTCTATGCCTCGCCTCCGTCCTTTGCCCGGGGTATAGAACAGTTAGCACGTCGTTCCGGAGTCCATGACGTGTTGTTTTATACCGCCCTGGTCGATTACGGCGTTCACAAAAAGCCGGAGTTGACTTTTTACCTGGGACAGTACCGTTGGGACAGTCACCAATTGGGGGAACTCGAGACTGCCTTTCGTCTTTTTCACCAACAGGCCGTTCAGGAGCAGGCCGCAGAAACTCAGTGATATGTCGGGATTGTACTACATCGGTTGGGGACTGATCGTTCTACTGGCCCTGCGCTTTGGGGTGACTCTGGTGAACTTTCTTTCCCGGCCCTGGTTGCCGGCAGCTGTTGACGATGGGAGGGGCTGGCCGCTATTGTCGGTTTTGATTCCCGCCCGTAATGAGGAGGAGAATCTGCCGCAACTGCTCGAGGATCTGAAACGTTGCACCTATCCCCACCTCGAAGTCTGGGTGTGCGACGATCACTCGACCGATACGACGTCGCAAATTCTTGAAAGTTGTAAAGCCGAATGGTCGTCCCTGCACTGGTTCAAAAGCGCTCCCTTACCCTCCGGCTGGATGGGAAAGAACCATGCCTGTCACCAATTGGCCCAAAGGGCCGGGGGCGACTATCTCCTGTTTGTGGATGCCGACGTGCGGTTGCAGCCCCAATCACTGCAAGCCGCCGTAGGCTGCGCCCAAAATAGGCGCCTGCTCTTGCTCAGTATTTTTCCCCATCAAATGCTGCTCAGTCGCGGCGAAAAGCAGGTCGTCCCCCTGATGAACTGGATTTTGCTCAGTCTCCTGCCCCTTGTGGCAGTCCGCCTCCCCTGGTTTACCTCCCTCTCGGCAGCCAATGGTCAGTTCATGCTCTTTGCTGCCGAGGGCTATCACCAGCACCAGTGGCATCAGAAGGTACGCGGGCAAGCGGTGGAGGACATCGCTGTTGCGCGCGGAATGAAGCAGGCCCGACTGCCCATTGCCGTAGGCCTGGGACAAAGTGATATTTTGTGCCGCATGTACCGCAGTGCCGAAGAAGCCCGTGCCGGCTTTACCCGCAATACCCACCAGTTTTTTGGCGGCAGTCGCCTCTGGATGCTTTTGTTTGTTGCCCTCCAGTGGTTGCGTTTGCCCTTTCTGTTGCTCAGCGGACAGTACGGTGCAGCTTTGCTTGCCCTGTTTTTGGAGAGCGCCATTTTGCTTATGGTAGCGCAGCTCAGCAGTTTCTCCTTGCTGTCGTCTCTACTTGGGCACCCTGTTCGTCTGCTCAACCTGAGCCGCATTGCATGGTGCAATGTCCGCAGCGGTCGGCAAGTCCTTTGGAAGGGCCGAAGCTATTCTGTTTAAAGATTTTCTATATCGGATTTTTATTCCTTATCTTTGTTACAGCCGTAACTGTTACGGTGGTAACAAAGATGTTGTGTTATGAAGTTTTATAATAGGGAACAGGAATTGGCCGAATTGAATCGGATTAGGGAACTGTCCTTCAGCGATCATTCCCGATTGACCGTAGTCACAGGAAGAAGGCGGATAGGAAAAACAAGTTTAATTATGAAATCGGTCAGCACCACCCCGACGGTCTATTTTTTTGTGGGACGTAAATCAGAAGCAAGTTTGTGTGCAGAGTTTCTACCGACGGTTTCCAGAGTGCTCAATGTCTTTGTGCCTCCCGAAATTCAAACTTTTCGATCCTTGTTTCAATTTTTGATGGAGCTGGCTGTCCACAAACCCTTTAATCTGGTGGTTGATGAGTTTCAGGAGTTTTACAACATCAACCCCACGGTATACAGCGACATGCAAAACATCTGGGATACTTATCGGCAAAGATCCCGTATGAATTTGATTGTGTCGGGCTCAGTCTATTCCTTGATGCAGAAAATTTTTCAGCACAGTAAAGAGCCGCTTTTTGGTCGTGTCGACAATATCCTAAAGCTGGCTCCTTTTGATTTAGGGACCCTCAAAGCGATTATGCAGGATTACCAAACTGCTTACAATAATGACGATCTTTTGGCGCTTTATACCTTTACCGGTGGCGTTCCAAAATATATTGAGTTATTCTGTGACAATGTCCCGTTGACCAAAGAGGAAATGCTTGCGTTTATGATACGTGATAATTCGCCATTTACGGAGGAAGGAAAGAATTTATTGATAGAGGAGTTTGGGAAAAATTACGCCACCTATTTTTCCATCTTAGGCGCTATTTCTGGCGGAGTTAATACCCAGTCACAAATCGAAGCAGCCTTGGGGTCTCGAAGCATCGGCGGTCAGATTAAACGATTGATTGAAGATTATAACATTGTTGTTCGCCAGCGACCCTTGCTGGCAAAGGTAGGGAGCCAAACCGTCAGGTATGAAATTCAGGACAACTTTTTAAGATTCTGGTTTAATTATTTTGAGCGCCACCGATCTCTTATTGAAATAAAAAACTTTGTTGCTTTAAGAACCATGGTTTTAGAGGATTATCCGACCTATTCAGGGGTTATGCTTGAAAGGTACTTTAAGCAACAGTATGCGGAGAGCTTTAAGTATCGTGCTATTGGTTCGTGGTGGGAGCCGAAAGGTGCGCAAAATGAGATTGATTTGCTGGCGCTCAAAATAGAGAAAAACCAGGCTGTGGTTGCAGAGGTTAAAAGACAAAGGAAAAATATCAAACCAGATCTTGTTGCAGCAAAAGCAGAACACCTTAAAAACAAGCTTTTGCCTAAATACGACATTGAAATGCGTTTCTTGTCACTGGAAGATATGTAGGTTTCATTCTGTTACCGCCGTAACAGTTACGGCGGTAACAGAATGCTTGATTTATTCTCTGTAGATGTCCTTGAACTTGTGTTCCACTACCGGACCGTAAAGTTTCTCAATGGCGGCCAAATCGATTTTTTTGCGGTTGCCGGTAATGATAATTACCTGCGGTTGGCCCTTTATGTAGCGCTCGTGAAAATCACGCACCAAAGCAAAGTCCACCCGGTCGACCTGGTCTAAAAAAGTCTTTTTCGGGTCTTCCGAAAAGCCTGCCCATTCCCATTCCGGAATTTGCAGCGTCAGCGCCCTAAACTCCGGGCGTTCGCTGTTGAAGGACTGCTGAAGGTTTTGTTTGATGAAATCCATACGCTCCGGTTTTTCGGGCAGCTGATTCAACATGCCGGTAAAAGCTTCCAGTGCATCGGTGGTCTTGTCGGCCTGCGTCGTCATATAACCCATGTACCAGCCCGGGGCGCTACGGTCGGCATACAAAGAATAGTTCCCGCCTGTGGCGTAGGCCAGAGAGCGGAATTCTCTGATCTCCTGAAATACCAAGGAGCTCATTCCCTGACTGAAATAGCGACTGAAGATTTCTGCTCCCAGCTCGTCCTCCAAGCGGTTTTGTTGCGATGGTACCATAAGGTAAATCACACTTTGCACGGCTTTGGCATCGTGCAGAAAGTGGACCGTAGTGGACTCGGGTAGGGCAAAACGGCGCACCTTACGCAAATCTTCCGCTCCCGTTTGATTCAGTACCCCGAGTTGTTGGTCCAGCAAGTCAGCCACCTCCTCCAGTGGACGTTGGCCTGCGTAATGTAGGTTGGATGCCGCGGAAAGTACCGCTTTGATTCCCTCCTGCACCGTGCTGCTGTCAAAGGTCTTCATCTCCTTAATGCTGGGGTAATTCAGGTAAATCGACTGGTCTCCCATCCGCACAAATTCATTCAGAATATTCTGCTTCATGCGGGGTTCGCTACTGATCAGCTTTTTTTCGGATTTACGGCTGTTGATAACAGCCGTTCTTTCCTTTTCGCTGAGCGTCGGAAGGCTCATCTTTTGATTAAGGAGCGTCAGGAGCTCGGGCAGCGCCTCTTCCGGACCTTCCAGTGTTACGGTGAAGTCCTGGACGTCCAGATTGAAAGACAGTGATCCGCCCAACTTCTGAAGCGCCTTTTTCAGGGCCTGATTGTCCAGCGTATCGCAACCCCCATATTCCATCCAATCATCGAGCATCAGTAAATTCAGGTCGTGTCCCGTTCCCGTTTGGAAGCGCCAGCGCAAGGTGAACAAATTGTTTAAGGGGTTCTCCACCCAGTAAAGTGTTGCGCCCTCCCGCAGTTGTCGGCGTTCGTAGTCCCTGCCCTCCTCAATAAAATCAGGCGCTACGGCCAAGGTAGGCAGGGCCTCAATTTGTTGTGCATAGGCCGATTTGGCTTCGGTGTTGGCAGGCTGTAAAGGCTTGTAGGGTGGTTTTTCCAGTTTGTCCTTTTTGGGGAAGCCGGTGCGACTGTGAAATGCCAGATGGTTCTTGCCATAGTATTGGGTGGCTACCCGCATGATGTCTTCTTTGGTAACGGCATTAATTCGTTCCGGTTTTTGAAGGTAATCTGTCCAGTTCATGTTGTTGACAAATAAATCGCTCAGCACGTCCAGGCGGTCGGTCCCCGTTTCCAGGTTGCGGGCATGATTCAGCGTTAAAGTCAGCTGCGTCGATTTCAACAGCTCTTCATCAAAGTCGCCCGTTTGCAGGCGTTCAACTTGTTCCCAAACCAGCTCTTCGGCCTTGCTCATGCTTTGGCCAATCAACTTGGGAACAAAAAGGATGAGGTGGGCACCCAGGTCGGCGTTGCACATCAAGGTTTCTGAACCGGCCGCCAGCACTTTCTGGTCGTCGGTCAGCTGGTCCAGCAATCCCGTGCCTGCCTGATTGGCCAGGAGGTGGTCGCAGACTTCCAGTGCCGTCCTGTCCGGATGATCAATGGGTACCCCGTGAAAACCCAAAACGCCAATGCGGATGGGCGACAGCCGGTGCTTACTTTCCTTACGGCCCTCCAGAGGATGAAGGGTCAGCTCAAAAGGTGCCGGGTCGGGTCCGCTCCTGAGTTGCCCGAACTTCTCAGCCACAAGTTTTTTTGTGCTTTCCAGATCAAAATTACCGCTGAGTATCAGGGCCATGTTGTTGGCTACGTAGTAGGTCTCAAAGTAGTCCCGCATTTTCTGCAAGGAAGGATTTTTAAGGTGCTCGGTACTGCCTATAATGGTCTGGTCGCCATAGGGCGAACCACCCAGCAGTTCTTTCATAAAAGTCTCCAGAAATTGGTTGAGCATCCCGTCGGCATACATGTTTTTCTCTTCATATACCGTTTCCAATTCGCTTTGAAACAGACGAAACACCGGCTCCTGGAAGCGATGGCTGTAGACTTCGAGCCACTTCTCCATCTGATTGGCGGGGAATTCGTTGTGGTAAAAAATGCGGTCGTAGGAGGTATAGGCATTGATTTCGGTGCCGCCCATTGTTTCCAGAATCTTATTCAGTTCGTTGGGGATGGCGTACTCCGCAGCCCTGATTGAAAGCGCGTTGATGGCCAGCTGAATGGCTTTGCGCTCGTCCTCGTCTTCGGTTGCCGAAAGTTCCTCATACTTCAGGGCAATACTGTCGAGCAGCGGTTTTTCCTTTTCGTAATCGATGGTGCCAATTTGGGTGGTGCCCTTAAACATGATGTGCTCAAAGTAGTGGGCTATGCCGGTGGCATCCTTGGGGTCGCGCTTGCTGCCCCCTTTCACCATTACGCCCCCTTTTACTGAGTTCTGGGTGGCATCGGGGTTGAGATACACGTTAAAGCCGTTGTCGAGTTGGTAGTGGTGCAGCTCCAGGGGGTTGTCGGCAGCCGCCAGCAGTCCCGCACAGCAAAGCAGAACCGTCAGTCCGGTTTTTGGGTAGTTCATAAAGCACTGAGTTAAGATGAGTAACAGTTTTGACCGCTTTGTTCAATAATTGTGCCAGACGCCTGATGTGGGCTTTGTTATTGAGACAACCAGTGCTAAAGTCTGTGCCTTTCCCGACATGTCAATCAAAAATAAAACTTTTTATTCCTCAAAAACGATCTCTACTTGCACTTTGTTTGATTCAAGACCTTTTGTCGAGAAGTAAATTTCGTAAATCCCTTGGTCTAAGGATATGTCTACATATTTGAGCAGGTCAATATTTCTGTAAGTCCCACTAGCTCGTCCCTCATCGAGTTCATCTTCGGTGTATTTTTGTGCATCTTTGATTCTCTTTTGCAGTTCTTTTTTCCAATCATCCTCGACTGGGGACGGCACAATTGGATTCCCATCAAGTAAGGTTTCATCAAAAATCTGTCCTGTAATCCATTTGTTTGATTCTGTGTTTCTTATGTGAAGTACTTCATCAGAGAGCTGCGCATATTTATAGCCTCTTCTCGCTGTTATTACCATAGCCACACATACCGGAAAGATCGGTTTTATTCCAGTTTTTAAACATGTGTTGGGTATGATGATCTTTTCAGGGGCCTTAATTATTATCTCGTTCCATAAATCGTCTGTGGCATCGTTAGGATACATTGGGGAGCAAGGAGTCTGGGAGTTTGAAAGGTATCCAAGCTCGATTTGGTTAAAGGTTTCAGGGATAAATCGGATTTCTTGTTTTTTCATACTGCTGTTTTGTTGTAAGGTTTGACAAGCGACAGATGTTGAAAACATCCAGAGTAGGACAGGAGCAAAAGTCCGTAATTGTTGAACAATTGATTTGTAGGGCATGTTTTTAGGTTTAAGAAAGACCATTTTTTAAGTCCGATTTTCTCAGGGATTCTGAACAATGCTTGCAAAATCGGCTGCTTCCATTTACAGACCCATACATTACACACTTACTTTTAGTGAGGTCGGCTTTGGCGTCGTATCTTGCTTGGCCTGCAGATATTCCGAAATGACAATGAGGTCCCACATGGCCTTTGTTGTTGTCATAATACGTAGGGGTTTTATCGGGTTTTATCCCAACCCCATCGCTTACTAAACCGAGTTGATGACCAACTTCGTGAATGCAAACGCAATTTTGGTCGTAATCATTTATGTTTCTCCACCAGCAACGAGTACAAATTGCTACAGTTTTATTATTGCCAAAGGAGAGCCCTGCGCGCATTCGGTCAACAATGTTTACTTTTAGGTTAAGCTTCCCTGGTCTATCAGGAAGACTTGTCAAATCGATATCCACTGAGTCTGCATATCCTGGGATTCCTTTTGTTTCGCGTGGGGTGCATAGCGTTTTTGCAACCTCGATTTTTGGGGAGCCATCTTGTGGTGTGAAGAAGCAATTAATGTACCAATCTTCCTTGTCGAGGTTACGCCATAGAGCGTACTCTTTAGAAGTGTTAACGTCTTCAATAGGGATGGAAACTTTTCGATCCGATTTTCCTTTGGTTTTAATAGGTATAGAGATTGTGTTTTTTACCGCTAAATGGTCCGTGTAGGCAATAGTTACGCAATGTGGGTCGTAGTTGGCCGCATTTGTGGTCCCCAAAGCCTGTTGTATGTTATGCAAAAAGGATTTGCTGTCTGTTTGATCTCCTATATTGGAGATATGAGGCATTTCTACAGGGGTAAGTGGGGTTAAGGTGATTCCATGTTTCTCGTACTCCTTTTTGAAAGTAGAAAGGTTCTTGGTTGCCGATTTGAGGCCCTTCATCTTAACTTCAATGAAATGAATTAAGCGTTCAGTAATCACTTTCCCAGAACTCTTCTTTTCATTGCCTTCTTCGTCTGCTGCGATAAGCGAATAGACGTCTTTGCCTCCAGGACTTACAAAGAGTTGTGAGCCTTCAATTACGACTTCACCATTGTTTTTGGTGACGAAGTTAAGTGGCTTTTCAAGGTGTTTAAAATTGCCGTTTCTTGTGCGTTCTGAGTCAGAGTATGTGTTATTCCCCTTTTTAGATTTCAGCCAGATCTTGAATTTGTGAACCCCTGGTTTATCAAAAACGACTTTGCATCGGAGATTTTGCCCGAGTTGCACCAGATCTTTGATTTCATGACCGTCGATATAAATCTCTTTGGATTGCAGATTGACATACTGTTTTAAAAGGCCTGTCAGAACTTGATCATTAGTATCAATCAGCTCTACCGAAACCAGTTTTGCTGGTTCCGGTTCTTTCTCTACTATAGGGTTTGTGTTTGAGGAGTTTTCAGGTTTTAGATTAGAATGAATATCCGTTTTTTTCCAAATCTTTTTATGCTCTAACACTTTTCTGTTGCGGGTAATAGCTGGCGATAGGCGCAGATTTGCCAACATAGGGGTGTTTCCATGATGCATCACTTCTTGAAAACCTACACAGTAACAGTCCCAAAATTCTATTTTTAAGGCATGGTCGTCATCGCCTTTGTATATCTCAAAATGTCCATGCTTCATATTTCCTTGAAGAAGCCACTCCCAGAAGAACTCATCCTTTTCTGTGGAAGGAAAGCTGAGATTGAACAGTCCGCCGGTTAGTTGATGCCGAATAGTCCCACGGGATGAAGCCAATGGGTGCACCAAAGAGTCGTAAGTTTGGTGCTTAAATAGGTCAATGTTAGTCTTTTGGGGGAGGGTGTTGCTGGCAGCAAGGTTGCGGTTTAAGAAGGGTTCAGTTTCGGAGTCTATAACAAGGGCTTGCAGTGAAGATGGTGAACTCGAGGTTGTTTCTGAAAAAGTAAAATTGGAAAAGTGATCAACGGAAAAGGCAGTAATCTCTTCTATCGGATAAAAGTATTCGTAGTAAAAGTGTTTGAGCCACCGTTCTTCACCGGCCACAATCAATTTAACACGCATCATATCAGGTTATGGTTAATGGTTCTTACTTTCCCAAAGTTACGTGGATTACTGTATAGTTCAAAGATGTTTTTTAACCATAATGCAGATAAATGTGTGGTATTGTTGTGTGTAGTTGAATTATTATTTTAACTAGCAAACCCCCAAAGTCATGAAGTGCCTAATTACAATTATGTTGGCTGTGTTGACCCTGTTTTTTTGTTGTGCATAACTTCCAAAAGAGAACGTACTCTTCAGCGGCAAGAGTTATAGAAAAACTACTTGCCTATTTTGAACGCTTTAAAGATATTCTCAGTCCTACTCACTTTGAAGCCTTACTGTAGCACTTTCCAGGTCTTTGGCGCTTACAGTCAGCTGCAGAGTGCCGGGTTTTCCCTTTTGGGGACGAATAATAACCAGGCATTTTCCGTTGAAGGCTTTGCGCTGCAGCGAAGGGAAGGCGGTCATGTCGCTGGGGTCGCCGTTGTCGGTCGCCACAATTTCTCCGGGTCCCTCCAGCGAGAAAGTCAGCAGAGGATGGGCATTGGGGACGGTGTTGCCATCGGCATCGCAGACTTCAACGCTTACAAAGGCCAGATCGCTGGCCTCAGCTTGCAGGGTGCCGCGGTCGGCCCTGGCTTGCAGGGCAGTGGGGGCACCGGTGGTCACCACCCGTGTTTCGGCCCAGGGGGCGCCGTTTTTGTAGGCTACGGCTTTGAGTTCTCCGGGTGTATAGCGCACCTCATCCCAGCGCAGGCGGTACTCGTAGGGCTCTTTTTGTTGGCGTCCCAGCGATTGGCCATTTAGGAAGAGTTCCACTTCGTCGCCCGAGGTGAAAACATGCACAGGAGTCGGTTGTCCCTCTCGGCCCGGCCAGTTCCAGTGGGGCAGCAGGTGCACCATGGGCAGCTCGGGGCGCCAGCGAGATTGGTAAAGGTAATAGCGGTCTTTTTTGAAACCGGCCAGGTCGATGATGCCGAAATAGCTGCTGCGGGCCAGGTAGTAGGGTGTGGGTTCGCCCAGGTAATCCCAGCCGCTCCACACAAAGCCCCCACCCACATAAGGGTGCTGGTCCTTGGTGGCAAACACCTTATCGGCCGAAGAGCCAAAATCAACGGCATACAATTCGTAGGCACTCACGTGCATTGCTTTGCTGTCGCCGCCCTGTCCGTCGCTCACCGGCGAGCTGAAGCCCTCCGCTACGGGAAAGAGGTAGGTGCCGCGACTGCTGATTGCGGCTGCATTTTCGCTGCTGAGTATGAGTTTGTTGGGATACTTTTGATGAAAAGCGGGATACAGCGGATCGGTACGTATGCCGGTCAGGTGGGCATGGGCAGGCGTATTGCGGATGCCCTCGCCCTGATAGTTGAGGTTGATGACATCGGCCACCCCGGAAAAGGGCATGTGGGGTTTGGCGTAGTTCATCGATACGGAGGTAGGACGCGATGGATCTTCGTCGCGAACAATGTCGCGCAGACGCCGACTCAGTTCGGCGCCGGCTTCTTCGGTGTATTGTTCGCCCACCTCATTGCCGTAGCTCCAAAGAACAACGGAAGGATGGTTGCGATCGCGGCGCACAAAGGCCCGCAGATCCTGTTCGTGCCAATCGGGGAAGATCAAATGAAAATCCCAGGGTGTTTTTTTCCGTTCCCAGCTGTCGTAGATTTCATTCACCACCAAAAAGCCCATGCTGTCGGTCAGGGCCAGCAGTTCCGGAGCTGGGGGATTGTGGGCCATACGAATGGCGTTGCAGCCCATTTCGGCCAACAACTGAAGTTGACGTTCGGCTGCCCGTCGGTTGAAGGCGGCACCCAGGGCGCCCAGGTCGTGGTGCTGGTTCACCCCCTTAATAAAAATTCGCTCACCATTTACTTTCAGACCTTCCTCGCCATCAAAGTCAAGGGTTCTGATGCCGAAGTTGGTGGCGTAACGATCCAGCGTTTCTCCGTTTTGTTTGAGGGTGGTCAGTGCCCGATACCGATGGGGCGTTTGGGTGGGTGGCGGTCCCCACAGCAAGGGGGCTTCCACAAAGGCTTTTGCTTTAACGGTTGTTTCGCTGTGTGCCTGAATGAGCACGTCCATTTCGGGAGTAAAGGCCAGAGCCGGTCCCTCCGGCTGCCCGTCGCTCCCCAAATAAAAGATTTCGGTTTGCAGTTTTACCGGAGCAGCCCTGTCGAGGTGGTTGGCTATTCGTGTTTCTACCTCTACCGTTGCCTGTGCCTCTGTGATTTTTGGCGTGGTGATGTAAGTGCCCCATTGGGCTACGTGCACCGCTTCGGTTTTGTGGAGCCAAACATTGCGGTAAAGTCCCCCTCCCGGATACCAGCGCGAGCTGTGCGGCGGATTGTCGATGCGTATGGCCAGTTGGTTTTCGCCGCCAAAGTGGACATAGGGACTGAGGTCGAGCTGGAAGGAATTGTAACCGTAGGGCCAGCCGCCAACGAGCTGTCCGTTGAGCCAGACCATCGCGTAGGACATAGCGCCCTCTATTTCCAGAAATATTTGTCGCCCTGCATCGCTTTGGGGAAGGTCCAGTTTTTTGCGGTACCAGGCTACACCGTGACTGGGCAGGCGGCCCATGCCGCCGCCCACTTCTGCCTCCCAGCCTTCCATAAAGGGACCGGCAATGGCCCAGTCGTGGGGCAAATCAACGTGCTCCCAGGCGCTGTCGTCAAAGTCGCCCTGTACAAAAGGGAAGTCGCTGCCGGGCTGCCCCTCGGGGCGCTGGTGGTGTTGGGCAGGGTTTTTGATGAAGGCATTTCCTGAGGGCAGAATCCAGGGTTTGAGAACCGGAACATCGGCTTCTACCTGCAGGGCTTCGGTTGGTTGGGCATCTGCAGGTTTGTCGTCCCGTGTATCGCTCAGTGGAGGTCGAACATCGTAAATGAGGGCATCGGCCTGTTGGGTGCTGTCGTATTTGAAAAAGTACCAGTCGCTGTTCAGGAGAATTTTTTCCCTGACTGCGGGGCTTGGGGCAGACTTGCAGGAGGCAAGGAGGAGGGGGAGGAGAATGAGTAGAATGAGTTTTTGCATGATTGGGTCCACGAATTACACGAATTTACACGAATTTTATTCGAATAAAGATAGTGAATTGCCGGGAGTTGGAGGGGGGTATTTTTGGTAATTAGGGGTATATTTATGTTCTTTTGGCTTGTTTTGTGTTTGACCTTATGTTTGCGTATTATGCGTAGGAGAAGAGGATTTGTCGGATGGTTTTTAGGTGCCATGTTCCTGGTGGGGACAGTGGCTTTTGGTCAGGGCGCTGCGTCCTTGAACCGGCGTTTTACGGACTTTTATCTGGGGGGACAAATGGAGCTTTGGCAGGTCTTGGTCGACAGTCTGCGCAAGGTTCCCCTGGATGCCGAGGAAGAGCGGGTGTTGCTGTTTGCCGAATATGGTTTGCTGGGGGCGGACATCGGGGCGAAGCGCAGCGAGGCCGCCTGGAAAAATCTGCCCTTTTTTGAGCGCCTTATTCAAAAGCAGTTGGCGACTGCACCCGACAACGGGGAGTGGCATGCTTTTTCGGCTGCTCTTATTGCCTACCGCATAGCACTTGAGCCCTGGAAGGCGCCCTTTTTGAGTCGAAGTCACACCGCTGCCCTTGAAAAGGCTCTTGCTTTGCAGCCCCGTGCCGGCTTACCCCTGGTCGAACAGGCCAACTCATGGTATTTTCGACCCAGTCTGGTTGGGGGCGATAAGGCCAAAGCTCTGAAGGCTTACGAACAGGCTTTCAGTTATTACAAGCGTTTTGAGAGGGAGCATTGGATGTATTACAATGTGGGGGCCTGGTTGGGCCAGGCTTATCTGCAACAGGGTCAAAGGCAAAAAGCGGAGGCTTTGTATCTGCAGCTGCTGAAGGAGGCGCCCGACTTTACCTGGGTACGGGATGAACTTTTGCCGGAATTGCAACAAGGGAAAAATCCCAACTGGCACTTTGAGGTGGAGTAAAGCCCAGGCTTTCCTATCAAACACGACTCAAAAAATTTAAGAAAGATTGATGTGCCGACGGGGTTTGTCGGGCAGCAGACCATTCCTTTTTGGCATCAAAGGGTCATTTTTTGCACCAGTTCAGCCAGTTGCTTGCGTTGGATTTTGCCGGAGTGGGTAAGGGGGAAGTCGGGTACGAGCAGCCACTCGGCAGGTCTTTGGTAGCGGGGCAGCACTTCCTTGATTTTTTGAAAGAGCTTTTGGTGGTCGGCCGGATAGCGGGTGCTGACCAGCACCAATTGCTGACCCAGTCGGGCATGGGGCCGCCAGGTAAGATAAAAGGGCAGGGGAAGCAGTGGGGCCAGTCGGAATTCGAGCTGCTCGGGCAGGATTTTTAGGCCGCCACTGTTGATGACGTTGTCTGTCCGCCCCAAAATTTCAAAGCTGTTGTTGTCGTACATCCTTACCAGGTCGTTGGTAGAGAGCCATCCCCGGGTGAGTCCCGCCACCTGTAATTCGAGACAGTCCTCCTTGTTGCAACGAATTTCTACGCCTTGCAGGGCTACGAAGTGCTTTTGTGCCCGGGGTCCGTTGATGCGGCGGAGGGCAATGTGCGACAGGGTTTCGGTCATGCCGTAACTTTCGTAGGCAGCGAAGGACTGGCGCTGGAGCAGGCGACCGAGGACTTCATCGACTTTGCCGCCACCAATGAGCACTTTGTCGAGCAGATGCAGACGTGAAGGGTGGTGTTCCAGTTCGTTGAGCATCTGCAGAGGCGAAAAGGCGGCAAAATCCACCCGCTCTTCCAGATTGTCCAGGGGCAGTCCCGACGGTGTGCGAAGCACCAGGTTCAGTTGGCCCGCAAGGGCCCTGACTACCATCATTTTTCCGGCTATGTAGTGGAGCGGCAGGCACAGGAGAGCGCGCTGCCCTGCCTGCAGGTCAAAAAAGTGCAGGGTGCGTATTGCGGAGTCCAGCATGGCCGCTTTCCTTACAAGCATTTTTTTGGGCTGCCCGGTCGACCCTGAGGTCTGCACTTCCATTTGGGGCTGGGGCGACCACCAGGCCTCCAGAAAGAGGCGCAGGTCGCTGTACTCCCCGTCCATCAGATGCAGTTGGTCAGGGGTGTAAATCTGTCCGTTGATGCGTATTTCCTGTATGTTTTGCTGCGGCATAAGCGGGTGGCGCTTTTTGTTTTCAAAGATAGTCGCCCCGCCGCAAATTTGAAAGAATGGTTCTAAATAAAGTGGCTGTTCCTTTTTTGTCTTTTATATATGCTGATAATTGTCATATATTTGTTCCCATCAACATAAAAGACAGGGGTGCCTATAAGCGGCTGAGATCATACCCTGGAACCTGATACGGATAATACCGGCGAAGGGAGTCTGTTTACCTGATTATACTCCACTTTTTAGTTCCTCTGTTTTTTGTTGTTGCCATTGGCTTTATTCAACAACAGGAAAGGTATGCAAATCATAATCAACGGCAAGTCAGTAACTACTTCAGCGCAGTATCTGGGCGATTTGTTGCAGCAATTGGACCAGCCCCCGGAGGGCCTGGCGGTTGCGGTGGCGGGACAGGTAGTGCCCAGGGCCCAATGGGCCAGCTGGGTTTTGAAGGAGAACGATGAGGTGTTACTGATCAGCGCCACACGTGGGGGCTGAGCCGCTAAAAACAGAAGACAATGTCGAACATCAGAAAGGGGGAACCCCTTAAGGGCTCCCAAAAAGTGTATGTCGAAGGCCAACGCTTCCCGCTGCGTGTAGGCATGCGTGAAATTCAGCTGGCCGATCGCAGTGCAGGAGCTGCCGGGAGTCTTACCGTGTACGATACTTCCGGGCCCTTTGGCGATGCCCAGGCTTGCATCGATTTAACACGGGGTTTGGCGCCTTTGCGGGAGGAGTGGATTGCAGCAAGGGGCGACAGTGAGCGCCTGAGTGCGCCCAGTTCAAAGTATGGTCGGGAGCGCCTGGCCAACCCAGCGCTGGATCATTTGCGTTTTGCCCACGTCAACCGGCATCCCCGCAAGGGGGTGGGGCGACCCGTTACGCAGTTGTACTATGCCCGGCAGGGCATAGTAACTCCGGAAATGGAGTATGTGGCCATTCGGGAGAATCAACGACTGGAGACGCAGATGGGGGAGGCATTTCAGGCGATAACGCCTGAAATGGTGCGTGAAGAGTTGGCTGCTGGCCGAGCTTTTCTTCCTGCCAACATCAATCATCCCGAGTGCGAGCCCATGATCATTGGCCGTCGCTTTTTGGTCAAAATCAACGCCAACATCGGCAACAGTCCCCTCAGCTCCAACATCTCGGAGGAAGTAGAAAAGGCCATTCACGCCATCCGTTGGGGGGCCGATACCGTAATGGATTTGAGTACCGGTGCCAACATTCATGAAACCCGGGAGTGGATCTTGCGCAATTCGCCCGTGCCCATTGGCACGGTACCCTTGTATCAGGCTTTGGAAAAGGTGGGTGGCAAGGTGGAGGACCTGAGCTGGGCGCTTTACCGCGATACCCTGGTGGAACAGGCCGAGCAGGGGGTGGATTATTTTACCATACATGCGGGACTCCTTCGCAAACATATTCCCCATACTTTTGAGCGGATGACCGGCATTGTGTCGCGTGGCGGGTCCATTATGGCCAATTGGTGTACCCACCACAAGGCAGAAAACTTTCTCTTTACGCATTTCGACGAGATTTGTGAGGTACTGGCTGCCTACGACGTAGGGGTGTCGCTGGGCGACGGACTGCGACCGGGTTCCCTGTACGATGCCAACGACCGGGCGCAGTTTGGAGAGTTGGAGGTCTTGGGTGCCTTGACGCAAAGGGCCTGGGACCGGCACGTACAGGTGATGATAGAGGGCCCCGGACATGTGCCCATGCACCTTTTGCAGGAGAATATGGATAAGGAATTGCGGGAGTGTATGGAGGCGCCTTTTTACACACTGGGGCCTTTGGTGACCGATATTGCACCGGGCTACGACCACATTACTTCAGCCATTGGCGGGGCCATGATGGCCCAAATGGGCGTTTCGATGCTTTGTTATGTAACCCCAAAGGAACATCTGGGCTTGCCCAACCGGGAGGATGTAAAGACCGGGGTGGTTACTTTTAAACTGGCGGCCCATGCGGCGGATGTAGCCAAGGGGCACCCCGGCGCCATTTTGCGCGATCACGCCATGAGCAAGGCCCGCTATGAGTTCCGTTGGCGCGATCAGTTTCATTTGGGCCTGGATCCGGATACGGCTTACGCTTTTCACGATGCCACCCTGCCCGACGATGCCGACAAGCGGGCCCATTATTGCAGCATGTGTGGCGAGCATTTTTGCAGCATGCGTGCCAACCGAAAAATCAGAAAAGGCTGATATGCTTATCGTTCTTACTCCGCCCAAAATGCTCCGGTACGAGGCAAGGGCCATTATGGCGCTGCTGGATGCCGGAGCTGATTTTATTCATTTGCGGAAACCCGGATACAGCAGCGATGAGCTGCAACAATTTTTGAAGGACATTCCGGTTGCCTACCGGGGCCGTTTGAGTGTGCATTATCACCACCGGGTGGGCCGCGAGGCAGGTCTGGGTGGCTTGCACGAGAGCGGCAGCTACCAGGTGGAGGGGCATTGCGCCCTGCGGCAAAGCCGCAGTTGCCACAGTCTCACCGAAGCGGCGGCCTTGCCGTCCCACTTCCGCTATGCCTTTCTGAGTCCCATTTTCAACAGCATATCTAAGGAAGGCCATCGGGCGGCCTTCAAAAGCGATGAATTGCGTCACTTCCTGCAAGGTCGCCCCCCTTTGTCGCCCCCCCTTGTTGCCTTGGGCGGAGTGCATGTGGGCAATGTGTCGCTCGTTCAGGAGCTCGGCTTTGGCGGCGCCGCCCTTTTGGGCGCCGTGTGGCGCTTGGAGTCCTCTGGGGTGGACTGGCGTGCCACTGTGCAAAACTTCAGTGAAATTCAGGCTTTATGGAAAAAGCGCAGCTCCTTCTGAATCGGTCTTTTTTCAGTAAAACCTTGGTTAAGTCTTATTGTCTCCCAACGAAAAGAATCTGATTGTACGATAATTAGAAAGCATGAAAAGTTTTGAACCCTTAATGTTGATTACGCCGGCCGGAACACCCGAAGAGGTGGAACAATTGACGCGTACTTTTTTGGAAGCGGGTGGTCGCTGGGTACAATTGCGTCAAAAAGCAATGGATAAAGCAGGGTTGACCAGTCTGGCCGAACGCTTATTGTCCTGTTGTCGCGCCCATAGCGCAGTCTTGTTGATTAACGATGATCCCGAGGTGGCCCTACAGAGCGGGGCCCACGGGGTGCATTTGGGGCAGAGCGACTGGCCCGTGCGCGAGGCCCGTTATCTTTTGGGCAAGGATAAGATCATTGGAGGGACGGCCAACACCCTGAAGCAGATGGAGACACTGGTTTACGAAGGGGTCGATTACATCGGACTGGGGCCTTTCCGTTTCACCAGCACCAAGGAGCGATTGAGTCCGCTTTTAGGGGCAGATGGTTATCGTGCCCGCATGAATGCCTTCCGTGCGGCAGGTTACGCCACGCCCGTTGTGGCCATTGGCGGCATTGTGCCCGATGATGCTGCCGTACTGTTGGATGTCGGGGTGGATGGCATTGCCGTGTCGGGGGCCTTGCTCGACGATACTGCTGGCCAAACCCGTAAATTTTTGAATGTTCTTACTAAAAAATAGACCAATAGATCCTGATTATGGAAAAACTTACTGTTGCGGGGACAAGCTTTGAAAGCCGTCTCTTTACCGGTACCGGAAAATTCAGTTCCAACCTACAAATGGCCGAAACCATTGCGGCCAGTGGCAGTCAGTTGGTTACTGTTGCACTCAAGCGGGTGGAACTAGACGGTCGGCAGGACGACCTGCTGGCACAGATCGGCAACACAGGGGCGCGTTTGCTGCCCAATACTTCGGGGGTGCGAACGGCCGAGGAAGCCATTTTTGCGGCGCGATTGGCGCGGGAGGCTTTGCAGACGTCCTGGATCAAACTGGAGATTCATCCCGATGCCCGTTACCTTCTGCCCGATGCTGCTGAAACCCTGAAGGCCACGGAAGTCCTGGCCCGCGAAGGTTTTGTGGTCTTGCCCTATATTCATGCCGATCCTGTTTTATGTAAGCGTCTCGAAGAAGCGGGCGCTGCGGCCGTTATGCCGCTGGGAGCGCCTATAGGGAGCAACGGGGGACTCCAAACGCGGGATTTTTTGCGGATTATTATTGAGCAGTCGAATGTCCCGGTGGTGGTAGATGCCGGTATCGGCGCCCCATCCCAGGCTGCAGAGGCTATGGAGATGGGAGCCGACGCGGTGCTGGTCAATACCGCCATTGCTGCTGCTGCCCGGCCCCTGCAAATGGCTCTTGCATTTAAGCTGGCCGTGGAGGCCGGTCGCCTGGCTTATGAGGGGGGACTCGCCTCCAGACATTCCGGGGCAAGTGCTACCAGTCCCCTCACCGCTTTTTTATCGCCCGTTTAAAGTTTTGTGACCATGAGTTTTTATAAGGAGTTGCGGCGTTACAACTGGGAGGAGGTGCGTCGATCCATTTATCGTAAGACCCCCGCAGAGGTGGAAAGGGCTTTGGGGAAAGACTGGCCCGATCTGGAAGATTTCAAGGCCCTGCTTGCGCCGGCTGCCGATGCATTTCTAGAGCCCATGGCGCAACAGAGTGCGGCGCTGACCCGTCGGCGTTTTGGTCGCACCATGCAACTGTATTTGCCGCTCTATCTGTCCAATTTCTGTGAAAACCGCTGTGTTTACTGCGGTTTCAGCGGAAGCAACCCAATCAGGCGGAAGGTGCTCAATGAAGAAGAAATTCTGGCAGAGGTCCGCACCATTAAGCAGGAACCCTTTCGTCACCTTCTTCTGGTGACCGGAGAAGCGCCACAAAAGGCTGGGACTGCTTATCTCGAACAGGTCCTCCGTTTGTTGCAGCCCGCTTTCAGTCAGCTGTCCCTGGAGGTTCAGCCTCTCGATACGAGCGACTACGCCCGTTTGGCAGAGGCCCGCTTGCACGCGGTTTACGTTTATCAGGAGACCTACAATGAGGCAACTTATCCACAGTACCACCCGTTTGGGCGAAAAGCCAACTTTCGTTACCGCCTGGAAACCCCCGACCGCTTGGGGGCAGCGGGCATTCGAAAGGTGGGACTGGGTACCTTGATCGGGCTGGAGGATTGGCGGACGGAGGCCTGGTTTACGGCACTGCATCTGCAGTACCTGCGTCGCAGGTACTGGCAAAGTCGCTATTCCTTATCCTTTCCCCGCTTGCGGCCCTTTGCCGGGGAAGGCTTTCAACCCCGCGTGTTAACCAACGAGCGAGACCTCACGCAGTTGATTTGTGCCTACCGGCTGTTCGATGCCGACGTGGAGCTTTCTCTCTCCACCCGGGAGCGACCCGCTTACCGCGACGGGGTGGTTCCCTTGGGCATTACGGCCCTCAGTGCCGGCAGCAAGACCGGTCCCGGTGCCTACAGCGGCAACCATGAGCTGGAGCAGTTTGCCGTAAACGATGAGCGCAGTCCCCGGGAGGTGGCCGAAATGCTGCGTCGACAAGGTTTTGAGCCCGTCTGGAAAGATTGGGAGCCTTGTTTGCAACAAGCTGCCACCATATAAGATAATGGTTGGCAGCCTGGGAACAAGTCTGCTTGCTGTTGAAATCTTTAAAATTATAACGATGCGTTACGCCCGACATTTGTTGCTGCCCGGTTTCACCACCCACCACCAAAAACTTTTGGCCCGTTCGTCGGTCCTGGTGGCAGGGGCTGGGGGACTCGGTTCCGCTTTGCTGCTTTATCTGGCGGCGGCTGGGGTGGGTCACCTGGGAATTGTAGATTTCGATGTGGTGTCGGAAAGCAACCTGAATCGCCAACTGCTCTATGAGCCACGGCATCTGGGTGCATTGAAGACCCAGGTTGCTGCCGAAAAAATCCGTTCGCTGAATCCCGATTGTCGGCTTACCGTCCTCAATCGGCGTTTGGAGGCAAGCAATACGGTGGACAGTCTCCGGGGCTTTGAAGTGGTGGCCGACGCTACCGACAATTTTGCGGCCCGCTATGCGCTGGATGCCGCCTGTGAACGACTTCGCCTGCCCTTTGTCTATGGGTCGGCCGAGGGCTGGGGGGGACAAGTATCCGTATTTCACTACGGTGGGGCAGGGGGCTACCGCCATTTGTATCCCGAATCGCCTGAATGGGGCGCCGGTCCTCCCGGCGTGATGGGGCCCCTTCCGGGTTTGGTGGGTACACGTCAGGCCTTGGAGGTGGTGAAGATTATTACGGGACAGGGTGAGGTTTTGGCCGGAAAATTATGGATCTTTGACGCCCTGAACAACCAGGACCGCACCGTGGACTTGTCCGTTTTGTGGTCCCACTGATGCCAATTTATGAGTCCCTCTTTTGTCTGCAATTGCAACGGCGTTACTGAGCAGAAACTGATTGCTGCCATTGCCCAACGTAAAATAACGGATTTGAGTAAGCTGATGCTGCGCACCGGTGCCGGCATGTCCTGTGGGCGCTGCAAGCCCGCGCTCAAAGTGATTTTGGAGCGAAATAAAGTGGTGGACCCCAATCCCCAGCAGGAGATCGACTGGGATCAGGCGGGTAAGCCGCCCTCGCCAGCCTCGTAATACAAGCGGGAACCCTGCAGGTAAAGCGGACTGTCCACATTGTTGGTGAAAACCTGGCCCGTACCGAGTCCCTGCGGCAGCGGATTGTTCAAGGTGGCCGTCCACTGAGCAATGGCATTCAGTCCCACATTGCTCTCCAGAGCCGAAGTCACCCAATAGTCGCTCCCCATTTTTCGCGCCAGTTGAATCCAGTGGTTGGAGCTGGCAAAACCGCCGGTGAGACTGGGTTTGAGGATGAGGAAATGGGGGCGGATGGTATTCAGCATGTCCAGGCGAAGCGCTTCCTTGTGCAGACCAATCAGTTCTTCGTCGAGGGCGATGGGCAGCGGACTTTCTTCACAAAGTCGTGCCATTTCCTGCCACTGACCCGCCGCTATGGGTTGCTCAATGGAGTGAATGTGCAAGTCGGCCAGCTGGGCCAGCACCCTGGGTGCTTCCTCTGGCGAGAAGGCCCCATTGGCATCAACGCGCAATTCCAGGCGCTCCGCAGAAAAGTTCCTGCGCAGTCCCCGAAACAAACGCAATTCTTCCTCAAAATTCAGGGCCCCGATTTTAAGTTTGAGACAAGAAAAGCCCGCCTCCAATTTCTCTTCAATGCGCCTTTGCATGGTCGGCGCTTCGCCCATCCAAATCAATCCGTTAGTGAGGATGCTGCTTTCGCCTCGCGTAAAAGGCGATTCGAACCAGCGTTGCCGGCCCCCCTGCAGCAAATCCCTAAAGGCCATTTCCAGGGCAAAACGCAAGGCCGGCCAGTCTTCCAGCTCCTCATGAAAGTTTGCGGCCAGCTCATTGATGTGGGTACAGCACCATTGTATTTTTTGCTCCAGTCCCGGTCGGTCGTCCCTGCTCAAGTTGGGCAGGATGGAACACTCTCCCAGGCCCTTATGCTCCGGTCGCTCACTGTCCCACACTTCAATAAACCAACTGGTCTTTTGCTGAAGCACCCCGCGTGAGGTGCCGCCGGGTTCTTTAAAATGCAGGGGATATTTATGGCTGCTGGCCTGGTACATAAGCAAGGGATATTTTTAAGAGAGGAAAAGGACAAGGGCGCTGAGTGCCACAAAGAGCAGGGTGCTCAGCGACAGGTTGCGCAGTTCCTTGTCCAGTCCTCCGGGGCGGTAATTGTGGAAGGGCTGCAGAACAGAGCGCATAAAAAAAGGCAGGGCAAAAATGACGGGCCAAAAGCGGGTCGGTTGTCCACTCAGCCAGGCGTAGCTTGCAAAGGCCAGCCACCCGGCGCTGAGGAGCCCCAGGTGGTACCAGTTGCCCCATTGGCGGCCGCGCCGTACTATCAGCGTTATTTTATTGGCTTTGCGGTCGCTTTCCTCATCGCGCAGGTTGTTCAGGTTCAGTACGCCGGCACTGAAAAAACCAATACTGGCGGCCGGAAGCAGCACCTTCCAGTCCCAGCTTTCTCCGTGCAGGTAGTAGGTGCCCGCAACGCCCAACAAGCCAAAAAAGACAAAAACATAGGCATCGCCCAGTCCACGATAGCCATAGGGACTGCTCCCAACCGTATAACGGATGGCTGCAGCAATGGCAGCCAAACCCAAACCTAAAAACAAAAGCGCCTGAAGCAGCGCCCCCTCAAAGGCCAGGTGCAGCAGCCGCAGTCCCGCCACCAAAGCCAATAAGGCACAAAGTCCCACCGCCCGTTTCATTTGTTTCAGGCTGATGACGCCACTCTGAATCATGCGTTGGGGACCCAGTCTGTCGACCCCGTCGGCTCCGGAAACCGCATCGCCGTAGTCGTTGGCCAAATTAGAGAGGATTTGTAAAAACAGCGTGGTGAGTGCTGCCCAAACCAGAATTTCGGTCCGGAATACTCCTTGCCAGGCAGCTACAATACTGCCCATAAAGATGGTGGAGAGGGCCAATGGCAGGGTGCGCAGGCGCAGGGAAATCATCCAGGCTTTCAGCAAAGTCATAGTCCTTTTATTTTGCACAAAATTAGCAATTTCAACGGAGTTTGGCCTTGATGTCGCCCACATCTCTGCGCAGGTCGTCTAAGGCCCGGGCTACCTGATGCATTTCCAGGTCCTTATGAGGTAACTCGGGACTGATGTAGTGAACAAAGCGCCACACTTCACGCAGCTCACTAAGGGGCAGGTCGTAGGGCTCGTAGAGCGGATTCAGGGAGATGCAGCGCAGCAAGCCCCGGGTCTTTAGGTGGTTTTCGATGCGCTTGAAGCTGAGTCCCTCGTTGAGCGTGAACAAGATACAGGCCTCCCCGTCCTTCAATGCGGTCCAGTCGGCCACAAACTCTCCCGTTACCCAGGCGCCGTGCGGCACCGGCAGCATGGAGTCGCCGCTGATCTGAAAAGTACGGTATTTCTTAACCGGGTCCAGAAAGGGCAGGCGGAAGACCGGCAGGGAGCCCATGTACTCCGGATCGGCAAAGCCCGTGAGGTAGCCCGCTTTGGCTTTTTCGGGCACCAATTCTATGTTTTCCTCGTTATCGGGCCCCACCGTTGCGGTCAGCAGCCGCAGTTTGCTGCCTTTTAAATACACGTCGTTGCCGTTTTCCAGCTCGTAGAGTTGGGCACCCGACAAGCTGTTTAAATCCATACGTACCAGGGTGTCTATCGAAATGTTGAAGTAGTCGGAGAAGCGCAAAAGCATATCCAATGGTGGTGCAGCAATCTGATTCTCGTAATTGTTGATGCTGGTGCGCTTGCTGCCGGTTAGTCGTGCCAGGTCGTCCTGTGTCAGTTTTTTGCGCTTGCGCAGCAGCTTAAGGTTGGCGGCAAAATGCATTTTTACAGTGTTTTGTTTATAATAAAAACAAATGTATGCTTAAAATAAAATCAATGCAAGCTGCCCCTGCGTTTTGTTGAGCTTTTCCCGGTTGTCTGGTTGTTAAAAAATATTGATTTTTGTCAATTTATTTTCATTTACAAGTTGACAAGGCCTCTTGATTTTTGTAACTTATACTACGCAGACTTACCAAATAAAAGTTGCGCATTCATTCTTTACCTATAAAAAACCAGGAGCTATGAAGTTTGTAATTTCCAGAAAGCCGGAGGGGGCCTATCAGTTTTACTTAAAGGATGCACAAGGCAAACAGATCTTGTGGAGCCCCCGTTTCGCCACCAAGGCGCAATGTAAAAAAGGAATTGAGCATTTGAGGAAACAGGTGGAAGATAAGGTGGAGGTGGATCGTTGGCAGACGGATAGTGGACGTTACTTGTTTCATTTGCGCAGCAGGGATGGTCATTTGCTGGCTATGAGCGCTCCTTTCAGCAGCAAACACGAATGTGTGCAGCACATCAATGCGGTGCGTGAACATGTATATAAGGCCGAAGAGGAGGATGTGAGTATTTATCTTTAGAGGGCGTCTGTTTGTAATAGCGAAGCGGCAGTACCCGGGAGGGTGCTGCCGCTTTTTTAATTTTGAAGAGCTGTGTTAAAACCTTATTCCCCTGCACATTATCCCGGCAGGGAATAAAAGAGTCCGGCACCTGGTCCCAGTGGCGTTCCCAATAAAATCCATGCGATGAGTAAGATGCTCCAGCCAATGAAAAAGGTAATGGAGTAGGGGATCATGGTGGCGATTATGGTGCCCAGTCCCGCCTTGCTGTCGTATTTTTGGAAGTAAGCAATGATGAGGGCAAAGAAACTCATCATGGGTGAAATAACGTTGGTTACAGAATCGCCAATGCGGTACACCGCCTGCGACAGTTCCGGCGAATAGCCCAGTAACATAAATATGGGGACAAAGATGGGCGCCATGATGGCCCATTTGGCCGAGGCGCTGCCCATGAGCATGTTGACTGTGGCCGCCAGCAGAATGAAGAGCAGCATCAGCGGGATAACGCCTAAATTCGCTTGAATCAAAGTCTCTGCACCGGTAATGGCCATAATCACGCCCAGGTTGCTCCATTTAAAATAGGCCACAAACTGAGCCGCAAAAAACACCAGAACAATATAGTGTGAAAGGGTTTTCAAGCTGTTGGCCATGCCGTTGGCCACATCGCTGTCGTTTTTAAATTTTCCGATGACCACCCCATACACCACGCCCATGGTGCCTGTAATTAAAAAGAGGAAGGTGATGATGCCCTTAATGACCGGAGAGGAAAGCAGGCCCCCGTTTTGTCCCCGCAGAACCCCGTTCTCGGGCAACAGTCCCAACAAAATAAGCCCCAGCCAGCCTGCAAATACCACTAGGCTCCACTTTACGCCCTTTTTTTCGATGGGCGAGAGGGCTTCGATGGTTTCCTGAACCACATCGCCCTGATAGGTACCAAAGCGGGGCTGTATGATTTTTTCGGTGACCCAGGTGCCCAACAGAGCTACCAGAAAGGTAGATACCACCATAAAGTAATAATTGGCGGTAGGGTTAACATGGTAGGCAGGATCCAAAATGTGGGCGGCCTCCTGCGAGAGTCCCGCCAAAAGTGGATCGATGGTGCCGATGATGAGGTTGGCGCTGAAACCACCCGACACTCCGGCAAAAGCTGCGGCCATACCCACAATGGGGTGGCGTCCCATGGCTTGAAAAATGACCCCCGCCAAAGGAATCAGCAATACGTAGCCAATATCGCTGGCCGCATTGGAGAGGATGCCGGCAAAGACCACCACAAAGGTCAGAATGCGCTTGGGTGCTTTTAAAACCAGCATGCGAATGAATACGCCAATGAGTCCGCTCGTCTCCGCAATGCCTATACCCAGCATGGCCACCAGTACAATGCCCAGGGGGGCAAAGCTGGTAAAGTTGCCCACCATTTGGTTGAGTACCTGGTTGAGTCCTTCTTTCGAGAGCAGGTTAACCGTAGATATGACCTCCCCGGTGGCTGGATGCGTGGCCTGCCAATTGAGCCAGTGCCCCACTACCGACAGCAGGAGTACACCTAAAGCAAACAGCGCAAAAAGGGTAGCCGGGTGGGGCAGGGCATTTCCTCCTTTTTCCAGGAAGTTGAGAAAGTAGTCGAATAAAGACTTTTTCTTTTTGGTCGAGACAGACATAGGCAATTGCTTGGTTAAAAAAAGAGGTGGGAAAAAGGCGGAAGGCAAAAATATAAAAAAAACTCTGCCGGCCAAAGACCTTGCATGACGTGACTTGGAAGCAGTGGGGCAAAACTTTAGACTTTGCTTTTAGTGAAATTTGTTTTGCATTATGAGATTATTCTCATAACTTTGAATAAAATTTGATGCATGGCACGACCACGACGACTGAGAAAAATAGTTGCCCCGCCGCGCTTTAAGGGCTATCGGCCGCACGGCCATCAAGGGCTTACCGGAAAGCCGGTAGAATTGCTGTATGAGGAGTATGAGGCCTTGAAGCTGGCCGATTACGACGGCTTGGATCATCAGGCTGCATCGCAGCTGATGGGGGTATCGCGCCCCACCTTTGCCCGCATTTATCAATCGGTGCGTAAGAAGTTGGCGCTGGCCTTGGTGGAGACCCGTCCCCTGGTCGCTGTTTACGGCAATGCCTGGATGGATAAAAGCTGGTTTGTTTGTAATTCGTGCAAAGCCCGTTACTCGGTGCCCGAGGGGGTAGATGGAAGTCGCTGTGCTTTATGTGGCTCTTCGTCTGTAGAATTGATTGAACCTTGATTTTTTAAACATTATACAGCAAATATGAAAACAGTAATAACAGCTGCCGGCAACAATCTTTCGGCGGCATTTGACAAGCGCTTTGGCAGGGCCGCCTGGTTTTGTGTGTACGATCATGCCAACGGTGCCCTTGTCTTTGAAAAAAATGACTTTGCCGATGCGCAGGGTGGTGCCGGGACTAAAGTCTCCGAGTTAATGGTTGAGTGGGGTGTAGGCAAGGTCATCTCCGGTGATTTTGGTCCCAAAGCCAAAGATTTGCTCGATCGGTTTAAAGTGCAAATGGTGGTAGTGGAAGAGGATGCCACAGTGGAAACCTTATTGGAACGCATTAAAAAATCCTGAAAGACTCAGGATAAGTATCTAAATTTTACAGTTATGCCTGGAATGGACAGAACCGGACCGCTGGGACAAGGTCCCCGCACCGGTGGACAAAGAGGGAAATGTAATTCTGCAGCCTCATCGGTCGAAGTGGATCGTAACGGACGCGGATTTGGAGCAGGTCGCGGCCTGGGTCGTGGCCAGGGGAACGGACAAGGACGTGGACTGGGACGCGGTGCCGGCAGAGGCGCCGGTCGTGGTTCGGGTCGCAATGCTTAATGATAAAATGTAAGTAGATGATGCAAAGGAAGATTGCGATTCCCGTGGATGCCCACGGGATGCTCGACGGCCATTTTGGCCACTGCAAGTTTTTTTCACTGGTACAGACCGAGGGCAACAAGGTCTTGGCCTCGGTAAAAGTTCAGCCTCCTCCGCATGAGCCCGGGGTGTTACCTGCCTGGTTGGCCCAACAAGGAGTAAGCGATGTAATTGCCGGAGGAATGGGCCAGCGTGCCATTGAATTGTTTCAGGCGGCAGGTGTGAATGTATTTGTGGGTGCGCCCCAGTTGGAAGAAGATGTTTTGATTGAGCGGTTTTTGAACGAGGAATTGGCCCTTACAGCCAATTATTGTGATCATTAGTCATGGCTTTTAAAATTGCGGTAGTCAGTGGAAAAGGGGGGACCGGAAAAACTACGGTCTCCGTTTCGCTGAGTAATTATTTACAGCGACTTTGGGGAGTTGCCGTCCATTTGGTCGACTGTGATGTAGAGGAACCCAACGCCGCTTTGTTTTTTTCAGAAAAAGAGAAGCGGTCTGTGGCCCCGGTGTATCAGGAGATCCCTGAAATAGATCTGGAGCGTTGCACTTTTTGTCGCGAATGCAGCACCTATTGCAGCTACAATGCCATAGTGGTATTGCCTTCGGTGAAGTTTGCCCAGGTGGATCCCAATCTTTGTCACTCTTGTGGCGCCTGTCTGCATGCCTGTAAGGAGGATGCCCTGCATTTGTATCAGAAGCAGGTTGGGGAGGTGCGTCATTACAAGGTGGGCGCTTCTCTAAAAATCAGTGAAGCAGAGCTGACCATCGGGTCGGCCATGCAGACTTTTTTGATTCGTGAGCTCAAGAAAACAATTGGGGGCGACAGCGACATGATCATTTATGATGCCCCGCCGGGAACGTCCTGTTCCGTGGTCGCCACCTTGTCGGATGTTGATTTGGTTCTGGTCGTTGCCGAACCCACTCCTTTTGGGGTGCACGATATGTGTCTCACCCTCGATCTGTTGAAGGAACTGAACTTGCCCCGTGGCGTGGTGGTCAATAAGGCCGGTATGGGAAACGATCAAATTTATGAGGTGTTGGAGCGTTATCAAACCCCTGTTCTTGGCCGCATTCCATTCAATCGGGATTTTGCCCACGACTATGCGCAGGGTTTACTTAGTTCCCTGGACGACGATCCGATGTTGAAATGGTTCAGAAGGATAATGTTTGAAATAGAAAGGAGGATGCCGGTTTATGAAAGAGTTGACCATAGTGAGCGGTAAGGGAGGCACTGGTAAAACCTCTGTCACCGCGGCCCTGGCCGCGTTGGCTGGCGATTTGGTGTTGTGCGACAACGATGTGGATGCCGCCAATTTGCATTTGTTGGTAGCGCCCAGCGAAAGGGAACATCATGTTTTTATGGGCGGCTGGCAGGCTCATGTTGACGAGGAAAGTTGCAGCGCCTGTGGCCTTTGTGCCGATAATTGCCACTTCGATGCCTTTGTCCGTACCCCTGAAGGGAAATATCAGGTGGTGCCCAGCTTGTGCGAAGGCTGCCGCCTGTGTGAGCGACTCTGTCCCGAGCAGGCCATAAGCAGCGCGCAAAGCGACAACAATCAGTGGTTTGTGTCCGACAGTCGCTTTGGAACCGTGCTGCACGCCAGGATGGGGCCGGGAGAAGAGAACTCTGGTAAGCTGGTCAGCACCTTGCGAAAAAAGGCCCGTGAATTGGCCCTTCAGGAAGGGCGCAAGTGGATCCTAAACGACGGTCCCCCCGGTATTGGTTGTGCCACCATCGCTTCCTTAACCGGTGCCGATGCCGTTCTGGTGGTGGTAGAAGCCTCCCGCACCGGTTGGCACGATGCCAAGCGTGTCATTACACTGGCCCAGGGCTTTCATCTTCCGGTTTTTATCCTCATCAACAAGGCCGACATACATCCCGGGATTACCGCTCAGATTGAGCTGGAAGTAGCCGAGGCCGGTCTGCCCCTGTTGGGCAAACTTTCGTTTGACCGGACTATGGTGGAGGCTATGCTGGAAGGCTTAACCTTGACCGAGTATGCTCCCGAAAGCGAAGGTGCCTTGCAACTGCAGGCTGTTTGGCAAGGTCTTGTCCAAAAGCTGGATGTGGCGACTTCCTGAATCAAGGTTTAATGACTATTTTTTGTGCTTCGATACTTACACTATGCTTAAAGATGTTTTTGTCCTCCGACCCCGCTACGATGAGGTGGATCAGATGGGCTATGTTTATCACGGGAATTACGTGTCGTACTGTCACCAGGCCCGTACCGAGTTGATGCGTAAATATGGAATCAACGACAGGGTGTTGGAAGCCCGGGGCATCATGATGCCGGTTATTGATATGCAATTGAAGTATCATCAACCCGGACGCTACGATGAGGCCCTGATGGTGACCACCACCGTAGAGGAGCTGAAGCAGGTGCGCCTTCATTTCTGTTTTGAAATTCGCAACGAAGCCAATGAGAAGATCTGCACGGCACGTTCAACAGTGGTGTTTGTAGATGCCCATACCCGCAAGCCCATGAAGATGCCGGCTGTGGTGCATGAGGTGCTGGCCCCCCTGTTTGCCTGATGGCTGGAGGGGAAATTTCTGCTTTATTGGAGGGCTTTTTCGTTTATTTGCCTCGCACATCGTTCCAGGCAGGGCTTAAGACTTTCTCTTTTCTTATTTTAGTTGGTGCTGTTTCAATTATAACAATACGTACTATGATAAGAAAAGGATGGAGCGCCCTAGCGGTCGCCCTGGCCCTAATTATGGGTTGTATGATCGGATGTAGTTCCAGTCCGGAAGCTGCCTACCACACCGGTAATTACCGCAATCTTTTTTTGGAAGCCGGTTATACTCAGGAGGCCATTAACCAAAAGGTCGATCAGGCGTATCACGACTTGTTTGAGGGACCCGATCGCATTTATTTTGAGGTGGGGGACAGCATGGCTTATGTGTCGGATTTGAAAAATAAGGATGTTCGTTCCGAAGGGGTATCCTATGGAATGATGGTGGCGGTGCAGCTCGATAAGAAGGAGGTGTTCGACCGCATCTGGCGTTGGTCCAAACACTACTTACAACATCAGGAAGGTCCCCTGGAAGGTTACTTTGCCTGGAGTTTTGATCCTGAGGCAATGGTACGCAATTCCCAGGGACCGGCTTCCGATGGCGAACTGTATTTTGTTACCAGTCTGCTCTTTGCTGCCAACCGTTGGGGCAACGATACGGGCTTCGATTATTATGTTGAGGCACGGCGAATTCTGGATGCCATGTGGGCCAAGGACGGCAGCAACGATGTTTACAATTTGTTCAATACGGAGCACAAGCAAATTACTTTTGTGCCTGTTGGCGATGCTTACAACTGGACCGACCCTTCGTACCATGTACCTGCTTTTTTGGAGCTTTGGGCCGAGTATGCCGGCGACGGGCATGAGCAGTTTTATCGCGACGTGGCCGATACCTCCCGGGTGTTTTTTCATCGTGCCTGTCACCCGCTTACGGGGCTCAATTCCTGCTACACCGAATTCAGCGGGGAGCCACATCCCACGCAGTGGATGCCGGCCGGGTTTCGGTACGACTCCTGGCGGGTACCTATGAATATCGCTATGGATTATTTGTGGTACGGGAAGGATAAAGCCTGGCAGGAGGATTATGCCGAACGCTTTCAGGCTTTTTTGCGGTCAGAGGGTATTGATTCCTTTATGGATCAGTACAATCTTGATGGCAGCACTCCGGAGTATATATCGCCTGCCGGTGGTTTTCAAAAGCGGAGACATTCGCTGGGACTTAAAGCTACCGCTGCAATGGCTTCGTTGGTCAGTAAGGATCCGCAGACCCTTGATTTTGTCCATGCCCTTTGGGAGGCCAGGCTGGAGCCCTATGACGACGGCTATTACGACCCCTATTACGATGGTCTGCTGTACCTTTTCAGTCTGATGCATCTGAGCGGGCAGTACCAAATCATCACACCTGATTTTTCGTCTTCAAGCAACTGAGCGAAGCAATTAAATTTTTGCACTTGAAAAAAGGGGTGTCTCTGATTGTTGAGACACCCCTTTTTAGCGTTTGCTTAGGCAAGTAGCCGTATTTTATTTGTCGCCGTACATCTGGCTGCGCAGTGCTGCAATGTTTTCGTCGTTTACATAGTCGTCGTAGCGCATCAGCTTGTCGATGGTGCCATTGGGCGTTATCTCAATGATGCGGTTACAAACCGTATCGATAAATTCGTGGTCGTGGGAGCTCATCAGGATGTTGCCCGGGAAGTTGGTCAACGTGTTGTTAAAAGCCTGAATGGTCTCCAGATCGAGGTGGTTGGTGGGGTTGTCGAGCAGCATTACATTGGCGTTGCGCAGCATCATACGGGAAATCATGCAGCGCATTTTCTCGCCCCCGGAGAGTACGTTGACCCGCTTGTAAATGTCCTCGCCCGAAAAGAGCATTTTACCCAGGTAGCCACGCAGAAAAGATTCGCTGGTGTCGGCCGAAAACATGCTGAGCCACTCCACCAGAGTCTGCTTGCTTTCGAAAAAGCGGCTGTTTTCCATCGGCAAATAAGCATTGGTAATGGTTACACCCCAGGTGTAATGCCCATCGTCGGGTTTCAGTTCCCCGCTCAGAATCTCAAAAAGTGCGGTGGTGACCAGGGGATTGCGCGAAAGAAAGACCACTTTCTCGTCTTTCTCCACGGTAAAGGATACATCCTTCAGCAGCTGCGTGCCGTCTTCACCCTTTTTACTCAAGCCCGTTACATTTAATATGCTGTTGCCGGTCTCCCGCTCCGGAGTAAATATAATGCCGGGGTAGCGACGGGTAGAGGGCTGTATTTCTTCCACATTCAGTTTGTCGAGCATTTTTCGGCGACTGGTGGCCTGGCGCGATTTGGCTACGTTGGCGCTGAAGCGCTGGATAAACTCCATCAACTCCTTTTTCTTTTCTTCGGCTTTTTTGTTCTGGGCCGACTGCTGGCGCAAGGCCAGCTGACTGCTTTGGTACCAGAAGCTGTAGTTGCCCGGGAAGAGTTTGACCTTGCCAAAGTCGATATCCACAATATGCGTACAAATGGAATCGAGGAAGTGACGGTCGTGAGATACCACCAAAAGCGTATTGTCGAAGTTGGCCAGATAATTCTCGAGCCAGCGTACCGTTTCCAGGTCGAGGTCGTTGGTCGGCTCATCCAACAAGAGATTGTCGGGTTTGCCAAAGAGCGCCTGGGCCAGCAAGACCTTTACTTTGTCCTTACCATTGAGGTCCGACATTTGCTTGTCGTGCAGGTCCTCTTTTACACCCAGGCCGCTGAGCAGCATGGCTGCATCGCTTTCGGCGTTCCAGCCATCGAGTTCGGCAAAGCGCTCTTCCAGTTCAGAGGCTTTCATGCCGTCCGCCTCTGAAAAATCTTCCTTGGCATAGAGCTCATCTTTCTCCCGGGCGATTTTCCACAACTCCTCGTGTCCCATCAGCACCGTGTCCAATACCTTATGCCCGTCAAAGGCGTGGTGGTCCTGCCGCAATACCGACAGTCGTTCGCCGGGGGCCAGACTAATTGAGCCGCGGGTGGAGTCGAGGTCCCCGCTGATCAAACGCAGGAAGGTCGACTTTCCGGCGCCATTGGCACCAATGATGCCGTAGCAGTTGCCCGGGGTGAATTTCAGGCTGACGTCCTGAAACAATACTTTTTTGTCGAATTGAATGGCGAGATTGGAAACTGTAATCATGAATATAAATAGGTAAGATATTGATTTCTAATCAGGAAAGTTGCTGGTGTCCACAAGTTTTCTCTTTTGCGGCAGCGGCCGCAAAGATAGGCAATTATCTTGTCCCGGGCCATAGTTTGCTTGTTAAGTTATGTGAAGAGGATTTCTGCATCTCCCTGATTTTTCTTTCTTTTGCAGCACCATGTACGCCATATTCGTCATTTTTCTGTTTTATGCGGCCGGTTTGCTCCTGAGCAAAGCGATTGGGGGACTCATTCCCGGAAATGTGCTGGGTATGCTGTTGCTTTTCGGGGCCTTGTTGGCCGGCTGGGTCAAGCCGGAAAAAATGCGCACCATAGCCTCCTTTATTACCACCCACATGGCCTTGTACTTTGTGCCGGTAGGGGTGGGTTTGATGGTTACTACCCGGTATTTTGCCGGGGCTACCGTGGCCATCGTAGTCGCTTCAGCCGTGAGTACGGTGTTGGTGCTGGTCGTAACGGCCTGGGTGCAACAAATACTGGAAAAATGGAAGCGATGAATGAGCTCTTTGCCCTCCAGCCCTTTACCCTGGCTTTTGTCATCGGGATTTACCTGGCTTCGGTGGCCTTGTACCGACGTACCCGTTTGGGTTTACTGCATCCGGTACTGACCAGTATGCTGGTCATCATAGGGGTTTTGTATGTGCTGGATGTCGATTATGAGGCCTTCAGGCAGGGCAGTTTTTTGATAGATTTTATGCTGGGCCCCTCTGTTGTGGCCCTGGGTTATGTGCTGTACGAACAGGTGCGCCTCATACGCCGCCATTTGGTTTCTATGCTGACCGCCGTAAGCGTAGGCAGTCTGGTTGGCATTGTGTCGGTCACCCTTATTGCCCGCTGGCTGGGGGCCGATGAGCAGGTGGTGAGTTCCTTACAACCTAAGTCCGTCACCACACCCATTGCACTGGGCATCTCCGAGCGCTTTGGGGGTATTCCGCCCCTGACAGCTGTTGTTGTTGTGGTGGTGGGCGTGTTTGGTGCCGTGGTGGGCCCCTTTGTCCTCGACAAGACCGGGGTGCGGAGTAAAATCGCCAGAGGTCTGGCCATGGGCAGCAGTGCCCATGGAGGCGGCACGTCAAGGGCCATAGAGATGGGTGCTGTAGAAGGCGCCATCAGTGGTTTGAGTATTGGTTTGATGGGTGTGGCTACGGCTTTATTGATGCCGCTGGTGCGCTTGTTTTTATAGTTTTTTGAAGCCTGGAAATTGAAATCGCATAAAGGAACAAAAGGAATTATTTGATATATGGTTCTGCTGGTTTTGTTTTATTTGCTTGCCCCATTTTTGGTGCTGCACCTTTGTCACCGTTTCAAATACGTGAACAAGTTGGGAGCAGTAGTCGTGGCTTATGTCCTTGGCGTCTTGTTGGGCAATTCCGGCTGGCTGCCCGAGGGCAGCGCCAAGGTACAGGAAATCATGACCGCAGCCACCATTCCCCTGGCCATTCCCCTGATGCTGTTTTCTACCCGCCTGAACGAAGTCTTTAAACTGGCCCGAGTCAGTCTGGTCAGTCTGCTGCTTGGTCTGTTTAGTGTGGTGCTGATGGTGGTGCTGGGCTACTTTTGGCTGGGCGCCTCACTGGACGAGGGCCACAAGGTGGCTGGTTTGCTGGTGGGACTCTATACTGGGGGTACACCCAACCTGGCGGCCCTTAAAGTCATGTTGGGGGTCGATGAGACCGTATATCTGGTGACCCACTCGGCCGACCTGGTGATTGGGGTGTTTTATTTGTTCTTTCTGCTGTCGGCAGGGCCACGGGTATTTGGTCGTATTTTGCCGACGTCCACCGTTGGAGAGCCTGAGGGGGAGGAAGGACCAATCAACGGCGGCGACCCCTTTTATGGCATGTTGAAAAAACAGCTCTTGCGTCCCTTGTCCAAAGCCCTGCTGTTGGCCGTGTTGGTGGTGGCTGTTTCCGGGGCAGCGTCGCTGCTGGTGTCTGATGGTGCCCGCATGGCCGTTCTGATGTTGCTGATTACCTCACTGGCCCTGGGCTTGTCTTTTCTGGAACCTGTTCGACGCTTACCCAAGACTTTTGAGCTGGGGATGTATTTTGTGCTGGTTTTTAGTGTAGTGGTGGCGTCCATGGCCGACATCGGTCAGTTGCTGACGGGCGCTTTGGATGTGTTGTACTATGTGGCCTGGGTCGTTTTTGGCTCCCTCTTGTTGCAGCTGCTCCTGTCGCGCTGGTTCAAGGTCGATGCCAACACCCTCATCATTACCTCAGCCGCCCTCTTGTGCAGTCCCCCCTTCGTTCCCGTAGTCGCTGCCGCCCTAAACAAGCGCAGTCTGGTAGTCCCCGGGCTAACCATCGGAATTGTGGGCTATGCCCTGGGCAATTACCTCGGTTTTTTGCTGTCCTGGTTGCTGGGCAGCCTATAAAATGGGGAGGTTTTCGAGGGCCGACGTGATTTCCGGCGCTACGGCCAGGCGACCCTTGACCAGACTGGTGGTGGTAATGGTGGCTGTCAGACACATTTTTCCGTCGCTGAGTCGGTAAATATCCTGGTGAAAGATGTATTTGAGGCCCTGCACCTCAACCCGCAGGCAGACTTCAAAGCGGTCGCCACTCCGCAAGGGCGTTTTGTAGCGAAGGTCGGCCCGTGCCACTACTGCGGCAATGCCCTGCTGAAACAGGGCCGCAAAGTCGAGTCCCACGCTCAGCAAAAACTCATGTCGCGCGTGCTCCAAATAGTTTTGATAAACGCTGTTGTTGACAATGCCCTGCAGGTCGCATTCGTAATCGCGCACCTTAAACTCCAGGCGGAAATGATAAGCTTGCTTCATAGCGGGTAAAAAAAACAAGCGGCGGCCCGGGCCGCCGCTTGACGAGAGAGAATAAACAAACAAAACATTATAAATTGGCAAAGAAGTCGTTGCCCTTATCGTCCACAATGATGAAGGCGGGGAAGTTTTCTACCCGTATTTTACGCACGGCTTCCATACCCAGTTCTTCAAAATCAACCACCTCAACCGACTTGATGCTGTCCTTGGCCAAAATGGCGGCGGGACCGCCAATGGAGCCGAGGTAGAACCCGCCGTTCTTTTGGCAGGCCTCGGTTACCGCCTTAGAGCGGTTGCCCTTGGCCAGCATAATCATAGAACCACCCAGGGACTGGAATTGCGCTACATAGGGGTCCATACGGCCGGCTGTGGTGGGACCAAAACTTCCGGAGGCCATGCCTTGGGGGGTTTTGGCGGGACCGGCATAATATACCGGGTGTTTTTTCATGTATTCGGGGATGGGCTGACCCGAATCAATAATTTTCTTGATTTGGGCGTGGGCAATATCGCGCGCCACAATCAAGGTGCCGCTCAAATTTAGGCGGGTTTTGATGGGATGTTTCGACAGTTCCTTGAGGACTTCCTCCATGGGCCGATCCAGGTCGATGTCGACCGGAGGGGCCAGTTCAGGAGCTCTTTCCGGGGCAAAGCGGGCAGGGTTCTTTTCCAGTTGCTCCAGAAAAATGCCCTCCTCAGTAATTTTTGCTTTGATGTTGCGGTCGGCACTGCAGCTCACGCCGAGGCCAACGGGACAAGAGGCCGCATGGCGGGGCAGGCGAATTACCCGCACATCGTGTACAAAATATTTGCCGCCAAACTGAGCACCAATGGTGCTTTCTTCACAAATCTTTTTCACTTTAGCTTCCCATTCCAGGTCGCGGAAGGCCTGGCCGCCTTCGTTGCCCTCGGTGGGCAGGTGGTCGAGGTAGCCGGCTGAGGCTTTCTTCACGGTGGCCAGAGTGGCCTCGGCAGAGGTGCCGCCGATGACCAGGGCCAGGTGGTAGGGGGGACAGGCAGAAGTACCCAGGTCTTTGATTTTTTCTTTTACAAATTTGGTCAGCGCTTCTTCGGTCAGTAAGGCCTTGGTTTGCTGATACAAAAAAGTCTTGTTGCCCGAACCGCCTCCCTTGGTCACAAACAGAAATTCGTATTTGTTGCCGGCTTCGGAGTAGATATCAATTTGTGCGGGCAGGTTGGTGCCGGTGTTCTTCTCTTCAAACATGCTGAAGGGAACTACCTGCGAGTAGCGCAGGTTTTTGTCGCGATAGGTCTCAAAGATGCCTTTCGACAAAGCTTCGGCATCGCTGCCTCCGGTGAGTACCTGCTCGCCCTTTTTGCCAATTACAATGGCTGTACCGGTATCCTGACAAGTGGGCAGTTCGCCTTCGGCCGAAACCACCTGGTTCATCAGCATGGTGTGGGCTACAAAGCGGTCGTTGTCCGAGGCTTCCCCATCTTTAAGGATGTCGGAGAGCTTCTGAAGGTGCGCGGGACGCAGGAAGAAGCTTACATCAAACATGGCTTCTTTGGCCAGCAATTCGAGGCCTTTGGGGTCCACTTTTAAAAATTTGCGACCGTCTGCTTCAATCGTCGAAACATAGTCCTTAGTCAGCAAACGGTACTCGGTGGTGTCCTTTAAAATGGGGAAGGGCTTTTGGTACTTAAAATCAGCCATAATATTTGTTTTTAGGTTTTTTTGTTGCTTAGTAAAGTGTCCGACAAAATTAAAGATTTTTTTCGCCATTGCAGAATGCCCTCCTTTTTATTTCTAAAAAATCCTTGTGGGTTTTGTCTTCGTCGATTTTCTCCTTACTTTAATGTGGATATTTTTTGAGACCGGATTTTTATGCAAAACTAAATGCTGGGGTTTATGGGAAAGAAGAAGTACTTCGACATTCATGGACCGGTTTTTTGGCCGGCTTCCGTATTAATTGTACTGTTTATTGCAGTGACTTTGATTGTGGGCAGTCCCATGGCCAAAGTCTTCAGTACGGTACAAAGCAGCATTACAGATAATTTTGGCTGGTTGTTTATTGTGGCGGTAAATGCCTTTATTGTTTTTTGTCTTTATGTTGGCTTTGGACGCTTTGGCAAGATTCGACTGGGGGGCGACGATGCCGAAAAAGAGTTCAGCACCCCGGCCTGGTTTGCCATGCTGTTTAGTGCAGGCATGGGGATTGGTATTCTGTTCTGGGGCGTAGCTGAGCCGGTGACCCACTACATCAATCCCCCCTTTGGCCAAGGGCGAACCCTCGAGGCTGCTGAAAATGCCATGAACCTGACCTTTTTGCACTGGGGCTTTCATGCCTGGGGCATTTATGCGCTGGTGGGACTGGCTTTGGCTTTTTTTGCTTTTAACCGGAATCAGCCCCTGACCATTCGCTCCGTTTTTCTGCCGGTTTTGGGCAAGCGAGTGCATGGTCCCATTGGGAACATCATCGATGTTTTTGCAGTAATCGCCACCCTTTTTGGTCTGGCCACTTCGCTGGGTTTGGGGGTTACGCAGGTCAGTGGGGGACTCAATCACGTATTTGGTACGCCCAATACGGTGTGGATGCAGGTGGGCCTGATCATTGCCATTACCCTGGTGGCTACCGTTTCGGTGGTTACCGGCATCAAAAAGGGCGTGCGTATTCTTAGTGAATGGAATGTGCGCATTGCTGCGCTGCTGTTCATTCTGGTTCTGCTCCTGGGGCCCACCTTGTTTATCTTTAAGTCTTTTATTCAAAATGTAGGCAATTATTTGAATGAGATTCTGATGGTGTCGTCGTGGACCGAAGCTTACCGCGACCGGGGCTGGCAGGGCGGTTGGACCGTCTTTTACTGGGCCTGGTGGATTTCGTGGTCGCCTTTTGTTGGGATGTTTATTGCCCGTGTGAGTAAGGGGCGCACCATACGCGAATTTGTTTTTGGCGTTTTGCTGGTGCCTTCGGTGGTTATGTTTTTGTGGTTGACCGCCTTTGGTGGTTCTGCTGTGTTTTTCGACATTAAGGGGATCGCGCCCGGTATTGGAGACCGAATTATTGCCGATGAGTCCACCGCCCTGTTTGTCTTTTTTGAGCAGTTCCCCTGGAGTTCTTTGCTTTCGGTGATCGGCATATTGTTGGTGATCAGCTTTTTTGTCACCTCGTCGGACTCCGGTTCCCTGGTCATCGACAGCATTACTGCGGGCGGTAAACTGGATGCACCGGTGGGCCAACGGATATTCTGGGCCAACATTGAGGGAGCCGTTGCGGCGGTGTTGCTCTTGGGCGGCGGATTAACGGCTTTGCAAACAGCTGCAGTTTCAACCGGATTGCCCTTTCTCTTTGTGCTCCTGGTGATGATGTACAGTCTCTACCGGGGCTTGTCGTCCGAATTGACAAGGGCCGAATACCTGTCGAAAAGCCAGGATAAGAAATCCTATGAAAAGAAAATTGCCGGAATGATTGCCAAACGTTTAACCAAAAAGGAGGGACGGAAATGATATTGAAGAAAGTTGCCATTATGCTGGATTTGTCCGATATGGACCAGATTTTGCTTAATTATGTTCGGCGTTTACACGAAAACTACCAGTTTGAAGCTGTAAGCTTTGTTCATTTTATGGAGGTAGAGGAAATGCCGGAGGAAATTCTGAGTCTTTTTCCCGATTTGGATGAGCCCGTAGATGAGATGATTGCTGAAGAAATTCAGGAACAGGTAACGGAGACTTTTGTCGAAGGGGTCAACAGCAAGATTTATGTGCATACCGGGGGCGATATGCAGAAATTTCTGGGGTGGTTGGAGCAATCCGACTTCGACCTGGTGGTGCTGGGTAAGAAGGCTGCTCTGCACGGTTCCGGTATTTTTTCGAGCAAACTGGTTCGTTTGCTCGATGCCAATACCCTTTTTGTCACCGAAATGGCGCGTGGCGACATTCATCGGGTTATGGTGCCCATCGATTTTTCATCCTACACCAACAAGACTTTAAAAGTCGCCCGGGAGGCGGCTGAGGTACTTCAGGCGGAACTGCTGCCGGTGCATGCCGTTAAACTTAACCTGCATTATTATCCCTTGTTTAAGGATAAAAAGGAGCTCGAGCAGCACTTTATAAAGTCGACCCGCAAAAAGTTTGATAAGTTCAAGGAAAAATTAAAGTTGAAGGAAGACTGCAAATGTGTGGTACTGGAAGAGGATGCCCATGTTTCACGGGCCTTATACGATCAGGCTACTTTCAACAGTGCCGATTTGGTGGTGATTGGTAATAAAGGAAAAGCCGACAGCAATGATTTGCTGATCGGCTCAGTAGCCGAAAGGCTCATCTCTCACGAGAAGAGCATTCCGGTATTGATTGTAAAAAGCAGCAACTGATAAGCAGTTCTAGTACTTTAGCTTGCTTTATTCATAAGTTGTCGCAATAGATAATTTATGAATAATGTGCAGGTTAAGGTTTAGAGTTCCTGCTTTTGACGGGAAACTTCGTCGGCGGTCATGCCGTTTTGGTCTACAAAGTGACTGAAGCGGTAGGCCGCTTTTTTTAAGCGATCCATAATGGCCATGCCCAGTCCTTTCTCCACGACTTTTACGGCGTAAATCTGTTCTACCTCCGGGTCGTTTTCCAGGTCGTGCAGCGCTTGGAATAGTCCCGCCGCCGCTTCGGCCAAGTCGCCCGTGGGCGACAAGAGTACAATTTTTGATTGGGCATGCTCCGGCAGCTCATGGGGTTCCAGCAAGAGCAAAGCCGCATAATCGGGCAGCTTTTCAGGTACCTCATCGTACAAATAGAGTGGCGTGCGGGGCGAATAGTGGCTCTTGAGCTGACCCGGTGCCTGAATATGGTCCTCGGTATTGGAGTCCACCACCTTACAATCGGGAAAGTCGGCCTGCAGCTGATCGGCAGTAATGGCGCCGGGTCGCAAGACTTCAATGCTGTTGCGGTGAATGGTCACAATGGTGGATTCCAGACCAATATCGGTAATGCCGCCGTCGAGCAAATAGTCCACCCCCTTGAGTTGTGCCTTTACGTGCTCGGCACGGGTGGGACTCAGTCGCCCAAACAGATTGGCACTTGGGGCGGCAATAGGCACCCCCGCCTGCTTAATAAGTTTGCGCGCGACCTTATGCGCCGGCATGCGAACGGCCACGGTTTTTAGTCCCGCCGTTACAACAGCAGGAACCTTCCCCGTTTTGGGCGCCACAATGGTCAGTGGCCCCGGCCAGTATTTTTCGGCCAGTTGCAGCACCAGGGGCGATATTGGCTTTTTAAATACCGTCTCGAGTTGCTCCAGATCGGAAATGTGTAAAATAAGGGGATCGAATGAGGGGCGTTGTTTTGCTTCAAATATTTTGGCTACAGCTTTTGCATCCAGTCCGTTCGCTCCCAATCCGTAAACTGTTTCGGTAGGGAAGGCAACCAACTTACCTTCCCTGATAAGTTTTGAAGCAAAAATGATGTCTTTTCCTGATTTGATCATTAGAGCAGCTCCTTGTTGTCGTTCTCCAGTTTTTGACGTTGAGCCTCTTGATGAGCCATCACTTTTTTACGCACGTCCTCGTTGCTGAGGCCGATGATTTTGGCCGCTGCCAAAGCAGCGTTATCGGGTTCGAGTACCACCATAGGCGCTACGCCCGAAGGCATGCGCAAGCTGGAGTACACATCGTTTCCGGCAAATTTGTCGCCGTAGGGGGGACAAGCAATTACCGGGCAGTGGGTCTGGGCATCGCTGAATCCGCTCAGCGCGTTGCTTCGACCGGCAACAGTTACAAATACCACCTGCTCCTTTTCAAACTCGCGAATGATGTCGAGGCACTTCAGGGGCACTTTGTGGGCAGATGCAATGCGCATGAGGGCAGGAACGCCCAGCGACTCAGCCGCCTTGGCTATCTTGGTCGACCATTCCAGGTCGGCCTTGGAGCCCATAATGATAACAACTTTACTCATGTTGTGTAATTGGTGTTTATTGGTAATGGAATGAAAGGAGCACGCCTGTCGTTCGACAGGCGTGCAAAGAAATCTTATTTATTTTTTCTTTTCTTTTTTCTCCTTCTTCAAAAAGGCATACTTAAACTCCATCGGCAGCAACTGGTTGTATTCCTCAACGGAAGCCCCGTTGAGACAGGCCTCGATGATTTGGCGACCCAGGGGCAGCAAATCGGGCTGCAGGTACTGGGGCAATTCCTTGCGGAAGAAATCGTAAAGAATTTCTGCACCCTTGTCGTAACCTTCTTCGCCCACCTCATCCTGCTTGTAAACCTTCAGGAAGCGTGAAGGCACCTTGTTGCCCTCAATGGTCAGGTAGTTCAGCTCGTAACCCAACAATGGAGAGCGGGCCGGTTGATATTGCTCAGAACGCAGTTTGGCATTTCCTCTGCGGGTCAGGTACTCGCGCATCAGCAACTGCGGCTTAAAGCCTACCTTCCACATACCAATGTGCTGGTTGGGCGTGAGGGTGTAACGCACCCGGGGTGAGTTGATGATTTGTTCGAGCAGCAGGTTGGCCTGCTTCACTTTTTGACCGGTGGCAAAGGGCCAGTAAGAGCCTACGCCTTCGCTGGCCATACTTCCGTCGCTGGTGATGCTGGGATTGGCGTGTCCACGCGGACTGACCAAACGCCACAGCCAAGCCAATGCAGGGGGCAGAATGTGGAAGATGCCTAAAATACCGTAAGAGGGGTTTTCTTTGGAGGTAGGTGGGGTGCGCACCCCAAAGCTGCGCACATCGATGGTAACCGGGCGCTTGAGTACGCCGTGAATGTCCTCACGCGGAATGATTACCCTGGGATTGGGACATCTCTTTCCGGGCTCGTCTTCGATGTGGTTCCAGATCATGGCTGTTCCATTGGGGTTGGTGTCGATGTTGAGGAACAGCAAGGGCTCGGGGGGATTCATGGTAACCCGCTCCAGGGCCGGATCGTCGCCGTAGTTGTTGACCCCGTCCACCCGAATAAACCAGGCGTTTTCGGCATCGGCAACCGATAATTTGCCGTTGTTTTTTTGGTAAGAGGGGTGGCAGAGTGCCATGTCGTCGGTCACCGGATTAAAGGTGCAGAAAAGCGGTATGTTGATCAGGCGCTCCTCACCGGTAACCATATTGTAACCGATTTTGACCTGCCCATTGGGCTCGCGGGGTACAAATTGCAGCATTTCACTCTTTCCGCCTCCACTGGCCCCTTCATGCATAAAGTTGGTGCTGTTGTCGTAAGGGTTGATGACCTGAACGGTAGAACAGTGGGTGGTAATCCATCCCTCTTTTTCTCCTTCGTCAAGCAAAACACTGTACAAGCCCTTTTTGGCACTGGGACCGGGATAAAGGTTGTATGAGAAGATCTCATGAATGTCGTCCAGACGATTGTGAACCACTCTTTGCTTGCCATCAAAATGGGTGTGGCGGAATGGGGGGGCCACATAAATGACTGAATTCAGTTTGAAATCCTCCTGCAATTGATCAATGTGCATGATCTTTTGCAGAAAGGCCAGTCCTAATGCAAAGAACCCGGCGTTTGCAGGAGCGATGGCAATGCCTCCGGCACCTACGGGGTAGCTGCCTGCCCAAAACAGGAAAACAGCCAGTTCCTGACCTTTCAGCCAGTCAAAAGTTTCCGTTCTCAGTCCGTCGAACTCTTTGTCAAAAACATCGCGATAATGCGTTTTATCGGTGGGTTTACTGTCGGCAATCAACATGGAGTTGGGGTCACGCCGACGCATATAAGCCTCGGTATAGTTGGCTGATATGCCGTTAGAAACTTTGTGAACGACAGCTTCAACATATTCGCCCTTTCCGGGAACATCGTATTTAACTTCAAAAGTGGCGTTTTCTTCACCGTTGGTGGAGGCCACAATTAATTCGTCCGTGGTGTTGAAGAAATGCACTTTGGGAGCATTGTTCAAGATGTCTTTGATCTGGTCGGGAACCTTAATTCCTTTTTTTTCCAGCGTTGTAATCATGCTCATTTTTCTGTGTTTATGGTTTATTTGAAATTATTTCTGTAACTGCCAGGCTCTGTTCAAAGCGCGGATCGGGTGGTGTAAGCACCCAAAGCAGTTGTGCCGGCTCCGACGTTTCGTTAAACGCCCTTCTCTTTTTAAAAGAATTGTAATAAAGACTGTCGCCGGCTTGTAAATGAAAATTCTCTTTATCTACGGTAAAGTTCAATTCTCCACTGATCAGGTAGCAAAACTCTTGTCCTGCGTGGGCTTCAAAAAACTCCTCCGCTGAGCTTCCTCCGGGAAACTCCATCAGATAGGTGCCCATTTGCTTTCCTGTTTCGTGATGGGAAAGGGAGTAAAGATTTACACCTCCTGAATTCTTTCTAATAAAACGTTTTTCACCGGCTCCCAGGTAAGGCGAATGTTTGATGGTTTCGTTTTCTCCTATCAATTCGCCCACAGTTATGTGGAGTGCCGTGGCCACCGCTTTCAGAGTAAGGATGCTGGGAAAAGCTTTGGCGTTTTCAATTTGTGAAAGGGCACTGGCACTAATTCCTGCCTTCTGGGCTACTTCTCCCAGCGACATGTGCAAAGCTTCCCTTCTGTTTCGTATGCGCCCTCCTAAGCGATTCATATCGTCAGTTCTGTGTGTATCAAAATGGTATGTGAATCACAAAACTAACTATTAAATATGGCTTAACAATTTAACCCGCTCTTAATAAGTATTAAAAAAACTTACAAAAGTATTATTTCCTGCATAAAATCGTCCATCCATTGCACGGTTGTTTCAAACCAGGGATGGAACAACCAGAAGGTGTGTGGGCAACTCTCATGTTGGTGTTTTCTGCTGGGTATGTCGTATTTATTCAGTTGTTCAATCAGGTCGTCACGTCCGGCTCCAAAGCGCGGTAACGAGCTGTTGATGAATAGGAAGGGTGCAGAGTTTTTGTTGATGTGTGTAAGGGCTGAGGCTTCTTTCCAGCGCTCCGGGTTTTCATGCGCGGCACTGCCCAGCCACCGAGTGGCAGCCGAGGGTTTGCCGGGCCGGTCCATCCCCTCACTTGAGTCGGGATGCAAAAAGGCCAGCACGCCATCGATGTTGATGACGCCTTGCACTTCGCCACTATAGGCTGCATACTTGGGAGTTGTGAACAAGTCGCTTTGGTTGTTGATGCTGCCCAGAAGACTGACCAGCTGGGCACCGGCTGAGGTGCCTTCCAGAACAACCTTTTCGGGGTCAAAAGGATAGGTGTCGGCCATGGCACGAACCCACTTAATGGCTGTAACCAAATCAATTAAAGCGGCCGGATAGCCGGCTTCAGGTGAAAGGCGGTATTCCACACAAACAGCTGCGTACCCTCTGCGAGCCATTTCAAAGGCCAGGGGATGCTCCATGCTTTTGTTGCCGCTGCTCCAGCCACCGCCATGAACAAAGAGGATGACCGGCATTTTGTCCGCAGCGCGTTCGCTTAAAAAAACGATGTCGGCATGCAGTTGACGTTGTCCGTAGGAAGTGTACACCACATCTCTGTGCAGGCTCAACATGCTGGTGTCGCCAACTTCGGCCAGGCTAATGTCGGGGTGATGTTTCAGCTGTTTGGTCAATTCGCGCCGGAGGGTAAAAGAACTGTCCACCGGAAAGGCAGATTGGGCTCCTAGCGCAGAAAATCCCAGCCAGAGCCAGCCTGTTAAAAATATTTGAAGGATGTTGCGTGTTATAAAGGTCATAAAGATTTTCCCATTAAACGAAGCCACGTGTTTCGGTCAGAATGATGATGGCCTCAACGATTTCCTCATCGCTAAGGGTGGCCACATTGAAGAACATATCGAAAAAGTCGATGTCGGGGCGCTCTTTTTCAAAATAATTGCGAAACTGGCTGCGTCGTTTGTCCATCTCCAGCGCTTCCTTTTTAGCGTCGGCCAGACTCATTCCGTAGGCTGTTGCAACCTGTTCGGCCCGCCACTCCATAGGCGCCTGAAGTTTTATATGCAGAGATTTTTCAAAGTTCTTGGTGATGGACTCGGCTGCCCTTCCCACAATAACCACATGCCCTTCGGCCGCGGCATTATAAATGAAGCGCGCAATGGTGTTTTTAATTTTCACATCGCCGGGGTAAAACTCATCGGAGAAAAACAACGCAAGGTTTTCGAAAAAGCCTCGTGTGCGGTAATCGGATAAGTCCTGAATGAGCGTGGGAGAAAGCTTTAATTCGCGGGCCGATTCTTCAATGATCTCCTTGCTGATCCACTTCCACTCCGTTTCACGGCCCATGCGTAGATTTTTTTCGCTCAGGGTTTCAGCCAATTTACGCGCAATACGCCTGCCGGGACAACCGTAGTCACGCGAAATGGTAATCACCGGGCCCGGCGCATGGAAGTTGGGGCCTGTGCTTTTGCGTTTGCCGCTGCGCTCGCGCATGTACTTTAGAAACAGATTGTCCATATCTGGTTAAAGTTTTAATACAGCAAAATACTAAGAATCGCGCAATAATCAAAAATGCAGGCATAAAAAAAAGGACAGATTTAAAAATCTGTCCTTTCCCCTTAAATCAGCCTTTGTTAACCAAATCCAAATCTATGAAAAAAAATCTACGACAAAGATAAGGTGCTTTTCAGTAAAAGAGATTAAAAACAAGTTAAATTGCGTTAATACTCAGGGTTGTAGGTTTCCATGCGTCGGGCTATTTGCAAACCTGCTGCACCCAAAAGGTTCGACATCAGGGCAGAGCCTGTGCGGAATTCGCGCTTGTTGGTAAAAAGTTGGTGGAGTTCGGCTACTGAGTTGCTGTTGTCGTAGATCTTATCGCTTTCCAGATCTCGTTCGGCATGGGTCCAGCTGCCTGGTACCAACTCTTTGTAGTTGACTGCCGATTCGGCATAATGCAATACGTCCTGGTCGCTGAATTCCAGGTAATCGGTCAGCACAATCATGCCGGTGTTCAAATTCAAGAGCGAAAACTCCACGCGCAAAACAGCACTGCTTTGTTGGGTGACTTCGGTATAAGTGGCTTTTTGGTATTCGGTAATTGTTTGTTTTCGTCCGTCGGTGCTTACTTCCTTGTTCACCTTACGCCAGGCCGTTTGTCTGGTTCGGGCCGGTTTGCCGTTTTGTTCCTTGTAATCGACAATCCGGGACATCAGTATGTGGTCGGCCGAAAGTCGCACTCCGGCACTTTTTAATAAGGCCAGAACAATGGAGGGGTCGTTGATGACACTTATCTGGGGCAGGTTGTTCAGCAAAGGGTCGTTTACCACCTTATAAAAGGGCAGGGGTAAAGCGGCAATTTCGCTTAAGGTATTGGTACGCAGGTTGGCCGCTGCGGCTTGTTCCATTGCGCCCCTTGGGGCATAGAAAGGCAAAACAGCCAGGGTAATGGTAGCCCCTTCGAGGGCTACTTCGCGCAATTCTACCGCATCCTTGTAGGGGCCATTTTCGCTCAGAAGGTTGTTGAAGGCCACAAAGGCCCTGCGATACAGGCGACTGTTCATAAAAGTCAGCCCCTCGCGGTACCTGGGTTCGTAGCGTGCGGTGGTCCATAAGGCCTGCACATCTTTGTAGGCGGCATCAATATCCAAAATTTCGGCAAAATGCTGCTCGGCGGTAGCAAAAGCTTCCGCATCGAGTTGGCGCAATCCCTCTTGGTACAGTTCCGCCAGATACTTGCTGCGTACTTCGTGGTAAGTCCGCTGATGATTGCCACTGAAGTCCAGCCGAACCCCCAGGTTGGCTGCACTTTCCTGGAAGCGTTCTGCTTCGAGGTAGGCGTACACCGCATCGCGGTAGCGCTGGTTGTTGTAGTGCGATTGAAAATCGCCGAGTCGTTGTTCCAATACCTGCTGCCCGGTCCTCTTCAGCCCCAGTTTTGCGTCGATGTTGTCGCGGTTGGCCGAGAGGGACCGCATATACGATTGTGCGGCATCTTCAAACAGGCCGGCTTCGTCGTAGGCCAGAGCTGTTTTCAGATGCTTTTTGGAGGCGCAGCCGCCCAACAGCAGGGCCGACAGAAGTGTCAGCAGGGTCATTTTTAATAAAAATCCGGTGTGTTGCATTGCTGTAGTTTTGGATGAAATCTGCTGTTTCTACGAAAAAGAGTCCTGCAGGTTTGCTTTTTCTTAATTCAGCAGAAAGCCTTACTTTTGAAACCCTCAAAAAGAATTGCTATGCTGAAGAAAGTTCCGCACACCTATGTTATTGTGTTTTTTCTGATTGTGCTGTCGGCCCTGGCCACCTGGCTGGTGCCAGGCGGCACCTATGTAACTCCCGAAGAGGGTGGCATGCCTGTGTTTCAATCGGCCGACAGCCAGCCGCAAACCTGGGAAGTGTTTGCAGCGCTGTTTATGGGCTTTGAGCGCCAGGCCGGCATCATCATCTTCATACTGATGATTGGCGGTGCTTTTTGGATCATGAACGATTCCCGGGCCATTGATGTCGGCATACGTGCCTTTTTGAAGTTTACCGTCCGGCTCGAAAGGTATGCGCTGATGCGTCGCCTGGGTACCGGCAACCTGGTCATTGTACTGGTTATGCTCATGTTCTCCGTTTTTGGGGCCGTTTTTGGTATGAGCGAAGAAACCATCGCCTTTATCATCATAATAGTGCCCCTGGCCATTTCCATGGGCTACGACTCCATTACCGGAGTAGCCATGGTTTTTGTGGCAGCAGGACTGGGCTTTGCCGGAGCCGTGCTCAATCCCTTTACCATTGGTATTGCACAGGGTTTGGCCGATTTGCCCTTGTTTTCGGGTTTTGAATACCGTCTGGTGGCCTGGTTGGTGATCAATGCGGTGGGGATCAGCTATATTTTGTGGTACGCCGCCAGGGTGCGGCGCACCCCCGAGCGGTCGCCCGTTTACCACGAAGATGCCTACTGGCGCGCGCAGCTGCACTTGCAGGAAGAAGGGGAAGAAGCAGGCACCCACAAAGCCGCCTGGTACACCTGGGGACTCAGTCTCCTGGCCCTTATTGCCTTTTCCTTTGCTTATCCCCAATCCACCCTGGCTATGGGAAGCGGGGATGGCTTTACCGGACCGGTACTGCCTTTACTCACTTTAGCTTATGCGGTCACCGGTTTTTTGGCGCTGCGTGTTTCCTCGCCCGTTTTTGTGCTTAATTTACTGGCTTACACCATTGTTTTTCTGATTGTTGGCGTAATGGGCTACCAGTGGTACATCATGGAGATTGCCGCCTTGTTTTTTGCCATGGGCATTTTATCCGGAGCCGCCATGGGCAAGAGTCCCGATACCATTACCCGCCTGTTTTTGACCGGAGCCGGAGACATATTGTCGGCCGCCCTGATTGTCGGCCTGGCCGGAGGCATCATTGTGATTTTAGAGGAGGGGCAAATCATACACACCATATTGCACGCCATGGCCGGAGGCATGAGCGATATGGGAGACGTGGCTTCGGTAGGCATTATGTACGTCATCCAAACCATCATCAATGTGGTCATTCCCAGCGGATCGGCCAAAGCCGCATTAACAATGCCCATTATGGCGCCTTTCAGCGATCTGATTGGACTCTCGCGTCAGGCCACCGTGCTGGCCTTTCAGTTTGGAGATGGGTTTACCAATATGATTACCCCTACCTCGGGGGTGTTGATTGGCGTTTTGGGCGTAGCCAAAATACCCTATGTCAAATGGGTACGCTGGATGGCTCCCCTGATGCTTGTTTTGGTTTTGCTTGGTTTTTTACTGCTGATCCCTACCGTTACCCTTAAGCTCAATGGCTTTTAGTATGACACCTACATCTCCTGAGACCGTTTTTCGTTTCTGTCCCCGTTGCGGCAGTCGGGCCTTTACAGCCCAAGCCGACCGGTCCTTTCGCTGCAGCGATTGTGCCTTTCACCTCTACGTGAATGCCGCCGCGGCGGTAGCCGCCCTCATTGTAAACGAAAAAGGAGAGCTGTTACTCACCCAACGTGCGCTCGATCCGCAAAAAGGCCTGCTTGATCTCCCCGGGGGCTTTGTCGATCCCGGCGAAGGTGCAGAACAGGCCCTGTTGCGCGAAATCAAAGAGGAATTAAATTTGGAGGTGGACCACTACCGTTTTTTGGCTTCCTATCCCAATGAGTATGTGTTTGGCGGACTCAGCGTTTATACCGCCGATTTGGCCTTTGAGTGTCGCGTAAGCAGTTTTGAAGGGATCAGCTGGGGCGACGACATCAGCGGCTATCTTTTTATTGCCCCCGAAGTACTTGATTTTTCGTTGATTTGCAGCGAGAGCATACGACAAATAATACGCCATTGGCAGCGTGAGCGGGGCCACTGATTTTTTTGGCAAAGGGGTTTGCATTTACAGGCTAAAGGTTTTAACTTGATAAACAAAGACCAAATCGCCTAAATCCTTTGTGCCATGAAGCATGTATTCTTACTTACCGACTTTTCTGAGACCGCCCGCCACGCAGCATTGTATGCCCTGACAATTTTTGAAGGCCGAGGCTTTCATTTTCACTTGCTCAATGCCTACGATGTGGAGTTCAGTGGCAGTCCCTACATTACCCGTGTTAAAGAAGAAATGGCAGAAGAAAGCCGAAAAGGACTGCGGCGTGAACTGGCTTCGCTGCACCATCAGTTTCCTAACGTAGCCATCAATGTGGTATCTCGTTATGGTCCCCTGGTGGACGTGTTGCTGCGGGAAGAAGGTGCCGAGTTTACCCGACCCGATTTTCTGGTGATGGGCTGTCGTGGCGAAAGTGCTTTAGAAAATTTTTTGTTGGGCAGTACAGCTTTTGACGTGATTAAACACGTTCAATTACCGGTCCTGGCCATTCCGCGGGAAACCCCCTTGCAAAAGCCCCGAAGAATGGTCTTCGCCACCGATTTAAAGACCTTGAATCAGGAAATGGCCAAGCCCCTTTTTGAACTGGTGAGTGCCTTCAACAGCGAACTGCTCTTTGCGCATGTCCTCGACAATGAGTATTTGAATCACCTGGAAGCCGAAGAGCGCATTGCTGCATATTTTCCGGGCATAAAACTGAGCTTCCACTTTTTAGACGGCGAGGATGTGTGTCGGAGCGTCTGCGATTTTTCTGAAGAGCAGGGCGCCGATTTGGTGGCCATGGTGCGGCACAATTACAGTTTTTTTGAGCGCCTTTTTCATCCCAGTATCACCCGGAAAATGGTTCTACATCCCCATTATCCCCTGTTTGTTTTGCATGCCGGCAGGCAGGCCTGATATGGCGTTGAATCTTTATGTTTTGAGCCCCTGGGGCGGTTGCAGCAACCGCCCCTTTTTCAGTAATAAATGACATTTATTAGGCACAAACTCTTTAATTTATCTTATTTTTGACTTCCAAAATAAAAATGTTGTTGCTTTCGTTGGTCGAAAGTTTTAATTCGTTACAGCTTTATGGGAAAAACACATCCTAAAGGCTTATACAGCCTTTTCTTTACTGAAATGTGGGAACGTTTCAGCTATTATGGCATGCGGGCCATTCTGATTTTGTACATGACCCGACAGATTTTGTATGGCGACTCAGAGGCCTATGGTATTTATGCCGCCTATGCCGCCCTGGTATATGCCACCCCCTTTATTGGCGGGGTCATTGCCGATCAGATTTTGGGTTATAGGAAGAGCATCTACCTGGGTGGGGTGTTGATGGCTATTGGTTTGTTTATGATGACCGTAGAGTCGGAGTTCTACCTTTTTGGGGGACTCGCTTTCCTGATCATGGGCAACGGCTTTTTTAAGCCCAACATATCCTCCATGGTGGGTAAGCTTTATAAAGAAGGGGATGCACGCAGAGACGGCGGATTCACCATCTTTTATATGGGCATTAATCTGGGTGCTTTTTTCTCCCCCCTTACCTGTGGTCTCATTGGAGAGATTTACGGCTGGCACTACGGTTTCGGCTTAGCTGGTTTGGGCATGATCATGGGCTTGTTGGTGTTTTGGCGGGGACAAAAAAACTTTGAACCTGAAAACGGAGCGGCTCCCCAACCCGAGTTGCTGAAGAAGCCTGTTTTTGCGGGACTCAGTCGCGAATGGCTCATTTACATCGGCTCCTTTGTGGTAGTACCCTTGTTGGGCCTCCTGCTTTGGAACTACCACCTGATGAATTATATTTTTACCCCCTTTGTAATTGCGGTATTTGTCGGTCTCATCGTGATGTCGCTGCGCATGACCAAGGTCGAGCGGGAGCGCATCTGGGTCATCATAGTTTTGGCCTTCTTTACCATCACTTTCTGGGCCTTTTTTGAGCAGGCCGGCAGCTCCATCACCTTGTTTACCGACCTCAACGTAAACCGCGAGATCTTTGGGTTTACCATACCCACCTCGGTATACCAGTCGGTCAACCCCCTCTTCATCATTATGCTGGCGCCCATTTTCTCCTCTTTGTGGCTGGCTTTGGCACGGCGCGATCGGGAGCCCAATACCATCATTAAGTTTGCCATGGGTTTGTTCAGTCTGGGTATTGGTTTTGGCGCCTTTGTTTTGGGGGCTTCCATGGCCGGTGCCGACGGTAAAGTCGCCATGCTGTTCCTCTTCCTGGGTTACTTTTTGCACACCGCCGGAGAACTTTGTATTTCACCCGTAGGCTTGTCTATGGTTACCCGTTTGGCTCCGGCCCGTCTGGTCGCCATGGTGATGGGTGCCTGGTTTTTATCTATTGCCATGGCCCAGCATTTGGGAGGTACCATTGCCAAATTGACCTCTACCGAGCGTTTTATGGAAAGCGGCTTAAAATATGAAGCACCTGCCGGATTTGAAGGTGTGGATGCACTGCAAGTGCGTGCCTTCTATGTACACGAAGGCGACACCCTCTACTCCGATCCCCTGTCGGTTGCCGTGCAGGCCACGCCCGATGTAGCCGAAGCCGAGTATGCGAAGGAGGAGGTGTATTACCTGCACCGTGCCCTGGCACCCGGTGAGACAGTGGCCATCAATCTGCGTTTGGGCAATCTTGATCCCACCGGTGATTTGACCACCCTGGAGATGAAAGCCCAATCTCAGTGGGGCAGCTATACCCTGAATGGCGACACGCTGGTTTATCGGGCGGCCAACCTGCCCGATTCCCTGGCCGGAACCCTGGTGCGCGATACCCTGATGTATAGGGTGTTTGAAACCGATAAGCCGGAGAACAGCACCGATGTAGCCCTGGTTTTGGCCTTGGGCGAGCGCGGTCTGCATCAGCCCCTCCTGCGCAACAGCAGCATGCAGGTAAGCGTGCCTCAAGCCACCGCCATTAAAAAGTCGGTGAACACCATCAACGTAATGGGTCAGTTTTATACCCCCAATGGGGATGCCCTTCAATTGCAAATGGTGCAGGAGCCCGCCGCCGGTTTTGCCGAGTTTGGGAAAATGCTGCACGCCTTTGTTGGTCCCACCAAAACCATACACATTTACAGTCGGGTATTTTACTACCTGTTTTTAACCGCGATGGCCGCAGGAGTCCTTATTCTGGTGGTATCCCCCATCCTTAAAAAATGGATGCACGGCGAACATTGATTGATTTAACAAAGACTAATGCAGGTTGCCCATGGCGACCTACAAATTGAATTTTATGAGTGAGATTAAGGAAAAGAAGGAGGGATTTTTTAAGCGTCTGCTCGACAAAGTAGAGGTGGTGGGCAATAAGCTGCCCCAGCCGGTGACTTTGTTTGCGATTTTAATGGGCGTAGTTTTGGTGCTTTCATGGATTTTTGGCGGAGTAACCGTGCTCAAGCCTGGTACCGGCGGGGCTACCGGACTGGAAGAGCAGTTTATAACGGTACAAAACCTATTAACCAAAGAAGGTTTTCAGCGCATTTTTACCAGCATGGTCGATGTGTTTGCCAGTTTCCCACCCCTGGGACTGGTCTTGGTGGTAATGCTGGGAATCGGAGTGGCCGAACATACCGGTATGATTGCCGTAGCCCTTAAAGTCTTTGTCAGTAAAGTGCCCAAGTACCTGATTACCTTCTCGATTGTAGTAGCCGGTATGGTCAGCTCCGTAGCCGCCGATGCCGGGTACGTGGTATTGATACCTATGGGGGCCGCTATTTTTATGGGCATGGGCAGACATCCCCTTGCCGGTATTGCAGCCGCTTTTGCCGGTGTTTCAGGTGGCTTTGGGGCCAACTTTTTACCTACGGGCCTGGATCCCATGATTGCCGCCTTTACCGAGCCGGCCGCCAACCTGATCGATCCCAACTATACCGTTAATCCACTTTCCAACTGGTACCTGATGGCTGCTTCGGTGCCCCTGGTGGGATTGGCAGGGACCTGGGTGACGGAAAAAATCATTATTCCCCGTTTGGGACCCTATCGCGCCGAGGAAGGTTTGGAAGTGGAAAAGCAGACCAACGAAGTGAGTCGTGGAGAAAAGAAAGCCCTTTTGTGGTCCCTGATTTCGGTCCTGGTAATGATTGTGTTGGTAGTCGGAGCCATTGTGCCCGAAAACGGCTTGCTTCGGGGCGAGGTAGATCCCCTGACCGGTTCGGCCAGCTTTACCCCTTTCTACAATTCCCTGGTGCCCATCATGTTTTTGATCTTTTTTGTAGGGGGGCTTGTTTACGGTATTGCTGCCAAAACCATTCGCAACGATAAAGACGTGTCGGACATGACCGCCAAATCTATGTCGACCATGGGGCTGTACATTGTTATTGCCTTTGTCGCCGCTCAGTTTGTGGCCTATTTCAACTGGTCGAACCTGGGGAGTGTTTTGGCGGTTAAAGGGTCGGAGGGCCTCAACGCCATTGGTTTCACGGGCACGCCCCTGCTGGTCGCTTTCATCTTAATTGCCTCGCTGGTTAATCTGGTTATGGGCAGCGCCTCGGCCAAATGGGCCCTGCTGGCGCCCATTTTCGTGCCCATGCTCATGCTGATGGGCTATTCTCCGGAAACCACCCAGGCGGCCTACCGTATTGGCGATTCCTATTCGAACATCCTTACCCCGCTCTTGCCCTACTTCCCGCTGGTCATTGTTTTTGCCCAAAAGTACGTGAAGAATGTGGGGATAGGCACCCTTATTTCATTGATGTTGCCCTATTCCATTGCTTTTATGGTGGTGCGCATCCCGATGTTTGTGGCCTGGATTTGGATGAACCTGCCCCTGGGCGTTGAAGGCCCCATCTACTACCAGCCCTAATATTGACCAAACACCTTTGATTTTGTCTGACTTTGGTAAACATAACAAAAGTTTGTTGCCATGCACAGATTCCTTACGTCCAGACTCAAGTCCCAAACCTACGTCGGGTTGTTTTTTGTGGCTTGTTTTCTTTTTCCCCACGGGGTGCTGCAGGCCCAAAACGATGTGATGTTGCAGGGTTTTTATTGGGATGTGCCCGTAGATGCCGAAAACAAAAATGGGCAGTGGTGGAATACCCTCAGGACCCAGACCGAAGAATTCAAAAGCTGGGGCATTACCGGTATCTGGGTGCCTTCTCCCGCCAAAGGGAACTGGGGCATTTACGACATGGGATACGGCATTTACGACCATTACGATTTGGGGAACTACGACCAGAAAGGCAGTGTGGAAACCCGTTTTGGGAGCCGCGCCGAACTGGAGCAAATGCTGGCGGCCATGCACGATACCGCACAAGGGCAGCACAGGGTGGAGGTGTATGCCGACATTGTGCTCAATCACATATATGGTGGTGAAGACAATCTCGAACCCAATCCTGCCGTAAAAGCCTATGTGTTTGATGAAGCCAGGCGGCACGGAAAGCAGTTTACGCCTTATCCCACCAATGAAGTGCTTTGGCGCCTGCCCAAAGCCGCTGCCGGGGATTATTACTTGAAAATAAAAGGTTATCGGCTCAATTACGAGGCAGAGCCCGCGGTTAGAGCCTACGATTTGCAGATTGATTATCAAGCTTCGGGATGGAACGACAGCTACACCTGGGAGTTGGAACCCAACAATGGGGCTGGAGGCCATCAGGGCTTTCCGGGATCGGGACAAACGCTGCGTGCTTTCATCCAGGATGAGCACGATGTGGATGTGTTCAAGGTGTCTGTACCGGGCGGACAGGATTTGGTGTTTCGCCTGAGTCCCCGCTTCAGTCACCAAACAGGCTGGTGGTCGGGCGACCCCACCCATGGCTATTATCCTTTTGAGTTGTGGTATGAGGGCAAGGACCTGGCCTCAACCCACTTGCAGGCCATGACCACCACCGCCTTGTCCTACCCGCCCAAAACCGGAAACGGGGAAGTGGATTTAAGCTGGAACTACCGACACTTTCACCCTGCAGACGACAACGATTGGCTGGGCGATTGGGGGGAAGGAGACGGACTCATTACCAATACCAAAGGCTTTGGGAACGATCTGAATACGTTTGATTCAGAAGTACAGCAGCGTATGAACGATTGGGGGGTGTGGCTGACTCGCAAGCTGGACTTTGATGGTTACCGACTCGATTTTGTACGTGGCTTTCAGTGCGAGTTTGCTGCATCCTGGATTAAAAGCATTCCCCTGAAAGACGGTCGCCAGCGCTTTGTTGTCGGGGAATATTGGGGCGGAGCTCAGAGTATTCGACAATGGGTTAATGCCCTGGCTGAACTGGGTGCCGATGCCGATGTCTTTGATTTTCCGCTGAAAGCCACCCTGACCGAAATGTGCAACGGGGATGCCCAATTTGATATGCGTCGTCTTAATCACGCCGGATTGGTTCGCAACAACGAGGGGCACGGACTTTCGGGCACTTCTGTCGTTACTTTTTTGGAGAACCACGACACGGGTAAGGAACACGACAAATGGGTGCATAAAGACTGGGGCTTGGGTTATGCCTATATATTAACGCACGAAGGACGCCCCTGCGTTTTCTATCCCCACTTGTTTGGCCTCAGTTTGGTGGACTACCATGTGCCCGGGAAGTCGGTCGAACTTCCCCCTGCTTTGCAGGCGGAAGTAGTGGCGCTCATTGACCTGCGTCGCACCTACCTGGATGGGGGTCTGGAAGTGTTGAGCGCAATGGGACAGCCTTATCCTGCGGAGGATGCCCGTCATGTTTATGTGGCCCGCAGGGGAGGGGCTGCCGGCAAGGAAGGCGGCATCATTGTGCTCAATAACGCTTCGGAAGAAAAGGGTTTGTGGGTCGATTCGTCTCCTGAGGGTTGGCGTTCCTGGTCCGGCGAAACCCTGGTGAATGTGCGCAACCCGCAAGAAAAGGTGCAGGTGCAGGTCGATGGTCGTGTTTTTGTCCAGGCGCCCCCCAGATCCTACGCCTTTTTTGTCCCACAAAAAGATTTGTCCCTGCCCTAGGCTTACTCCGCAGATATTTGTTAAATTTGTTGTAGGTCCTGGTTTTGTCGGAATTAAGCTGCATGTTATGAAAATCTTTCCGGTTAAGGCCATCGCAGAGATGGATGCCTACACCATAGAATATGAGCCCATTTTGTCGGTTAATTTAATGGAGCGTGCCTCCCGTCGCCTCTTCGATCGCATCAAAGAACCCTATGCAGGTCGCCCCTTTCTGGTGCTGGCCGGGCCCGGTAACAACGGAGGCGATGCTTTGGTATTGGCCCGCATGTTGGCCCTCAGCGATTTTTTGGTCAGTGTGGTTTTGTTGGATGGGAATCGCCTCTCACCCGATGCTGAGATCAATCGCGGGCGCCTGCGCCACCTGCCCCGGGTAGCCGTGCTCGAACTCGATAAAGAAGACCGTCTGTCAGCACCCCCTGAAGGCACCGTGGTGTTAGACGGCCTGTTTGGGGCCGGACTCAATCGGCCCCTCGAAGGAAAGGCCCTGGAGCTGGTACAGATGGTCAACAGCTGGAATTGTGAGGTTTTGGCCATAGATCTGCCATCGGGACTGATGGGGGAGTGCAATGCGGCCAACAACAAAGACGGTATTGTTAGGGCCAGTCGCACCTTTTCCTTCGAGTTTCCCAAACTCAGTTTTTTCTTTCCCGGAAACCATGCCTTTGTCGGCGAGTGGGAAGTCGTGCCCATTGGTCTCCACCCCGACGCCCTTGCCGCCCACGACAGTCCCTGGCAACTCAGCGAGGCGACCGAAATGGCAGCACTGCTGCCAACCCGCACCCGCTTTATGCACAAAGGGCATTTTGGCCATGCCCTCCTTATTGCCGGCAGTTACGGTAAAATGGGCGCCGCTGTATTGGCTGCACGCGCCTGTATGAAAAGCGGCGCCGGTCTGCTCACCGTACATGTCCCCCACAAAACCTGTCACGTGTTACACTGCTCCGTCCCCGAAGCCATGGTGAGCATCGACCGGTCGGACCTCATGTTTACCGAATTTCCCGATTTGTCGCCTTTTGCTGCGGTGGGGGTTGGACCCGCTATTGGCACCCGCAGCAACGCCATGGTCGCCTTTGGCGAGCTGCTCGATAAAATTGGTGAGCGGCCCCTGGTGCTCGATGCCGATGCGCTGAACATATTGGCCCTGAAACCCGAATTGTTGGCCCGCCTGCCTAAAAATACGGTTTTAACCCCTCACCCCGGTGAGTTTAAACGTTTGGTGGGCACCTGGGACAACGATTATGAGCGCTTGCAAAAGGCTGTGGCTTTTTGTCGCCAATACCAAGTGGTACTGGTCCTTAAGGGGGCCTATACCACCACAGTCGATGCTGGGGGGCAGTGTTATTTTAATCCCACCGGAAATCCCGGAATGGCCACCGCAGGAAGCGGAGACGCTTTAACGGGACTGGTGCTTGGCTTTTTGGCACAGGGCTTGTTGCCCGTGGAGGCGGCGCGCCTGGCGGTGTATGTACACGGGTTGGCAGGAGATTTGGCCGCAGAAGAGGAGGGTTGGGCTGCCCTCACAGCTTCGGATCTGATAAGCCGGGTGGGACGAGCCCTAAAAGCCCTTTCGCAATAAGGCGGAAGGCCAAGCGTTAACCTAAAGCAGTCTGTGATGGACTGTAGAACAAAATTTAAAGGTACAGTTATGAACAATACTTTTTTGAAAGTACTGGGGGTGCTTAGCCTGGTTTTGGCCGGGTGCAGCAGCTCGCAGGAATTGAATACCGGCAAGGTGAGTCCTGTTGCCGGAGGAGCACCCGATGGCCACGGCTTGTACTATCATTTGCCCAGGACCGTCATCGAAGTAGAACTGGTCGCGGAGCAACGCGTCGAAAAAGCCGGTCCCTTCTACCGCTATGCCCAACGCTTCCTGAATATTAGCGAAGTAATCACTGGCGACCAGGAGGAGTGGGTGCTTACCGGAGCCACAGTGCACACACGCGGAGAAGCCGACCCGGCCCGTCTTTTTCGGGTAAGCACCACCGGAGCGCCCGCTTTGGCTGCGCTTAACCTGGCGCCCGACGGGGTGTTGATGGGGTTGCAGCTTCCGGAGCCCCGGCAGCCGCGCTCTCGTTTTGGGGATCGGAAGGTGCCAACAGCACCCTTTTTGGGTGAACTGAATTTTAACGAGGCTCCCCTGAATGAGGAGCAGTTGATTAAGAGTTCGACTACCGCAATGGCCGAGGAGGTAGCCCGGGAGATCTACCGTTTGCGCGACCTGCGTAAAGAAATTGTTGCCGGAGAGGCTGAGGTCGCCGCCCCGGAAGTGGTGCTGGCCGAATTGGATAAGCTCGAAGCCGCTTATCTGGCACTGTTTGTAGGAAAGTGCGAAATCCGTACTGTTCGCCGGAGCTTCTCCTTCCTTCCCGAAGGGGACAAATCCCTGTCCTCCGTACTGGTTCGTTTTTCGGCCCAGAAGGGCTTTGTTGCGGCAATGGATGTAAGCGGAACGCCGGTGTACCTGGAGGTAGAGGTGCATGAAGACCCCAGCCAGAATTTTGTAGCCGCTGAAGACGAAGATGGTGAGAATCGCAGGGGACTGGTTTACAGTAATCCTGCCAGAGCGCAGGTGCGGGTGGTAGACCGAACCGTGGAGCTTTATTCCGGCGAGCATAAGCTGGGTCAGTACGGACAGGTACTGCGTCTGCCGGCCGATCTGTTCGATCAGCCAGGAGTGGGGGTAGAGTTGGATCCGGCCACCGGCGCCTTGCGTCGTGTTTTTTTTAAATAGAGACTCCGGTTTCAGTAAAATTTTTAAACGATAAGTGGATATGGAAAACAAGATAGAAAATTTGGAGCCCGGTCTTTTGTGGAAACACTTTGCAGCCTTGACACAAATACCCCGCCCCTCCAAAAAGGAGCGGAAGGCGGTAGAATATGTAGCCGGAGTTGGGCGTGCGTTGGGACTCGAGACCCTGATCGATGGGGTCGGTAATGTGATCATTCGCAAACCGGCCACCGCGGGCATGGAAAAGCACAAAGGTGTGGTGCTGCAGGCTCATGTGGATATGGTGCCGCAGAAGAACAGCGATAAGGAGCACAATTTTGAAACCGATCCCATAGAGACCTACATCGAAGAGGGGTGGGTGAAGGCCAAAGGGACCACCCTGGGGGCCGACAACGGCATTGGCGTGGCTGCAGCCCTGGCTGTTTTGGCGGACAAATCTCTGCAGCACGGGCCCATCGAAGCGCTGTTTACTGTGGATGAAGAAACCGGGATGACCGGTGCCAATAATTTGCAAGTGGGCGTCTTGCAGGGAGAGATTCTGATCAATATGGACTCTGAAGATGAGGGGGAATTGTACGTGGGCTGTGCCGGCGGATCCAATGCCAATATGGTTTTCTCGTTTAGGGAGGACAAGGTGGGCACTGCGGTGCAAGGCTATCGGGTGGCTCTGACCGGACTCAAAGGCGGGCATTCGGGTATGGACATCAACTTGGGTCGGGCCAATGCCAACAAGCTGCTTTTCCGCCTCCTCAAAGAAGCCGTTAGTCTCACCGGTGCGCGACTGGCCACCGTCGACGGTGGCAGTCTCCGTAACGCCATTCCCCGCGAAGCCTTTGCCGTACTCACTGTGCCCAAGGAGCAGGAAAATGATTTTCAAAACCTGGTGAAAGCTTTTTCGGAAGTCTTTCGTGCGGAGTTCGCCGGCACCGAGCCCGACCTTAAATTGGAGGCCCAAGCTTGTGATTTGCCCGACTTTGTGATGGAAGAACTGGTGCAGGACGATTTGATCAACGCCATACAAGCCTGTCCCAACGGCGTAGTACGCATGAGTGCCGATATGGAGGGACTGGTGGAAACCTCCCTCAATCTGGCGGTTGTAAAGACCGAGGGCCACGAAGTCAAGGCCCTGGCGCTTTTGCGCAGTTCGGTAGATACGGCCAAGCAGGATCTGGAATCTACCCTGGAAAGTCTCTTTTTGTTGGCCGGTGCCGAGGTTTGGTTCGATGGCTCCTACCCGGGTTGGAAGCCCAATATGCAAAGCGAAATTCTAAAGACCATGCAGGAGGTGTATCGCAAGGATTTTGGTAAGATTCCCGAGGTGAAAGCCATACATGCGGGACTCGAATGTGGCATTTTGGGCAGTGCCTATCCGCAGTGGGATATGATTTCTTTTGGTCCCACCATCCGCTACCCGCATTCTCCCGACGAAAAGGTCGATATTGCCAGTGTGGAGCGTTTTTGGCGCTTTTTAATCGCTACACTGAAGAATGTGCCCCGGAAATAATTCGTCTTTTCAGTAAAAGACATCACATCTTAAATATTCTGTTTTGGAAAAAAAATCGCTTCGCCACTCTGCACTGCTGCGCTGGCTGGTATTGGTTTTGATCAGCGCCTTGCTGTTTTCGACTTATTGGTTTTACGATTTTTTCAGCGGCATAAAGGGCTTGATGACAGCAGAGCTGGGCATCAGCAGTGAGGAGTATGGCCGAATTTTGGCCGCCACCACCTTCGCCAACATGTTGGGGATGATTTTGGTTGGGGGACTCATTCTCGATCGTTGGGGCATTAGGATTGCGGGTTTGGTTTTTGGTGCCCTGGCCTTTTTGGGTGCTCTGCTGACCGCCTTTTCGTTAATGGGGTGGTTCGGAAGTGAAAAGGAAACCATGGTATGGGGCGCCATGGGCGGTCGTTTGCTCTTTGGTATTGGTATGGAGATATCCTGCGTGGTCATTACCCGTACCATCGTCAAGTGGTTCAAAGGCTACGAAATGGCGCTGGCCATGGCGGTGAACATTGGCTTTGGTCGGCTCGGTACGGCGCTGGGAATGGCGGTGTCGCCTGATTTGGCAGGTGGCACGGTAGCCCCGGCTGTTAACTTTGCTGTAGTCTTGATCGGCATCAGTCTGTTTCTTTTTGTGCTTTACCTGTTTTTCGACATCCGTCTCGATCGTCAGGAAGGGAAGGCTGCGCCCGAAGAGGCAGAGGACGAGCGTTTCCGTATGGCCGACTTCCTGCAACTCATTACCAACCGCTCTTTCATTTACATCACCTTGCTTTGTGTGGCCTTTTATGCCGCCGTATTCCCCCTCTTGCAGTACACGCCCGACTTGCTGGTGAATAAGTTCGGCTTTTCATACGAATTACAGGGCGGCGATGAATTTTTGTTGTGGGGCAGTGCTTCGTTGGGCACGACTTTTATTTATGTGTTGCTTTTTGTGTTTGGACTGTTGTTTTCGTTGTGGCCCCCGGCATTGAAGACTTTTCAGGCCAAGACCGGTGCCTACTTGCTTTTGCTGCTGCTCTTTGGTACCTATGTTTATGTGCTGCAGGATGTTTTTGCTGCCTGGCTGCAAAACGGACCTAAAACGGCCTCGCTCATTCCCATGGGCACCATTTTGTTTACCCCCATTTTCGGCAGCTACGTCGATCGTAAAGGCAAGGCCGCTTCCCTGATGATGCTCGGTTCAGGCCTCTTAATTTTCGCCACCCTTTCGCTGTCGGTCTTCAACAACGTTTACCTGGGTTATGCCGGTTTGTTGAGTCTGGGTATTGCCTTTTCGCTGGTGCCTGCGGCCATGTGGCCCGCCGTGGCCCGCATTGTGGAGGAAAAGCGGTTGGGTACGGCTTATGGCGCCATGTTTACCGTTCAGAACTGGGGACTCGGCTTCTTTTTTTGGGGCATAGGGGCACTGCTCGACTGGGTGAACCGCGACCGCCTGGCAGCCATCGGTGAAGGTCAGGCCGTGTACGATTATACCTGGCCGGTTCTGGTGCTGGTAGGCATTGGGGTTATTTCGGTTTATCTGGCCTGGCAGTTGAAGCAGGCCGACAAGGCCCAGGGCTATGGACTGGAAAATCCGGAAATTCACACCTAAAGTTTAAGCGTGCAAAAATCCCTGGCTCATATAAAAACCATACTGGCCTATATTTGGCGCAGTGCTCCGGGCTGGACACTCGGAAATGCACTGCTCATTTTGGTGCGGGGCGTATTGCCACTTTTATTGCTGTACCTGGTCAAGCTCCTGGTCGATGAAATTCAGGCCCTGGCTATGGTGGAGGCGGGCGGACGTGATTTTGAGCGGCTGAAGTACTTTTTGTTGGCCTCCGGTGGCGTGTTTCTGATCAACGCCCTTTCCGCTTCGATCAGCGTGCTGGTGCGCGAAAAGCAGTCCTACGCCATTTCCGATTTTTTCGACTGGCTTATTCATAACAAGCTCAATCGGCTGGATTATGGTTATTTTGAGCACCCCGACTACCAAAGTGTTTTTTACAGGGCGCTTAACGAAGCCAGTTACCGACCAGGCAGAATATTCTACGGCAGCCTGGGGGTGGTACAGAACCTCATAACCTTGTTGCTGATGGCCGGTGTTTTGGTACTGGTTCATTGGTCGGTCAGCCTGGTGCTCCTGGTCATCACCCTTCCGGTGGCCTTCATAAGGTGGCGACATGCGCGTGCACTCTTTCAGTTTAAAAAGCGCAACACCCGACTCGAGCGGGAAGTGGCTTACTACAACCGCCTGATTACCGCGCCCGACTTTGTCAAGGAAGTCCGCGCTTTTGATCTGGGCAGCCTTTTTCGCAGCCGATATCAAAGCTTAAAGCAAGAATGGCGACGTAAGCAATTTGGTATGTTGCAACAAAAAACTTTGCGCGAGGGCAGTGTGCAGGTCCTTGCCGCCCTGGCCTTTGTGGCGGTTTACGGGATGATTGCCTGGCGCGCCTTTCATGGTTCGGTGAGTATGGGGGAAGTTGTGCTTTATTTTTTGGCCCTCCAAAGGGGCTATTCCTATCTGCAGGAGTTGTTGGGGCGACTGGCCGGTTTGTATGAGGATTCCTTGTTTTTAGACAATCTCTTTGAGTTTATGGCGCTGGGAGAGCGACGGGGGGATGTTCGGCAGGAGGCGGATTTGCGCTTTCCCCGACCCCTGCACCGGGGCATCCGCTTTGATGATGTCGGCTTTCATTATCCGTCCAATGAGCGCTGGATTCTGCGGCATTTGAATTTTGAAATTGCTGCCGGTGAGACCGTCGCCCTGGTAGGGGTCAACGGCACCGGAAAATCTACCCTCATTAAACTGCTGAACAGTCTCTACGAGCCCGTTGAGGGTCAAATTCTGGTTGACGGACTGCCCCTTAGTCGCATAGCACCGTCCGAAAAGGTCGCCAACATCAGTGTGATTTTCCAGGATTTTATTTTGTATAATGTGAGTGCTGCAGAAAACATTTGGTTTGGTGCGGCTTCGGAGCAGCCTGATCCCCAAAAAGTACGGAAGGCTGCGCAGGAGGCGGGAATAGATAAGGTAATAGAGGGCTTTGCTCAGGGTTACGACACCACCTTGGGAACCCTGTTCGAAGGCAGCGAACAAATGAGTCCCGGTCAGTGGCAACGCCTGGCCCTTGCCCGCTCCTTTTACAACGATGCCCAGTTGATTCTACTCGATGAGCCCACCAGTTCGCTCGATGCTTTTTCGGAGGCCAGACTGCTGCGCTATATACGTTCCATAACCCGTGGGCGCACTGCCCTCATTGTCAGTCACCGTCTTTCTACCATTAAAATGGCCGATCGCCTGGTGGTGCTGGAAGGAGAAGGGGTGGTAGAAACAGGAAGCTTCGATGAATTGAGCAATAAGGAAAACGGGCATTTTAAACGTATGCTGTCCTCATTAAGCGACGCCATGGAGGCCTGATGAGGTCACAGTCCCTCCGCTTTTAGTCCCCAATGGTGTACTGAATGCCACTGTAGATGCCGAAGGACCAGGGTTTGAAAGCTGTCGTGTGCGTTTCGTTGATCTCATTCAGAAAGTAGGAGAAGCGCGGCTCAAAACGCAGTGAAAACGGTCCCCCCAGTGGCACAGAAAGTGCCATCCCTGCGTGCGTACTGAAGGTCATGGCAGCGATGCCTTCCGTTTCTCCAATTTGCTGACGCTGCCCTTCTTCCTCCAGCCAGGCCTTGTTGTCGACCAGCCAGTTGGAACTTAAGCCGGCTGCCAGGGAGAGTCTGGTGCTTCTGTCGATGACGATATAGCGCAAGGTCAGCGGAATTTCCAGGTAATCGAGGTGTTGCTGCAAAGACGCAGAAGTAGTACTGACTTCCTGGCCCATGCCCACCATCATTGTTTGTTTTTCGGCGTAGGCCGGGGCATCTTTTTGCAGTTCGGGCAAATCTGTGCTGCGATGGATATCGCCCAGAGAATTGGCCAGTGAGAGACTGCGAAAGGAAGTTGGCTTCACGTCTTGTGCTGCCTCATTACTCGCGGCGTAGCGCCGCGACTGGGTCACCGGCGTTTCTACTTCCTGTCCCATTCGTGCATAGGCCAGACCGGTTTCTACAGCCCATCTTTTGCCCAGATCCATACTTAGGTGAAGACCGCCGGCAGCGCTCAAGAGGCCCTGCTCATTATAGCTTGCCCGGTCGCTCGTGGCCATCATAACCGGCGCGGAGGCTGTCGGGGTGGTTTCCCGAAAGCTGTAAAGCGGAGAAACGCTGAAGCCCATACGCAGCGCGCGTTTTTTTCTTGTTTCTTCCTGGTCCAACGCGGCTAAAACAACATTGGAAGCCGGTACGTCAAAGCGTTTGAAAGAGGATGCGCTCCGTATTTTCAGTGTTTCGGCGGCCGGCGCAGTGTCGGCAAAGCGGGGGCGACTGGGCCGGTAGTTCAGGGGGTGCAGGCTGGTCTCGTTCTGCGGAGCATCAATCGTCGCCTCCCTTGTCTGGTCGAGGGTCCGGATAAGGCCCGTCGCGCCGGGGGAGCCTTGTACGGCCTGAGGAAGCGAGGTCTTGTCGGCGAGGCTTTCGGAACCAGTCGTGCCGGTCACCGGGTCGACCACCCCTTGTTCCAAAGCCTGCTCATCATAGCGTGCAGTGCTGCCCGCTTCAGTCCTTTCAGCAGCCGGTTCCCTTTCCTGCGCCAAATAAGATTCCTGGTCGCCCAAGGGCAACAAAAATACCGCCACCCAAAGGGCTGCCGCAGCAGCTGTGGCAGCGCCCATGCGCCACCAAAAGGGCAGCACACGTTTTTTTACCACCTGGGCGCTGTTGAGCGAAGCTTCAATGCGCGACCAAAGTTCCTCCGGAGGAGCAAGTTGCTCTTGCCTGGCCTGTTCTTTGTAGGCTGCTTCAAGATCCTTTAGTTTTGTCATATTGCCCTCTCCTTTATTGCTTTGGATTCTTCCAGCCTGGTTCTGAGCCATTGGCGTGCCCGGGCGAGGTTGGATTTGCTCGTGCCATTCGATATGCCCAGTTCTTGTGCAATTTCATCGTGCGTATAATCTTCCAGTACATAAAGTTTAAAAACCAGCCGGTAGCGTTCGGGCAACTGTTCTATCAGGGCATGGAGTTGTTGCAAACTGTAGTCTCCTTCCTGCTCTTCGTCCTCCGCAGCCTGAGGGGCGCTGTCCTCAAGCATTTCGCTTTCGTCCGTAAACTTCCATCGGGCATTTTTCCGGAAACTTTCCAGTATGGTGTTGACCATAAGTCTGCGCATCCATCCTTCCAGCGGTCCCCTCCCTTCGTACTGGCCAATTTTTTCAAATATCTTTATAAAACCTTCGTGGAGAAAATCCTCGGCCTCCATGCGATTACGGGTGTAGCGCAGGCAAACAGCAAACAAAGTCGGACCAAAGCGCTCATAGAGTTCTTTTTGCGCTTCCCGTTTGTTTTCCTTACAAGCTTCAATTATTTGCTCAAGGTTTGCCACAGACAGTCCAGGATGAGTTTCCTTTGTTGATTACAAAAATTGTACCCGAATCGTTAAGCTGCAGCCGAACCTGAATCCTCTCCATTTTATGTTTTGAAAAAGATGCAGGAAAGCTCAAGAGGTTGCGTTGGCGACGATAAAACCAATCAATATTTTTTGGTTACCCGATCCATTTCGCGTCGGGCGTCTTTTTGCTTCAGGGTTTCGCGCTTATCGTGCTGCTTTTTTCCCTTGGCCAGAGCCAACTCTATTTTAGCCAGTCCCCGCTCATTGATAAACAAGCGCAGCGGCACAATGGTGAGTCCGCTCTCCTTGGTCTTCCGCTCCAGTTTGTAGAGTTCCTTGCGTTGCAGCAGAAGCTTGCGCTCTCTGACCGGCTGGTGGTTGTTGTAGGTGCCGTAGAAATATTCGGAGATGTTCATGCCTTTTACCCACAATTCGTTGCGCAGAAAAAAGCAGTAGGCATCTACCAAACTGGCTTTGCCCATGCGAATGGATTTGATTTCGGTGCCTGCCAGTTGTATGCCTGCCACATATTTTTCGAGAATTTCGAAATCAAAAAATGCACGTTTGTTTTTGATGTTGATTTTATTTGCAGCCATACGATTAAAAGTGAATCAGATTGAAAAGAATTTGTCGAACCAGCAAGGGCAGAAAGTGTATGCTGAAACCAACAAGCAGGGTCAGCAGTCCTTTATGCTCCCGGGAGATGCCTGGTATCTCCTCCATATAGGTCCACAGAATATAAAAACTGTAGAGGGCCAAAAAGTTCAGCATCGTCAATTCGGGGACAAGGGCTGTCAACAATAAAATGAGGTACCAGAAGCCGGATGCATAGGCGGCCAGCTCAAAAATTTGGTTTTTATCGCCCAGAACCCCTGTGGCGCTCCTAACTGTTTTCAACAACAGCCAGGCCAGATACAGGCCTCCAAAAAGGGACGTGAAAATAAGGGCTGCGTGCTTTAAGGCCAGTTCAAAATTAAAGCCCTGGTGGTTCACCAAAATATTGAGAAAGGTGGCCAGGGTAACCAGACTGATGAGGGGCAGGGAGAATTCGCTCAGTACCTCGTTCAGGTTTTTTCGCTCGCTCCGTACCGTGGCCCACTCACTGCGTGGTTGCAGCACCAGGTTTTTTGCCCGGAGCATCAAATTGCGGTACAGCTGTGCGGTGCTGATTGTTTTTTGGTTGCTCATATTGCAAAAATACTAAATTGCCCCGACCAAGCCGGATTTATTTATAATTTTGAGCGTGAAACAGCAAAAATGCCAAGGCATGTACAATCTCATTGTTATTTTGGGGCCCACCGCTTCCGGGAAAACTGCCCTTGCGGCTCATTTGGCCAGGGCGCTGGACGGGGAAATCATCAGTGCCGATTCGCGACAGGTTTACCGCAGGATGGATCTGGGAACGGGAAAGGATTACGCGGATTATGTGGTGGAGGGACAGCGTATTCCTGCCCATTTGATCGACATTCGGGAGCCTGGCTATAAGTACAACGTTTATGAGTTTCAGAACGATTTCTTTCAGGTGTTTGACGATCTGCAAAAGCGGGGCAAGTGGGCCATTTTGTGTGGCGGAACGGGTTTGTATATTGAGGCCGTACTGCAACAATACAAAATGATTCACGTGCCGGCCAATCCTGCGCTCAGGGAAGCGCTCAAGGATAAGCCTCTGTCCGAACTTGAGGAAATTCTATCGACCTTCCGGATTTTGCACAACAGCACCGATACCGATACCCACAAGCGGGCGGTACGTGCCATTGAAATTGAAACCTATTACCAGAGTCATCCCGAAATTGAGGTGCAGCTGCCCGAGATCCGGCCCCTGCTGATTGGCGTGGACATTGACCGTGAGCTGCGGCGCGAAAAAATCACACGCCGCCTGCAGCAACGACTGGAGGAGGGATTGGTGGCTGAGGTAGAGGCTTTATTGGCTGAAGGACTTAGTGCTGAGGACCTGATTTATTATGGTTTGGAGTACAAGTTTGTCACCCAGTACGTGACGGGCCGCTTGAGCTACGACGAAATGGTGGCCCAGCTCAATACCGCCATTCATCAGTTTGCCAAAAGACAGATGACCTGGTTCAGGGGCATGGAGCGAAGGGGAATAGCCATCAATTGGGTAGATGTGAGCCAGCCTGTAAATGAGCGGGTAGAAAAGATTCTTGGTTTATTGTAGTTTGCTGTTCAACCGGATTAAGTTCGTCTTTTGTCAAAACCATTGCCAAAAAGCTAAACCTTCGGAGGGAAAGTTCGTATCTTTCTTTTTGAAGTATTTTTGTCGATGAGTGAATCAGAAAGCTACATAGAGCGAATACAGCGACTGGCCAGTCACAACCAGGAGTTGCGCGATCAACTGGAGCAAATGCTGCAACGCTTTGCCGGGATGGATATGCAGAGCCAGCATTTTAAGGAGGCTTTGCTGCGCTACTCTCCTGAGATGAAGGGCCGAAAAAACCGCAAGGAGTTGCGTAATCGTGCCCGGCAATTGCGCACTGTATCCATTTTGTTTGTGGCGGTTAAAGGCTTCGACAGGCTCTACAAAATGGCCAATCCGGGTCCTTTGGTCGATCAACTGGACGAATTGAACATGCGCCTGGACGACATTGCCTTTATGTACAATGTGGTTAAGTTAAAGTCGGTAGGTGATGTCATGCTTTTTGCCGCCGGCTTACAGGGTGAAAACCGCACCAATCCCATCGATATGGTTCGCGTGGCGCTGGACATGCAGGCCGCTGCTCTGGAAGTGCACGGGGGAGAAGGGCAGGCTTTCTGGCGCCTGAAAATGGGCATTCATACCGGTCCCGTTATCGCCACTCCTGAAGAGCAGCAGGCCGATACCTCCTACAGTTTTTCCGGCGAAAGCATTAATATTGCCTGTCGCATTGGCGAAGCTTCTCCCGAATGTTCTTTGACTGTGAGCGGGATGACCTACGAACTGATTAAGGAGTTTTTCTCCAGCAAAGCAATTGGCAAAATGCCGGTGAAGTACAAGGGCAGTATGGGGATGTATTGGGTAGGGGGACTCCTGCCCGAGCTCCGGGCCAACGGAACCGGGGCGCCCAATCACAGCTACCGGGTGAAGTACCTGGCGCTTAAGTTTATGGATATTCAGGAGGAAATGCTCGATTATCTGGAGAAGAAGCTCCCCCCGCATTTGTATTATCACAACATCAAGCATACCATCGATGTAACCACCGAGGTGGAACTTATTGGCTGGGCCGAAGGGGTATCGGAAGAAGATGTGTTGCTGCTTAAATTAGCGGCGCTTTTCCACGATGCCGGTCACACCATCTCCTACAAGGATCATGAGTACCACGGTAGTGTAATGGCCCGGGAAAAACTGGCCAGTTATGATTTTACCCGGGAGCAAATAGATACGGTATGCCGTTTGATAATGGCGACCAGGATGCCGCCCCGGCCTACCGACATTCTGGAGTGCATTATGTGCGATTCGGACCTGGACTATTTGGGACGCAGCGACTTTATTCCGGTTTCGAACAACTTGTACCGTGAGCTGAAAGAGCGCGATATGGTGGGCTCGTGGGAGGACTGGAACCGTTTGCAGCTGAAATTCATCAGCGGGCACCAGTATTTTACCAAAACCGCCCAACAGCTGCGCGAGGTAAATAAGCAACAGCAGATTGAGCGGATTGAGAAATTGATTAAGGAGGGCTCTACTCTTTAAAATAGAGGTTGATCACCAGAATTTCGGGGCGATTGCCGGTGCGGACCGGCGGCCCCCAGGTGCCAAAGCCTGTGCTTACATAGTAGTGTGTATTTCCTTTCTGATGGTAGCCGCGACTCACCTCAAAAATCTTACGGGTAATGTAACCAAAGGGCCACAGCTGGCCGTGGTGGGTGTGTCCCGACAACTGCAAGTCAATGCCTGCCTGCTCCGCCTCTTCGAGGCGATAGGGCTGGTGGTCGAGCAGAATCAGCGGCTTGGAGGGGTCCACCCCCTCCAGAATCTGCGGCAGGGACTTTCGTTCTTCACCTTTTGCCCAGCGCTTATGTAAGTCTTCCCGTCCCACCAGATAGAAGGCCTCATTGACCAGCAGGGCGGTGTCGCGCAGCATTTTGATTCCATGTTCTTCGAGGTAGCGGATGGAGGGTTCGCCGCCACCAATGTATTCGTGGTTGCCGGTGGCGGCATACACGCCGTAGGGTGCATGCAGCTGCCTTAGGTTTTCGCCCAGATTCTGTTTGATGACCGGCTTTACGTCCTCATCCACCACATCCCCGGCAAAGAGGATAACATCGGGGTTCAGACTGTTCATGGTCGCTACCAGTTTGGCGGTCTTCCGGGGACCGATGATGGTGCCCAGGTGCACGTCGCTGGCTGCCACAATGCGTAGGTACTCGAGTTGTCCCGCCTGCTTGGGCAGGGTCAGATCCAGTCGCACAATTTTGGGATACCAGGCGTTGATGTGTCCCCCCACCACAATAAGCAGGGTAGCGCCAAATACAATAAGTAGCGCACGCAGTTTCAGCAGCGGCATATTGTCGACGCCCAGTGCCTGTATCCAGGGCCAGGCCAGATTAAGCAGTCGTCCCAGATCAATGAGCAGTACCAGTAAGGTGGCGTAGAGCATGACGGCAAACCAAAAGGATCCGATCCAGTGGAGACCGATGGGCAGGGGGTGAAACCACAGTTTTTCGAGCCAGCGGCCAAGGGGATAGGCGACAAACATTAAGACCATGAAGACGGTCCACCAGGGACGCAGTGCCGGGGCGGCTTCCAGGGCTTGCCAGCCCCGGAGAGCCAGATAGAAATTAACGAGGGCGTGAACAGCCAGTACTATCAGGAAAAAATGCATGTTGTTGGAGCTTTTAATGGTTGTGTGGTCTGTGTCCCCAAAAGAGGCTTACAGATTTTAAGGTGGGTTTTTAGGGCAGAAGTATGGCGCGACTGATGCGGCGCAGCCAGGCCCCTGGGGTCAGTTTGTTGAGCAGCAGCAAAAGCTGGGCGTTTCGTCCGGCCGGATAGCGAATGCGACTGCCTTTTCGGGTGGCTGCCCGGTAGATGGTACGGGCCACGACGTCCACTTCCTCGGCATGTTGAAACATTTGGTCGTAGAAGCCCAGCACCTTGGTCGTGAGCGCTTCATAGCCCAGATGGTCGGGCGCCACCACTTCCTGCTTGGAGCGACCGTTGAACTCGGTTTTGATGGGGCCCGGTTCCACCAGTCGCACCGCAATATTAAAGGGATGCAACTCGTAGTACAGACTTTCGGTGAGGCCCTCCACCGCAAATTTGGAGGCATTGTAAATGTTGTAAAGCGGAAAACCCAGTCGCCCCGCTATGGAGCTGAGGTTGATGATGACCCCGCTCTTCTGCGCCTTCAGTAATGGTAAAAAGGCCTGTATAACTCTGACCGTGCCCATATAATTGGTGTCCATTTGGCGTGCCACCGCCTCCTCAGACGCTGCCTCGAAGGGCCCGATGGCCCCGTAGCCGGCATTGTTGATGACCACATCGATGTGGCCCATATCCTGCCAGGCCTGCTGTACCAACTCCTTTACCTGTTGGCTGTCGCAAACATCCAGCGCATAGATCCGCACACCGGATTGTTGTTGCAGTTCGGGAACGGCATCGGGCCGGCGCAGGGTGGCGGCGACTTCCCAGCCTTTTTCGACAAGGTGTTGAACGGTGGCCAGACCAATGCCTGAACTGGCTCCGGTGATGAAGGCTTTTTTTATAGACATCACAGTAGTTTATAGGTGTTTTGCTGTGAAGATAACAAGCGTGGGGCAAGCTTGTTGTAAAAAACTTTCTAAAAATACTTAAACAAAGTGGCCAGCCATCTTTTTTTCTGCTTTTGGGCTCCTGTCGACAAGTCTTCCAATGCCTGGGCGAATTCGGGTGCAGATTGGTAGCGCAGGGCCATACCCCTGCTCACCAGCTTTTCGATGGCAGCTTGTTCCAGCTGACGCGCCGGTCGCGGAAAGGCCTCCCGGGCAGTGGCTTTTTGCAGGGTCTCCAAGCAGCTTTGTGACAGTCGCGGATGGGGCGGCAGGGGTAGGTTCAGCTGAAGGTGCAGCAGCATCTCCGGATCGTGGTAGCTGAAGGCGGCCTTTCCGCTTAGTGCCTCGTAGAGACAGAGGGCCAGCATAAAGAGGTCGCTCGAGGGGGCCGCCAGCTGCGGTAATTGCAGGATTTGTTCGGGTGGGGCGTAGGCCAGGGCAAAGGGCCTGCGTTTTGATTTGGTGTCCGGAAAGGGATGGGCTTGTTCAAAATCGATGAGACAGACTTGTTCGGCTTGCCAGTCCGAAGGCTTAGCGTCCGGTTGATGCCTTATCAGAATGTTGGCCGGTTTGATGTCGCCATGCAACCAGCCTGCTGCGTGCAACTTTTCCAGGCCCCCGCACAAATGCATAAAAGCTTTCAGCCAGAAGTCGGGCGACAAGCGTCTCCATAGGCGTGGTTGTTTCAGCAGCTCCTTTAGCGTGCTGCCTTCCTGCCAGGGACGCAAAACCACTGTTTTTTGGTCGAGGAAGGTGAATTTTCCGGGAATGAGGAGGGCGGGGTGTTTCACCTGCCTTAGGGTCTGGAGCGCTTCCTCGTTGGGCAGGGTTTTGAACAGCTCTTTTTTGAGCAAAAGTTCCTGGTTGGGTGAACGCACCAGCCAGCTGCGTCCGAATTTGCCGGAGGACAAAAGGCGCAGGTGGGTGAGTTCAACCGGAGTGGTTTGCGGGTCTTGCATGACAAGCGCTTAAAGGAGGTGGTAAAAGGGGCGGGGTGAAAAGGCCGTCTGCGAGCAGACGGCCTTTACGGTTGGTTTAAGCAGAGCCTTCTGCTCAGGCAAAGAGCGGGAAGGCCTTCATCATCTTGTTCACACGCTGGCGTACGTCTGCCAGTACTTTCTCATCGTCGGGATTCGAGAGCACCTCGTCGATGAACTCCACGATGGGAGCGATATGTTCTTCGGTCAGTCCCCTTGTAGTCAGCGCTGCCGTTCCCAGGCGAATACCTGAGGTTTGGAAGGGGGAGCGGTCGTCAAAGGGCACCATGTTTTTGTTGATGGTAATGTCGGCCTGTACCAGGGTGTTTTCTGCCTTTTTACCGGTCAGCTCCGGAAACTTGGTCCGCAAGTCCACCAGCATACTGTGGTTGTCGGTACCGCCCGATACAATTTTGTAGCCTTTTTCGATGAGCAGGGCAGCCATTTTGGCGGCATTTTTCTTTACCTGAGTCTGGTAAGCTTTGTACTCGGGCTGCAGGGCCTCAAAGAAGGAAACGGCCTTGGCGGCAATGACGTGTTCCAGCGGACCGCCCTGGATACCGGGGAATACCGCGGAGTCGAGCAGGGAGGACATCTTGCGGATTTCTCCCTTCTTGGTGGTTTTGCCAAAAGGATTGTCGAAGTCCTTACCCATCAAAATGATGCCGCCACGTGGACCGCGGAGGGTTTTGTGGGTGGTGGAGGTCACAATGTGTGCATACTTCACCGGGTTTTTCAGCAAACCTGCAGCGATCAATCCCGCCGGGTGAGCCATATCAATCATCAAAAGGGCGCCTACCTTGTCGGCAATGGCCCGCATGCGCTCATAATCCCACTCCCGCGAATAGGCAGAGGCTCCGCCCACAATCAGTTTGGGTTTGTGCTTGATGGCCTGGGCCTCCATCATGTCGTAATCGACCAGGCCGGTATCTTCCTTAACCCCATAAGCAATGGGCTCGTACAGTAGGCCGGAGCTGTTTACGGGTGAGCCGTGGGAGAGGTGACCACCATGGGCCAGGTCGAGTCCCAAAAACTTGTCGCCGGGGTTCATTACAGTCATGAACACCGCCATGTTGGCCTGGGCACCGCTGTGGGGCTGTACATTGGCCCATTCGGCACCAAAGATTTCCTTCAGGCGCTCAATGGCGAGACTTTCGCTCTGGTCTACGATCTGACAGCCGCCGTAGTAACGGGCGCCGGGCAGACCTTCGGCGTATTTGTTGGTCATTACCGAGCCCATGGCTTCCATAACCTGGGGACTCACAAAGTTTTCTGATGCAATCAGTTCGATGCCGTCCATCTGGCGCTCGTGCTCCTTTTGGATCAGCTCAAAGATTTTTTCGTCTCTTTTAATCATGAGGCAGCTGTGATAGGATTGTGAAATTTATTGTGTGTAAGCGGATGCGGCCCTTCTGGCTTTAATCCGTTACAAAAATACCTTATTTTACTGAGAGCCGGACAATAAATGCTTAAAATTGTTGCTTTATTCCTCGTCCGAAAAGTGGATGAGCACCCGTCGGTACACCGAAAATATTTTGGACTTGGATACAAAGCCCAGGTATTTGCCTTTTTCTACCACCGGAAGGTTCCAGGCTCCGGTCTCCTCAAATTTCTGCATCACCTGGTCCATGGTCTCGTCGCAGGCGATGAAGGCCGGCGGGATGGTCATCAGGTGGTGCACCTTGGTGGTGGTATAGCGCTCATTGCTGAACATGATTTCACGAATGTCGTCGAGGATGACTACGCCCAGCATTTTTTGTTCGGCATCGACTACCGGAAAGAGGTTGCGGCGCGATTTAGCGACTACTTTCACCAATTCGCCCAGCGTTTGGTCGGGATGCACCGTGAGGAAGTCCGTCTCCAACACCTTATTCAGGCGCATCAGCGTGAGTACCGCCTTGTCCTTATGGTGGGTGATGAGCTCGCCCCGACGTGCCAGACGCTTGGTGTAAATGGTATGGGGTTCAAAGTATTTGTGGGTTAAAAAAGAGATGGTGGATACCGTAATCAGGGGTATAAACAAGGCGTAGCCGTTGGTGATTTCTGCAATGAGGAAGATGGCGGTAAGCGGCGCTTGCATAACGCCCGCCATGGTGGCGGCCATGCCCACCAGCGTGAAGTGCGATACAGGCAGGTTGGCCCCAAAGTCGTTCAACAGCAAAACCAGGAAGTAGCCGGTTACCCCGCCTACAAAAAGGGTGGGGGCAAAGATCCCCCCCACGCCACCACTGGCATTGGTAAAGGTAGAGGCCACCACCTTGAAGCCCACAATCAGCACCAGAAAAATAAGGATGGCGTAGCCGTTGTCCTTGAGTCCGTAAAAAAAGGAGTTGGCCACAATGGCCTCGGTATTGCCTGCCAGCATGGCCGAAATGGTGTCGTAACCCTCGCCGTAGAGGGGCGGAAAAATAAAAATGAGGATGCTCAGCACCAAGCCTCCGGCCACCCATTTTATCCAGGGATTCCTGACTTTTGACATCAGCTGCTCCAGCCGCAAGGTGCCCCGCGTCATGTGCAGGGATACGAGTCCCCCCAGCACCCCCAACAGGATGTAGTAGGGCAGGTTCTCCAGCAGGAAGGGCGATTCGAGGAGGAAGGTGAATTCTGCCCCTTCGCCCAGGAAGAAGTAGGCCACCGAAGCTGCTGTTACCGCTGCCAGCAGCAGCGGTATGATGGACACGGCGGTCAAATCGAGCATCAGCACCTCCAGGGTAAACATCAAGCCCGCCATAGGGGCCTTAAAAATCCCCGCCACGGCGCCCGCTGCCCCGCAACCAATAAGCAGGGTAATGGTTTTGTAATTCATCCTAAACAAACGGCCCAGGGTAGATCCGATGGAGGCGCCGGTGAGCACAATGGGGGCCTCGGCACCTACCGATCCGCCAAAGCCGATGGTCAGCGTACTGCCGATGATGGAGGTGAAACTGTTGTGCGACTTAATGTTGGAGTCTTTCTGCGAGATGGCGTGCAGGATTTTGGTGACGCCGTGACTGATGTCGTCTTTTACGATGTAGCGGACAAAGAGCAGGGTGATGAGGATGCCAAACATCGGGTAGAGCAGGTAGAGGTAGTTCCACCCGGTAAGATCGAATCCTTCGGTAAGGAGACCGTGAATGGCATGGATGGCATTTTTAAGTGTAACTGCCGCCAGTCCGCTGAACAGTCCGGTGGCCATGGCCAGTACCAGCAAAAAGTTTTGGTGCGACACGTTTTTTACGCGCCACACTACAAAACGGTTGAATGAGGTGGTTATGAAATCGGTAATTGCTTGCATTTTTCTTATTTGGCAGTGCGAATTTACTTGTTCTGAAATTGAAAACAAAAAAATGTAGCGCTGGGTGGTCTTCAATTACAGATTTGTCCTCCCTCAAAAACAGATGTTTTTATTTTCTTTGTAATATACAAGTGCTAATGGTTTATAACAAAAATACAACAACAATGAAAAAGATGCTTTTCGGATCACTGGCAGTGCTTATGCTGCTTTTGGCGCACGCTTGTGCAGCGCCTGCTCCGCAGGAATTGGAATTCGACAACCCCTTGGTGCGCCAGCGTGCCGACCCGTGGATTCACCGGGCTGAGGACGGTACTTATTATTACATAGCGACCGCTCCCGAGTACGACAGGATAGAGATGAGAAAGTCGTCGACCCTCGCCGGTATTGCCGATGCGGAGGTTGTTGTAGTTTGGCGCAAGCACGAAAGCGGACCGATGAGTCACCACATTTGGGCGCCCGAATTGCATCGTGTAGATGGTCGTTGGGTCATTTATTTTGCTGCGGGTATGGCCGAGGACATTTGGCACATTCGCATGTGGGCTCTGACCAATACCGCCGACGATCCCACCACCGGAGAGTGGGTGGAGGAAGGGCAGATTGAAACGGAGCGCGATGGTTTTGCACTGGACGCCACTACTTTTGAGCACCGCGGAGAACGCTATCTTATTTGGGCGGAGAATACCCGTCCCGACAACAATTCGGGTTTGGTTATGGCCAAATTGGTTGACGGACTGCGTTTGGAGGGTCCCGAGATTGTAATTACCGAGCCGGAGTACGAGTGGGAGCGTCAGACTTACGCGGTGAATGAAGGTGCTGCAGTAATAAAACGAAATGGTAAAATCTTTGTCACTTATTCGGCATCGGCCACCGATCACACCTATGCTATGGGGCTTTTGTGGGCCGACGAGAATGCTGATCTGATGGACCCTGCCTCCTGGAACAAGTCGCCCGAGCCCGTTTTCTACACCAACGAGGAAGTGGGACGCTTTGGTCCCGGTCACAACGGCTTTACGGTAGCTGAGGACGGCAAGACCGACATTGTGGTTTACCATGCCCGCGATTATAAAGAGATTGAAGGTGCATCGCTGAACGATCCCAACCGGGATACCCGTTTGCGTGTTTTGCACTGGGACGAGAACGGCTTCCCCGATTTTCGTCAGGAACTGGGTGATTGATTTGCCCTGATAGAGAAGAATAAGAAGGAAAAACCGCTCTCAGGAGCGGTTTTTTTGTTGGTGGTAAGCGGGGAAGTGCTGCTTTGCTTTATCTTGGGCGATCTTAGAACTTTTTGAAGGGTTTTTTGTTTAAGATTTTGAAGTCTAAAAATGAACAGTATGTCGCTGAAAAAATATGCTTTCTTTGCCCTGCTTGGCTTGGGCAGTGTTTTCGGAGTAAGTGCCCAAACAGCCAGTCTCTCCGGTGTGGTGAAGGATGCCTACACCAATGAGTTGTTGCCCTTTACCAACATTGTGGTGTACCAAACCACCACCGGCACCACCAGCAATGAGGAGGGTCGCTTTGTCTTTGAAAACCTGTCGCCCGGCTTCGTCCGTCTGCAGGTGTCCTCCCTCGGTTACGAGCCCCTCATTACCGAAGAAATTATGTTGTCGGCCGTACGTCGCAATTATTTTGAGGTGGTGCTGACGCCCACCAATCAGCAATTGGATGAGGTGCGCGTGGTAGCCAGTCCCTTTGCCAGTAAAATCGAGAGTCCTTTATCGCTCCAGCGCATCGGGGTCGACATTATTGAGAAGGGGGCAGGGAGCGCACGCGACCTGGCCAAGGTCCTGCAAAGCTTTCCGGGCGTGGGCAGCACCACGTCCTTTCGCAACGATTTGATAGTACGGGGTGGAGGGCCTTCCGAAAACCGCTTCTTCTTAGACGGCATCGAGATTCCCGTGCTCAATCACTTTTCCACCCAGGGGGCTTCGGGCGGACCCATCAGTCTCCTGAACGTCGATTTTATCCGCGAGGTGGACTTTTATTCCGGGGCCTTTCCGGCTGCACGGGGCAATGCCCTGAGCTCGGTCTTTGAGCTGAAACAAATCGACCCCAACCCCGAAGCCACCAGTCTCAAAGCCACCCTGGGTGCCTCGGAGGTGTCGCTTTCGGCCAATACGCCGCTGACCGAGCGGACTTCGGCCCTGTTTTCGGTGCGTCGTTCCTACCTCAACTTTTTGTTCGATATTATTGGTCTCCCTTTTTTGCCGACCTACAATGATTTTCAGTTTGTGACCCGTACCAAAATCAACCAACGCAACGAGCTCACCTTTCTGGGGGTGGGGGCCATCGATGAGTTTGCTTTGAATACGGGACTGGAACCTACGGAGGAAAACCGCTATATACTGAGCTATTTGCCGGTGTTTGAACAATGGAATTACACGCTTGGGGCTTCGTACAAGCATTTTTACAGCAAAAGCTACTCGGTGCTTTCGGCCAGTCGTTCGCACCTTTACAATACCATTTATAAGTACCGCGACAACGACGAGAGCTCGCCCGACAAGCTGATCAGCGATTACAAATCGGATGAGATTGAAAACAAATTGCGTTTTGAGTATTTTGCCAATCCGGGTGCATGGACTTTCAGTACCGGTGCCAATGCGGAACTGGCGACTTATACCAACGCCACCCTGGCCAATGTGTACCGTGGCGATGCGCAGGAGCAAATCGCTTACGATTCGCGGCTGAATATTTTCAAGTGGGGCATGTACGCTTCTGCTTCGCGTCGCGTGTGGGACGAGCGACTGGCGCTGTCGGGCGGTCTTCGTTTGGATGCCACCAACTACGGCGGCAGCATGAACAATCCCTTGCAGCAACTTAGTCCCCGTGCCTCTGCGTCCTTTACCCTTTTGCCATCGCTCTTGCTGAATGCTTCGGTGGGGCGCTATTACCAGTTGCCTGCCTACACGACTTTGGGCTACCGCAATGGCGACGGGGTGCTGGAGAACCTGGAAAATGGTTTGCGCTACATCAGGGCCGATCATTTTGTGGGGGGACTGGAATGGCGGATTTCTTCGTCGCTGCGGGCTACGTTGGAGGGTTTCGACAAGCGTTATGCGGATTATCCGGTGTCGGTGGTCGATGGCATTTCTCTGGCCAGTAAGGGGGCCGATTACGGGGTGTTGGGCGATGAGGAGGTGCTTTCGATCGGCAGCGGTCGCAGTTACGGCTTTGAGTTTTTGTTGCAGCAACGTACGCCGGGTGGACTTAATTATCTATTGGCTTATACCTGGGTGCAGAGTCGTTTCAGCGATTTGGAGGGCAATTCCCTGCCTTCGTCGTGGGACAGTGGCCACTTGCTTACGGCGACTTTGACGCAGTCGCTCCCCCGCAACTGGGATGTGGGTTTTAAATGGCGCTACATTGGGGCTTTGCCTTATACGCCCATTGACCGGGAACGCTCGGAGTTGAAGGAGGCCTGGGATGTTCGGGGCCGGGAGTATCTGGATTACGACCGCTTTAATGGGGAGCGACTGGATCCTTTTCATCAGTTGGATGTGCGGGTGGATAAGAGTTTCTATTTCTCGCGTTTCTCGCTGGGCTTTTATCTGGATATTCAAAATGTGTATGGTTTTGAGAGTCGCAATGCGCCGCGTTTGTTGCAGGAGCGGGATGAGAACGATGCGCCAATTTTGCAGGGGACGGATCCGGAGCGTTATCGTTTGAAGGAGTTGCAGACTTATTCGGGGACGTTTTTGCCGTCGGTGGGGGTGATTTTGGAGTTTTAAGGGTGGTCGTAGTGCAATCTTGCGCCTGACAGAAAATAGCTGTTCTTTACGCTTGATGCAGCTGTTCTGCGCTGCTGCCTGTTTCCTGTTCACTTCAGTCGCTCCGCTACAAGCATCGAACTCGCCTTCGGCTCAAACAGCGATGCTTGTTACGCTGCGTTCCTTCGCTCACTTACGGAAACACTCAGAGGCTTGAACAGCTGCATCTGCGCTCAGACGAGCTGTTTTCTGTAGGTCGCTATCTTGCACTACTTCCCTTCCAGAGTTTTGCTTGATGCAGCTGTTCTGCTCTGCTGCCTGTTTCCTGTTCACTGCAGTTACTTCACTACAAGCATCGAACTCGCCTGCGGCTCAAACAGCGATGCTTGTTGCGCTGCGTTCCTTCGCTCACTTACGGAAATACTCAGAGGCTTGAACAGCTGCATCTGCGCTTAGACGAGTTGTTTTCTGAAGTCGTTTGTTTTGCGTCACTTTTCTTATAGGGGGAGGGAGGGTGAGGTTTAGGGGATGCTTGTTTGTGGTGGTGCAGATATACTGTATCTTTGCCTGTTCAAAATTGGTGAAATATGGTAAAGAGGAACCGAATTACTGAGCTTTTTGATATAGAATACCCCATTATTCAGGGAGGTATGGTGTGGTGCAGCGGCTGGCGACTGGCGTCGGCGGTGAGCAACGAGGGGGGATTGGGTCTGCTCGGTGCGGGCAGTATGCACCCGGAGGTGCTGCGTGAGCACATTCAGAAGATGAAGCAGGCCACCACCAGGCCCTGGGGGGTTAATGTACCGCTTTTGTATCCCCAGATTGAGGAGCTGATGGGCATTATTGTTGAGGAAGGCGTTAAAATTGTCTTTACCTCTGCGGGGAGTCCCGCCAAGTGGACGGCTCACCTGAAGCAGCACGGCATTACCGTGGTGCATGTGATTGCCAACAGTCGCTTTGCCCGCAAGTGCGAGGAGGCGGGGGTAGACGCCATTGTGGCCGAGGGTTTTGAAGCCGGCGGTCACAACGGTCGCGAAGAAACCACCACCATGGCGCTGATACCCCTGATTCGTAAAACCACCAAATTGCCTGTAATTGCTGCCGGAGGCATTGGCAGTGGGGCCCAGATGCTGGCCGCGATGGCCCTGGGGGCCGATGGCGTACAGATTGGGTCGCTCTTTGCCTTGTCGGAAGAGTCTTCGGCCCATGAGGCCTTTAAGCGCTACGCGCTGGCTTCGGGAGAAGGGGATACCCTTTTGCAATTGAAGCAGCTGGCGCCGGTGCGCCTGCTGCGCAACCGCTTCTTTGAGGAAGTGCAAAAGGCCGAGCAAGGCTGTGCTTCGGTCGAGGAGCTGAAAGCCCTTTTGGGGCGGGGACGCGCCAAAAAAGGCATGTTCGAGGGCGATCTCGACGAGGGCGAACTGGAGATTGGTCAGGTGGCTGCCCTCATCGATGACCTGCGGCCCGTTGCCGCCATTTTCGCTTCCCTGCTGGCCGATTACCGGTCGGCCCGGGAGACTTTGCCGGAGCTTTAAGCCGGTCGTGGTCTTAGCCCGAGACCCTTCACTACAAAACGAAATTTTCATGATAGAAATTTACAAACATCAACTGGCCAACGGATTGCGTGTGGTGGTGCATCCCGATTTAACCACGCCGCTGGCTGCCGTCAACCTGCTTTACGATGTGGGCGCGCGCGACGAGGATCCTTCCCGTACCGGCTTTGCCCACTTGTTTGAGCACCTTATGTTTGGTGGCAGCGTTAATGTGCCCTCGTACGACGATCCCCTGCAAAGGGTGGGCGGCGATAATAATGCGTGGACCAGCAACGATTTTACCAACTATTACGTGACTTTGCCGGCCGGTAATCTGGAGACCGCCTTTTGGCTGGAATCGGACCGCATGCTGGAACTCAATTTCACTCCCCATGCGCTGGAAGTGCAGCGCAAGGTGGTGATTGAGGAGTTTAAGCAGCGCTACCTGAACCAGCCCTATGGCGACATGCCCTTGCTGTCGCGTCCCCTGGCCTACCAAGTGCATCCCTACCGCTGGCCCACAATCGGACAGGATCTCAGTCACATAAAGGAGGCTACTTTGGAGGAGGTGAAGCGTTTTTTCTTTACCCACTATGCCCCCAACAATGCGGTGCTGGCCGTAGCCGGCAATGTGGTGCCCGATGAGGTTTTTCGTCTCGCCGAGAAGTGGTTCGGCGACCTGCCCCGCAGGGAAGTGCCCAAACGTGCTTTGCCGCAGGAGGTGGCGCAGACCGAGGCACGGGAACTGACCGTGCGCCGTAAGGTGCCGGCAGACCTCATTCACATCGACTTTCACATCGGTAAGCGGACCGACCCCGATTTCTATGTCAACGACCTGCTCAGCGACGTGCTGTCCAACGGTCCCTCCTCCCGCCTTTTTCAGACCCTCGTTAAGGACGAGAACCTGTTTTCGGACATCAACGCCTTTATATCGGGCGACATGGATCCGGGCCTCTTCACCGTTACCGGTCGCCTGATGCCCGGTGTGCCGATGGACCAGGCCGAGACGGCCATCTGGGAGCAGTTGCAGCGCATCGGCAACGAGGGCGTTGCCGAACGGGAGTTGCAAAAAGTCAAGAACAAAATCGAATCGAATCTCGTATTTTCTGAAATCAGTTTTCTCAACAAAGCCATGAATATGGCCCAGTACGAACTGATGGGCGACGCCAACGAGATCAATAAGGAAATAGACTACTACCGGGCGGTAAGCACCGGCGAACTGCAGGAGGCTGCACGACAAATATTTAGTCGCACCAACAGCTGTACCCTGCATTATTTGAGTGGAGGTGAGCAATGAGCAGAACGATAGATCGAAAAAAAGGACCCGCCTTTCAGGCCCTCGAGGGCATTAATTTCATTCCCGTGCGCGAAGTCGCCCTGCCCAACGGCATTGAAGTCTCCCTGCTGGAGGCAGGCAGTCAGGACGTAAGCAAGATCGACTGGGTATTTCCGGCCGGGGCCGTTCAGGCAGGCAAGCCCTTGTTGGCTTCGACCGTGGGCAACTTGTTGCTCGAGGGCACGGCTACACGCAGCTCTGCCGAGATTTCGGACACGATAGACTTTTACGGCGCCTATTTGAACGCCCAGACCTTTCACCACAACACCGTGGTCACCCTGGTCTGCCTCACCCGCGAGCTGCCCCATCTCCTGCCACTGGTCGAAGATGTGGTGCGCAACGCCGCCTTCGATGCCCGGGAAGTGGACATTTATCTGAACAAGCGCCGCCAGGAATTCCTTCTGGAATCGGAGAAAGTCCGCACCCTGGCCGCCCGCTACTTTGGCAGCGTGATATTCGGCGCCGACCACCCCTACGGCAAGCAACTCGATTTGAGTCACTTCGACACCCTTGGTCGCGAGGAGCTCATCGCCTTTCACCGCGCCGCTTACACCCCCCTGGGCTGCCGCATCGTCGTTGCCGGTCAGCCCGGCAACGACATCCTGGCCCTGCTGACCCGTCACTTTGGGGGCAGCGACTGGCAGGCGGGCAACATCAACCTGAACGGTGTGGGGGAGGGACTTTCGAGTCCGGAAAAATTTCACCTGCTCGAAAAGGACGGCGCCCTTCAATCGGCCATTCGCATTGGTCGCCCCATGTTCAACAACACCCACCCCGATTACATTCCCCTGCAAGTCCTCAACACCATATTGGGCGGCTACTTCGGCTCCCGTTTGATGACTACGGTCCGCGAAGAAAAAGGCCTCACCTACGGCATTGGTTCCAGCATTGTATCCTATCCCAAAGGCGGCATGTGGGTCATTGCCTCAGAAGTGATGGGCGAGATGCGCGAGGATGCCACGGCCGCCATTTTTGAAGAAATGCAGCGCCTGATCGACGAGCCGGTATCCGAAGATGAGCTGGAAGTGGTACGCAATTACATGCTCGGCGAATTGCTCCGGCAATTCGACGGTCCCTTCAGCAGTTCGGACATCTACCGCACCCTGTGGGAGTACGGACTCGATTACCGCTTTTACGACCGCATGGTGGAAGTCGTCAAAACCATCGGTCCACCCGATTTACAGGCCCTGGCCGCCCGTTACCTGCAGCCCGGTGATTTTTACACCGTTGTGGCCGGCAAATAGTTTGAACAATCCAAACAAACTTCTATTTTAGTGCTTTGATGTAGCCCCATGATAAAAGAAGTGCCTCAACATAACGAAGAGCAGGAAGCCAAGCAGCAGTTGGAAGAAATTCTGAAGATTTGCACGCGCTGTCACTCCCCCGAAGATTACCGCCTCATACAAAAAGCCTTTGAGCTTTCGGTGGAGGCGCACAAGGGGGTGCGTCGGCGTTCGGGCGAGCTCTACATCATGCACCCCCTGGCCGTGGCCCGCATTGTGGCCGAGGAAATCGGCCTCGGTGCCAAGGGCATTGCCGCTGCTTTGCTGCACGATGTGGTGGAGGATACCGACTATACGGTGGAGGATTTGACCACCATCTTTGGCGAGAAGATTGCGAATATTGTGGACGGACTCACCAAGTTGGAGGGTGCTTTTGACCAGACGCAGAGTCGCCAGGCCGAAAATTTCAGGAAGCTGCTCCTGACCATGGTGGAGGACGTAAGGGTGATTCTGATTAAGCTGGCCGACCGGCTGCACAACATGCGCACGCTCGACAGCATGCCCGATCACAAGAAATTTAAGATTGCCGGCGAAACCCTCTTTATCTATGCGCCGCTGGCTCACCGACTGGGCCTCTACGCCATAAAAACAGAGTTGGAGGACCTCAGTCTCAAATACGAGCACCCGGCCGTTTACAGCGATCTGACTGAGAAGCTGCAGGATTTTCGGACCCGCAACGACCAGATTTTGACGCGCTTTTCGCTGCCCATCATCGACCGGCTCAGCAAGGAAGGTTTTGAATTCGACATTAAGGGGCGACCCAAGTCCATTTTCAGCATCTGGAATAAGATGCAGAAAAAGAATGTGCCCTTCGACGAGATCTATGATTTGCTGGCGCTTCGCATTGTGTTTAAGCCCAAGGAAGGCATTCCGGAGAAGACCCAGTGCTGGAGCATTTACTCGCTCATTACCGATGTGTACAAGCCCAAGCCCGACCGGCTGCGCGACTGGGTGAGTGTGCCCAAGGCCAACGGTTACGAGGCCCTGCACGCCACTTTTATGGGTCCCGATGGCAAGTGGGTAGAGATACAAATCCGCAGTGAGCGGATGGACGAGATTGCCGAGCGGGGTTTTGCTGCCCATTGGAAGTACAAGGGGCAGGGCGATAAAGAATCGGAACTCGACATCTGGCTAAAGCAAATCAGGGAGGTGCTGGAGAATCCCGATCTCGACTCACTGGAGTTTCTCGACGACTTTAAGCTGAACCTTTTCAGCGCCGAGATGATGATTTTTACGCCCAAGGGCGATGTTAAGGTGATGCCCAAAGGGGCCACCACCCTCGACTTGGCCTTTGAGATCCATACCAATATCGGCTATAAGTGCATCGGTGCCAAAGTCAACTACAAGCTGGTTCCGCTGAGCCACGAACTCAAGAGCGGCGACCAGGTAGAAATTCTTACTTCGGAAAAGCAAACGCCCAAGTACGAGTGGCTCAACTATGTGACCACCGCCAAGGCCAAGAGTCGCATTAAGGAGGCCTTTAAAAAGGAGCGTAAGCTCCTGGTGAGTGAGGGCGAGCGCATGCTGGAGGAAGCCCTTAACCTGAAGAAGCTCACCATCAACGCCAAAATTCTGAAGAAGCTGCAGAGCTTTTACAACCTGCCCACCAAGGAAGAGCTCTATTTTAAAATTGGCAAGAATGTGATTCGGCTCGACAATCTGCACAAGATTTTGAGCGACAAATCGACCAACAAGTGGGTGCGCTACTGGCGCTTGTCCTTCGGTAAAAAAAGTGCCGACGGGGCAGGGGGCATTCGTGCCCAGCGTAAAGCCAAAAGCAAGCAGCCCACCGAAATGGTGGTGAGCGACGATATGGATGAGGACTACATGATTGCCGACTGCTGCAACCCCATTCCCGGCGACGATGTCATTGGCTATGTGGACGACAACCACAAGCTCATTTTGCACAGCCGCAAGTGTCCCGTCGCCATCCGCCTCATGTCGAGTCAGGGGAACCGCATCGTCTCCGCCAACTGGGAAAGCCATAAAATCCTCTCCTTTCTGGCCCTCATTACGCTTTCGGGGATCGACCAGATTGGCATCGTGAGCAAAATCACCAAGGTGATTTCGGACGACCAGAATGTGAACATGCGCTCCATCCATTTCGACAGTCACGACGGCATTTTCGAGGGCACCATCTACCTCTACATCCACAACACCGAAGACCTGAATAACCTTATTTATAATCTGGTTAAGATTAAAGGGGTGCACAATGTTACCCGTCAGGAACGCATCCGGGGTTAGGTAATTCAAAAAAAAACAGTAAATTGCGGAACTCTGTTTTTAATAGGTCTAAGTATGGATAAGCACAAAACCAAGGAGGCGGTCAAGCAACTGTTTACGGAGTATCTGCAAAGCCACGGACACCGCAAAACGCCTGAGCGTTATGCGATACTGGAGGAGATTTACTCGCGCGACGGGCATTTCGACATCGAATCGCTCTACATCTTCATGAAGAATAAGAACTACCGGGTGAGTCGCGCTACCCTCTACAACACCATCGATTTGCTGCTCGACTGTAAGCTGGTAATCAAGCACCAGTTTGGGAAAAATATTGCGCAATTCGAGAAGGCCTTTGAATCGAAACAGCACGATCACCTCATTTGCATACAGTGTGGTAAGGTCACCGAATTCTGCGACCCTTCGGTACAGCTGGTGCTCAATAATGCCGCCAAGGTGATGGAATTTAGCGTGTCGCACCATTCGCTCTACATTTACGGGGTGTGCAAGGACTGCAGTCAGGCCGCTGCTGAAGGTGCCGACGAAAGCCAAAAATAAACCCACGTTTATTCTGTTATCCCATTTTAAATAACTAATTTTACACATCGGAAAGTCATGGCTCACGCGCCCTGGTTTTCCGGTTTTTTTTGTCTTTAATTTTTAAGCAGATGAAGGTAGATGTTTTATTAGGTTTGCAATGGGGCGATGAGGGCAAAGGTAAGGTGGTAGATGTACTTACCCCCAAATACGACGTAATTACCCGTTTTCAGGGCGGTCCCAATGCCGGGCACACCCTCGAGTTCGACAACGAAAAGTACGTGCTCCACAACATTCCCTCGGGTGTTTTCCATGCCGATAAAATCAACGTGATTGGCAACGGTGTGGTGCTCGATCCCATCACCTTCAAAAAGGAAATTGACGGTTTGGAGGCCCGTGGCACCAACTTGACCAAAAATCTGCACATCTCTAAAAAGGCCCACCTGATTCTGCCGACCCACCGCATTTTGGATGCTGCCTCGGAAGCTTCCAAGGGGGCCTCCAAAATTGGCTCCACCCTTAAGGGTATCGGTCCCACCTACATGGACAAGACCGGTCGCAACGGCCTGCGTGTGGGCGACATTCTGCACAACTTTGAAGAAAAATATGCGGCGCTCAAGGCCAAGCACCTTCGTTTGCTGGAGATGTACGATTTCGAATACGACCTGGATGCCTTTGAGGTGGGTTTGATGGAAGGCATCGAAAACCTGCGGCGCTTTACGCTGATCGACAGCGAACACGAGTTGAACCGTAATTTGAAAGAGGGCAAGTCCATCCTGGCCGAAGGGGCCCAGGGCACCTTGCTCGACATCGATTTTGGTTCCTATCCTTTTGTTACTTCGTCGAATACTGTTTGTGCCGGTGCCTGCATCGGTATGGGCATTGCTCCCAATAAAATTGGGGAGGTATATGGCATCTTTAAGGCTTACTGTACCCGTGTGGGTTCGGGGCCTTTCCCTACTGAGCTTTTTGATGCGGATGGGGATTTGATGCGTAAAAACGGGAATGAGTTTGGTTCTACTACAGGGCGTCCGCGCCGTTGTGGCTGGCTCGACCTGGTGGCGCTCAAGTACAGTGTGATGATCAACGGGGTTACGCAGTTGATTATGATGAAGGGGGATGTGCTGAGCGATTTCGATACGATTAAGATTGCTACTGCTTATAAGATGGCGGGCGAGGAGACGGAGGATTTTCCTTTTGAATTGCCTGAGGGCCTGGAGCCGGTGTACACGGAGCTGCCCGGCTGGAAGTGTGATTTGACGAAGGTCCGGTCGGAGGATGAGTTTCCGGAGGAGCTGAATTTTTACATTTCGTTCCTGGAGCGGGAGCTTGGGGTGCCGATTAAGATTGTGTCGGTGGGGCCGGATCGGGAGCAGACGATCATCAGGGAGTAGGGGTGAAAGCCTGCTGCTGATTGGTTTTGTTGCGGTGGTGCTTTGTTTTCGCGCGTGCTAATGCTTCTGCGCTGCTGCGTGTTTTGTGCTCTCCGTCGATTTGCTAATATTCTTGTACTCGGTTAGTCGTGGTGTATTCCTGCTGCTGACATAAAATTTCTATTCACTACGGATGCTCCACTACAAGCATCAAACTCGCCTGCGGCTCAGACAGCGATGCTTGTTACGTTGCGCATCCTTGTTCATCACGAAATTTTCTGAAGGCAGCTGTTCTACACCACTTCCATTCCTGAGTTGAGGTGAATCTTTATGCGACACTTCTCCGAGTTTTTTCAAAAAATGGTTGAGGCTTGAATCATTAACCCTTTGCTTCAACTTCAGCACCACCGGGTGAATTCCTTTAAGCATGCGGGCTTTCCTTGAGGTGGGCCCGAGTTTGTGGTAGGCCATCTGCGCTGCTGCCTGTTTCCTGTTCACTTCAGGCACTTCGCTACAAGCACGGAACTCGGGTGGTC
>NZ_MWUJ01000029.1 GCF_002210225.1 Geofilum rhodophaeum | reverse complement strand
TGGACAGAGTTTAAATTACACCCTCCAGTCAGCTGGAAATCATTCAACAGGCCTCCATCCGACAAAAGTACATTGACCAATCGCAAAGTCTGAATTTGAATATTCCATCAGGTTTTCCTGTAAAAGAAGTGAATAAACTAATGATTGAAGCATGGAAATTGGGCATTAAAACCCTTTATTACCAGCGCAGCCAGAGCGTTTCCAAAGAGTTTATTACCAATGTAGTGAATTGCAGCAGTTGCGAGGCTTAGTCCCAAGTGTCTCATTGCTGTTTTACACCCTGCCCTGTTCTTAATATCTTTCAATTGAAGCTGTTTTTTATGAGCAAAAACCTTTTTAACATGATGTGTCTGGATATTTATCTTTTAGGACTTAGCAGTAATGAATATCAAAAGATAAAAGACCAAATAGTACCACCAAGCGTAAATCCGCCCTTGTTGAGCTGGGATTTTTTTTATCCGTCGTATCAAATGCGCTTAAGAAAAGCCACAATAAATTCAGATATTATGACCTTAGAAACATGGACCGCAAAATACAACTGGCCAATTAATTTAGCAGGAACACTAAAGGAGAACCCTTGGGAGGCCTTGGTTTTGACAGACGACAGCGGCAAAATCCTATGGGTTAATAACGGCTTCTTTGAGATGACGGGTTATTCCAAAGCAGAAGCTATCGGTAAAACACCCGTCTTTTTGCAAGGCAAAAAGACTTCCAACACCAAAAAAGAGCGAATAAGAGCACATATAAAAAGCAGAAAACCTGTTAAAGAAGTACTCATCAATTACAGAATGGATGGAACTACCTACCATTGCGAGTTGAACATTTTCCCCTTATTTGGGAAAAGCGCAACTCATTTTCTAGCTTTGGAAAGAGTTGTATAACAAGCGCCAGTATATAGGGAATCCCTAATCTTTGTACCACTACATATAGGGATTACAACTACCGACAATACCATATAACACTCATTACAAACCATTTTAACCAAAACCATTTTTAGGGATGCCCAAAAAGTGCAGATGAGAAAATGCAAACTTTGAGGGATTGTAGGCAAACGGGATAGGCCCTTACTTTGCTTTAGAATAATTCTAAATAAGCATGAAACCTACTTCCACATTCCTCGTTTTGCTTTTTGTTACCGCCTTACAAGCTTTTGCAGCCAGCCACCCGGCCCCTCCTAAAGAAACCACGGTAAAAGGCAGAATATTAACAGCTGACGGACAACCAGCTGAATACATTCAAGTTTTTCTTCAGGATACGCGTTTTGGCAGCCAAACCAACACCGCAGGAGAATATCAGTTCAATGCGCCTCCGGGAACTTACAAACTTGTTGTTCAATCCATCGTTAGCCACCGCATAGAAAAAGATATTGAAATCCCTGATTTAAACAGCTTCGAATTAGAGGATCTGTCTGTAATCGAAAATGCCCGCCAATTGGGCGAGGTGGTTGTTACGGGTCAGTTTACGCCCCAGTCGTTGCAAAACTCCGTTTACAGGGTGCGGACCATTAACAGGGAACGAATTAGCCAATCTGGCGCCACACAATTAAAAGGTTTGCTGGAAACAGAACTTGGTATTCGCTTTAGTAATGACCTGGCAACGGGAGAATCGGACATACAGCTCATGGGCATGTCGGGTCAAAACGTGAAGGTATTGCTGAACGGAATTCCAATAATTGACCGGGGCAGCAATCGCCAGAGTCTGAGTCAGATTGACCTGAATACCATTGAACGTGTTGAGATTGTGGAGGGCCCTATGTCCGTTCAATACGGAACCGATGCTTTAGCCGGCGTCATCAATCTTATAAGCAAAAAGGGCAACCTTTCAGGAAACCCACTGACGGTCAGTGCCCGAATTGTGGAGGAAAGCGTTGGCAACGAATACCGATTTGGCGATGGAGAAGGGACTCATAATCAACATCTGGGATTAACTTACAGGCACCAGTCGGGGTGGTTTGCCGAAACCAACGCCACTCGCAACAATTTTGGCGGATGGGCAGGCGAAAACACCGGTAGAGCCAAAGAATGGAAAGCCCGTGACCAGTTAATGGGTCAGGTTGGCACAGGCTATCGAACCGACAAAGGGGAGGTTTGGTACCGGCTTAGTATTTTGGATGAAACGATATATGGTCCGGGAAATGTCAACGAGTTGACAGGCATAGCGACCGACAAGGATTTCTTAACGGTTCGTATGACGCATCAATTGCAAGGGCGATGGAACCTCAATAATAACATATGGTTAAGCGCCATGGGTTCCCTTCAGGATTATGAGCGGAAAACGCAAACCACTAATTACAACACCCTCACCGGCGATCGCCGGCTTTCACTGGCACAAAGCGATCAGGATGTTTCCACCTTCGACAATCTGTTTGGGCGTATCACTGCTACCAATCGTTTCTCTGACAAAATCAGCAATCAGCTAGGAGTGGAAGCCCGGACAGATAAGGGTTCGGGAGACAGGATTCAGGGCAATCCTTCCATTTCTGATTATTCTTTATTTGTCGCTGCCGAATGGACGCCGGTGAAACAGCTACAGATACGCCCCGGCTTGCGCTTCAGCAAGAACTCGGTATATGATGCCCCTCCTGTTATTCCTTCTCTTAACACAAAAATAGTCTTAGGCCAACGCAGCGATTTACGCTTAAGCTATGCGAAAGGCTTTCGTGCACCTGCATTACGAGAATTGTACTTCTGGTTTTTTAATGCCAACCATGCCATTAAAGGAAATACAGACTTAAAGGCAGAGCATTCCAACAGCTATTCCGGATCGCTTACCTTCAGACCCGTTCACGCGCAAAACACGAGGCTGAACATTACCTTATCAGGATTTTACAACCACTTTAAAGATCTGATTACAACAGCCGTTGATGTCAACGAGCCGGATGTGTACACCTATGTTAATATTGACGCTCACAAAACCACGGGAGGATCATTAGAGGCCACCCTTGCCCTGACTAGCCTAAATATAGGTGTCGGCTATTCGCAAGTCGGCCGTTACAACAGATATACCGACGAAAGTGACACCCCGGATTTCGATTGGTCGCCAGAGCTTAATGCTAACCTGACCTTTCGTATGGAAGCTGTTAAAGCCACTCTGGGGATGGTATATAAATACACCGGCCGCAGACCATTTCATGAGCTGACAACCATCGAGGGGCAAACAGTTATCAACAAGGCCTACATAGATGAGTTTCACCATGCCGATATAACTGCCACCAAAGTACTGACCAGCTTTCTGAATTGGCAGTTTGGCGTTAAGAATTTATTTGATGTTACCTCAATTCGCAACACATCCATGCTGAGCGGTGGTCACAGCTCTTCAGGTCCAATGCCCTTGGGCTTTGGCCGGTCCTGGTTTACCGGACTCTACTTCAACTTTTAACTATGTGCTTATTTAAAGGGAATAAAACTCCCAATCATTTACATATAAACAATTTAAACTTAGAAATATGCAATTCAGAAATCTTAACTTTGCTTTAATCGTAATGGCCATTTCATTACTGGCTTGTGAAAAAGACACCCCGGCACTGCCAGACAATACCATAGCCTTTGAGGCTGCCGAAATGGGATTTGATAGTGATGAAAACGCTAAAACCTTGGTTATTCAGTTTTCTCGTGCAGCCGAAGCTTCAGGAGAAATCATAATAAATGTTGCTTCTGAGGGAATTGACGAGGAGGCTGTTAACTGTACGCCTGCTGTGCAAAACGGTAAGATTACTGTTGATGTCACCGTTGGGCAAACATCCGCAGAAATTACTGTTACAAAGATGGACGGTGTTTTTCTTTCGGGTGACGAGTGGATGACCTTCACCATTGAAACCACCCCGACTGCTTTGGTCATTGGAGACCACCAAGAATTAAAGCTTCAGTTTTCGTCAATAGTGTCGGCAGGTGCAACAATGACCCTGCAGGGCGGCGAAGGAGGTTCGGCAGCTGCCAACAGTGTTTTTGTTGATTTCAGCAATAACCAACAAACCTCAGTAATGCGCCAGTCCTGGAACCTGGGTTTTTACTGCGGAGATGAGTTTGCGGTTATATTAAACAACACAACCGGCAGTACTGCTTTGGAAGTGGATTTTGCTGTTGACAAGGAAGTAAGTAATGCCGATGCCGAATCTTACGCCACCGCTCTGGCACTTACCCGTAGCGCAGCCGATTATAACATCGTGGATGACTGGTCGGGTGATTTAAGTAAAACCATCGTTAAAGAAGGTAAAGTATATGTGGTTAACCTGGGTGATGCCCAAACGCCCCTTTATAAAGTAAAAGTTAGCCAAAAGGATAACAACACTTACACATTGCAGTATGCAAAAATAACCGAAAGTGCTGTTACCAGTGTAGATCTTGGTAAAGAGACAGACCACCACTTTATTTACTTCTCCTTTACCGAAGGAAAAACGGTGACTGTTGCGCCACAAAAAGCCAAATGGGATATTATGTGGTCTAGAACTTTATACCAAACCGGGGCAGTTGGCGCAACCCTTCCATATATATTCTCTGATCTGGTATTTATCAACATACGCGATGGCGTTGAGGTAACAGAGGTTATTTCTGATGACAGTGAGATAAGCAAAACCCTGTTTGAGAGTTTAACGCTTGCCAATGCCCAAAGCCTGACGTACAGCAGTCAGATAGATGTGATTGGCAGTAATTGGCGTAACGGTGGAGGTCCAAATACAGACCCGTCTGTCAAAAACGACCGATTCTATGTGGTTAAGGATCCTGCCGGGAACTATTACAAGCTTCAATTTCTGAGCATTAACGAACCACGCGGTTATCCGCAAATCAAGTATGTTTTGATTGAATAGGAGCGAGACTTCTCTTGACCCAACCCTTCCCTTTCTTTCCCTTTCCTGCGTTGTCTGGCCACAATAAACTTGTGGTCAGACTTTCGTAGTATAGGCACTGATGATACAATAAACAAAAACACTAAAGTTACAATGCAAATAAATAAAAAAACAATAGCCTTGACAGGGGGGATAATTATTCTAATGATCGCCCTGCTACTGTTTTACCAAAAAACCGCTGCGCCAACCAGGGTGGCCTTGTTAAACTTCCCCAACTTTCAGGCTACCAGCATTGCCAAATCAAGTGACGACAAATTTCTATCTGTAAAAAACTATAGCGAAGAGGAAATCAGCCAGCTTAAGACATCCGACTTTGTGCTGGTTTTTGCCATGGGACTTAAAATCACTGCCGAAGAACATGAACAGCTTCAAAAACTGGCCGATAGAGGCATTCCTTTTTACAGTGTTTCGGTAACCAATCCGGCCAATAACATCACCAATATCGACAGTGTGCACATTAAGGCGCTGAGCCAATATCTCGGAAACAGAAATAAATCCAATTTTAAAAATATGCTGCGGTACATTCGCAGCGAAATAGACCACAAACGCTTTTTCGCCCCTCCTGCCGGCGAATTTCTGCTGATCCCGAACGATGTGTATTATCATCTGGATGAGAACCGCCATTTTGAAACGCTGGAAGCCTATGAATCTTACCTGCAAAGCATCAATAGCCATAAACCAGACGCGCCCAAAATAGCCGTATTGGGAAGCATCGGCGACCCCTATGCCGGAAATCGCCAACACATCGACAGTCTTATTACGGCCCTCGAAAATTCGGGATTGAATGTCTATCCCATTCTGGCCCACACCAAACGGCTCGAAATGATTAAGGAGATTAACCCCGATGCAGTCATTTACATGCCACACGGACGATTGGCCATGGGCGGGGCCGATGCAGCCGTTGAATGGCTCAAGGCACGCAACATCCCTCTGTTTACGCCCACCACCATACTAACAACGGAGGAAGAGTGGCTCAACAATCCCATGGGAATGATGGGCGGCTTTTTGTCGCAAAGTGTGGTAATGCCCGAACTCGATGGCGCCATATACCCCTATACGCTCATTGCCCAATACATTGACGACGAAGGCTTTCACCTGTTTAAAACAATACCTGACAGACTGTACACTTTTGTAAGTATTGTGAATAACTTCCTGGAGTTGAAGAAGATAGAGAACAGAGACAAAAAACTGGCCATCGTATATTTTAAAGGAGCTGGACAGTCATCGCTGGTGGCTTCGGGCATGGAGGTCGTTCCATCCTTATTCAATTTTCTGAAAAAGCTAAAAAGTGAAGGGTATAAGCTGGACGGGCTGCCTAGTGACCTTAACACTTTCGAAAAGATGGTAATGCAGCAAGGCGCTACCTTTGGGGACTATGCCCGGGGTGCCATCCATGACTTCTTTGAAAACGGCCAACCTGAACTGGTCTCCGCCGACCAACTACGCTCCTGGATGGGGCAATCACTTCCCCCGGAATTGATAGCTCAGCTCGAAGACAGCTACGGCGCTGTGCCCGGCAAAAAAATGACCACCGAACAAAATGAGGAAGCCCACATCGCGGTAGCCCGTTTGCAATTTGGCAATGTGGTACTCATGCCCCAACCTGCAGCAGCGGGCGGTGGCGGAGATGGCTACGATGACCATTTTAAAATGGTGCATGGTAGCGATAATCCCCCTCCCTATCCCTATGTGACTGCCTATTTGTGGGCGCAGCATGGATTTAAAGCCGATGCGCTGATGCACTTCGGAACTCACGGAAGTCTTGAATTTACACCAAAAAAACAGGTCTGCCTTTCGTCGTACGACTGGCCCGACAGACTTGTCGGCAGTCTGCCCCACTTCTATCTCTATACCATTTCCAATGTGGGCGAGGCCATTATTGCCAAACGAAGGAGTTATGCCACCCTGGTTTCCCACATTACCCCGCCGTTTATGGAAAGCAATTTGCGCGAACAGTTCCGCACGCTTAACGAGCAAATCAAAATCTTCTACAACCGCGAAGGAGGAGCGCAGACCCAGGCTTCTCTGGATGTTAAAAAGCTGTCCGTCAGCCTGGGCATTCACCGGGATTTGGGGCTCGACAGTGTTTTATCTGTCCCATATACCTTAAGGGATATTGAACGCATAGAAAACTTTGCGGATGAGCTTGCCAACGAAAAAGTCATCGGACAGTTTTATACTTTGGGCGAAGCCTACAACCCGGAGCGCATCCGCTCATCGGTTCTGGCCATGAGTACCGACCCCCTGGCCTACAGCCTTGCAACGCTTGACCGTTTGCGCAATAAGGTGACTGCCGAGCAACTGCAAAACCGTAATTTCTTCTCGCGCACCTATCTTGAACCTGCTAATATGTTTGTCGAACAGGTGTTAGATGGCAAAATAAGGCCCAACGACCTGTCCATTGCAGCGCTATCGGGACTGGGCAAAGATGATCTGGATGCAGTACGGGAAAAAACTAAGCCAGCGCCAGCCAGACGCGGAGGAAATCCGGGACGGGCTGCTGCCGAAAGCGGAGAAGAAGCACATACTCCTGACCCAGATGAGAAAAACCTTCTGCAGGCCGTGGAGACAATCATCCATACAGTAGAAAACATAAAAAAATACAGGACCTTCCTGCTCACATCACCGTCCGGTGAACTAGATGCATTGCTTAACGCGTTAAACGGAGGTTATGTGGCGCCTTCACCCGGTGGTGATGCCGTTGCCAATCCCAACACCCTCCCCACAGGTCGTAACCTGTTCAGCATAAACGCAGAAGCAACGCCATCCGAAAGCGCTTGGGATAAAGGGGTATTTCTGGCGCAAAACACACTGGAGACTTACATGGAGCGCAACGGGGCATTGCCACGCAAGGTTAGCTATACTTTCTGGAGCAGCGAATTTATAGAAACCGAAGGTGCCACCATTGCGCAGGCGTTGTATATGCTGGGGGTTGCTCCGGTGTGGGATGCCTTTGGACGAGTAGGTGATTTGCGCTTAATACCATCCGTCGAACTTGGTCGTCCCAGAATCGATGTGGTCGTGCAGACTTCAGGTCAGTTCCGCGATTTGGCTGCCTCGCGCTTAACACTGCTGAACCGCGCCGTTGAAATGGCCGCCAATGCATCAGAGGATGAATTCCATAACAACGTGGCTGATGGAACGGTGGAAACGGAAAGATTATTGGTGGAAAAAGGTGCTACACCACGTGCTGCCAGGGAGATGTCGCTCTACCGCGTGTTTGGTGGTGTGAATGGCAGCTATGGCACCGGCATTATGGGGCTGGTGGAGAGCGGCGACCGCTGGGAGGATGAAGCGCAGGTTGCAGAAACATACCTGCACAACATGAGCGCCATCTACGGCAACGACCATGAATGGGGCGAATTTCGTGAAGGACTGCTCGAAGCCGTTCTCCACAACGCCGACCTGGTAGTGCAACCACGTCAGAATAACACATGGGGCCCAATCAGTCTGGACCATGTTTATGAATTCATGGGCGGATTAAATCTGGCCATTCGTCACGTTACCGGTAAAGACCCGGATGCTTATTTCAGCGATTACCGCAACAGGCACAACCCGCGTATGCAGGAGGTAAAAGAAGCCATTGGAGTTGAGTCACGTACTTCTATTTTTAATCCGGCCTACATCAGTGAACAGATGAAAGGCGGTGCCTCATCGGCAGGGAATTTTGCTCAAATTATCAACAACATTTACGGATGGAATGTGATGAAGCCCCAGGCCATTGACAACGAAACGTGGGACAAAATTCACTCGGTATATGTTAATGATGCATACCAACTCAACCTACATGCCTTTTTTGAAACTACCAGTCCGGCTGCTTTGCAGGAAATTACTGCCATAATGATGGAAACAGCCCGCAAAGGTTATTGGGAGGCCACCGAACAACAACTATCATCACTGGCCGAATTGCATTCAGAACTAATCAAAAAATACAACCCTGCCTGTAGCGGTTTCGTGTGCGACAATGCCAAACTGCGACAGTTTATCGCCGGGAACCTGGATGCAGCCAAAGCCCCGGCCTACAATCAGAAAATGAGCAAGGTACGGGATGAAAACGCACAGACTGACGGAACAGTGATGAGTCGCGAACAAGTGTCCCAGTCGGCCGATACCGAAAAATCCCCGCTTAGTGGATTGGCTGTCATGGCAATGGCCATTATACTGTTACTGGGACTGGCACTTTGGCTTCGTAAACGCAGAAAATAGTTAACAATGGAACATCTTATCCATTTGGTAATGGGATTGCTGCTACTGCTGTCTGTTCTCCGCCACAGTTTCAGTCATTTTGTTACCAACCTGGTCATCGCAACGCTATCGGCACTCTCGCTGATAGCGATGCAGCCGGTTTTGCTCAACCTTCCCAAGAGCCAAGTGAACGCCCTGCTGCAAGGCTATGAAGCCATGACCAACATGGCCTTGTTGGTTAGTGTTGAGCTCATCCTTTTTATGGCCTGGTGCTTTTCAGCATTTAAAAAAATCAGATATGCCAAATTTCTGAAAACATTTCCAGGCTTTATGATCTTTCCGGTAATGTGGTATTTGCAGGCGCAATCCTTCTATTATTTTGCAGGAGTCAAATTTGAGCTGCTCACCTACGGTATGGCCCTCATGGCTTTCGTTGTTATGGCTTTGGCTCCGCGAATGGTCAAATGGATGATCCCTGAGCATGAACTGCGAAGAGAATTGATCTTCATCACCGCATTGCTGACGCTTTTCCTGGCAGCCATTGCTCCTGCACAGGACTCGCCCTTATTTCGCCATCCTCAAACCACAGATTGGCATAGTTTGCTAGCCTTTTTGATCATGGCCCTAGTGCTGGGAAGCATCGGATTTTTACTTAAAAAACGCAACATAAAATGGAAACAATAACCAATACGCTATACTGGATTTCAACAGGTCTGCTTGTGCCTGTTGTTATAAGCCTTTTACTACTCTTTGCCCGCGCCTTGATTTTAAGTGGGAGTTTTTTCGGTCATTACACCCAAAAAGTAAAGACCGATGCTGTCGTTGATAAAAGCATCAAACTGGTCAATATCCACAACCTGTCTTTAATTACCGGCAATCTGCCCGAAAAGGACAAATCATTGTTGGTTGCCTACATCCGTAAAATAACAGAAAACAAAAGCAACCAACACCAATTGCAACGCCTGTTGGCCCGTTTTGAAATAGATGCAGATAAGGATTTGGCTACTTCCAAAACCCTGACTAAACTGGGGCCCATTCTTGGCCTCATGGGAACGCTTATACCAATGGGGCCTGCCTTGGTAGGACTGGCCACAGGGGATATTGCTTCAATGGCCAATAATATGCAGGTGGCTTTTGCCACCACGGTTATAGGATTGCTTACCGGAGCCATTGGTTTCATAACTCTGCAGGTAAAGCAACGTTGGTATCTCCAGGATTTTACCAATCTGGAGTATCTGGTTCAATTAATGACTCAGGCAATTAATGAAGAAAATAAAGCGTCCTTGAAATCATGAGAAAACACCTGCTTAAACAAAGTGACGACAACGACCCCATAAGTGTAGTGGCTAACCTGTTTGACGTGGCAATGGTCTTTGCGGTAGCCCTAATGGTAGCCTTGGTAGCCCGTTATCAAATGACCGAAATATTCACGACCGACGACTTTACCATGGTTAAAAACCCGGGGAAGGAAAACATGGAAATCATCACACGGGAAGGCACCACCATCAACCGCTATACCCCAAGTGAAGACCCAAACACTACCGGCACCCGTGGCAAGCGTGTGGGCGTAGCTTATGAGCTGGAAGGCGGTGAAATCATTTATGTGCCGGAGTAATTGACTGACCATAATAAAACCGATTTAATTACGATACATTCTTCACATGCCCACGAATAAAGGCCACAGAGTTTAACCAAAAACAATTAACAGAGGACCTTAAAATTCACATAAAAAGCCGATTTAAAACTTAAATAGAACTATCTTTGCTTAGTCATTGGTTTTCAATTTCGGCACATTGCCGAATAGAAATTAAAAGGGAATGCCGTGAAAACCGGCAACAGTTCCCGCTGCTGTGAGTCTCTGGTTGCCTGAGCAACCATGTGGCTTCTGAAATAAAACCACTGTCCGCCCTCATGCGGATGGGAAGGATTCAGAAGCCGGGATAAGTCAGAAGACCTGCCTTTGATACATCGATTTTGCAGCCTGCGGTGAACGGGTTAGCTGGTCAAATGATGCGTATCAGGCACTTTCATTTATACCATCGTTAGCTGCAAAATCATCAATTGATTTAACTTAAAAGCAGCAACGATGGAAAAATCGAAAATCAATCTTCATTTTGGCGTTTTATCGCTTATTATTTTACTGGCAGCTTTCAGCAGGCTTATACCACATCCGCCGAACTTTACTCCTGTAAGTGCTATGGCTTTATTTGGAGCAGCTTACTTTTCGAAGAAACATCTGGCACTCCTATTGCCAATAGTTGCGATGTGGCTCAGCGATCTGGTTCTCAACAATGTGGTTTATGCTCGGTATTTTAATGGATTCACCTTCTTCTACCAGGGCTTTTACTGGACTTACTCAGCATTTATAATTATAGGGATGCTGGGGTTCTTCCTACTAAAAAAAGTAAGCGCATTTCGACTCATTCTGGCAAGCATCTCCGCCTCCATCCTTTTTTTCCTGGTTTCAAACTTCGGTGTTTGGGCTTCCGGGTTTATGTACCCGCTCACATGGAATGGTCTGCTTGCCTGCTATACAGCAGCACTTCCGTTTTTTCAGAATACATTGACCGGAGATCTGGTCTATAGTGGTGTACTGTTTGGTTCATTTGAACTGGCCCGCCACAAATTTCCGGTATTGCAGATAAACCGGATGTAGGATGAAAAAAAAGTGTCCAAGATGCTCGAAAACATTTAATTGCAGAAGCGACAACCTATTTGAATGCGGATGCATGCATGTCATATTATCCGCGGATGATTACAGATATATAAGCAAGCATTTCGACGATTGTTTATGCCCGGTATGTTTAACACAAATAAAAACGGAACGGCAGTGTTCGCCAAAACTCCCTGCCGCTCCGCCACTGAAATAACACAACTATTAACCGAATTAACAATTGCATTATGACACAAATTTACTTACATCAACAGAAGTATCCTAACGGTTACAACCATTCTCTTACAAACAGGATGGTTTAAGCCGGCTGTTAAAATCTTTCCATTGTTTTTTTTGAAACGAACAGCGGGTTCTCCCGCTAAAACGGGACAGGCCATACGACCACCCAAAGGTCAATTATTTGTGTATGAAAACAAGCAAAATTTTATCCATCCTATATATTTCAACAGCAGCCTTCCTGTCCCTGTGTTCGAAATCGCTTAACGCGCAAAGCCAGCTGGACAGCATGCAGTATATTAAAGAAGTGGTAATCAGCGCCCGTTTATACAAAGAAATCATAGCTGCCCAAAAACTGGAAGGTGCTGAATTGGAGCAACTCAACAGTTTTTCAGTAGCAGACGCCATTCGCTATTTTTCTGGTGTGCAAATCAAAGACTGCGGTGGCGTTGGCGGCATCAAAACCGTTAATATACGTAGCATGGGAACCAATCACATGGGCGTATTTTACAACGGTATACAACTGGGTAATGCTCAGAACGGGCAGGTAGATTTGGGGAGATTCTCCCTGGACAATATTGAAGAGATATCACTTTACAACGGTCAAAAGAGTGAAATATTTCAGTCAGCCAAAGAATTTGGTTCAGCTAGGAGTATCTACCTGACTACCCGTAAACCCAGATTTGAAGAAGGGAAAGACACCAATTTCAAAGCCGGTATAAGGGCCGGCTCCTTCGACTTGCTCAATCCTTCCATTCTGTATGAGAACAAAATCAGTAACAACCTCAATACATCTTTCAATGCCGAATGGATAAATGCCAGTGGCAAATACAAATTCCGTTACCGGCGGGTAACGCCTTCGGGTGATTTGGCCTATGACACCACAGCCGTGCGTCAGAATGGCGACATAGACGCCGTGCGGGTGGAAGGGAGTCTGAACGGATACTTGCCTTCAGGAAAATGGACCGTGCATGTATATCACTACGTTTCGGAACGCGGCGTGCCCGGAGCCATTGTCAACAACGTATGGCGACGCGGAGAGCGTTTATGGGACAGGAATTCCTTTATACAAACTGCTTTTCAAAAAGACCTGACCCCGAAACTCAGTTCACGGGTAAACATGAAGTATGCGGCCGATTTCACCCACTACATCAACAACGACGATAAACTTATAAATGTAGATAACATCTACAAACAAAAAGAACTTTACCTGTCGTGGGTCAATAAATATGCCATTCTCCGCACGTGGGATGTATCAATGGCCTACGACCTGCAATGGAATAACTTGTCGGAGTTTGCATCCGTAACGCGTACCACGCACTGGTTGTCAGCAGCCACCGCCGTTACCATTGCTGACCGATTGAAACTACAGGCAAGTTATTTGGGAACCTACGTGTACGAAGAAGCGCGTGAGCGCGATTCTGCACCCACAAAGCAAGTGGGCACGCCAGCACTTTTTCTCTCCTGGCAACCGTTTAGCAATCAGGGATTGGTGATGCGTGCATTCTGCAAAAAGTCCTTTCGCATGCCCACCTTCAACGACCTGTATTATACCGATATGGGTAATGCTTATCTGCGCCCCGAGTACGCCAACCAATACAATTTGGGCTTTGTGTACGAGTATGCGAATCAGGAGCAGCGCTTAAAAAACTTCAACTTTAGCATAGATGGCTACTACAACTATGTGAAAGACAAAATAATTGCCTATCCCAAAGGTCAACAATTCAGATGGACAATGCTGAATCTGGGAGAGGTGGACATCCGTGGCTTGGATGCATCAGTAATGGGAACTTTTGATTTACCCGCTGGATTGGGATTAACAACAAAGCTCCAGTACACCTATCAGGAAGCCATTGATATTACCAATCCTGCTGACACCTACTACCGTCATCAAATCCCTTACATTCCATGGCACAGCGGTTCGTACACCAACGTGCTGACCTGGAAGTCGTGGTCGGCCAACTATAGCTATATATACGTGGGGGAACGTTACAATCAACAGGAAAACATACGCTACAACCACACTCAGCCATGGTACACAAGCGATATGACGTTGGCTAAGGCAACAAAGACAAAAAGTGCACTGATGAAATTTTCGTTGGAAATAAATAACCTTTTTAGTCAGGATTATGATGTTATTTCACACAACGCGAGCCATAACTTTGCACCCAGCCATATTGAGTAAAAGCAAAGCCCTTTAAGCGTTCTCCGAAGTATTCGACCATGTCATTGCGTTCAAACTCGCTGTTTATTTCAACCCAAAAGGGTACCAGTATTTCATTCCAAAAGTATACCATTCTAACTTAATTAAAAAGGTCAACAGTACCCTGTTCCAGGGGTACCCCTGGAACAGGGTACTGTTGAGGCGTCGATTTTCGCGATTCTCTTCATTTTTCGCTCATCATCTTTTTGGTTTCTTTCAAACGGTAGGAGTCTCCCTCCATATTCACTAAGTAGGCCCGATGGGTTATTCTGTCTACTAAGGCGGCTGTTAATACGGGATCTCCGAAAATCTCCTGCCAACGGTCAAAACCTAAATTGGTGGTAATGATGGTTGATTTCCTCCCGGCTCTGAGCGAGAGATGGTTAAATAACAACTCGGCCCCATTTTTATCAAATGAGACATATCCAAACTCATCACATATTACCAGATCGTACTTCTCGAACTTAGCTTCCAGCCTCTGCAATGTGTGGTTTGAGTGGGATTCTCGAAGTTGGGTCAACAGGCCGTGGACGCTTGTAAACAACACTTTATAACCCTGCAGGCAGGCCTTGATGCCTAAGCCTATGGCCAAATGTGTTTTTCCTGTACCCGGATTGCCGGCCAGCACCACGTTCTGACCGGACTTAATAAACTCCAATCACTCAAGAACAGGAAGTTTCTCTTGGCCTCCGGCTGGCAATTCTGCTCGATCAAGGCTTGTTAGGTACATCCTTGCAGGGAACCGGGCATTTCTGATTTGGGCTTTTTTGCGATTTTCAAGTCGGTGGTCATATTCGCGCTCCATTAGTTTGAGTAAAAACTCTTCATAATCCAGCTTTTGCACCGCAGATTCTCGTGCAAGTTCTTTAAAATCACGCCTAAAAACGGGCAGTCTGAGCTCTTTGCTGTATTTGACTATATCTTGGTTGATGGTTTCCATTTTGACCTGTTTAATTCATTAATTTAGTAATGTCCAATAGTTGCTGCTTTGCCTTTTGGCTAATGTTGTCATCGCTGTTTATGGGGCGGAGTTCTGCTTGATTCCCCAACAGGGCGCGCAGCTTTTCAACGCTAAGGTATCCATATTGAACATCGAGCAGGCGGCGCATGCATTCATCGAGCTTTTCTTCACTGACCTTTTGCTCACGGCAGTAAAAAAGAAGATCGATAAACGCACGTGGTTCCCCGCTAAAATGGTCCATGTAAAGGGCTTTTAGATACATGTTGCTGGCCAGGGCCTGGCTCCCTGGTAAGGCGCCTGGTTTCTTTTTAAAGGTGGCCAGATAATGCTCTATCTCTATGACAAACTCATGCTTCAGGCAGCTCCTTTTATGTGTAGCAACGAGCTTGTTTTGATGATAAATATCCAACTGATTGCTCTGGATCTTCACATCAACAAAGTGCCCTACTAGATGATCTGGAACTGAGTACCGGTTGGTGCCAAAAGATACGGTTGCATATTTGTCTGCCCGCAACTGTTCTTGTTCGCTGCAAATAAGTGGGGCTGAGGGCAGACTCAACAAATGCGCCTTTTCAATTAAGAGCATCTCATTGGCTGTTTTTCCGCTACCGGTTTGCTTTTGATTGTTGAGTTTATTGAGCGTTGCACATAAGTGAGCCTGAGCATCTTTTATGTCTGTAAAGTCATCCCGTAATGCAAAGGCTTTGCGGCGAACGTGGTCTACACTTCGTTCTACATGACCTTTTTCGTTGCCGCGGTAGGCGTTACAAAAGCGGTGCTGGAACTGATAATGACCGCGCAGCTCAAGGAGTGCGCGGGTGGGCTCTTTTTCATGCGGACCGACAAACTTGGCTACCGCTACACGCATATTATCGTAGACCATCTCTGCGTGAACCCCGCCTATTTGTTCAAAGAACCGAACATGAGACTCCATGAACGACAGGGTGTCTTGACGACTATAAATGTAGGCATAACGGTAATTGCCATACGCGCTGGTAAAAACCGCCAACTGAAGGCGTGTTAACTTGCCCGATAGCTTTAACTTTATTTCGCCCCAGTCAAATTCACATACGGCTCCAGGTTCATAGACTTGGCGGATAAATGCTTCCTTAGGTGTTGGTTTTTGCTCCTGGCTTCGGATGTAATTACAAACACTGGTGTAGCCAACATCAAAACCTTGCTTTTGAAGCTCCTCTAAGATGTCGCGCTTCTTCAGCAGCTGCTTGCGCAGGCCTTGTTGAAGCTTAAGCTTATTCAGGGCTAAAAGGCCATCTATGGCTTCCTGGACTTCTGAAGTCAACTTGACTTTGGGTCGCAATCCAGAAGTATACTGTGGTGACTTGGATAGGTACTCGGCATGTGCTGTTTCTTTGTCTTCACTGGCACTCAGAGCCCTCTCATAATCAGCAATGTACTTCTTTACTGTTTCTCGGCTTACATGGAGTTCTTTGGCGATTTGACGCTGACTTTTCCCTTGCCGATAACACTTGATAATGATTTCTTGTTTCGTATACATACTTATCATGTTTTGTAGAACGCGGAAATCACGTTCTTAGTAATAAGTGGTATACTTTTCGATTGAAATGTGGACTACTTCTTAGTTAATACTTACATAAAGGTTAAAATAGGAAGACCACATTGGTCATTATAAACAAACCAACCTCAGCTCTATTTCTACCAGTTCTTTAAATCATCAAATCAAAGAATAGGGTGGATTTTTAAAATGCGCTTCAACGAAACCCAAACATCTATCGTTTCCAAGCTGGGTAAATAGAAAAGAGACTGCCACTTATTGGACAGTCTCTTAAGAATAAAAGGATCACAATGAAACAATCTGGATTCTTACCGAACATTAGTGACCATGCTGTTAATGGTCCATTCCTTATAAAGCGTTCCCTGAGTATAAGACCCTTCCGTATACAATCCCCTAAAATAACGACCACTATAGCTGCCGCCTTTATAGAGCATATAACTTTCACCAACAGCCAGTTCCGGAGAGGAAATAACAAGATGTTGCATGTTTTTTAGGGGTGCAAAAGTTAACACACCAGCGCCTTCTTTCGTAGCTAAGTGTACTAGGGTACCCGCTGAAACAGTTCCAGAAAAGGCGATACTAATAACAGGCTGTGAAGAGGCAGTCCCTGGTGCCTGGGCCATGTTTGAACTTCCCGCCGCAATTAGCAATCCCCCGGAAATAGTGAACTTTTGATCATAGTCCAGTGCCCCGTCCCCATTAGAAGTGGGGCCATTAACAATGACAGTACCGCCTGTCATCTCAATGGAACCATTGGCATCCAAGCCATCACCTGAGGCATTAACAGCAATAGTTCCACCATTAATATACAAATAACAATTGCTACTGGTTGAGCCACCACCAAATCCTCCGCCTCCGGGACGCTGCATACCCGAACCATCGTTGCCACCGGCTACATTTATGCCGTCGTCGCTGGCTACCAAATCAATAAAACCATCATTAATGGTAATAATAGCACTTTCCAGGCCTTCATAAGATTTTGTAATAGTGATCTCCCCTCCGTTGATTCCCAATGCAGCATCGGCATGCACCCCGTCATCACCCGAGGCAATAAGAAAAGTTCCATTGTTGATAGCAATGGTCCCATTGCTGTGAATAGCATCATCTGCCGTATTCAAATCAAAATGTCCGTCATCAATAACAATGGCTTCTCCTGCCTTAAGCCCTTTCATGGAGGTACCAGAATTATAACCGAAGCTGCTGCCACCACCGCTAAGCACAGTAAAGCTTCCACCTGCAATTATCAAATCAGATTCAGCCTGTAGGGCATCACCTCCGGCTGTTATGGAAAAAGTCCCGGACTCTATAAAAATATAACCACACCCTTCATCCGTATCGTTATCTGATTTAAAACCATCATCCTTACTATTCACAACAATACTGCTTTGCCGAACAATCAAATAATCCTTACCCCTGATACCATCGTCAGCGGCATTAACAACGATATTGGCATTGGTAATCACCAACCCGTCTTTACAACCAATTGCGTCGTTGTAGTTACCTGTTACAGTCAGCAGTCCGCCTCCTGTGATCGTGACATCTTCTTTACTGAATAAAGTGGCGTTGGGCTCATTATCACCGGCATTGTCGAAAACATAGGACGAGCCGTCAGTAAGCTTATTACTTGTGCCGTCTGTCACAAAAAGGATCGTCTTTAAACAATTCTTAATAAACAATGGCGCACTATTGCTACTGGTCAGCTCCGCATTGTTAAAAATAATCTGAACAAGATGACTCTTTCCTGCATCAACAATAATCTGACCATCCGTTAAGTTTCCACTCAATTGATAAGTTCCGGCACTGGTTATTGTTGCTGTAGTGCCAGAAACTTCAACTTTGGAACTGATACTTTCAATAGAATTCCCCAAAAGCAAGATTTCTATAATATCGGCCTCATTATAAACATAATCAGCAGATGCCTCGTGACCTTCACTTTTACCTGCCAGAGCATCGTCGGTGGTCTCTTCGCTACGGGATGCATCTACATCTGATTCCGTATTTGCCGCTTCATTCTGATCAAGAATGTTGTCTCTGCTGCAATTACTCACAATAATTGCCAAAAGACAAAGTACCAGAAAAAATATTTTAAACTTCATGTTCAATAACTTTAGAATTGATACTTAAATTTTGTGCCAAACACATGGGCTTGAACCGCCTTATCATCATCATCATCATCATGGTCCAACAGATAAAAGACATCAAGTCCAGCCTTTTTGGTAAGTTTAAAAACTACGCCAGTGCTCCACCGATAATCCTCAAGGCTGTTTCCATCTGGATTATTAAGCGGATGGCGCAATGAGAATTCTGTATAAGGCCTCAATCTCAATGACTTAACATTGCATGCGATGCTCAATTGAGACTTCAGCGCATTGCGCGGACTGTATTTAACACTTTCCCTATCCGCATCCCGGTAGGTAGATTGGAATTTCTCACGTAACGAGAACTTAAAACCGGCTAACTTAACACTGTATTTGGCATGGATAAAGTAACGATGCCGACTGGCAAAACAATCATCATCGCTTTTGTATTGATACAACCAACTATACCCTACCCCTGCCTTAAAATTCTTAAAAAAAGCATAATCGCTTTGCAGAGAAGTCCCCCACCGGTCTGTGGTCCCACTTCTCAAAAAGTACCGGTATTCCTGCTCAAGTTCCACCGACATTTTTGCTCCCAACTCCTTTTCCAGCTCCACCGAGCCCCACCAGGCAGGACTGCTGCTTTGTGCCAAAAGACCACTAAAAGCTGGAACAAGGAAAAGCAAACACAGCCACCTGTTTATACTAAACATCATCATCGGAGAGATTAAAGGAGTTATTTACAGGATTAAGATGCTTGCTACTGTAAAAAACATGCAGCATTGCGGTGTCCTTTAAAAAGTTAATACGGCCAATCTCGATACGTTCAATTGGAATACCCGTTCGCTCTACCAGATCATCCATCAATTCATGATAGCGCTCCGGTTTAATCAGCTCAATATTTTCATAGACAATTTCTTTCTGCGCCACATGTTTCAACACCCGGTTGCTCTCCATAACCCAGGTAACAACTACAAAGACCAAATTAATAACCAACAATTCCGGATAGCTGACGTGCTTAGCCAAAGCATTAATGACCGATACGCCGATGATCATAAAAAGATAGGTCATTTCCCGAATGGGCAAAGCATCGGTTCGGTATCGCAGAATACCGAAAATGGCAAATAGCCCCAAGGCAAAACCTACCTGAATTTTTACCGTGTCCAGTAAAAACAAAAGCATGAAAATGGTACTGCTGGTCAAAACAAAAGAAAAGAAGTAATCCCGTCTTTGGGTTCTGGGATAATAAAAAAAACGAATAATACCAGTAGTGACCAACAGATTGACCAACAAACGCATCAAAAGTAGAACTAAACTGTCTGTACTAAAATCCCAAAGATTTACCGGTTCCAGAATTTTATCCAAAAATAGTGCTGTCATAAAATTGTTTCTTTAGTTGACGAAGTTTCGCTTTATAATTATTGTATTTAATATCGGTCTTCAGCAAGTTCATTCCCAAACAGTACTTACTGAGACCCGACGATTTGACCCGCAGATGTCGTAAGTGAAGAGTCATGGGAGAAACAGCGCTTCGATCCTGTTTTATCTCTATGATAGCAGGTAAGCCGTAACTTAATACCTCATCACTTTGAAAGTCGTAGAATTCGAGTCCCGTGTCGATGGTTATCCTTTCATCCATCCGCTTAGACGCCAACGTAATGCGCTGAAAACGATTCCCTAAAAAGGGTTTGATATTTTGAACGATGGCAGCATCCATATAAAGTCCAATAAAATCGCGATCCATAGGCTCCAACCAGTTATTGGGAATAACCGGAATTCGATGTTTTATGGTACGTCCCTTGTTGGTTTTACTTTTAATTTCGAGGAAACTGGTTTTGGTATCCAGATAATTACGGATGCGCACTTTATGCCTATTAAGGTGACCGTTCACATGTTGGCGATAAAACGTCTGCGCGGGAGTATCATAATAAGTGGTGCTATAGGTAGCGGACCATTTGCCTTTTATGAGTTGCATAAAGTAATGCGGACTCATTGCGCCCAAAATCTCTGGCAGCATGGAAGCCGGCACAACATATTTTTTATCCACCCTGTTCATGAGTCGAATGGCTGCCATCTCCTCCAGCCTAATGGCTGAAAATTGATTAAACACGTCCTTCGGCAGCACCACCTGCCCAGGTGGTGCACACCTTGTAAGTTCATCCCTTGGATGAACACCTTTATCAACAATGAATTCATGAAACATTTTTTCCTGCGTGTTAACAAATGATTAAAATCTTATATTCGGTAAATTTAAGCCATTGCCAGACCCATTTCTTATTTTGGGTGTCAACGCCCATTTTGTATTCGTTAACTGTAACTCGTGTTTGAATGGATTCATTTAAATTTGCCCCAAAACAAATACAATGAGTAGCGTAAAGGTTAACATATTGGTTCACGCCTTAATTTGGAGTGCTTTCTTGGTTTTTTTGTTACTGTTTATTCCGTTTTATGATATCCAGTTGCTACACAAACCCCTATTGTTTTTTGGGATGTTTCTGTTTCTGGTGGCCTATTACTACTTCAATTCCCTATTTTTGGTACCACGATTGGTCGGGCAGAAAAAGGTAGTTGAATTCATAGTACTAACCTTACTGCTTCTCGCGCTTTACCTCTACTTATCTGACCTTTCAGGATGGATGCACATGCCTGATAAAACAAGCGTTGAACGAATATTACCCGGAAGAGTTCCGCCTCCCCCTTTTAAACCTGAACGCTTGCCCGGACAGGAGGTCAGGCCACCCCATAACCCTGAATTTTTCCCGTTTAAATTATCGACGGGTACGGTACTTTCCTTTTTACTGGTGTTCATGGTTAGTTCGGGAACGCGCATTATTGGTCAGTGGTTAGAAAGTGAACGCTTAAAAAACAAAGCAGAACAGGAAAAATCAGAGGCTGAGCTATCCGCACTTAAATCGCAGATTAACCCTCATTTTTTATTCAACACCCTCAATAACATCTACCACATGTCTCTGGAACAATCCAAAGAGACACCAGAAACCATTCTTAAGCTAGCAAATTTAATGCGGTTCGTCCTCACTGAAACCCAACAAAATCAAATCCCTCTGGCTAAAGAGATTGAAGTTATCAATCAATACCTCTTCTTACAAAAACTACGACTAACGAATAAAACACAAGTCATTTTTAGCACAGCAGGTGATATGACTACCAGGCATATCTCTCCGCTTTTACTATTGCCCTTTGTTGAGAATGCTTTCAAATATGGTGTTGGGGCACACACCGCGACAATCATTGATCTCGCTTTAAAGGCAGACAAAGCGGGCCTTGTCTTTTTAGTAAAAAACAGCATTCTGGCTGACCATAGCCATCTGGAATCGACCCACACCGGCCTTCAAAATGTGCGACGGCGATTACAGCTCATTTATCCCAACCAGCACAAACTGGAAATAATCAAACAAGAAAATTGGTTTAAGGTATTGCTAACTATAAAATGGGATCAATGATAAGATGCATAATTGTAGATGATGAACCACGGGCTGTCGATATTCTTCGCCAATATGCGGCACGGATTTCCTTTCTTGAGATAGAAGCTGCATGCACCGACCCAATAGAAGCAGCAGCCCTTATAAAAAGTCGAAAACCCGACCTGCTCTTTCTGGACATAGAAATGCCTGAGGTAAATGGCATACAATTGGCCCGCAGTGCAGGGCGCCCACCTCTGGTTATTTTCACAACAGCCTATAGTAAATATGCGGTAGAAGGTTTCAATTTAAATGCTGTGGACTACTTACTGAAACCCTTTGGCTTTGAACGATTCTACCAGGCCATATACCGGGCCAATGAAATAATAGAAGCACGCCATGACGTATCTGCATCCAACGGACCTGGCGATGCCTTTATTATAGTAAACGCCGAATACCAGAAAATACGCATACTGTTGGCGGATATACTATTTATTGAATCCATGGACAAATATGTACGCATCCACACATCTCTAAGAAAAATTATGACTTTGATGGCGCTCAAAAATCTTGAGAGGATGCTCCCTCTGGAGCATTTCGTTCGTATTCACAAATCCTTTATAGTGCCCATCAATCGAATTACCTCATTCAACAGACAACAGATAATGCTCAATGAGATCTCACTCCCTGTAGGACGTGCCTATGTAGACGACCTCACCAAAAGACTCCAATAGCCTCAAACGGGAACAAACAAAGGGAAATTAAGCCAGCAGCAAAAAGATCTCTGCAAACAGCCAAAAACAAAGAAACCCTGCACCATAAACTTACAAAACCCTTATTAATAGTGATTGCACGACTTGCAACAGTTAGCTTTCTTTGCATAGCACCGACAAAATCCCATACATGAAACTTGTCAGCAAAACAGCCAACGGACAAATAGCCTATTGCCAATACGCAAATCTGTTTCACTTAGAGTTTGGCAATTTGCTTATAACGCTGAATACAGAAGATCTCCAGAGATTCTACCAGTACATTCAATCCATCGATGAGGTATTTTTTGTCAACCACAACAAGGAAAGCTTCAACCATCGCAAATTGATTCTTCACTTGGGCACCGAAAGTGTTTATTTTGGCTTAACCTTGGCCGAGTTCCGGGAATTCAAAAGTCTACTAGAATTCAAACGACATCCATATATCATTAACAACAGTGAGGTCATAGATTTTGTATTACAGCTCAACTAAGCCCAATACTCCCCTGCCCCATTCTTTGGGGAATAGTTTTATAGAACAGTCAGCGCATATTGAAGCCATTCAAGTATTAAAAAATTAGACGGCACCCCAAATTAAGGTATCCCCACGGACAGCAAATGCCTGTCAAATTCGTCAAAGTGGTCGATCACAGGTATTGTTTCTGCCGTGAATGTATTCTTTCTCTTGTGCCAGAGTCAAGTTCAATTGATGACTTAGGAGATATTTATCCCAAGCCGTCTCCTGAAACTCCGAATCCCAAAACAATGTTCCGTTAAAATCAAAAATAACGCCTCCGTTTTTCATACTCCAAATCATTAATAATCACCAAAGGAAAGCCTGCCATCTATTAACAGACTCGGTCGTTCTATTACAAACACCTAACTAAACATGAGTTTATCAATATCACTGAATGTTCCCATTCTGTAATCTACAAGTCCTTCCTCAAAAACCTCAATATCATCATTCATTAAAATGGTTTTCATGCCAGCCTTTCTTGCTGCCATAATACCTGAAACAGAATCTTCGATGGCCAAGCACTGTTCAGGATTTACATTCATCTCCCCAGCGACAGATAAATAAACAGCGGGATGGGGCTTTCCTTCCAATTCATTTTCTGCGGAAGCCATAGCATCAAAACACCCCTCAATATTACACCGGCTCAAAACAGCAGGAATAAGGATGGATGGAGAATTTGTAGCCAAACCTAACTGATACCCTTTACTCTTAAGGTTTCTAACAAATTCCCCGACCCCGGCAATAGGTGTCCCCCACTCATTGATCAATTGTGCCACCCGATGTATTACCCTTTGCTCAATTTCCTAAAGAGTAATACCCTTCCAGGGATACTTTTTATACCAAAACCGGGTTACCTCACCTGTAGTCATGCAAGCAGTTTGTTGACACAACTCTTCAGATAATCGAACCCCAACAGAAGAAAAAACTTCCATTTCGGCTTTCTTCCAAAGATGCTCAGAATCTATAAGCACCCCATCCATATCAAATATCACAGACCGTATCATTTTTTTATTTCAATATCTACACTTGTTTGTCATCCATCCAAATCATTTCCTCAAACGATTCATAAACAAGTAAGCAATTAAAAAGATTTCAAGACCAAGCATGACCACCAAATACCATTCAAAAGTAAAAGAAAAAACAGAGCAGTTGGGCCATCTGCTTCTCCAAATAATGAATTAGATACAAATCCACTAAGGCTCAGAATTACCGAAACCGGGAAAAAATAGAAAAAGATCAACAAAGAATTAATCACCAACAAAAGCTTAATCACCTTTCTTTTCATCAAAATCATTTTAAGTAACGACCTCTATTTATTTAATCAATCTTCGAATCAAATCAGAACTTACTACAAATTGGCTCTGAAGATTATTCATTGTAAAAGTGGCATATACGGTCAAAAACCATAACCAAATCCCATTGAATCTTTTCTGCTAAACCATTATTAACCGGAAAAGGATTTTCATGCGTATAATCCCGATCAAAATCAATTTCTTCAACCCTAATATTTATATCTCTGTAGGCCCCCCTTAATGCATTAATAACCTCATAAGTAGGAATAACAGCATCCTTTTTAAGCGTCACCGCATAAATTTGGTTTTCGTACTTTTTCAGTAATTCCTCTCTGAAATTTCTCATCTTCTGGTAATCCAGCATTGAATGGAATACTTTTCCCTCAAGATGATCTTCCTGAATATAATGATTAATCAAAGGGTCTTTTTGCAGCACTTTATCAAAATGCTCAATTAAAAAAGAATACAAAGCAACATTAGCTTCACTGTCCAGAATAAATTTAGAAACCGGCGATAAGCGATTAAAAGTAGCCCCACTGCAAAACAAACAAACCTTAGTTCTGGAGAAATAATTTTTGTAATTGGCGAGTTTCAATATTTGAGCCAGAAAGCCACCAATAGAATACGCAAATATGTCATACTCGAAATCACTGGCAATAAAGGGATGCTTTCCATCTCTGCATTCTTCAATCAACTGAATAACATCGTAATAAGTCTGCAATCCCGACCAAATAAAACGCTGTGGCATAGAATGCAACCGCATACTAATCGCAACATTTGATAAGGTTGAATGCACAATATTTGGGTACCTTTCTTTTCTCCTCTCGCTCAGAAGGTACATTTCTCTCTTACTACTCCAATATTTTGGAGCACGTTGCATATGAAAAGCAATAGGGAATAAAATCACACTGCTTCCGGTACCCAAACAAATGGCATTGGCCCAGGGCAAGTATTTATCCCAGTCCTTTTCATTGAACCCATGAAAAAGAAACACGACTTTCCCTGATTTTTTGGACCCTCTGGGTTGAACTATCTGGTATTCAAATCTTCGATTCTCCTCAACAAAAATATCCCGAATATGAATATTGTCTTCGATAGTACCAACTTCTGTGTAAAAAGGCTGGTTGCATTTTAAGTCAACCTTGTGAGCCACACAGTGATAATTAACCTCCCCTGGAAGTGTTGAATAGGATAAAGACTCAAAGTTGTAAGCCTTCAATTCAGTTTCCCCTAACATATCTCCAAATATAAATAAAATACAAACAACGCTTACGGTACAATCCTCAATGGCTTCCACCGACACACATCTCGAGGGTGTAATTTAAACTCTGTCCA
>NZ_MWUJ01000028.1 GCF_002210225.1 Geofilum rhodophaeum | reverse complement strand
CGTGGCAGACCGAATGCTTACGTTTAAGGAGCTGAGGTATTCCTTTGATCGCTTTGCCGGAAAGATTCATGTTCGCGTTAACGGCTTGTCGTTCAGCATACCTTTTGAGAAGGTTATTCCATTTAATCACTGGGACAGGATGTATCTTAAGCACAAATACTTTCGGTTTCCCTTTAGGGTGTACGGTGAAAGAGGGGCTATGCAGTGGAGCTTTTATGTGCAGTATATGGATAAGAATCAAACCCTTCCACCCGGAACGGCTTTTGATACCTATCGCGAAAAAGATTTTCAACGAAGAAAGGCCGAGGGCTTTCCTGAACCCAAATACCCGGTCGACAGGGGCACATGGTTGTGCGACGCCACCGTTGGTTACATTTATGGTACGGATGGATTTAAGGAAAAGTTGAGCAAATATCGAAAATCAATCGGCGATGCCATCACTGAAGTTGTTTGCTATTTATTTTTTGATTTGAAAGATAAGGAATTGGTGCACAACAACATTGTCCTCCTCGGTTTTTATCAGGACTTTTTCGTGTTTAAGTACGGCGCGCCTAAGAATCAACCTTATGTAATTCTGGAAGAAGAGCCCAATGACTGCTTTTGGGTGCATTGCCGCTCAGGACGACTCACCGTAAAGGGAAATGCCTATCCCAAAGAAATAAAGCCTCAGAAAAAGTAGCTGAGAAAAAAAAGACCGGATGCCCGCTTGCCACGAACATCCGGTCCATACCGAAAACTAAAATCATCAGCCACACTTAGAGCTGCCACAGTCCTGGCAAATCAAACAGCCCTCCTGATAAGTCAGGTTGTCCGAGTTGCAGTTCTCGCAATGCCCCTTCTTGACCCTTGTTCCATTGGGAATATACTTCTTGAGCGCACGCTCCACCCCGTTTTTCCAGTTGTTGATGTTCTCATTATCGAGCTGCAAGCCACTCACCAGGTTAATCACATCGTCGATGGGCATACCGTTGCGCAATACCCCTGAAATCAACTTGGCATAGTTCCAGTACTCTTTATTGAACTTGAACGACAGTCCCTCGATGGTCGTCTTGTAGCCCCGCTTGTTCACAAACTGGAAATCGTAGCGCGAAGTCCCGTCCTCCTCATAATTCTTAATGATGCTGCCCTTCTGCACACTCTTGGGCACCAAAATGCCCTCCTCATCGTCGGCCAGACCCGTAAAAATCTCGTAGGGGCGACCATCCAACAGACCCACAAAGGCAATCCACTTCTCCTTGTTGTTTTGGAAACGAACCACATCGGCCTCCAAAATCTGCGGACGCTTGGTCGGGAAGCGCGAAGCCTCCTCCTTCTTCTTGTCCGTATTGGCCAAAAGCACCCCGGCACGAGAGCCGTCACGATACACCGTTACCCCCTTGCAACCACTCTTCCAGGCCTCCACATACAACTGACCCACCAGCTCCTCATTCACCTCATTCGGCAGGTTAATGGTCACACTGATGCTGTGATCCACCCACTTCTGCACCTGACCCTGCATGTGCACCTTCTTCATCCAGTCCACATCGTTGCTCGTCGCCTTGTAGTAGGGCGACTGCTGCACCAGCTCGTCGAGCTCTTCCGTACTGTAATTGCGCCTGGTATCGTGTCCCTTAGCCTCCATCCAGGTCAGAAACTTATGGTGAAACACAGGATACTCCTCCCAGCTGTCGCCCACCTCATCCACAAAATCGACCCGCACCTGCGGATCGTTCGGATTCACCTTACGACGCCGCTTGTACACCGGCATAAACACCGGCTCAATACCACTCGTTGTCTGCGTCATCAACGAAGTCGTACCCGTTGGCGCAATCGTCAGCAAAGCAATATTGCGACGGCCGTACTTAGTCATGCGCTCATACAAAGCCGGATCGGCCTCCTTAATGCGCTGCACAAAAGGATTGTTCTTCTCGCGCTCGGTACTGTAAATGGGGAAAGCACCCCGCTCCGCCGCCATATCCACCGAAGCAGAATAAGCAGCCAAAGCCAGACTCTTATGCACCTCTACCGAGAAATCCGTAGCATCGTCGGTACCGTAACGCAAATTCAAAGCCGCCAGCATATCGCCCTCGCCGGTGATACCCACACCCGTACGGCGACCTTCAGTCGCCTTACGCCGAATGTTCATCCACAAATCACGCTCCACCCGCTTGATGTCCGCATTCTCCGGATCCGCATCCACCTTCTCAATAATGGCATCGATCTTCTCCAGCTCCAAATCAATAATATCGTCCATAATGCGCTGCGCAGCACCCACGTGCTTACGAAAACGCTCAAAATCAAACTTCGCCTCCGCAGTAAAAGGCCGGTCCACATACGAATACAGATTCACCGCAATCAGGCGGCAACTGTCGTAGGGACACAAAGGAATTTCCCCACAAGGATTGGTACTCACCGTCTTGTAGCCCAAATCGGCATAACAGTCCGGCACCGACTCCCGCGTAATGGTATCCCAGAACAAAATACCCGGCTCAGCCGATTTCCAGGCATTGTGCACAATCTTATTCCAAAGGTCCGACGCATTGATCTCCTTGCTGTACTTCGGATTTTTAGCCTCCACCGGATACTGCTGCACATAGGGCCGCTCCTCCGTAATTGCCCGCATAAAATCGTCGTCGATTTTAACCGACACATTGGCCCCCGTCACCTTACCCTGCTCCATCTTAGCATCGATAAACTTCTCCGAATCCGGATGCTTAATCGACACACTCAACATCAGCGCACCACGGCGACCATCCTGCGCCACCTCACGCGTAGAGTTCGAGTAACGCTCCATAAACGGCACAATACCCGTAGAAGTCAAGGCAGAGTTTTTCACCGGCGAACCCTTGGGACGAATGTGCGACAAATCGTGCCCCACACCACCGCGACGCTTCATCAGTTGCACCTGCTCCTGATCCACCTTCATAATACCCCCGTACGAGTCCGAATTGCCTTCGTTACCGATGACAAAGCAGTTCGACAAGGACGCCACCTGATGGTTGTTGCCGATGCCCGACATGGGACCACCCTGGGGAATGATGTAAGTAAAATTGCGGAACAACTCAAAAACCTCCTCCACCTTCATCGGGTTAGGATAACGCTCCTCAATACGCGCAATTTCGCGCGCCAAACGCCAGTGCATATCGTCCGGCGTCAGCTCGTACAAATTGCCGTCCGAATCCTTCAGCGCATACTTATTTACCCACACACGCGCAGCCAGCTCATCGCCCTTAAAATACTTCAGGGCCGCCTGAAAAGCCTCGTCGTTCGTATAGACCTTTCCGATGGCCGTGTCCGATTGTTTTTGCATCGCAGTTACTTCCATGATGGTTCTTAATTTTTTAATCCTCTGTTAAGATGAAGGTTAATATATTTTAGTTCGCTAAAAATCACCCTTGCAAGTTACGCCAAGGAAACAATTCTGACAAACCAAACTTATCAACAATTCATAAAAGTTGTCCATTTCAAAAAGCCAAAACCCTAACAAACAACAAAGTAACAACACACAAACACCCCAAAAGTTTTCCAAAAAGAAAACTTTTGGGGTGTTTAAGTAAAATTAATGTCTGGTTTTTGGAAATCTCCGTCGCCTTGAAAATGCGCTTCCTACCGCGCCCCCACAACAACTATTAACATTTTGTCCAAAAAATTAAAGCGAGACTTTCCAAAATCTGGAAAGTTATCAACAGGCGGGCTTAAGCCTCAATTCAACTCCTCATATTTTAAAGAACGGTCCAGCCAACCCTCACTCTCGGTACGACCCCAAAAAGCATCGGCCAAACGCTTATACCAGGCATTGGCCCTACGGAACTGTCTAAAAGAACAGCTCCGCCAGTCGATGCCCAACTGCGAAGCCGTAAGCGGCGACACATAAGTATAAACCAGCTCCCCCAGATCTGCGTCCCTGCTCTTCTCTTCGTACCCCGCATCGTTCGTATTGGCCAGCAGACGGATTTGCCGCTGCCGACAACCCTCCTTTAAAAATGCCACCATCTCCCTGTACCTTGGTTGAAGCGCTTCAGAAATACTCCCTTTATACACCCCGCCCAAATCCATTACCGGACGCACCTGCAGCGTCGATACACCAAAAGCGCCAAACACCTCAAAAAAATCTTTCAGCTCCTCCAAATTATCCGGATTCACCGTATAGTTTATCCTCAAGTCCGGAAACGCCCCCTCCCGCAAAGTCCTCAACTCCTTAATATGCCCCAAAAGCTCCAACAAACGGGCATAACGCGCCCCCGGCATAAAGCTCTCGTAAGTAGCCTCTCGGACACCATGAACCGACAAAATCAGCTCGTTAACGCCCGCATCGGCCATCTTCTCCAAATCATCCCTTTCAATCAACTGACCATTGGTAACCATACTCACATCCGGCACCCCATAGCGCTTAGCCAGCCTAAAAAACTCATGATAATGTCTGGCCAGGGTAGGCTCCGCCCCACAACCCAGCACCAGCTGAAAAGCATGCGGAAACAAAGTCTTTGCCAAGCCCTCCAGCTCGTCTCGCTGAATCAGTCCCCCCGCCTTAGCCTTATAACCCTCCCCACTAAAATAGCACATGCGGCACGCCAGATTGCACCGTAAGGTAGGATCCAAACGTACCGACAAATGCCTAAACCCCACAGCAGACGCCAGCCCCAAGCCCAAAAGCTTCAGCCTAGGACTCTTGATGCGCTTATGCAGTTTTAAAAGAGCGTAAAAATTCATGGGTTAGTTGGGATCAGTACGGAGTGTCAATTAATCTTTCGCTTATTCGAAATAATTCATCGTTTGGTAGCCACCGTCGCGCAGGAACTTATCCTTTTGCATCAGCTTTAAATCACCCTGCATCATATCATCCACAAGCCCCTGCAAATCATATTTCGGCTCCCAACCCAACTGCTTCTTTACCTTAGTCGGATCACCAATCAGCAATTCCACTTCGGTGGGACGGAAGTAACGCGGATCTACTTCTACCACACACTTTCCCTTCAAGTGCGCATACTCCGGCTCCGATACCGCTACAATGTAGCCCTTTTCATCCACACCCTCACCACGAAATTCCACCTCACAGCCCACATAAGCAAAAGCCATACGCACAAATTCCCGCACCTCGGTGGTAACACCTGTAGCCACCACATAATCGTCCGGCTTTTCCTGCTGAAGAATCAAGTACATTGCCTTCACATAATCCTTGGCGTGCCCCCAGTCTCGCTGCGCTGACAAATTCCCCAAATACAGCTTTTCCTGCATGCCCAAAGCAATGCGAGAAACCGCCCGTGTAATTTTGCGCGTAACAAAAGTCTCCCCCCTGATGGGCGACTCATGATTAAATAAAATACCATTGCACGCATAAATATTGTATGCCTCCCGATAATTCACAGTTATCCAATAACCGTACATTTTAGCCACCGCATAAGGCGACCTCGGATAAAATGGCGTACGCTCACTCTGCGGAACCTCCTGCACCAACCCATACAACTCACTGGTCGATGCCTGATAAAACCTCGTCTTTTCGGTTAAACCCAACAAACGAATGGCCTCCAGGAACCTCAAGGTCCCGATACCATCAGCATTTGCTGTATATTCCGGCGTATCAAAACTCACCCCCACGTGCGACATTGCAGCCAAATTATAAATCTCGTCCGGCTGCGTCTCCTGGATAATTCTTATCAGGTTGGTCGAATCCGTCAAATCCCCATGATGTAAAGTAAAATTACGGTTCTCCGTATGTGGATCCTGATAAATATGATCAATCCTATCTGTATTGAACAACGAAGCCCTACGCTTTATACCATGCACGGTATATCCCTTCTTCAATAAAAACTCCGACAGATAAGCTCCGTCCTGTCCGGTAACCCCGGTAATCAATGCTGTTTTTGACATGGAAAACAATTCTCATTTGAAAACATAATAAGTCAACACAAATCACTTCTTCAGAAAGTCTCTGGAGACTCCTAATGCCTCTTCTACAACGTGCTGCATATCCAGATAGCGATAAGTTGCTAATCGCCCTAGAAAAGTAATCCTTTTTAATTTTTTAGCTTCAGCCTGGTACTTTTCTAAAGAAACCATATCCTCTTCAAGCCTCTTTGGATAAAAGGGAACATCACCTTTCTGAGTTTCTTTGCTAAACTCCTTAAAATAAAGACTCTTCTCATGACGCTCCCAAGGGGAAAAATGCTTATGCTCATGAATTCGGGTGTAAGGGATACTCATTTCGGGGTAATTAATAACAGCATTTCCCTGATAATCACCTAAGGCGACCCCCCTCTCAAAAGTAACCGTTCGATACCCTAAGCGCCCATATTTAAAACTAAAAAAAGCATCAATAGGCCCTGTATAGAAAACATGTTCAAATTCCTCTAAACTAAATCCCGAATCAAACTTTGTCGAAAGTAAAACTCTAATTTGTTTATGATCAAGCATTCGCTCAAAGATTTCGGTGTAACCATTTCTCGGAATCCCTTGAAATTGATTGGCATAGTAATTATCATTATAATTAAACCGAACAGGTAGCCTTTTTAAGATTGTTGCTGGCAAGCTCCTTGGTTCGGTCCCCCATTGTTTCTTCGTATAACCATAAAAAAAAGCCTCATAAAGCTGCTTGCCAATCATGGCCAAGGCTTGCTCTTCGAAATTCTTTGGATTTACTATACTCTTATCACCAAGGCCAGAAACAAACTCCGCTGCCTCCAAGGGGTTGAAGGACGAATTAAAAAACTGATTGATAGTATGCAAGTTTATAGGCAGGGAATAAACAGACCCATTATAAACTGCCTTTACTCTATTCACAAAAGGAACTAATTCACAAAAATTTGATAGGTAATCCCACAAAACTTGCTTATCTGTATTAAAGATGTGTGGACCATAAACATGTTCAATAACATTAGTCTCAGCATCTCGTTTGGTATAGCAATTTCCTCCGAGATGATCCCGTTCATCAATTACGACAACTTCCTTTTTCGTATGCCTAGCAATTTGTTCAGCAATTACAGAACCTGAAAACCCAGCACCTACAATTAAAATAGACATGATAAATAATATTAATAATTCAAGCCAAGCTTATAACCCTAAACACTCTGCCTATATTTCTTTTTTAAAAACTTGGCTGCTAAAAAATTTCTAATTTTGGGAAGATACCTAACGCCACTTTCCACAAACGAGACCTCCTTGTAAGGAAGATTATTCCTTGTTAGCCATACGTCGAAAAGCAATTCACTAATCCGACCTAAAAGTCTTGCATCAAAAGCAGTCATATGAGAATAATCGATATTCTTTTCTATTTCAAAAAGAATCGGAAATAACCAATTACAATAATTGTGGAACAAGTCCTGCCGCATAATAAACATATTAAACATATGGGCGCTACGACCTCTGACACAATTATCAAAAAACGGCAAATAATCAGGGGTTTGAGATGCAATGACCTCCCTCGTTAATTCAATATGGCTGAAATCATGTGTGTTTGCATAGTGAGACATTAATGTTTCAATATAATAACGGCGCTTAACAGGAACAATAACATCATATCTCGAACACAAGGCAAACACCTCCTCCGGCGTCAAAACATGTTTTTGGCGAAAAAGCCCCTTCTTTTTAGCAAAAAGTCTTCGATAGTGAACTAACCCAACAAAATCGCAGGACAAGTTTTTCCATGCCCAATAGATTCCTGTAAGTTCAGAATAAAGACTATTCTTATTCGATATATTATCTCCAGTATCATCTCCGATATAACCAATATCTCTAGCACCATTACGGCCTACGTGAACTGGCAAATAAACTGAATTATTTGGTAATTTAATCTTCTTATGAGTTGCAATTAATACACGAATGTTCATAGCCAAAACTACTTATAGATAAACCGTTTAACCCACACCTTGTTTAAATCAGCTAGAAACAATGGGATTGAAATAAAAATTCGCAAAACGACACCGAAAAATGAATTGTTATTTTCTCTCATTTTTTTATACCCCTTAATAAATGCGCTCCTATCTAAAACCAAAAGATAAATCAGAGCCACGAAATGTTTAAACACCCATACATTGGTTACTAAGTTGGCTTTCAGAAACCTTTCAGCCCTAGAGAAAACATCAACACGCACCAACAATTTTGCGATACTATCCGAATAGCTAAGAGATCCCTGCCGAACTGTACAACAGTAAATTGCTCGATTGTCAACCATGATGGAAGCCGCATGAAACCCAACCAACAAAGAAAACATTGTATCATTATGCACCTCCACTTCATCAAATAAAATTGAATATCTGCGGATTAAATCCATTTTTATCATCTTTGACCATGGTTCACCAAATTTATATCGTAGAAGTTTAGCCCCCTTGCTAACATTTCCTTTATATACATCAACAAAACGATTCAACTGAACCGCCCTAGAGGCATTTACATAGCTTTTTCCATCAACACTATTTGCTCGAAAAAAAACAATATCCGCATCGCTACAAAAATATTCTGAAATACAGTCTCCTACACAGTAGTTGAAAAAATCATCAGAATCGGCAAAAATAACCCACTTTCCTCGAGCATGATGAAGTCCAACATTCCTAGCAAAACCAGCCCCTCTACTGATTGAATTCTTCAACAACCTCACATTTGAGTATGCTGCAACTTGTGGCATTAGTGTGACGTCACTCCCATCGTCTATTACTATAATCTCTAAGTCCTCCCTATCCGGAATACTGCGAAGGCACCTTTCCAATAATTTGGGTGTATTCTTATGAGGAATGATAAAGGAAAATGAAATATCCATAATTAGTCACTTTACAAATAGTACATTCATATGGATCTTCAGGAACCACCAAATACTCTTGAAAAAAGAAAAGTACTTACGATTCAAATAATACTCTTCAAAGGGATTATAGCCTAGTGGTGAGTAAAGCAGTTTGTATCTTGAAATAAGAGAACGGCCTTTCTGCCTGAAAACAGGAACAACAACATCACGCGAACAGAAACCAACAATCCCTGGGACTAATACTGAACGCACACCATATTTGCTAGCACGCAATCCATATTCAATATCCCCAAAAGAATGCCTAAAGTACGAATCCAAAATTCCAATTTCATTCACAACAAACTGAGGGACAAGAACTATATTGCCATTAAACGTATCACATAAGACGTCCTTTGTCAATGATGGAGTAACCATTGGATAATTACGTGCCTTCCTGCGACCACCATATGTAATAACACTCTCATTCAAGGGATCTGCTGAAGCACCAATAATTATAGCTTTATGATGCCTAATGTGACCTTGCACTAAGGCGTTGATGGCATACGGCTGAAGAATGGTATCATCATTTAACCACAAGAATAAATCATATCCAATCTTTAACGCGGACACCCAAGAGTTCAACATCCCTCTATTCCAAAACAAAGTGCCATCCCCTTTTAAAACAGAAACTTGCGGAAAACACTTCTTAACTGCATCCCCTGATCCATCATCGCTTCCATCATCCGTAATGATAACATCAAGAACAATATTGCTAGGCAAGTCGCATTTGAAAAGCGCCCTGAGACACTCCAATGTCTTGTCCTTTCTATTATGAATTGTTAATAGGACTGCTAATGTGATCATTAGTCCGATTTTTTACTTTTAAACTTAAAAATGGCAGACCCAAGAAGATCGGATAATATAGAAACTGTTCTCCATTTAAAAGAAGAATAATCATCCCAATATAAAAAACTAGATCGGATCTAGACAAGACAAATAAATTCTTTCTGATTATGGAGAAAATATAAACCGCGAAGGTTATAAGTCCCATACTGGCAATAAAATTTGACAAGCCATTCCCGTGTCCCACTAATTCACCACTACGCAAACCCCATAACACATCAGGATGATCCAGATACCTAGTCACATCAAGAAAGCCATTCCCAATCAACGGATGTTTAAAAATATAATGAAGGTCAAAAACCAAAACGGCGAACCGCTGCCCATGATACCCTCCATCCAGCGTTTGAACTCTTTGCAATTCTGTTAAGAATTTATCTCGCAAGAAATCAAGTTTAAGAAACGCAAAACAAAAAAGCAAAACAAAAACAGGGAAAACCAAAACCCAATATCTACTCCGTAAACCTACGTACACCAAATAAATCCCAAAGGCCACATACCCTGTTGTGCTCAGTGTTGACAGCAAAGCTAAAACAAGAACCGCAGTTTTAAATGAATGTTCACGAAAAAAATGCTTCTCATTTAAAAAAAACAAAGGTACCAGCATTAGATATCCACTATATGCACCTGGCTCCCAAAATGGGCCACTATTTCTCAGCTCCCCTTCTCGAACATTCCAAACTATAATACTATTAAAGATGTCCTGGCTTGATGTAACATCAAAGGACATCCCTGTTGCCAAGTAAAACACCCAAAAAAACAGACCAATTAAACTTAAATAAAAAAGTATCTCAAAATAAACATACTTGAATTCACCTTTAAGAAAAAAAACAACCATACTAAAGGATAGAAGCTTAAGAAGGTTATTAAAAAGACCTGGAAAGGAGGCGATTCCGAAAACAAAAAAATGACAGAAAGTGATAATGATAAAAACGAATCCAAAAAACAACATGTCCCACAGTGGCGACAGAAAAAAAAACCACTTTCCATGAAAGATCGGCCAGAAAACAAGTATAGAAAATAGAAAAATGTAATTCAATGGATTCCCATACACCCCTGGAGAGCCAGAGACAAGTATAAGAACTAGCACCAAAAAATGACGGAAAGGATTCCTTTGTTTAATCTCACTCAACATCAATACCCCTAAATCTTTTTAATAAACCGAATCGGATTGCCACCCCAAATCTCATTTTCTGGTATGCTCTTACTCACAACACTGCCCGCTGCAATCACCGCGTTTCTACCTATCTCCACTCCCTTTAATAAGATACAATGAGCTCCAATCCACGCTCCTTCCTTGATTAATATAGGACCAGATTTTGCCCCATATGAAGTCTCCAACATCCCGTTCAAATAAGGTTGCAACCGCTCAGAAGGAACAATAGAATGAAAATCTGTATCATAGAATTTACAACCCCCTCCTATCAAAACAGAGTTTTCGATTGTAATTGAATCATGGCAAATAAATGTTGAATTGGATATCCCAACAAAATGCCCAATAATTAGTTTTCCCTCTCTCTCAACTATAAAATTGGAACGAGAATCTCCTCCAATTACATTATGGCGAATTCCGCTATTTAATCTAAAGTTACGTCCAACTTTAAAAACACCCTTATTCCTTATATAGACTCGACCATTTATAACCAACCCTTTACAAAAGGCAACTCTATTTAGCTTCAAGGAAACCCTATTGAACAACCAATCGAGCCACTCGAAAAAAATTAAACCTCTTAAAAGTTCTTTGAAAATACTTCTCAAAATAATTAATGTATTAGAAAAGGTCTATTGATAAAGATAAAACAGGGAAAGACCATGACAAATCAAACAACACACGACAATTTCTTGGAGACCAGAATCCTAACTCATCCAAAAAAAACACAGATTATCATATATCTACTTAAAGAATAATCGCCTATTGAGGGTGCTGGAGTACATCATAAACTTCAATCAATGAATTTACAATGCTCTTTTTGTCATGTCTTCTAATTGCTACTCGTCTAGACTCAGCTCCAATCACAGCCATCTTTTGCGAATCCTCAGAAAGCTCTATAATAGTTGCTGCCATAGAGAATGGGTCATTAGCTGGAGTCAAGATTCCAGTTACTTCATTATCGATTAACGAGGATACTCCACCAACATTGGTAGCAACAACAGGAATCCCTAGATACTGTGCCTCGCAAACGCTATTGGGACTGTTATCTATATATGATGGATGAACAAATAAATCCGAATCCTGAATTCGTTGGACCAATACTTCAGCAGTAACAACTCCTTCACACGAAATATTAACCTCCTCTGAATGAATTCCATTTTTTCGTTCAGCATGAAAAAGTTGTACGTTACCATAAACATTCCATTGGAATAAAAATGACGGCCGTAAATACTTCAGAATTTTAGCAGTTTTCAAAACTAAATCCAAACCCTTATATAAGGGTTCAGAAATTGTGGTAGTTATGACAAAACAGCCCTTCTCCTTGAAAGACCATGGTTCTGCCTTATAGAAAACATCTCTTAAGATCTCACTTCCATAAAAATAGCGAGAATTCGGAGAGTACAATTTGGTAAGCTGTTCATCCCATTTAGTTCTACCAAGAAAAAATTCAATACTTGAAAGAATCTTACTCTCCCTAAAGGCACTCTCCTTAAACAGCAAATAAGACTTTATCAAACGAACAGCATATGGCAAATTAAAAGTACAAAACAAATCCTTAAAGCTATATCCCGGAGGGAACCATGCATTCAAATAGGGATTCAAGATCCCTTGCAGGTGCAAAACAACGGGGATGTGCGTTTTCTCCTTAATCAATCCAAATGAACGTTCTGAACCAAAAATATGAATGACATCAGGTTTAAAATCGTCTACCACCTTTAGAAATTCTAGAACATCAAAACTATCTCTTTTTTTTCTGCAAAACTTATATCTAATTTTGCCCAAAAAACCAGCTTTAGCCGAGATCGGATAGTAGGTGCTTTCATTTTGGCGCACCTTGAAAAACTCATCGGGATGAAAAAACGCAAGACCAAGTTCGACACCTTCCACTTTTCTCAACTCTGATTCAAGTGACGATATCCAGCCCCCTCCGTTATAGGAGCTAGAACTCTTACCAAAAAGTGACGATGTATTAGTAAACCAAAGAACCCTCATAAGGCAAATTAGAATAAAACATCTTTAAGACCTTTGTAATAATTATCCCAAAAATAAGGAGCAATCCTATGGTGATCCACCTTTTTGCTAACCAACTCACTTGAGATGCTGTACGCTTCTTCCAAATCATTTGCAAAGAAAACCATGTCGCTAAACTCCTCAGGGAACCATTTCACCCCACTACTGAGTTTATGGTCAGTAGAGTTTAGCACAACAACTGGAGTTCCAGCAATTACTGCAAAAATTGTTCCATGGTACCTATCTGTAATTACTACCTGAAACTTTGAGAAATCCTCTATAGTACTCCAAATTAGCTCGTTGCGATGAGATCGCATATAAGAATCAGTCACATCCAATGTCGTATCAATTCTCTTTATAGGTTTCCCTTGAAATTTTATTATTAGATCATTTAAATCCTTCTCTTTATAGAAAGCTTCTAAATCGTTTCTCAAACAAAACAAAACACCATTTCTATCATTCTCAAACCGCTTTCTCCCAACTAGAGTAGTCACAATATCCGGCATTAGCATAATTTTAATGTTAGGAAATAAAGTTTCTGCATTTTTAAAAGAAACCTCATCTCTGCACATCAAAACAACATTCCTGGACTTATTAAAGACTTCACTAACATATTTTCTGATAAACGGAGTATAAAAATTAATAGTCTGCGGAAAAATAATAACCCGATTATTAGGGAAAAACCTAATGACATCAGTAAACATCTTCCACCCTTGATGATGATCAATCATCAGATACCCACTATGTCCAATAAACAAGTCACTTTTCCTAACCTTTAATTTTAATATGCAGTAGGAGCACAAAAACAAAAAGGAATAAAAAACAGCACCTAAAGGTTTATAAATACAAAGCGTCCGTGTAAAAGTCCCAATATTAAAAACGTGATGCTTAGGAAAATTGTCTTTCAACCAGCTTTCTGTACACATCAATTGGGCTTGGTCCCCAAGATTTGGATGAGTAGGATGTGCCATTATAAAGATCTTAGGTTTAAAAGAAACCAGTATTAAAAACAATGTCCGTATGGTAGAAAGAAACCTCATATGAAAAACATTAGAGTAAAACAAAACGATTACTTGAGTACTCTTTTTAAAAAATTTACACCTCCATCACCAAGAGTATTCCTGACGATTCTTTTAGCATTTGCTTTAATCCCCTGCTCCAAATTAAGGATTATTTCAAGAGCTTCGTTTTCATCATCACCATCAGTAAAGACCTCAAATAAAATAGGCCTTTCGGTAATATCCGAAGCAACAAATCGTTTGTAAACACCCTCAAACTGCTGCTTGTCTGACGCTGAAATATACTCAAAACCAAGATTTTCCGCATAGTGTCGAACAAGGGTATTCGATTTGTTTCCAAAATGACCAGCTGCCGCTATAAATTCATCTGCATTCTGATCGTTTTGGAACGCTGGGTGAACACCAAGCCTAAATTCTGTGCCCTTTCCATTATTAACCAACAAAATTCGAAGATTATTTCCGACGTGCCGATTCCCAATTGAATTTAAGTCGTAGAAAAATGCTAGGTCACCCACAACACCATAATAAATCTTCTTAGAATTAGCCAACGAGGCTCCAACTAAAGCAGATAAATTTCCGTCAATCCCAAATCCCCCAACGTTTGATATTCCAGTAACAGAACTAGACATCTTGAAAAAATTCCAAGACCGTAAACTATTTAAAATCCCAAAATGAATTGCAGAATCTTCTGGGATTTGGGGTGCTAATCTTGATGCAATCCAGACATTCGAGAACGGAAGCTCAGGAATTTTATTCGAAATACGATCAATTTCCCTATTACAAATATCAAGGTATATATTGGGTACAACTTTTCGGTTCTTAGAATAATGATTAAAAAAATAACTAGCTGACATTTCGAATACATACTTAAGGGACCTAAATGTATCCCTAATCAAACCATCCTCACTCACTCTCCAGACTTCCTTCCCTTGAAGTGCTAGGCTATAGTAATCACCAGTCATTTCACCAACATATATGGTCAAATCAGGTGTAACATTAGTCCTTAAATAGCTCTTTTGACCACCAACAAGAGCCATGTTAACACGAAACTTTCCTTTATAGCTACTGGTGTGATCACAAAAGACAACAGCATTATTTATTTCACAATACTTATCTATAAGTATTGACTCTTCTCTACTCCATTTGGGAACTGTACCCATAAAAATCGCAATCTTGCCTATTGGTAACTCTGGGAAGACTGAACTTGGAGATATCCTTCCAATGCAGCGCACTTTAGGTAAAGATTTCTCTTGGAAAGACCTATTGTAAGTAGTCGGAATATTAATATGAACAGGTCCTCCTCCATTACGCGTCAACTCCAATAAAGCCGTATTAACTTTTACCTCACAATCCCAAAAATCATCTTCATCCTTAACGATAGGCAAGGTAACACTATATTTTACTACATCATTGGGAATTACACTATTGTCAATTACTTGAGCGATCAAGTGCCCAACTTTAGCAACGGCCTGAGTCGAGGTTATTGCTAAAACAGGTAGCTTGCGGTAGTATGCTTCGGTAAGTCCAGGAAAATAGTTCCTTGCTGAGGTAGCTCCCGTACAACTGAGCGCGACAGGCTCCCCTGTTTCAAACGCTAGGCCACATGCCATATATGCAGCTGAACGTTCATCAACAGCAGAAAACAACTCAAAGTAGTCATCATATCTTAAACTCTCTACAACAGATATATTCGTGGAGCCTGGTGATGCAATGACTCGTTTAATCCCATGTTCTTTTAATAAAGCAATAAGGATGAGAGCATTCCTCTCTTCTGTATAATATTTTGACATAGTAACTATATTAACTTCTATTTTAAAGTATATCCTCCATCACATATTATTGTTTGACCAACAATAAAATTACCAGAATCACTAATTAAAAACAAAGCTAACTCCGCAATTTCTTCAGGCAATGCGACCCTATTAATAGGATTCAAATTGGTAAAAAGATTATCTCTTTCCATATATGCCTTTGCCTGCATATCTGTAGCAACGATACCAGGGGCGATACCATTCACAATAATACCCTTAGGAGCTAACAACAACCCTAGACCTTTAGTCAATCCAGCAACATCCCATTTAGTCATACGATATGGATAAACAGCACCAATAAACCCTCCTTGGGAGGAAATGTTTAAAATCTTTTTATATTTATTATGGAACGGTTGTGTTGTCCATTCTTTGACAATTGCCTGTGTTAGAAAAAACACGGCTTTAGAATTAACAGCATACACATTGTCCCATTCAACCTCTTCAATACCCCCAAACTGCTCGACAGACATTACCCCAGCGTTATTCACTAAAACATCAATATCTCCATCAAAAAGAGACCTCACCTCTGCTAGTCGAGAATTTATTTCTTTAATATTTCCAACATCCCAAACAAGCGTCTTCAAGTACGGGCTATCTAATTCACTCTTTGCCTGCATCAATTTAGACTCATTCCGCCCAGTAATCACAACATAAGCTCCTTCATTTAGACAACTTCTCGCAATACATAAACCAATTCCTGAGCCACCACCGGTAATCAAGACACGCTTGCCATCAAGTCTATCACCACAACTAACATTTTGGACTTTAACTGTAGAATACCCACCACTCCTGTATACACTATGCAAGAATCGTATAGCCTTTCGTACTTTAGTGACAATCCGCAATAAATTAATCATAACCCTAAATCACTTTAGAAAAAACTAGCAACACGGCTAGCAACTATCTTCTTGAGTTTGTTTCTAATTTCTCTGTCGAATCCAATGAAATACATACAGCAGGATGATAACAATACACTTATCACCACAGACAAAACCAAATATACAAACCCTGTAGGTAAGTGAAAGTGGATAAGATAAGAAGGGATTGCGGACAGCAATCCAACATAAACAATGGGCAGGCCAACTTGAGAAATGAACTGATTTATTCTTAACTGTATCAACCCTCGCAAAACAAACAACCTTACTGCGAACATCAATATATTCACAAGAATGGCAATAACAAACACCGAGTATGCAGGTGCATCAAATCTTAATGCAATCAAAGCCAAAATAAAAATAGAAATCTGCAGCATTCCCAGAGTTAATTCATACAGCCTCATCCTCCCCGGCGCTCGCGCTGCAGTGGTTAGCGGTAAACTGATTGAATTAATCAACACTTCTATTAAAGCCAGCCGGGTAAATAGGACGGAAAAAGGGGGCGGCTCCTTTAGCCAAATTGTCAGAATAGCTTCCATTTCAAGGAAAAGAGGCAAAGCAAAAACCCACATTAAAAAGAATGTAATCTTTGACCCATTAAAAACTAATGCAAACATATCTTCCTTATTATCTGCAGCATAATATTTGATTATTGGAGGATAAAGACCTACATTAAAATTATTCGAAAAGACATTAATTTGACTGGTAATATTTGTTGAAATAGCCTTCGCTGCAACTACAACTGGACTGAAAAACTGATTTAAGAGAATGGTAATTCCGTGGCTTCTGAAAACAGTTGAAATCTGACCAAACAGCGTCCATCCAGTAAAGCCAATAATTTCCTTAAACAACAACTTATCCCAATAAAAAGCACGTAATTGACATTCTTTATATCTCCTGAAACTAATAAGGATGTAAGTTAAAGATGTTATAGTGGAAACTAAAAAAACAAGTACACCATAAATCTCAAGCTTGTCCCATGGCAAATAAACCAATAGAAATACTACAAGCAATTTCAGTGTCACTTCCAATATGGACACATAGGCATAAATTTGCATATCCTCATGAGCAATAATAATGGCCATGAAAGGAGTCCGTAATATTGTAACAATAAAAGTTAATACGGAAAAATGAAACACTAATTTAGCTGCACCAAACCTTTCAGAAGGAATTTGCAAAGTATCATTAACAAACCAAAGTCCTAAAGTTTCAAGAAAAATCAAAGCGATTAAAGCAATTGCTCCATACACAACCCAGTTAACAGTAAAAGTCCGCTTTAACTTCCCAAAGTCATTCTGTCCAAGTGCGAAAGAAAAAAAACGCTGTGTGGCGGAAGCCATAGTTCCACTCAAAAAAGAAAAGAATGAAACTATACCTCCAACAACACTATAAATACCGTAATCTTCAACTCCGAGCACATCTAAAACAACTCTCACCGTATAAAGGCTAACTAACATTGTCAGTATCTGCCTTACATACAGCATCAGGGTGTTTTTAGCAATACGCTTGTTATTCTCTGACGAAGTCATTTAAAAAATAACCAATATATAGTTCGTGTAGGAGATTTTTGGAATGAAAGAGAAAACCAATTTTTAGGAAACACAATGTCCAATTCCTATATACTTAAAGCCAAGGCCCAATAAGGCAGGGCTCGAAACCACATTCCGCCCATCAAACAAAAACGCTGGCTTCTTCATACCCTCATATACCTTCTGCCAGTCGTAAGTTTTGAACTCATCCCACTCGGTAAGGATGGCAACGGCATGGGCGTCGTCCATGGCTTGGTAGGGGTCGTTGACTACTTTCACCAAACGGCGGTTTTCTGCTTCGCTGCGGGTGTTTAGGTAATCCAAATCGGCATACACTTGTTCTGCCTTAACTTTGGGGTCGTACACCCACAATTCGGCCTGCTCGTTCAACAGGTAGTCGGCTACGTATATGGCGGCACTTTCGCGAGTGTCGTTGGTGTCCTTTTTAAAGGCCCAGCCGAGGATGGCGATTTTTTTGCCGCTCACGGTATTGAAGAGCTTACTTACGATGTTCTCGGCAAAGCGGCGCTTCTGGTAGTCGTTCATTTTGATGACTTGCTCCCAGTAGTCGGCGACTTCGGTGAGGCCGTAGCTGCGGGCAATGTACACCAGGTTGAGGATGTCTTTCTGGAAACAGCTGCCGCCGAAGCCTACGGAGGCTTTAAGGAATTTGGGGCCGATGCGGCTGTCCTTTCCTATCGCGCGGGCAATTTCATCTACATCGGCACCGCTCTTTTCGCAAAGGGCGGAGATGGCGTTGATGGACGATACGCGCTGGGCCAGGAAGGCGTTGGCGGTGAGTTTGGAGAGTTCGGACGACCAAACGTTGGTGGTGATGATGCGCTCACGATCGACCCAACGGGCGTAGATGTCCACAAGGGCTTGAACGGCGGCCTGACCGGCTTGGTCTTGTCCCCCGCCGATGAGTACGCGGTCGGGCTGATGCAGGTCTTGTACGGCGGTACCTTCGGCCAGAAATTCGGGATTGGAAAGCACCTGAAATTGCAGGCCTTTGTTTTCGGCATCCAATATGGTGCGTATGCTTTGGGCGGTGCGTACGGGCAGGGTCGATTTCTCGACCACGATCTTGTCGCTGGTGGCTACCCGGGCTATTTGTCGGGCGCAGAGCTCTACGTATTTTAAGTCGGCTGCCATGCCCTTACCTATGCCGTAGGTCTTGGTGGGGGTGTTCACCGAAATAAAAATCATATCGGCAGCGGCGATGGCACCGTCCACGTCGGTGCTGAAAAACAGATTGCGGTTGCGGGCTTCGGCAACGACTTCGGCCAGACCGGGTTCATATATGGGCAGGTTGTCGAGGTTCGCATCGTTCCAGGCGGCAATGCGCTGTTCATTCATATCTACCACGGTCACTTTTATGTCGGGGCATTTCTGGGCAATAACGGCCATGGTGGGACCGCCAACGTAGCCGGCGCCGATGCAGGCAATGTGTTTTACTTTTAGCTCCTTGCTCATGATACTGTAAGCTTTTAAATATTATTCTTGTGCCTGGGTATAGGCACCTATTTGTCCTTTCAGATTGCCCCACAGCATCAGTCCAAACAACAGTCCGATGCCCACAAAACCGCCTAAGAATACGGAGACGATCATGATCATCTTGCGCTTGGGGGCGCTTTTTTCGTCGGGCACTACGGCGGGTTCTATAATTTTTACCACGGGGGTTTCTTCCTGCAGTTTCAGGCGGGCTTCTTCCAACTGCTGGGCCAGGGCCTTGTACACATTAAAGGCCAGGTCGTAGTCGCTTTGCAAACGCTCTTGCCTCGTTTGGGCCAGGGCGGTAAGTGAGCCGTGACTCGAATCCCTGAAACGGGCCAGGGCTTCCTGGGCGGTTTCGAAGCGTTCTTCGGCTTCGGCGTAGCGTTCCTGCACAAAGGCGAGGTCTTCGCGTGCCTTATCGGTCTTGTAGCTGATGGCGTACTCACTCAGGAGTTGCGCGGCATAGCCGGTGACTTCAGCGGAGAGTTCGGCGGTGGGCATTTCGGCAGAAAGGGTGATCATGCCGATTTCCTTACCGATGGAGAGGGTTAAAGACTCTTGCAACCATTCGAGGACTTCCCGTTCTTCTTCGCTCAGTCGGACTACAGCGCTGGCGCTGTCGGTGGGTGCAACAATTTCTTCGGGTTCGCCTTTGATCCAAGCCATGATGACACCGGGAAGTCCGATGGTGTATTTTTTTACGCTGCCGATGAAGGAGCCTTGCATGTGCTCGTGATAATAGTCGTAGAGTGTTACCGGACCGGTTTGGGGCAGATCAAAACTTTGTTGCATCAAAAGTTTGAGGTAGGGCACGCTCTTAACGATCTCTGGGTAATAGTCGGGGGGAATGCCTCCGGCTTCGGCACCGCTAGTTACTCCACCGAAACCAAATTGGGCGGCGAGGCCGCCCAGGGCACCGAGACTCATGCTTTTGTTGCTCTCGGGGATGAGCTTAACGCTGGCGGTGTAGCGGGCGGGACTGGTCAATGCGATGATGAGGCCCAGGACCACAAATACGCCGATGGTTTTTAGGATGAGGGCGCGGCCGCCCCAAATGTGGAGCATGAGGGCTACGAGGTCGATCTCGTCGTCTTTGACAATGGGGGGCAGGGCCTTTTGTGGGGTATCGTTGTTGGTGCTCATGGCTTTATTGGCAGGGGTTCGACTTAGAAACGGCTGATGGCGGTGATGACGACGGCGGTCATAGATACCACGGCGCTGAGTACGGAGATCCGCTCGCCGCGGGTCATGGGCGGCTGTTCAATTCTCTCGGGCACCACAATTTCGGCCCCCGGTTCAATGCGGGGCGAGCCTTTAAAGAACAAAAAGTTGTTGCGGGTGGCTACGTCGCCGTTGGCATATACTACGTATGCTTTGCCGCGACGGGCAGTCTGGGAGTAGCCCCCGGAACGATGTACATAGTATTTGAGACGACGCCCGGTATTATGTCGAATCTCGGAGTCGCGCAGCACGCCACCCCGGACTTTCACGGTTTGCATTTGGGTGGGTATCCGAAGCACATCGCCGGGACGAAGAAAGAGGTCTTCGTCGCTCCCGGGCTGGGCCATTATGGCGGGCAGGTCAATGCCTATGTGGTTTTGCACATTACCGTCTTCGTCTACCACCAGATCCTGGCTTAGGGCCACATCGGTTTCAACACGCTCCAATTGGCCGCGATGCCGCAGCATGGTGGCGCCTTTGGTGTAGGCTTCGTTGGTGAGACCGCCGGCGCGTTCAATTAGGTCCGAAATGCGCTCGTTGCGATCGCTGAGAATGTATTCGCCAGGGTACAAAACCTGCCCTTCGATGCGTATGCTTTGTTGCACTTGATAGTCGGGTCGGGCACGTACGTAGATGCGGTCGTTGGGCTGCAGTTCGAAGCTGCTGGTTTCGGCATCCATGGTCAAATCGCGGGCTACGCTGAAAAGGTGGACCTCGGCGAGCTGGTGGCCGCGTTGTGTGGGTGCTGCTTCGCCCACAATGCGCCGGTTGATTTCGATGCGTGCTTCGGAGGCGGAGGTCTTAAAGCCATCGGCACTCAATATGAGGTCTTCGAGGGTCATGCCTTCGCGGTACTGATACGATCCGCCGACTTGCACTTCGCCGCCGATAAATACGTTGCGGGCTTCGCGCATATCGTGGATGCTTTTAATGATGATTTGATCTTCGGGCTGCAGGGGAAGGTTGGCGTGTCCCCGACCCTGGAGCACTTCATCTACGTCGAAGGCAACGATGCTGAAATCGAAATCGTCGGTGAGTCGGTTCACTACGGCCCTTCCACGGAACACGTCGGGTTTTACGCCCTGGGCTTTTTCGATGAGCTGCAGCAGGGTCATGCCCTGGGTAAGCTCATAGTCGCCGGGCCGCCACACGGCGCCGCTGATGCTGACGCGGTTTTCAAAGCGATCGAGTAATTTGTCGACTTCCACAAAATCGCCGTTTTTCAACTCAAAGGAGTTGAACTCCCCGGCAGCTACGGTAAGTAGGGCCTTTTCGGTATCGGTATTGCGCTCTATGCGGACTTGCCGGGTAAAGGCGGTATCGCTGAAGTTGCCACTGGCTTCGAGTACCTGTGCGAGGGTCTCACCGGGAATGATTTCATAGAGCCCGGGGCGGCGTACCTGACCGGCAATTTCTACCCGGCCTTTGATGGTGGCTACGCGCACTACGTCCTGATCCTGAAGGCGAATGTTGGCGCTTTGGTCGCCGCGCAGCAACATATCGTAGATGTCCATGGTGGCTACCTGCTTGTTGTTGCGGACGACTTCGATCTGGCGGTAGGAGCCAATGGCGTTGGGTCCGCCTGCCATATACAGGGCGTTGAAGAGGGTGGAGAGGGAGGACAGGGTGTAGGTGCCTGGGCGCTCTACTTCGCCAATGAGGGTGACCTGGATGCTGCGTACGCGCCCGAGGCTTACCCGGGCAAAGGTGGTGGCGTTGCTGTCGCCGGGGTGCAGACCACGATAAAGTTGCTTGAGTTTGTCGAGAATACGAACCTCGGCTTGCTCTATGGTGAGTCCGTGCACGTATATGGGACCGAGGTTGTCGATTTTTACGGTTCCTTCGGGTGCTACTATGAGTTGATGCAGGTTGGTGGTGGCGCCCCAAATGTCGATAACGAGCTCATCGCCGGTTCCGAGTACATAGTTGACGGGGGTGGGGATGTTCATGGAGGGCTCAAAGGGCTGCTTGCCGCTGAATATGGCGGCGCCGAAGATGGGGGGACCGGCGGGCTCTGTGGCTTGTGGCGAATCGAGCTCTGCTTCCAGATCAAGCGATGTTGCGAGGCTGTCGGGGGCTTCGTAGCGAGACCTTAATTCACGGGCTTCTTCTGCTGCGGTGCTTTGCTGCAGGCGCTGGGCGCGTTGCAGCAACTCATTGGCTACGGAGGCGGACATGCCGCGGGCACGCGCCAGCTCCATGGCTTCGGTCAGAGATATGCCTTCACTTTCTCCTCGCTCCAGGAGTGTCTTTAACTGGGCATCGCTTACATCTGAGGCTTTAACCCGCGAAAGGTCGTTGCCGTCCAGTCCCTGCCCCTGCAAAGGTGTAAAAGCCAATGCGCCTAACATAATAATTATCCGGAAAAACAAGATGTTGATTTTTCGCATATTGTTGAAAAAAATTAAAGATCAAATGCAGCACAGCTCTCTCGCTAACACGAGCGAAGCGCCTGATTTGCAGTCATATAGACCTGGGCTCAAACACGCCTCCGGCCCCTCAGTCACATGAGGCCACAAAGGTAGGTAAAAAAGACCTTATGCCATCTTTTTTTAGCCATTAAACCCTTTATGCCTGCTGATGTCAAACACTTTTGCATCCACGAATGGGCGCTCCTATTACTACAACGGTAATTCAGGACAAATAACGTGCAATTTTTCTGAAAAGTGAAAAAAAAGAGGGATGCGTCTGGCATCCCTCTTAAAAATGTACGTTTTATTATGCTGTCTTACACAAAAAACTTGGCCAAAAACAAAACGGCCAGGATGTACATAACCACGGATACGTCCCTGGTACGTCCGGTAAGGAGTTTGAGTACTACGTAGGAGAGCATTCCAAATACAATACCTTCGGCAATGCTGTAGGCCAGGGGCATCATAATAACGGTTAAAAACACGGGAATGCTTTCGGTATAGTCTTCGAAGTTGATCTTAAGGATGGGCGACAGCATGAAGGAACCGACCAGAATAAGGGCGGGGGCGGTGGCTGCGCCGGGGACCATCAAAAAGATGGGGGCGAAAAACAGGGCCAGGGCAAACATGCCGGCGGTAGACAGGGCGGTGAGCCCGGTACGACCGCCTTCGGCTACCCCGGAGGCGCTTTCGACGTAAGTGGTAACGGTAGAGGTTCCCAACAGGGCACCGGTGGTGGTTCCTACGGCATCGGCAAAAAGGGCCTGCTTAACACGGGGTAATTTCCCGTCTTTGTCGATCATGTTGGCTTTGGAGGCTACGCCGACCAAAGTCCCCACAGTGTCGAAAAGATCCACAAACAGGAAGGTGATCAGGACCACCAGCATGTCGGTGCTGAATATTTCGGCAAAGGAGATCTTAAAGAAGATGGGCTCCAAAGAGGGAGGCATGCTTACCCAGTTGCCTTCGGGCAGGTGGGTAACGTCAAGCGGAATGCCCAATATGGCGGCAGCAAAGATACCGATGAGCAGGGCGCCTTTGACTTTCAGGGCCAACAACACGCCGGATACGATCAAACCAAAGAGGGCGATCCAGATGGTGTGCTCTCCCATGTTGCCGAGGGTAATCATGGTGGCGTCGCTCTTCACAATAAGGCCGGCATTCTGCATTCCGATAAAGGCGATGAACAAGCCAATACCCGCCGAAATGGCGTGTTTCAGGTTCATGGGAATGGCATTGACAATCAGCTCGCGCACATTAAAGGCGGTAAGAAGCAAAAAGATGATGCCTTCGAGAAAGACGGCGGTGAGTGCAAACTCCCAGCTGTGTCCCATGGCCAATACTACGGTAAAGGCGAAAAAGGCGTTTAAGCCCATTCCGGGCGCCAGGGCAAAGGGCAATTTGGCCCAAAGGGCCATTACCAGGGTGGCGACTACCGCAGAGAGTGCAGTAGCAGTAAATACGGCATTTTTATCCATGCCGGTTACCGACAAAATATCGGGGTTTACGGCCAGTATGTAGGCCATGGTCATAAACGTGGTAATACCGGCAATGATTTCGGTACGTACCGTGGTCTTGTTTTCCTTTAACTTAAAAAACTTCTCCAACATAAGGCTTGGTTTTTAGTTTAGAAGTTCCATTTTACAGCAAGAGTGGGGCACACTTTAAAGCCTTCGGCGGTAAAGTTGTTGGCCAATTCAATTTCGGTACCGGCTGAGAAATGCTCACCAAAGTTGTACCACAACTGGGGCTCGGTAAGAAATACGAAGTCGGTATCTTCTCCACCAAAATTCTTTTCTTCTTTCCACAAATCGGCAAAACCGCTGAAGGTCAGAGCGCCATCAAGCATGTGCATGGTCCATACGCCGGTCAACTGAAATCCGGTTTCTGCGTCGCCACCTTCCGGGGCCGAAAAGTGCTTCAACAAACCTTGCAGCGTAAAGATGCGTGAAAAATCACTGTTGTTCCAGGTGTATTGGGCACCGGCCAACCAGGCGTTGTTCACATAAGTTCCTCCATTGTACTCAATTTGAGCGGCCCAGGGCGAATCCCAAAACTTAAGGGCGCGACTGATTTCCATGTAGGCGAAGGATACTGAGTTACCAAAATCGGTATCGTGATCCATATCTACAAAAAAGAAGGTGCTTCCCCACTGGTCGGGTTTAAACATTTCCAGGGTGGTGGTCACATAACTCCGGTCCTCGCCCAAGTCGTAGTGTACCTGTAAATTTTGAGCTCCGGCAAAAGTAACGCCCAAAGCCAACAAAACGGCTGCAGTAAACCTTTTCATAAGACAGTTTAATTGTAGGTTAATAATAGGACAACAAAAAATTTCCACAAAAGTAACATTTTTGCGGAGACTTATTTGCTGACAAATCCCATAACCAACAGAACTCATCTATTATGCGGCCGGCAAATAATACCAACCAGGGTTTGTGCCAACGGGGTTTCACCCCCGGGTTACTCCCCCCTTACTACCCGTTCTTCATCCTTAAGGTAATATCCCCAATATTATAAGCATAGAGCGCTGCGGGGACAAACGTTAGGCGCAAATTTCCTATAACCTTAAGGCCCAACTTATCCACAGAGGTAACTAAAGCTTTATCAAAATAATTCTCAAAACAAAATTGAATCAAGCTATGCAGTTCCTTGGGAACATCGAAGTAACGATTGGTCCACTTAATCTCAACCCCCCATAGCGCACTAAATTTCTTTTCATCGACCAAAACCAGATCAACCTCTCCTTCGTTCCTACCCTCTTTCCATCGGGCATAAGTTAAATCCAGTTTTTCACGATGCATCCATTGCGAAAGAATCGCGGTCTCCACCATATTTCCCATTTCTGAATCGGTTTCCGAAATCGGTGAGAACAAGGCGGTACGTAACGATGGATTGGTCAAGTAAACCTTAAACGCAGTAACCCTCTTGAAACGCTTGGCATTAACATCAACCTTATTAAGGACTTTAATTAAAAAAGCAGCTTCCAAATATTCCAGATACTTTTTCAAAGTGGTTTTTTGTATACCACTGTCCCTGCACATCTTTTCATACGAAAATTCATTCCCTGTATTGTATGCGATGTAAGTGAAAAACCGATTCAGCTCTTGTACATCTTTAATCCCATACAAACTAGGCAAATCTCGCAAAAGCACCTTATCTACAATGTCGCTCTTTACATACCTGCCCATATCACTCTGAATCTTTTCAGACAACACCACCTCGGGGTAACCCCCAAAATTCAAATAATTAACAAACTCCTTGTTAAGTACCTTTATGTCGTGGGTCAAAGCATAGGCGAGGCTGTTCTCACCATACTCAACAGTCCCTTGTGTTAACAGATGATCCAACTTCTTTAAATGAATGTACTCCTGGAAAGTAAGTGGGGGCAGCATAAAATTGGTCAGTCTGCCGGCTCCACTTTCTGTGCTGTGCCATCTTAAAGCGGCAGCAGCTGATCCCGACACAATAAACTTCGTGTCGGGATAGGAATCCACCAGTATCTTAAGCTGTCGTTCCCAATCTTTCAAATACTGAATTTCATCGAAAAACACATAGCAGCCATTAAGGTTTGGGAGGCAAAGGGCTTCCATACATAAGCTGAGCAGATCCTCCAATCCCAAATGCACATAAATGGGATTATCTACGGCTACAAAGAAAATCCGTTGAGGATTAACGCCATTTCTAATTAGTTCCTGAATGCTGTGAAAAAGCATTACTGTTTTACCCACACGTCGTGGCCCCATAAGCACCACGGCCCTACGGACAGAAACATCCTCAACATAGGGATAGAACAAATCAAAATACAAGCGCTTAGGCATAGCCCCATATATCTCAGGGACTTCCTTACTAATCCACCAGGGATTTTCAAAACGAAGGCGCCCAACGATTTTATCGGTAGGAATAAGATTTAATTTATCCATAAAAATCACTTAATGCACGGAAAACACAAAATAAGCTCATAAATATAGGCTTATTTTGACAAATACGCAATAATAGAGGATTTTTGAACTGGAAGAAACATNATGATTGGGAGGAAGCGGTGTGCCCCATAGGGGCACGGGGAAAAAAGGGGACTGAAGTCCCCTCGAGGCAGAGCCTCGATAGGTCTGGTCATAGAGGTTGTCTTCTTGGTGTATCTGGTCACAGACCTCTCCTTCTTTGACGACCCTGGTCACAGCCATCTCCTTCTTTGACGACCCCAGCCGCAGGGGCACGGGTGCCCCAAGGCCGGGACTTCAGTCCCGTTACCTGTCCGCGCCCACCGGGCGCACAAAATCTGCGCTAATAGTAACCCAGGACTTCAGTCCTGGGAGGCCGCGTAGTGGGAGGCCGCGTAGTGGGGCGACGCGCAGCGGGAGGCAGCGCAGTGGGAGGCCGCGCAGCGGGAGGCAGCGCAGCGGTAGGCAGCAGTGGCCGCGGANCAGGACTTCAGTCCTGGGAGGCCGCGGAGTGGGCGACGCGGAGTGGGGCGACGCGGAGCGGGAGGCAGCGGAGCGGGATGCCGCGCAGTGGGATGCCGCGCAGTGGGAGGCCGCGCAGTGGGAGGCCGCGCAGTGGGAGGCCGCGCAGTGGGAGGCCGCGCAGTGGGAGGCCGCGCAGTGGCGGCAGCACAGGCCGAGGGGTGGCCTACTACGCAGAAAAGGATACCAGCAAAGCTGATATCCTTTTCTAAAGATCGGCGGCGACCTACTCTCCCACTTTTACGCAGTACCATCGGCGCTGCAGGGCTTAACTTCTCTGTTCGGAATGGGAAGAGGTGGGACCCCTGCGCTGTAACCACCTAAATATTTATCGACCACATCTGCTTGATACCAAGCATCAAAAACCTTTGTTTTTGGCTGCAGTCGTGATGACTGACATACTGACCACTTCAAGAAAAAGAAAAAACCACAATAAAATACTTACTCAGAAAGTTTCGGGTAATTAGTACTGCTCGGCTTTGATGTTACCACCTTTACACCTGCAGCCTATCAACGTCATAGTCTGTAACGTCCCTTATATGGAGATCTCATCTTGAGACAGGCTTCGTGCTTAGATGCTTTCAGCACTTATCCCTTCCAAACGTAGCTACTCAGCTATGCCCCGGGCGGGACAACTGATACACCAGAGGTTTGTCCATCACGGTCCTCTCGTACTAATGACAGGGTCTCTCAAATCTCCTACGCCCACAACAGATAGGGACCGAACTGTCTCACGACGTTCTGAACCCAGCTCGCGTGCCACTTTAATGGGCGAACAGCCCAACCCTTGGGACCTTCTCCAGCCCCAGGATGTGACGAGCCGACATCGAGGTGCCAAACCGCCGCGTCGATATGAGCTCTTGGCGGCGATCAGCCTGTTATCCCCGGAGTACCTTTTATCCTTTGAGCGATGGCCCTTCCATGCGGAACCACCGGATCACTATGCCCTTGTTTCCAACCTGTTCGACTTGTCGGTCTCACAGTCAAGCACCCTTATACCATTACACTCTGCTGACGGTTACCAATCGTCATGAGGGTACCTTTGGGAGCCTCCGTTACTCTTTTGGAGGCGACCACCCCAGTCAAACTACCCACCAAGCAATGTCTCCAACATTGTCAGATTAGACTCCAGGCAAGCAAAGGGCCGTATTTCAAGGATGGCTCCACGAATCCTGGCGGACCCGCTTCATAGCCTCCGGCCTATCCTACACATCACTTACCCAAAATCAATGCTAAGTTGCAGTAAAGGTTCAC
>NZ_MWUJ01000027.1 GCF_002210225.1 Geofilum rhodophaeum | reverse complement strand
ATATGAAATGTTGGGGCTGCGGGAGACAGACTTGTCTGCCGTTACAAAAGTTTCTGCGGGGCAGAAACTTTCGAGTAACCACTTAACCCCCCAATATTTTTATATATGATGTTGTGTGCTGAACTTTATAATAATGTTTTAATTGCATTTTCAATTTCAATCTCAGTTTCCCCTTTTTTATAACCATAGATTATTTTACTAATTCTCTTATTATTGTCCAGAATAAGAAATGTAGGCGTTAAATGCAAATTATAAGAATCTAATGTTGTTTTATCAGCGAGTAAAACTTCATATTTTATCTCATGTTGTTTTATGTAATTTAGCAATCCTTTTTTCTCATTTTCATTGTACAAACTGACAAAACTAAAATCCTCTTTACTATATTTTTTGCTCAAATCATTTAAAAATTCCACAGACAATCCACAAGGTCCGCAAAACATACTCGTTAAATTAATCATGTACACTTTACTTGAAATGTCTTTCAGGGAATGGGATTGATTTTCCAAATCATTTAATTGATAGTTAAATGCAATACTGTTGATTAAATCTATTTTAGGCTTATTATCTGCTTCTGTTCTTGTAGGCATATCCACAGGTATATAATTTGAAATAGCAAAATTGTTTCTATTGAGATTGTTAATTTTCAAATTACTAATTTCCTCAATCATTGTATTTGCAGGTAGCGTTCTTTGGAATTTATACGGAAGGTTCGTTTTTCTATTTATCCATATGATATATTCCGATATAACACCTTCGTTGGAACCTAATTCTGAAATATGTATTGGAAGTCTACCGACTAATTCCACTCTCTCATTAAAAATTGATATTTTGTAAGCAACAGAGTTTTTATAAAAAACAGAATCGATTTTGATGCTATCTTTAGTTGTTAAAGCATATTCAATCAAGGCTTTGGATTTTGCAAAGAAAGGAGCAATTACTGCTCTATATGGCCATGGATTTTTACTAAAATCGTCAGTCTCAAAGTTATTTTCTTTCCAATTAATTCTTGCTCTTATCTTTCCATCGTAAGCAAAAATCATTTTTGTAGTGTCTGATAATTCAAATTTTACGTAGTAAGCTCCAACAGATGTGTCTATCGGTACAGTATATTCATTAAAATATTCAAAGGTTTTCTCATCTATTGGTATTGTGTCCCCTGAAAAGCAGAAGAAATTAGTTGAATAATATGAAGATGTTTCGATTTGTCTAATTTTCTCTAAAACTTTGTCAAGATTGTCTAAATCTTTTGTCTGACTACTACAGCTTATCAGCCCAATAATTACTTGGGTTAGTGTAATTACTATTAATCTTTTCATATTTCAGTTAGTGTTTGAGTTTGAGTAAGTTTTGCACACAACGGATACGTGTATGAAGCGTTGGGGATTGCGGGCTTCGTTCCTATCCGCCGACACAAACGCCGATGCGGGGCAGAACGTTTGATTTAATCACTTAAACCCCAATACTTTATACACGATGTTAGCGCCTGGTTGTTTTTATTTTTCTATCATTTTATCTGGTCAATTATTTCTAAAAGACCTTTTTTAATCCCAGCAAAATAATCTCCCTTTTTAAATTCTGGAATAATTGTATTATCAATTATCCTTTTAGCTTCATCATCCTTGAGTTTGTTTTCCAGTCCATAACCGACTTGAATTCGTATCTGTCGAATTTGTTTACCAAATACAATAGCAATACCATTATTTTTATCCTTTTTACCAATCCCCCAATAATTTGCTAAAGCCAATGAATAATCAAATAGAGTTTTATATGGTTCAAATGAAAAAATAGTAACAATAGCAATCTCATTTGTTGATTCTTTTTCATGTTTTGAAATAATTTCATTTAAATCCTTAATCTGTTCTTGTGTTAAAATCCCCTCGAAATCATTAACATATCCAATATAATCAGGAAATTTAAAATCTGTCTTTTTATCAGATTGCGAATAACATGTCATAGAAAACAATCCGAGAAGTAATCCAATTATCAAAACCTTTGTTTTCATTTTATTGCTTTTAATAAATCATTTGTTAAATCAATCTTATGTAATTCTGAACTCAAATCGAATTTATTTATTTCTATGTTAGAAAGCTTAATTTTCGATACTCTTTGGTCATAATAAAGATATAATCCATCTTCTATGGGCCCTTCATTCTCAAGACAGATTACCTTAGTTTCTTTGGGTTTTATCTTAAAATCTACTAATTTTTTATATCCATTTTCTTTTGAATAAACAAATAAAATAATATGAATTTTTTTATCATTCGGATTTTTTATCTCCAAATCAGTAGGTGAAGATGCTCCAAAACAATTCCACTTATTATCAAATTGACAACCACTTATCAGTAGAAATCCAGTTATAAATAGAAATAATATTTTCATTTTTAAAAAAATCTTTTTGTTTTGCAGTATCGCTGGTCAACTTGGCNTTTCATTTTTAAAAAAATCTTTTTGTTTTGCAGTATCGCTGGTCAACTTGGCGCTAACGTATAGCGATATGGTGCGTGGCTAATCTACTTGGTAGAAATTTTCTGGCCGTCAAGAATGCTCTTCAGTGGACGAAACTAGCTATAAATATGATACTTAGCCATGCACTATAACGCGTGTTAGCCACTGGTTGTTTTTTACCATTCATCTTTTTCTGCGAAACTATTCTCAATGTCTACGAATAATTTATTTGCTCCATTGATAATTGATTCAGATAAACTTTCATTCATTTCTCTAGCATATTTCTTGCCTGTTGCTAATGCATTCATATTTTCAAAATGATTCTCCAATGGAACTTCCGAGGTAGTGCCTTGTGAATTTGTACTTGCTTTCATGTCCGATAAAACTAACTTAAACTTGTTGTCCTTAAATTTGATGGACAGAGTGTACAATATTGTATAGGTTATTTGGATATTTGTAACCTTAAAAGTTGCCGGAAAACTACCATGGTCAAATAGTTCCTTTGCTTCATTTGCAATTATGAAATCATTATCTGCATGTTTTTTAATTAAATAGCTTTTTATATGGTCATAGAGTTGTTTTGCTGATTTATTATCAATTTTAATTACTTTTTCGAACCCATATTTTCCTGTGTTTTCTATTCTGGGAATTTGATATTCTTCCTGTTTCTTTTGTGCAAGAATATTTAGTGAACATAGTAGAATCAATATTAAAACAATAGTCTTATGCATAGTCATTTCTTGTATTATTTGTAATTAAATCTATTTACTGGCAGTTGCAATACTATACGCTCCATTAGCCGTATCTGATGCTACTAATCTGTCTTCATAATATATCTCGACTTTCACAGAACCTCTATCGGTATCATTTTGTGCAGAAATATATAAAAAGTCATCTCCAAATTTATCATAATCAATTCTATGAGGAAGTGATATACTACTTCTTTGACCAGTTCCTCCACTAGGAGTGCTATAAGTCAAATTTGCTTTTTCAGATGTACCCGAAATTACATAGCTAACCTTAAAATTGTAGCAATAAATCACATTTGTACTATTGGTCAACTTATAACTAAAATTCTTGTCTGTTTCACTAGATGTAACTTGAAACAAAGCATATATTTCGTCTGAACGAATACTTTTTGTTTCATATGGCTTAATTTCTAGCTTAAAAGTTTCATCAATATAGTCAAGTACTATCTGGTGAGGTTCAACGACAACATTAAACTCAGTATCATTCTTAAAGACGTCTTCGTATGTAAAATCATCTTTTGAGCATCCATTTAGAAAAGTGAAAATGGCAAATAAACAAATCAATTCTTTAATGTAATTAATTCTCATATTTCAATTTTTTGCGGTAATACACTTCAACTTGTGGCTAACGGTAAATTGTATGAGTAGTGGCAGATTGCGTGGTACTTCCCTGTCAAACCGCTACGCAGTTTGAGCGGGCTACAAACTTTGATATTTACCACAACGCCTGCCATTACTTATACAAAATGTTAGCAAAAGTATTTAATTTATATATCTCATTGTCAACTCCATTACAGCATCAATATTTTCTTTTTTCATACTGTATGGTGATGAAGCAACTGTTTTATTCTTTTCGTTGATATATTTTCCTGTCATTTTATTTATATCTGGGGATGATGCTAAATAAGTATATGTTTTAGCCATATCTTCAGGTGAAATCGAAAATCTACTTTTTATTGAATAAAGAAATTTCATAAATCCTGAAATATTTGGGTAGCGACTTGTGTCAACTTTCACGTTTGTTACTCGAATGCAATTTACGGTTATGCCTGTGTCTTTAAGTTTTTCAGACAACCAATAAGTATACATAACTTGTGCAAGTTTCGATTGATAATAAGCATTTGGCACACTAAATTTTCTTTTTTCAAATTCAGGGTCTTTCAAATCAACTGTCAATTTTGGGTGCATTACTAATCCTTGGGAAGCAATTGTAATAATCCTACCCTGCTCACTTTCTTTAATCAAGTCAATAACAGAATCAGTCAATAAAACTGGCCCAATTTGATTTGTTGCCCAAATGGTTTCAATTCCATCTAAAGATTTTACAGGTTGTTTTCGTGCAATATCAAAATCGGCGGCGTTATGAATTAATACATCCAACTTATCAATTCTATTTTTCAATTCAAGCGATGCATCTAAAATTGATTTTTTTGATGACATATCAATCTGCAATAACTCAATGTCATTTTGTTCCGATTTTTCTTTAATCTCTGCAAGTGCAATCTCTCCACGCTTTAAGTTTCTAACTCCAATTATGACATGAAATCCAGTTTGAGCCAATTGAATAGCAGCTTGCTTTCCAATTCCAGAATTTCCTCCAGTTATTAAACATGTCTTTTTTATCATATTTATAAGTTTTTATTCTGTGCAGAACGCTTTCTTTATATTTTTGCTAACGGTCACATATATGGAATGTTGGGGTTTGCGGGCGTCATCCCTGTCTGCCGTTACAAAAGTTTCTTCGGGGCAGAATGGTTCAAGTAACCACTATACCCCCAATATTTTATATATGATGTTGGGCAAAGTTTTTTTTACCTTTTAGGAATTCTAATATTTCCTGTTAACTTACTTTCTGACACTTTGCCATTTTTTGTATATTTCTCTAATAATGATTCAACAATGATTTTGTCTCCACAATTGTGAAGTGGTCCTAGTGTGACCTCGATATTATCTAATACTTCTTGCTTTAATTCAACATCAAAATAGTCTATTTTAGGAGCAACTCCATTGATAATCGATTTCAAAACAAATGAAGGCATTTCACTATTATATTTTTCATCTGAAATTCCACCTTCTGGAATTGGATACCCTGGTAAAATAAATAGGACAAATCTAAATTCTTTTTGGAAACTCCATTCTTCATTTTTATACATAGCAAGTTTCTGAACTTCTTTAATTTGAATATTTGAAGTTCCATCTGGGTTTCTTCTTAAATCTACAGCGTCTTTATAATACACATATGGATTATCAACATATTCAACTTTTCTCTCGAAATTATTCTTATTAGTAAAATTAGGGATAATTATATAATCGTCCGTGAATAAGGATTCAAATGGTATTGGCGATAAAACATCACCTTCTTTTACAAAACTTTCTTTTATAGGATTTAAAGGTTTATAGTTAAACATATCCTTATTAAAAGAAATTCGTACTCCTTTCATTCCCTCTGTATACATATGCCACTGTGGAATACTTTCATTTTGCTCAGATGTCCAACAGCTTACAAATAGGTATTTAGATAAATCATATTCCCCATATATCATACTTTCAGTCACATCATCGACTCTATCCAAACGATTGAATCTGATTTTCTTAGTTCTCAAGATAAGTGCAAGAGTATTTAAAGTTGTATAATGATGGATTAGCTTTTCCATTGTCCGTTAATGTGTCTTTTGTAATTCTTTTTTTATAAAATTTTGCCCAACGTTGAGTGTATGGTGTCGTAAGGGATTGCGGGCTTCAAACCAATCAAGTTACCACTAAAAATAAATGCGGGTGATACCGCTCGAAAACCTCTAAAACCCTTATGCACTATACACATTGTTGTGTTTTCGTGCTTTATCATTTCTGTCTCCTCATGCGTTGGGAAAACATGCTCTTTAAGCAAATTTGGTTGTGCGGTTGATATGTGGGTTTGCTTAATGTGCATGGCTTAGAAGGGGGCATCTTTTGAATTAGTAATAAAATCAGATAAATAGTCTTTATTCATTGTATCAGTCATAAAGCTTTTTGCTCCATTAAGGTATACACTTATTTGGTTGTCACTCTTTAAATCAAGTCTTTTCTGAATTAGTTCTATTTCAGTTTTTTCAGGACTATTTGAATATCCAACCGCTAAAAGTCGTAAGTCATCTTTCGAATTTAATGCTTGAGTCAGTATTCTATTTGCATAATCATCCGAAAAACTATAACCAATTGTTACAATCAATTTAGAGTCTTCAAGTGTCGATTTTCTTAGCTCTGAAGTATAGAAAAAGTAAGGGTCAATTGAGTCTAACTTATTCTGAATTCCAAATATCAATTCTGGATTATCTTCGGGTTCATCACTTTGAAAGAGTTTATTAGGTTCATCTGGTTTTGTATACCAGTCAATTGAACCATGTAATTTATATAAGAAAAAATGTTTTTCCAGACTATCCTCAAAATTGCTATAGTGCCATTCTCTTGAAGTTCTATTAAACCCTGTTTCAACTTGAAGTTCCTTACCAACCACTCTTTCAAAGCATAAATCATAATTGAATGTAAATACTTTTACTGCATTACCAATTTCTCTTGATAGTGTGATAAAACCGTTGTAATAACTGGCGTCATTTTCATAGTTTTTAACACGAACCCAACTATTCAATTTCTTCCGAATCAATTTCTTGAAATCCGTAATTTTTTTGAAATCACTTCCTGCTAAGTCTATTAATCTTATGTTCCAAGAGCCAATGAATGGGTAAACAATATTTCTATCGCGTTTTTCTATTTCAGAGATTACAACTAATAATTTCTCAACATTAAATGGCTCACCAAATTTGCCAAATATACCTTCAGAGTAATGTATTGAACTTTTAAGGTAATAATAAAGCTCCTTATAAGGTCGCCAATCAGAATCTTCTATTATTAGTTTTTCAATTTCACCAACCATTTGATTAGATATTGGAATCTTTGCTTCAAAGCTGGCTCCAGCACCTAATAAAAACATTATTTGTTCGCCTTTTATTTCCATATCTATAAAAACCAAGGTTTATCATTAGTAACAGACATTTGCTCAACATCTACAATATCACCAAACTCAGAAATGTATTCTGTAATTATTTTTGAATAATATATTGAGATAGGAACAGATTTAGCATTAAATCCTCTCCAATTTGCGCCTGAAAGATTAATTATGTCTTGCAAATAAGATTTATAATCTTCTACTCTTGCCCCAATATTGAGAAATTCTAAATGTACAGGATTTGATAAACGCTTGTCAACAATCTCTTTACCGTAATTTAATCCCTCAAACCAAACTAAAAACTGGTTACTCGCTAGTTGAATATAACTACTTTCATACGGGACTAAAGTATTGTGATTACTAAAACCAAAAAACCTATTGTCAACATTAATCTTAACAACTGTAAAATCAAGATTAGACACTTCATTAATGGCTTGCTCTAATGCTTTTATTTCTGACCGTTTTATTTTAAATGGTAGGTGTAAAACGCAACTTTTATAATTTGAGAAATCATCATTTGATAATAACTGAACTAAGCCATTTTGTAGACTCTGTAGGTAATTTGTTTCATCTTCGTCTTCAGCAAGTACTTCAAGTTTCTTATAAAGACCCGATGAATCAAGACAAATTGAGTAAGCAAAGAATCTCTGTATTTTACCTGTTTCTTTATCTTTCTTATGAGAAGAACCAATCCCAAGAATTAGACAGTCAGTATTCGAAGGTTTAACAATCCAAGGTTTTCCCCCAAGCTTAGAGAAAACTTGTAATCCTATGTTGGAGGTTGACCATTTTAGAGTATTTCGAGCACTTAATTTCTGATAGTTTAAGACTTGTAAAGGAATATCCTTCTTTAAGAATTGATACTTTAGAAAGTAATACGGCTCTGAATTTCCTTCTTCTTCTGAATAATCCTCAATAAATACGGCAATTGTTTTTTTATCTTTTGAAAACTCAACAACCTTATCAACTGCTTTCAAAAGTTCTGGATTTGAATAATCTGATATTGAAACCCTTTTCACTTTTGTTTTATCGAGCTTTATCTTAAACATTGCCTCCATTCCTGGAAATGTGCCAGGGTTTGCTTTACCAATCAAGCTAAGAAAAATATCATTTGCGAATGTTTTGAACCTATCTTCAAATATAAAAACAAACTGTACGTCGTCCGATACTATGTTTAAAGGACCATAATTTTTTATTCCTAAAAATTGCGAACTTGAAGTCCTATTCTTAGAAAATATATATTGTTTCTTGTCTAAATGATTGCAAGAAACAGACATTAATTCATCGCTAAGGTTAATTACCGAATCTGATATATTAAAGGATTTAATGGATTGAAAATTACTTTTTAGAAAACCTTGAAATAGTCTATGCTTATCCAAATAGTAGTTTTTATTACTTCTATATTTTTCATCCAAGCTTAAACTGAGACGTTGTACCTCCTTATTAAATGATGTATTTTCAGCTTTGCGAAATTTGAAATCAATTAAGAAACCATGCTTATCTTCTTGCCGAAGATAGTATGGAGATAAAATCACTAATTGTTTCCCTTCATTAAATTCATTTACAGTAAACTGAATTTCGTTTAATTTATGTCGTTGATAAAAAGAGTATTCAATAGTTAAGTTTGAATTTGTTACAGATTTCTTTAACGATTCAAATAAGTACCATTTTGTTAAATCAATATTATGGTTCGGGTGGCAAGAAAAACTCTCAAATCCGTCTTCTTTATCAGTAGACACATAATAGTTCTTTCTTTCTGTTGCCTCAGAATCAGGAAACAATCTATACCATTTTAATCCAGAGTTCTTCTCTATTGCTCCTTCAATCTCTTTCCTATAGATATTGAATTCAAACTCTTGGTCAGTAATTGGTAAAAAATTTAATCTAATGTTACTCATATCATATCTATTTCCACTGTGGGCTTGTTAAATTTGGCTCTTTTGCAAGCTGAAGCGTCAGCTTTGTGTGTTTGGGCTTGCAAATGTGCCAAATGTGCGTTGGCTTTAGTTGCACTGTCTCTCTTTGCATGAAACACAACGGTTTGCAATATGACCAGTGGCGGAATGCGGGCGACATCCCTGTCAACCGTTACAAAACTTTGAGCGGGGCAGACGCTTTCAAGCTACCACCGCGCCCGACATTGGTTATATTGCTTGTTAACCACTGACATTTTTAGATGTCAAAATATTGCTCCAACTCAATCAATGTTTCATTACTTGTATTTGTGTCTTTAACAATATGACCATCTTCAAGTAAAAGTATTCGATTACACACTTCAGTTACATGTTTTAAATCATGGCTTGAAATCAATATTGTAACACCTTCATTGCTTAGTGCTTTTAATTTTGATTTTAACCAAGATTGAGAACTTGGATCCAGATTAGAAAAAGGTTCATCAAGAATTAGTATCTCTGGTTTTGAAAGGAATGAAGCTAAAATGCCAATTTTATTTTTATTCCCTGCCGACAGTTCTCGAATATATTTACCGGAAAAAGCATCTTGCTTGAAAAATTGCTCATTCTCTTCCAGAAAATCTTTAATATCAGCACTGTTTTTTCCGTGCAAACTTCCAATAAACTCAAAAAATTCAATAGGACTCAAAAAAGGAATAAGAAAACCTTCATTTAGAAATGAGCCAGTATAATTTTTCCATTCATCCGATTCTGAAACATTTAGTGATTTTGATTTTACTAGACCTTTAGTCGGTTTTATTAAATCGAGTATTAAACTAAGCATTGTTGTCTTACCTGCCCCATTATTCCCTACTAACCCTATAAAATCATTTTGGGCTATTTCAAGTTTACCAATGGAGAGTGCTACTTGAGTTCCATATACTTTTTGAAGGTTAATTAATTCTATCATAGTTTCTTTATTTTTGTCTAAAACCAACGGCCATTTTATATTTACGGTAATTAAATCGGCTAACAATTAACTCTAAGAAGTATTTATTTAAAGCAATTCCAATTAGTCCAGTTACAGCTATTGTATAAAAGTAAAAGGGAAGAATTCCCAATATTATGTGTAAATAATAAATTAAAATAGGAAATCCAATTATTGGTAGAATTACTAAAAATTGCGTTATGCCCGTACCTTGATAGTTCATAAATTGACTTTTACCTAAATCTATATATGATGTATTAAAAGTGCAAAAGAACATCATTATTATTGACGATATACCAATATTATACAATAAGAAAGCGGCATTAATGAAAGCGATTTTTGAACTAATCAACGCGTAAGGCAGAACAAGTAAAAATCCGATTGAACTTGATATTGAAAAAAATATGTGTTTCGACTTTATATAGTTGAAATGGGAAATTTTGTTTGTCAAATAACTATCAAAAAATGAACTTTCCCATGAGAATAGGAATTGTCCATAGTTTGTAGAAAACATTGCAGGTAATAAAAGACCTGACAAACTTAATATTATGTAATTATCCAAATTCTCGTTTTTATAGAACATGAAACCATAAAGCACAAACAATCCACTTATATACAAAAGTGATCGAGGTCTTTTGTTTCGTAAAATCATTTTCAATTCAACTCCAATTAGTTGACCTATTTCTCCATAATTATTTAAGAAAGAAAATCCATTACTTTTTTTTATCGTCAATTTTTGAGAATCTTCAATATAAGCGTTATTTTTTAATATAGTATAGGCCCAATAATAGGATATTACCGCAAATAAAGCTGGAACAAAAATAAAAGTGGTGGTATTTACCAAATAGAAAATAGCTGCTGAAAAATATTCTGATATAGATATGATTTTAGCAATGTCGAGATAAATCAAAAGTCCAACAAATGATAGAAATAGTAGCGATATTAGAGCTTGTCTCGAAAAATATTTCTTTAAGGAAAAATTGAGGAAATTATTTCCAGCAATCAGTGATAATACTGTAACGATCCATAACAAACTGAACTGAAAACTCTGTGTTAGATAAATATTCTTGATAAAAAAAGGGAGTATAAGTAGAATTGCCAATAGATTGAAAAAGCTGAACACACTTTTTATAATTGGATAATGTATTAATGTGCTTTTTTTTATTGGAAGCGTAAGATATGGTTGAATCGAGATGGTTGGTAGTTGTTGAAAGAAAAACCTCGCAATCAAGTCAAATAATAAATAGTAGAATAATAACCTTGTAAATGATTCAATTACATCACAATCTTTAAATACATCAAGCAGTATTTTATCTGCAAAAAAGCTAACTGCAATAAAATTTAATATGAGATACAATCCTAAAATACCAAGTACAATATTTAGTATAATATTCTTTTGCCAAAATGAAGATCGAATTTTCTCTTTCCATTGATGTGTCAATAATTTGTACATATGCTGCTGTTTTTTATGTTTGTGGTTAACGTTGAGTATATGCAAAGTAGGCGATTGCGGGCTTCAAACTTATCAAACAGTTACCATTTTGAAGCGGGCTACAACTCTTGAATTTAGTTCTACTTCGCCTATTTTGTATATACATTGTTACCAAACGTTTTTATTTAATTTCATCAATTGCTATTTCTAAAATTTCTCCATCATAATGAATCATTCCCGATTCGTATTGTTCCTTTGTAAATGGTTCAATTTTGCGAATCGGCTTAAGGTATTTTCCCGCTGCTTTTATGTCAATCATTTCTCCCGTTTGTTTTGACCTTACTATACTAAAATCAGAGTTGGGAAATCTCCTGGAATATTGAAGTTCGTCATAATATTGACCTTGAAGATAGAGTGTCTTTGAATCATCAATCTTTAAATAAAATCCAGAACCAAAATCTTTGGGGTCTTTTCTTTTAACAACTGTTTCTGTTTTAATCGATATAACTTCTGCTTGTCCAGATTTTATTTCCTTTTCAATATTTCTGTTCCAGTCTAACTCTCCGCTTTTATTCATCCAATAAAGTACCAATAAAATTGCTATCAGTTCTAATACAATCAAAATAGGAAGTTCTGTCGAAGGTGGCACTTCTTTTACAAACTTTTCAAAGAGTAGAAGTGGTACAATAAAAACTATTGTTGCACCAATCCATTTCATGCCAAAGTTCTCAAAATGTTGCCAAGTTGAAAACTTTCTATTTCTCAAAAGCCTTATTTCTTCTTGATTATATGGTCTTAATGTTCTTTCCATTTATCATTTACTAATCAAACCCTACTGATGAAAAATACCATCTATCATTTAACTGCTTTCTTTCATATGATGCATTAGTAATTGTATCGTTTCCAAAATTTCTAGGACTAGATGCAAAATCATAAATAATCCTTTTTTCTGGTTTTAGTATCGAATAACTCTTTTTAATAAAAATCAGCAAACTATCATTTCCTTCTACAAATCCAGTATATTCATTATTTGGTTTGTCAAGACTTTTAACAATCAAGTCAATATTGAGTCTTCTCATATCTACTGCGAATCTATCATCCTCATCAGAATCTAATGTCACATTTGAATAATCTTTCATTATTTCTGAAATCTCTTTAAAATCAGACTCATAATCCAATACTCTATCTTGATGAAATGGATTACAGCTTATTAGAATCAGACTGAATGTTATGTATATGCAGTATCTCATAAATGTTTGGTAACGGGTAGTGTAGCATTAGTGGCGGATTGCGGGCGAATCTCCTTTCAAACCGTTAGATGGTTGATGCGGGAAATAAACCTTGCGGAACGTGCTTCACCCGCCATTAATGCTACACAATGTTGGGCACTGGCATTTTTTAAGAAAATATATTGTCCATGAAGAGACTTGCGATGAAAGCTAAAGTCGCATAAACAGTATAAACTCTCAAATATATATCAACGTTATTTATGTCTGGTAATTCTAACTTATAACCAGGATTTCTGTCTTGTTGTTGTTTTTTATAGAGGTAATAACCAATCACAAAAACAGGAGTCATAATAATATATAATCCGATTGTCATTGCACTTTGAGTCAATGATTCAAGTAAATCAAATGTTTCCGCCTTTAACAACGGAAGCAATAACGTCGTTCCGATTATTATTAATGTAATTACCAGAGCTATTTTCAGTCGATAAACTTTCCAGATAACTTTATAATTTCAAGCATGAGTTTAATAATTAGCTGATGGAGTAATACCTACAAAGCTGTCAGAATAAATAGTACAACCATAAACACATAAATTCTTAACCATATTTTCCTCCAATCATTTTTTCTATAAAAATTAATAAACTGAGACACTACATATCCTAAAATCATCGAGCCTAGGAACTGAAATACAATACTTCCAAACACTTTATTGTAATCTGGAATATTTGCGTAGATACTAAAACCTATCGATAAAAGTAATGTTCCAATAATATATAAACTTGTCCTACTTGTCGACTTATAAATGTCTTGTATTGATTTCATTCGGTTTGTTAATTCTGTGCGATTACGCTTTTGCTTGTGCCCAACGGATGGCGGTATAAAATCGTTGGGGATTTCGGAGCTACTTCACTATCAAGGTACAACGAACTTTGATGCGAGAACTGAGGCTCGAATAACCACTTCGCCCCCATTGTTTTATGACCGCGTGTTGGCTGTAGTTGTTTGTTAGTCATATCATTAGTCTCCAAATCGGAGTAAATATTATTATCGTTGAAATTATTCCTAAAGTTATTGAAATCCAAAAAATCTGTTTTCCCTCATTTTTTCTTTTACCTAAAATCGCTGTGATAATTGAAACAATACTCAATCCAATAAGCCAATATTTGTAAGAAAAACTAAGAGTCTCAACAATTCCAAATAGTGCTTGTGTTTTACCGTCCGATGATAAATACCGATTAGCAATTTTTGCATTAATCCATGTAATTATCAATATGCACAAAATGCTTAAAATAATCGAAATCGTTGAGCTTAGTTTTTTGGTCATTTTTTAATCATATGAAAATCAAAATATCTTTCGGTGATTGCACCAGCTTTGAATTTACCTTCCTTGCAATCATCTGGTGTTTTTTGTCTCTGCGAAACACCAATATTGTAGAAATTTATCAAACCCCTTAAATCATATGAAGGACTTTCCGCTCCAACTCTAACTATTTTTTTATCGTAATCAACATTTCCAATCAATCCGACTTTTGAAGTATCATTTTTTAATCCACTCTCATTTAAGTAGGCTAAATCAAAACAGTCGATACAAGTTGTATTTACTAATCCACTCGGGATTTGTCTACCGAATAATTTCAAGTTTTTTAATGAATTTAAATCAGGTTTGATAGTATCCTTGTAATTTGTAAAACAAATGCCTATCCAAATTCCAGCACTATCTTTGTTAAAATCAAGGATAAGTCCAGAATAGAAATAGTTTGAGTCCTTTAAATATACGTAATCACCGACTTTATAATCCATACCAGTCAAGTCTATTCCACTCCAATCAGCTTTTATTATATCCGCATTCTTATCGGAACTGCAAGAAGTCAGTAAAACAGAAATCAAAAATCCTATTATTATCAATGTTTCTCTCATGTTGCGAGGTTTTTTACAATTACAGCCAACGTTTAGTATATGCAAAGTAGGCGATTGCGGGCTTCAAACCTATCAAACCGTTACAACGTTGAAGCGGGCTACAACCTTTGAATTTACTACTATTTCGCCTATTTTGTATATACATTGTTGGCACCCGTTATTCCTTTAGTCCAAGTATATTTTTTCATCAATCAAGTAATATTTTTGTCTTCCTCTGTCATTATCAAATTCGATGTCAATTAGAAGATGGTGATGTTTCTCGTATCTCTTGTCTGACTTTAATTTATCAACTACCTGAATCAATCTGCTTTGGATTGTCTCAGTGCTATACATTAAATTTCTCCTAAAATATGATTTTTCCCTCTCATAATCAGTATATTTTTCCCACTCGTCCCAATTTATATGAGGTGCTGTAAATAACGAAATTTGTTCAAATAAGATTTCAAAAAGAATTTCAGTCTCTACACTATTAATGTCATATTTTAGAATTTGATAGTAAATATTCTCAGGCAACGCATATGACCAGTTTTTATCTCTGTCTTGATGACGACCATAAAAATATAATCCGTGTCTATTCATATTGTGTATTACAATCTTTTCAAGTATCAACGTATCAAGCGGAACAGCCTTTTCAGTTTGAAAAGCATGTTTTAAGTTTAGCACTAAATCAGTTGTCCGCTCGGCATATTTTTTTCTTAAAATCTGTTTGGTTGTATCGCTGAAAAATACACCAAGTTTTTTTGCTTTATCAAGTTCCGAATCTATGTAATCAAATCGTTGTTTGTTTTGAGTATAGTAACTTTGATTTAAAATATCTCTGTCTGCATAGGTAGTTTTATAAAGATAGAAAGTTGTCAAAATGTAAAATACAACTGAAAGCAATACCCAATACCGTGTCCTAAAAATCATGCGTATACTATTCCAATGCGCGAAAAACACATAAATAGGAATTAATACAAACATTAGCCAAAAGTCATTTAATAAATCAAGGTGTCCGTCATATCTATGCAATCCAAAAACGATGATTGGTAAAATAGAACCGAATCTTGCGACTAACATTAATGCAACAAAAGTAATCAGCCAGGCATTTGAAACAGTAAATGTTTTTAAGTATCGTTTCTTAATGCTATTATTTCTACCTCTCAACCAATAAATAATCGTAAATCCAAATCCGAGGCTTGTTGCAAAGGATGCAAAAAACAAATCATAAAGTCTGAATTCTTTTTCAGTCAGAATATATGGGTCGGCCATAAAAGTTATCATTCTCAACGATTCTCTCGAATAATTGAAAAAGTAACTCAGAACAAAAGCAATCAGAACTCCAATAATAGTACCAGTCCAAAATTGACTTTTGCCAAGTTTATCAATAGATATTTCAGGTTTTAAAAATCCTTTCGTTAACATTTGCTGTGTCTTTATTTAATGGGTGCCAACGTGTGGCTGTATGGTGCGTGGCTAATCTTCTTGGCAGATATTTTCTGGCCGTTGATATTACGCTTCAAAGGACGAAAACCACTATTATTATGACACTTAGCCATGCACTATAACGCGTGTTACCACCCGTTATTAATTGGTTCCATATTGCTTTCGATTAACTTAATATTCTCTTGAAAAAAAGAAGTATACTGACTAGCCGGAAATCTTTGTTCATAATTTGTCAACAGGCTGACAAATTCTTCCTCTTTTTGGTTTCGTGTCTGCATGGTTTGAAGGCTAAGAAAAGAAGCTATGTAAAACTCTAAAATCTCTTTTGGCAGAAATTCATTTGCAAGACTAATTGTATGGGTGAATATTTGCCTCTGTTCCCGATGGTGGGCTCTAGATTCACGTATCTCTTGCGCACTATACCTGTCGTAGATTCTAAACCACAAATAAAGGTCTATTAGATAATATATTTGGCTAGTTTGAAGTGTGATAGGGGCTGTAAAATCAACCTCTGAGAATGCACTATTCCAAATTGTGAATACATCACTTGGTGTAGTCTGATTAGTCCTTATAAATTGCAAATTGGATGCCGAAGCCAAATGTGAAATTAGTGTGCTGTAATAAACAGTGCGTTCCATTCTTAGTAAGGAACAACTTTCCGAATTATAGTGGATATTTGAGGAATACTTTTCCAAATTCTGAATTTCAGAACTCAACATGGCTCGAAGTTGATTGAATGTATTAACATAATTCTTAACTTCATATTCAGTAAAGTATTGACATGAAAATGGATTTCTATTAGGCATAGCGTCATACAACTTCTGCAATTCCGTTGGTTGGTTGTTATGGTATTTGACTATCCCTCCATTTTCAATAATAACCTCAAGTTTGTAATCCTTATTTGGTTCCAAGATTAAAAAGTAATGCTCACCCAATAAAATTCTAATTATTATGGGCTTACTTGTTACAACTTCAATATCTAAAGAACCATTAGTGTCTGTTAATCCATATTCAGTGAATAGAGAATTGCATAACCCATTGACAGGGGATGTATAATACACCTTTTCTGGTATTTCACCTTTAATTGTTAAATTCACGGTTGAACGTCCTTGTCCGTTGGCAGAAACAATAATTAAAAAAAGAATAAGAGTGTAGAGTTGTCTCATTTATTTGTTTTATAATGGGTGGTAACGTTGACAATATGGCCAGTAAGGGATTGCGGGTGATTTCCTGTCAAGTTACACGAAAAGTTAAAGCGGGCTAAAACCCTTCGCAAACCACTGAACCCCTTATTGGCTATATTGTGTGTTGTGTGCTGGGCATTTTTATCATTTTTTATATAATAATCCAAGTGAACCAATTGTCATTTCTTGATAAAATGCTGTCCCAATGTCCACTTTATTTGGGACTTTAAAATCAATCCGTCTATTACTTTCTAAATTATCCGTCAATACAGTAATCATATGGCTAGTTTTAAGTCCATGTAAATTATTTTTAGAATCAATAACTTGTCCAGAAACAACAATTATTTTTTGTTCTCCTGACAATCTATTAATCAATAAAGCACTACCAGAAGAAAATCCATAAATCATTGCAATATTGCCAAAACTAATCACTGGTATCCATAGAATTAATCTTAATAATTTAGCTCCATTAGATAATCCAATCACGGTTTTATGCGACAATAAACTAATTGATATATATATCCCATAAATCAATGAAACTAATATCAAAATAATCCAAATCCATTTAGGTATCATCGTAATTATTAGAAAAGCTTCTGTTATTTCATATCGAATTGAGTCAAAAGCACCAATCAATGCACTCAATAGACAGAAAATCAAGTAAATTAAATATCGTTTCTTCATAAGTTAAACTTTCGTTCTTAGCGGTTCTTGCCTTGCACACAACGGATGGTGCTATGAATAGTTGCCGATTGCGGATTGCTTTCTTGTCCAGTTACACCAAACTTGATGCGGGCTAAAAACCTTGAATAACCTACTAAACGGCAATTATTTATGAGCACGTGTTGTGTGTAGGTTTTATTTAATTCAATTTCTTTTGCATCCAAATTATATTAAACTCTTTATTCGACTTCTTTATTATATTCTTAAATTCACCGCATTTTACAAATCCATTATTCGAATGGAAAGCAAGACTTTCTTCATTGACAGAAGCAATATTTGCCAATATGTTTTTGATACCGATTTTTTCAGCTTCAATTTCAAGCTTTTTTAAAGCCTTTTTTCCAATTCCTTTTCCTTTAAAGTCTTTGTCGATAAAATATGTAATAAGTGCGGTTTCTTTGAAACTTGAAGAAGGGTTATAAGAATTAAGAAAACAAAATCCAACAACCTTTTCCTTCACCTTAATTACTAAAGCTGGATACTTGTTTGATATAGTTAAAAAATTGTCATAATAATCATAGTTAAGTTTTTCTTCAGGATATGCTGAAAAGTCATTCTCGATGTAAAAATTGAAAATATCCATTACAGAAGTTCTATGATCATCAGATAACTTTTCAAAAGTTACATCTTTATCAATTATTATACTATTCATTTTTCTTGTTATCTAATTTGTATTTTAAGCTATAGAGTTCTTGAATCTGGGTAGAGTCTTCAACTTACACACAACGGTTGGCGGTATGGTTAGTAAGGGATTGCGGGCTTTTCACCTATCAAGTTACAGCAAAATTTGGAGCGGGTTACTACGCCCCGAAAACCACTGAAACCCTTATTAACTATACCGCGTGTTGGGCAAAGTACTATTCTACTATACCAAATCCTTCATCTTCAATTTCAATATCATCTTCAATTATCATTATTCTTTCACCACTTATAAATCTATCATCTACCGATGCATTAGCCCAATCCTTAAATGACTCAAATTCATCATTTAAATTAATATCGATAGGGATAGTGATATAACTCACTATATATTCTTGATTATCTAATGCTTGAAAAGCAAAATATATTTTTGATAAATTTTCAATTTTCCTGATTGCCCTAATAGTGGTATTTATGTCCTTAATTTTTACGTCCTTATCGATATATAAAGTGTATATAAAATCCTCCTTAAGTTGGTAATCTTTCATTATATTTTTAAATAGTAAATCTTTATTTCTGTTACTCAAACCTGACATTGTACATCTATTATCAATATCACAGACGGTAGTTTTTAAATTGTCAAACTGAATTATGCATGAACCAATTTTATCATATCGGGGATGTAGGCTTTTTTGATGATGACTCAAATATAAAGTCTGGGAGTTTATCATTGTTGTTATGCCATCTAAGGAGCTAATTATAGAATCTGTATCATTAGCTACTGGTAAATCCAAGTCTACAAGCAAGTATCTAAAATATTCCTTTTCTTTTATAATAGCACTGTCAATGGGGGAACCAATATAGGTGTCTGTATTGGTTTTAATTACAATATTCCCATCAATAAAACTATATTTACTCAATTCGTTACCTAATGGAAATTCCATTTTCTTAACCTTCTTGTCAATTTTGTAGTTGCGATTTATATTGTCAACAAATTCATATGTTGAATCTGACGTTATTTTTATCGCTAAACGTCTTGCTTCTTTTTTATCAATCTGTTGATTTGATATCAAGAAGTAATCATTTAAATTTAATTGGGCATTTAGGCCCCAAGAAAGGAAACATAATATTATCAAAATAAGTGTTCTTAATCTTTTCATATTGCTAAGTTTTATTTTTTGCCGAGTGTCTCTTAGTATTTTGCCCAACGGTCACATGTATGAAACGTTGGGGATTGCGGGCGACTTCTCTGTCTGCCGACACAAAAGCTGATGCGGGGCAGAAGCATTCATGTAACCACCTAAACCCCAGTGTTTTATACATGATGTTGGCAACAGTTTTCATTCATTCTGTCATTCAGTTTTCGTTAGTAATTCACCAATTTCAAATATTTCCACATAGCTAGAACTTAGCCCAAATGCTAATATGCTCTTATTATTGAATTGACCTGAAATTCTAAATGCTCTTTTGGGGTGATTCTCGAACCCAACTTCTGATTTTATATGTATATAATTTTCTAATTTAATTGCAGGTAGTGTAGTAATTACAATTGGTTCTTTTACTTTTTTGTCATTATAATAGGTCGGACCATGCAAATTCGGTGATAGTGTAATATTCATAATGGTATCTACTTTCTGACCCAAATACACATGCACATGACTTCCTGCTCCATACCATCCACCAGTTACGTATCCATTAATTTCTATCGTGTTCAATAAGGGATATACTTTAATCGAATCAGCAAAAACCTCTAATTTAAGCTTGTCGGGTCTTTGCGGTAACTCTATTTCTTTTCCGTTCTCTGCAAATAATGTTGCTTTAATGTTAAAGTCTCTTTCATCTCTGAAAATCGGATTTTGTCCGTCACTGAATGGACTAATGTTGCATTGAAAAATATTCTCATAATTTTTGCAGCTTTGAAGACTATAGTTGTCAAAAAGAATAATAGAATCAATTAATGATTGAGCGTTACCATTTAGGCTAAAATTCAATAAAGTCAATATGATTATATGTTTCATAAATGGTTTTTTGTCTTAAATTGTTGCTAACGTTGAGTGTATGGTGTCGTAAGGGATTTCGGGTTTCAAACCTATCAGGTTACCGCCCAAATTTGATGCGGGAGATAATGCTCGAAAACCTCTGAAACCCTTATGCACCATACACATTGTTGTAGGGCGTAATTATTTCATGTTTAATTCATTATCCATTTTTTCAATTATCGACCAATCAAAATCTGGACTACAAAAATTGTTAATTTGCTCAATTAGTTTTAATCTTGGTTGTCTGTGATTTTCAATTGATATTTTTTGTGTCTGTAATTCTCTTAAATACACTGAATACCAATAATAAGCATTTATCCACCTATTCAGTTGTTCCATTTCCAGATTAGCTTTTATAAACAAATCTTGGTCATAAAAAACCAATAGCCTTTTGAAATTGATTTCATTATATACAGCACCTTCAAAGTTGTAATGATTAATGCATTCAATATCTTCTTTTAATTCATTATGTATCAGTAAGTCAATATCATGAGTCCTATATATTATGGAATTATTCATAAAGTCGAAAATTATAGTCTTCCAGTTCTTTAATTCTTTTCGAATACGATATTTCTACCAAGAATATGAATCTTTATTTTATCGACTAATTCCTCATAGCTAAGTCGAACAGGAACATTTTCATTTTGCCAAATAAGAATTGTGTTATCGTCAAATTCAAATCGCCCTGAATATAAAGTGAAGAATCCAGAATGTTTTTCTCCCCATCTTGAAGTTGGCATAAAGATTTCAATTTTGGATTCTTGCTCATCTACAAACTCCATCTTCCACTTGCCTTCGCAAGCAAAAGTCTCAGTCCAATTACTAAAGTTAAGATTGTGATTTAAAACCTCAATAACTTCAGTCGATATCCACTTCTTATGTTCTTCTATCTGTTTCATTGCTGTCTTTTATGCCCTACAACGGTAAGTATATGCAAAGTAGGCGATTGCGGGCTTCAAACTTATCAAACCGTTGCGATGTTGAAGCGGGCTACAACTCTTGAATTTACTACTATCTCGTCTATTTTGTATATACATTGTTGTGTGTTGTTTTTATCTATTATAGAAATCATCTCTATTCTTTTTGTATAATTGGCTGTTTAAATTTCCAATTTTCCGTATCCAAATGTCATCTGGGATTTTTAATTCAATCGGGTTTTTAAACGAAGTCCAAATTTTGAAAACTTCATTATTAATACTTACAATATCTTCAACACATTTTAGTTTCTCAGCACCAATACTCATCATCAGATGATAATTATCTTCCGAATATTCCTTACTAGAACCATCAAGTCCTTTCCCATAAGGTAAATAGGAAATAAAATTATTAGTTTCAAATTTAAAAAAGGTTCTTACTTCACCCATGCTACACAAATTCTTAGCCAAAATCAGATTGATATTTTCCTTTCTATATCCATGAACTGAAATTGTTAATGTTGACCTTAAAATGCTTGTCAAGTTCAATGAAATTACAGAAATGAGGTAGTCTTTAATCAAGTTATTTCTCGCATTCTGGAAAATAAAACTAATTGCACTATCAATTTCTTTTCTCCTAACCTTTACTAGTGGCTTTTTTTCATACCACCAGTCATTCAAATTTTCAAAAGCAGTTGAAATCACACTTTTAAACTTTTCAACTTTCTCCGGTGGAGTATCAAGTAATTCAGCAGTTTTCTCAATTAAGCCAACCCACAAGGGGGAAAGGGTTTCAACCCATTTTATATAGTCATCCCAAGCGATATTAGTTTCAATAGTATTAAAATATTCCTTTATCTCTGAACATTTAATCTTTGGGGTTGTCAATGGCTCTGTTTTTGATTGCAATCCATTTGTTTTATTGTCCTTACCACTATTTCCTGTTACTAAAAGCAACAGTTTTAGAAATAACATTAGAATTTCACCAATTATTCTGAGGATTATCTTTTTCATTTAGTAAGTCAATCTTATTATTGTTTCTTTTTTTAAAAATCTTATGATTAATTTCCTATTTGTAAGTACGTTACTTTAAATAACACACAACGGTCACATATATGAAATGTTGGGGCTGCGGGAGTCATAATTGTCTGCCGTCACAAAAGTTGGTGCGGGACAGGATGGTTTGTGTAAATAACTAACCCACCAATATTTTATATATGATGTTGGGCGTAGTTTTTAATCTTTTTAAGTAATCTATTTCTATTAGTTTTAATATCAATCAGATTTATTTCATCAAATAATTTGTCTAAAGTTTCGATTTGCAGATAATATACTTCCGTCTTCCTACCAAAACCTTCAAAATTCACGTTAACTTTTATTCTACTTATCGAATCCCACATAATACAGCCTAATTTCTTTGTCCAAATACCATCCTTGCCGATTTTAAATATACCATGTGGATAATCCAATTTTTTTTGTATGCGGTTTCTTAAGAAAACCAAAGTGAAAATCAAAGTTCCGATTCCAGTATAAAAGGGCACACTCCTAGCGTAAATTGGGATGTTTTTTTTCTGTAAAAATTAAGTCTATTCCTATCATAATAAAAGATATAGTTGCCATAAAAATCAATATTCCATATCTTACTCTGTACTCGTATATTTCAGAGAAATGCATTTTAGGTAATGGGGCATCAGCAATTTTTGGATTTTTATTAATAAATACAGAATTGTCTCCTTTAGTTAAGCCACCATTATTTATATGGTCAATCAATAAAGCAATCAATAACACTATGCCGCCAATAATAAAACCAATAATTTTCGCCATAATCCTTATCTTTTGTTCTTAGCACTATGAGATTCATGAATGGTTGATATTCTCACCAATACTTGTTAAAACTAAAGTTGTTTAATGATATATTGCGCAAAGCTTGTTACTTCAATCAAGGTCTCAACCATTTATGGTTCCTGAATTGATGATAAACATATTCTATTAATTCAGGTCAGGTATTTTATCTATTAAATTACGCCCAACGTTTGGCGTGTATGTGCAGTAGCGGATTAGAAGCACTTTCCTCCCCAGTTAACACAATGTTTCTTAAAAGCACAGACCTTCGATTTACCACTTCACCCGCTATTGCTACATACACGCTGTTACCGCCTAGTGCTTTCATCTTAAGCTATAATGATGTAATGAATAGCGAATGGTTTTATCTTCTGATTGCACCTTATCACCGATAATAATTTCAACTATCTCTTTGATTTTATCAGGGTTGATGCCGTTTCGTTCGTCTGTTGTGATGAGCTTGTCCATCAAACCATATTCATCATACGTTTTCTTTTTTACGTTGTGCCAAGTCCATTCGTATTTCTTATTTCCAAGTCGTCCCAAATGCTCCCAATACCAGATTCCTTTTTTGGTGATTAAAGTAAAGTCTGTTTTCATGGGCAGTTGCTGATCATCCACAGTAGGTTTTATCTCATAAAAGAATTTCAATTCATCTTCTCCGAATTCCTTTTGAGCCTCTTTCAATGCCTGATAGATCAACAGTTCCACCCTAGATTCAATGAAAATCCCATCTACCTCTAATGCATAATAACGATACGGTTTGTCGAGCAGGAGCGTGGTTCTTCTGCTTTCGGTGTAGGAACGTGAACGGGCTTTTTCTAACACGGATTTTTCAAAGGGCTCTTCCTTATCACCCTGAACAAACAGGGTCACAGACTCCCTGCTTCTGGTCAATGCCGTGTAGATTAATTCCTTGGAAAGTAATCCTGGTTTTTTGGGCAGGATGAAGAAACAATGATTAAATCCGCTTCCTTGGGCTTTGTGCACCGTGATGGCATACGCCAAATCAAATTCTTCCAGTTCAGTACTTCGGATTCCATCTTCGCCATAAACCGGCATAGGTTCATCCAGTTCAGGAAAATGTAAAAGGGTTTCGCTATCGTCCCGGATCAACCCAATAGAACCATTGGATAAAATAAGTTTACCTTTTTCATAGTAGTTCTTGGTTCGAATGATTTTGTCCGACTGCTTGAACCAGTCATTGATCAATTCCAGTTCCTGATTGGATTTATACGATCGCTGAACATAGTCGTTGATTTGTCCTGAACCGAAATACTCCGAGCGATAAGGCGTGATCAACTGAAAGTTTTCAAGATTATAGGGCTGGTTTGGAGATAATTCGCCTGTTTTCTCCAATCCGAAAAGTTGGTTCAGTTTTTCATCGGTATTACCAGCCAATGGTTTTTCAAGTCTTTTGCATAGCCAGTCAAATTCTTCATTGATTTGAGTGTAGAGTTCTTCTTCTGTATTCCAAAAATGAATTCTAAATCCTTTTGATATATCCGTTTTACCTGAAGAAATAATCGAAACCAAGTTTGCATCAATTTCCCCATCGGTAATGTAGCCTTCGGCAAAATCCAAAATGCGGCTTTCTGCAAGCTCTTGTCTGCAATTAGTTTGCAGTTCGATGCATTTATCGGCATGATCCGTATTGGTTCTTAAGAAATACAGGATGTCTTTCAAGACCTTACCATATCCAATGGCCGGTAATTGGTGCGGATCGCCCACCAGCACCAATCGTTTGAACGAAGACACTTCCACATTGAGGAGTCTGAGCAAATCACGCAGTTTCATCAGGTCAACCATCGACATTTCGTCAATGATGATGTTATGGATACTTTGCAGGGTAGGAATAGTCATTTTCTTATTCCTGATGTCCGCCAGCACCTTGTCAATGGTAAAGGCCTCAATGCCCTTGAAATCAGGGTCGGTTTTTAGGCGCAAAGCAGCCTTGCCCGTTGGGGCGAGCAGCAAATACTTTTCGCCTCTTTTTTTCCATTCAGTAATGATGTTCAGCAGCTCATACGATTTACCGCTACCGGGATTCCCAGCCAATACAAATAACCTATTGCGGTATATGTTTTCGTACAATTGCTTTCGCTCGCTTTTGAATAAATCTTCTTCAAAGGCATCACCCAATTTACTGCCAAGTTTCTTGCAGCTGGCGTTTATGTATTCGTCAAGGTCGGGATAGATGCTTTGTATAGGTTCGTTTTGAATAAGCTGATGAATGACCTTTTCGATTTCTCCTTCCGCCTTATATACTTCGTACAGGTAAAAGTAGTTGGTGTCATTCTCCGAAATCACTTTCACTTTGTCTTCGGTTTCTTCAAAGTGAATGATATAATCCGGTTTTAGGACATGGAAGAAATTAGCCGGAATCTGATATTCCGTATCCATGTTGTAGAACAGGGGATATGCTTTTATAGCATTTTCCAATTCTTCGGCATGCACAAAGCAATGACCGGTATTTTCCAGCGTGCGCAGATAACGAATGGTCAATGCCCTGAGCCTGCGCTTGTCGTTGTTGCGCATTTGCCGTTGCAAGTCTTTACGCTCAATACCGAAGCGGGTATCCGGGAAGTAGGCTACATCTATTTTGAACAAGTCAATTGGGTTGTCGGTCTCTTCTCCTGTTACCGGATCGAGTAGGGCATCATAGGCCTGGTAATCTTCGTAAAGCAAATAAGGATTCGAACTTATTTCAGACAAAGTATGACTGGCCCGCTCGTCATCAATTGTCTTTTTCCAATCGCCCGATAATTTCAATTTACCCGATAGGATGCGTTTGTACTGAAAAGGTTTCAGGTTGAGCATACACAAATGCAAAAACTGCTCTTCCGTCAGGCCGTAGCTGTCTTCCAACGCCTCTTTTACATCTTTGAGCAGGGCGGCATATTTGCGGTAGGTTTTGTTGCTATCTGGATTTTCAATCAATGCCAAAAAGGTGTCGTAGTATTCATCTTGCTCACCTTGTTGCAATTCTTCGATCAGCTCATCCAACAAAAATTCTTGCTTATCCCAATTCAATATGCTGCGGCAGATGGATGAGAATCCGGGAAAATAGGTGCGCTTTTTCCAGCAGAAAGAAAGCAACTGCTCTACGGCATCTATGCGGTCTTGCATTTCGCTTGGGGAAACAATGCCATCGTCTTTGCAATTAATGAGTTGCTTGCGCATTTTGGTTAAGATGAAAATGGCTTCATCGTCATCCACATCCATGGCCACATACTTAAAGCAGTGGTAAAGTTCGGGCTCGGTGATGGCTACCTTGATTTTATTCAGCAATTGTTCTTTTCCCTCTGCATCAAAGCCGGGTTGATTCACATAGTCCAAATACTCGTGATAGGGCATGCGCACCAGTAAATCACGCTCCTGAAAGGAGTAACGAATAGCCCAGTTCATGGAAGGGAAATTCCGGTATTTGGGTTTGCTCGCTTTCTTTTTGTCAATTAAGTCTTTAGGGCCGAAATAGTGATAATCGCCTTTGTCGGTCACCAGGCCACAGCCCACCACCAGATATTGCTGATCTTCTTCCGTTAGCGGATTGCTAAATTTGGCATACATAAAAGCCACCGATTGGCCTTTGCGCACGGCATTGTTGAACTTGGGGATGCGCACCGGCTCCAGGTTTCTCGGGTAGGCGCCATCGGCTTTCATTTGCTCGTTGGTGCGTGTAAACGAAACGGCAAATGGCCAACTGAACATGGATTGAGCCGGGAGTTCTTCTTCAATCAGGGTCAACCCAGGGTCGGCAGGGTTGTCATGTTTTACGGGGATGTTTTGCTTGCCAAACAGGTTGACACTCCAAAAGCAGGGCGGCACATATTCTTCAGTAATCGGCTGGCCTTTGAAAGCCAATTCTTGTTCCAGATTTTTCTCTTTGCGCCTGCGCAAACGTTCGGAGAGCAAGGAATGAAAGCCGCTGCAATAGCGATTTTTTAAAGGGTCTTTGCAAATGCTGCCATCCCATTTATTGTCGTGCCAGGCCACCCGAAAGGTGACATGCCGCGCTTTGATTGTATTGTCGTGCTCCAGGGCTTCTTCTGCATCCTCATTGGCTTCAGCCTGAGCCATCAGGCGTTCAATTTTATCTGCTAAGCCAAGCCCCCAGCGGATGTCCTTATCGGCCGGACGGTGATATCGTCCCGCTTTTTTGGCCATACGCATCAAACATCCTCTATCATCAAACGTGAATACCCGTTTGTTTTCCGGCAGTTGGGTGAAATCAATAAACGCCTGCCAATCCTCTTCTGAGTAATTGTCGTAGTGCGCCCGCATGATGTCGAGATCGTAAGGATCGTTTATGTCGTATTGCTGTGCCATTAATTTTTATCGTGTACTTGTTTTAGCATTGGCGGTAACGGTTCGTGTATGAGCAGTGGCGGATTTTCGGGTGATTATCTGTCCGCATGGACACGATAATCGGGCGAGAATCTGCCGCTAAATGGTTGCACTGCCCCCGCCATTGCTTATACATATTGTTGGCAACAGTTATTTTTTATTTTCTTTATAGTTTAATTTCATTAATACTCCCAATCCTTTTTCAATTTCTTTGATTTTTGGTATTGCTGTATAGTTTGGTGCACTCACTCCTTGTGAAAAGATTGGATTGCCAACACTACCTATACTTACACTATTAACCATTCCAACACCGAAGCCATTCTTTTCATAATCATAACCTGGCATGAAATAGTAGTCTTTATTTTTAACCGCGTAGAATTTTTCAGAAGTAGGAGATGATGTGTTCCAACAAATGTTAATATATTCAGAATCCTTCTCTAACTGATTTTTGAAAAATGTTCCATTAGCTAGAACTATTTGATGACCATTAAAATCAATTTTGTATTTCTTTTTCAACGAACCATCTGTACAAAATAAATATACTGACCCGCTGCCATTTTTTTGAGATAAGCTATCCATATTTTTAGTATCTATTCTATAAAGAGAACAATATAATCCGATAACTAATTTCTCCCCTATAATTTGTTTGAAATACATATTTATCATAAATCCATTAGCGCCAATTTTTAAGGCCTTTTTTTTTAATTTATAATAAAAATAATCTAATCCGAGATAACTATCAGGGGAGTTACTGCTATTGAGGCTAATATCTGTAATGAATTCAACGTATTTATTTGTTATATCAGTTGAGTCAACGAAAATAAATTCAGTTTCTTCTTCAAATGGAGGAAATTTATTGTCTATTGTATTTGTGAAACTAACCGTCTGAGCGTTTATGTTAGTAAGAATTGTTAGCGCAATAAATATCAAAATATTTTTCATGGATTCAGAATCAATTGGTTGCATTTACTTTTAGTTGATCGATCTTTATTCTTTAATTCCAGATTAGGGGTATCGAGAATCCTATGTTGAAATTAAAGGTATTAATGCCCTGATCAAAAGATTCTTCATAATTGATGTCTTGCTGATCAAATGCTTCTTTTGCTTCATTAGACAAATAATGTTTTGAACCGTAGATATCATATGACATTTCAACAAAAACAAAGTGGTACTTTAGTCTATATCCAAGCATAATACCAGGTCCTTTTCCTGCAAGAATTTTGAAAAGATCTTTATTAGGAGAATCAGTTGGATTATAAGAATTGTCCTCGTATCTATAGTCATATGCAGACCATGTATAATTAAATTCGCAAAGACTGTGCAGTTGAAGATTTTGATCCTTAGATTCAATTACCATAAAACTTAATTGAATACCTGATTTAATAAGAGTTAAAAGATATTCTTCCGAATCGCTATGTCCTTCTTTACGAGTGAATTGCCTTAAATTAAAGCTAGGGGCTATTGATAATTTTCTTTTAGCCAATTCAAATCTAAATCTAGCTCCAAAATTGACTGCATTATTTAATTCATCATCTATTTTATTTTTTAAATAGTGAGATAATCCTATTTGTCCTTCAAAATAGATTTGATTACGAGGTGAGGTTTCAGCAATCTGGCCATATGTTAGGGTCGGGAAAATCAAAATAAGTAATATTAAGATTTTTAGTTTTAAATGTTCATTCATGTTTTATATTTTAAGATTTGAGTGTGGTTTTAATTGTTGCCAACGTTGATGGTATGGTGTCGTGCGGGATTACGAGGCGATTTCCTATCAGGTTAAACCGACTTTATTTACGAGCTACAAACGCTCGAAAACCTCTGAAACCCGCATGCACTATACCATGTGTTGTGTGTAGGCGTTTATTCCTCACTAAAAATAGACTCCCAATCTAATCGAGTTATTGTAATAAAATCCAAAGTCTGATGTTTTACTTGAAGGATATGTTGAATTATTTTCTTCAATTTCTACAGGGTCAGTTTCACCAGAATCATTTATTTCTAATTTTATCTGTTTATATTTTATCAATTCATATCCTATACCTATCTCAAAACCCATATAGAGGTTTTTATAAACAAAAACATCTGTTCCAAGCAAAAGATTAAGTCCATAAGAACTATATGCTCTTTCCTTTCCGTATGATGTGTTTGAGTAGTAATAATAACCATTATTGAAGTTATAATATCCAGTTTCAATCTCACGCCATGCTCCGTCAACATTCGTTTCAACTTTGTTATAAACATAATCCTGAATATCATAGTCATATTCTCTATCATATTCCACATATTCCGAACTTGAAGATTTATTTATGTACGAAAATTCAAATCCCCAATAAGGCGAAATCCTTGAATTTGGTAGAATTCTAAATTCTATTCCCGGTTTAAATCCAAGTAAAAATGATTTTTCCGAAACAGTTGGTTTATAAACCTCATCTGATTTATAATCATCCTCTGTTGTTGAATTATTGTTGTAATCAAATTGTAATCCAAGTCTTAAGGCTGTTTTATTATTTATCCAATACTTTGTTTGTAAGTTTTCAAAACTGAAAATACCATCATCTCCGAATGGGTTGAAGTTAATTTCTATCATAAAATCTTTTGCAGTTGGAGATTTTGAAATACTGTCTGTTTGAGAGAAAGTTAAAAAAGGGATTAGTAATGAGAATCCTAAAATCAATAAACGTTTAATTTTCGTTTCCATGTATTTATTTGTTAATTATTAATACTTCGGCGTCTTTTTACGCTTACACACAACGGATGGCAATAAGAAACGTAGGGCATTTCGAAGCACCTACCTGTCAAGTTACCACGCCGTTTATTAAATGTTATGCCGTTCAAATTTAGCACTTTCTGCCCTATGTTTTTTATTGCGTGTTGTGCTTTCGTTATTTTTTTCTATTCTTATAATATTCAGTTTTATAATCATCTAATATTGAAGTCAGAATCAATTTATCAAACACCCCACTTTCAAACATTGATAAAACTTTTTCTTTATGTCCTCCTTCGATTTTAAAATCTGTATCCCAAGAGGCAAATGACTGACTAAAAACAATAGAAAGATAAAAATCAGAAGAATGTTTGTCCTTATATAGGATATAATTCCAGTTATCCATTACTAAAACATCAACCTCAATTTTCTCTTTCTCGTAATAGAACCAACGAATATATGTTTTATACTTATTATCAGGAAGAATGAAGTTGTTTGATGTCTTGATGGTGTTTAGTAAGTCAAGATAATATTTTATTCCTGTCTTATAGTCAAAGTCTTCACTTGGTTCAAAATCTCTGATGCTATTTTTATAAATCCCTAAATGGCATTCTATGTCAGATATAATGTCACGAATCAATCCGTTTACTGGTTTGGTTTTATAATCAGAGATAACATTTGCAACCTTAATCCCTAAATTATCTTTTGATAAATCCTGTTTAAGTAACTCAATTAATGAATTTATGTAATTCTCATCTGTCTCTGAACAGCTAAAATCTTTTATTTCCCTTTTTTTAGAATCCATTTAAATTTCTACTATTTCTGTCTATGTTGAGACGTTCTTAATAATGAAGCACAACGTTTGGCAATATGGCCAGTGGC
>NZ_MWUJ01000026.1 GCF_002210225.1 Geofilum rhodophaeum | reverse complement strand
CGGCACTGCCGCTCAGGGCATAGCCGGAGACAGCTACAGCAATACCTTCCGCAACATCAGCTGCGGCAAAAGCAGCACTGGCTGAAGAAGCATCCAGAGCCACATCGTCACCAACGACCGCACCTTCCAGAGAGGCAGCGCCAACGATAATTGCCGACGTAGTTCCATCATACACCTTATTGTCTATGGCCAGTCCGCCAACAGTCAACGCCTTGGGTGTGATGTCGGCCGTAAAGCCGGCGGGCTGGGTCAGACTGTAATTAGCTGCGGCACTGCCGCTCAGGGCATAGCCGGAGACAGCTACAGCAATACCTTCCGCAACATCAGCTGCGGCAAAAGCAGCACTGGCTGAAGAAGCATCCAGAGCCACATCGTCACCAAGAACCGCACCTTCCAGAGTAGCAGCGCCACCAATAACAGCAGCCACCGTACCATCATACACCTTATTGTCGATGGCCAGTCCACCAACAGTCAAGGCTTTGGGAAGTATGGGAAAATCGACCTCCCTAACTCCGCCGTAATTGTTAATTCCATATACAGAAACAGAAGCGGTTCCAGCCTGGGTATTATTTGAATATTGCAAAGCATAATCAACACCCTCAGTCAGCACTATTCCACCATCCTTTACAACGGGATGCGGCTCCAGCGCATTCCCATTATAAGTCAGGGGATCAGAAAGGCTCTCGACACCAAATACTTTTTGGATGGTCAAAGTCCCGGCAGAACTCCATTCAGAATCCTTATAATTACTGTCCCCCAAACGACGCACTTCTAACTCTACGGAACCTGCAGTAAGCGGATAAATGGTTCGGGAATTACCACTCCCACTAAAGCTGACCGACCCGGTGCCACCGTTTTGACGAAATTCATAAGCACCAGTACCGGAACCACCATAAGCTGTCAAAGTGGTGCTTTGCTCAAGGGTAATGGTTTCCTCCAACAAGGTCCCGGAAACTAAGACCTGATTCTCTTTCACCTTTTGAACATGGAACTGATTAAACAATAAACCCGCCCCATCTGGAAAATCGATGGTCACATTCTTAAGTCCCTCAAATCCAGTCAAACTGAAAGTCGACCATCCGTGCGGAGGCACATCAATGATCTGCTCAACATTCGGAACTCCAGATCCCGGAGGCAAAGAGTGATCATCACTCCATCCTCTCACGGTAATAGTAACCACCACTGGTTCCGTATTATAAACATCAAATTGGTTCATATTAAAACGTGGTGTGGACAAAGTGGAAATTTTAAAATACGCCTGGTTAAACGGATCGGAATTCGAGACGCCTGGTTCATTCATCCCCGACACATCAAAAACTTCAAAATTACCGGTTCCTGTCGGGGTAATTCCAATAAAATAAAGTGTAATCCCCGGAACAGATGAACTTCCATGCTGTCCCGACCGTCCGTAACCATTGGTCGTTCCACCTATGGTCGTAAAATTAACATTGGTGTAAGACTGGGCGCGAAGTTCTGCGCCTGTCATTAAAAAAAGCAACAGCAGAGCTATCGCTGTCCATGTAAAACTCTTCCCTCTCATACGCTTTCTCTCCCTAATTATTTATTAGAATCAAAAGCCTTATTTACGACAACTTTGTCCGATTTGTTTCAATCTTGTTAAACTAGATTTCACAAAAATATTTGAACAACATGTACGCAAATTCCAGTTCAGACAAGGGGATAACATTTTAAGGACAAGTACCAACAAGACACATCCTTATAACATAACATTATAGAGAAGTAAAGCAAAAAGGATTAACACTAAAAGTGCTAACCCTTTTTTGTCGGGATGAGAAGATTCGAACTTCCGACCCCCCGCCCCCCAGACGGGTACTCTAACCGGACTGAGCTACATCCCGAGCTCTATTGTCTTTCTGATTAAGACGGGGCAAAGATAAAAACTTTTAGCTATCCCGCCAACGCCTTTCCCGATAAAAAAATCAAAAAAAATAGGGACTGTCAACCATTTCGGGGCTAATACTGTTTAAATCAACAACAAGTCACCACGCCATCTGCACCAAAATTCTACACCTGACCCAACCCGCCTCAACACTTCAAGTGCCCAAAGGCACATTTGGAGTGCAATATTCAACCAAAATAGCCCTTTCAGCGTCTCAACTGTATAAAAAGCACTATTTTTGTAAGGTAAGCGCAACCGTAAGGTATAGCAATACATCATACAATAATAAGAAACTCGACAAAACAGCATGTTGCATAAAACACCTCCCGCCGAAGAAGCCCTACTGCTGAATGGCCTCAAGAGAGGAGAAGAACGTTTTTATCGTATGCTGTTCGACCGTTACTATCAGCCGCTGGTCGTGTATGCCAACCGCATGTTGCTCGATATCGACCTGGCCCGTTCCGTGGTGCAGGACGTATTTGTGCTGATTTTCGACAAAAGAAAAGATCTCGACATCCACACCAGCTTCAACGCCCACCTTTATCAAAGCGTAAAAAATCGTTGCCTCAACGAAATTAAGCGCGAGAAGATGAAAGACGGACACCACGAAATCATCCTGAAAAGCAGCGATGGCTATACTGAGGCTGCAGACGAACTGGAACTCAACGACCTCCAACACATCATCGACCAGACCGTGGCCGGTCTGCCCGAACAATGCCGGCGCATCTTTGTAATGAGCAGGCATGAGGGACTCAGCAATCAGGACATCGCCGAACAGCTGCAACTTTCAAAACGCACCGTTGAAACACAAATAAGTAAGGCACTCAGGCGACTGCGTGAGGAATTGGCGCAACACCAGATTCTGCCTGCTTTACTGGCCTCTCTATTGGTCCTTTTCCAATAATTTTATACGGGCACGATACGTGCAGCACCATTTTCGATTGTCCTATTTAGGACGAACGGTTATTTTAACCATCTAAAGCAAGTATTATGGAATTCCTGTTACAACTGATTTCAGAAATGTTTGGCACGCTTCCCGAAGAGCAACAGCCCAGTACCGTGAACACACTGGCAGCCGACGAGCAAAAAGCTGCTCAGGAAAGCCTAACCGCAAATGCCGAAACCATGGCCGAGGAAGCACCCAACATCTTCTCGGTTGTTCAGTTTCGTTAGTAGTACCCAAATATTGCAGAATGAAACCCGTAGACCACAACAACGACGATCTGCTTATTCGTTACCTCAGCGGAACCTGTAACGCCCAGGAACGAGAGGAAGTTGAATTGAAATTAAAGACAGACGGCGCTTTCAAACAAAGCTACCAGGAGTACCGCTTCATTTGGGAACAGTCGGCCCTTTCGGCTTCGACCAAAGAGGCCGATTGGCAAACCCTGCGTCAACGAATGGGCTTTGTAAAAACCACCTACCAGAGTCCTGTACGCTTTTTAATGCGTATTGCTGCAGTAGCGCTCGTGTTTTTGACTGTTTCTTCGGGCTTATACCTGTATTGGAATATTCCCGGCTACGGCCGCTGGGTGGTATTTGAAACCGGCGCCACAGCAGACTCCCTGGTGCTGCCCGATGCCAGCATCGTGTTTCTGAACCGGAACTCCTCCTTAAAATTCAAATCCGCCTTTGGCCAAAACGAGCGCTATGTCGCCCTTAACGGGGAAGGTTATTTTGAAGTACGTCCCGATAACAACAAGCCCTTTAGTGTAGATGCCGGTCCCGTCACCGTAAAAGTCGTCGGAACCGCCTTCCACCTAAACAACAACAGCGAGGTAGTAGAATTAAACGTTACCGAAGGCAGCGTAAGTCTGTCGAACAAACGCGAATCGACCATCGTCAACCAAGGCGAATGGGCACTTGCCGGCCCCCGAGTTCTTGGAAAAGGGCAAGTCACCAACCAAAACTTTTTGTCCTGGAAAACAGGAGAACTCGACTTCGACAAAGCTTCGCTCAGTGAAATAGCCACTGCACTCACCCGCCACTTCCCGGAAATCAAATCCTTCCGCATAGAAGAAGGCAGCGAGATATTGGTTACCACCCGCTTCAAAAACGAAAGCCTGGAGATGATTACCAACGAACTGCAGGTACACTTTCAAAAAAACTTTACTTTGAACAATGATGTTTTAATTATCTCTAACTAATTTAGGGGGTTTATTGCTAAACACCCCCGCTTGAAAACAGAGATAAAACATATCATCAACATACTACTTGGGGTTGTTCTGTTATTCGGAGCAACCTCTTTTTCATTGCTGGCTCAGGAGGACCCCACGCCTACAGTCACCCTCCATCCCACCCAAGGCAGCACCCGTCAGCTCATCGAAGAACTGGAAAAGGCATCGGGGTGGACCATCAGCTACAGCAACCGCATGTGCCTAAAGGAGGTACACCGCCAGCAAAAAAGCACCCAAAGTCTGCTGCAACATCTCAATGAGCTGTTTGCCGACTGCCCCTTTGCACATACCGTGCGCGACCAGCGCATCGTTTTACGCCCCCTGAATCCCGACGAATACAGCTATCGGGTGAGTGGCTTTGTCGTTGACCGACAAAGCGGTGAAACCCTTCCGGCCGCCAATATTTACGACCCACAGACCGGAAAAGGAACCGTCAGCAACAACTTCGGCTACTTTTCACTCCACCTGCCTGTGGGTCATCATCGCCTCAGAGCTTCCTACGTCGGCTACAGCGGACAGACTATCGAACTGAATCTACAAGCCGACACGGTGATGAATTTTCGCCTGCAGGGCACCCTCCTCCTTAGCGAAATTCAAGTAGAAGCCCCTCGCCCACGCGATTTGCGCTATACCACCCCCATGGGCTCTACCCTCATTCCGGTACAGGAAATTCGTCAGACCCCAGCCCTTTTGGGGGAAACCGATTTGGTAAAAAACATTCAAATGCTGCCCGGCATTCAGGGTGGAAGCGAAGGGTTCAGCGGCCTTTATGTAAGGGGCGGGGGGCCCGACCAGAACCTCATTTTGCTCGACGACGTTCCTGTTTATAACATCGGACACCTCCTGGGCTTCTTTTCCATTTTCAATGCCGATGCAGTAAAGCACGCCGAAGTTTACAAAGGCGCCTTCCCGGCGCGCTATGGGGGACGCCTCTCCTCGGTCATCGACATCCGCATGTTCGAGGGCAACAACGACAAACTGCAAGGCACCCTCAACCTGGGTTTGTTGTCGTCGGGACTAAGTCTCGACGGCCCCGTAAAAAAAGACGTTTCCGGCTTTGCCCTTTCCTTCCGGCGCACCTACCTCGACCTGATAGCCGAACTGGCGCAACGGGGCAACGACGAAAGCACCAATTACTACTTCTTCGACCTCAACGGCAAATACAACCACCGCATCAACGAACGGCACCGCCTCTATCTGAACTTTTACTGGGGACGCGACAAGTACTTTACCAACTACAACTTTCAACGTCCCGATGATGCCGGAAACAATGGTGTGGGCCAGGGTACGCTCAGCGACCAAAACGACGCAGGATGGGGCAACCTGGTAACGGGACTGCGCTGGAACTACCTCATCAACCCAAAACTCTTTGCCAATGTCACAGGCACCTATTCCGATTACCGCTTCTTTATTGGTGTGCAACGCAACAACCGCATCGAAAACAACTGGGATTCCTTTGAACAACGCTATATGAGCGGCATACGCGACTATGGACTCAAGGTCGATTTCGATTATTACCCGCGCAACAACCACCTGATCAAATTTGGACTCGGGGCCATTCGGCACGACTTCAATCCAGGCATCGATGTGGTGCAGGAAGACAGCAGTTCAGAAGGTCAGGTAGAAACCACCATCGGAGAAATTAATCTTACAGGATGGGAAAACCACCTTTACCTGGAGGACGAATGGACTTTACGCGAAAAACTGCGCATCAATGCCGGATTGCGCACCGTCATTTTTTCGGGCGGCCAGGAAAACTACCACTCCATTGAGCCCCGACTGGGGCTCAATTACCGGCTCAGCACCACCAGTTCGCTGCGTGCCGGATACACACGCATGTCCCAATACATTCACCTGGTCAGTTCCTCCAACGTAGCCCTGCCTACCGACCTATGGCTGCCGGTGACCGACCGCATCCCACCGCAAAGTTCCGTTCAATACAATTTGGGCCTTAACCACTACCTGAGTAAGGACGGAATGTACAGCTTAAACCTCGACCTTTACTACAAAGAGCTTGACCATCTGCTGCACTACAAAGAAAGCACCGGATTTTTCGATTACAGCACCGACTGGGAAGACAAACTGACCAGTGGCTATGGCGAATCCTATGGTCTCGAACTGCTCCTGCGCAAAACCCGGGGCGCACTCACCGGTTGGGCCGGCTATACCCTGGCCAAAACCACCAATACCTACCCCCAACTGAACAAGGGACAAGCCTTTCCTGCAAGGTTCGACCGGCGACACGACTTCAATCTTTCGCTCAGCTACCGCTTTAGTGAACGGACCGACGGGGGACTCATGTGGCAGTACGGCAGCGGCACCCCGGTGACCCTACCGGTAGAAAAATACTACGCCCCCGACTATCCCCACCTGCAACCATCCGGTCAGGGCGGCTTCTCCGAAAATGCCACCGCCATCAACGGCCTGCGCATGCCGGCCTTTCACCGACTCGACATCGGCTTCAATTTTTACAAACAAAGAACAAGAACCCAGCGCATCTGGAGTGTGGGACTCATCAACGTTTACGGGCGTCAAAACCCCTTTGTACTGTATTTTGCCGACAACAGCAGCAGCGACGCCGGAGCCGCCACACGTCAGCTCAAACAACTCAGTCTCTTCCCCTTCCCCATCCCCTACTTCAAGTACACCCTAAAATTCTGATTAAAATCAGTACGACAAGTATTTAGGACAACCTACTCCTTTTATAGGAATTTGCAATGCCCCATAAATTCAAGTGATTAAAAAGATTTGTCTTAATCGATATAATTTTGAACATTTGCTCATAACAAAACACACACATTCAATTCATCGTTAACCTATAAATTAAATGATCATGGAAGAGACAAAACAAGAAGTGTACGCCATGCCACGCATTGGCGACCCGGCACCTGAGTTTACCGCAGAAACCACCCAGGGCATCATCAATTTCCCGGCCGACTACAAAGGCAAGTGGGTCATTCTGTTCAGTCACCCCGCCGACTTCACCCCCGTGTGTACCTCCGAGTTCATGACCTTTGCCACCATGCAAAAGGACTTTAAAGAACTCAACACCGAACTGGTAGGCCTGTCCGTCGACGGCCTTTACAGCCACATTGCCTGGTTGCGCACCATCAAAGAAAAAATCGAATACAAAGGCATGAAGGACGTAGAAGTCACCTTCCCCCTGATCGAAGACATCACCATGGAAGTATCGTCCAAATACGGCATGATACAGCCCGGCGAAAGCAACACCAAAGCCGTACGCGCCGTCTTCATCATCGATCCCGAAGCCAAAATCCGCACCATCATCTACTACCCCCTGTCCATGGGCCGTAACTTCGACGAACTTAAGCGCGCCGTTATTGCCCTGCAGACCGCAGACGCCTTCAACATTGCCACCCCGGCCGACTGGCGTCCGGGCGACGATGTAATTGTACCCACCGCCGGCAGCTGTGGAACCGCCCAAAACCGCATGGAAGGTAAAGAAGGTGAAATGAAGTGCTACGACTGGTTCTTCTGCACCAAACCCCTGGCTAAGGAAGAAGTATTCAAGAAGATTCAGAAGAAATAACAAAAGAACAATCTGCTGCCCCAGGGCATTTCGAAACCGAAAATTCCCGCAACAGAACAACTTTTGTTTGTCTACCTAAAACCCTCCGACCCCGGAGGGTTTTTTCGTACCTTTATCCAACTAAAACCAATTAAAAATGAAAATTACCCTGCTCATCGACAACGAAGCCCACCCCCAACAAGCCCAGCTGCACCACGAACACGGACTCAGCATGCACTTCCAGGCCGATGGCCTTCATTGGCTGCTCGACACCGGCAACAGTCCCCTCTTCATCGAAAACGCCCAAAAACTGGGCATTAAGCTGGAGGACATCGACTACGTTTTCCTATCCCACGGACACAAAGACCATACCGGGGGACTCGAAGCCTTTTTGCAGATAAACAGCAAGGCCACCGTACTGATATCCGAGCAGGTACGCCACAAAAAATACTACAGCTACCGGCACGAAAGTCCCCGCGACATCACCCTCCAGCACCAGGTACTCGAACAATACGCCCCGAGAGTACGCTACATCAAGCAAAGCCAATGGCTCAGCGACAACCTGGCCCTGGTCACCCACCTGCCCCAAAACCATCCCCAACCGCGGGCCAACAGCACCCTGTACGCCCAGGATGGAGACGGCAAACGCCTGCCAGACACCTTCGACCACGAAATGGCCCTGGCCGTAAAAGAAGGTGACGGACTCATCGTATTCTCCGGCTGCGCCCACAACGGACTCCTCAACACCATTGAAGCCTGCAGCGCCTATTGCAAGACCAACAAAATCAAAGCCTGCATAGGCGGAGCCCACCTCCCCAACAAAACCGAGAGCAGCGCCTGGGAGCTGAACGAAGAAATCCGCGACCTCGGCCGCGGATTACTAAAAACTTATCCTGAAATGCAACTCATCACCGGACATTGTACCGGCAAGCATGCACAAGGCCTGTTAAAAGAAGTCATGCAACAACAAGTACAAACCTTTTACAGCGGCTGCACGCTGGAGGTATAAACCTTAAAACAGGTTCATCCGTCGCAAAAAGCCTCACCAGTCGCTGGCTGGTTGGTGGCGGTCCGACTTAAGCCTCCACCTTGTAAATAATCTCCCCACCCCGTTCAATAGCTGCCTGATTCATCGGCAGCAAACGGTGGTGGCGCTCAGGCAACGACTTTTTGAGGCCCAGCATCACATTATCCAGACTCACCAAAGGCTTGATCTTTAAATAACCACCCAACACAATCATGTTGAAAGTCTTCGGACTCTGCATACGGGCTGCCTCCTCGGCCGCATCCACCCGATAAACTTGAATATCCTTGCGCTCAGGATGACGGGTAATCCCATTGCCATCGTAAATCAGCACACCACCAGGCTTAACAAAAGGCTCAAACTTATCCATCGACTGCTGGTTCAGAATAATGGCCGTATCGTACATTTTCAAAATGGGAGAACTTATGCGACTGTCGCTCAGAATAACCGTAACATTGGCCGTTCCACCGCGCATTTCCGGACCATAAGAAGGCATCCACGACACCTCCATATCCTGCATCACACCCGAGTAAGCCAAAATTTTACCCATCGAAAGCACCCCTTGTCCCCCAAAACCAGCTATAATAATTTCTTCATTCATAATAAACAGCGTTTGTCAATTACTACTTGTCCTTAATATCACCCAGCGGGTAAAAGGGAAACATATTCTCCACCATCCACTCATTAGCCTGCACCGGCGTCATCTTCCAACCCGAATTACAAGTCGATACCACCTCAATAAAAGAAGTCCCCTTGTTCTCCTTCTGATTGTTGAAACCCTTAATCAACGCCTTCTTGAGCTTGCGCACCGCCCCTGCAGTATGTGCCGCCTGGCGCGTCACATAACGCGTACCCGGGAGGGTAGCCACAATTTCGGTCATACGCAAAGGATTACCATCCCGCTCCGGATCACGACCAAAAGGACAAGTCGATGCCGCCATTCCTTCCAGCGTCGTCGGCGCCATCTGTCCCCCCGTCATCCCGTAAATACCGTTGTTGATGAACACCATCAAAATATTCTCACCCCGGTTACAGGCATGAATTGTCTCGGCCGTGCCAATGGCCGCCAAATCGCCATCGCCCTGGTAAGTAAACACATACTTATCCGGACGCAGGCGCTTAATGCCCGTACCCAAAGCCGGCGCACGACCGTGCGCCGCCTCCTGCCAATCAATATCAATGTAATTGTAAAGCAACACCGAACAACCCACCGGCGTCACCCCAATGGTCTCCTGCTGCAAGCCCAACTCCTCAATCACCTCAGCAATCAAACGATTCACCACCCCGTGCGTACAACCGGGACAGTAGTGCATCGGCTTCTCAGTCAGGAGACTGCTTTTCTGATAAACCAGATTTTCCGGCTTAATGATATCCTTAATTGAAACTTCCATAACCTTATCCTCCAATAATTTTGCGTTCCAGTGCTTCCACCACCTCTTCGGGCGAATGAACCACACCACCAACACGACCAAAATGCTCTACCTTAACCTTTCCGTCCACAGCCAGGCGAACATCCTCCACCATCTGCCCCTCACTCAGCTCCACCGAAAGAATGCCCTTCACATGCCCCAGCAAAGCCTGAATCTCCCGCGTGGGGTAAGGAAACAAAGTAATCGGGCGCAAAAGGCCCACCTTCAGCCCCTTAGCACGAGCCAACTCCATCGCCTTCTGACAAATACGGGCACTGGAACCATAGGCCACCAACAAATAATCGGCATCCTCACAATTGAATTGCTCGCAACGCACCTCTTCCTCCTGCATCTTCCGGTACTTATCCTGCAGCTTGTGGTTAAAACGCTCAAAAGCATTCGGATCCAGTTCCACCGAAGTAATGATGTTGCGCTCCCGCTCCGCCGGTTTACCCGTAGTAGCCCAGGGATGCAACTGATCAATCTCCTCGTTGGTCCAACGGTTTTTATAAGGTTTCAACTCCACCTTTTCCATCATCTGACCAATCATTCCATCGCTCAAAATCAAAGCCGGATTCCGGTATTTAAAAGCCAAATCAAAAGCCAACTCCACAAAATCGGCCATTTCCTGCACCGAAGCAGGCGCCAGGACAATCAACTTATAATCGCCATGACCGCCCCCCTTAACCGACTGAAAATAGTCGGACTGCGCAGGCTGAATGGTACCCAGGCCAGGTCCGCCCCGCACCACATTCACCACCACACAGGGCAGCTCCGCACCCGCCAGATAAGTCAGTCCCTCCTGCATCAAACTAACGCCGGGACTCGAAGAGGAAGTCATCACTTTTTTGCCACAACCGGCTCCTCCGTAAACCATATTGATCGAAGCAATTTCACTTTCGGCCTGCAAAACCACCATCCCGGTCGTTTCCCACGGTTTCAGCAGCATCAAAGTCTCCATAACCTCCGACTGCGGCGTAATGGGATAGCCAAAATAGCCGTCCACCCCGCAGCGAATAGCTGCCTCGGCAATGGCCTCATTGCCTTTCATCAATCGGATATCTTTTTTATTATCCATAATTTATCTTTATCCGGTCCACGCAGACCGACATTTAACCAAAAAACAACTGCCGGAAGCTTAAGCGGGCTCCGCCACCTTCATCCGGTACACAGTAATACAACTATCGGGACACACCATTGCACAATTGGAACAGCCCGTGCAAGCCTCCGGATTAACCATATAGGCATAATTGTATCCCTTGGCGTTTACCTCATCGGCAAGACCAATTACCTGGGTGGGACAAGCCTCCACGCAAAGAGAACACCCTTTGCAGCTTACCATATCCACCACAATTGCACCTTTCATTTTTGCCATACTAACATTTTTAAATAACGGTCAACGAATTTAATCATAATCTGAGATTAAGTCACACAAAAACAGCATCCTGTACCTGCATACCCATGCAAATAGAAGACAAGACAAAGGCCCAGCGACAAATCTTTCAGTCACTTAGCCTTTTATTTATAACCATTCTGTTTTACAGACCATTCAGGTCTCAGGAACCTCAGTTTAGGCGCGCGCTGCAGCAAACAAGCGCAAACGCTCCTCCAGCACCGCCATGCGTTCAGAGCGCGTGTGCGACACACAAATACGCAGCCCTTCGGTACGCGAGCTGCCGGTTGTATCTAAAGTAATGGCACTGATGCCAAAGCGCAACAACTCCGCCAGCAGTTGTTCGCCCGTCAGGCGCTTATGCGCCACCGTAAAATAAAAGCCATCTGCCAAAGAACGCCCCTCATCCTGGTCGTACACCAAGTGAAAACCATACTTTAAAAAGAGTTGCTTCATTTGTCGTGCCCGCTCGCCATAAGGCTGCAAAGCACCCGTAAAATCATAAACCCCGTCGTTTATCCCCTTCAACACCGCAGCAACACCCCTTTGGGCCGAGTGACTCGCACCCGCTGTAGTCGCATACAAAGCCTCCTGCAAAAGTGCAGGACCAAAACGTGTACTCAAAAAGTGCGACGACAAGCCCGGGAATTCCCGGTCGAACAAAGCATCCGAAATCAGCACCGCGCCCAAGCGCTCCCCCGCATAACTAAAAATCTTCGAAGCCGAAAACAGCAACACATAATTGTCGGTGTACCGCGCCACCGACGACACAAAGGGCGGCACTCCGGGCCGACCAAAGTCCTCCCGAAAATCCATCCCAAAATAAGCCAGATCTTCCAAAACCACCACATCGTACTTCGTGGCCAGTTCCCCAATAATCTCCAGTTCCTTGTCGGTCAAACAAATCCAGGCCGGATTATTCGGATTGCTGTATAAAAAAGTGCCGATATTACCCTGCTGCAGAAACTCCTCCAGCTTGGCACGCAGCTTATCCCCCCGGTAATCGTAAATATCAAAGTGGGCGTACTTCATCCCCAGCACCCCCAGCTGACGCTTCTGCACCGGAAAGCCCGGATCAATAAACAGCGTAGTGTCTTTGGCCGGGTCGCGCCGGTTCGCCACCATAAAAGCCAATAAGGAAGCATGCATGGCACCAACCGAAGGAATGCACCCCCGGGCGGGCAGCTCCAAATCCATAAACAAACGGGCAAAGCGCGACAACTCCTCCTTAAGCTCGGGAACCCCCTGGATGGGCGGATAAACACTGGCCACCCCTTCGTGCAAGGCCGCCACCTGCGCAGTCACACCAGGCTCGGCCGCCGGCAAGCCCGGCACCCCCATTTCGGTGCGAATGAAACCCTCGCCGCAATAGTCCTGCAAGCCATCGGTCAACTGCACAAGCTGCCGAATAGAAGCCTGGGCCAGGGTCGAAATCCCCAGCTGCTTACGCAACTTCAATACCACCTCCTCAGCAATCGGAAAAGCACCCATATTCCGCTAAAATAATTTACGCTTATCAATAACACGCTTGGCCTTACCCTCACTTCGCTCAATGGTCTTGGGTTCTACCAATTTTACATTAACCGACAAGCCCGTGGCGCTTTCTACCTGGTGCTGAATCTTCTTTCGTAAGTTTTGCAGCTCACCTATGGTATCGCTGTAAAAGCGGTCCTCCACCTCCACCTGCAACTCCAAAGTATCCAGATTATTCAAACGATCCACAATCAGCAAATAATGCGGCGTAGTCTCGTCCATTTCCAACAAAACACTCTCAATTTGAGAGGGAAACAGGTTTACCCCACGAATAATCAACATATCGTCGCTGCGCCCGGTACACTTGTTCATCCTGACCAAGGTACGACCGCAGGCACATTTCTCAAAATTCAGACGCGTCAAATCGCGCGTACGGTAGCGAATAATGGGCAAGCCCTCCTTTGTTATTGTCGAAAAAACCAACTCCCCCAACTCCCCCTCGGGCAACACCTCTAAAGTCTCCGGGTCAATAATCTCCGGAATAAAATGGTCTTCATTAATGTGCAAACCACATTGATGCGGACATTCAAAAGAAACACCCGGACCAATGATCTCACTCAAACCATAAATATCAATGGCCTTAATCTGCAGACGCTTCTCAATCTCCCGTCGCATATTCTCCGTCCACGGTTCTGCCCCAAAAACGCCAATGCGCAACTTCAAATCCTCACGCTTAATACCACTTTCTTCAATAGCCTCAGCCAGGTAAGCAGCATAAGAAGGCGTACAAGCCAGTACCGTACTGCCAAAATCCTCCATCAGCTGCAACTGTCGCTTGGTATTCCCCCCCGAAATAGGAATCACAGACGCACCAATCTTTTCGCCGCCATAGTGCACGCCCAAACCACCGGTAAACAAACCATAGCCATAGGCAATCTGAATAAAATCATTTTTGCCGGCACCCGCTGAAGTCAGCGTGCGCGCCATCACCTCCGACCAAACACCGATATCGGCTCTGGTATAGCCCACCACCGTAGGTTTTCCGGTGGTACCCGAAGAAGCATGTACCCGAATGATTTCACTCATAGGCACCGCAAACAAACCAAAAGGATAATTGTCGCGCAAATCCTGCTTCACCGTAAAAGGCAGTTTGCTCAAATCGTCTACCGACTTTATATGTTCGGGCCCCAAGCCCTGACTCTGCATCTTCTCCCGATAGTAAGGCACATTATAGTACACACGCTCCACAGCATCACGCAAACGCTCACTCTGTACCTGACGCATATCCTCCCGCGACATCGTTTCAAAATGCGGGTTCCAAATCTTATTGGTCATTTTATTCACTTCAGATTAAAGGCTAAGGATCTTAAAACTTATACAAATCACTGGAACTGATCAATTCCAATTTATGACGCTGAAACTCCATCACCGCCTTTTCCGGCTTATCACAACGCAAGGCAATGAAGGACTTTTCGCCCACCGAAAAGCCATACAGGTATTCAATACCAATTTCGGCAGCCGCAAGAATCTCTAAAGTCTTAGATAAGGCCCCGGGTGTATTGGGCGTAGCAAAGGAAATGATCTCGCTCACATTCACCGAAAACAGCTTTTCCTTCAAGATTTCTCGTGCCCTGTCTGGCTCCGAAACAATCATACGCAGGATGCCAAACTCCGAAGTATCGGCCACACTGCAGGCCGAAACATTAATGTTGGCACCACCCAAAACATCGAATACTTCGTGCAGTCTGCCCGCCTTATTCTCCAGAAAAACCGATAACTGTTTGATTATCATTAGCGTTCGTATTTTCAGATTGAAAAATCAAAATTAAGGATTATTCACAAGTCCCGCCCCACTTAAAACATGTTATAAAACACCTCCCTCAGCTTACCATTCAAAAGCAAAGCCCTCCAAAAACAAAAAAACCATAACAGCAAAGTCGGCAACACCTCCTTCCTGTCATGGTTTTTAAAACTTTTACCCGGCACCAGCCAACATGGCCAGCACCAAAGAAAAACCTGGTCCTTTAACTCAAAATTTCATCCAGCGTAATGTAATCACCTACGCGACCGGTCATCTTTTCCATTTCGGTCTGCACCGGCAGGGTTTTCTTACCCGGACGCCAGCCTGCGGGACATACTTCCCCTGTTTTACTGGCATGCTGCCAGGCCTGAATTTGACGCAAAAATTCATTCACGTTGCGACCTACCGAATCGGCCTGAACCTCCTGAGCCACACAAACCCCATCGGGATTAAACAAAAAACGACCTCTCAGTGCCACACCCTCTTCTTCAATCAAAACCCCAAAACTGCGGCTGACCGCCAAAGTAGTATCTGCACCCAAGGTCAGTTTAAGCCCCTTTAAAATAGGTTCTGTTTCAACAAAACGCTTGTGCGAAAACTTCGAATCCACCGATACCGGCAACAGCTCCACACCCAACTTCTGAAACTCATCGTAATGCGCATTCATAGCAGCAATTTCGGTGGGACAAACAAAAGTGAAGTCGGCCGGATAAAAGCAAACAACCGTCCACTTATCCTTGTAATCAGCCTTCGAAACCGTTGTAAAATGGCCTGTTTTAGCATCGTAGGCTTCCATTTCAAATTCAGGCATTTCCTGTCTTACCATTGTTGCACTCATAGATTTTTCCTCCTTTTTAATGTTTTCAGTCGGGGTATCCTGACCAACTTTCTTTTTCAGTGGTTTTACACCGTTAACACATGCCATAATCTTATAGTTTTATGGTTATCAATCGTGATCTTTATTCTTATGCACAATAAAATTGCCGTTAATACTCAGCTTTAATTCTTCAACAACAAAATTTTCAATGGGATGCTCGCGAAAGAACTCCTGCAGCAAGGCATCCAGCTTTTCATTGTTGTAATCTTCAATATAATCACACTGAATACAATACAAATGATGGTGATTCTCCAATACCCCATCGTAGCGCATCACATCCCGTTCCGTCTTCACTTTCTTAATCAGATTATTGGCCACTAAGGTGTCGAGCACCTTATACACCGTCCCCGAACCAATATTGGGATCCCGCTTTCTGATGTAATCCAAAACATTCTCGGCCGTAGGATGATTGTTCAAAGCAAAAACCGCCTCCAAAACACGCATGCGCTGGGGCGTCACCTTTAAGCCTTTCGAGGCAATTAAATCTCTTAACGTCAAACTGTCCTTCATCATAATTACACCTAAATAAGAATCATTCGCATTTAGAGGTAATTCAAAACTACTCAAAATATTCCACATTCCCAGGCAAAAAAATCTCCTACCAATCGGCAATTTGCCACCGACCGGTAAGAGATCTTAAAAGAAAAGCAGGAATCCTTCCCGCTCATGATAATCAAAGCTCAAATAATCCTCAACCCTACCCGGTCGATATGCTCCCGCAAGGCCACGTTACTGAGCTGATCGTAATGCACCACATCAAAGTGCCAGACCAAAGGCAATTCCTCATTCAGCAAACCGGAAAGACGTATACAAAGCCCTTGATTTATCCCCCTTCCCTTTAGGGCAATATCCACATCCGACCCAGGAGAATAAGTCCCCAAAGCCCTTGAGCCAAAAAGCACAGCCGCCTCCACCTCGGGTACTTTTTTAAGTGCCTCCACAATTAATCCGGTGGCGTGCTCACCCAATCCGGGAATAATCACCGTTTGATTTGTAACTCGCCCCATTCCTTCAAACCCATTAAAATCGGAAAATACAAAGTCCTTATATTTTCAGTCAGCTCAGCAGCCATAGCTTCATCATAAGTGTGTACCGAAAGGTTCCTACTGTCAAGTGCATGAATCCACAACTCACCCTGATGAATATAACCACTTTGAAAGGCCGTTTTTATGGCCTCCCGCGGGCTCTTAACTTCAAAACCTTCAGCTACTAAAAAGTCCTTGAGCACCTTCCAGGCCAATTCAAAACTGACTTCAAAAAATTGAATAATGCCAGCCTGTTCCGTCACAGAGGGCCCCTCAATGCCCAAAGCTGTTTCCAAGCGGGCAAAGGCATTCCTATAATTGTCAAAACGCTGTTGCCAGCGCACATCTGAATTCATAAAACTGCTTTTTATTCATCCACCCGAAAGTTAAAGCTTTTTTTCAAATGTACACGTCCCCACTCCGGAAGGGAAGTAGTGCAAGACAGCGACCTTCAGAAAACAGCTCGTCATAGCAAAGATGTATATCATCAAGCCTCAGATTATTTCCGAAAAAGAGCCTTTGTGAAGTGAACGTAAAAATCCGGGCTCCACTCTGGAAGGGAAGTAGTGCAAGATAGCGACCTTCAGAAAATTTCGTAATGAACAAGGATGCATAACGTAGCAAGCACGGCTGTCTGAGCCGCAGGCGAGTTCCGTGCTTGTAGTGGAGCATCCGTAAGTGAATAGAAATTTTATGTCAGGCGCAAGATTGCACTACGACCACCCGAGTTTCGATGCTTGTAGCGGAGTGAATGCAGTAAACAGGAAACAGGCAGCAGCGCAGAACAGCTGCATCAAACCAAAACTCTGGAAACAACATTTTGCAAGACAGCGACCTTCAGAAAATTTCGTTCAAGCGCAGATGCAGCTGTATAAGCCTCTGAATGTTTCCGTAAGTGAACAAAGGAGTGAAACGTCAAAAACATCGCTGTCTGAGCCGTAGGCGAGTTTCGATGTTTTTAGTGAAACGACTGCAGTGAACAGGAAACAGGCAGCAGCGCAGAACAGCTGCATCAAGCGTATAAGAATGAAATTTTCTGTCAGGCGCAGGCTGTCAAAAAAACACCCCGACGTTCAGCGACACCCTTCCCACATCCCGCTTCTCCTTATAAGGCGACCGCTCAGAACTTTCCTCATCCAAATACTCATACACCTTGTAAGTCGATTGCAACGGCATCCAATCCGCCCCCACCACCAAAAAGCGGTAGCGCAAATTCGCCCCAATCACCGCACCCAAATTCAGCGACAAAAAAGAATACTCCTTGTACTCCAAACCCGCCACCTCAGCTTTGTAGCCCCCGTAGTACGACACCGTAGGTTGCGCCGTAGCATACAAATCGAGCAAAACCCTATCGACCAGTCGCGTAGTAATTAAAGGTCCCACCCCCGCACTAAAAAACAAGTAAGGCCGCTCCTCCAAATCGGGCAAAGCCTGGTGCACAGGATTCGGGTCCGACCACGGACTGTAAGTCGCCACCAAAGGCACAATGTAACCAATACCAAAACGGTTGCGGTTGATGTCCAAATCAAAATAACGCATAAAACCAAACTGCGCCATCAGTCCCTTATCGGTCAGCATAGCCTCCGCGGCACCCCCGCCCTGTCCAATTTCAGCATGCGGCAGAGCATTTCCAATTTTAATATAATTGGCATTGTACATATAAATGGCCTTACCCGTACGCTGGCAGTAAGTCAGATTCTCGGTATCAAAGCCACGCTGTGCCGCAGCGGGCAGCACAAAAGTCAGCAAAAGCAGCAAAAATAAAGGTTGCAGGGTTTTCATATTAAAATACAAGTAGGTTTAACGATGCAACAGCATACGGGCATCCACCACCAAAAGTTCCGCTTTATTACCAATCAGTGGATTCAAATCCAGCTCTTTTATCTCCGTAGCATAACGCAGTAAAGTGGACAAGCGCACCAATATTTCCGCAAAAAGCTCTTCATCCACCCCTTCGCGCCCCCGCATCCCCTGAATCACCCGATGGCTTTTCAGACTTCGAATCATCGAAGCAGCCTCCTCCATCGTCAAAGGCGCCAGTCCATGCGCAAAATCATTCAGCATCTCCACAAACACCCCACCCAGTCCCACCACCAACACATGCCCATAGCGCGGTTCATAACGCCCTCCAATAAAAAGTTCCATGCCCTCAGCCATCTTTTGTACCAGCACCCCTTCCACGCCCTCTATTTTCAGCATGCGACCATATTCGGCCAGCAAATGCGCCTCCGAACGGATGTTCAAAGTCACCCCGCCCACATCCGACTTATGCACCAGTCCCACCGCCTTCAGCGCCAGCGGATAGCCCAGTTCCCCTGCCAGCTTCACCAACTCCTTTTTCGAGTGCGCCACCCCTTCGGGCACCACCGGAATGCCGGCAGCCCGAAGCAGGGCATTCACCACAGCAGGACCCAGCCATCCGGCTTCTGCCCCATCAATCAGGCGACGAATCCCGGCCAAATCCACCCCCTCCATAAAAATCTCCTCCCGTGCCGGACGCGGTGTTTGCCAAACCTTGCCCAAAGCCCTGCCCAGCACCACCTCATCCGGAAAATTCACATGTCCCCTTGCCAAAAAAGCCTGCACCTCAGCATGGGCACTGCTGGTCGAGGGTAAAATCGGAAAGACCGGCTTTTTACAGGCCAGCACCTGACGGTGAATCACCTCAAAAGCATCGAATACCTGCGTGAGACCCGTACTCCCAAAAATTACGATCATCCCGTCAATACCCTCCAGTCCGTCACAATAAGCCAGCACCTGCCGCAACTGTTCGGCCGTACCCGTTGCCAGAATGTCCACCGGATTGCCCACGGCAGCACCCGCGTTCAGCATCCCCTTCAAATCGGTCTGCGCCTGCACACCCAAAGCAGGAATCTGCAAGCCCCCCTCACTCAAAGCATCCGCCAGCATCACCCCCGGTCCCCCCGCCTGGGTCACAATAGCCAGTCGCTTACCCTGTAAAGGCTTGTAGCGAAACACCGAAGCCACCGCCACCAACTCCTCCCTGCCCGCACAACGCACCACCCCGGCCTTTCTAAACAAAGCCTCCACCGCCGAGTCGGTACTCGCCAAAGCCCCCGTGTGCGACGAGGTCGCCCGCTGTCCCGCCTCCGAAGTCCCCGACTTAATCGCCGCAATACAGCAGCCCTTACGAATCAGCGAAGCGGCATGGCGCAAAAACTTATCCGGATTTTTTAAATCCTCCACATATATCAACTTGATGGGGGCACTCACCCCCGGCTTATACGACACGTCCCAGTGTTCCAGCACCTCCTCAACCCCCACCTGCACACTATTGCCCACCGTCAATATCGACGCAAAAGTCAAACCCTTTGGCAAAGCCGCCTCCAGAATAAAGACCGCCGTCGCCCCCGAGCCCGACACAAAATCGCAGCCTCCCGCATCCAAACGGGGAACCGGTGCCGTAAACACCCCGTTGTACACCGGCGTCAGCACCCCAATGCAATTGGGACCAATCAACACCCCATCCACCGCCTCCACCTCAGCCAACAAAGCCTCCTCCAAAGCCCTGCCTGCCGGTCCCTCCTCACCAAAACCCGCCGACACCACAATAAAAGCCCGCGTACCCCTTTGCGCCAGGTCCCGCACCAAAGGCACACACAAATCCGCCGCCACCGCCAAAATAGCCAGGTCCGGCACCACCGGCAAATCACTTACCGCAGCAAAAGCCTCCACCCCCTGCACGCTGTCCTTACCAGGGTTCAAAACCATTAAATCGCCGGAATAGCCCCCCTCCAGCAAATTCTGCAGCAACTTGCCACCCGGCTTCGAGCGCTGCTCGGAGCCCCCGGCCACCACAATGCGCTTCGGGGCAAAAAGTTCTTCTCTTATCATTTGTTTCTATCCCTTATTGAATACAGCAATTACACCTCAGCAAAAAGCACTGACATACAGCACTATAACCCCCTTCAACCCATCCCCTGCCGACAGGGCCTTTCATCAAATATAGCGCAAATTTTAGTACCTTTACCAAACGAAAACGCCCCGGCGTTGTTGATACAATATCGCAAACACAAAATCCATGAGAAAACCAGAAAAACACATACTCGTCATTTTTGGCGCCTCGGGCGACCTGACCTACCGCAAATTGGTGCCCTCGGTATTCGATCTGTACTATCAAAATCTGCTGCCCGAAGCCTTTGGCGTTTTGGGTCTGGGCAGGACCGACCTGGGTCATGCCGCCTTTCGGGAGAAGATGAAAGAAGGCATTGAGAAATACGCCATGACCAAGCCCAAAAGCGAGGAACAGCTCGAGCTGTTCCTCGAGAAACTGTATTACTACGCCTTCAACACCAAGGAAGAAGCCGAGTACGCCGGTTTTAAAGGTCAACTCGAGAGCCTCAACGAAAAACTCCAAACCGGACACAACTTCATCTACTATCTGGCCACACCGCCCAGTATGTACCCCGTAATACCGGCACATTTGGCCAAGTACGACCTGCATCTGAGCGACCAGGGCTTCAAGCGTCTCATCGTTGAAAAGCCCTTTGGCTACGACCTCGAAAGCGCCCAGAAACTCAATCACCAGTTGCTCGAGTCCTTCCGCGAAGACCAGATATATCGCATCGACCACTACCTGGGCAAAGAAACCGTCCAGAACCTGCTGGTCACCCGCTTTTCGAACGGCATATTTGAGCCCCTCTGGAACCGCAACTTCGTACACCACGTCGAAATCACCTCCTCCGAAGACATCGGCGTAGGCAGTCGCGGTGGCTACTACGAAGGCTCCGGCGCCCTGCGCGACATGGTACAGAACCACCTCCTGCTGCTGGCCTCCCTAGTAGCCATGGAGCCCCCCGCCGTAATAGGAGCCGACAGCATGCGAAACGAAATAGTAAAAGTGTTGCAATCGCTGCGCCCCATCAAAGAAGAGGAAGTCGAGAAATACGTCATCCGCGGACAATACACCGCCAGCGAAATCAAGGGCAAAAAAATGCCCGCCTACCGCGAAGAACCCGGCGTAGCCCCCAAGTCGCGCACCGAGACCTTCGTGGCCATGAAATTTTTCATCGACAACTGGCGCTGGGCCGGCGTACCCTTTTACATACGCACCGGCAAGAGTCTGCCCACCCGCGTCACCGAAATCGTCATTCACTTTAAAACCACCCCCCACCACCTGTTTGCGCACGACAAAAACATCATGAACCGGCACAACCAGCTGGTCATCCGCATCCAGCCCGACGAAGGCGTACTGCTCAAATTTGGCATGAAAGTGCCCGGAGCCGGCTTTAACGTGCAAGACGTGAATATGGACTTCCACTACTCCGAGCTCAACAACACCTACCTGCCCAGCGCCTACGAGCGGCTGCTGCTCGACTGCATGCTGGGCGACGCCACCCTGTACTCACGCGGCGACGCCGTAGAAGCCGCCTGGAAATTCGTCGACCCCATCCTCAAAGCCTGGAAAAACCGACCCTGCATCAAAGTCCACGGTTACCCCGCCGGCACCTGGGGACCCGAAGAATCCGACGCCCTGGTCGACGACGTTAAAACCTGGCGCTACCCCTGTAAAAACCTCGCCGGCGACGGCGAATATTGCGAACTGTAAACGAGAACAAGATGCAACAACATATTTTTGACGACAAAGCCGCCCTGGCCGAACACTTTGGCCAGCTTTTGCGCCAGATGAGCCAGGAAAAAGAAAAAATTTACATTGCCCTTTCGGGCGGCAGCACCCCCAAAGCCATTTTCGACCACCTGGCCGAAAACTACCAAAAGCAACTGCCCTGGGAGCGCCTCTACTTTTTTTGGGGCGACGAGCGCTGCGTAGCGCCCGACCATGCCGACAGCAATTACGGGATGACCAAGACCCACCTGTTTGATAAAGTCCCCGTACCGGCCGACAACATTTTTCGTGTAAAAGGAGAACAGGAACCCACCAAAGCAGCCGAAGCCTACGAAATACAAATCGACCGCACCCTGCCCCAGGAAAACAACCTGCCCGCCTTCGACCTGATGTTGCTGGGCATGGGCGACGACGGCCACACCGCCTCCATCTTCCCCCACGAAATGACACTGTGGGATTCCCCCCTGCTTTGCGAAGTAGCCACCCATCCCGAATCGGGACAAAAGCGCGTGACCCTCACCGGTAAAGTCATCAACAACGCCCGGCACATCCTCTTTTTGGTCACCGGCAGCAACAAAGCCGAAAAAGTACAAGAAATCATCAAGCAGAGCGGCCAGTGGCGCAACTATCCCGCCGCCCGCACCAGCGCCGACAAAACCACCTGGCTGCTCGATAAAGACGCAGCCGCCCTGCTGTAAAGCTACAGCCAGCGCAGCTTCAGACCCAGGCGCAAGTACGAAAAGTCGATGTCGTCGAAATACGTGTATTTGGAATAGCCCACAAAAGGCATCAAACGGAAGCAGCCCAGCCGGGCTGCCTCCCAACCCAAATCGCCCGAATACTCCACCCGGTAACGACCCACCGAAGTATCCGCACTGTTTCTGAAACGCCCCTCCAGCTGCACCCTGTTGTCCCACAAATCCCACACAAAACCCGCCGAAGTATCAAAATAAGCCTTGTTGGGCGACAAAAACCAACTCAGTCCCAAACCATACTCCAACTTAAAATTCTTAATCGGCAAGCGCAGCATCACCACCTGCCAGTCGACCGACGACATACGGCCCGTCACATCCCCCACATTAATATAGCGCAGCTCCGAGGCAAACAAACCATAATTGGCCCGCAACTTCGGCGTCACCATCAGCGCATTCTCCCCAAAAGCAAAGCCCCCGGCCAAACTGCCCTCCAGTGAAACCAGCTCCGGTCGTTCATCGCGGTGGTACAACACCGCATGCTGTCCATAAGCAAAACCCGTGTACACCGCATAAGCCGTAACAAACACCACCGCCGAAGCCACCATCTCCCCGAAAGTTTCCCCCTCCACATCAAAATCCCAGTCTGAATCGTAAGTTTCGCGCACGCCTCCCGAAGAAGAAGTGCCGGACGATGCGCCCTTCGTTTCCGCCACCCGCTCGCGCACCTCGCGGGTCTGCCCCACCATGTTTGAGTGAAGAACAGCCGCCAACACCAGCAGCCCAATAAACCTTTTCATACAATAAAAATCAGGTAAAACAGGAAAATTATTTAAAAAAACAGTAATTTGAGGAACAAACCATCAGCCAATGAAGCAGCGCTACACCATACTTCTGCTCCTGTCTCTCTTTCTACTTCTGCCCCAACTCCGGGCCGAAGACCCTGCCGATGAAATCATCGACATCGTTGTACTCAACTCCTACCACCCCACCTTTCAATGGACCCGCGACATCACCCAGGCCATCGTCGACGAATTTGGCCACGATTCACGCTTCCGCATCTCCATCGAACACATGGACACCAAACGCTTTCACCTGCCCCGCCACCTTCAGGCCAATGTTCAGTACTACCGCGAAAAATACCACAGCATCGAAGTCGACGCCCTGCTTTGCAGCGACAACCATGCCTTTGAATTTGCGCTCCAACACGGCAACGACATCTGGGGCCAGGTCCCCGTAACCTTCTGCGGCGTCAGCAACATCACCGACTACGACATTGACAGCACCCGCTATAAAGGCATTCGCGAAGACCTCAACTACCGTGCCACCCTGGAGCTCATTGCCACCCTGCAACCCGAACTCGAAGAACTCATTGTACTGTCCGACTCCACCCTGAGCGGACAACTTTTTTCGCGACTGTTCGAGGAGACCGCCAAAACCATGCCAATTGACTTCACCTACCGCATCATTCACGCCACCGATGCCGAAAAAGTCGGCGCGCAACTCTGCACCCTCAACCCCAAAAACAAAGCCATTTACCTGCTCAGCCTCTACCTGCCCCGCAACGGCGCCACCCGCGAAATCATACAAGAAGCCGAATTTCTGCGTGAATGCCTCGATGTACCCATTTACGGCAACTGGGATTTCCTCTTTGGCGATTTCATTGCCGGCGGCATGGTACTCAAAGGTTACGACCAGGGACAAGCCGCAGCCCGCCTCCTGCGGGCGCGCCTCGAATCCGAACGCGACACCCTCCCCTTCTTAAGCAGCGTGCCCGAATACCTCATTACCGACTATAATGTACTGCAACGTTACAACCTGCATAATACACCACTGCCCAAAGGCAGCCAACAGATCAACCGCCCCGAAAACTACTGGCAGAAAAACCAACAGGAAATAGTGGTGGTGGGGCTCACCCTCGGCTTTTTAATGGTCGTTATTATGGTGCTTTTGCACCTGCTGGCCCGGCATCGTCAAATGGAACAAGCCCTCAAAAAAAGCGAAAACCGTCTCGAAATGGCCTTAGAAGGTGCTCGCATAGGATTGTGGGACGTAGACATGAAGCAAAAAACCCTGTTCATCAATTCCTGGGTAGCCACCCACCTCAATTACGACGACACCGAAATGGCCACCTTCCATTTAAAGAACTGGGAAAGAAATGTGCACCCCGACGATCAACCCCAGCTTCAGGAAGCCTTTGACATGCATAAAAAAGGCATCACCCCCACCCTTGACGGAGAAGCACGCCTGAGAACGGCCGAAGGCGGCTACAAATGGTTTTCCCTACACGGCAAACTCATTTCAAGAGGCGAAGGCGAAGAGCAACGCATGATCGGCATACTCATCGACATTGAAATTCAGCGCCAGTTTGAAGAGCAGCTGCGCCGCGCCAAAGAGCGCGCCGAAGAAAGCGATCGCCTCAAATCCTCCTTTCTGGCCAACATGTCGCACGAAATACGCACCCCCATGAACGCCATCCTGGGCTTCTCCGACATATTGTTGCAAGAACGGAACGACCCCACCGACAGTCAAAAATTTCTGCAACTCATCCGTTCCAGCGGCGAAAGTCTCCTTGCCCTCATCAACGACATCATCGACATCTCCAAAATTGAATCCGGACAGTTCTCACTCAACCTCACCCTTTTTGACCTGCACGCACTGCTCAGCAAACTCGAGCATTTGGCCCACACCCTAATGGATCAGAAGCACAAAAACCTGCGCTTCCACATTCACAAAGGGAGCCTAAGCACCAAGCTGATGATGGAAGGAGACCCTTTCAGAATAGAACAAATACTGACCAACCTCATCAGCAACGCCATCAAGTTTACTCAAGAAGGCAGCATCACCCTAAGCTACCAGCTGGAAGACGAAAACCTGTTGACTTTCAGCGTAAAAGACACCGGAAAAGGCATAGCCCCCGAACACCACCAATTGATTTTCGAGCGCTTTCGACAAATCAACCCACACGAAAGCAGCAATATGGGCGGCACCGGACTGGGCCTGGCCATCACCAAGAGTCTGGTACAACTCATGGGAGGAGACATACAAGTAAAATCACAAAAAAATCAGGGCGCCACCTTCCTGTTCCGATTGCCCTGCAAAATCTACCTGTAAAACAAATGCGAACTTCGGGCTATTTCAGCGCCTTCGGATAAATAAAATATTCCGATCGTCCCATTCCCACATTCATCTCGTCCCAGCTCTCAATGTCAAAAGAGATCACCACAGCCGCACAAGTCGGGAAATGGAAAAAGTGCTCCTGCGTCAGGCGCATACTCAGCGAAGCCATATCCGGATTGTGTCCCACCACCATCACCGTATCGGCCCCATCGGCCAAACGCGAAAGCTGCTCCAACATACCGGCCGTAGTGTCGCCATCGTAAAGAAAACGTGCCTCGTGGCGTCCTTCCACCGGCACCTGCAAAACACCCGCAAAAATATCGGCCGTTTGCAAAGCCCTAACGGCGGGACTGCTGATCAGCACCTCCGGGCGCAGGGCACGCACCAACAAATCACGCGCCACCAAATCGGCATCGCTGTGCCCCCTCTTCTTCAACTTACGCTCAAAATCAGACTGCGCATCGGTCAGCGCCTCCGTCTTGGCATGTCGTACCAAAATCAATCTCTTCATAGGTATAGGTTTTTGCCAGACTTCCGTTCCCGGTCCGCCAGCATTTTATAGGTATCCCATTGTGCACGCACCGGCTCACTGTCGCCCGTATCCACCGGTTCGTGTCCCAGATGCTCATTCAGCATACGCGCCTTCACATTATCGCGCAGCTGCAAATTAATAATATCAAACAACTCCTCCTGAATCCGCTCATCCTCAATCGGGAAAGTCGCCTCAATCCGCCGCATCACATTGCGGTTCATCCAGTCCGCCGAAGTCAAAAACACCTCCCGCTTACCGTTGTTGCCAAAAACCCACATACGCGCATGCTCCAGGTAACTGTCCACAATTCGCAGCACCCGTATGTTTTTACTAAAAGGCTGGTTGGGCACCAGACAGCAAATGCCCCTGATGATCAAATCGACCTTAACCCCCGCCTCACTCGCCTCATACAACTTATTGATCAAGGGCTTGTGCTGCATCCCGTTCATCTTCAGAAAAATGTAACCCTCCTTACCCTTCCGGGCCAGCTCAATCTCCCGCTCAATACGACGGAACAACTCATGCTTAAAATTAAACTGCGTCACCAGCAACTTCCTGAACACCGGAACAATCTCCTGATTCTCAAAATACTCAAACAGCTCCTCCAAATCAAAAATGTACTCCTCCTTACAGGTAAAAAAACCATGATCGGCATACTGCCGCGCCGTTTTCTCATTAAAATTACCCGTACTCAGGTAAGCATACGAGCGCTTTCGCACCCCACCACTGCGCCTAATCACCAAAGCCATCTTCGCATGCACCTTTAAACCCGGCAAACTGTATATAATCCGAATACCCGCCGCCTCCATCAAACGCGCCAGCTGCAAATTATTCTCCTCATCAAAACGCGCCTTCACCTCCACAAAAACCGTTACCCGCTTACCATTGCGCGCCGCACTAATCAACGAATTTACCACCGCCGAATTGCTCGCCACCCGGTACTGCGTCACCTTAATCTCCACCACCTTCGGATCCTGAGCCGCCTCATTCAAAAACTTCAGCACATAATCGAAAGACTGATACGGAAAATGCAACATGCGGTCGCGCTCCTTGATGGCCGCAAACATCGAACCGTGCTCCTCCAACTCATGCAAGCGAATGGGCTCCGGATGATTCAACTGATGCTCCGGCGCAAAAGGGTTCGGAAAATTAAAAAAGTCCTGAAAATTCAAATACCTTTCCCCAGCCACCAAGTCCTCCTTATACAAACCAAAGGCATCCTTCAAAACCATTAAAAAGTCAGCCGGCATCGCCCGGTCGTAAGTAAACAAGGTCGGCTCGCCCACCTTGCGCAGCCCAATATTACGTCTGATTTTTTCCACCAAATTGCCACTGAACTCATCCAAAATACCCAAATCGGCATCGCGCAACATCTTTACACAATAGCTCGACTCAATATCGTAACCCGGAAAAAGTTCCTGCAAATTAAAGCGCACCAAATCGTCGAGAAACACATAATAAAAACGCCTGTTTTTATCCGGCAAACGGATAAAACGCGGCAAATCATTCGTCGGCAGCTTCACAATGGCATAACGCGCCCTCCGTTTCTTATCCCCCTTTTCCTCCTTACCCTTCTTACGAAACAACTTAATCGCCAAATACAGCCTATTGTCACGCAAAAACGAGCGCGTACCCTTCGTCAGCAAAACCGGCTGCAAGTACGGAATCACCTCCCGGTAAAAATAATCACGAATAAAACGCTGATGATCCCCATCCGGCGGCACATCGCCCTGGTACAGCATCAAGCCCTCCTGGTACAAACCCGCCAAAATTTCGCCATGAAAAATACGACTGAACTCCTGCAAATGCTCATCCACTATCCGGTTGATCTCACGCAAGACCTTCACCGGCGAAGCCCCCTTCATATCCTCCAGCTCCTCCGGATCCACATTGTATTTGTACTCCGCTACCCTAACCTTATAAAACTCATCCAGATTCGACGAGTAAATCGACAGAAACTTCAGCCGCTCGTACAAAGGCAGCGAACGGTCCTTCGCCTCCTCCAGCACACGGTAGTTGAACGCCAGCCAGCTGATGTCGCGGTTAAAATACTTAAGGGTACTCATCATAGTCGAAACGAATTACCCCAAAGTATTAAAAAAAGTCCATACCCCGAAGCAAAAACCCCAAAAGTTTAAAGAGGCCGTACCACCAGTGTCTAGAAGTAGGTATTTACAGCAAATTCAAATTGTTGAATAAAAATTTCCTTAAACCTGGAAATATTGTTCTGTTCATAAAACAACAGCATAGCCTTCTTGTAATCAATAGAATCAACCGTCCTAAATGATAAGGGACAGTGCTTCTCATTCATTAATAGCGCATTGCTCACAATTCTTGCCGTTCTTTTATTTCCATCCATAAAAGGCTGTATATACGAAATCAAAACGAGCGCCAACAAGGCTTTTTCAAAAACACTTTTCTTTGCGTTAATTACATCACAAGAATTTCTTAATGCTTCAGAAATCTGAAATTCATTATCCAGTGGTCGATAGTTTGTCCCGGAAATACCTACTCGGCGTTTTCTAAGATTGCGCTCTACCAACAGTTCTTTGGTCAAAAGACTGTGAATGTCCTCTATTTTTGAAACAGATAAGGGATTCAAATAATCAGTATTTTCAATTATGAAATCCAAAGCATCCTTGTGATTCAAAAGCATAATCGCTTCTTCCTTTGTTTTTCCTGCTGCTGTTTCCCTGTCCTTGAGCAGTCGCTCGGTCTCCAATAACGAGTAGGTGTTCCCTTCTATTTGAGAAGACTTCCAGCTTAAATCGATGGCCAATCGTTCAAACTCCTTTTTATACTCAAGCTCCGATAGTTGAGAAATATTGTTCCGAAACTTTGCTTGAAGCAGGTTGAGCTGCTCTAATTCAGCTTCAGTAAAAACACCGTATTTGGCAAGAACCTCGTTGATAACAGAAAAATTAAAACCATCCTTTATCACTCTGTCATCAATTTCCTGCTCATAATACTGCTCAATGTCAATGGGGGCTAAAAGCTCAAATGCCGGGGAAATCACATACCTGGTTCCCTTACCTTGTCCAGTTGTTTCAAGGTAACCGTTGGCTACCAACTTTAATAATACTCTCTTTAAGGTCGCATAGCTGACAGAAAGGCCAGCATTATCGTGGACTTCTTTTGAGGAACAGGCGCCTCTTTGCCTTACAAAGTCTATTATTTGTTGTTCTCTTGAATCGATCATCCTGAACCATTTAGCTCACAAAGGTAGTTTATTTGGCTCATTATCGTGTGGATTTGAGCTGTATTTTCTCATAAAATGAGCTTGAACAGTTACTGCCTCCATTTGGTACCACCACCGACTCAATGATAAAATTCAGCGCCGGGCCAGCTCAATCACCTCCATGTCCCTGATGTTGCCCCCGTCGAGCACAAAACGCACCGCAGTGCGCACCTGATGAAAACCATTGTTACCCGCCGCCCCCGGATTCACATGCAGCAACTTCAGCGCCGGATCGTTCACCACCTTTAAAATGTGACTGTGCCCGCTGATGAACAACTTAGGCGGCTCTGCATAAATCTTCCCCTTAACCTGTGGCGAATAATTACCGGGGTAACCCCCGATATGCGTCATCAAAACATCCACCCCCTCGCACACAAACCGCTGAAACTCCGGAATCCGCCGCCGCATTTGTGCATCATCAATATTGCCATATACCGCCCGCACCGGCTTAAAATCCTCCATCACATCCAGCACCGCCTCCGAGCCCACATCCCCCGCATGCCACAACTCATCCACCTCGGCAAACAAATCCAAAAACTTCGGATCAAAAAAACCGTGCGTATCCGACAACAACCCAATTCTTTTCATAAAAACGCCACATTTAAAAGCTTCTGCTAAGAAACACAAAAGCGAGACAAATTGCTTTGCCCCGCTTGAAAAAGAGAAACCAGTTCCTCAAAGATACAATTTGAATCGAAGATCGACGGAGTCAAAGCAATTCACAACGGGTTGCCGCTAACGGTCACGTATATGAAATGTTTGGCAATTCGAAGCACAATTCTGTCCAGCTACCACAACTTTATAGACCCGCAGAAAAGCCCAATAAACCACTGATTGCCAAATATTTTATATACGATGTTGTAACCTGGCTGATTATTTATCAAAATAAGATTATTAGCTATTGGGTGAAGTCACTTTCCATACAAATAGCAATCTCGTTTCCAAGACCAAAATAATTCATCATCAGAAACACTGTCTGTTTGAATAAAAAAATCATAAACATCAGACGCATACCACACTAAAGTCTTTGACGCACATTTACTTTCATTCCAAAATATCCCCATGAGCCGGTCATTAGCATGGTCTTCAATCCTGTCAGACCCCCAGCCACTAATTTCCTCATAGTTTCTCGAAAACTTTTTTGTTTCTTCGTAAAAAGCGCGATAATAAGAGCCCGATTTATATTTTTTTATGGAATCAATGCTTAAGGTAGAATCATTAAATGCACTAATTAATTCTAAGAGCGCTATTGTGTCTTTTGGAGGATTAGTGATTACAAAATATTCATACATGCTCAATTCCTTTGTCACATTTGATTTATAAACACCTCCAATATTTTTCATTTGAATTATTTCTGTGTTTTTCTCTTGACTGCAGGATACAGACAAAACAAAAAGCAATAAAAACCAGCTAATCTTCATAATTTAAAATGATTGGTTGGTAATTGTATGAATACAAGTCATTTTTGTAATAAATGGTTTGTAGCCTCTAACATGTTGTAGCACATACCAAGCCCTAAACCCAGCTCCAAGAACAAACTTTTCTATGTCGGGAAAGTCTAATCCAAAATGGTCATATATCTCAATACGTAGTTTTGCATCAAAGGTATTGTTGGATTTTAAGTCATAATCTTCAATGTAAATCTTGTAAGAATGTGTATCGTTAACTGAAAAGGTTAAGCCATTTAATTTGTCTGCACCAGTAGCGAATTTAACACGGGAGGACTGGATTTTCTTGTCTTGAAACTCTATGTTGTTAATATTACCATTGTACTTTTTTAACTGTTCTTTCAAGTAAAAGATTACGCCATATTTATTAAAAAGGAACTCTTTCAATGTTGGATGATTTGCCAAGGCATTATTCAGATAGTCACTCGAGAATGGAGTTCCAGAGCTACTTCGGAAATGGTCAATAAGCGCCTTGCAATTATCCCAACCTCCTTTGAGGGAAACCCCTCTGGCTAAGATATACATATCGGCAAAAAGAGCTTCATCTGAAGAATTAGCTTGCACCCAAAACAGTTTATTATAGTCAATCAACTTTTCATTTGTGGTGGTTAAAAAAGTCATATCTTCAGCAACTGCTCCATCTACATCATAGCCTGGCTCTTTTGCCGATTTAGCAAAATACTTTGGCAATTCCCAATTAATGACTTTAGTCTTTGTCGAAACACTTTCTGTGGGACTGTTTAAATAGGGCATTACTGTGATTGTTTTTCCAGCCCATTCTTTTTCAATTGTAATTTTAACGGATTCTCCGGTTTCCTTTATCGGTTTTGAATTACCGTCTATTTTTAATTCCCACTTTACATTCTTCTTATCTTCAGCCGAAGGGATTTCTGAATATTGGGTAATTTTATAGATGATTGACTGTCCGGGCAAAGCCTCTGCCTCGCCCTCAACTTTTTCTATAAGTACTTTCTTCTCTTCCTGTTCAATGGGTGCAGAGGTGGCGACTGGTTTCCATTCTTTTTGAATATCACTTGTCTTCCAGCTTTTTTCATGTTTCACCACACTTCTGTTGCGGGTAATGGCAGGTGATAAGCGGAGAGCCATTTGCATAGGTCTGTCACCTTGTTGCATACTCTCTCGCAGCCCCACACAATAACAGTCCCAGAATTCAATTTTCATAAAATGAGGGTCATCACCCTTGTAGATTGCAAATTGACCTTCCTTTTTCGTGCCTAAAATAAGCCAATCCATGAATAACTCATCGTTTTCAGTTGAGTCAAATTCAATGGAGAAAAGCCCTCCAGCTAAGGAACTATTAATGCGAGCATCATTTAGCTCACTTGGGCGCAACAGCATATCGTACACCCCGGATTCATTCGGATTTAAGCCCCTGTCCAAGAATCTATTGCAACGTTCTTTTGAAAGGGTTTCATAATACTGGTCTTTTACAGAAGGTGTATTCTGATGCCCAAACCCATAGTTTAAGGTTTCATTCACCGCTAAATTCTGGAAAGGGCTTTCAACCATTCTCCTGCAATCATCAGCAATTTTTATATCTGTTCTTGTTGGGGTTATTCTGGGAACTTTTTTATGAGTAAAGGAAATAGGGGAATGTGAATCACAAAATTCATACGGAAAGTTCTTTTTAAGGAAAGCTCTGTAAAAGCTTTTGTCTGGATACACTGGTAAGAAATACTCATAAAACAAAGCGTTTAACCATCTGCTTTGTCCATCAATCGTAATTTTGGCTTTTATCATTGTGGGTAAAGGTTATAGGTTGCATATTTGGGTTTAGTCACTCTTTGCTAAAACGTAAAAATATAATTTTTCTTGTCCATGAGCAATTTAATTCTCTGAGGGCTTTTCAGCTTGGTTACAACGTGTGGCAATATAGTGCG
>NZ_MWUJ01000025.1 GCF_002210225.1 Geofilum rhodophaeum | reverse complement strand
GCATCGAACTCGGGTGGTCGTAGTGCAATCTTGCGCCTGACAGAAAACACCTGTTCACTGCAGTCGTTTCACTACAAGCACGGAACTCGCCTGCGGCTCAGACAGCCGTGCTTGTGACGTTACACTCCTTTGTTCACTTACGGTGTTTTCTGTAGGTCGCTATCTTGCACCACTTCCCTTCCAGAGCTGGGCGATGCTTGTTACGGTACGCACGCTTGTTCATTTACGCTATTTTCTGAAGGCAGCTGTTCTACACCACTTCCCTTACAGAGTGGGGGCCGGGTTTTGCTGAGAGGAAGGGTTTACTGCACAGAGAAGGCGCCGGGTTGGGGAAGTTTCAGAATGTAGGTCTTTTTTGCCTTGTTGACCAGGGAAGTTTCACGCAGCCAGGGGTTGAGATCCTTCAGCTCGCGATAGGTTGCTCCGTGTTCTTTGGCAAAGTCGGCAAAATCATCAATGCTGCCGCTTACTTCTACGTCGTAGGTCGCGATGGGGGCGTAGAGATCGTCATTGCCCAGGTGAAAGCCAAATTCCTGGGGACGTAGAAGTATTTCCTTGATGGCCAGAATGCGGAAAACATAGCGCATGGTCTCTTCAGCCAGGAGTAATTCGTAGTAGTTGTCTGTTTTTTGTCGTTCAATTTGTCGCGTGATGCCGCGTACTCCGGCGTTGTAGGAGGCGGCTGCAAGGGTCCAGGAGCCAAAGCGTTCATAGGCATTCTTCAGGTACTTGCATGCTGCTGCCGTGCTTTTTTCGACGTGGTAGCGTTCGTCTACTTCGTTGTTGACTTCCAGACCGTAATCGCGGGCTGCTCCGGCTAAAAACTGCCACACGCCGGCTGCACCGGCGGGGGAAACGATCCGCTCCATAAAGCCGCTTTCAATTAATGCCAGATATTTGAAATCGGAGGGCAGGCCTTCCGCTTCGAGAATGGGCTCAATTATGGGAAAATAGCGATGGGCGCGTTTGATGAGTAAGAGGGTGGAAGATTGCCAGTAGGTGTTGACCAGCAACTCCCGGTCGTAGCTCTCGCGTACATAGCTCAGGTGCATGGGTACATCTTCTCCTGCAAAGCTGAGTTGTTCCGGCATAGGTAAGGCATGAATGCTGTAGTTCTGCCTGAATAAGTCAACCTCAGGAAGGGTTTCTGTCTCTGCCGGACGAGGCGGAGAGGAGTGAACAAAAAGAATAAAAACCAGCGCAAGGGCCAGTATGGTGGTGCTGAAGGATAGGATGTTAACGAGGGGGGACTTTGGATGCTTCTTCATACAAACGCTTCGATCAATTACTCACAGAGATACAAGAAGTGGTACGCCTTGTTTGGGAATTGGTTACAAAAACAGGGCATGGTCTGCCGGGTTTATTTATTTTGGGCTAATTTTGTAGTCAAAATTAGGGAAGATTATTGGAAAGCACCAAGCTTGGTGCTACAATTTTTTGGATATGGGAGCTGAAGAAGCAGTGCGGATAAATAAATACCTGAGTGAGGCTGGGTTTTGCTCGCGTCGTAAGGCCGATGCTTTGCTGGAGCAGGGGCGGATTACCATTAATGGGAAGAAGCCGGAAATGGGGACCAAGGTAAACCCCGGAGATGAGGTGCGGGTGAATGGTAAGTTGGTTGGTACGCCTAAGCAGAAACATGTTTACCTCATGTTGAATAAGCCGGTAGGAATTGTTTGTACCACCGACACGCGCCGCGAGAAGGACAACATCATCGATTTTATTGGTCATCCGGAACGAATATTTCCAATTGGCAGGCTCGACAAGCCCAGTGAGGGGCTGATATTGTTGACCAGCGATGGGGATATTGTGAATAAAGTGTTGCGGGCGCGCAACAATCACGAAAAGGAGTACATTGTGCAAGTAGACAAGCCCATTACGCAGACTTTTATTCGAAGGATGGGCGATGGGGTGCCTATTTTGGATACCGTTACGCGCAAATGCAAGGTGGAACAAATCGACCGCTTTACCTTTCGCATTATTCTAACCCAGGGCCTCAATCGTCAGATACGTCGTATGTGCGAGTTCCTGGGTTATGAGGTGGTGGCGCTTCAGCGGATTCGCATCATGAATATCAAGCTGGATGTGCCGGTGGGAAAATGGCGAGATCTCAGCAAAGAGGAGTTGACGGAGTTAAATCGCCTGATCTCGGGTTCGTCGAAGACGATGTAAGCGCAGTCTTCGGATAAACAGCAGCACAAAAGAAACTTTCAGGAGTAAGCCGCTGAGCGTGGCCGGCAGGGCAAAGGCCAGGGTGGCGGGTTCTTTCCGGAGCTGTGCGCCAAGAATGACCAGGGCCAGTCCCGCCAGCAAAAAAAGCATTTCGTAACCCGGACGAACTTTGTTTTTGCGCAGGGTCAATACCAGAAATAGAATCTTTACCATTCCACCTAAAGAAATAAGCACACTGGAGATCCAGGTCTCCGGTGTGCTTATTTTTAGTAGGATGCCGGAAATAATGAGTGTTAATCCGGTAAAAAATAGAACTTTAAAATCGCGCATGCTTCAATTTTGTTGCGCAAGATACGGATTTTATCGCAACAGACGAACAAAGTAAACCCCTCCTGCAATGGAATTGGGGGCGGCTTTAAAGGTCAGCTGCATTTTGCCCTTGTTGTTGGCGCTGATCAGCTCAGACGACAGGGGGTAGTCTACATCAAAAAATACATTACCCTTACTGCCATCAAGTTTAACGGTGGACAAAACCTGGCCATTGACCAATATATCGAAGTTTCGATTAGTGTCTCCGCCAAAATAGGTTACCCGTAAAGCTTTGGCTTCTTGATCGGGGTCGTTCAGTTCGTAAGAAAACCACCCGGTGGCGTGGCGCCAGTGACGGTCCATGTGTACGCCTGCTTCACTTCCTTCGGATTTAAAGTTGTGGTCCGATTCGGGCTGCTGCTGACCTGTGTCGATGTGGTCGATGGTTTGTGCTTCAAGCGCCATGGCAGCTTCTTCTTTTGCTTTTAGCAATTCTTTTTCTTCCTGAAGCGCTTCGGAGGTGGTGGTTTGCCAATACACGATGTAACGACTGTCGTGCACCTGATAAAAGGGTTTCAATTCCAGGGCTTCTGCTTCGGCAGGATGAACCAGATTGGTCAGTTGGAAATGCAGGGGGCGGTCTTTCACGGCCTTAATCTGGTTGATCCAGTTGTTTTGGTCGGTGAGCAGAACAGGGGCGTCTTCTCTTGAGATCAGCTTTCCGTGTGCAATGTGTCCCATTCTGGAGTCATCGGCAATTAATCCCTGTAAGTCCTCCTGTCCGGAGGGGGCTGCCAATACCACCGGTCCATGCAGCAGTGCCACGTAGGATGATCCGTCGGGCAGTTGTTCGGCGTAGGTGTAGGTATGGAAGGAGAGTTCTATTACATCGTTGTTTTGCCATTCGCGCTGAAGGGCGAGGTATTCACCTGCCTTACTATGTGCACGTACTTTTTTGCCGTTGACTGTCACTTCAATGGGCACTTTGTCGTTCCAGCCGGGGTGGCGTACAAAGATGGTCATGCTTTGCGTTTGTTCGGTTTCGATACGCAGCCTGGTTTTGTCTTCTTCCGGGAAATGGGTCTCCTGAGTCAGTTTTAGTCCTTTTTCCGCCCATGTGAGTTGTGCGGGCATAAAGAGATTAACATACAGGTTTTCGTTGTCGTGACTGAAAACCAACTCTCCGTATTTTGCGTGGTTCTCGATACCTGAACCCACGCAGCACCAGAAGGTTTCTTCGGGATTGGAATACACCCGGTAATGCTGAGGACGTACCGGGGTAAAGTACACCAGTCCACCATGCTCAGGATGCTGTGAGGCCAGAATGTGATTGTACATGGCACGCTCGTAAAAGTCGATGTAGCGTAGGTCGTTGCTGGCTTCATAAAGCTGCTTCGACAGCTTCATCATATTATAGGTGTTGCAGGTTTCAGGTCCTTCCCGGGTTTCTATCATAGATGAAAAATCGTCGGAGGGGTGGAAATGCTCGTGGGTGGAGTTGCCGCCTATGGCAATGCTGCGATTTTGAACCACTGTTTCCCAAAAGTAGCGACTGGCATCGTGCCAGGCGCTGTCTCCTTTAAGTCGCGCAATTTGCATAAAACCAATTACTTTCGGTATTTGGGTATTGGCGTGCATTCCTGTCAGCTTATCTTCGTGCCGAAGCAGGGGCTGTAATACCAGCTGGTGCGAGAAGCGTTCGGCCAGCTTGAGGTATTTCTCATTGCCGGTGGCTTTATATACCAAAGCAAAAACGTCGTTCATGCCTCCGTGCTCCGAAACCAGCATTTGCTGAATTTGTTCGTTGCTGAGGTCGGCGCTGATGTTAACAAAGTAATCGCTGAGTTTGATCAATATGTCGAGGGCCTGCTGACTGCCCGTGTACTGCCAGCTGTCGTAGAGTCCCGCAAATAATTTGTGAATGTTGTAAAGCGGCACCCACTTGCCGTTGAGCGAGAAAAGGCCGGCGTCAATTTTTCCTGCTGCTATATCTTCCCACATGGCCTTGCCGCCTGGGATCCCGCCTACATAGCCATCGGGGTCTGCTTCCTGGCAACGCTGTAATTCATCGAGCATATATTGCAAGCGTTCTGCCGCTTCCTGGTGGTCCATTGAAGCGGTCATCAGGGCCAGGGAGGTCAAATAGTGGCCGGCGGTATGTCCGTCCAGGCCGGTGTTTTCCCAATTGCCGTAGCGTTCGGCCTTGGGCTCCAGACCTGCTTCGGCCAAAAAGGGCGCAAGTAGGCGGTCGGGGTCGTGGGCCATAACATAGGCCGCGTTCTTTTCAGCAGCATGGGCGAAGGGCCCATCGAGCAAACGAACTGCTGAGAGTGGGAAGCTTTGGGTTTGGGAAGCGGGCTCCGGAGCTTGTTGCCGACAGCCAAAAGCCAAGGGCAATGCCAGCAGAAGAGCGAAAATGAACACTTGTTTTCTTTTCATGATTATTAGGAATTTGTCGTGCGTACTAGGCAGGTATAAAAATAGTAAAAAATACTTTAATGCATTTTAAGCCTTTGCCTGAACTTTATTTTATTTGTAATGTTGTGAATTTATTAAGTGCTACTTAAATATGCAAGTATGAATCGATTGATAGCTGTGGAAAAGCAGTCCGATATTTTTGCTTCTTACCGTAATACGCCTTTTGAGGCGCTTTTGTCTTACCATAATTTTCGGCAGCCTTTTCCGGAGTATGTTCAGGCTGAACTTTTGGTAAGTATGTGTATGGACAACCGAAATCAACTGCACATCCCCAATAATTTTGCTTATATATTGCGTTCGGGTGGGGCCAATTTGCGGCACAACGAATTTAAGGTTTCCTATGCCGTGGCTGTTGGCGGAGTTCGGTATTTGGCCATTATTGCCCACAGTCAGTGCGGCATGGTTAATCTGCATGAGCGAAAAGATTTGTTTATTGATGGCTTGGTGAGCAATGCCGGATGGGATCGGGAATTTGCCGAGGATCATTTCAATCAATTCTCCCCCATATTTGAAATTGGGAACGAAATAGACTTTCTTTTATCGGAAGTGGCTCGTTTGCGCAATCGCTACCCGGGCATAGCCATTGCTCCTTTTTATTATCGGGTGGAGGATCACCATTTGTATCAGGTGCTGGAATAAAAAAAGAGCTTGTTGCCTTTTTGGCAAACAAGCTCTTTTTTGTTGCGGGGATTTGGGGGCTTACTCCACCCAAATGCGACGTACGCTCATATCCACCGGTTGTGGGTGGTCTTGTCGAACCGAAAACTGGAGGGTTTCCATTCGATGCAAATCGGCTTGGTATTGTTCTGCTGCCTGGTGAAAAAATGGCATAAAGTCGGGGTAGGGTCTCTTGATCAGGACGAATGCGCCTTGCTCAAGTTGCTCAAGGGGCAGCCGCAGTTCTTTTTCCCCAGGTTGTAAGCGGGCCTTTATGGTAAAGGCCACGCCCCTGTCGTCAATCAGTCCCACCTCTAAATTCAATGCCTGGGTTCCTTTGTTTTCTGCGGCGATGCAGAGTTCTTTTTTGTGCGCCAGCTCTGCTGTTCTACCACCTGTTTGTTGCTTAAAGAAGAATTTAAAGCTGAAGTCGTGAACGGTATTTCCTTTGTGTTGGTATTGCGGCAGATGGTCCATGCTCATGTGCCAGGCGGCATTGTTTAAGCCTTCGGGAAGCAATTCCAGTCCCGGGTGCCATTGGTGTAAGGTGGTTTCAAGGTGCATTGCCGCATCCCACAAAAGTAAGGGGGCTTCTTTAGTGGTGAAGCGCGCCTCGTATTGTTGTTTCCAATTGTGTTTCCAGTCGCCTGGGCGACTGGGACTTGCTCCCGGAAAGGTGAGGGTCGAATCGGGCCATTCGGCAACTATGCTGTAGCGCAATAGTCCTTCGGTGGTCATGCTGCTGTCCAGCTCCACCCGATAGCGATCTTGTCCCAGGTAGCTGGCCTTTAATTCTGCCGGATGCCTATTTCCCAAAAATGCGACACTTACCTGTGTGGGCTGCTGGTCGGCAATCAACTCAAAATCGAGGGTGGCGGTATGTCCGGCTGTATGGTTGCGGGGACTATAGTTGTGGAGAACAGGTGCGGGTAAGTTGGCTTTTGGTGCAACAAACTCATTGAGGACAAAGCGACCCAGGTCCGCATGGTTTTGAATACTGGTTTTGTTGGCCTTGTGTTTTAAGAGGTAAACGCCGGGCTGTATTATAAAGTGTCCGTCGTCAGCCTGCGCACGCAGCTGGTTGCCTTCATTCCTCCCTTCTATCTTAAAATCCGGCCCCAGATCTTCCAGCGAAATGGTCATGGCGCGTTCCTGCCAGGTGACTGCTGCTGCCTGGCGGAGTGGACTTGCAGGGGCATAAGGGTCGTCAATTTGATGGGCGTCGGGCATGACTTCCAGTCGCCACAGACCTTTTTCTATTTTGTCTAAGAAGTAGGCTCCTTTTCCATCGTAGGCTACCAAAGGAGAAGAGCCATAGCCGGCCACTTGTTCCAGTTTCTTTGCTGCGGGAGGCTGGGTTGAGGTGTTGTTCGAGTAGAAGAACTGTTTTTCGTTTACCCACTCACTTAGGTCCTCGCTGTAGCTGATGCGGGCATCGCCAAAGACCAGATTGTTGGGCAGTTGACCATAATCTTTATACCTGGGCAGATGGCGAAATACTTCCCCTGCAATTTTCAGTCCCAGTGCCTTTTGTGGGGCGTAGGGCAGACTCATATAATGGGTGCCGTAGTTGGTGTTGTAGGGGGCTAAAAACTGGGCATCGTAATCGAAGTGGGTGGCCAATTGCATGCCAGCCGTTCTGAAACTCCTGGCCATAGCCGGGTACATATAGGCTTGCCCGATATCGGCGGGGTCAAACTCATAAACGATCTTTACTTGTTTTTTAAAGTCCTCGTTTTCGCCAAAGGGAAGGTAGTATTCGTCGACATGTGGTAAAAAATTCCCTTGCAATTGATGGTTGGCCACCAGGTTGGTGGGGTACCATTGAAAGGTTCCTCCCTGGACCTCGGCATCGAGATAGGCTTCCAGTAAGTGAATGCTGTGGCTCATGTTGTAGAGGATGGGTGTAGGGGTCCCCGTCGACCGCATGGCGGCCACCATCCGGTTAATGTAGGTGCGGACTTCCTCCACACTGCCGCCGTGGTGGGGTTCATTGCTGACTTCAAAGGCCAGTATGGAGGGGTCCTCACGATAGGCCAGGCCCGTATAGGGATTAACGTGATCGAGAAATTGTTGCAGGTAGTGCTCCTGGGCCCGAATGGCATCGGGGTGGGTAAGGCATGCAGCCTTTCCGTATTTGGTGGCAAAGCCGGGTGTGGCCTCGTCGGGTTCGGGCCAGCCGTTGCCCCAAAAGGCAATGGGGGTAAGGACGAAGCGGAAGCCTCGCTGCTTCATTTTATGGAAGGTGTAATCGAACAATTGCAGGTGCTCATTGGCTAAGAGGTTGCCCAGGGTGTCGCTTATTTCCGTATCCCAAATATGCACCCGATACAAATCAAGCCCCAAACGTGTCATGTGGTAGATGTCGTTGTCTATGGCCGTCTCGGGAGACACACCCATGCGCCTGGCCATGCGGTAAGCATGGGCAAAAGGCAGTGAGTAATTGGCGCCAAAGGCAGTGATTTCAGCATCGTTGCTTATTTGGCGCAACACGCCTTGCTTATCGGCATAGCTGCCCTGGCGGGAACTGCTCTGTGCCATTAAAAATAACGGGCTTAGGGAGAGAAGAAGTGTAATGATTACTTTGTGCATGGTGTTTACCTTTTAAAGAGGAAGATACAAAATTCGGGCACTTTCTTTACCCTTACAAAAAAGTTGCCTGTGTGAAGTTAAAGAAACAGGGGCCTGAGCCCCTGTTTCTTATCCCAGTGTAAAGGGCTTATATAGCTTCAAAGGTGATGCTGTGTGTGTTGAAATCCACCTTCAGCAAATAGTTGCCGTTTTCCAGATCGTAGTTGATGTTGGCGCCCTTGTATAAAAGACCACCTTCGTCGGCACCGAAAATCAGGTTCCAGTCGTTGTTCAACAGGATTTGGAAACCCCACTCAGAGGGTGCGCTGATGCTGACTTCAGCCGTAAAAACGCCCGGGGTTTCACCAGCAGTCAGGAGACTAATGTCTGCCCAATCGTCGTTGAGGCCGCTGTAGCCCACTTCGCTTACTTCGGTATATTGATAACTGAGGTTTTTTAGGTCGGTCTCAATCAGCCAGAGTCCCGCTTCCGGAGCAGCAATGTTCCCTGCCTCAGATGGCGGAGGCATCAGGGAGCCCGCTGTTTCGCCTTGCTTGTATTCGCTGCCCCAGTTTTCAGCTTCCAGCATCATCACATAGCCCCATTCGGAATCTACATTAACAATACCAGCAAAAGTAGAGTCCAGGTCGCTCTGAAGACGCAGATACGTGTCGAAAGTCCACCCTCCGCGAATCAAATCGTCGATACCAGGCAGGTACAGTTTGTCGCTGATGGGGTCTTCAATCACAACCTCGCCCTGTTCGAGGGTATAACGAAGGTTGGCTGGATCGGCCAGGTGAAGGGTCAGGGTATAGGTACCTGCCTCATTTACGGTAAAGCTGCTGCCGCTTTCGGTGAGCTGGTAGTCCAGCTTGTTGTCGCTGGTCGGTATAAAATTAATCTCACCATCTGCAGCCGCTTCATCGTTGGTGCCGGTACTCACGTTGTAGGTTTTTGTGCTGCTGCCAACGGTAAAGGAGGCTCCGGCAGTCTCCGCAGTAAAGGTCAACATCCAGGCGGTTTCAGCCTTTAGGTAAGTGAAATCTCCGGCAATATCGCCGCTGGCTTGTAATCCCTGCAATAAAGTGGCCGACCATTCGCCATCTAAGGTGTTAACGGTGCTGAGGTAGCAACCACCTACTCCCGGAAACCATAGGTTCCAGTGGCTGGCTGTTTCGCTGCTCAGGCGAAATTCGTTGCCGTCCTCACCCACATTGCCCCATAGGGTTCCGTCGCCTTCCTTCATAAACCAGTTGCCCCAGGCTGTAGCATTCATAAACCCACTGTAAACGCCATTGCTGTTGGGCGAGTACAAATAGCCGCTGGCTTCTCCCTCTGCATTCACAATAAAGCCTTTGCTCATGTCGGTCTCAAAGGGTGTAACCGCAACAGTTAAAATGTTGCTGTAAACCGCATCGGTGTTTTTACCCAGAGCCATATTGGCCCGGAAATACAGTGGGGCAGCCGTTCCTGCTTCCAGACCCAATTCCAGAGCCAGCGTGTTTAAAGCCAAGCCCTTTAAGGTGTGCGGGTTGCCGCTGGGACTCACGATGCTGAATGAGGCAAAGTCCTCGCTGGCCGAAACTTCTATTTCAACCAGCGGAATGGAGGAGGGCGCCTTCATAGAAGGATCGCTCAGAACCAGTTCGCTTTCGGTCCAGCCAAGCGCCAAAACCGCAGCTTCCTGATTGTCGGCCGTAATTTCTACCGTGTTGTTGTTGGCTGTTAATTGGCCGGCCTCGAAACCCGAAACCGTAATTAAATCGCCATCTTTTTCGCAGGCTGCCAAAGCCAGCAAAAGAAAAAGCGCCGGAATATATTTAATGAATCGTTTCATCTTTATCAGGTTTAGTATTAGTAATCTTCATTAAAAAGGTTGGGGTTGGCCGACAGCTCTGTGGCCGGAATGGGGTAGATGCGGTAGCGTTGATCTACAGCCTTGCCGTCTTTTACTCCGCCCTTCCATTGCCAAAGGTATTTGTCGCTTGTAAAGGCGTCGAAACGAATCAGGTCCGTGCGTCGCACCGCCTCCCAATACAGCTCTCTTCCCCTTTCGTCCAAAAAGAATTTAAAAGGAATGCCATCCACCGTAGCACTCAGGTCGTTCAGACTGACTTCAGGTGCATTTCGGTTGATGCGCAGTTCGTTAACCAGGTCCAGGGCCTGATCAAGACCGGTATTGCTTCTCAAAGCCGCTTCGGCATACATCAGATAGGCATCGGCCAGGCGGAATAGCGGAAAATCGATGTCCACCCCGTCGGTATCTGTGTCCGAAGCCACCGTGCCGTCGTCGGCACGGTTGTCCCATTTTACCACAAAAAAACCTCCACTGCGGTCGCTTACGCCACCATCCATATATTGATTCTGGCCTTCGGAATAAAAGAGCGCCCGATCGTCGGTGCTGCCTTCAAACAAGGCCGGAATTTCGCCACGTACCCTAAACATACTCCAGGCACTGGCTACTCCAAGGGTTTCAGCTGCCGGACCAAAGTCGGTATCTACCTGTCCACAAGCCAGGTAGGTAGTGGCGCCCCAGGAAACAACATTGCGGCTGTCCACCACCAGCGGAAAAATAATTTCCTGGCCTGCGCCCACCCGCTTATGGTTATCGGCATTAAAAAGTTTGTTGTAATCGGGCTCCAGGGCATAACCTTCGTCCAGCACCTTTTGCGCATAGGTCATACAAGCTTCATAGTGCTCGCCGGCCCCATAAGTCTCCGCATTTAAGTACATGCGGGCCAGAAGCATCCAGGCTGCTCCACGCGGTGTACGTCCGTACTCGGTATTGGCCGCTGAGGGCAATATTTCACCAACGGCTTTCAGCTCGGTTTCCAAAAAGTTAAAAATATCCTTCGCCTCCCAGCGCTCCGGCAATTGCGAGCTGCCAATTAGACTTTCGTCGGCAAACGGAATGTGGTGGAAAAGATCCATGGCATGAAAATAGGCCAGTGCACGCAAAAAGCGTGCTTCTGCACGGTACCTGCGAATGTTTTCCTGGTCGGACTCCCCAAAGCCGGCAATGCGTTCGTCGGTACTGTTTTTTAAGAACTCATTACACAGCGAAATGGAATAGTACGAACGGTAGTACATATCTGCTACCCAGGAATCCTGCGCGTCCCAGCTCAGGTAAGTGAGGTTTCCAATGTTGTCCCCCTCGATCCAGGTAGAGCCCAGTTCGTCGGTTCCCGCCTCCTGCATATTAAAATAGCAACGCATGTAATCGTAGCCGTTGTTGCTGCTCAAATCTTCATCTTCGCCCCCTTTACCTTGTCCTGCAGTGACAAAAGAAGCGTAACACTTGGCCAGTGCACTTAGGTAGTTTTCGGGTTGGTCGTAAACCGTTTTAGAGGTCTCCTCAATATTGGGATATTGCTCAAGGTCGTTGGTGCAGGCCGAAAAGGTAGCCAAAGCTGCCAACACCACGGAAAATATCTTTATTTTTTTCATTTTAGCTCTTTATTAGGTGTTTTTTCCAAATTAAAACTGCAGTCCCAGATTCAGTGAAAAAATGCGGGGACGTGGATAAAAGGAAAGGTCCATGCCATTCGGGACTTCCGGATCTACACCGCTGTACTCGGTCAGGGTAAAGACGTTTTGCACCATGGCGCTCATGTTCAGATTAATACGGTGAGCAATTTCGCCGAAGTTATAACCTACGGTCAGATTGTCCATTTTCAGGAAGGAGGCATTTTCCACATAGTAGTCCGACAAGTATTGGCGACTGTTGAATCCCGTTTTTAAGAAGCTGGTGTGCAGGTTGTTCAGCTGGTAGGCGTTGTACGACATGGTGCCCAATGCGCCAGTATTCATGGCCATACCGTTGTACACATAATTGCCCAGGTTGGCCCGTAAGCTGGTACTCATGCTCCATTTTTTGTAACGCAAAGAGGTGCTGAAACCCAGGATGTAATCAGGCGCAGGCGAATGGTAGCGGTACAAGTCGTCGGTGTTGATTAAGTCGTTGCGGTCTACATCGGCATAAGCCCCTTCAATGGGACTGCCTTGCTCATCGTACAGTTGGTGGTACACGTAAAACATATTGGGTGCATAGCCTTCGGTCAGGACCTGAAAATAGTAGCTGTCGATGGTTGGGCCAACCGAAGTGTTTGTGATTTCGGCGCCATCTATAATCGACAGGTTTTTAATGGTCTGGCTTAGCCAGGTGGCATTTACACTCAGGTCCCATCCCCAATCATCCGTGGCTACGGGTGTCGCCATCAAGCTCACCTCCCAGCCCTCGCTGTCCACATTGCCCACATTGGTCAAAATGATTTTGTCGAAGTTTGTTCCCGCCGGGGAGGGTACACGGGCCAACAAGTCCTCCGTTTTTCGGGTATAGTATTCTACCGAACCCGACAGGCGATTGTTGAAAAAGCCAAAGTCGAGTCCGTAGTTGAAAGCTTTGGTTGTTTCCCATTTCAAGTCGGCTACATAAGCTTCGGGTCGGTAGGTGTTGACTGGCGTGTTGCCAAAAATGTACTGGGCGCCGGTTTGACTGATGGTGTACACAGGTAGGTAGCCGTAGTTGCCAATGCCTTCCTGTTGACCGGTAATACCGTAGCTGGCACGTAGTTTAAGGTTGCTCAAAGCTTGAACATGGCGCAAAAAACCTTCTTCGGACAAGCGCCAGGCAAGCGCCAGAGAAGGGAAGGTGCCCCAACGGTTTTCTTCGCTGAAACGCGAAGTCCCATCCCGACGAATGGTTGCTGTGACCAGATATTTGGAGGCCAAGGAGTAATTGGCGCGGCCGTAATACGAGAGCAAAACATGCCGCTGATCTTCGGCTTTAATGGGGTTTTGTGAAACCCCTGCCACATTCAGCTCATCGAAAAAGGGCGAGTTGCTCTTCCAGCTTTGGTAGTCGTAACCAGCAGTTAGATCCAGCGTACTGTTGATCCCGGTTAAATCTCTGTTATAGTTCAGGTAAGTGGTCAACAGTCGGTTTTCTTTTTCCTCGGGCCCATAGCTGTAATCGCGACCGCCGGAAACGTAGTATTGAGCGGCAAAATCGGGGACATAAACGTCTCCCTCTCCCTTGGCAAAATCGTAGCCCAGGGTGGTTTGCCAACGTAAATCTGGTAAAAAATGAAACCGATAGTTAATATCCAGGTTGGTGATGAGCCGTTGAATGGTACTGGATGAGTTGTAAAATTCAACCAGAGACGCCGGATTGATGACGCCGGAGGTTACAGGACTTCCATCGCTGTTAATGGCTTCGTTGTAGCCGCCAAAATTCTCATTTTGTGAATAAACAGGCTGCGTGGGATTAAAAGTCGTTGCCGCCCAAATGGCATCGGTGGCCGCAAATTGGTTGTTGTTGAGTGAGCCCTTTAATCCGAGATTCAGTTTCAGGTGGTCATCAAAGAGCGCTGGTGAAAGCGACAGGCTTCCTGTAATCCTTTCCGCCTGGTCGTATTTCAATATTCCATTTTGATTGTAATAGCCTATGGAAAAGCGGTAGGGCAGTTGATAGGCTTCGCCCGACATGCTGAAGTTGTTGTCGGTGCCAAAGGCCATTTGGTATATCTCGTCGTTCCAGTTGGTGTTTTGGCTGCCCAGCAAAGCCTGTTGGTCAGCTGAACCAAAGTTGTTTACTACTGTGCGAAATTCTTCGGCCGACAACATTTCGGGCAGCTTGGTTTTCATCTGCAGCGAATTGGTTGTGCTGAAATTTAGACGAGTTTTGCCCCCTTCACCTTTTTTGGTGGTAATCAGGATAACACCGTTGGATGCTCTGGAGCCGTAAATGGCTGTGGCCGAAGCATCTTTTAAAACCGTCATGCTTTCGATGTCGTTGGGATTGATCAGACTCAGGAAATTGTTGCTATTACCACTGATTCCGCCCGATTCGAGGGGAACACCGTCGAGTACAATCAGCGGATCGTTGCTGGCATTAAGTGACGCGCCACCCCTTATTCGTATGGTTGATCCGGCCGTGGGTGAACCCCCGCCCGATGTGATCTGTACCCCCGATACCTTGCCGTTGATCAATTGTTCGGGAGAGCCAATGATGCCCTGATTAAAGTCCTTGCTGCTGACGTTCGAAACGGCGCCCGTAAGGTCGCCCTTGCGCTGCATCCCGTAGCCAATGACCACCACCTCGTCGAAACTGATGAATTCCGGTTGCAGTTCAAAATCGATCCTAAATCGACCCGAAACAGGCACCCGCTGCGTCTGAAAACCCAGGTAGGAGACCATTAAGGTATCGCTGTCGCTTACTGAAATTGAGTACTGACCGTCTATGTTGGTCACCGCACCCCTGGTGGAGCCCTCAACTACCACGGCAGCTCCCGGTATGGGCTCCATGCTTCCGGCTTCGGTAATGGTGCCGGTCACCGTTCTTTGTTGTGCCGATAGCACCAGGGCCATGCTCCATAAAAAGAAGAGCAAACCCCATCGTCTGTTGTTACTGTTTTTCATCAGATAAGTGATTTTGAAGTTTAAGGTGAATCGTTTGCGTTGGTATTGGAAGGGTGGCGCAGGTGGCCACCAGTTCAATTTGTTGTTCCAAACCGGTTTGTAAAAAGACCGATGCGGTGCCGGCTGTACTTTTGGCAGGGTTGGGACCGAGCAGTATGGCATCGCCACCCACCCTAAAGAGGACCTCCTGTTCCGATTCAGGTACCAGGGTCCCTTGGACATCGGACAAGTGGGCATGTACCACCAACAAGTCGCCATGGGTTTGTGCAGCCAAGCCCTGGTCGTTGATCTCCAATTTTAAGCTGTGCGCTTTTAAGGGGGTACGAACCGAGGTCGATACCACAGCCTGGTTGTTTATAAACCCTTGAGCTTCTAGCGTTCCCGGGTGAAACTCGTCGAGCATGAAGGTGAAAGGGGGCTGTTGCAAATGGGCCACCTCGGAGTAGGAATCAGGCCTTTGTCGTCCGTAGGCTAATCCGTTTACAATCAGTTCCACCTCCTGGCAATTGCTGTACACCTTCACTTTTCGTCCATCGGATTGTCGATTAAAATGGTGAATGTGTACAAATGGAGACAGTTCCTGTTGAGTGCTGCCATTTTGACTTTTACTGAGAAAGTAGCTCTCTCTTTTTCGTCGAAATACATCGGTCAGTGCTTCGCTGGTTCCTGTGTTTTGGAGCACGGTGTCTACAAACAACACTGTGCCGACCTCCTCCTTTGTGGTCAGCACTAAGTGCTCTTTTTCCAATGCTTTTAGTAAGTCGGGAGCCGGGGAACAGTCTTCCCCCCGGTAACTGATGGCATTGAATCCAGCCCTTTTTATCATTCTCAAATCCCTTTGGTAAGCGCTAAGGGGCGCCTGCCTCAAATTATAGGGAAAAACGGGGATGTAGGCAATGCTGCGCAACGATGCCGAATCGGGCACCGCCACTAATGTCTCAGTGCCTTCGGCCGGTTTCGACGCTTCTTTTATGTTTGCATTCTGCATACAGGCACTCAACAAAAAGCTGCCTGCAAGCAGAATCTTCAGCATCCCTTCGTAGCTCATCCTTATTCTGTTTGATAGGGGTGATTCAGATAATCCAGTACGCTGGTAGCCCGTCCCTGGAAATCAAAAAAGGCCACGTTCTCCCACGACGATCCGGTTCCCCAGCCATCGTTCATGGTAGAGCTGATCCATGCCGGTTCCCAGTAGATGATGCCAAGTGCCCCTGCATCCATCATGTTTTGGTTGAGTGCAATCATGAAATCTTTCTGACCTTCTACCGAATAGGCGAAGTCCTTCACCGGCTCCTGGTCGTAATAAATGTTGTTGTAGCTGTCGTTGTTTTGCGTGGTAAAAGGATAGGCGGTCTCCACCACCATAAAATCTTTTTTATGGCTTGTTCGTAAATTGCTGATGAGGGCCGGTAATGCATCAAAACTCACGGTGTTGTGCCAAATGTGGTAAAACGACACGCCCATAATATCGAAGTCGGTCACTCCTGCCTTGGCCATCACATCCCGTGTCCAGTATTCCAGGTTTTTAGGGTCGGCCACATGCAAAATGATTTGGGTCTTTTTTCCACTCAGTGCATCCATGTCGCGCACCGCTTGTATGCCCGCATTAACAATGGCGCCAAAGTTGCTCCAATTGCCCTTGCAAACATCCAGACTGGGAAAGCCATCGGGGAGATTGGTGCGCAGCATTCCACAATTGGTTTCGTTTCCTATTTGGACCAATTCGGGCAACAGTCCCTCCTCATGCAGATGCAGCAGGGTGTTGTAGGTATAGGCATAAACCGAATCACTGAGTACATCAATGGTTTTTATTGCCTCCCAGGCCTTTGGAACTTCCTGGTGACTGGGATCGGCCCAGGTGTCGGAGTAATGAAAGTCGAGCAATACCTGCATTCCGGCAAACTTGGCCCGTCTGATGCTCTTTTCAACATCTTTTAATCCGCTGTAGGTGTTGCCGCGCGTGTTTTCCGGGGTATGCCAAATGCGCAAACGGGCCAGATTGGCTCCCTTTTGTGCCAGAAAGATATAAGGTTCAATAACTTCTCCTTCATCATCGCGGTAAATGCCGCCATTGTCTTCTACCTGATTGACGTACGACAAATCTACCCCATGATAATAAGCAGCAGTAGCTTCAGTTGGGTTTTCAGGGTCGGTGGGCGTGGGGTTCGGATCGTCTTTTTCGCCGCCGCAACCAAGAAAAAATAAGCCCGAAAGGACCATGCTCAGCAAATAAGGGCGTTTTTTAGTCAGCATATTGTTAAAAGTTGTATTGGTTTGCTAATTTTATTCACACAAAGATACAAAGGGTCGTTGGGGAGTTGTTTTCCTCAGCTTACCAAAGTTTGTCCGAATCTTACATTGCAAATTTGTGAATGTCGTGTTTTTGTGTTAATTTTCTGGCCTTAAGTTGTTTGTGTATTGTCGTTTTCTTGCATTGCTTAAAATATATGAGGCGAATTTTTTTGGTGTTTCTTCTGTTTGGACTGGGGGCCGGTCAGCTGAAAAGCGAGTCGGCAGAGGCCTTGTATTTTCTAAACCTGACCACGCGGGAAGGCCTCAATTCTAACGTTACCAATTCCATTGTTCAAGACGCGTATGGGTTTATATGGATTGGGACCCAGGAAGGGCTTTGTCGTTTTGACGGGTATAATATGAAGTATTTTAGAAGCAGCAGCGGTTCTGCTTCGCTGAGTTCTGACAATATAAGTTGCCTGCTTTTGGAGGGAGATCGATTGTGGGTAGGTACCTGGGATGGGCTTAACGTAATTGACGTAAAGACTTTTGAGACCCGGCGGTTGGAGACCGGCAAGGCCCGGGTCATTAGAACCTTATTTGGCGATAGCGACGGCAATGTGTGGGCCGGGACCTCTGAAGGAGTGCTTGTTTATGAAAAAGGGCAGGACAACATGTACCGAATTACAACCCACAACAGCGATTTGAGTCACAACATGATTCGTTCATTTTGTCAGACCCCCGACGGTACGGTGTGGATAGGGACTTACGATGGCCTCAACCGTTATATGGGTGGACGTATTTCGGCATATCGACTTAAAGGAGATTATAAGCCTTTTATTGAGAATAATTTGGTTTGCGCTCTGTTGCCAGTTCCAGGAGCGGAAGATCGTCTTTTGTGGGTGGGCACCGAAACCGGCCTTGTGTCCTTTGATTATCGTAGCGGGCACCAACAGCATTATAATGGCAGTAACACGCAGTTCAGTAATGAGGTGATTAAGACCATTTATGCGCCCAACGACAGTGTGCTGTATTTGGGTACGGATTTTGGGCTCAATGTATTTCATCCAAAGAGTGGTCACAACCAGGTTTACTACCACGATCCGCTCATCAGCAGCAGTATTGGCAGCAATGTTATTTGGGAAATTTTTGAAGATCGGCGCCAGCGTTTGTGGTTCATTACCTCCAATGGGGTAAGCATTCTTAATCATGGTAAGCCCTTATACACGCTGCATGAAACTTTTTTTTCGGATCAGGCCCCACGTATTGGCAATCAGGTTCGCGATGTGCTTGTAAGTAAAACAGGTGGGATTTGGCTCGCCACCATCCACGGGGTTATTCACCACAACAACGATTTTTCCACATCGACCTTGTTCTCAGCCGATGCTCCTGTTCCCCGACGCCTTTTGCTCGATAATGTTTACGCCTTGCAGGAGGATAAGCGCGGACGTATTTGGATTGGGACGGCAGGTGGACTAAATGTTTGGGATGGCCACAGAAATGAGATGCATGCCATAACTGCCTCCAGGGAAAACGGTTTGCACAGCAACTACATCAGTAATTTTATCTTGGAAAACGATACTACCTTGTGGCTGGTGGCCTGGGAAGGGGGCTTGTATAAAGGGCATTTTGCAGGAGATGATCCTTCAGATATTATTTTTACCCGAATTGATGAAGACGGCAACGGCCGGGTTTTGCTGAGCGATTCGCTGGTGTATTATGCCAGTCGCAATCGTTTATGGACCTTTACCAAAAACGGGAAGGAGAAACGTTCGATGGATAAAATTAATCGGGTTTTAGATCATCGCTACATTTCTGGAATTCAAATAGATGAGGAGGGTCTGTTGTATGTGGGGCTGGAGAATGCACTTTTGCGTTATGCCCCCGCCAGCGATCGTCTCGATGTTGTTTCGCTGGCTACAGGACGCCCCGAAAAAATCATGAATTTGCAGGTGGATGCTCAGGGACGGATATGGGCCAGTACCTTGCGCACACTTTTGTGTATTGATGCCGATGCGGGCAGTTATGTTACGCTGCCCTTGCAGCATTATGCACCCATTAACTCTTTTTATGCCTATGCCAGCACCCTGGCGTCTCGTCGGCGTCTGCTGGTGGGGGGCGATAATGGATTTATTGATTTGGATGTACAGGGTTTTGGTCGGGATACCAGTAAGGTCAGTGTTTTATTGACCGGTTTGCGTTTGAACAATGAGGTGGTTGGTCCGGGTGCCGACAAGGGGGTGTTAAAGCGTGATTTGGCCTATTTGGATGAGTTGCGGCTGGACTACCAGCAAAATTCGGTAACCATTGAATTTTCCACACTTGACTATTTGTTTCCTGCGGAAAGTCAGTTTGCTTACCGTATGCTGCCTTTACAGGAAGAGTGGCAGCGGACATCTGGTAAGGAAAATTTTGCCGTGTACGCCAACCTGCGACCCGGAAAATACCTCTTTGAGGTTAAGGGCTCCAGTCACCTGGGCACCTGGAGTTCGGTGCGACGTATGCAGCTCGAAGTGGATCCTCCCATTTGGCTAAGTCCGGCTTTTATTGTACTGTATCTGCTGTTGTCCATACTGACGCTTTATGTGGTTTTTCGTTTGTTTACCTACCGTCAGCGACTGAATGCAGAGTTGCAGTTGGTGCGTATTGAAAAGCAGCACAGTGAATCCATTTACCAGTCCCGCCTGCAGTTTTTTACCAATATTTCACATGAATTTCGCACTCCCCTCAGCCTTATTATTCCTCCGGTTAAGGAACTCTTAGGAAGTCCGGGAACCAGTGAGCGGCAGCAAAGGATGCTGCAAATAGCTCACCGTAATGCTCAGCGTTTGTATAAGTTGGTTAATCAGTTGCTTGATTTTCGTAAACTGGAGGATGCGGGACTTGATTTTGTGCCCGTTAAGCTCAACCTGGTTCCTTTTTTAGAAAATATTTTCAGAGCGTTTGAAGATATGGCTATGCGCCACGAAATTGCTTATGCACTTGCCTTGGAACAAACGGAACTTGTTGTGGATGTGGATGCCGTAAAATTGGAGACCATTGTGTTTAATCTTCTTTCGAACGCCTTTAAGCACACCCCCTATGGGGGTAAAATTGTTTTGTCCCTTGCATTGAAAGAAGAGGTGTTCGAGGTCTCAGTCAGCGACAACGGTGTGGGCATTCGGGCTGAGGAACAGCAGCAGATTTTCGAGCATTTTTTTCAATCGGTAACCGACAATAAAGGAAAAATTGGATCGGGAATTGGGTTGACCCTGGCCAGGGAATATGCACGGATGCATGGGGGCGATTTGAGGGTGGAGAGTAGCCCTGGAGCCGGAAGTTGTTTTACCTTAACGCTTCCGTTGCGTAATGACCCTGGTGTTGAGGTGCCTGCTGCCGGGCAGATTCAGGAGGGCTTGCAGTTTCACGTGCTGACTTCCCGTTCGGAGTCACAGCAAGTGCCGCGGAACCGCAGATTGGTGCTGGTCGATGACAATTCAGATATTTTGGATTATATGGTTATGGGTCTGGACGACAGTTACGAGCTGCACACGGCCCAGAGCGGAGAAGCTGCATTGGAGTTGATTCATCGGGTGCATCCGCATTTGGTAATCAGCGATGTCATGATGCCCGGGATGGATGGGCGTGCACTTTGCTCTCGCTTAAAAAAGGATAAAACCACGGCGCATTTACCGGTGATTCTACTTACGGCTCAGGGCCTTGATAGCCAAAAGACCGAGGGGATGGAGGCGGGTGCCGATTTGTATTTGACCAAGCCGGTGGATATGGATTATTTGCGTGCTTGTATTGTGGGGATGTTTCGGCGCGACGAGGAAATGGAGGCCTATTTTGTGCGGAAGTTGATGTTGAATCCCCAAGGGGGGGAGGGGAAACCTTTGGCGGAGGACGAATTGTTTTTACAGAAGGTGATGCGGATCATAGAGGGGCAAGTGTCCAATCCCGATTTGTCGGTAGATTCAATTGCTCAGGAGGTGGGGTTCAGCAGCACCCATTTGTACCGTAAATTAAAGGAGATCACCGGCCGGTCTACCAAGGAGATCGTGGTGAACTATCGCATGCAAAAGGCGGCCGATATGCTGCGCCATCAAGAGGGAAACATTACAGAGGTCATGTACGCCGTTGGTTTTTCGAGTCTGGCCTCTTTTTCCCGGAGCTTTAAATCGAAATATGGGGTAACTCCCTCGGCCTGGGCGGCCGGGGAGTCCTGAAAAGGAGTTAAACCATACCGGCAAAGCCCATAAAGGCCAGGGCCAGAATGCCGGCCACCACCAGGGCGATGGGGGCGCCCTGCATGCCCTTGGGGATGTTCATCAGGTCGAGTTGTTCGCGAATGCCGGCAAAGGTAATCAGAGCCAGGCCAAAGCCTATGGCCGAGGCCATGGAAAAGACCACTGCTTCCACAATGTTGAAATCCTTACTTACCGTCATGATGGCTACCCCCAAAATGGCACAGTTGGTGGTGATCAGGGGCAAAAATACACCCAGGGCCTGGTAGAGTGGGGGACTCACTTTTTTAAGCACAATCTCGACCAGCTGTACCAGGGCAGCAATGACCAGAATAAAGGAAATGGTTTGCAGGTAGGTGACGGAAAATGGAATGAGGATGTAGTTTTGGATGAACCAGGTAACGATGGTAGCAATAACCATTACAAAGGTCACTGCGCCGGTCATTCCAATACCGGTAGAAATTCGTTTGGAAACACCCAGAAAGGGGCAGATTCCCAGAAATTGGGCCAATACTATGTTGTTGACAAAAATGGCCGATATGATGATGAGAAAATAGGTCATGGCATTCACCTGTTTTGATTAATATTATTGGAGTCCGATTCAGGCTCTTTTAAAGCGGTTGATGATGGCAATTAGGTAGCCCAGGGCAATAAAGGCGCCGGGCGCCAGAACAAATACCAGCATGCCGTATTCTTCGGGGTACACCGGCAGACCGAATAAGAAGCCGCTGCCCAGCAGTTCGCGAATGCTCCCGAGCATGACCAGGGCCATGGTAAATCCCAGGCCCATGCCTGCTCCGTCGATAATGGATGAGCCCACATTGTTTTTAGAGGCAAAGGCTTCGGCGCGACCCAGAACTACGCAGTTTACCACAATGAGCGGGATGAAGAGGCCCAGTGCATCGAAAAGTGCCGGAACATAGGCCTGCATCACCATTTCAACAATGGTGACAAAGGTGGCTATGATAACGATGAAGGCGGGGATGCGCACCTTGTCGGGAATGAAATCCTTTACCAGGGAAACCACCAGGTTGGCCATAATGAGCACAAAGGTCGTTGCCAAACCCATTCCCAGACCATTGATGGCCGATGAGGTAACCCCCAGGGTGGGACACATACCCAGGAGCAGGGTGAAAACGGCATTCTCCTTAAAGAAACCTTTTGAAAAATTCTTCCACTGATTCATACGATAGACTTTTTATATTTTCATTGTTCGGCCCCTTCCCGGGTGGGGGCTTCCTCGATCTTTGTGGCACCGCTTTCGCAATCGGTGTTGTGCGTAAAGGTGGTATAGGCTACCGCTACAGCATGCAAAAAGGCCCGTGAGGTGATGGTTGCTGCCGTAATGGCATCCACATCGCCGCCGTCTTGTTTTACCGTCATATTGATTTGTCCCGGATTTTTGCCCAGAATGCTTTGCCCGTTTTCACCACCATCGCCCTCGGCTGCTTTAATGCCAAAGAGCTTGTCGAAAAAAGCATTGCGGCTTTTTTCTTCTGCTCCGGCTGCCACTGGCTTAAACCAATCGACCATCTTGGTTCCCAGTCCCGGCGTTTCTTTGTGTTCCAGAATCTGATAGTCGATGATGGTCCCGTTGGGCTGTAAGCCCACCATTATTTTAACTTCTCCGCCAAAACCCCGGTTCGAAACCGATTCGATGGCTGCAGCAATGCATTGGCCGTCTTTTTTGGCAGGGAATACTTTTAAGGTAAATCCCTCTTCTGAGGTCAGCTCGTACATTTCGGATGCCGGATCGTTGTCGAACTCAGGTACCACCATACGAATGGCTTCCTGCTGCTTTAATACGGCGGCTTCGGCAATGGGAGTCTGGGTCAACTTGTAAATAAAGCCCAGGGAGGTTCCGGCCACTGCTGTAATAATCAGCAGGGTAAGAACCATAGCGGGTAGAGTAGATGCGCTTTTGCCCATTTTACTATGTGTTTTTTTAGTTTTATGCTTTTTGAACAGCCGGTTTTTCGCCAAAGCGTTTCGGCTTTATGTATTTGTCGATGAGCGGTGTAAAGGCATTCATTATGAGAATCGCAAAAGACACTCCCTCGGGGTAGGACCCGTAAATGCGGATGAGTACCGTAATGATGCCGATGCCTGCTCCATAGAGCAACATGCCTCGTTTGGACATGGGCGAGCTGGCGTAGTCGGTGGCCATAAAAAAGGCGCCCAGCAACACCCCGCCGGTCAACAGGTGAAAGAGGGGACTGGCATAGGCCTGGGGGTCGCTTAGGTGCAGAACACCGGTAAACACCGCGATGCTGCCCACAACCGCCACCGGAATGTGCCAGGTAACAATCTTTTTTATCAGCATGTAGCCCAAGCCCAGTAAGAGGGCAACACCCGCCACTTCACCGGCCGAACCACCCATCTGACCCATAAACAGATTCAGGTAGGAAGGAATTTCAGCCGTGAGTTCGGAGAAAGGACGACCGGCTGCCAGTCCCTCCTTTACCACCGACAGGGGCGTGGGGCCTGTAACTGCATCGATGTAGGCGCCGCGTGCCGCTATCGGCACCGGCCAGCTGGTCATTTGCACCGGAAAGGAAATCAGCAGGAAGACCCTTCCCACCAAAGCAGGGTTAAAAGGATTCTGTCCCAGACCGCCAAAGGACATTTTGCCCATGCCAATGGCAATGGCTGCACCAATGATGATGAGTCCCAAAGGAATGTTGGTCGGCAGGTTAAACGCCAGCAGGAGTCCGGTTACGGCTGCCGAACCATCCATGATGGTGCTGGGCTTTTTAAGCAGGTATTTTTGAATAAGGTGCTCAAACAGCACACAGGCCAATACCGAAGTAAGGGTAACAATGAGGGCCCCCAGTCCAAAAAACCACACGGAGGCGGCCAGCGCGGGCACCAGGGCCAGCAATACCCCGTACATGTTTTTTTGCACAGAGTCGCCGCTGTGTACGTGCGGAGAGGGGGATACAATCAATTTATTCATGCCTTATGTTTTATCTGTACGTATCGAATTAAGGGCAGCTGCTTATGCTGTTGCGGTGCGACTGCGCATGATTTGTCCCACCTTGGCCTTGCCCAGACGAATGTAGTCGAGCAGGGGGCGCGATGAGGGACAAGTGAAACTGCAGGAGCCACACTCAATGCAGTCCATTATGTTTTCTTCTTCAGCGCGATCCCAAATGGCCTTTTCGGCCAGGGGCATCAGCAGGTAGGGCGACAAGCCCATGGGGCAAACGCTCACGCATTTGGAGCAGCGGATGCAGGGATCTACCGGCTTGCGCGAAGCCAGCGGCTGCGGCATCAACAGAATGCCTGAGGTCCCTTTGGTCACCGGAATTTCGGTCGAAGTCAGTGCTTTACCCATCATGGGGCCCCCACCAATGATTTTGCCGGTGTCGTCGGGCAGTCCCCCGGCCGCCTCAATCAGTACCGAGATGGGCGTGCCTATGCGGGTGAGGAAGTTGGCCGGACGCGCCAGCGAAAGGCCGGTAACGGTGACAATGCGCTCAATCAGGGGCTTGTTTTTCTGAACGGCCTCGTAAACGGCATAAGCCGTACCCACGTTGTGTACCACAGCACCTACCTCAATGGGCAGTTTACCCGAGGGTACCTGGCGACCCATACAAGCGTCGATGAGTTGCTTTTCTCCTCCCTGGGGATATTGCACTTTGAGGGGCTGAACGCGAACGCCCTCGTATTCTGACGCCAGTTTCTCCATATGGGCAATGGCATCGGGCTTGTTGTTTTCAATTCCTATGATGGCCTTCTTAACATTTAGTGCAGTCATCAACAAGCGAATGCCCACCAGCAGTTCTTCTCCTTTTTCGAGCATCAGGCGGTGGTCGCTGGTCAGGTAGGGCTCACACTCTACGCCGTTGATGATGAGTACATCGCAGGTCTTTCCGGGAGGGGGTGAAAGCTTTACATGGGCCGGGAAGGTAGCGCCACCCAAGCCTACAATGCCCGCTTCGCCAATTTTTTTGATGATGGCTTCGGGACTGGCGGTGATTTCTTTAACCAGAATGGCTGAGCGGTCGATGTCCTCTACCCATTCGTCGCCCTCGGTATTGATGATGATGGCATCTTTACGGTAGCCTGAGGCATCCACGATTTGGTCGACTTTAGCGACCTTTCCCGAGACGGGAGAATGGATGTTGGCCGAAACAAAACCCGCCGATTGGGCAATGACCTGACCTACCTTTACTTCGTCGCCCTTTTTAACGAGGGCCTGGGCAGGAGCGCCAATGTGCTGGGCCAGTGGAATGCTCACTACCGGAGGCACTGGTAAAACTTCAACGGGGCTGTTGGCAGAACGTTTGTTTTCTGCGGGATGAACGCCCCCAAGTGAAAAGGTCTTTAACACGTTATTTCCTCCTTATTTTTTGTGCGAATCGCATTGGTTCAAATGAAACGGTATTAAGCCACCGGCTCCTTTTCCGGTTCGGTTTTCTCCACTTTGGGTTTGCGCGGCGGGAAGTTGAGCTCGTGAATGGCGTTGGTGGGACAAACTTCCACACATTTGCGACACAGTTTGCACTTTTCGTAATCGATGTAGGCCAGATTGTCTTTGATGGTAATGGCATCAAAGGCACACACCTTTTCGCATTTGCCGCAGCCAATGCAGGCCACCTCGCAGGACTTCCTGGCCACTGCTCCTTTGTCCTTGTTCACGCAGCTTACAAAAATGCGTCGACTCTTAGGACCAATATTCCGGAGCTCTATAATGTCTTTGGGACAGGCCTCCACGCAGGCGCCGCAGGCCACACAGTTTTCTTCTATAATGACGGGCAGACCGGTTTCTTCGTCCATGTACATGGCGTCGAACTTACAGGCGGCCACACAGTCGCCACAACCCAGACAGCCATACGAGCAGCCTGTCTCGCCACCATAAAGCGCGGCCGCTACAGCACAGGATACGGCCCCCTGGTAGTTGTTTAAGCGGGGTCGGTGTTCACAGCTGCCGTTGCAACGCAGTACTGCGACTTGCGGCTTGGCGCTGCCGGCTTCTTTGCCCAGTATTCCGGCAACTATCGACATGGTTGGAGCCCCGCCAACGGGGCAGTTCATTGAGGAAATATCATCTGCTTTCACCAGGGCCTCTGCAAAGGCCCGGCAACCCGGGAATCCGCATCCGCCACAGTTGGCTGCCGGTAAGGCTTCCTCCACTACATCAATCCGCGGATCCTCAAACACCTGAAACTTCTTTGAAGCCAGGAAAAGAATAACCGCAGCTATTGCTCCCAATCCGGCAAGCGTAACGATGGTAATCAGAACTACGCTCATAATACTTCTTCGTTTATTGAATTAATGGTGAATTGAAATGTCTTCTTCATGAATTTATCGGCCAGTTTAAGTCCCATGAAATAAGGAATCAAAATGCCCAGGGCCAGGAGTCCGGCCAAACCTTCTTTGCCGGTAAGGGCAAAGCCGAGGAAAAGGGTCAGCAGCAATAAAAGCAAGGGCAAGATGTAAGCCCACCAGGCGGCCTGAAGTCCCTGTGCGGTGGAGCCTGTTACCATCACCCTTTGGCCAATTTTGTAGTTGCCATTGATTGGTACCTCCACCTCTTTTTCGGCCATGTCGGCCATGGTACAGGCACCTTTGGCGTGACATGAAGCGCAGGCACTCATGCTCATTATTTTAATTTTGATGGCTTTGTCGCTTATTTGATCAACAATGCCTTCATGTTCTATTTTTTTCATTTCAGCCACATTTTTTTTTGAGGGCCGGGTTAAGCAAAAGTATGTAATCTGTACGGAAACTTGGAGCTAAGGATATCAGCTTCAAGTAGTTTCTATTTAGAATAAATAAAAATAGCCGGCTGTTAAATTGTGTTCAATGCTGACTGATAGTTGCTTATATTGCAATCTGGAGATTGCAATAATGTTTTAATCTTGACAAATCTGTTGAGCGTTTTTTTTAACGGAGCAAGCTGCCGATCTGTTGGAATATTGCACATTATTGGTCTTTTAAAGTGACAAAATAAATCCCTATCTTAGCAAGGCTGCAGGTTTGCAGTAGTTGCTTACCTTAATTGTGTGTACTATGACCAAAACCGTGAAGATCAAATGTCTTAATAATAATCAGGAAGTCGCTGTGCCCCGGGGCACTTCCTTGCTCGAAGTGGCTCGTTTGTGCGGGGTTCAATTGGCCAATCCCATTTTGGGTGCCATGGTCAATAATCGCATTCGCGAATTGGGTTATGAATGTTTCCAGCCCAAAACCGTTCAGTTTTTCGACATTACCCACCCCGACGGCATGCGCATGTATGTGCGCAGTCTCTCTTTTCTGCTCTATGTAGCGGTTCAGGAAGTCCTCCCGGGTGCCAAATTGCGTATCGAGCACTCGGTAAGCAAAGGTTTGTACTGCGAAGTGGACAACCTGCGTGGTGAGCTCACCGTACAGGACACCATTGATTTGGCCGAGAAAATGCGTGCTCTGGTGGCCCTTGATTTGCCCTTCGAAAAGAAAAAGGACGAGACCGATGAAGTAATTCAATTGCTCGAGGAGCGCGGCTTGCAGGACAAGACCGCCCTGATTCGTCACCGGGGGCAATATTACACCTCCTACCATCAAATGGGGGAGTACTTCGGCATTTTCCATGGTTACATGGTGCCCTCCACCGGCTACCTCAAAACCTTTGATCTCAATAAGTACTACAACGGCATGTTGCTGCGCCTGCCCAGGAGCAGTCAACCCGGTGAGCTGGAAGATTTGGTGGTGCAGACCAAACTCTTTGAAATCTTCCGCGAATTCAGTCAGTGGAACAAGATTTTAAGGATGACCAAAATCAGCGACCTCAACAAAGCCGCCGGTAACGGTCGTTCCGACACCCTGGTGAAAGTCACCGAAGCCCTGCACGAAAAGAAAATTGCCCACATTGCCGATCGCATCGCCGATCGGCGCGACAAACTCCGTGTGGTGCTCATCAGCGGTCCCTCCTCCAGCGGCAAAACCACCTTTGGCAAACGCCTGGCTGTTCAGCTTTTGGTAGCTGGCATCAAACCCCTTAACCTGTCGCTCGACAATTACTTTGTGGACCGCGACCATACGCCTAAGGACGAACATGGGGAATTTGATTTTGAGGCGCTCGAAGCCCTGGATCTGGATTTGTTGAACACCCATTTTCGTCAGCTTTTGGCCGGCGAGGAAGTCGAGATTCCCAAGTTTTCCTTCGAAACTGGTACCCGTTTCTACGATGGGGAGACCCTTAAAATGGAAAAGGACAACATCCTGATTGTGGAGGGCATTCACGGACTGAACCCCGAACTGACCCCTTCGATACCCAATGAAGCCAAATTCAAAGTGTATGTGTCGGCCCTGACCAGCATTAATGTAGACGACTTAACGCGCATCGCCACTACCGATAACCGGTTGATACGGCGCATTGTGCGCGATTACAAATACCGCAAATACTCCGCCCGCGACACCATCAGTCGCTGGCCCAGTGTGCGCAGGGGCGAGGAGAAGCACATTTTTCCCTATCAGGAAGAAGCCGATGTAATGTTCAATACCGCCTTGTTGTACGAATTTGCCGTACTCAAGCCCTATGCCGAACCCATTCTGCTCGAAGTCCAGCCCAATCAGCCCGAGTACGCCGAGGCCAACCGGCTTTTGAAATTCTTCAATAATTTCAAGCCCATGCAGCCCCGGGAAATTCCACCCACCTCCATTTTGCGGGAGTTTTTGGGCGGGAGCAGTTTTACCTATTAAACCTGAGTTGGTCCGGTGAGTGAGCAGTACGCAAGCAAGAATTTTGTTTTCCGACCGGCAGTCGCCTGCGAGGCGCCTGCCGTTTGGGCCATCCTGCAACAGGCCATTGCCCGGCGCAAAGCCGATGGCAGCGCCCAGTGGCAGGACGGTTATCCCAATCCCGAAGTTGTAGGCGGGGACCTGGCCGGCGGAAGTGGCTATGTTATGCTGCACCATAATCAGGTGGTGGCCTATTGCGCGCTTAAAGTCAATGACGAGCCCGAATACGCCCGTCTCCAAGGCAGCTGGCTTACCCGGGGCGACTTTCTGGTGGTGCACCGCGTAGCCCTGGCCGATGCCTGGATTGGCAAGGGCTTGTCGCACCTTCTCTTCGATTTTATTGAAGACCATGCCCGCAGTCTCCGCCTGCCCAGCATCAAAGCCGACACCAACTTCGACAACACCGCCATGCTGCGCCTTTTTGAAAAGCGCAACTACCACCACTGCGGCACCGTCTGGTTTAGGGGCAGTCCCCGCCGCGCCTACGAAAAAGTATTATAAATCATTTTCAATATCCTTCAAAAGTTAAGCAGCCTACTATGAAAAATTTTCTTTTAGTCCTCAGTGGATTCTTCTTTCTTTCGTTTAGCGTATTGGCTCAGAATGACAGTCGTAAAGTAAGTGGTCCCGACGGTCAACTGGACCTGCAAGTCCGTCTGGTCGATGGACAAGCCTTTTACAGCGTCCGTTACAAGGGCGCTGTAATGCTCGAGGATTCTCCGCTGGGACTGGTCAGTTCTGTTTCTGATTTCAGTTCGGACCTGCAATGGAAGGGCAGTCGCGAAGACCATATAAGCAAGCATTACCAACAAGACCGCATCAAACATTCCAAAGTGCACTACGAAGCCAATGTGTTGCTGCTCTCCCTGGCCAACGCCCAGGGGCAAGTCCTCGAAATCGAATTTCAGGTAAGCAACAACGATGTGGCCTTCCGCTACCATCTGCCGGCCGTAGGGGAGACCGCTACCTGCATCGTAAAACAAGAGATCACCGGCTTCCGCTTTCCCAAAGGCAGCACCACCTTCCTCAGTCCCCAGTCGCCCCCCATGGTTGGCTGGATGCGTACCAAGCCCAGTTACGAAGAGCCCTATGTCACCGACGAGCCCATAGGCTCCCCTTCCCGTTACGGGGTTGGCTATACCTTCCCGGGTTTATTTAAAACGCCCAACGAAGGCTGGGTTTTGGTCTCCGAGACCGGCGTGGATGCATCGTATTGTGGCTCCCGTTTGTCCGAAGGCAGCCCCGACGGACTTTACAGCATTGCCTATCCTCAGACGGGCGAGAACAACGGGCACGGCAGCGCCGAGCCCGCTCTGGCCCTGCCCGGAGCAACTCCCTGGCGCACGCTTACAGTGGGCAGCAGCCTTAAGCCCATTGTGGAGACCACCATCTATACCGATGTGGTAGCGCCACGCTACGAAGCCTCTCAGGAGTACCGCTTTGGTCGTTCCACCTGGAGTTGGATCATGTGGCAGGATGCCAGTATGAACTACGACGACCAGGTGCGTTACATCGATCTGGCAGCTGAAATGGGCTATGAGTACATCCTTATTGACGCCTTGTGGGACACCGAAATCGGCTACGACCGTATGGCCACCCTCATCGCTTATGCCCAGTCAAAAAATGTCGATGTCTTTTTGTGGTACAACTCCAACGGTCACTGGAACGATGCACCGCAGGGGCCCCGCCACAAGTTGCACAACCCCATAGTGCGCAAAAAAGAAATGGCCTGGATGCAGAGCCAGGGCGTAAAAGGCATAAAAGTTGATTTTCTGGGGGGCGACAAACAAGTGACCATGCAGCTGTACGAAGCCATTTTATCCGACGCCAACGATTACGGACTGATGGTGAATTTTCATGGCTGCACATTACCCCGCGGCTGGGAGCGCATGTACCCCAATTACATAGGCAGCGAAGCCGTACTTGCCTCCGAAAACCTGATCTTTGGTCAGCATGCCAACGATCAGGAAGCCTACAATGCCTGCCTGCATCCCTTTATCCGAAACGCAGTAGGTTCCATGGAATTTGGTCCCGTATTGCTCAACCGCAGGCACAACCGCAGCAACGACGGCGGGACCACCCGACGCACCACCGACGCCTTTCAGCTGTCCACCGCCATCTTGTTCCAGAATGCCGTTCAGTTTTTTGCCCTGGCCCCCAACAACCTCCAGGAATTTCCCGCTTTTGTCATCGATTTTATGAAGGAAGTCCCCACCACCTGGGACGAGACCGTATTTATCGACGGCTATCCCGGACGCTACGTTGTTCTGGCACGGCGACATGGCGAGCAATGGTACATTGCCGGCGCCAACGCCACCGGCAAAGCACTTACGCTCGATCTTGAGCTGCCCATGCTGGCCGGAACCCAGCTCACAGCCTATACCGACACCCCCGAAGGGCAGGCCCGGATGAGCACCCTCAAAATCAATCGTAAAGGCAAATTGAGCTTAGCCATGGAAGCCGAAGGCGGCTTTGTGCTGGTTCGTTGATTTCGAGGGAGGAGTTATGGTGCCTGCACCTTAATTCCCGATTGAGAGAATATTTCCGTTAATTCAGATTGACTGATTACTTGATTTAATTCATCACGACGAGGGCGTTGTAAGAGTGTCTTATGGCAGCAGTAATAAACCTATTTATACCTATGAGTACCTTTATAAAGGATCACCTTGGTAGCACATGGGTAGCTTTTGAGCGTGGAACAGGATAGACGGCAATTGCATTACAACGATCGGACTATTATCTTTTTGGTTTAAGACAAACGCCATATAACCCAGAAAGTGACAACAAATACCTTTATAATGGAAAGGAAATTCAAGATGAAACGGGTTGGTACGATTACGGGGCCAGGATGTATGACCCGACGTTGGGTAGGTTTCATACACCCGATCCACTCGCTGAGGAGTTTTCGCATACAACAATTTATGATTATGCTGGCAACAATCCTATTTCATATATTGATTATAATGGCGAACATCCCGTTATTATCATTGGAGGTGCTGCTATTGGCTTAATAAAATTCGGATTGTTAGCTACAGGAGTAATCTCAACAGGATGGATTCTTAGTAGAAGTTATCAAGGAGATATCTCTTTTAAAAGTGACTTATTTGCAAGAAGCAGAAAGGCTCGGAATAAAAATAAGACAAGAAACCACAGACAATCGCATTCAACAAATCGACCTAAGAGGTTTAACCCTAAGAGAACCCCAGAGGGTGCCGCTGCAGGAGCTGCTGCTGGAATGACTTGGTCTGCTTTGGACTTTTATATAAACCATCGCTCGACAATTCATCCTGGAGATTATGAATTTAAAATTGAAAATTATCATGAATTTTATGATGTGAATTTAAATGATCATTTTATCCAGCGTGTTAATTTTTTTTCTCCAGAGGAATCGAATACCTCTAAAATTATTTCTCCAGAAAGGGATCCTTCAAGGATTGACCCAGAAAGGGATCCTTCAAGGATTGACCCAGAAAGAATAAAGCCTGGACAGGTAGAGCCTCTTCCACGACCAGTTATAGTTCCAGAACCAGAAGAGCCAGAATTGCCTAGGCAAGATCCTTTGCCGATACCGCCACCCTCACCCTTATAGAGATAATGTATAATGCAAATGACTTATGGCAGATAATGAAAATGAACAGGAATTAATTGCGCAACTCTTTGAAAGCGAGAAATACAAAGAGATTATTAATTATTATGAGGATCAAGAAAATAGTTGTGATAATGATGATATTGTCATGTCCTATATTGTTGAGAGTTATATTGAAATAGGAGAGTTGAAAAGGGCTTTTATTATTGCTAATAACAGAATAGAAAGACTAGAAATAAAAGAACGGACTAATGGTTTAACTGAAGAAGAAAATGAGGATTTCGATGATTTCATTAACTCTAAGATTGAGATCCTTCTAGCGCAAAACCAATTGGTATTAATGTTTATTAATGCATTTAAATATCGGAAGCGGATAATTGACAAAGTGTTTTTTATGAAATTAATTAACAATGCTTTAGGGGTTGTTAAAATGAGAATGTTTTGGGGGCTTGTGTTTTTGTTTTTAGGGTATTTATGCTTGGTTATTCTTGAGTTGACAAAGTACATTGATGAAATATATAGATATTTTTATAACAGATTATTTTTTTCGTATTTAGTTTTTTACTTTTTGGTAATCCCATTAGGAAAATACTTTAATTCAAAAAGATTTATAAATTAAGTTGTTATAGCTGTCATTCTGTTTGCTGCGAATTATGATATCCCGATCGATAATCGAAGCTGAGAAGAGAGTAAATAAAAAAGCCTAGCAAGTTGAACTGCACCCCAAAAGTTAGACATGACATTTGGGGTGTTTTTATGGAATCAGCTTAATAAGTTCCAGAATTTCCTTATCAGTAAGGTTTTCGATATCTGATTTATCGTAAATAGATAACAGGTAAACGGTATCATCCTTAAAAACCACGTGTGTAATAATGCGGGCGCCACCGGATTTGCCTTTTCCTTTGCTGGCAATGGCAAGACGTATTTTGCAGCAGTTGTGGCCAATAGAAGTGCCCTTTTGGGGTTCTTCCTTAAGCTGTTTAATGAGCGTCTGTATCTCCGTTCTTAAGAAGGGAATTTTTTAATCAGACGTTTGGCCTGTCGTTCAAAAACGGATATGGTTTGTAAGTATTAACTAAGAAGTAGTCTGTAAGTATTAACTAAGAAGTAGTC
>NZ_MWUJ01000024.1 GCF_002210225.1 Geofilum rhodophaeum | reverse complement strand
GTAGAAGTAGAAGTAGAAGTAGAAGAAAAGGGGGGCGATAAATCGCCACTCTCCCCAAAAATAGATTTAGAGGTTCGAAAAAGGGAATTTGCAACAAAAGTTTATAACGAAGCTGTCAAAATTGGATACACCGACCAAAGCGAGCTTAAAAACTTCTTTGATTACTGGACAGAGCACGGCGCAAATGACAAAAAGATGCGATTCGAAAAAGAAAAAACGTTCGGGATAAATCGCAGGCTTTCCACATGGTTTAAAAATGCAGACAAATTTCAAAACAATGGAAAAAATAGGGGAAATAATAAAGAAGCAACAAGCCTCGACCAGCTTGCAGAAATCCTCAAGCATTCCTTTGAGGAAGACTGAATCCGGGTTTGAGTTGAGCGTTTACAGGGGAGAGTTAAGCCAAAAAGAGCTGGTGCGAAATGCGGCAAAAGTAAAAGCTGCGTTCCCGGCCCTGCCGCCAGAGTTCTTTCAGATATTGATTGAGCGGTTCAAGGCAAAGGGGTTCTGTGATACGAGAATGATTGATGCTGTGAACAATGTGATCGACAACTGCCCGTACCCCACCCCTACCCTTGCGAACTTTCTGAGCTATGACAAAAACGTCAAACTGTACACTTACCAGCAGTTCATTTCGCTGGTCACTGAGCATAAAGCAAGCTTTGAAACATACACAAAAGTAAAGCACAAAGAGGTTTTTCTGTATGTGAGCAAAGCGGACAAATTTCGGCATGGAATCCCGGATGAAATCTGAAAATCAAAATAAGGTGCTTTTAAGGGATTAAAATGGGGGTGTCGCAATAGAATACACTTGAACAGGGGGTTCGTGTCAAAATTCAATGGCTTAGCACGCAAAAACAGCTATTAGCACAACAGGGGCCGCCCCATCAATTGGAAATATTAAAACCATCTAACTATGAAAATCTTTTACATAGACCTGTTTTCAGGTGCCGGAGGGACGACAACAGGCATTCACCTTGCCGGCAATCCTAACATCCAAGTGGCCGCTTGCGTGAACCACGATGCAAAAGCCATTGAGAGTCACAAAGCGAATCATCCCGACTGTATTCATTTCGTTGAGGACGTTAGGGATATGAAGGTAATTCAGCACATCGCCGCCTTGGTGCGAACCCTTCGCAAAGACCACTCAGGCTGTATCATTGTGATTTGGGCCAGCTTGGAATGCACCAACTACTCAAAGGCTAAAGGAGGCCTGCCCAGGGATGCAGACAGCAGGACATTGGCATATTCGCTTTACGATTACATTGAGGCCGTCCAGCCTGATTACGTGAAAATCGAAAACGTGCGGGAATTTATGAGCTGGGGCCCGCTGGACGAAAATGGCCGGCCGATAAGCCGAAAAAATGGAGTTGATTATGTGCATTGGGTAAAGCGTATGTGCAGTTACGGTTATTCGTTTGACTGGAAAATACTCAACTCTGCTGATTTTGGAGCCTATACCAGCAGGGAGCGTTACTTTGCTCAGTTCGCAAAAAAGGGCCTGCCAATAGTGTGGCCAGAACCTACCCACGCCCGGAGGGTTGAGGCCGGTGGGATGTTTGCAAACAACCTTCGCCCCTGGAAGGCTGTGAAAGAGGTTTTGGATTTTGAGGACGAAGGAGAAAGTGTTTTTAAGCGTCGGAAGCCGTTGGTAGATGCCACTTTGGAGCGGATTTATGCCGGGCTGGTGAAGTTTGTGGCCAATGGTGAGGAAGGGTTCATCCAAAAGCATTTTTCAGGCCGCCCGGCTGGTAAAGTGGTCAGCTTTAAAGGCCCTACCGGAGCAATAACGACCAGCGCCAACCAATCAGTTGTGCGTGCTTCTTTCCTCACAAGCTATTACAGCAATTCCCAAGGCGCTCAAAGTATATTGGAGCCGTGCCCAACCGTTACAACAAAAGACCGCTTTTCCGTGGCTTCTGTTCGCTTTCTTGACAATCAGTACGGAACAGGCAGAGCCAGTTCGGTAGAGCAGCCAAACGGCACTTTAACAACTTCACCGAAGCAGAACCTTGTGACCGTTAAAGGCTGGTTGATGGATACTAACTTCAAAAACGTGGGGCGCTCACTGGATGAACCGGCGCCAACAATTTTAGCTTGTCGTAAACATCACTACCTGCTTAATCCGCAATACCAAAGCGCTGGAAGTTCGGTTGACAAGCCTTGCTTTACACTTATTGCCAGGATGGATAAGCGGCCCCCCTCACTGGTTGAGGTTCGGCAAGGCTTTTCAAATGTGGAGCATAGCAATTCCGACAGCCTTGTGATGCAAAAAATAAAGCAATTTATGCAGGCCCACGGCATAGCGGATATTAAAATGAGAATGCTGAAGGTTCCCGAGCTTCTTAAAATTCAAGGCTTCCCAGCTGACTACATTTTAAAGGGCACTCAAGCAGACCAAAAGAAGTTCATCGGGAATGCCGTTGTGCCCATTGTGGCCAGGGAGATAGCCCGGGCCAGCGCTGCGGCTTTGATTCAAGAGTTTAACCAAGTAACAGCATAAAATTAAAACTATGAAAGGAATATGTTTCAAAGAGCCGCTTTTTCACTCAACAATTCAGATGAGGAAAACGCAAACCCGGAGGATCGCGAATGCACAACCGGACGATATAGGCCCGCGGACCACCAACGTGTTGTTTGAGGACTGGCATGGCAAGGAGATAAGACCGAAGTATAAAGTAGATGAAATCGTATACCTAAAGGAGCCATATATTGACGATTTCAGCATGGATAAGATTTTTTACAAGTTTGAAAAATCAGACAAGACCTTTATTAACACTCAAATTCCAGACATTTCAAATCCTTGGAAAAACAAACTCTTCATGCCCCAGTCAGCCGCCCGTTATTTTATAAAAATTACTGATGTAAGATTTGAGCGCTTGCAGGAAATTACAGAAGAGGACTGCATAAAGGAGGGCATTGAAGGTTACACCCACGACAGCAGGTCTTTCATTTTTGGATGGGAGGGGAATATGATATACCAGTCTCACATCGAAGCCTACGCCGCACTTATCGACCAGATTAGCGGCAAAGGCACATGGGAAAGCAACCCTTTTGTTTTTGTGTATGATTATGAATTAATGCCTTTTTAACCACCCCAAAAACTAAAGACATGTATCAATTTGAAAAGCAATTCAGATTAGAAAATCCTCAAACGATAGGCGAGGAAGATTCTGTATTTGATTTAGAAAACTACAAGGATTGGCTAGAACAAAAACTAATTCAATCAGGCGTTGCATTGACAGAGCTGTCATTTCAAGTTAAACAATACGCCTCTGGCGATATTGGAACGATGGATTATTTCAGAGACGAATTAAAATTAGCTATCGAATCATTTGTGCCACTTGGGTAACAGTTATTTGATTTTTAACCACCCCAGTAAGGGGTAAAACAAAAAATAGAGATGAATCTTAAACTTTGGAATGTAGAATTTGAAGCTCTTTACCCTGTAGGGAGCTGCTTAATCATTCTCGCTTACAATAAAGACGAAGCTAAAAGGATCGCGAGCCAGGCAATAGCTCATACAAGTATTTTTATGGTAGAGGAAATTATGATGGATGGACCTAAGATTGTGATTTATCAGAGTGGAGACTATTAACCCACCCCCGCCTTCCACACAGGGAGGCGGGTAAAAACTAAAACGAAATGATGGAAACACTCAGATACGGTAAAGTAAAAGCGAGAAAAGCGCACGTTTGCAGTTTTTGCGGTTGCACGATTCCAGTCGGGGCGACGTACTGGCGTTCAGCGCACAAAGCCAATGGTGAGCTGTACGACTGGAAGAGCCATGAAAAATGCGCCGAGTTGGTGGATATGCTGAATATGGAAGGAGACGAAGGCGTAACGGGTGAGGATTTCTACGAATGCATAACCGATACTTTTGGAGAGATGTGGGATGAAATGGACCCCGAAATGGCAGAAAGCAAAGATTTTGTAATTCCTGAGTTCAGCAAGCAGAGGGATTTTGTTTATAACCACCTAAAAGCTAAGGAGGAAACAAAATGAATATAGGAAAATATAAATTAAACTTCAGCTTTGAAAATATGTGGAAGATAACGAATGGTGGATATTTCCCATTATTCATTCTTGTTTTTGGTTTTGGAAGGAATGGTAGCGGTTTTTACTTACTAAACTTCTATTTTGGATTATCTGTAACAGAAAAGGGGGCTGCAAAATGAAATCAAACACTCTAAAAATCAAAAATGGCACGCTCGAACTAAAGGCCGAGGGCTGGAATGACGTGCGAAAGATGCTTAAAAAGGTGCAATTCATCTGCAAATTGCATGATATGGAATGGGTAGATGTGGAGCATCGAGGGTTCACGATGATGGTCGAAAAAGACAATGACATTGAGCAGCTGGCCCAGGAATTTGAGGGATGGGAAAAAGGTAAAAAGGAGGACGAAAAATGAAAAAACTGATAACAATAATGTTGATATTGCTACCTATTGCGATATCAGCACAAGTATGGGAGAGTGAAGACCAGACCTCAACAGCCACCTGTTACGAGTACAGCAACAGGCTGGAGGTTTACAGAGCTCACGGAATACGGGGCTGGGATAAAGGCCCCTTGTTGTGGAGAAAAGAAGTCAAAGGTGCCTCTGTGATAGCAACGAGGACCACGGATGGGAATTGGTCCGTGGTGATTATAGAGAGGAAGGAGGTCTGCGATGAGTGAGAAACCTGCAAAACGCGCCTGCAAGTTATGCCCGACCGATATTTCAGATCGGGCCGTTAATGCTATCTACTGCATCCCTTGTGCCGAAAAGATGAACAAGCAGCATCAGAGAGATGCATACGAAAAGCGGGCAGCAGAGAGAGAATCAAACAAGGAATCGGAGCCGGAGGAAAGGAGGTGCCAAAGGTGTGACTGCGATATTTCACATCGCTCTGCAACGGCGAAATATTGCACTGGCTGCGCTTACGACGTTCAGCGGGAAGGTCAGCAAAGATGGAGGCAATCCGTAGCAAACAACCCTGAGCGGCTGGCAGAGATAGCAAGAAAGAAAGCCCGGATAGCCGCAATGAAAGAGAAGCCTGTTGAAAGGCATTGCGTTGACTGCGGATGTGACATATCTGAAAGACATCCAAAGGCCCTGCGGTGCATTTCCTGCGCTACCATCCACAACAAGGAGATGCAAAGGGAGTACAAGAGAATCTACTACAAGAAAGAAAAGGACGAAGGCACAGCCGGAACCAGAGAGGTCAAAAACAAGCCAAAGGCGGAGAATCAGCGAAAGCCACAAGAAGCGGCCCCTCGCGTTTGCTTAGATTGCGGCACAAGCATTGACGAGATGCACCACCGAGCGACAAGATGTACCCCTTGTAAAGTTGTTCACAAAAGGGAACAGGCGCGGGAAAAGATACGAAAAAAACGAAAGGACCGGCCCGGCCAGCCTATACGTGCGATTTCGCCTGTGGCCAGTGAGCTCGGGCACCTCTCAGGCGGATGCAGCAAGGAGCGGAAACAGAAACCACAACTACCCCCGCCCAACCTGTCAAAGGCTCAATACATCGTTAAGATTGGCAAAACCACATACTTCCCAAGGACGGAAAAGAGATACAAAGAGCTTCTTTCCGAGAAGCTGGAAAAAGAAAGGGCCTTGGTATGAGAGATACGATACTAAAAGTCGTAGAGCAGATTCAATCTCAAAAGAGAGAATCGAGACAGTTCCCTGAGCACGCAATGTATAGCGACGTACTCAGGGAACTTCGGTTAATGGCAGACAGTGAACTCAGTGCAATGGTTGAGGCCGGGACCTTAAAAAGAGTCCCTACCCTGAATAGTCACGCATACGAAGTAATAACCAAAAAACAAGCCGGCAATGAATTACAAAGTGATTTACCTGAAGCTTAAAGAGCGATACCCGGAGATCGCTAAAGAGCTAACTGCAAAGGAACGTCCGCTGGACGGCTACGAAATGCTTAAGGTGTTTACCTTATTTTGCAAGACAAAGGGCATAACCCACCTTAAAATTGACCACGACAAGGAATACACAAGGGATCTGTTTATCGCTGTATTTGTGAAGCTTTACGACCCCGATTATCTGGAATGCAAAAAACAGCTCAGGGCAGGGCTACGAGAAAAGGTCGCAATTCTATTGTCCCGGGAAGGTGTATTGTCTGGCATTTCGCAACTTGCTGTAAAAGTTAGAGATTACATGCAGGTAGATAAAGGCTTTCGCAGAGAAGCAGAATATATTTATCAAACTATCAAATTCGAGTTAGATGGAAAAGCAGAAAAAGAAGCAGGGTCCGAAGAGGTCGAAGCTGGAGAAGTCCGGTCTGACTCCTAAGCAGGAGCGCTTTTGCTATGAATATCTGGCCAACGGATTCAATGCAACCAAGGCGGCAATCATCGCCGGTTATAGTCCAAAGACAGCCGTTGCGATTGGAGCCGAAAACCTCAGGAAACCATATCTTAAGGCCCGTATTGAGGAAATGAAGGCTAATTTGGCCCAAACGGCGGGCATTTCGGCGTTGATGATAGTCAAGGAGCACATGAAGATTGCTTTAGCTTCACAGGGGCAGATACGGGACGGATGGATGAAGCTAAAAGACTTTGAAGAGTTGAGCGACGACGTTAAAGCTTGTATTCAGGAGGTGACTACCAAGGAGGTCAAAAAGCAAGTTAAGAAGGGACAGGCTCCGGAGGTGGAGGTTTACGTTCGGATAAAGATGTACGACAAGCAGAAGAGCATGGAGGCCCTTGCAAACATGCTTGGGTTTAACGCTCCCACCAAGCAAGAGCTGACCGGGGCAGACGGGGCTGATTTATTTATGCAACTCATTAAAAGCGCAAGCAAATGAACCAAAATAAAACAGCATTTAAAGCAATTATACGGGTATGTAAATCCCTTACAGTTAAGGATGAATACATGGGTTTTAATACCGTAGAAGTATTGAGGGAGCCGCTTATTTATGCAGAGAACAAAGCGGACGTAAAACTCCAGTTGCTTGAAAAATACCCTCAATTCTTTCAGAACGGCAAAGTTTACGAGAAGGAAACCAAAAACGACAAAGCCCAATTCTTTTATGTAGTCATATTCCCCCTTTATAATCATGAAATAGAATTGATTAACGAAGGCGAATGGGTGTGCGACCATTGTGGCCACGTCCATGAAAACAAATACCTGAGCCGACCGATTGAAAGCCGGAAATTTGAGGGTAAAATATTCTGTGGAGGTGATTACAAAACGGGAAATGACCTTGTAAATCATAGCTGTTATGAGTTGTGGAAAAAAGAGAAGTTTAAGCATGAGGAAATGCCAGACGATTTGAATTACATTAATAAAGATTCATCTCATTACATCTACAAATGCACTGAAAAATCAACGGGCAAATGTTACGTTGGAAAAACTCGAAACGCCCCGTTTTTTAGGTGGTGGAACCATTTAACACACAGTAGCAGCCCATTTGGATTATATCTACGCCAAACAAGCCTAAGCGATTGGATATTTGAAGTTTTGGAAGAATTGCCTCCTTCCACATCTGAGAGTGAAGTGTTTCGTATTGAGTCGGAATACATTGTAAAGTTTAATAGCATAAATAATGGGTTTAACTCTTTGATTAGTAATAAGAATGTTGTTCCTAAGGCGGTTGGAACATTGTTTGAATAGTTTAATACCTAAGTAAATGACCGCCCAAAACCTTAAATCAATAGCCGAATTTCACAGGGTAATTAAGAATTACCTTAAGATGAAAAGGCTTTTAAAACAACTTAAAACCAACTGAGATATGAAAAAGATACATAAATACCAGTTCCGCCACACGACCGTTCAAACGTTCCGTGATATCCCGTTTGATGCTAAAATACTAAGCATCCAGCCGCAAGGCGCTGAAATGTGCATGTGGGTAGAAGTTGACCCCGGCGAGAAAGTCGGCAAGATGCTGGCGATAATAACAGTTCTTACAGGCGAAAACGCCCCCGACAGCCGCAGGGCTGAATACATCACCACCTGCCAGCTTGGGGCGCTGGTGTTGCATTATTACAGATTGACGGTTTAACAACCAGACAGCAAAATGTTAAACAGGGTTGTTTTATTTCCCCTCGGGAAAATCAATATCAAAGCCGCAATAATCGGAGGTGTTAAATAGAGTGTTCAAACTATCATAATAAATGCAAGAAGTATTAAATAGCGAAGCGATAGACGCATTCAAGGCGTGGCAAACAGACTGGTGCAAGTTCGCCAAAGATGTGCTTAAGGTAGATTTGGACCCCGAGCAGCAAGCTATCCTTCGCGACGTTCAAAATCACCCCCGGGTGTCAGTATGCTCAGGTACGGCCCGGGGCAAAGATTTCATCGCTGCGGTCGCTTGCGTTTGCTTTATGTACCTAACCCCACGGTTTAACGAAGCCGGGGAGCTGATTGCAAACACCAAGATAGCAATGACGGCCCCAACGGACAGGCAGGTAGGTAACATCATGTTTCCGGAAGTTTCCAGATTGGTCAGGCGGGCAAAGGTGTTGCCCGGCAGGCTGGTTGGGTATGACATTAGAACAGATTGGGAAGAGTGGTTTCTCACCGGATTCAAGGCCTCAAAGGACAACCATGAGGCTTGGTCTGGGTTTCACGCGGCAAACACGATGTTTGTCGTTACGGAAGCTTCGGGTATTGACCAGTCAATCTTTGATGCGATAGAAGGTAACCTTCAGGGCAATTCCAGACTGCTAATTGTATTCAACCCGAACATCACAACAGGGTACGCAGCGCAAAGCCAAAAGCAGGCCCGATGGAAGAAACACCGTTTGGACTCCCTTTCATCCCCCAACGTTGTCAATAAGCAAGAAGTTATCCCCGGTCAAGTAGATTATCAGTGGGTAAAAGACAAAGTGGATAGCTGGTGTACACCAATCAGCGAAGCTAACTTCACAAAGGGCGAAGGTGATTTTGAATTTGAGGGCCGTTTTTACCGTCCAAATGACTTATTCCGGGTAAAGGTCCGTGGAATGTTCCCGAAGGTCTCAGAGGACACTCTTATCCCCTTGCATTGGATTGAAGCAGCACAAGAGAATTGGCGCAACGCAAAGCCCCGCGACCCAAACACCCCGCTTCGAATTGGTCAGGACGTTGCAGGCATGGGGCGGGACAATTCAATAGCCTGTTTCCGGTACAATAATTACGTTGATAAGTTCGAGATTGTGGGTCAGGCAGGGCAGGCTGACCACATGCTGGTTGCCGGCTATCTCACCCACCTACTCAGGTACCCTAAAAACAAAGCATTCATTGACACGATAGGCGAAGGGGCCGGGGTGTATTCCCGCCTTGTAGAGTTGGGATATAAAAACGCCTTTTCGGCAAAGTTCAGCGAAGGGGCCACAGACCTAACCGACGTTACCGGGGTGTATAGGTTCGCAAATATGCGGGCGTATTGTTATTGGGCATTGCGCGACTGGCTGAATCCTGTCAACGGGAATAATCCTTGCCTCCCTCCCTGCGATGAGCTAACCGAAGAGCTCACGGAAATAAAGTGGAAATTCAGGTCGGACGGTTCTGTAATTATTGAAGCAAAGGAGGACATCAAAAAGAGGCTTAAGCGCTCAACAGACTACTCTGATGCTCTGGCCGAAACATTCTACCCGCACGACACCATCGTTCAGGAACAGGACCTTTCAGGCGTTTTCTTTTAATATCTCAAGGCTGGCTCTTTATGGGCTGGCCTTTTTTGTTCGCACAGTTGCCAAATTGATAGGTGTAAAGCCTGTGAAATCGGTCAACTCTGCGGCTTAACTCCCTATTTTTAAAGCAAAAAGCGCCATGGACGATTTGCAAGCTATACTTTCCCTCGAATTAGACGACGCCTGGGACGTTCTCACCACCAAACCAGAGCGAAAAGTCGAACTTGACGACATATTAAAACAGTTGGACCCTGACCAGCATTCTGTTTTTGACCTATCTGTAAGGCCTGACAAGACAGTCAGGAAGGTGGACGGGAAGAACGCCGACGGCTCAGATCGCGTCGTAGAATCAACTCAATCTGTCAACCGTATTGCAATCCCGATGCAGGAACTTATTGTCAACAGGGCGATAGGGTTCACATTGGGGTTCCCTGTTGAGCTCAAAGCGGATGCGGAAGAGGGTGGCGAAACTGAATTAAGGTGGATGGTGCAAAAGGTTTGGGATGACAACAAACTAAAATACAAAGACAGGGAGCTGGCCAGAGCCCTATTTTCGGAAACTGAAGTTGCTGAGCTTTGGTATTTTACTGCTGATGAAGAGTATTGGGAAAAGGAAGGTATTAAGCTCAGGCCAAAAATCAAACTCCTAAAGGTGTCGGAAGGAAACAACCTTATCCCCAAATTCAACGAATACGGTGACCTTGTAATGTTTGCCCGGGAATATACAGCAACAAGGGTTGTCGAAGGTGGAGAGGTCGAAGTCGAAACGCTGGAGGTGTGGACAAACGAAAAGCATGTACTGCTTGAAAAAACGGACGACGGGACCAGCATCGTAACGAACGAAGCCAACCTGTTAAAAAAAATACCTGTTATTTACTATTCTCAACCTTATCCAGAATGGTACAAGGTTCAGGTGATGATTGACCGACTTGAAACCCTCCTGTCAAATTTTGGAGACACGAATGACTATTTCGGGTCCCCAATGGTGTTTGTCCAGGGGGCTGTTACAGGGTTTGCTGCCAAAGGCGAACAGGGGAAAGTCCTTCAAGGCGAAAAGGGGTCAACAGCTCAATACCTATCATGGGATAGCGCCCCCGACGCAATCAAATTGGAGATCGAAACACTTATCGAACTCATCCACACGTCAACTCAGACTCCGAACATCTCATTTTCACAAATGAAGGGCCTCGGAAATCTTTCCGGGGTAGCTTTGAAGCTTATGTTTCTCGATGCACACATGAAGGTTGAGAACAAAATAGAGGTCCTCGGTGAAATGTTCCAGCGCCGCATCAACCTGCTAAAAAGGATGTGCGTAATCGCTAACATCTCTTTAGAACAATATTCAAGAGGTCTTGAAATTGAGCCGGTATTTAGGCCCTACATGCCACGCAACGAGAAAGAGGACATTGAAACTCTTACAACAGCCACCGGGGGCCGGCCAGTGATGAGCCAGCGCACCGCAATGGCGAACAATTCCTTTGTTGTTGATGTGGACAGGGAAATTGAGTACTTGGAAGAGGAAGACAAAGCAGCATCCACCCGCCAAACCTTTGAGTTCTAATGTCGCGACAGCTTGAAAACGAACACTACCGGAGAATTGCCGGCTACGAGTTAGCGATAAAGCGATTGTACGACCGTGCAATAAAGCAAGCTGCCGCCCTTGCTGTTGGGGTAAAAGTCTCCGATAAGATGTTCCGATTCAAAGACTATGCGGCTCTAAGAGGCAGAGCGAACAAAATAATCAGTGAGCTGGCCAAAGACATAATCGGCACCATCCAAACGGGCATTGACGAAGAGTGGGAATACGCCAATCTTAAAAACGATGCGATGGTTGAGGACTTTGTAAAGGGGACCAGGCTGTCAAAGAGTGCAGCAAGGTCTTTCAACCTACGTAATGTGTCAGCGCAAAAAGCATTCCGGGAAAGAGTTGTAAAAGGAATGAATCTGAGTGATCGGGTCTGGAAGGGTATGACGCAATTCAGGCAGGAGCTTGAAATGTCGATCGACCTGGGGATAAGAGAGGGCAAATCTGCCGCAAGGTTAAGTCAGGACATCCGTCCCTATCTTAATGAGCCGGACAAGCTTTTTCGAAGAGTGAGAAACCAGCACGGACAACTGGCCCTGAGCAAGAATGCCGAAGCCTACCACCCGGGGCAGGGTGTTTACAGGTCTTCGTATAAAAACGCACTTCGGCTGACCAGAACCGAAACGAACATGGCCTATCGAGCTGCCGACCATGAGAGGTGGAATCAAATGGACTTCATTGTTGGCATTGAAGTAATCCGGTCAAATAACCCTTATGGGTGTGACATCTGCGGGTCTATGGCCGGCAAATATCCTAAAGACTTCAAGTTCGTTGGTTGGCACCCTAATTGCAGATGTAGAGCTATCCCACTGTTCTCAACCGAAGACGAATTTGACGCAATGTTAGACGGCCAGCCCATTGAAAGCACTCGTAAAATTACCGACGTTCCAACAGGGTTTAAAAACTGGGTGACCGAAAACAAAGAAGCCATAAAAGGATGGAAAAGTACACCGTATTTCCTGACTGATAACAAGCAAGTTGCTAAGGGCTTGTTGTAATAATTGGAATTTAAAAGCCCGGAGGGATTACCTTCGGGCTTTTTGTGTTTAAAAGATTCTGTATGCTATGTACCTGTCCATCGATTGTTTTAAGGTCAGGCCATTCGCAATGTAGTGACATAAAATAGACACTATCGCACTTTTATCTGGGTAGAACCCTTTTGTTACAGAAATCACTCTTACCTCTTTTATAAAGTCCTCAATTTCCTGAGAGTTATTAAAATTCTGCCCTGTTAATACAGAGAGTCTGCATAGTTCTTTCTCAAAAGCAATTCGCTCTTTTATTATAGCGCTTGCAAGAACCGCACCTGCTTCTTGCTTTGATAATATGTCCGACAAATCGATTTTAGCCTTAGGTGTTTTCATAATACTCTATTTAAAAATTCAACAATCGGTTTAAGATAAGGCTCAATATCCCTTCCGAAATTTCGCTTTGCTTGTGCCATTTCAAACCTCGACATAAACAGGGGTTTATAACGTTTTCTGCCTTGCTGAACATCGATGTTATACTCCCTTACGAATTGGCGTTCGTATTGGTTGAGTAGGTAGGTTTTCATTGCTCTAAGTATTTAAACAAATAATAAAAAGCCGCTTTCCCTAATTTGGTCAACCCCCGATTATCGGAAAGGATTTTGCTCAGATTCTCAGGCCGGACATCTAAGAGTCTGGACAAATCGACATCTGTCAGCCCCAGTGCATCTTTCTTGCTGTTGATGTAATCGACGTCAACCACCTGAAGGAATTTGAAAGGTACGGCCATTATGTTGAATTTCCAGTCAACGGGAATCATTCCGGCAAAGACATCCAACGCCCTCTGAGTTAAATCCTTTGCAGAAAGATACTTTTCTGTTGGACCTTCAAGTTGCTTAATTTTTACGCTCACTGAATCGGGCGTTACTTCCAAAACCTCAAAGTAAATACGGGCAAATCTCTTGTACTGCTTTGCAGATAGAATTAACAGCTTCCGCTGGTCCTCTGTAATGTGGGTTAATTTTTCAATCCCTTTCATATTTTAATTTGGAGGGGATTTTCACCCCTCCTTTGTAAAGTTCTACAATCGAATTTCTTTAATGTTTGTAAGGTCAAAAATTGATATCTGTTCGTTTGCCCTTCCAAACTCAATCGCTTCTTTTAGCTGGTCAACTGGAAAGATCCTTACTGAATCAAAGTAATACTTTCCATTTTCCTCATTTAACCAACCCCCGATGTAACCTTCATGCTTTGCAGCGTGTTCGATGCACCGCTTTAATCCTTCACTGTCGAAACTGTTCTGAGTTTCTAGGTATGCAACCACAATTCCGGCGGTTACGTGCTTTAAGGTTTCAACCTCTACCGTGAAGCCTTCCTTGTTGGCTTCGGCGACTTTCAAAATTTCAAAGACTTTCATAGTCAAAAACAGTTTTTTAATTGGTGACTCCAACTTTAAAGATTTAAACTATTAGTGTCCCGTTGGACACATAACAAAGATATAAAAAGTTGTCAGAACGACAAACAAAACGAGAAATAAAGTTGCCGCATGTTACATTTTTTTTATTGTGCAACCTGCTGGCCCTTATTTTTTTGCTGCCCATAGCGCTGTCGGTAAATTGTTGCTTTATAAGAAAAGCAATTTAAAACGCACGTGCTATGAAACAAAAAATCTTTGAAATGCTGAGGGCTCGATTTAGCGGAACTCAGACCAAAGTACTTGACAGGGTGGCCGAACATTTAAGCCAAACTGTAACCGAAGAGTCACAGCTTGAAACCGCCATTGCAGGGGTCCAGCCTCTTGTGACTGCATTTACCGAAATCCTTCAATCCGAAACAGACCGGCGTGTGACTGAGGCCACTTCTACGGCCCTTAAGAATTTCCGCGAAAAGCACGGATTGGACGAAAACGGTAAACCAATCAGCCAGCCGAGCCCACCGGCCAACCCTCCAGCCGGACCACAAGGGGGCGACGATGTGCCCGCCTGGGCAAAAGGATTGATAGATTCTGTAACTACCTTAAAAGGGACAGTTGAGTCAGTCACAAAGAAAACCACCATGGCCGAAAGACAGGCTGCAATCCAGGCACAACTCAAAGCAAAAGGGGTGTCCGAAAAGCACATGAGCCTATTTGCAAGCCGGGTGAACCTCGAATCAGAGAATCTTGAAGGTGAAGTCGAGCGGGTTGCCTCCGAGTACACCGCTTTCCGTCAAGATTTGATTAACGAGGAAATTGCCAAAGGCAACTATTCCCCTGCCAACGGCTTTGCTGGTGATGACGAAAGCTTCATCAAGCAAATGGATAAGTGGGGAGATTCTTTAACCGAAAAAAAGTAAACTATGCAGTTTAAAATCACAGGAAAGGACCCTGTAAATAAAGTTTTGTGGCCCGAGGAGTCGGTCTATAAAGCTACTGGTGGATTCACTCTTGACAAAGACAATCTGCCGGCAGGGATAGACTTCTTACCCAAGGGGTCTTTGATTGCAGCTGACTTTGCCACCCGCAAAGCCGTGGTTGTAAAAACCGCTGTCGTTCACGAAGCTGCCGGTGCAGCTGCTGTTGAGATTAAGGTAGGCAAAAGCCACCTTTTGAAAGTGGGAGACGTTGTTGCCAAAGCAGAGGGTGGAACATCCTATGCGATTACCGCAATTGATGCTTCTGCGGATGCCTACGATGTAATCACTGTTGGGACTACTCTCGGGGCGTTGGCCGTTGGAGATGTTCTCTTTGAAAGCGCCGCAGCTGGAGCCGACACCGGAGCTGAAGCGAATGTCGCAAACGGCATTCTCATTCACGATGCCTACCTGGAAGAGCAGACCACTCTAAACATTGGTTTGCAGATCTACGAGATCCAAGAAGCAAACCTTCCTTTTGGAGTGACCTCCTACAATAAGGAAAGTCTTACTTCCAGATTCCATTTTGTTTAATCTTAAAATCTGTAAGTAATGGCTAAACAGCAATTTATCTTAGACGTTTTCGCAAAAGCCAAGCCCTTCCAAGCGCTGATTGACAATACCGCCAAATCTTTGGACGGTATGATTCAGTGGAAGCGCTGGTTTAAGTGGAAATACACCGCCAATCTGACCTTTGAAGGTCTGATGGCTGAGGGCGCACGAGTGACAGCAGGTTCTGTTGTTGATTACGGTGCCAGAGCTCCCCGTAGGGAGAGACCTACCGGTCAAACCTTCCTTGGAAGCATCGCTTCTTTGAAAGATGGGTTTCAACTGGACTTAAAAGAGATGCGCCGGTTCTTGGAATTGGAAGAGGCTATGAAGTCCGGCCGTGTTGAAGATGGGCAGGCCCTTTTCAACGAACTGTTCCCGGATGTTCAGGCCCTGATGCTTGCCCCCCATCGAAGGATGGATATGTGGGCAGGGGAGATTCTGTCGAATGGCACCGTAACCGTTGCCGCTGCCGACAACCCTCAAGGCGTTCCCTTCCAGGTAGCTTTCCCTATTCCAAAGGACAAGGTTATTACCAAAGCATGGGCCCTGGCCAACGCTGACAGTAAACCTTTGACTGACCTGAGAACCATTCTTGACGAGCAGAAAGCCAAAGGCCGCGTGTTCTCAAAGATGAAGATGACCCGTTCAACCTTCAACAAGATGATTACATCTACTGAGGTTGCCGGCACCTTCGGGTTGAAAATCGAGAAAGGCAGCGCGACTTACAACGTGAACCCCGTGAACACGATCACCCCTGAGATGGTGAACAACGTGTTTGAGGCCACCGGCCTGCCAACCATTGAACTGGTTGACTACGGTGTTCAAATCGCAAGCGGAAGTGTTGTTTTCCCCTTCAAGGATGACCGTGTAGTTCTTCACAACGGTGAGGAATTTGGCGACAGCTACTACACTTATGCCAACGAAGAGAAAATGCCGGTTGCTGGTGTGACCTATGCCAAAAACGACAACGTACTGCTGAAGTACAAGGTCGCTGAGGATTACCGCCTGTTTGAGTACGAACTCAACTCTTTCTTGGTACCCAAAAACGTGCCCGGAATGCTGATCATCGACACCGCTAATAAGCGCGCTTAAAAACAAAGGGGTGAGGCTTCTACACCTCACCCCTTTTAACTACCAACCGACATGACCAATCTGGAAGCTTTAAAGGGAAAAATCGCAGGCTATCCGCTAAGCGATAACACTTACTTAACTGCGCTTATGGACCGGGGGTTAGACCCCCAGCGAGATTATGCAGGGAAGTCTAAAGAGTTTGACCTTGCGATGGCCGATGTTTACGTAGTGCTTGCCACCGGAGTGAATGTTACCGAGGGAGGCTATCAGCTCTCAATAACTGATAAGTCGAACTTCATCCGAGTTGCAAACAGCATTTACGTTAAATATGGCGAAACTGGCCCATTGAGCGACACCCAGCCAAAAGTGGAGGGCATTTCACCATGGTAATACAGTACCCACATATCGGCAAAATAACGAAGCCGGCCGAAACGGTCAAGGACCAGAACGGAGATTGGGTGCAAGGTGAACCAACTATTATTTGGGAGGGTGAATGCAGAGCTGAACCAAATGGGACCGGGACCACCATACAGGGAGAGGACGGGCAGGAAATATCATTTGCCTGGAATGTGTTTTTTCCACGCATGGAGGTCGAGGTACCGAGGAACAGCACTGTTGAGATTCTATTAGGAGATCGGGAAATATCGGGACTGATAAAGAGGCATACCAACGGGCAGTTAAATTCAAGGTTATGGGTATAAAGCCAAAATTCAAGTATTCAGATATAGAGAGGGAGGTAAATGCCGAACTCATAAACATCGAACGCGGCGTTTTGGCTATTCTCCAGCGGGTAGGTGAAGAGTTTGTAAGAGATGCCAGAATGGGCATTGATATCAACTCAGGGGCTTTCCCAAAGGGGGACTATACTGACCAGACCGCGAACCTTCGCAGCTCGATTGGTTATTTTATCCTCCGAGACGGGGAGGTGGTAACTGAGAATCTGACAGGCACCTCAAAGGGGGTGAGTGCTGCAAGGGCTGTGCTATCCAGCGTAGGGAAACAAGGCTATTCAATTGTAGGTGTTGCAGGGATGGAGTACGCTTCACATCTGGAATCCATGGGTTACAATGTTATTTCATCTCAGAACTTAAACCTCATTGTTGACCTGTCTGATAGGCTCCAGAAGTTCGCCCGGAAGGCAGGTAAGAAAGGGTTGAGTTTAGATTTTGACCAGAGTTTCACAGGGCAAAGCTCCGCATTATGACAATATTCAACGCTATAAATTCAGTGTATTCGGCTCTAAATGGTCAGGGCCTACCTGTTCATAAGCTGGTGAAGCCGGCGGAGAGCGGAGAGTGTGTTGTTATCAATGCTTTACCCTTGACCGGCTCAGTGTTGAAGCGGTGCTATATGAATGTGAACATCTATGCAAAAGACCTGCTGGTGGCAGACGGTGCAAGCCTGCCGAACACTGCCCGGCTGAACGTATTAGCTGGACAATACGCTCCCATCCTTGAAAAAATCATAATCAACAACGCATATCTGTACCTCGAAAGTGAGGGGATAGAGGCAGATAGCGCTATCAAATTTCACTATCTGAACTTCAGATTATTGTGTAATCTAATTGAGGAATAATTATGGCAAAGTATGTATTTGGACTGAAATCAGTCAAGTTTGGCACTCCCACAGGAGACGCCACTATGCCTGCCGTTTTGGACGCTTTCGCTCAAACTGTGAGGGGGTCAATGACCCTTTCCGAAACTGAAGCTACCGTTCAGGACTTCAACGTTGAGGAACAGGATGCCCCTGTTGAGCAGGCTATCACAGAGAGCTCAAAACTGGAAGTGACCTGGAGAGCCTACGACCTCTCCCCGGCAATGCTTGAGAAAGTAAAAGGAGGCGATGGCACAACCGTAGCGACCACTTGGGAGGCTCCCAATAAGAGCACCTTGTTAAAGCTGGCTTTGGAGATTGAAACCGACAACGGCTCAAAAATCCAAATCCCCAGAGCGAACGTTATGGCCCGAATTGACGGGACTGTTGGCCGTGAAGATATGCTTCAGATTGAGGTGACGGCTACCGCCCTGGACCCGGGCGACGGTGGAGCTCCTTTCTCTGTTGTGTTCCCAGTGTAATTATCAGCCCGGCGTTTTTGCCGGGCTATTTCTAATCATTCAACACCAATTATCATGAAAAAGTTTGTTAAGTACATAATGGCCGTTCTGGCCCTTTTTGTAGCAATCCCACTCTTTGCAGCCGACGGCCTGCCGATTAACCCCGAAAGCTTGTTTGCCAGCTTTGCCGCCCTTGCAGCTGCGATTCCTCTGGTTGTGGAAGCAGTAAAAACCCTGTTGAAGCCGGATAGCAAAACGGTAATTCAAATCATCTCATGGGTCACGGGTGTCGCTGTTACGATGTTTGGATGGTGGCTAAACCTTGGATTCTTGGATGGACTGTTGTGGTGGAACGCGCTGGCGATAGGCTTTTTTGCAAGTTTAGCAGCTAATGGGGTCTATGATACGGGATTCTATGAATGGTTGTTAAAAGTGTTAGGCATCTACAAAAAGTAAAACACCCTTCAAGGTATAAAATGAAAGAAGTAATGGAACATCTGGCATTCCTCACCCGACTATTTGATTTTTCCGACATGAAAGTAAAGATAGCATCCTTTTATGGTGTGATAGCCTCTACCCTTTTGACAATGGTTAGCACTTTTTCAGTGTCAATCCTTGGCATCTCCGGGGGGCTGTTTTTGCTACTATTCACGATAATGATAACTGACTACATTACCGGGCTGAGGGCATCAAAAAAGGAGGGGTTACAGTTCATATCGAAAAAGGGTTTGGGCTGGGTGTTCAAATTTGGTTCTTACCTGATGGTTTTATCTGTTTCGCTATCGCTCAGGAAAGAGTTAGCTGCAAATGGATTTGACTGGATGGAAGTCCCGCTCATTGCTATACACTTTTACATCCTTGTCCACATTCTTATGTGGGAACTTAAATCAGTTGATGAGAATTTCAAGCGCCTTGGACACGAGTTCAAGGTGCTTGGACTCATAACAAGTATTTTTCTGATAGTGCAAGACACACTCAAAAAAAAGATTGAGAAATGAAAAAGGTGATAATCATACTTGACCGTGCCCACGGGGAAGGTGTTGCCGGGAAGGAATCTTTGGACGGGAAGTTCAAGGAATGGCAGGCAAGTCAATCCACGATTGAAAAGCTATCAAAAGGACTTGAGAAACTTGGAATCCCTTGTGCAGTTACTGTTGAGGAAACGACAGAACCGGGCTTTAATGAGAGGGTGAAAAGAGCCAATGAAGCCGGCGACGGATATGAGGTCCCCGTGTTTATCTCCCTGCATCACAACGCACACGACCGGATTTTCAAGGCCCGGGGCTCAGAGATTTATGTAAGCAGGAGGACGGCCACCAAAGAATCCAAAGAGATAGCCAATATTATCGCCGAAAACCTTATCAAAGACTTTCCGGAAATGCCATGGCGCAAAGAGTGGCCGGACCGATTGGAAAGGGAAGCCAACTTTGCCGTATTAGTGGGGACTGACAAGGTGAAACCGGCTTATCATGGTGTACTGGTAGAGTTCGGCTTTATGAGCAACGAGGAAGACTTGAAGCTCTTAAAATCAAAATCATTTATGAAGAGGTACGCCGAAAGCCTGTTGTATGCAATCACTCAAATATGCGCCCATTTTGGAGCTGGTAATTTCACCCCTGAAATACGTGTAAAATGAGAATCCCTAAATCGTTCAAACTGTTTGCCACACCAATAGAAGTGGTTTTTGACAACAATCGAATGCAAGATATGGAGTGTTACGGGCTGGCAGAATACTCTTTTTCAAAAATCACGCTGGCAGACGCACACGAATTGAAGCCTTTAAGCGAGGGCAAGATTATGGACACATTCTATCATGAAAAAGTTCACATGATACTTGACACTATGGGTGAGCGTGATTTATCGAAGAATGAAAAGTTTGTGGACACATTCGCAAAGCTATTACGACAATCAGACGAAACCGCAGAATATGAAACAAGCATCAAATACACTATTGAATAAAGGGGCAAAGGTGGGCATTAAGTGGCTGGGAAAAGAATGGGCCTTTTCGGTTAAGCCTTTGAAGCTGGGGACCATTATCAAAATCTCAGAGTACGCCGAAACACTCAAATCAATAGATTCTGACGACGCAGTGGCCAGCGTGCTTAAAAATAAAAAGAACACCGACGCACTTTGCCGGGTTGTGGCGTGCGCGTTTCTTAATTCCCGCTTTAAGCTTCAGTTTGTGGGCTTATTCTCGTGGTGGCTCAGGTACCGGCTGACTGCAAAAGAGTTGCACTCTATCGCTCTTGTGGTGGCAAAACAGATGAGCGTTGAGGATTTTTTTTTCACTACCAGATTGATAGGCGGTCTAAATCTGTTGACGACAAGTCAAGAGGCGGAAAATCAATCTGGGGAACAATCGCAGGGGCCGCAAAAACCTTCGGGTTCAGCTACGACTACCTGATGTGGGGTATCAGCTGGCAGAACTTAAATCTTATGATGGCAGATTTGCCGTGGTATGATTACGATAAAAAGGACGAAGCCAAAGAGGTGAAGTCTGGAGATTTAGAAAGGGACCTTTTTGCCAAATACGCAAAACGATAAGCAATGGCCAATTTATATTTTGAAGCAACGCTGGACGCTGACCAGTTGAAGAGGGAGCTCAGAGATGTAAACCACCGCCTCGACGGCTTCACCAAGCAAGCCAAACAGCAGGGCGCTGAAATGGACGCGACATTTAAGCGCATAGGCGCTGCAATGGCCGGGTATTTCTCTATCACAGCGGCCAAAGGGTTTGTTGACCAAATGATACAGGTGCGGGGTGAGTTTCAGCAGCTGGATATTGCTTTAACTACGATGCTGGGCAGCAAAGCGGAAGCGGACAAGTTGATGGGTGAAGTTGTGGAGCTGGCTGCAAACACCCCGTTTTCACTTACAGAGCTTGGGCAGGGGGCAAAAAGGTTGCTTGCTTTTAAGGAGCCGGCCGACCAGGTGGGTGACAGCCTCCGCAGGCTTGGGGACTTAGCTGCCGGGGCATCGGTGCCCGTTACCGACCTTATTCAGGCGTATGGTAAAGTTTCGGCAAAAGGCAAAATGCAGGCCGAAGAACTGAACCAGTTTGCTGAACGTGGCATTCCTATCATTTCAGAGCTGGCTAAAGTCGTAGGCGCGACGGATAAAGAGATTTACAAAATGGCCGAGCAAGGGAAAATCGGTTTCCCTGAGCTGCAAAAGGCTATCCGGAATATGACCGACGAGGGCGGGATGTTCTACAATTTGATGGAAAAACAGTCTGCCTCACTTACTGGCCGTATCTCCAATTTAGGGGATGCTTGGGACAGGATGTTGAACGAGATGGGGCAGAACAGCGAAGGAGTGCTTTATGGTGGAATAAGCGCCCTCAATTCCATGGTTGATAATTACGAAACTGTTTTGGATGTACTCAAAGCTATCGTGGTTACTTATGGGGCCTATAAAGGAGCTGTTGTACTCTTGCACATGGCAGAGAAAGCCCGAAACATATCTGGGGCCATATCTGCATGGTTCAGCCTTGCTAAGGGGATAAAAACGGCCAAAGATGCACAGATAGCCTTTAACCTTGCTACAAAAATGAATCCTTTGGGGCTGGCCGCTGCCGGAGTTGCCGCGTTGGTCGCAGGGATTGTGTTATTTACAGGGAAAACAGAGCAGGCCTCAGGGGTGAGCGCTGAATTTAGTCGGGACTTGGAAGACCAGACAAAGATATTGGATGCAAACTTCAAGGCATTAAAGAGCACAACCTCTGGCACCGATGCAAGGAAGTTGGCCATTGACCAAATCAATTCAAAGTATGGCCCTTATCTGGATAATCTGTTGACTGAGAAATCTACCTTGGAAGATATCGAAGAGGCACAAAAGAGGGCCACCCAAGAGCTGGCTCGTTCGATTGCATTCAAGGCACAGCAGGCAGATCTGGAAACATTTAGGGAGGACATCGCAAAAAGCGAAAACGCATTTTCTCAAGCGCTGAAGCAATTATTTGCTCTTAACGATGTCCCGGCCGAAATAGGTGGGCAGGTTGCCGCAGAGTTGGACAAAATGATGCGTGACTGGTCGGAAACTAACATAAAGAACAGGGTCGGATTTGGAGATGCTTTTGCACAAGTGTTTAAAGATGCTGGGGCCGAAATTGACTTGTTAGGCGTCAAGGGGAACAATGCCTATAAGGGTCTATTTCAGTCGATGCAGACGGTAATTGATGCCAGACAGGACGAGCGCAAAGCCACCGAAGAACTTAGCTCTGCTTATGATGCCTATCTAAAGCAACTGGGATTGTCAGATGACAGTTCAAAAAAGAAAGGTACTGATACTGAAGATGGCGAAATTGAGGGCTTTAAATTGGAGGACTTCAAAAAGCAACTTGACGAGCGTAAAAAAGCCTACGACGAATACAATGACGCTGTAAGGGCTGCCAGAGATGAAGACAGGGCCGCTGTTAAAGGATATTATTCCGAACTCATCAAAGATGGGGACACTTACAAAGAATATCTGGAAGGTCTGTTAAGGGATTCCCGCAACAACGTAGAGGCCACCACGGCCATTTATTTGGCCGCTGCAAAAGCAAACGTTGACCTTATAGACGACCGCCCGGAGCCGATAAAGGGCAAACCCCGCCTAAGTCCAGTTGAGGCCATTACCCCCGGGCCGGCAGACACAAAAGCATTGGAGGCCGCTGTTCAGAGGTATGAAAAGATTTACTCCATTATCCGGGATATCACCAAAACCTCAATGAATATCGAATTGGCAGATAATCTTATTGATTCAGCCTACGCAGCACATGACGTTGCAAGGGCCGTTTCAGAGATTGATGCTGATCTGGGGGGCTCTCTTATGAAGGTTGCGGATTTGATTGGGGGTGTTGGGAATGTAATCGGCACCTTGAATGACAGTAACGCTTCGGGCTTTCAAAAAGTGTCAGGGATTATCTCCCTTGCAATCACCGCAGGGGGTGAATTAGCGAAAATACGGCAGGGCTGGCAGAACGAGGAAGTAAATGCGCAAATGGCGCTCAACAAATCCCTGGCCAGCCAGCTGGACATGGAGGCAGAGATAAACTCTTTAAGACGGGAAAGGGCCAAACAGGAATTGTACCAGAGTGCCTTTCTTGACCCGAATTTCAAAAAGCAGTACGAATCGGCCTTAGATGTAATGGGAGATTCAAAAAAGCAGATGGATGAGGCGCTTGGGACATTGATGCAGAATGCTGTTTTCACAGCTGAAGGGAGCGCAGATCGTCGGCTGTTCGGCACCAAAACGGACGATTACTCCTTTGGCATTGGCCAGATATTGGGTGACTATATGTCCGACTATGCTGGTGAAGGCTGGCAAGACTTACTTTTCGGTCAGATGAATGTAGGTCTGCAAAACAAATCATTCAAAGATATATTAGGGTCATTGCTTGACCCTGCCGGAATCTTTGGGGGGTATGCTGACCGGAAAGCCGAAGGGAACGCATTGGGGCAGCTTAAAGATGCCTTCAACGACACCTTCGCAGCGATGGGCAAAACGTCTGCCGACATTGCGAAAATGAGCAGCGAAGAGTGGGCAGATTTCTTTTCGCTGATGGACGAGATGGGTTACATTACCGACGAGGGAACAAAGAGTATGGTTCAAAACGCCAAAGCCGCAGCAGAGGAATACGCTGCCGCCATGGAGGAAATGAAAGGTATCATTAAGGATGTGGCAGGAGACTTGGGGGCCAGCCTCGAATCGACATTGGTCAACGCCTTTAAAAATGGCAGCGACGCAGCGATGGACTTCAAGGATGTGGTAAACGATGTTCTGCAATCTCTTTTTATGAAAGAGATTATCACTCCTTATTTCCAATCCTACTTTGATAAGCTTCAAAGTGAAATGCAGTCAAGTATGGATGGTGGAGATGGTAGCTGGATGGATGACATTATGAGATTTTCAGAGAACGTTGGGCCGGCTTTTGGCGGGGCCATTGATTTGATGAAAGACTTTGACAAAGCGATGCAGGAGGCTGGGTTTGATGGGTTCTCAGCAGGGCCCGCAGATGCTTCTTTGTCAGGTGCTATAAAGGGGGTAAGTGAAGAGACCGCCTCCATTCTGGCCGGGCAAATGAACGCTATAAGAATTAACCAAGCCGAAAGCCTCAGACTTATGAATGAATCAGCAAGGTACTGGGCCGAAATAGCCGCGAACACTTCGTACAACAGGTATCTGGAGGGTATTCATGCGGATATAAAAGCGATGCGCAGCGCTGGGAGTGATTTGAAAGCAAAAGGATTCTAAAAAAGACTGACATGAAATACTATTTGAATGGTGTTGATTTTGCACAATACGGGGTTTATGTATCTGACAGCAGAGGCTTTTTAGATGCTTTGGAGCTAAAAGAGCCTGTTGCATTGGACTGGCCAGACTACCACGGTCAGCAGGTCGATTTGTCGGCCCCACGATACCGGTCGCGTGAAATAACGCTGGAATGCTTTGCGACTGCAATCAGTAAGTCGGATTCTGTTCAAAAGCTTACCGAGTTTTTCAATGAGCTATCAAAGCCCGGATTACATAGATTGATGGTTGACACCGGAGAAGTCAAGCCGCTTGTTTACGATGTTTATCGGCAGGGTGCTGTCTCCGTCAAGAAGGTTTGGAGGGGTGGCGTTAATATCGGGCAGTTTACGCTGACACTAATTGAGCCTGACCCAATAAAGAAAGTGTATAGCTATACAGCCGCAACCGGGTCAATGCAAGTATCATTTACTTTAACTTCTGAAAAGCTTGTCACAATACAATGGGGTGACGGGACCAGCACGACGGGGCGCGGGGAAAATATTGCACTTTCTCACGATTATACGAATGCTGGAACCTTTTACCCGGTAATCTCAGGTGTGATTGACGAAATTAGCGCTATAACAACAAATGCAACGCTGGTATGGAACTCATTGTAACAAGAGCAGACAACAGTAACTACAATTTACCTTCCGAAAACTCAAAGATTACAAGCGCGGTTCAGACCCGTACTTTGATGGGTGAAGATACGGTTGCAATGACCGTTCAAAGCGTTGGTTATATCAACTTCCTTATCGGGGACTGGATTGAAGTCTTTGGGCGAAAGTACACTTTAAACACGCTTGGAGAACCTCAAAGGATTGGCGAAAATACCTTTGAGTACAACCTGGTTTTTGAAGGGGTAAACTACGAGCTGACAAAAGTGGTTTATCGCAGCGCTGATTATTCCGGCTTTAACCCTACCAGTGACTTCCCTTTAACCGGCACAGCGGAGGCCTTTTTGACTGTATTACAATACAATCTTGAACGGGCATTTGGGCAGGGCGTTTGGGCCATTGGTTCCTTCCCTGCCACCGATGCCAAAACCCTTTCTTTCACCTCGGAAAACTGTCTGCTTGCTCTGAACAGGGTGTGCTCTGAGTTCGGGCTTGAATACGAGATAAAGACAATCGGAGGGGTTAAAACAATAAACCTTGGGGCTGTTGGGGACACCCTACCCCTAAACCTTGAATACGGGAAAGGCAAAGGGCTTTACTCTTTAACCCGCACCAATGTAGATTCAAAGAACATCGTAACAAGGTTATACGTTGAGGGCTCAGATAGAAATGTAAAGGCCGGGTACCGGGATAACGCTTTGCGGTTAAGGATTGCAGCAAATACAGAATCATACATTGACAGCCCTTCTGTTGCATCGTTCGGGGTTATCGAAGGGTCAAAGATATTTGAAGACATTTTCCCGCACCGTGAAGGTACTGTATCGGCCATCAATGCAAGTGACATATTGGAGTTCACGGATTCATCAATGGACTTTGATTTGGCTGAAACTGACAGTAATGGAACAAAGTGGCTGATTGCTGGACAGTCTGCAAAGATTCATTTCAATACTGGTGCGCTGGCCGGTTATGAATTTGAGCTAACTGCTTATAATCATTCAACAAAGACATTCAAATTGAAGCCCTTCAAAGATGAAAGAGGGCTTCAATTCCCCAACCCTGACAGCGCAGCATTTCAAATAAAGACAGGTGACAAGTATGTGATTCTGGACATTATTATGCCGGATTCTTACATACAGGCAGCTGAGGCCGAACTGTTGGCGCGGGCACAAGAATACTTAAGTCAGAACGACCAGCCGCGTGTGGAGTACGCCCTTGAGCTTGACCGGTTTTTCTTAAAGTCTATGTTTTCAGGCCCCGGGTTCGAGGTGAACTTTTTGGATGCTGGGGACTATTTGTATATCAAAGATTCCAAAATTGGTGTTGACAAAGAAGTCCGGGTAAAGACCTTTACAAGAGATGTAATTGACCCGTGGGTTTATCAGGTTGCATTGTCCGATGTTATTGAACCTACCCGCATAGAGCTGTTACTTGCTGACACACTTGAAACCAAGAAAGCAGCAAGGCAGAGTAAGCTATTTGACCCTGCACGAAGTAGGAGGAACTGGAGGGATGTGGAAGAAGTTGCCGGGATGGTTGATACATTGAGGGCCGAAGTCGCTTTAATTGGAAGCCCTGAAGGTCAATTTCAAGTTGATTCGTTCTTTGAGGTGAACAAGGGCGGCAACCCAGATTCTTTTGGGGCGACCGCCGGAGTGTTGGCGCACGATGCCTTTGAGGGCGACGCTGGCAGCATTTGGAATATTGGAGCCTTTGATGTTGCCCTGTCAAACAGCGGAGCATACTATCTATATGCCCAGTGTTCAAAGGTGAATACAGGGGCGGTATTTACAGTATCGTTAACCAAGATAGGCGTTGATGATGTGCCGGGTTATTATCATTTCCCCGTCGGGATAATTTCGTCTGTAAAGGACAATGCACGCACACTTACAACTGTTTACGGCTATACGTTACTTTCCGGGAACAATATCACAACCGGCATTATTCAAAACGACCAGTCAGGGATAATGATAAACCTTCAGACTGGTGAGATAAGGGGGGCTTTCACATTTACGAATGGTCAGTTAGTTGAGAATGTAGTTAACACAAAAAACAGCCGATATACACAAGGGACTGACCCTTCCGTTTCGTGGACGACTTTGGAGGAAAAGCAAAAACACGTAGACGACATTTGGGCAAAAATACTTACAGACGGTATCGAAGAGTATGTTTATACTGAGGTCTCTGTGGGTGTTTATGAGTGGGTTTTAAATGAAGCAGAGATTGACGGGGGCAGGATTAAGGCGGGGACCATTGACGCGTCGAGGATTGATGTTACCGGGTTGTTTGCAGAAGAAATAAACGCGACCAATTTCAATTTAGAGAAAGGTCGCGTTGGGGCCTTTGAGGTTGACACCGTTCTGAAAAGCGAGAATGAGGAAGGGAAAGGTATTTACATCAACCCTTCGGAGTATGAGATTGCGATTGAAAACAAGGCTGAAGGTTTCGGGGTTTCGTCTGTAAATATGAAGGCTGGGAGCCTAACCCCTTACTTGTTGTTGGCCGGGGGGACATCTGGCACCTATCGCACAACCGTCAACTCTAATGAACTTACCACAAGCTTAACTTCTGTTCAGACCAGGGCTACGGGTGGCGTAAATTTACCCCCTATTTATATGGGCAGAAGTACATCGGCAAAGGGGTTGACGAGTGTAAATGTGCCGACAGGGGGTAATAGGATATCGATTGAGGCAGGTAAAAACTATTCAGTTGATTTGCGATACCTTTTTAACGTGTATCATTCCGGAGGGTCTGCAAATGGAGAAACATATAAGCTGCAAGCAGCCCTGAAGGTTTCGGCTGTGGCAACTTTGTACGGAGTTACTGCCGGGGGTGTAACTAAAGTACTCGGTACGAAAGCGGCACCTGCTGTAACAATAGAGAGGTCCGACAAGCGAACCGGTAATGACTTCTACCCTATTACAATTAAGACCGCATTTTCAAGTCAGGATTGCATATATGCTTACTGGAAGCTGGACGTGAATTTGCAAGGGGACTTGACTTACCAGAGATGGTCAAATGACTACCTGTGGAAATACTACTGGGAGACAAAAACAGATTGGGCGATTGACTATAAGCACTCAATGGGCGCGCTGTCTTCGTTTTATCCATCTGTTGGGGTTACCGAGCTTACAACAAGTGGATTTCAGACTGTTTGGGCCACAAATCGCTATTTTAGAATTGACGGGGAGGACTCTGGGGCCTTTATTCGCTCGGCAGGCATTTGGATGCATAATGGCTATGAAGTTGCAACGGCAAATGACATCAACACAATCACGGCAGACTTAACAAACTATGTGCTTATAAATGACCTGCAATCGGCCTATTACAATAAAACGGACTCAGACAACCGCTATGCTCAAAAAGTAAACTACTACGACAAAACGACATCTGATGGTCGCTTTGCTAAACTTGCAGGTGATGGGGCGCAGGATTTTAATGTAAAAGACCTGATTATCCACGGCCAAGTAAACCAATGGCTGGCTCAGCAGCTTGTGGTGGAGGATGCCCGCATACAGGTAAACAGGAAGCAGGACGGGGCCACGGTTGACAGTGGGTTGGTGATTTACGACAAAGACACCAGCAGCGAGGTGAGCAGGCTTGTGTACGACGTTAACGGCATCTGGAAGGCAGGGGGCGACAGGCTGTTTACCGAGGCTTACAACCCGAAACTTGGCGGCCTACCCGCTACGGATTACGCTTTAAAAACGTGGGTGGAAAATAGTGCTACGGCTTATAATGCTGCACGGCTGGGCGGCTATGCGGCGGGGGATTATCCACGGAAGACGGAGGACGCTGTGGTGACGGGGGCGTGGACTTTTAATAATGATTTACGCATAGGCTCGGGGGTAAACAGAAATCTGTACACAGGGTCAATTCGTGTGCGCGACACAGGCAATAATGCGTGGGTGGTTAGTCCCGAAAGCGGAGGGCCTGGAATTTGGTTGTTTAGGCCAGATGGGGATACAGCTGTAACAAATACATTTTCCATAAGGCAGGGCGGTGTAGGCATCGGGGTTGAGACTGCCACCGAACGCCTCCACGTTGCAGGTAATGGCCTTTTCACAGGCAACCTCACAGCCGTTAACGCTGCGCTTTCTGGCACGTTATCCGTAGCACAGGCCGCTACCCTGCAAAACGCGTTATCGGTAGCACAGGCCGCCACCTTTGGCGGCAATACAGGCACAAGCAACTTCGTGTCACAAATGCAAGGCTGGCGGGTAACACCGCAGGGGCAGGCAGACTTTCGGCACATTTTTACAGGCGAATTACAGGCAAAGGCATTTACGGCGGACATTTCGCAGGCTCTTGTGGGCAGCGATGTACTCACAAAATCAGTGGCTAAATTGGCGCAAAACTGGGCAACAACCGCCGACGGGGCGACATCGACAATCTACGTAGAGGAATTGGAGGGCTTTCCGGGCTTCCAAGTTTTTGCGGTTGGCGATAGGCTTTTGCTGCGATTGTTCGACCGCTCCAATGGTGGGTTATTGATTAAAAACATCTGGGCAACCGTGACCAGCTATGTGAGCACTACCGCCAATGTGCAGCGCTACACAATAATAGTCAACAGCGGAGGGGCTACGGGGCAAACGGTTTACGCCGGCTCTATGATTTTGGATTACGGCACGCCTGGCAGCGGGGTTATTGAGCGCACCGTGTTGGACCAGCAAGGCAGCCCTTACAGCAGGGTGAGCACTTGGATTAACAGCCCTGACAATCCCGAAAACTACACCTTGCACTACCAAAGCGGAAACCTTAACGGCATCTCCAATGCAGAGGGGTGGGGTGTGTATTCCGAAAACAGCTTTTTGACTGGTAAACTGCTTGTTGGCGACTTGACAAAGGCAGGTCAATACATGGAGTACGAAAACGGGCAGCTAAACATCAAAGGTCAAATAACCGTTACAGGCGGCAACGCAGCCACCAAGGCAGATGTAGATGCCGTGCAGGTGGGGGGAAGGAACTACTTTGCAATAACTGATTTTGAAAACGAATATGTTGTAGCTATTCAAAATGTTCTTGTTACCTGGACTTTTCAGGGCAAGCCAAATACACAGTACACGCTTAGCACCACGGATATACACACGCAATCCAGCGGCGCATGCGACCTGTTTTTCGACATTTCAGGGACTCCGATGAGCTCATTGGTCAATGGCGTAGCTGTCGGTGAGCCTCGCACGGTTACAACTGACTCAACCGGTCTGCTTGATATTGGCGTTAGGATGGCTGGCGGAGACTCGAGCTACCTGCAAGTAATTAACGGAGATAGGCACGTTAAACTTGAACTCGGCAACCGTGCCACCGACTGGACCCCCGCACCCGAAGATGTGGAAGCAGGGATAACAAGCATCACAACACGGGTAGAAGACACTCTCGGGCTGGCACAACTTGAAAGCATAAACGAAACCCTTATAACAGGTAACAAGGTCAGAACCGCCCTGTTGGAAGTTACCGACATCGTAGCAGCGGGGATAAAAGCGGGGCACGTAGAGGGGCTGACGCTTAATTTTGATAAGGGGAAGGTTGGGGGCTTCGACATACAGGCGAGCAGATTGATAGACTCGTCACGCCGGGTAGCAATGTTTAAAGAGGCGGCGACCGTTGGGTTTATGGTCTCCGCTACGTCGATGGATAGCAGCGTGTTTACAGACTCCCGCATACAGATGTGGTACACAAATGCGAATGATTGGGGGCTGTTTGGGCGAAAAAATGGAGTTGGTGTTTTCCAACTCGGCAGTACTAACCAGATAGGGGGATGGCAATTCGATGATAGGTTGTACAAAAACAACAAGATGTACGACGAGAGAGACCCAAACCTCACCTTCCCTGCTGGTTATGAGGGAGGCATCGAGATGGATGGAGAGCGCAAGCGCTTTATATTGCACAATGGTCCCGACGGGTGGGACGCATCGGCAGGGGATAACGGGATGTGGCGTGGAAACTATGTGCAGATGTTTCACGACGGCTCCCACGCGTGGGGGATCCAGGGGAAGAAGTCTGGAAATACGGTGTTTTCCTTCGGTGCTGAAAACCATATCGGAGGCTTTGATTTTGGCGTGACCACAGGGGGCATATACCAACTTATTGAAGGTCTTTGGACACGTGGCTATGCACACACGGATGCGCCTGTTTATATCGCGCCAAAAACAACTGGACCAAGTGACCCGGCGGGCATTTTTTTAGGCGGCGGTAGCACCCGCAAAACCGACATTCTGGAGGGGACTATCGAAGTTAAAGGCAGCACAGCCACCCTTGCACTCGATGGTCCGAATGGAAATATAGAGGCGCGAAATGGCAGGATTCGGGTGCTGCAAACAGGCTACCCGTTTAACGTTGGGGCGGAGATAAGCCAGACACGCGCCCGCCTGCCAATACCGTACTGGTCAAGTGTTCCGTCGGGGACACCATCCGGCACGTTGTACAAAGATGCAAATGGATTTGTTAAAGTAGTTTAACCAAATACAGCAACACTATGAAAAACAAGCAAGCATTTACTTTGAAGCAGGCTATTACAGCCGTAAAAACAAAAGGTAGCAACGCGTTCAAGCTGCCGTTAATTCTAACCGAAATGAAGTTGGACCAGTACATCAAGGGACTGGATGAGCTGCGCAAGCCGTCGGAGAAGTACGACGCCTTTTTGGCCGAGAAGCGGGAGTTGTTAAGCAGGCACGCCGAATTGGACGAGGCTGGCAGCATTATTCTGTACGCTGGCCAAAACGGCACAGGAGAGCGCAAGTATGATTATGGCTTTCCCAACATCATTAAAGATCAGGAGGAGTTTGAGGAGGCCGCTGCCGAGTTAGAGAAGAAGTACAAGAAGGTGCTGGAAGCGGAGCAGAAAAAGCAGTTGGACTTTGAAAAAACTCTGGAAGATGAAGCCGATATTGAGTTGAAGCAAATTCCATTCGACGCCCTGCCGGAACTCGATTACGATTACTTGAAAATCTTCGTTGACTGCGGAGTTGTAGAGGTATGAAAACAGTAAAATCAATTTTGGCGTTTATTGTCGCCTTGCTGATATGCGTGTTTGGCTTCCTTGTTGGGGAGCGTTGCACTCAATTCTCAGTCCCCGCAGGAAAAACGCTTGTATCAACAGCCGTTTTGGATTCAATCAAAAATCTGAAACCTGAGATAATTGTCAAAGACAGTATCGTCTTTCGTGATACAACCATTTACAGAGACAGGCCCCTCCCACCCCCTGAACCAGTTGAGCCGGATATCAACCTTTACATCGACTCGATAGTAAACGACACCACCCACTTAATTATAAAGGATTGGGTTAAGGGGATTATCGAAAGGCGGGACATTGAGTATCGGCCCTCTTATGTGTTGCGTACTGTGCGCGAACCGTACCCCGTTTTTTATCCTGAAATCGAGTACAAAGATAAGCCAGACCGCTGGCAGTTCTACATAGGAGGCGGGGCTGGGAGTTTGGTAGGGGCCGAAGCCGGGGCCATAAAAAACAACTGGATGTATGGCGGTGAAATCCTGACCGATTCAAGAGAACGATATTATCTATTCAAGATTAAGAGAATCATTTTTTAGCAGATCGAGCACCCGCCTGTTTAGGTCATCAACCAACTCAGTGTCATAATCAAAATAAGTATCAGTAACCGTTAGTCGCCCGTGCCCTAAAGCCTGTGCGATTAACGGTTTACTTGCACCTATGGGTTTACGTGCTGCAATACCGGCCCAGCTGTGCCGGGCATGATACATTACAAGGTCAGGGACGTTTATCTCTTCAAGGCCCCCAATTCGTTTTAAATAGTAGTTTATCATTTTGTTGACCGTGTTGGGGCGGGAATATCTTTCTGTAAAATCTAAAAACGACCGTTTGCCCCTATGCCTATTTATTATCTCCAATGCTTCAGGCTCAACTTTGATTGAATACCTTTTTGAGGTTTTTTTACGCACGTACTCAACCCTGCCCCCTTCCATCGGTTCAAGGTTAAATAAGTCTACGTTGTTAATGCCTATAAAATAAAACGACAGCATAAAGAAATCGCGCGCGTTCCTATCTGTTTCGCGGGGCAAATCAATATCCCTTATCGCTTGTATCGTTTCTACGGGTAGCCTTAAATTACGTGGCTCTAATTTGCAAAACTCGAACTTCCGAAACGGGTACACTTCTTGCCCTACTATCTCATCCACGTCAATAGCTCGGTTTATCAATGCCCGAATGTTTCTCAAATCCATGTTCACGGTGGCTGGGGTCACTTGCTGCATTCTCCATTCTTTAAATCGATACAACCAAGGCTTATTTATTTCACTAAGAAATAGAGTTGGAGAATACTTCTTTAAAACCTTCAGGGTGTAAACATACTTTTCGCGTGTCCCCTCATTATCAATCTGAGGTATGTACTCTTCAAAATAATCAACGAAGCTCCGGTCAGAATGCGCTTTCCCGCCTTTCTTCACAAAATCAGATATCTGCTTTGCGGTCATACTATCCAGCCGTCTTTTCTCTTCCAATACATCCAAAAAGTAATGAACGTCATTAAGCTTAATAGACAGCTTCGTGTTTGCCTCCCTCACGTTATCAACTTGTGGGCACCCCCTCTTTATCCTTCCATTGTCCCAATACTTCTTTTCAATCGCAACCTTGGTCGCTATCTCTGTGTTTGTCCCCTTGTGGGAGATTAAAACAACAATAGGGTATAAACCTTCCTTGTTGGTAGAGCGACGTAAAACAAGCCTTGCAGTTGCCATAAAAATAACTAAGAAATAACTAAATTCAGTAGTTCAAAATAGGCTAAAACAACCATAAAAAGCAAGAACCACCAACCTGTTTATTTATCAACAATCCACCTACACCCCGCAAATAGCGGGAAAAAGAACGGCGACAAAGGTTGTTCCCTTGTCGCCGTCCACTCATCTACTAA
>NZ_MWUJ01000023.1 GCF_002210225.1 Geofilum rhodophaeum | reverse complement strand
AGCAATAATTTGGGTTAAACATTAAGGTTTTCAAAATTACGGAATGTTTTCCATTTGTTGCTATTTTGTGAAGTGGTTTTTTGTAGTTGTTTGTTCTTGTTTGTGTTAGGGTGAGATGTACTTATCGTAATGTTTTGACTGTTGCTTATAGTTAATCCCAAGGTGGGTCTTTCGGAAAAAGGTGCTGTGCGGAGAATATTCCATCGTAAGGCTGCTTGGGTTGGAGTATGCAGGTATTGTTCATGCGGAAGGAAGTATTGACACCGGCTGTTATCGAAGGGGTGAAATCTTTTCATTCTTCCCGAGCGCTTAAACATTTAAGATTTGAGAGGGCCTTTAAGGCTGTTTTGTGAATTGTTCCTTGGAATAATTTCAATGTTTGGTTCACGAACTACTGATTTATTGGTAATTTTCGGGATTCATTGTTTGATTTTTAGTTGCTTGTTATGTCGGAAATGGTTTACGATGCCCATTTGGAGGATCTTTATAAGAAGTATGCCGCTTTGCCGGAGATGGAAAAACGGGCGGTGGAAACACTGTCTGTTTTGTTTGGTGGCTTTTATAAGTACGTGAAATTGCGCAACTTGTCGGCCCTTATGGGCTATAAGCTGACCAACCCGGAGCTGACGGATTTGCTGACGTCTTTGCGGAAGAAGGGTCTGGTGGAGGTGGATGGCCATTATTATGTGGTGGAGGTGGAGTTGCGCTTGCGTTTGTTTCTTGAGTTGATGCAGGATCCGCATTATGTGGACCTGGTTTTTAATACGGATGTGAGTGACTATTCGCAGCCGATGCGGGTGACGCCTGAGCTGCTGTTGCGCAATTATTTGCTGGAGGGTTTGTTTCCGGGCCGGAGGCTGCCTCTATTTTGGGAGTGGGAGGATCGGAGTGAGTTGGCGGATATCCCGGATTTGTTTTTTGTAATGCATTATATTATTCGGCAGCCGGGTTATGATGCGTTGCTGGCGCGGGATGGGGCATTCCTGGCGCGGGTTTTTCAAGGGGCTTTTTCGTATGGGATGGTTACGATGGACGGACTGCCTTTTTTGCGTCGCTTTTGTGAGCGTATGGAGCGCTACAATGCGGAGGCGGTGTTGCATGGTTTGTTGTATTTTGACTGGGTGCAGGGGCGCTTTGATGCGGCGCCCAAGCGTTTGAAGGAGTTGAAGTGCGGTACCCATTTGCTTTATTTTTCGCACATGGCGCTTTTCAGCGGGGCCACTTCGCATGCGCTGGATCTGTTTGAGAGGGCGCGGGTGACGGGTGAGGAGGGGGAAAAAGTGCGGAAGCGCTTTTTTTCGATGACGCACGAGTACCTCTACTGGTTTTCTTTTTTGTTGCTGCCCGATCGGATGAATGTGAAGGAGGTCAATGCTTTCCTGAAAAAGACGATGGGGAGGGACGATCGGGAGTCGTCGCTTTTGCTGCCTTTATTGCACCGGATCAAGAGCGATTTGCCTTCGGCCAAGAAGGCGGAGGAGTTTTCGCGAAGGTATGTGATGGACGATTTTGAGGATAGGGCTTTTGCTTCGCTGGCGATGTTCTGGAACCGCTATCTGGTGCGCGATGCCGAGGAGGGTATGGATGTGGAGCGTGCAGTGGCTTTTTGCATGGATTTGCAGGAGAACGAGGCCTGGCTGTTTTTGAATGAGATGCTTTATTTGCTGCGGGAGGCGGGATTGCGGACGCCCTTGGGGGTGGCGCTGCCGGAGGGACTGGATTTGCCGCAGCCTTTGATCAGTCGGGTCAGGCGGGCCGAGAAGTGGGAGCATACGCTGGATGGTTTGCTGGCTTTGGGGGGACCGGTGAAAGCGGAGTCTTTGGGCGACGATTCGCTGCGGGTTTGTTACCTGGTGGATCCGGAAGAGACGCTTATTCAGCCTTTGTTGCAGACTTGCAGGGCCTCGGGTAAGTGGACCAAGGGGCGGAATATTGCGCTGAGCAGGATGAAGGAGGGCGGCGTGGATGGTATGACGGAGCAGGATCACCGGGTGGCGAAGGCCATTCGGGTGAGCTCGGGTTATTATGGGGCGCGGGAGTATTTTTTCAACGGGGAGCTGGCTTTGCCGGCTTTGTGCGGGCATCCTTACTTGTTTTTGATGGACAATCCGGAGGTGCCGCTGGAGTTGGTGAAGGGACAGCCTGCGCTGATTACGCAGCAGACGGGCAATGTGGTGGAGCTGAAGAGTGATTTTAAGTTGTTGAAGGAACGGGGGAATGTGTTTGTCCGCAAGGAAACGCAAACGCGCTACCGCGTTTACGCTTTGACGCCGGTGCAGCGTAAAGCTTTGGAGTTGCTGGGCGACGGCATCAAGGTGCCGGTGGAGGGCAAGGCGCGCTTGCTGAAGGCGGTGGAGCAGTTGAGCGGGGTGCTGGAGGTGCAATCTGATTTGGTGGAGTCGTCGGGGGCCATGCCTACGGTGGCAGGGGATGCGCGCATCAGGGTGCAGATTTTGCCTTTGGGGGAGGGCCTTAAGGCGGAGTTGTTTGTGAAGCCTTTGAATACGGTGCCGCCTTATGCCCAGCCGGGTAAGGGGGGCAAGGTGATTTACGGGGTTTTGGGCGGTGAGCGTTGCCAGGTGCTCCGCGATTTGGCGGCGGAGGCCGCCAATCGGGACCGGGTGCTGAATGAGGTGGCGCTGACGGTGGAGGAGGACTGGTCGGGCGAGGCTTTGTTGTTCAGCGATCCTTATGATTGTCTCCATTTATTGGAGACGGTGGCGCGTTTGAAGGATGTGGCGGTGCTGGAATGGCCCGAAGGGGAACGTCTGAGCGCCAGGAAGTCGGCTTCGCTGTCGAACCTGCGCCTGGGGGTTAAGCGTAAGGGCGACTGGTTTGAACTGCAGGGGGAGTTGCAGGTGGATGAGGATACGGTGGTATCGATTAAGGACTTGCTGAGTCTCTCGCGCAAGGCCCGGGGACGTTTTGTGGAGCTGAAGAAGGACCAGTTTTTGGCCCTGACTGCAGACTTGAAGAAGCAGCTGGAGGAGTTGGATGCTTTTGTGAGTCTGGATAAAGGCCGGGTGCAGGTGCACCGCTTTGCGGCCCATGCGCTGGACGAGATGAAGGAGCAGGTGGCCTCGTTTAAGGCCGACAAGTCGTGGCGCGACTTTCGCAAACAGGTGGCGTTGGCCGGGGAGGAGGACCTGCCGGTGCCTGCTGCGCTCAAGGCGGAGTTGCGGCCCTATCAGGTGGAGGGCTTCCGTTGGATGGCCCGTCTCCATGCCTGGGGCGCCGGTGCTTGTCTGGCCGACGATATGGGTCTGGGTAAAACCCTGCAGGCTATGGCGCTGTTGCTGCACCTGGCCGAAAAGGGCCCCTCACTGGTGGTTTGTCCCGCCTCGGTGGTCCCCAACTGGGTGAGTGAACTGCAGCGTTTTGCGCCGGCGCTTAATCCGGTGCTGTTGAAGCCGGGGAACCGGGAGGAGACGTTGGGGGCTTTGGGGACTTTTGATGTGCTGGTGGTGACTTACGGATTGTTGCATACGGAGCAGAAGTTGCTGGCGGGCAAAGCGTGGGCGGTGGCGGTGCTGGATGAGGCGCATGCCATTAAAAACAACCAGACGAAGGCTTCGAAGGCGGCGATGCGACTGACGGCCGACTTTAAGCTGGCGCTGACGGGTACGCCGGTGCAGAATCATTTGGGGGAGTTGTGGAACCTCTTCAATTTCTGTAATCCGGGTTTGCTGGGTACATTGCAGCATTTTAACGAGCGCTACATCAAAAGCGAGTCGGACCACCAAAGGGCCCACCTGAAGAAGCTGATTGCGCCCTTTATTTTGCGGCGGACCAAGAATAAGGTGCTGGATGAGTTGCCGGCCAAAACGGAGATTACGCTGAGTGTGGAGTTGAGCGGGGAGGAGATGGCTTTTTACGAGGCGCTGCGCCGACAGGCGGTGGAGACCATTGCCTCGGGCGAGGGCAACAACGGGCAGCAGCACCTGCAGGCCCTGGCCGAGATCACGCGACTGCGTTTGGCTTGCTGCCATGCTTCGCTGGTGCAGGAGGGACTGGATTTGCCGTCGTCTAAGCTGGATGCGGTGATGGATATTGTGGAGGAGCTGTTGGTGAATCAGCACCAGGCTTTGATCTTCAGTCAGTTTGTGGGCCACCTGGCGCTGGTGCGCCGGGTGCTGGATGAGCGGGGAATTAGTTATCAATATCTGGATGGTTCCACACCGGTGCCTGAGCGCGAAAGGGCGGTGCGCGACTTTCAGGCGGGCAAGAGTCCCCTGTTTCTGATCAGTCTAAAGGCGGGTGGACTGGGTTTAAACCTGACGGCGGCGGATTATGTGTTGCATCTGGACCCGTGGTGGAATCCGGCCATTGAGGATCAGGCGAGCGACCGTGCCCACCGTATGGGGCAGCGGCGTCCGGTAACCATTTACCGCATGGTGGCCAAAAATACCATTGAAGAAAAAATTGTGCAGCTGCATGCTACCAAGCGCGATATGGCCGATGCCATGCTGGAGGGGACCGACCAGAGTGCCCGCCTGTCGACGGCCGACCTGCTGGCGCTTTTGCGGGAGGTGTAGGGACTTTGCGCGATTACCAGGCGCGGGTTGTTGGGCGTTGTTTTGATTTGTTTAACTTTGCAGGCTAAATTCTTGCCGTTATGAGTCCAGACCACATTCGGGTGCGTTTTGCCCCTAGTCCTACCGGTCCCCTGCACATAGGGGGCGTTCGTACTGCATTGTTTAATTATCTTTTTGCCAAACAACACGGCGGCACTTTTATCTTGCGTATTGAGGATACCGACAGCAACCGTTTTGTGTCGGGAGCGGAGGAGTACATTAATGCAGCTTTGGAATGGTTGGGATTGACTGTTGATGAGGGGGTGAAACAGGGTGGCCCTTATGGGCCTTATAAGCAGAGTGAGCGCAAAGCCATTTATAAGGAGTATGCCGATTTATTGGTAGCAAGGGGTTGGGCCTATTATGCTTTTGATACGCCGGAAGAGTTGGAGGCTTTGCGTGCCGCTGCCGAAGCGGAAAAGGAGGCTTTTGCCTACGACCTGCACAATCGGGCTCGCTTGAATAATTCTTTGAACTTGTCTGAAGAAGAAGTGCAGGCACGACTCCAGGCCGGAGTGCCCTATGTCCTGCGTTTTAAAATGCCTGAGAATGTGGAGGTGGAGGCCCGGGACTTGATTCGTGGCAGGGTGGTTTTCAATACCAATACCCTTGACGATAAAGTGCTGTATAAGTCGGCCGACCAGTTGCCTACTTATCACTTGGCCAATATCGTAGACGATTACCTGATGAAGATTTCTCATGTGATTCGTGGTGAGGAGTGGTTGCCTTCCTTACCGCTGCATGTGATGCTCTATCGCGCCTTTGGCTGGGAAGGCAGCATGCCTGCTTTTGCTCATTTGCCGCTGATTTTGAAGCCCAATGGCAAGGGAAAGTTGAGTAAGCGGGACGGGGATAAGGAGGGCTTTCCTGTTTTTCCCCTGGAATACACTTCGCCCGAGGGGGAAGTGTCTGCCGGTTACCGGGAGTCGGGTTATTTCCCTGAAGCGGTAAATAATTTGCTGGCTCTGCTGGGATGGAACCCGGGCACCGAACAGGAATTGTTTTCGTTGGAGGAATTGATTAAGCTCTTCTCTCTGGAGCGGGTGAATAAGTCGGGTGCCCGTTTTGATCCGGATAAGGCACGTTGGTTCAACCAGCAATACCTGATGCAAAAAAGCGATGTGGAAGTGGCAGCTGCTTTTATGCCTTTGTTGGACCAGCGTGGGGTAAAGGCCGACTTAACTTTTGTGGAGAAGGTGGTGGCTTTGGTGAAGGAGCGCGTGCAGTTTGTGCCTGAGCTGTGGGAACAGGCGTTCTTCTTTTTTGAAGCGCCGGTGGATTATGATTCCAAAGTTGTGCAAAAGCGTTGGAAGGGAGAGGTGCCTGTGTTTATGGAAGAACTGGCCCGGATGTTTGCTGCTTGCACCACCTGGGAAGCAACCTTTTTGAAAGAAAAAGCATCTGAGTTGATGCAGGAGCGTGGGCTGGGCTTTGGCGCTGTAGCCAATGCCCTTCGTTTGGTGTTAACAGGCGGGGCTTTTGGCCCGGATTTGTTTGCCATTGTGGCGCTGTTGGGAAAAGAGGAGGTGCTTGCCAGGCTTTCTACGGCTGTGAAAAAGCTTTCGTAGTTGGATTTTGTTGACAATTTTTTGTCTTTTTTGGCGTTTGTTGCAGTAAAGTGTAGCTGTTTATGGGCGACCCAGATTTATTGACATAATACTATTTCTGTTTCTCAAAATATTGGGTGTGGTTTTTTAACTGTTTTATTATGAGGATATTTTGGCTTTTTAGCTTCATGTTGTTTTTGTGTTTTTCTTTGGCAACGGCGCAGAATATAAATCCCGCAGCAGTAGATGTTTCTGCTTTAAGCGAGGGGCAAATTATGCAGCTGATAACCGAAATGCAGAAACGTGGTATGAATGAAGACCAGGCTCTGGCTCTGGCCAGGGCTAGAGGGGTGAGCGAGGAACAGATTACATTGTTGCGGCAGCGCATAGAGTCGGTGTTGGCCGACCAGGGCGGATCGAGGAGTGCCTCTTCGGACCTGGAACTGGAAAGTGGTTTGTCGTCGGACTTCCTGTTTGGGGGGGACGAACTGTTTTCGACCAAGTCTTTTTTTATTCCCAGCGCCGAAGAAGAGCGCTTGTTTGGATTCAGTCTGTTTAATAGTGAAAACCTTTCTTTTCAGCCTAATGCCAATTATCCGGTCACCGAAGCTTATGTAATTGGGGTTGGTGACGAATTTCGGGTAGATGTTTATGGGGCCTCACAACAGAGCTATGTAATGATTGTCGATAAGAACGGCCAGATTCGGATCCCAAATGTTGGCCCGGTTGGTGTTGGAGGAAGAACTTATGGTACGGCAAAGGAACTGATTAGAGAAAAGTTGTCATTGATATACCGAGATTTGGTTAGTTCTGCTCCAGAGACTTTTGCGAATATTCAGCTGGGGGCGGTTCAGCCCATTTCAGTGAGTGTCATCGGAGAGGTGTTTGCTCCGGGAACTTTCAATTTGCCTGGTGCTGCTACGGCTTTTAATGCACTGTTTTTGTCGGGCGGCCCCAATATTAAAGGCAGTTTTAGAGACATTAGAGTAATGCGTAACGGTAAGGTGGTGCATCGCCTGGATGTTTACGATTATTTGGTGAATGGGAATGGGGCTGTGGATGTTCCTTTGCAAAACGGGGATGTTTTAATGGTTCCTACTTACAAGCAGCGTGTCCGCGTTGGGGGTGAATTTATCAGAAGTGGCATTTTTGAGACTGCAAGTGGCGAAACGTTGGATAAGTTGATAGAATATGCCGGTGGTTTTAATGAGCAGGCATATCGAAATCGTGTTGAATTGTATCGAAATACCGGTCGTGAGCGCATGGTCAAAGATGTTTTTCCAGAGGACTTCTCAAAATTGGTGTTGCAGAACGGAGACAGTATTTTTGTGGGTGAAATTCTCGATCGTTTTGTCAACCGGGTGACTCTAAATGGAGCAGTTTTTCGACCGGGGACTTATGAGCTTGGCGAAGGAATGATGTTGAGTGATTTGTTGGAAAAGGCCGATGGTTTGCGCGAGGATGCTTTTGTGGAAAGGGGCTTAATTATGCGCAGGAACGACGATTTAAGTCTGTCTAATGTGAGTTTTCGTGTTGGCGATGTGGTAAGTGGCCAGGACGACATTGTTCTTAAACGGGAGGATGTTGTTCAGATTTTTTCAATTGATGAGTTGCGTGAGGAGCGGTCTGTTTCTGTAAAAGGAGAGGTGCAGCGTCCTGGTAGTATGGGTTTTAGAGAGGGTATGACATTGGGCGATTTGATTACTCTTTCAGGTGGTTTTAATGAGTTGGCTTCGGAGAGTTATATTGAGGTGACCCGGCGTTTGAGTTATGAGGAAGCGGAAGAACCTGGTTCACATACTGCGCATCTGTTTCAATTTAACATTCCACGTTCCTTAGCTCTGAGCAGTAAGGATGCTGCCTTTGAGCTGCAAGCTTTCGATGAGGTTTTTGTGCGCAGGGCACCTGGTGGTATTAAGGAAGGAACGGTTCGGATCAGCGGAGAGGTGAATTATTCGGGCGATTATGCCCTTGTTAAAAAGAACGAACGTCTTTCGGATTTGATAACCCGCAGCGGAGGTTTTACGGCTGAGGCTTATTTGGATGGAGCTATGTTGACCCGGCCCATACGCTTGACTGCCAAGGAAAATCGCTTAAGAGAATTTGCCAGGGCACAGAACGAGGGTGGAGATACCGAGCTGATGGATTTTGAGGTTGTGGGGGTGGACTTGAAGCGCGCGATGAACGATCCGGGTGGTCGGGACGATATCTTTCTTCGTGACGGTGATGAATTGGTCATTCCGCGACGTAACCAGACGATTCAGGTTGGGGGCGGTGTCCTCAACCCTTTAAGTATGCCTTATGTGGAAGGTCGGGGCGTAAAATACTATGTAAAGAACAGCGGTGGCTTTGCTTTGCGCTCTAAGCGAAATCGTACCTATGTGATTTATCCCAATGGCAGTGCAGGTGCTACCAGCAATTTCCTTTTCTTTCGGTCCTACCCGAAGGTCACCCCCGGAAGTGAAATTGTGGTGCCTCAAAAGCCTGATCGTGATCCGCTGCCGGTTACGGCATGGATTGCTATTGGCAGTGGAATTTCCACCATTGCTTTGACACTGGCTACTTTAATTAATTCTTTGTAACAGCTTTGGACTTATGGTTGAAAAAGAAGGAGCGCTTTCCGGTGAGGAGTCTCTTATAAAAGGGGACAGGCTGAATTTAAAGGTTTTGTTTTTGGTCCTGAATAAGGGTTGGAAGCGTATTTTGTATACTGCCTTGTTGGTTTTTGTCCTGACCATACTGGTCGTGATTTTTATTCCTAATCGTTTTCAGGCCGGAGCAGTAATCCTTCCCAAAGCGGTTGGTGCCTCTCAGCTTGATCGCCTGGGTGGATTGGCATCCCTGGCTGGAGTGAACCTCAGTAGTATGGTTGGGGAGACCTCCGAACTTCCGCCAGACGTGTATCCGGCCTTGGTATACAGTTACCTCAATGTGAAGAAATTAATGGAGGCTGAATATAACTTTAAGGGAGTTTCCCATTCTATGAGTTTTTATGAATGGTTTATAGGCGACTCGGTTTCTTCATTTTCTGATAAAATGGCGAGGTACACCATTCGTTTGCCCTGGACCATCATGGACGCCCTTAAAAAGGAGCCGGGACTGGTTGAGGCGGGGACGGACCCTAGTAATTTGATTCTGATCAGCAAGCGCGAGGCCAAAGTGCTAAAAGAGGTGCGTTCAATGATTGATGTCGACGTGGACAGCAAAACAGGACTGGTTAGCCTTCGGGTGGAAGCAGAAGAGCCGCTTCTTGCTGCCCAGATGGCTCAGTTGGCGGTGGCTCAGTTGCAGGAAGCTATTGTTCGGCATCAAACCAGCCAGGTCGCGAATAATTTGGCTTTTGTTGAAGAACGTTTAAAGGAACAGCGTGAAGAATTGCGGGAAGCTCAGAAGGTTTACTTTGAATTTCTGGATGCCAACCGGAACAGGGTAGCAGAACGTTCTGATCTCAGGCAAAGAGAATTGAACGATGCATACAACCTGGCAGTTCAATTGTATCAAAGTTTGGCAGAACAAGTAGAACAGGCAAGGATTGCTGTCAAAAGAGAGACACCCGCTTTTTCTATTATAGAACCTGTAAGTGTTCCTTCTGAGAAGTTCTTTCCCAGGCGTTCGCTGGTGGCAGCATTGGGCCTTTTGGGAGGTGTTTTTTTGGGACTGTTTTGGGTTTTGGGTGTTGCTTTGTACAAATCAATTAAAATGAATTGGGAAAGTCAATATTAAAATATCTGTGCATGTGTGCTGCCAGAGCCTGGGTGTTTGGGGCTTACTTTTTGTTCAGCACAGCCTGTTCTGAGGAACCCTTTTCGGTTTCTCAGCTTAGTTTTGATCATTCTATTTTGTCGAAGGATGCCACTTATTTGGTTTTTTTGGGAGATACGCAATGGTATTTTTCTTCAGATAGGGAAAGTAAGTATTACAAAGCCGCATTGGATTGGGTTTGTGAAGCTTGGGAAAAGGGTTTTGATGTTGCTGCTGTACTGAATCCAGGGGATGTAACTAATGACAATACCTTGCAGGAGTGGCGCCGATTTGATAAGGTGATGAAGGAGGCTGGTTTGTCGATGCCTGTTTTGTACAGCACCGGAAATCACGATTACCCAGCCTTGGAGCAACGGTCGAAGATATCGGAACGTGCACTTCCTTTTTTTGATTATTTTATCAGCTACCACGACTCTCTTGTGGTAGCTCGATACGGGACTGGAATTGATAATGTTCTGTTTCGAATACGTATCCAGGGAGAACCATGGTTGGTTCTTTCCCTGGAGTTTGGTCCCCGTAAGGAAGTGCTAAGTTGGGCGTCAGAAATACTGGATGTTTACAACAAGCAATCTGTTGTTTTGCTGACTCACGCTTATTTGTTTGATGAAAAGGATCTTTATAACTCTAATTCGGTTTCGGGATTTCAGGACTGGGCGCCTAAATATACTTTTTCAGATGCCGGAGATGGTTTGGATATTTGGGAGAATGTTGTGAGGCGGGCTCCTCAGGTTAAAATGGTGCTTTGTGGCCACAATCATTTCTCTGCTGTAGTTCTTTCTGAGAACGATTTTGCCATGGAGGTGTTGCAACTGCGCTTTGATCCGTCTAATCAGCCAAACGGGGGGAATGGGTGGTTGCAACTTCTTGAAATAAGTAAGCCTGAGGCAGGCGCAGATAATGGTTCGCTCATTAGAGGTTGGGTATATAACCCCATATTGAATCAGGTGATGGACGATGTTGCGGGTAATTTTGAATTTATAATTAAGTAATATATGCAGGCACTGATTTTGGCTGCCGGAATGGGCCGCCGCCTTGGAGAGCTGACACGTGAGAATACCAAATGTATGGTTAAAGTGCATGGGCGTTCTCTGATTGAACGAATGCTTGACCAACTCGCTTCCTTGTCTGTGGATCGGATTGTGTTGGTCATTGGTTATGAAGGGCAAAAGGTAAGAGACCTGGTGGGTCAAAGTTATAAGGGGATTCCGGTGTGTTATGTTGAGAATGAGGTGTATGCTTCCACCAATAATATTTATTCACTTTATCTGGCCAAGGAATTTTTGCTTGAAGACGACACCATTTTACTGGAGTCTGATTTGATACTGGATGATCAAATACTGGTAGATCTTACAAATAACCCCTATCCGAGTCTTGCTGTGGTTGCCAAATATCAGAGTTGGATGGATGGCACGGTACTTACTTTAGATGATGATTGTAACATTACAGGATTTATTCCCAAGAGAGATTTTGATGTTACACGAATTGAAAGCTACTACAAAACGGTTAATATCTACAAGTTCAGTAAGAGCTTCAGTACGTCACATTATGTGCCGTTTTTACAGGCTTATACAAATGCTTTGGGTAATAACGAATATTATGAACAGGTGTTAAGGGTCATTACGCTTTTGGAGCGGCCTGAAATTAAAGCGATTAAAACAACGGATAAATGGTATGAAATCGACGATATTCCCGACTTGAATAATGCAGAAGTACTCTTTGCCCCCGATGATGAGAAGTATGGTTTGGTACAAGGTCGTTATGGTGGGTATTGGAGGTATCCCGACATGCTTGATTATTGTTACCTGGTTAATCCTTTCTTTCCTAATGAACGTTTGAAGGCAGAGTTAAGAGCCAATTTTGATGTCCTACTGTCCTCTTACCCTTCGGGACAGAATGTGAATAACAGTCTTGCCGGGAATGTTTTTCGGGTGGATAAGGATATGATTTTAACCGGTAATGGGGCCGCAGAGTTGATCAAGGGCTTAATGACTGTTCTAGAAGGGACAACAGCGGTCGTCCTTCCTACTTTTGAGGAGTATCCCAATGCAGGTCAGTCGTCCCAAATTCGATTTTATACGTCTTCTGCCGAGGGTTTTACTTATGGCTTGCAGGACTTAAAGGACTGGGCAGCTGAGCATGACCAGCTTTTGCTGATTAATCCGGATAATCCTTCCGGCAACTATATCAAAAGACAGGAAGTTCTCGAGTTGGCTTCGTATTTGCTAAAGTCTGGGAAACGCTTAATTCTCGACGAGTCTTTTGTTGATTTCTCTGATGAAGGTCCGGATGCCAGCCTTATTAATGGGGAGGTGCTTAACCTTTACCCGAATTTACTGGTGGTAAAAAGCATTTCGAAATCATACGGAGTTCCAGGTCTTCGTTTGGGTGTTTTGGCGAGCGCTGATGCAACCCTCCTGAATGATGTGCGTAAGCACCTGTCGATTTGGAATATTAACTCCTTCGGTGAGTTTTTTATGCAAATCATCGATAAGTACAAGGAGGATTATGTCGAGGCTTGTGGTCAGTTTCGGAATGAAAGGCAGCGTTTCTTGTCGGATTTACAGAAGATTCCGTATTTGCAGGTGTTTCCTTCGCAGGCCAACTATTTTCTTTGTAGGGTGCTTGCTCCGCATAAAGCCGGCGAACTTGCAGCTCGTTTATTGATAGAGGATGGTGTTTTGGTGAAGGATTGCCGAAACAAGGCCGGCTTTGATGGGGCACAATTTCTCCGCCTGGCTATTCGCGACAAAAGGGATAATAACAAACTGATTAAGGCATTAATGACAAAGTAGTATGTATTATTTGTCACATGAGCAGATTGAAAATATGGGGGTGGCTCCGGCTACTTGTGTTTCATGGGTGGAAACAGCACTTAGGGTGAAAGAGCAAAGTCTTTTGCCTCCAAAAGTAAGCATATCCCTTGATCACAATGTTTTTTACAATACAATGCCTTGTTACCTGGCCGGACCATCCAGGTTTGGCGTTAAGATAGTGTCTCGTTTCCCTTTGCGTTCTCCGGCTTTATTGAGTCAGATGTTGCTTTATGATGGGGACAATGGCCAACCGTTGGTCCTTGCCGATGGAGATTGGATTACGGCTATGCGAACCGGTGCTTCCGCAGCGCTGTCCATCGGTTTGCTCGAGCATGCTGAGGCCTCGGTGTATGGCTTTGTTGGCTTGGGAAACACTGCGAGAGCCACGCTTCTATGCCTGCTTGAGCAAAGACCGAAAAAGCACTTTACAGTGCGCCTTTTGAAGTACAAGGATCACGTTGAAGGCTTTATTCAGCGTTTTGCAGCCTACAATAATCTTTGTTTTGAAGTTGTGGAGAGCTATGAGGCGCTGATCAGCGGTGCAGACGTTGTTGTATCTTCTGTTACAGCAGCTGATGGGACCCTGGGCGAGGATGCCTGGTTTAAGAAGGGGGTGTTGGTTGTGCCCATTCATACCCGCGGGTTTCAAAACTGCGATTTGTTTTTCGACAGAGTGTATTGTGATGATGTTGACCATATAAGGGGATTTAAATTTTTTGACCGGTTTAAAATTCTTCATGAAATGGCGGATGTAATTAAGCAGCCTGAATTGGGGCGGGCGTCTGAGGAGGACCGGATTCTGGTTTATAACATTGGGATTGCCTTATTGGATGTGTATTTTTTGAATGAACTTTATAAACTGGCCGATTTGAGAGTTTTGCCAAAGGTGGATTTGGGTTTGGTAAAGAAAAAATTCTGGGTTTAAGCTGCTGTGTTTTGAGGAAGGTTCGCGAACATAAGGGAATGGTGAATAATGCATTTTCACTGATGGCATTGCAAGGGATGAATTATTTGCTCCCCTTGCTGACTATTCCTTATCTTTTTCGGGTTTTGGGGGCAGAGCGCTATGGGTTGGTGGCTTTTGGGTACGCCTTTACTCAGTATTTTATTATTCTAACCGATTTTGGATTCAATTTATCGTCGGTGAAGTTTGTGTCGGAAAACCGTGGCGATTATGAAGTGGTGAACCGACACGTGAACAGCGTTATATTGGCTCGACTTGGCCTGAGTTTTTTTTGCCTTCTGGTTCTGCTTATATTAACGCTCAGTATTCCCCGGTTTTCAGAGGAGCGTATCTTTTTTCTGGGTTATATGGGCATGGTTGTGGGTAATGCCCTCTTCCCGCTTTGGTATTTTCAAGGGATGGAGAAAATGCAATTTATTACTGTGATTAATGTGGTTGCTAAAGGTTTAAGCATCCTGCCCTTTTTCTTCTTTGTGCGTAGCGCAAGTGATTATATTCAAATCCCTTTTTATTACAGTGGGGGGTATATGGTGGCTGGTTTGTTTAGTATGTACTTGGTTTTTTGGAAAATGGGTCAGCGATTTTTTTGGCCTGGGTGGACCTCCATCTGGGAAGTACTGGTGGGCAGTTCCGGGTATTTTTTATCCAGGGCTTCCCTCTCTCTGTTTACTACCAGTAATGCATTTATTTTGGGTCTGGGATTAGGCAATGTGGCTGTTGGTTATTACACCATTGCAGAAAAGATTTATCAGGCTTATAATGCGCTTATATCACCCGTTAACGGTGTTTTGTTTCCGTATATGGCTAAGAATAAGGATGTTGCATTCTTCAAGAGAATCATAAAGTGGGTGGTAGGTGGCAACTTTCTTTTGGTGCTGGCATCCTTGTTGCTCTCTTCCATTATTTTGAAATTTCTTTTTAATACGGATAATTTGGAGAGCCTACAGGCATTGAGAGTCTTATTGTTGACTTGTTTGATTACCATACCCTCCATTTTAATGGGCTATCCGTTTTTGGCAGCGATGGGGCATCCTCGCTTCACCAATTTTACCGTTATGGTTTCTGCTGTTTTCCATGTTTGTGGTTTGACGCTTTTGTGGGTGACTGGGTGGGTGTCTGTTGTTTCTGTTTCAGTGATGGTGCTGCTTACGGAACTGTTGCTGTTTGTTAATCGCTGGCTTGGCATTAGGAAATATGGATTGTTAAGAAAGGAGGGGACGGATGCTTGATTTGGAGGAGCTGATTGAGGATAATCGTGGATTGGGAACCACTCCTTTGCGCCAGGCACAACTGGTAATGTTGCGTCTCCTTAGAATTACTGATGCTATCTGTAAACGACACGGTTTGAGGTATTGGTTGTGTTCGGGTACGCTTTTGGGTGCCGTCAGGCATGGTGGCTTTATCCCTTGGGACGATGATATTGATATTGGTATGCCGAGGGAGGACTATGAGCGATTTGTGCAAATTGCTGAAAGAGAGCTGCCAGATTCCGTTGTTATGCAGTTGCGAGATCAAGAAACCTATCTGCGTTTTAATGTAAATCCTTGCAAGATAAGGGACAGGTTTAGTCGGATAGTAGAGCCCGGTGAGCCTGAGCTTAATCCTGAGAAAGGACTTTTTCTTGATGTTTTTCCTTTTGACTCATACAGCAGAAGGGGTAGCCTGAGGTTTTTCTATGAGCGAATGATCAAGCATTTTTTCATCGTTATGGGGAAGTTTAAAGACTCCATGGCCTATCGTGATCTTTCAATGACACGCAGTTTGCTTTCCAAATTTCATCGCTTGTGGCTTATTATGTTCAGGCTTTCGTTGGGCTGGACACTTGTAGAGGTCAAGAGGAGTCGGAAATATTGTGAGCAACGCCCCTTTGTTGGATTTGGCTTTGATGTTCCTTTTAAAGCCTGTTATCCCGATGAGGTTGTTTTTCCTTTGAAGGATATCGAATTTGAAGGTTATCGCTTTATGTGCCCAAATAATATTCACGTGTTTCTGAGTACCTCTTTTGGGCGAAATTACATGACTCCTCCACCGGTCTGTAAGCGTAAAGTACATGCTCTGGAAATTGTTCCTGATCTAAGAGACGGCGCAGCTGTTTTTCAACAAAAAACAATTTCGTAATGGATAGGCTGAGCAAAAAAGACAGGGAAGTGAACTATTTTTTTCTGGTGTTTTTGTTAACACTAACCTTCGGGGTCTTCTTCAATGAGTTCATTGGCCTTGGAGTTGTTGACGAGTTTTTTCAAATGGTCTTTTTGGTGCTTTTCCTGATTTACTCATTTTGGAAGGGTGAGTTCTATTTGGGTAAGATGGGCTGGGTTGCTCTTTTTTCTTTTGTGTTTTATTCTGTGTACAGCTTTTATATCGGATCCAACACGCCAAGAACCATACTGCTCGATGTAGTACTTCAGGCCAAACCATTCATTGCTTTTTTTGTGGTCTATTACAGCAAGCAACACTTTTCCGATACGGAAAAGTATGTTTTGCGTTTGGTGGTTTTGGGTTTGTATTTTATTGCCTTGTTTGTTTTGGTTGGGGCAATGGCTGGCACCGGTTTTAATTGGTTTTTTGGACACGAGAGCAAGTTTGCGACTGCCGTTGCTTTATTGGCGATGATTTATCTGTTTACTGGTCCTTTTACCTGGAAGAATCGTTGGCTATTTCTGATAATGCTTTCTGCAGGGCTCTTTTCGATGAAGGGTAAGTTTTTTGGTTTTTACGCTTTTGCTGTTTTGTTTACTTTGTTGTACAGCCATAAGTTTAAGCTAAAAATTTCAATAAAGAATTTGATTTTAGGCGTGGTGACCCTGGGACTTGTGGTTTTTGCTGCCCGGGAGAAGGTTGTGTTCTATGCCCAGGGGTTTTTCCTTAATCCGGAGGATACGGAGACTACTGTGCATTACCTTGCACGTCCATTACTCTATCTTACCAGCGGGGAGATTCTTATGGATTATTTTCCTTTTGGAAGTGGTTTTGCGTCCTTTGCAACGCATGCCTCACAAGTTGACTATTCATCGACTTATGCCGAGTATGGTCTGGATAAGGTGTGGGGTTTAAGTGAAGATTATTCTTCTTTTGTTGCAGATACTCACTTTCCTTCGTTGGCGCAGTTTGGGTGGGTTGGACTTATTTTAACTATGCTGTTTTGGTATGTTTTGATAACAAAGGCAAATAAGTGCAAAAGAAAGGCGAAAAGATCGTCGGCATATTTTTCGATTGTGCTTATTTTTGTCTTCCTGATGATAGAGTGTGTTGCGGATGCCGCCTTTACTAATAACAGAGGTTTGCTGTCGATGCTCTTGTTGGGGTATTTGTTTAACGAGCTGGAAGCGGAGGCTTCTGAAAAGTCTTCGACCGAACCTAAAGTATGACACAGATGCGTGTATTAATATCTGCACCGGACCTTTCGCCGGAGAAAAATGTTAGTGGGATATCTTCAGTGGTGGCTACGATAATAGATGGATTATCTGATAGGGTTCAATTTTTTCATTTAAAGGCAGGGAGATCTGATAAGGACTTTTTGGGACTGGCAGGCTATTTTTATTTATTGTTTAGCTTGTTGGCCTTCCCGTTTAAGGTGTTTTTTAATGGGGTGAATCTCTTTCATCAGAATGTGCCGCTTAATTTTAAAGGGGTCATTCGTGAGTACTTGTTCAGCACATTGGCGTCTGCCTGCCGCCTTCCTGTACTGGTTCATTTGCATGGAGGCGACTATATTTGCAAGCCCCCTTCGTCGCCTATTCTTTTATATATGGTTCGGAGCTTGTTAAGGAGGGCAAGGAAAGTGGTTGTCTTGAATGCTTATGAGGTGAGTCAAATTAAACGGTTGTATGATGCCGATTGTGTAGTCTTGAAGAATGCAGTGAATGATCGTTTCTTTTCTTTGAAATCGGTGTCCTTCACTCCTGGGAAGGTGAGTTTTATATTTTTAGGTAGGATTGAATCGGCAAAGGGATTGAATGAAATGGTTGAAGCTTTTAAGATGCTCAGGAATGAAGGGAGCCCTTTTCGCTTTGTTTTGTGTGGTGCAGGTCCAGAAGAAGATTTTTTTGTAAGGAGATTTACGGAGGTATTGGGCGATGACTTTGAATTTATGGGAGTGGTGAGTGGTGAGCATAAGCGCTCATTGATTCAGCAAGCCGATTTTTTCTTATTGCCTTCCTATGCAGAGGGTCTGCCCATATCCTTATTGGAGGCGATGAGCTGTGGTGTTGTTCCAATAGTGTCGGACGATGAATCATTGCTTCATGTTATTAAAAATGAATCGAATGGTTTTGTTGTTCAGAAGAGATCGGCTGTTGATCTTGCAAAGACATTAGGTCGGCTTATGGTTATCGAGCAGAACGATTACAGAATGATCTCTTTGGCTTGTCGCAAGGCGGTAGAGGAGCATTATTCAATGGCAAAGTACAATAACAGCTTGTTGTCCTTCTATGAGGAAATAGTTTAGATGTAAATACAAGAGCATTTTTTGTTTCAGTTGTGAAGAAGTGTTATATTGTGTTGATTTTTGCAGGATGAGATTAAATAGGAATTGAAATGGGGATTTTTTTTAATACCGAGATTGAGTTTGATAAGCAGGTCGTTGAGGAGCTTATTGAAGATGCTATTGCGAATGGCAATACTGGATATGTTTGTGCTGTTGAAAGTAATAACCTCACCTATGCCAATACCCACCCAGAGTTTATGGAAGTCGTGAATTCATCTCTTGTGAATACTTGCGATGGTTCCGTGCTGGCGGCTATGCTTTCCAGAATTTACAGGACTTCGTTATCTTCCTATGTGGGGGCTGATTTGTTTATGAATTTTTTGAACAAAAGAAAATATCAACATTTTTTTTTGGGTAATACGGAGCCTGTTCTACTAGGCTTGAAGCGAAACGTTTCCCATATTGATTCCCAGTTGGTTGAGGCTCCTTTTGTGACTCTGCCTTTTAAATCGGTTCATGAATTTGATTACCCAAGTATTGCTGCCCAGATTAACAGCTGTAATCCCGACATTATTTGGGTCTCTCTGGGTGCACCCAAACAGGAGTATTTTATGAATCAACTTAAGCCTTTCTTGAAGAGGGGGGTTATGTTTGGGGTGGGAGCTGTGTTCAATTTTTATAGTGGGGTTGGGCCTGTTAAGCGTGCGCCCCTGTTTATGCGGAAGCTAAAGTTAGAGTGGTTGTACCGGGCTTTTGAGGAGCCACATAAAAACATTCCTCGATATTGGCGCTTTATTAAGATCCTTCCAGGACTGTTGGTGGCAGAGAGTCGAAAAGCCAGAGCACTTCGGTCGCAGATATCCGGAGAGTTTGTGCAGGATGCCTGACTGTTTTTAAAATAGGAAAACACACAAAAAAAGCGCTCTGAATAATCAGAGCGCTTTTTTTGGAGGTCGGTGGCGGATTCGAACCGCCGTACACGGTTTTGCAGACCGTTGCCTAGCCACTCGGCCAACCGACCGATTTGAGTGTGCAAAAATAGAAAAAGTTTTGATGTCAAGCAAGTGCTGGCGCTTTTATGTGCCTGCTTTTTTGCTGCGCTCGAGGGTGAGACTGACGCTCTGCATTTGACCACCCATGGGGGGATGCATTTTGGAGACGCGGACTTTGGCCCAGAGCAGACTGGGGAAGTCTTTAAAGAGGCGGTCGATGATGCGGCCACCAACGTGTTCGAGGAGGTGAGAGGTCTGCATCATTTCTTCTTCTACGGCACGGTAGACTTCAACGTAGTTGAGGGCGTCCTGAATGCGGTCGCTCTGCCGGGGCAGGGCGATATCGGTCTGCAGCGACAGGTTGACGCGAAAGGGGTTGCCGACGACTTGTTCTTCTTTAAAACAGCCGTGGTAGGCGTAAAAGACCATCTCATCGAGGTCGATGGTGGCTATTGGTTGGACTTCCATTCTTACTGGTTTTAAAGTGCGAAGATAAGAAAAGCCGGTGAAAACCGGCTTTTCTTATTCCTACCGTTGTTGCGGTTTATTCTACGATGGTCATTTCGTCGATGAGGTGGCTGGCGCCGGCGTACTTGTCGATGATGAAGAGTACGTAGCGGATGTCCACGTTGATGCATTTCTGCAATTCGGGTTCAAAGGCGATGTCGCCGCTCATGGCTTCCCAGTTGCCGTCGAAGGCGAGACCGATGAGCTGGCCTTTGCCGTTGATGACGGGACTGCCGCTGTTGCCACCGGTGATGTCGTTGTTGGTGGTGAAGTTGACCCAGAGACTGCCGTCTTTGTCGCCGTACCTTCCGTAGTCGGTAGTGGCGTGGAGTTCTTTGAGGCGCTCGGGCACAAAGAACTCAAAATTGTCGGGGTCTTCTTTCTCCATTACGCCCTGAAGGGTGGTGTAGTGCTTGTAGCGGACGGCGTCGCGGGGCTCGTAGTCGCCCACGGTTCCGTAACTCAGACGCATGGTAAAGTTGGCGTCGGGGTAAAACACTTTATCGGGCTGCATTTCCATGAGTCCCGCAATAAACAAGCGAGAGGCGTTATCGATTTGCTGCTGGGCTTCGCGATTCATCCCCAGGAGCTTGTTGTATTGCTTGCGGACGGAGCGTCCGGCCTGGTAGGCGGGATCCTTGCGCAGTTTTTTGAGACTGGGCTTAGCCAGGAAGGCTTCGAAGGCGGCCTGGCTGGTGAAGAGGGATTTTTCAAACAGTTTTTCAGCATACTTTTGGTAGTCGCCCTGGTATTTCTTGTTTACTTCTGTGTAAAAGTCGGGCCAAAACCGATTTTCGATGTCTTGGGCGTAGCGGGCCAGCATGGCGGCGAGGACCTTCTGGTCGGTGGGGGCGCTGTAGTCTTTAAAGAAGACTTCGCCGGCGCTGCGCAGCTCGCTGACGGCCGAGTCGATGGCGGTCTGATGACCGGCTTCGAGGGCGTTTTCGAGGATTTTGGCGCCGCCGGCAAAGCGGTAGATTTCTGTGCCGTTGACCAGGGTTTCACGCAGGTAGTTGCTGGCTTTGTATTGGGGCGCACGCGAGGTGTAGGCTTCCTTAACGGTGGCCAGTACTTTCCCGTAGCGTTCCTGGTTGGCGGCACTGCTTTCTGCCCACTCGGCAAAGCGTGCTTCGAGTTCCCGTTTTTGGCTGAGTACATCGAGGGCTTCGAGGCCGCGGTTCATGCCGATGCTGTTCTTCCAATAGTTGGAGCTGCGTGAGAATTTGGTGGCGTACTGCAGGCGCACCTTGTCGCTGGCAGCCATGTCTTCGGCCCAGATGTCCTGCTTTTCGCCGCGTACGGTGATGAGGGTCTGGTTGAAGATGTTCATGCGTTCCTGAATGCCCCAGGAGGGCAGGTAGCGCTGGGTGCTTCCGGGGAAGCCCAGGGTCATGGCAAAATCGTCCATTTCTACACCCTGCAGCGATACAGGCAGGTGATGCAGGGGCTGGTAGGGAATGTTGTCGGGCGAGTAATCGGCCGGTTTGCCGTCGTGACCGGCATACACGCGGAAGATGGAAAAGTCGCCGGTGTGGCGGGGCCACATCCAGTTGTCGGTGTCGTAGCCGAATTTACCGATGCTGCTGGGGGGCGCACCCACAAAGCGCACGTCGGTAAACTCTTCGTAGCTTATGAGGAAGTATTGGTTGCCGGCAAAGTAGTCGCGCACCAGGTGCTCGTAGTCGTTGCCTTCTGCGGCTGCCTTGGTGATGCTGTCGATGTTGGCGCGAATGGCTTTTTGACGGGTTTCGTGGTCCATGTCCTCGGCGACTCCTTCGAGTACGCGGTTGGTGACGTCTTCCATGTGGCGCATAAAGGTGACTTTAAGGCCGGGGGCGGGCAATTCCTCTTCTTTGGATGCGGCCCAAAAACCGTTGTCGAGGTAGTTGTTTTCGAGGGTGCTGAGTTCCTGAATCTGACCGTAACCGCAGTGGTGGTTGGTCAGCAACAGGCCCTGGTCGGATATCATCTCGCCGGTGCAGCCGCCGCCAAATATTACGATGGCGTCTTTGAGGCTCGACTGATTGATGCTGAAGAGCTCTTCGGCGCTGAGTTCGAGGCCCATTTCGTTCATGGTCTCGATGTTGAGTTGCTGGAGCAGGGGCAACAGCCACATGCCTTCGTCGGCCTTCGCTTTGCTCAGGTTAATAAGGAGCAAAAGGAGGCTCAGAGAGAGTAGTTTTTTCATCCGTAAGTTTTTTCAATTTTTCCGCCGACAAAGATAGCGATTATTTGCGGTTTTAAAGGGGCAGCTGCAGCTGTCCGGGAAACACTAAAGCCGCCCCCCTTGACTGGGGAGCGGCTTTTGCTGTTTTCCTGGTGAATTGCTTTTATTTTTTGATGGTCACCTTAAAGACATCCTTGCCGGCATTTTGTATGCTGTCCTGAAGGAAGGTGGGACTGTAAGTTCCTGCAGGCAGGTCGCTCAGTGTATAGCTGTTACAAGCTCTGGCGACGTCTACGTATTTGGTGACTGCGGTGTTGATTGCAGAGGCGGCCATATTGGCCAGGGCACCAACCAGTCCGGAACCTCCAAGATTCATTGAGGTGTCGTAGGTCACTTGTCCTCTTCGTTTAAACAGGACTTCGTTGGTATGGATGGATTTGATGATGTATTCGACATCGACAGTTACGGTGGCTCCTATGCTTGATTTATCCCATTTGTGTATGAGGGTGAACAGCGCCATGTCTGCACCAAATACTTCTCCAAATTTGGCCAATGGAGCATCCAGGAACAATTCGGCATCGTAGGCGCTTTCGCGCTTGAGGATGTCCATGGACAAAAAGGGTGGAATGACATAATAGCCCGCATTGGCTATGGGGACATTCAGTGTGGTGTGAAAATACTCCTTGGCTTCAACGTTGGTGCTTCGGTTGATGGGAGGCATAATCAGCAACGAGACGGGTTTTTCGGTGTAAAGCCCATTGTAGGCCTGAAGTTTGGAAACGGGTTCGGTAACGGTACAGGCGGTGGTAAGAACCAGTGCTGTGAGCGTTAGTAGTATGGTATTTTTTAGCATGGTTTGGGTTTTGCGATTATTCAATGAGTTTTAGAATGCGATCAACAAAGACTTTTGATTCGGGATACAGCTCAATTTCTTTTTCCAACATGGCTTTCCCTTCTGCCACTCTGTCGAGTTGTAAAAGTAAAAATCCGTAGTCGGCACAGATGCCGGGAGGTGTTGTTTCTCTTGAGCCTTCCTGATTCTCTATCACCTCCTGGTAAGCAAGCAAGAGGGCTTGTATCGATTCTTCGTTGGCTTTGTGCAGATAATTGTAGCTGTCTTGTTCGTAGGATCCCCAGGTGTAAAGGGGCAGTACTTGTGGTGCACAAGATCCCAGGGCCGCGAGTAAAAGCAGCACCATTGTGGTTTTTAATAATTTCATTTGGGTTTTCTTTATGGTTGAATTATTGCAGAAGTTTAAGGTAAGGTGATTTGTTTGGTTTCTTGTGCACCGACGAATATGTTCTTACGGTATATTGTTTCGTTGTTTACGCTGATGGTCACCAAATTGCTGCCGGTGGGAATTGCATACACGGTTCCTTTGGGACGTTTGGCATTTGGTGCGTTGACCTCAGCTGGAAATTCCATATTGTCGTTGATTTTAACAACGACCCCGTTGGGGAAGCTTTGCGGATTTCCCAGTATTTCAAGGTAGGCCTGATTTTCTAATCCGCTGCTGACGCTTTTTACGCCGGTGCAGCCAGCCAAAATCAAGAGGCTGGATAGCAAAAGTAGGTAGAGCGCTTTCATGGGCTTATTTTATTTCTTTGATGTAGTAATTGTTGAGTTGGTCAGGGTCTATGGAACCCTGGCTGAATTCGACCATAGAAAATTCACTTTCGGGACTGTCTCCGCCGCAAAAGGTGATGCGAACCTTGCCTACGGTTTTGCCCGGGAGTTCCATCATCATTCCGGTTTGGGGGTTTTTGACTTCTTTCCCTTTTTCTACTACGTCAAAGGTGTCGCCAATTTGGATGTTCTGACTTGTGCCACCTGAAATAAAGATGCCGTTTTCGTCGTGTGACAGAAAGTAGGATTTCCAGGGGCGATTCATACAATTGTTAATGATGTTTTCGGTGAGTTGACTGATGGCTGCAGAGATGGCTTTGTCGCTGAGTGTGGCGTCGTAATCGGTGCGTTCGCCCAGTCCCATCACTGTGGTGTTGCTGGTTTCTGCCTGACCCTTTGCTTCTTCTGAGTAGATGATTTGTCCGGTAGAGACGTCTACCAGCCGGATGCTTACTCCGGCTTGTACGGTTTGTGTTTTACTTCTGGAGAAGGCGTTGACGTCGCCTACATTTTTGCGGCCAAATTCGGTTACTGAGCCCAGGATCAGATAATCCGCTCCAACTTGCTGGTAGTTGTTGTTGCCGGCGAGTTCAATTTCTTCAAGGATTTTGTCCATCCCGTCTCTTTCAAGGAGAATGAATTTTTGCGAGGCGGCCAGCTTGGTAGATAGGATGTCCATGGCCTGTTTGCTGATGGGATCGTTTTCTTTGTCGTAAAATATGCCTTTGGCATATTGGGTTTCATTGGAAAAGCGGGCAATGGCTACTTTTCGTTTTAAGGAGAGTTCCTGTGGAGCTTCTGGTTGAACCTGGGATTGAACCTGAACAACTTTTTGTTGCGTGGTGCAGGCAGCCAGCAGAAGACAAAGTGCTGGTACAAAGACAATCTTTCGCATTTTTGGATTGAGTTTAGTGAATAAACGAAGGTAGTAAATAATATCACTGGCGAAACAGCGATGTGACGATTGCTTGAAAAAAAATGACGAATGGTCTAACCTGCATTATTCATAAATTATCTATTACGATGCCCAACTACCTGCTAAATACGGACGTCCTCAATAAAATAGATTTGAAAATAATCTATTATTCCCTGCGTCCATTTTCTTTGCGGTTGTCCATATTTATTGGTATTTGAGCATCTCATAACGACAAATTATGAATAAAGCAGGCTAAAGGGGCAGCTGCAGCTGGCCATCTGTAAGCCGGAAGCTGCGTCGGTGCAGGGGGGTGGCGCCGTGCTGCTCGATGGCGGCACGGTGCGCTTTGGTGGGGTAGCCTTTGTTCTGGTTCCAGCCGTAATGGGGGTATTGCCGGTGGGCCTCTTCCATCCACTGGTCGCGATGGGTTTTGGCCAGGACCGAGGCGGCGGCTATGCTGAGGTAGGTGGCGTCGCCTTTTACGATGCAGTGGTGGGGCAGGTTTTTATAGCTTTTGAAGCGGTTGCCGTCTATGAGTAAGAGCTCGGGTTGGGGGCGCAGTTGCTCCAGGGCCAGGTGCATGGCTTTGATGGCGGCATTGAGGATGTTGATCTGGTCGATTTCGGGATTGTGTACGAGGGCTACTGCCCAGCTGAGGGCCTCGCTTTCGATGACGCTGCGCAGCTGATCGCGCTGTTTGTGGGTCAGTTGCTTACTGTCGTTGAGCAGGGGGTGGCGAAAGTCGCGCGGCAGCACGACTGCCGCGGCACTGACGGGTCCGGCCAGGCAACCGCGACCGGCTTCGTCGCAGCCGGCTTCGAGGAGCTCTTGCTGGTAGCAGCTTTGAAGCGGGGTGCGAGGTGCCATGCCTATTTTTCGCGGTAAATGACTTCGAGTACGGTCTGACCCACAGCCTTTAAGGTGCCTTTGTCGATGTTGTCCATGGTGTCGTTGTGGGTGTGCCAGTAGTGGCCAAAGCTGGTGGCGCTGGCGGGCTCGTACTGGATGATGTTGACACTGGGAATTTGGCGGTGTTGGTAAACGTAGACGTGGTCGTCGACAATCATACCGCCCTTGTTGTAATTGAATTGGTTGCCGTAGCCCAGCTCGCCGGCGATGCCCCAAATGTGATCGACCAGGCGTGGGGCCATTTGCAGACTGTATTGTTCCCGGTAAAACTGGGCGTTGGGGGCGCCCACCATGTCGAGCAGGATGCCGAAGCGGGCGTAGTAGTCGCGCTTGTGGGGGGTTTTGCCCCAGTACTGACTGCCCAGGGCCCAGGTGTCGGGTTGGTAGGGCAGGTCTAGGTGGTCGGGCTGACCGTAATCTTCGGCGTCGAAAAAGATGATGTCGATGCCGGGATGGGTCGGGTGCTGACCCAGCTGACGGGCTATTTCGAGCAGTACGCCTACGCCACTGGCGCCGTCGTTGGCGCCGTCGATGGCCTCATTGCGCCGGGCCGGATCGGGATCGTAGTCGGCAAAGGGGCGACTGTCCCAATGCGCATACAACATAATTCGGTTACTTTTTTCTGGCTGAAACTGCCCGACAATGTTGCGGATTTGCAGGCGGGTGTTGTCGAAGGCGCGGACTTCCGCTTCCTGCACGATGACTTCGGCACCGAAGTCGCGCAACTTAGCGGCCAGATAGTCGGCACAGGCCAGGTGGGCGGGGGTGTTGGGCACTCGGGGACCAAAGGCCACCTGTTGGGCCACATAGTGGTAGGCCGAGTCGGCCACGAAGTCGGGCGTCTGCAGGTCGACTTTGGTGGCAGCGGCTGTCTGTTTGGCAGCACTGCCGGTACTGTTGCTGGCTGTCCCGGAGGCACTTTGTCCGCTTCCGCCGCCGCAGGCGCCCAGCAGAAATATGGGGAGACTAAAGGCGAACAGGCTGTTTTTTATGGATGGTTTCATTTGGAGACCGATTGGTTTTTGGTGGTTTTCGTTTTGGAAGGGTCCTTTTGTGATTGCTGTACGACTTACTTTAACTCCCAGCTGGCACCGTCTTTGCTGTCTTTTACAGTGATGCCCAGGGCTTTGAGCTCGTCGCGGATTTTGTCGGCGGTGCCCCAGTCCTTTTGTTCCTTGGCTTGCTGACGCAGACTCAGGAGGAGCTGCATAACGCCTTCGAGGGTTTCCGAACCCTTGGCTCCTTCGGCCTGGGCGGGGGTGAGTCCGAGTACCTCAAACACCAGGGTGTGCATCAGTTGGCGCAGGCTTGTTAGTTCCTCTTCGCTGAAGCTGCCTTTGCCGGCAGCTGCGGCGTTGATGAGCTTGACGGCTTCGAAGAGTTGGGCGATGAGAATGGGGGTGTTGAGGTCGTCGTTGAGGGCTTCGTAGCATTTGTTGCGGAAGGCTTCGAGGTCGAAGCCGGAGGGGGCTCCGGCTTGCAGCTTGTCGAGCTGGGCAAGGCCTTCCATCAAACGCTGCAGACCCTTGCCGGCGGCTTGCAGGGCTTCGTTGGAGAAGTCCACCGTGCTGCGGTAGTGGGCCTGTAAAATGAAGAAGCGGATGGTCATGGGACTGTAGGCTTGCTCCAGCAACTTGTGCTTGCCGCTGAAGAAATCTTCGAGGGTGATGAAGTTGCCGAGCGATTTGCCCATTTTTTGTCCGTTGATGGTGATCATGTTGTTGTGCATCCAGTAACGGGCGGGACCGTGGCCGTGGGCCACGGTGCTTTGCGCAATTTCGCACTCGTGGTGCGGAAAGAGCAGGTCCATGCCGCCGCCGTGGATGTCGAAGCTTTCGCCCAGGTAGCGGGCGCTCATGGCGGTGCACTCGAGGTGCCAGCCGGGGAAGCCGTCGCTGAAGCGACTGGGCCAGCGCATGATGTGGGAGGGACTGGCTTTTTTCCAGAGGGCGAAGTCGTAGCTGTTTTTCTTTTCGCTTTGACCGTCGAGTTGACGGGTGGTGCTCAGCAGGTCTTCGAGTACGCGGCCGGAGAGGATGCCGTAGCGGTGCTCGCGGTTGTAGCGCTCTACGTCGAAGTACACGGAGCCGTTGCTTTCGTAGGCGTAGCCTTCTTCCAGTATTTTGTCGACCAGGGCCAGCTGCTCAATGATGTGGCCCGAGGCGCGGGGTTCGATGGAGGGCGATTTTACGTTGAGGGCTTCCATGTATTTGTGGTAGCGCTCCGTGTAGTACTGCACCACTTCCATGGGCTCGAGCGATTCCAGACGTGCTTTTTGGGCAATTTTGTCTTCGCCCTCGTCGGCGTCGTTTTCGAGGTGGCCTACGTCGGTGATGTTGCGCACGTAGCGCACTTTGTAGCCGAGGTGACTCAGGTAACGAAAAAGTACGTCGAAGGTGATGGCGGGACGGGCATGGCCCAGGTGGGGATCGCCGTAAACGGTGGGACCGCAGACGTAGAGGCCGACGTGGGGGGGCTTTTGGGGGGCAAATATTTCTTTTTCGCGACTGAGCGTGTTGAAGATTTTCAGGCTGGCTTGCATGATGGACTTTCTTTTATTTAGACCTGCTAAATTACAAAAAAGGTGGGAATGCTGCCAATGGACTGGTTTTTTACAAAAAAGTTGTATACTTTTTTGTTTGCACTGCGTAGGAGTGTAAGATGCGTGTTGTGTAAGGAATTATTATTTTGTAAACCAAAAGTGTAATGCAAAGCAAGGAAGGGGCCGGAATGGGGGAGGAGCGTCCATCTGCTTCGGGATATTCCGAGGTGGGTTACCGCAGTTTTTTTATGCATTCTCAGTTGGGCCTTTTCCGTACGCAGCTCAGTGATGGTTTGGTGCTCGATGGCAATGAGGCTTTTGCGCGGATGTGCGGGGTGGCCGATCGGGCGGCTTTATTGGCGGCTCCTTTTTATCTGACGGAGCGTTACGAGCATTTGTCGGTGCGGGAGCGTTTTGTAACGCTGCTGCAAAGGTATGGAAAGGTGGAGGGCTTTGAAGGGCGCTTTCGTCGCCTGGATGCCTCTCTGGTGTGGGTGCGGATTTCGGCGCGCCTCAATCCGGAGATGGGTTGGATAGAAGGGGTTGCGGAGGATGTAACGGAAAGGCGTTTGTTTGAGGAACACCTCGATAGGCAGACGCTTTTTCATCGTTTGGTGGCGGATGTTTCTTATGATTTTATTGGCTCCCATGCCGAAAATATTGACGAGAAGATCGACAGCATGTTGGAGCGGACCGGCCGTTTGATGGGGGTGGATAGGGCTTATGTGTTTTTGGCCGACCTGGAACGGGGTACCATTACCAATACGCATGAGTGGTGTGCGCCGGGAATCAGTGCCGAAAAGGAGGCGGTGCAGGATTTGCCGCTGACGGAGCTGCCCTGGTGGTGGGGCCAATTGTCGAAGGAGCAGGTGGTGCAGGTGAGGTCTTTGGACGATGTTCCTGCCGATGGCGTTCGTGAGCGTGAACTTTTTGTCCGCCAGCACATTCAGTCGCTGCTTTCGGTGCCTTTGAGTATGCGGGGCAGGGTAAGCGGCATTCTGGGTTTTGATGCGGTTAAAACGCAGATGGACTGGAAGGGGAGCGATGTTTATTTGTTGAGTGTGCTGTCGAACTCGCTGGCCGACACCTTGTTGAAAATAGAGGTGGAACGGGCTTTGCGTCGCGCCCGCGATCAGGCCCAGGAAGCGAGTCGCACCAAAAGCGAGTTTTTGGCCAATATGAGTCACGAAATACGTACGCCGCTGACGGCCATTCTGGGTTTCTCGGAGTTGCTGGAGGCGACGCCCTTGAGTGCCACCCAGCGCCGGTATTTGAATAATGTGCATACTTCGGGCCATGCTCTGCTGGGGGTGGTGAACGACATCCTGGATTTTTCGAAAATTGAGGCGGGGCGACTCGAACTGGAGGAGCAGGCCTTTGATTTGCGTGCCGTGGTGGAGGAAACCCTGGCTATGCTGAGTCTCCAGGCGCAGCAGAAGGGCTTGTTGCTTGAGGCGGACTTGCCGGTTCAGTTGCCTGCTTTGGTGTTGGGGGATGCCCTGCGCTTGAAACAAGTGCTGTTGAATTTGTTGTCGAATGCCCTGAAGTTTACCCACGAGGGCTCGGTGCGCTTGCGGGTGGCGACCGGGGAACCTGGCGGGGGACAGGTGGGACTACATTTTAGGGTGGAGGACACGGGGATTGGCATTCGGGAGGAGGAGCGGGTGCGTTTGTTTCGTGCCTTTTCGCAGGCCGATACGAGCACCACACGCAAGTACGGGGGCACGGGACTGGGCCTGATCATTTCGAACCGCATCGTGGAAAGGATGGGGGGACATATAGATTTTGTAAGTCGCCCCGGTGAGGGGACTGTTTTTTATTTTTCGGTGGTGCTGAAGGTGCCGGATGAATCGGTACCTGAGGTGCATAAGCGGCCTGCCCAACACTTGCAAAAGAAACATTTTGGTCGCCCCTTTATTGTGGTGGCGGAGGACCAGGACTTGAATGTGGAATTGCTGCGCCTGATGTTGAGGGGCCCCATTCCGGAGGTGCGTGTTAAGGTGGTGGGTAACGGTCGCGATTTGCTGAGTCTGTTGGAAAAGGAGCAGCCCGCTCTGGCGCTGGTGGATGTGCAGATGCCGGTTATGGGAGGCATGGAGGCGGTGCGCCTTTGGCGGACGGCGGAAGTGGGTTCGGGCCACCATCTTCCGATGGTGGCTTTGTCGGCCGGAACCCTGGAGGAGGAGCAGGCGGCTTGTCTGCAGGCGGGCATGGACGATTTTCTGGCTAAGCCGGTCGACCGGAAGCGTCTTCAGGAGGTGTTGGATCGCTTTATTCCCGGTTTTGAGGAGGTGGACGAAGCGATGAGTTTTCATCAGGGTAAGCCGGTGCATCTCGATTTGAACGATTTGCTGGAACGCCTGGGGGGTAACCAGGAGGGCATGGAGAAGGTCCTGCATTCGGCGTCCTTTCAAATGCAGACGTTTATTCAGCGTTTGCGGGAGTTGGTGCGTGAGGACAAAGAGGAGGACTTGCGGGTGTTGGCGCATGCCGTTAAGGGTCTGGCCTGGAATGTGGGCATGCAGGAGCTGGGCGATTTGGCGCAGCGCTTGGAGCTGGCGGCGGGTGGACCCGCAGAGGGCTTGACTGCTTTGCTGACGCAGGTAGAGGCAGAGTGGCTGGAGATTCGCTACATTCTTGATGCCTGGGAGTGAGGCTTAAGGTTGGGCCGGTTGCTCCTTGGGTAAATCGCTGCCGGAACGGATGCGGATGAGTTTGCCGTTCTCGTAAATACGCACCTGGCGCAGTTGCCGTTGGTCGTCGTAGATGTATTCTTCTCCGTCTTGCAGTATCCCATCTCTAAAGTAGCCTTTCTGATACAGGCGGCCATCCATCTTGCGGGTGGTATGCTGACCGGTGCCGTGGAAGGGGGAAAGGACGCGCTCGCCGTTGGCTTCCCCGGCCTCGGGCCGGGTAAGCTGCAGGTCGGTGGTGCTTTCAAAACTCCCCTCGCTGTAATTACGGATTTGTTGCAAGGTGCCGGTGCTGTCGTACACCTCCACATGGCCGTCTATTTGTCCCCCCGCCCATTTGCCCTTGTATTTGAGGGTGCCGTCGGGGTAATAATAACGCTGCTCGCCCTGGCGCTTGCCGTACTGGTTGTAGGTGAATTCGTAGGCCGGCTTGCCGCTGGGGTGGTACAATTTGTAGGCGCCCACCCAATAGGCTTCCTTCCAGTTGCCTTCTTCCCACAAGTGGCCGTCCTCAAAAAAGAAGCGGGCGGGACCGTTGGCAATGCCTTGTTGGTAGGTGATTTCGTGTTGGAGACTGCCCTCCGGGTAATAGCTTTTCCAGAGTCCTTCCTTGCGGTCGTTTTCGTAGCGGCCTTCTTCTACCAGTTGTCCCTCTTCGTTACGCAGCTGCCAGTAGCCTGTCTTTTCGCCTGTGGGCAGCACCTGGTTGAGGGTGTCGCTTTGGGCCAAAAGTGGCTGTCCGATAGTCAGTAAGAACAGACTCAGCAGCAGGTGCGGTACTATGGAAGCGGAACGGTACATACGAAAAAAGATGTAAGCTTACCTCTGCTTTAACCCGAAAGCAGGCGCTAAGGTTACATCTTTTTGATGACTTTTAGTGCGCTTTTTGCTGACCGCTGCCGCGCCGCTACTTATTGCTCCTGGCCCAGGAGTCTTTCAGTCCCACCGTTTTATTGAACACCAGGGCGTCGGGTCGACTGTCTTTGTCGGCCGAGAAGTAGCCCAGACGCTGAAACTGGAAGTGGTCGAGCGGCTTTACCCCGGCCAAAAAGGGTTCGAGCTTGCAGCCCTTGAGGGTGCTGAGCGATTCGGGATTCAGGAAGTCCTTAAAATCCTTGTCCTTATGCGCATCGGGCGCCTCGTCCATAAACAGGCGGTCGTACAAGCGGATTTCGGCATCTACTGCGTGGGCTGCCGATACCCAGTGCAGGGTGCCTTTTACCTTAATGCCCGAGGTGTCTGCCCCGCTGCGGGAATCGGGGTAGTAGCTGCAATGAATTTCGCTGACGCGACCGTCGGCATCTTTTTTATAATCCTCACACTTAATGATGTAGGCGCTTTTTAGGCGGACTTCGCGACCGGGGCCCAGGCGGAAATACTTCTTGGGAGGTTCTTCCATGAAGTCGTCGCGCTCGATGTAAATCTCGCGACTGAAGGGCAGCTCACGGGTACCCATCGTTTCGTCCTCGGGGTTATTCACGGTTTCCATCATCTCCACCTGTCCCTCGGGATAGTTGGTAATGACGACTTTCACGGGGTCGAGTACGGCGTTAACGCGCATGGCCCGCTTGTTGAGGTCCTCGCGCACACAGTACTCCAGCAGGGCAAGGTCGATCACATTGTCGCGCCGCGCCACACCCACGCGGTCGGCAAACATGCGAATGCTTTCGGGGGTGTAGCCCCTGCGCCGCAGTCCCGAAATGGTGGGCATACGGGGGTCGTCCCAGCCCGAAACAATGCCCTTCTGTACCAGCTCGAGCAGCTTGCGCTTGCTCATTACGGTGTAGTTGAGGTTGAGACGGGCAAATTCGATCTGTCGGGGCCGTACTGCAGGGGCGTCTTCGCCATCCAGAATCTGGTCGAGGAACCAGTTGTAAAGGGGGCGGTGCACCTCAAATTCGAGGGTGCAAATCGAATGGGTGATGCCTTCTATAAAGTCGCTCTGACCGTGCGTAAAATCGTACATGGGATAAATGCACCACTGGTCGCCGGTCCGGTGATGGTGGCGGTGGATGATGCGGTACATGATGGGATCGCGCATGTGCATGTTGGGCGAGGCCATGTCGATTTTGGCCCGCAGTATTTTTTCACCGTCCTTAAACTCCCCTTTGCGCATGCGCTCAAAAAGGTCGAGGTTCTCTTCCACCGAGCGGTTGCGGAAGGGACTGTCCTGACCGGGGGTGGTGGGTGTACCCTTTTGGGCGGCTATTTGCTCGGCGTTGAGTTCGCAGACGTAGGCCTTGCCTTTTTTGATGAGCAATACGGCCCACTGGTAGAGTTGCTCAAAGTAGTCGGAGGCGTACCTGGGTTCCCCTTCCCACTCAAAGCCCAGCCAGCGGATGTCTTCCTGAATGGAGTCGACGTACTCGACCTCCTCCTTGGTGGGATTGGTGTCGTCGAAACGCAGGTTACAGGCGGCCTTGTAATGTTTGGCAATGCCAAAGTTGAGACAGATGGACTTGGCGTGACCAATGTGCAGGTAGCCGTTGGGCTCGGGTGGAAAACGGGTGAGTATCTTACCGCCGTTCTTACCCTGGGCCAGATCCTTGTCTATTTCCTGGTAAATAAAATTTGTCTTGACTTCTTCCACGGAAGGTTTTGCTGCTTCGTTGCTCATGTTCTGCTCAAAAAAGTGTAATGTCGGCCCCGGTCCTTTAAAAACCCCAGGTACAAGATGCAAAAGTAAAAGTTTTTAGGGGCTTTCTGCTTTTTTGGTCCAAAAATGTGAGGGAGTCGTCCCCCTTGTTGTATTTTTGAGGCCACTTGTTGAGCATTTGAAAAGTAAAAGCTTATGTGTCTGGTTTATAATTTGGGTATTTTATTGTATGGCTGGGTGTTGCGACTGGCAGCACCTTTTAATCACCGTGCCGCCTTGCTGCTGCAGGGGCGACGCAGGGTGTGGGGCGATTTGGCCGCTTTTTGGGGGGACGACAAGGTGGCCTGGGTGCACTGTGCTTCGCTGGGGGAGTTTGAGCAGGGGCGGCCGCTGATAGAGGCGCTGCGCAAGCAGCGGCCCGACCATAAGGTGGTGCTGACTTTCTTCTCTCCTTCGGGTTACGAGGTGCGCAAGAATTATGAGCTGGCCGATTTGGTGCTCTATCTGCCGGCCGACACGGCTGCGAATGCGCGTCGTTTTATAGATAAGGTGCGGCCTTCTGAGGTTTATTTCATTAAGTACGAATACTGGTTCCACTATTTTAAGGCTTTGAAGCGGCGCAATATTCCGCTTTATCTGGTCTCGGCCATTTTCAGGGAGGAGCAGATCTTCTTCAGATGGTATGGGGGCTGGTTCCGGAAGTTGCTGCCGCTGGTTACCCGTTTTTTTGTGCAGGACGAGCGCTCGGCCAGCCTACTGCGCAGCATTGGGGTGGCGCACTGCGAGGTGGCGGGCGATACGCGCTTCGACCGGGTAAAGGCTTTGGTGGAGCAGGCGCGTGAGGTGCCGGTGATTGCCGACTTTGCAAAGGGTCAGCGCGTCCTGGTGGCCGGCAGTACCTGGCCGCCCGATGAGGCGATTTTGGCCAAGTGGTTGGAGCAGGCGCCATCGGATGTGAAAATAATAGTGGCGCCGCATGAGGTGCACGAGGCGCATGTGCAGGAGCTGGTTGCGCGCTTTAAAGGGGGCGCAGCCCGTTTCTCGCAACTGAAGGGCGCGGTATCGGCGGAGGCACGTGTACTGGTGATCGACACCATTGGCTTGCTGTCGTCGCTCTACCGCTACGGCAGTGTGGCCTACATTGGGGGCGGCTTTGGCAAGGGGATTCACAACACGCTGGAGGCCGCTACTTACGGGATGCCCGTGATTTTTGGTCCCCACCACAAGAAATTTAAGGAGGCGATGGATTTGCTGGAGGAGGGCGCTGCCTTTGCCATTGCGGGGCAGGCGGATTTTGAGCAGGTGATGGCAGGTTTGTGGGACGGTGATGCTGCCCGGCTGGCTGCAGCTGGCGCTGCGGCCAGTGCCTATGTCGGCAGAATGACGGGGGCTACGGAGCGTGTGCTGGGGGTTTCGGCTGGCACACAGGCCACCCAGGACTGAAGTCCTGGGCGACGTCTTTATCTCTGGCTGACGCACAAGGCCACCCAGGACTGAAGTCCTGGGCTATGATTAGGGCAGAAGTGGAGCGCCCGGTGGGCGCGGGTAGGTAAGCGGACTGAAGTCCGCGGGCTTGGGGCACCTGTGCCCCGAGCCTGTGGGGCGTCAAAGAAGGAAATCTCTATGACCAGTTGATGCGATGAGGCACGGGTGCCTCATCGCTGCGGACTTCAGTCCGCTTTTTTATCCGTGCCCCTGACGGGGGCACACCG
>NZ_MWUJ01000022.1 GCF_002210225.1 Geofilum rhodophaeum | reverse complement strand
ATAGCTGTAATTTGGGTTAAACATTAAGGTGCTCAAAATTAAGGAATGTTTTCCATTTGTTGCTATTTTGTGAAGTGGTTTTTTGTAGGTGTTTGTTTTTGTTTGTGTTAGGCTACAATAGGTTTATCATAACAATTTGACTGTTTGATATCTCTTGAGCCCTCTATCTTTGACCATAAGGGTGTGCAGAGTAATCAGAATCAAAGAGAAATCATAGTACTTATTTGAGAATGGTAGCATAAAATGATACTCTTATAGAATATTTACTATGCATGAATCAAAAAACGCGATCGACATTAAGTTTCTCACAGCAAGTACCTGGCCTGATAAGAATATATAGCAAAGAAAATCAGATGCAGGATATTTCAATATTTCCAGTCCTGCATTGACAATTGTTGATCTATTACACCATCAGCCAAAAATAGGAGATATTAACAGGATGCTTGCTCCAATTGAGGAATTGGCGGAAGAATTGACCGAACCGGACATATTGGACTTATTAAGCTGCTGCAGGCCAAAATTGCAAAGCCAATACAAGCAGCCGCAAGGTGTGTTGAGGCTCCTTATAACAGAGGACCTGGATATGAGCCAATGGTGCTTTAGCGGGTGCTTATTTCAATGCCCGTTTTTTTAATTTCAAGTACAAAGGGATTATCTGATATCAGGTCTTGTAAAGATAGTGGATGCGGCTCAATCCTTGAATCAAACTGTGAGGCCAGAAGCATCAATTGAACTTGGGTGTCAAACTTCTCTGAATCTTTCAAATCGCTAATTACCAGCGCAATATCTATGTCACTATCTGGCTGCTGTAAGTTTTTAGCGAAGGATCCAAATAAGTAGGCAGTAATAAATCCAGGGGTTTGTGTTGACACAGTTGAGATATACTGTCTGACTATTTTATCAATGCTTTTATCCATTGCCGATTGTTTTTTATGTTTTCGACCCAGAGGGCGGTATATTCAGGTGTGCATTTTTTCTGAAAGCTCATTTTGTAATCATCATACCGTGCATTTATATCGAATACTGGTTGTTCCATTTTTCAAAAATACAAAAAAATCATTCTAAAGCCTATGCAATTCACCTTTTCACAAGTGTCTTAGCCCCCTGTTTTTTAAGTCCAGATTAATGACAGAGACACTAATTTTATTCTTACTTTTACATATGACTTTCCAAAAGTTCGAAGACCTCGGTATGGGCATAAGTAAGAACCTTTTAAGCATGGATACTATGGACTTTAAAAGCTTGGGAGTGGCAAAGCGGCTCCCTTTGGGTTTTCTCCTTACAGCCATTGTGCTACTGGCAGGCTGTGGCAGGGGCCGGACCGACCCGCAAGGGGACTATATAAAGATGGTGAAAACGGCCCGGGCCGAACACCTTCCCACGATTCAGGAACTGCAGTTTCCGGGCATTCTGGAGGCGGAGCAGGAAGTCAAGCTGGCTTTTCGTGTGGCCGGTCCCATCTTAAAATACCATGTGAAGGAGGGCGATTTTGTGTCTAAAGGCGACTTGATTGCGGAGATGGATCCGCGCGACTACGAACTGCAACTGCGGGCGGTGGAAACGCAGGTGCAGCAATTGCAATCGGAATACCAGCGCATTAAGGAGTTGCACGAACGCCAAAGTGTGGCCGCCAACGATTATGAAAAGATGAAGGCGGGCAAGGAACAGGCGGAGGCGAGACTGAAGAATGTGCAGGATCAATTGAAGGATACGCAACTGCGCGCGCCTTTTTCGGGTTATGTGACCAGGGTGAACTACGACAATGGGGAGCTGGTGGACCGCGGCATGCCGGTGGCCTCACTGATGGCGGGTGAGCGCTTTAAGGTGGAGATTATGGTGCCGGCGGCGCTCTACCTGCAACGGGCTAAGATCACGAAAATTGAGGGCAGACAGGAAGATGTGCCGGGGGAGACTTTCTCGCTGGAGCTCTATGCCGATGCAAAGACGGCGAACAGCAGCGGATTGTACACGCTGTACCTGGCCTGCGAGGGGGAGGCGGCCGCACAGCTGGCGCCCGGAATGAATCTGTCGGTAAAGGTTTTTGTGAATACCTCGGACCGTCCGCTGGTGGGCATCCCTGCCCAGGCACTGTTCGAACGGGACGGGGGCAGCTTTGTTTGGGTGCTGCGCGATTCGGTGGTGACGGCCAGGCAGGTGGAGGTAGAAAATCTGGTACATCGGGGTCGGGCCAGGATCAGCAGCGGCCTGCAGGCCGGTGAGGAGGTGGTTACCGGAGGTCTGAACCTGCTTTCAGAAGGGGAGCAAGTCCGCGTGGTGCCGCCGCGCAGCGAATCCAATATTGGCAATATTTTATAAGCGGAACGATGCATTTATCTGAAGCGGTTTTTAAGCACACCCGGATTGTTTACTTCCTGCTTTTGGCTGTTTTTGTGGGTGGGATATTTTCTTACCTGAAGCTGAGTAAGCTGGAGGACCCGGAAATTGAGATCATTGCGGCCAATGTGATTACGGTGTACCCGGGCGCCTCGGCGCACGAGGTAGAGTTGAAGGTCACGAAGGTGCTCGAAGATGAACTGGCTGCCCTTTCGGACATCCGCAAGGTGGAATCCCGCTCTGAAGCGAATGTCTCGGTGATTGCGGTTACGCTGGAAATGACGGTTCCCCAAAAAGAGGTGCAACAGCGCTGGGAATTTTTGCGGCGTAAGCTGGAGCTGGCGGTACCCAGACTGCCTGCGGGTACCCAGACGCCGATCGTGATCGACGATTTCAACGATGTGTACGGCATGTTTTATGGGATGACGGCCGACGAGGGCTTCTCTTATCAGGACATGAATGCGTATGCCGACTACCTGCGCTACAACCTTTTGGAGGTGGAAGGCGTGAAACGGGTGGCGGTCTACGGCAGGCAAAAGCCCCAGATTACCATCGGCATCACCGGCGACAAGATGAGTCGCCTCGGTGTTTTGCCGGTTCAAATTTTAAATGCGATTAATCAACAAAGTGCCCAGACCTACTCGGGCAACTTCCGGAGTGGCGATGAGCAGCTGCGGATTCGGGTAGATCAGCAGGCGACCAGCGAGGAGGATTTGCGTCAAATCCTCCTGACTTCCTTAACGGGCGAGTCGTTTAAGCTGGGCGACATTGCTTCCATCGAAAGGGGCTATGAAGCGCCTTTGCGCAATACGCTGTTTGTGGACAACCAAAAGGCGCTGGCCATTGGCATTTCTATGGAACACGGCGAAAATATTCTGGAAGTGGGCGAAAGGGTGGAAGAAAAGATGGCGGAACTGCGTCGGCAGATTCCGGCCGGCATCGATTTCCAAAAGGTTTTCTTTCAGCCCGAACAGGTGGATGAGGCCATCAATGGTTTCTTGCTGAACCTTTTGCTTTCGGTACTGATTGTTATTGTGGTGCTGATGTTTACCATGGGGGTGCGGGGTGGCTTAATCATTGGGGCGGGATTGCTTATTACCATCCTGGCGACTTTCCCGCTGTTGCAGATGCTGGGGGGCACGCTGCAGCGCATTTCTCTGGGGGCCTTTATTGTGGCCATGGGTATGCTGGTGGACAATGCCATTGTGGTGCTCGACGGGATTTTATTGGCGCAGCAAAAGGGCCGGCGCAGCAAAAGGATTTTCACGCAGCCGGCGGTGAAGACGGCCAAACCCCTCCTGGGCGCCACCATCATTGCGATTGTGGCCTTTTTGCCTGCCTTTTTGTCGCAGGACACGGCGGGCACTTATGTGCACGACTTGTTTTTGGTTCTGGCCATTTCGCTGTTCCTCAGCTGGCTGCTGGCCCTGACGCAGGTGCCTTTGTTTTCGGCCTTGTTTCTGCACAAAAAGAAGAAGTCGCAAAAAGCGGATGAGGATGCTTTTGACAAGCCGATCTACCGCCTGCTGCGGGCTACCTTGCGACTGGGTATGCACCATCGGCGACTGACCATAGGTCTGTTTTTTATTTTGCTGCTGGGGGTGGGTTTCGCTTTTAAATGGGTCAACAAGACTTTCTTCCCCGACTTTAATTACAAGCAGTTTTACATCGAACTGGCCTTCCCCAGGGAGACCTCACCCGACCGGGTCAACGAGGTATTGAAAGAAATTACGACGCACTTCAACAGCCATGAGGAGGTGAAAATGGTGGTGAGCAGTCATGGCCAAACACCCCTGCGCTACAGTCTGGTCAGGGGCATGGCCACGGAGAATGCGGACAATTATGGGGAGTTGATTGTGAACTTTGAGGACTATGCCACCATGGTGGAGATGAAGCCGAAGTTCAGTGCCTACCTCAGGGCGACTTATCCCGAAATCGTCAGCCGCATTCGCAAATACAATTTGTCGGTGGCTTCTACCCACAGTGTGGAAGCGCAATTTACGGGGCCCGATCCGGCGGTGCTGAAACACTTGAGCCGGCAGGCTGAAGAGCTGATGCTGGCTCATCCGCAAACGGATGCCCATACCGTTTGTAACGATTGGGAGGCAAAGACCAAAGTCGTTAGTGCCGCCTACCACCCGCTGGCTGCCAACCGCTCCTGGCTGAGCCGTGGCGACCTCAGCACTTCGCTTTTGGCAGCTACCGACGGCATTCCACTGACGACCATCTACGATGGGGAGACCCCCCTGGCGGTGAAGCTGCAGGTCCGCGATAAAAACGGAGTGCCTTTTGACGATCTGAACGATGTTCCGGTTTGGGGTACCCTGCCGAATCTCACAAAGGTGAGCGACCAGTCGGTCCTCTACGAACTGGCGGCGGGTGCAACCACCGTGGAAGAAATGGTGGATGAAGTCCTGACCACCGTTCCGCTGAGCGCGGTTACCCGCGACCTGGAGCTGAGCTGGGAAGAGCCCCTGGTGCGTCGCCTGGACGGAAAGCGGGCCATTCAGGCCCAATGCGAACCCAAAGATGGCTTCAGCGCAGAAGAGCTGCAGGCCGACCTCGACAAAGCGGTGCGGGCCATTCCGCTGCCTGCGGGCTATGAATTCAAATGGGTGGGCGCCTCGGAACTGAAGGACGATGCCCTGAAAGGCATTTTAAGTTACATTCCCCTGGCCTTTGGCATCATTGTGCTGGTGCTGCTCCTGCTGTTCAACGATTACCGCCGCCCCTTGATCGTACTCCTTTGTCTGCCCATGTCGATCATCGGCATTGTTCCGGGTCTGTTGCTGACCGGGCAGCCCTTCTCCTTTGTCGCCATTATCGGGGTGCTGGGTCTGGCCGGCATGCTGATAAAAAATGCGATTGTGCTGCTCGATGAGATACAAATTCAGCTGGGGGACTGTACCACGCGTTACGAGGGCTTGCTGACGGCTACTATTCTGAGGGTGCGCCCGGTCATTATGGCTTCGTTGACCACCATTTTGGGTATGCTGCCTCTGATAACGGATCCTATGTACGGTTCCATGGCGGTGGCCATTATTGGGGGACTGATTGTGGGAACGCTCATTACCTTGGTTTTTATTCCCATTCTGTATTCCGTTTTCTATGGCATACGCATTCACTAAACGGCAAAAAAGAGACTTTATGTACTGCAAGATAATATTTGGATGGTTGTTGTTTTGGGGACTAAGCGGGGCGCTGCAGGCCCAGGAGGATGGGCTTCGGGACCGGGAGGACACGTTGCAGGCCCGGGAGGACACGCTGCAGGTGACGCTGGAGCTGAGCCGGAGACTGGCGCTGGAAAACAATGAAAGCATAAAAATAGCCGACGAGACCCTCCACAAGGCCGAGGGTGAAAAAATGGCTGCACGCTCGGCACGACTGCCCAATATTTCGGCATCGGGCTATGCTTTGTACAACAAAAACGAGTTGCAGGAAGAGCTCTATTTGCCCACGCAGGTCTTTGACCCCGCAACGGGAGAGCTCGTTCCCAATCTGGTGCTCGACCCCACCGGCAACCCGGTACCGGGTCCCGACGGCACGCCCCTGTTCCAATCCTATGCCTATCTCCCGCTGGACATCACACTCCGCGGCGGTGCCCTGGCGGGCATCTCGGCCGAGCAGCCCCTCTACAGCGGCGGACGCATTGCTGCCGCCAATAAAATGGCGAAGCTGGGCGAAAAAATGGCCCTGACGAACAGGGACCAGGAAAGGAGTCGCCTGCTTTTTGAGACGGACCGCGCCTATTACACCTATCTGGCGGTGCAGAGCAAATTGCATACGGCCAGGAAGTACAAAGCCTTACTCGGCGAACTGGTGAAGACGGTGGGCGACAGCTACGAGACGGGCATGGTAAACCGGAATGAGGTGCTGAAGGTGCAGGTGAAGTACAACGATGCCGCTTTGCAGGTGCAAAGGGCAGAAACGGGCTTGAAGCTGGCGGGGATGTCGCTGTGTCGGCTCATGGGCCTGGATTTGCATACCCCCCTGCGGGTGGAGGACAGTCTGCACATCGAAAATCAGGACAGGACGACCCGGCCTTCGGCTATAGCCACGGAAAGAAGGGAATACCAGCTGCTGGAAAATAAGGCAGAGCTGGCCCGCGAAAACATAAAACTGGTGCGCGGGGCCTACCTGCCCCAGGCGGGCGTGGCGGTGGGCTATTCGTGGTTGATGGTGGACAGGCAGGATGCCGACAATTTTTCGAGTCACGGTCTCAGCATTATGGCAACGCTTAAGATTCCGCTGACCACCTTTGGGGAAGGAAAGGGCAAAATGGCTGCGGCCAGGGCCGAGTACAACATTCGGGAGCAGGAGCTTTTGCAGGCGCAAAAGCTCTTACAGCTCGAGAACGAACAGGCCCGTTTATATCTGGCCGATGCGGCAAGTCGTGTGGAAATGGCCCGGGAGGCGCTGCAACAGGCCGAGGAAAACAGGCGGGTGAGCAAGGACCATTACGAGCTGGGCATGGAGACGACCATCGACCTGCTGGAAGCCAATGCCCAGTGGCAAAAGGCAGCGGGCAACCTGACCGATGCCCTGACCGACTATAAAATTCAGGAAAGCAATTATTTACGCCTGACAAATCAATGATGGCGGACGGCTTGCAGCAGGTCGTTCTGCAGCACCAGTTCACCTCCCCTGAGCCATTCTTTTTCACCCCCGGGGTATACCATTCTGAAGACAGGAAGTACGCATCGAACCGCCTTTCGAGCTGCTTGCCGGTCTTTTTACTTTGGGTATGAAAACACATAAACACGGAATTTTTCACTGCACACAACACTATTCTTTTACAAAAAAACAGCACACCTTTGATGAGTTGGCCCTATTTTTGTTTAAAGACCTGGGACCCAAAAATCTATCATGAAACTTCAAACAGCATTTTTGATCGTGGTGACCCTTGTGTACTTTAACTCTGCCCTGGGACAAACAACCGATAGCAGCACGCAGACCGATATTTATGTAGCACCGGACAGGCACGTGACACCTGCGCTTGAGGCCATCATTAGCCCCCCTCCTCTCATGCTAAACAGCCTGCTGGCTGACAGCCTTAAATTCAACGCGCTTGTCTTTCCCTTTTCACTTCCAGGAATTACCACCACCTATTCCACTCTTGGCGCGTATTCCCGGTCACAGCCCATCCCTCTTTCGCAATCGCTGAATTTTATTGGGAGCACAGAACGAATAATCCATATGGGCATGGGAGAATACACCTCCTTGAGTACGGCCTTGCGCTGGGCGCCCTCTGCCCGACTCTATTTGTCCGCCGGAACAAGCTTTCACAGACAGTTCAGCTATACATTTCCGCAATACAGACAAGATCTTCTGGGATTCAATTCCAGTATCCGTTACAACCTTTTTAAGCGATTACACTTAAATGTCTGGGGCCAACATGTCCTTCCTCTGAACTCTGCTACCCTTCTCTTTTCAAATCCTCTTTTTCTGCAAACCAAAGCAGGAAGTTCGATTTCGGCCCCCCTCAATTCCAACTCAAATATAAGTGTGGGGATAGAATATCAGTACGATCAAAACAAAGGAATGTGGATACCAGAATCAAAGGGAGGCGTAAAAATAGGTTTTTGATTGCACCAAATAAAGAAAAACGGTATCTTAAGTCCTGACTTAAAACGAAACCCACCATGACTAAAGAACGAAACGACGACGAGCTCATTGAAGTATATTCCTCCTCGCCCCTGGAAGCACAAATGGTGAACAGCCTTTTGCAGGATGCCGAAATAGACACTTTTATCAAGGACGAACTGATGGGAAGCATTGCACCCTGGTACGTTGCCGGAGGTGGTGCAGGGGCGGTGAAAATTGTGATCAACAGTAGGGATTACGAAAAAGCCAGAGCCATCATCGACCAGTTTGAGGCCAGCAAGGAATAAACAACAAACACATTTGGGCTGCCGTAATGCTGTTTTTTTCGCTGGGATAAATATATTTGCAAGCGACAAATTAAAACAGCATTTACCTAACACCAACAGACGTGGGGGTCCGTATCAGCGTTATCATCATTGCCTACAACGAGGAGAAATACATTTCGAACATACTCAAAGGATTAAAAGCGCAAACGCTCCAGAACTTTGAAGTAATTGTTGTAGACAGCAACAGCAACGACCAAACGGAAAAGGTGGCCAAAGGTTTTGCGGCCAACTTTGCTGAATTCAGCTATGTTAAGCTGAACGAAACCATGGGGCCTGCACACGGCAGAAATCAGGGCGCTGCCGCGGCCCGCTACGACCGCCTGCTGTTTTTTGATGCCGACACCACCATTCTTCCTCATTTTATTGCCACCGTAACCGCCGAGATGGAAAAACGCCAACTCGATTTGGCCACCTGTCCCATCCGAATTTTGGAAGGCGATTTTGTCTCGAACCTAGGTGCTTATTTCCTCAATGCCTTTATGTACGGACTTAAGCCACTGTACTCGGCCGCTTACGGCGCCTGCTTTATTTCCAATAAAAGAACGCATGAACTGGTTGGAGGCTTCGACGAGACTTTGGGCATCTGTGAAGATTGCAATTACCTAAAAAAGGCGCGAAGGAAGCATGGATTGAAGTTCGGCATACTCTCCCCCTATTTTTTCACCTCCGACCGCAGAGCCAAATCCGAAGGGGGATTGCGTTTTATGACCAAATACATTCGAATTCATCTTTACCGAATGTTGACCGGAAAAGAGGTCACCAAAAAAGAAATCGTTTACAGCTATGGAATTTATGAATAAGCTGATGGAAATAGCCGGAGAGCTGCTGAAGCTGCTGAAAAACAAGTATTTTTACTTAGGCGCAGTAGTTCTGGTGCTTGGTATCGAGCTCAACTTTTACTCGCAAAAATACTTGCTGAACTATGTAGAGAGCGGACAATCACTCCCGGTGTTGTCCGACTTGGTGCTCGACAACATTCCCCTGTGGGACATCGACTACATCTACGACATTTTCTCACTGGTCTCGCTTTTTCTTTTGGTGGTTTTTGTCCTTCACAAAGGCTACTACAGCCGTGTTCCCTACTTTTTGCTGCTTACCGGCCTATTTCAATTGGTTCGCGGTTTCTTTATTGTGCTCACCCCCTTTGGCAACCCCATGGGCTTTGACGGGACCGACGGGCCCTTTAATGGTTTTACCGAAATTGAGCTGGGTGTATATCCTTCGGGCCATACCGGCGTGGCCTTCCTGTACTATCTGCTGGTGAGGGCCAGACCCTACCGCCAACTGCTTTTGTTCTCGGTGAGCATGATTATGATTGCCCTCTTTTTGTCCAGAGGCCATTACACCATCGACATTCTGTCGGGTGTTTTCTTTGCCTACGCCATTAAGAGCTTTGGCGACAAGCACTTTCTGCAATACATGGATCCCTCGGCTAAGGCCCCTAAAAAAACAGTGGGCGACTAAAATATTTTTGCTTCTTATCAAAATATCGCCGTACATTTCATTCCGTATTAACCTTAAAATTAGGACTATGGGAATGCTCAAAGAATTCAAGGCCTTTGCCATGAAAGGCAATGTGGTGGACATGGCCGTAGGTATTGTCATTGGCGCCGCCTTTGGTAAAATTGTGACCTCGGTAGTCAACGATATCATTATGCCTCCCATCGGTCTGCTGGTGGGCGGGGTCAATTTCAGCGAACTGCAGGTTGTTTTGAAGGAGGCAGTGGGCGAGACCGCGGCAGTCACCATCAACTACGGCAACTTTATTCAGGTGCTCATCGACTTTATAATTATTGCCTTTGCCATTTTTATGGTGGTTAAGGCGATGAATGCCGCCAAAAAGAAAGAGGCGACAGCACCTGCTGCCCCGCCGGCTCCCTCCAAAGAGGAAGTTTTACTGGCCGAAATCCGCGACCTGCTGAAAAATAAGTAAGCACGGAAGGATTTAAATTTAGGCTTGCTGCTTTGCCGTTCTGAAAAAACCCCTATTTTTGCAAAACAATTAGGGGTTGTTAGCTCAGTTGGTTTAGAGCATTACCTTGACAGGGTAGGGGTCACTGGTTCGAATCCAGTACAACCCACACAGCATTAGGATAAATAAAAAATCCGGTTCTTTTTTAAGGGCCGGATTTTTTCTATTTTTAGCGCTTCAACCTTAATTATCAATTTAATTCACCCAAAAACAACGTTATGAAAAACCTAAGAACCAGCCTGCTGGCTGTACTGATCCTCCTGCTGCCGGTGCTGACCCAGGCACAGGAACAATCGCTGCTGTGGAAGGTGAGCGGTAAAGATTTGAATAGTCCATCCTACATTTACGGCACCATGCACATGCTTTGTGCCCAGGACTTTCAAATGCCGGAGAAACTGCAATCGGCCCTCGCAGAAAGTCAGACCCTGGTGCTGGAGCTGAATCCTATGGACCCGGCGGTAATGGCGGAAATGCAGCCTTTGATGATGAATCCGGGTATGGAGAACGTTTACAAGGGACTGACTGCGGAAGATTATGCCTTCATCGACAGCACCTTGAAGGTGCATTTTGGAGCGGGTCTCGATCAAATGGGCATTATGAAACCCATGGTGCTTTCTTCTATGCTGACTATGGCTGTGATGTTGCCCTGTGAGGCCAAGATATCGGTAGACGGCATCCTGGCACAACAGGCCACGGATGGCGAGAAGCCGATTCAAAGTCTGGAGACAGCCACCTTTCAAATGTCGATCTTCGATGAGATACCCAACGCGTTACAGATCGATGAAATGCTGCGCTCCCTGGGCGAGGAAGGCTTTGAGGAATTTGAGGCTTTGAAAAAAGCCTATTTTGCGGAGGACCTGCAAGCCCTGGCCAAACTCATGAACGACAATGAAATGGTACGCCAGTATGAAGAGACTTTTCTGCTGCAACGCAACCGCAACTGGGCCGAAGCATTGCCAGCCCTGATGCAGGAAGGAAGCTGCCTGGTAGCTGTGGGCGCCGGACATTTGCCGGGTGCAGAGGGACTCCTCGAACTGCTTAAAAAAGCGGGTTATACGCTTGAGCCGGTCTTGTAAATAAACAATTGGGCCCTGCCTTTCGTTTATTAGATGATGACTACCCTCTACATTAAAAATATGGTGTGCCAGCGCTGCATTATGGTGGTGCAACAGCAGATGGATGCACTGCATTTACAGGTGGCGGACATCAAACTGGGAGAGGTAAAACTGAAAGAAACTTTACAAGGGGAGCAGCGCGAAGCCCTAAAGGCGGCGCTGCTCCCGCTTGGTTTTGAACTGATCGACGACCGCAAAAGTCGCCTCATCGAAGAAATAAAGGTGGCCATCATCCACCTGGTGCACCACCAGGGGATGGACGCCAAAACCAACCTGTCGGATTACCTGAGTGCCAACTTGCAGCACGACTATGCCTACCTCTCGGCCCTCTTTTCGAAGGTGGAGGGCAGCACCATCGAAAAATACTTCATTGCACAGCGCATTGAGAAGGTTAAGGAAATGCTGGTGTACGACGAATTGTCGCTGAGTGAGATTGCCTTGCGCCTGAACTACTCGAGCGTGGCCTACCTGAGCAACCAGTTTAAAAAGGTAACGGGACTCACCCCGAGCCATTTTAAGCAGCTGGGGCGCGACCGGCGCAAAGGGCTGGATCAGGTATAAAACTTACAAAGTTTTTCAATAATAGTGTAAGACTTTTGCCGACTTTTAGGGCCAACTTTGCAGGGTACATAAAGCAAAGGAACTATGGCAACTAAAAAATCTTTTCCGGTATTAAATATGAGCTGTGCTTCGTGCGCTGCAAGTGCCGAAAGCACGGTAAAGAAGCAGGCGGGCGTACGCATGGCTACGGTCAATTTTGCCAGTGGTTTGCTTACGGTGGAGTACGAGTCGGAGCAAATTGGGGCGGAGGACTTGCAAAAGGCGGTGCAGGCGGCGGGCTACGACTTGCTGATTGAGGAGAGCGACGACCAGCAGGAACAGCTGGAGGCGCGGGAGCAGCAGCACCTTAAAATGCTGCGCAGCAAAACCCTCTGGGCCCTGGTGCTGTCGGCACCGGTAGTGGTCATCGGCATGTTTTTCATGAACATGCCCTACGCCAATCTCCTGATGTGGCTGTTTTCAACCCCGGTGGTGCTGTGGCTGGGGCGCGACTTCTTTGTCAATGCCTGGCGACAATTGCAACACCGCTCGGCCAATATGGATACTTTGGTGGCGCTGAGTACGGGCATTGCCTATTTGTTCAGCGTTTTTAATATGCTGTGGTCCGACTTCTGGGAGGCCAGGGGGCTGGAAGCGCATGTGTATTTTGAGGCGGCGGCGGTCATCATTGCCTTTATTCTGCTGGGCAAGTGGCTCGAAGAAAGGGCCAAGGGCAGTACTTCCTCGGCCATTAAAAAACTGATGGGACTGCAGCCCAAGTGGGTAAACGTGGAAACGGCGGAGGGCGAAACACAGCGGATTCCGCTCTCCCGGGTGGAAGTGGGGCAGCGCATTGTGGTGCGACCCGGCGAAAAAATTGCGGTGGACGGCAGGGTGCTGGACGGGAGCTCGTACGTGGATGAAAGTATGCTGAGCGGGGAGCCGGTGCCGGTGCTGAAACAAGTGGGCGAGCGGGTCTTTGCGGGCACCATCAATCAGAGGGGCAGCTTCCGCTTCGAGGCCGAAAAGGTAGGTGGCGCCACGCTGCTGGCCCAAATCATACAAACGGTGCGCGATGCCCAGGGCAGCAAGGCACCGGTACAAAAGCTGGTCGATAAAATTGCTGCGGTTTTTGTCCCCGTAGTACTGGGCATTGCCGTCCTTACCTTCGGGGCCTGGCTCCTGTGGGGCGGCAGCAACGGGGTGGTGCAGGGCCTGCTGGCCATGGTTACGGTACTGGTGATTGCCTGTCCCTGTGCCCTGGGACTGGCTACGCCGACGGCCATAATGGTGGGCGTGGGCAAGGCGGCAGAGAACGGCATCCTGATTAAGGATGCGGAGAGTCTGGAGCGCGCCCGGCGCATTACGGCGGTGGTGCTGGACAAGACGGGCACCATTACCGAGGGCCAACCGCGGGTCAGCGACATCCGCTGGGCCCCGGGTGCAGAACAGGAGGCCGGCGTTTTGCTGGCGATGGAAAAGCAGTCGGAACACCCCCTGGCCGAGGCGGTGGTGGACCACCTCCAAAACGGGGAAGCGCTGCGACTGGAGCAGTTCGACAGCATTACCGGGAAGGGATTGCGGGCCACTTATGGCGGGGCGACTTACCTGGTGGGCAACCGACGGCTCTTGGAGGAAGAAGGGGTGGCACTGGACGAGACCCTGGAACAGCAGGCGGAAGTCTGGACCCGCAAGGCGAGGACCGTCATCTGGTTCGCCAGGGGCCACGAGGCCCTGGCGGTGCTGGCCATTGCCGACCAAATCAAGGAGACTTCGCGACAGGCCATTGCGGAATTGCATGAGGCAGGCATTGCCCTGTACATGCTTACGGGCGACAACGCCGCAACGGCGGCAGCCGTGGCAAAGGAAGCGGGGATTGAACACTTTAAGGCGGAAGTCCTCCCCCAACAAAAAGCCGATTTTGTGGCCCAATTACAAAAAGAAGGGGAGGTGGTGGCCATGGTGGGCGACGGCATCAACGACAGTACGGCGCTGGCCACGGCCGATGTGAGTATTGCGATGGGCCGCGGCAGCGACATCGCCATGGAAGTGGCCAAGATGACCATCATCGGGTCCGACCTCAGCAAAATACCCCTGGCTCTGCGGCTGTCGCGACAGACGGTCCGCACCATTCGCCAAAACCTGTTCTGGGCCTTTATTTACAACCTCATCGGCATTCCCATTGCGGCCGGCATTCTCTATCCTTTTACCGGCTTTATGCTGAATCCGATGTTGGCCGGTGCGGCTATGGCTATGAGCAGTGTGAGTGTGGTGAGCAACAGTCTCCGCCTCAAATGGCAAAAAACAACAAGTAAGAAGCAACAACCTTTAAAATCAAACACTATGAAACAGGAAATGCAAACCCTTCGTTTTAAAACCAACCTGAATTGCGGGGGCTGTGTAGCGGCCGTGAAACCACGACTGGATGGTCTTTCACAAATTGAAAACTGGGAGGTGGACACCGCCAACGACGATAAAATTTTAACGGTAACCGCGACCGGTGCAGGAGCGGAGGAAATTATGGCGCAGGTGAAGCAGGCGGGCTTCAAAATTGAACCGCTGTCCTAAAAGTGATGGGGCACGCTTACAAAGGGGGACTGTACTACCAGGCAAAAGCCTTGATAAGAAGCAGAAATGCTTTCTTAAAGCAAGCATAACCCCTTCTTAATAATCACTTAACATTGCCGCGCTACTTTTGCCTTCGTAAGTGAACCCCAAAGGGGGTTCCCAAAACAAGAAAGACAAAAACATTAAAATAAAGCAAGATGAAAGCAAAAGCAATTTTTTTGAGCGTGGTAATGGTAAGTGTAATGACTGTTTCGGCCCTGGCTACCCAGCCTGCCGAACCTGCAGCTGCTCCGGTAGCCAACAACATCATTTCGGGTGTGGTGGTGGATCAGTTAACCGGTGAAGCACTGACCGGTGTGGAGGTACAGGTTGAAGGTACCGAGCTGAAGACCTATACCGATTTTGAGGGTCAGTTTGCCTTTGACCAGCTGAAAGCCGGCGAGTACAAGGTGAAGGCCAATCTGATTTCGTACGAAAACGCCGAAACCAAAGCCATTAAGGTCAACAGCAATGAGCTGCACGCCCTGAATCTGCAACTGAAAGCAGCCCGCTAAGCGCTAAAAAGGGATTGGTACAGCCAGTAAAACCATAACAACCACCACAGTAACTATGCTGTGGTGGTTTTTGTTTGTGCCGGCCTGCTCCAAAGCAGAAAAATATCTTTGAAAAAGCAGAACCTCCCACCTATCTTTACGTTTAAGGAAGGACACACAGGATTTCGCGGGAGGCTTTTTGATACACTTTAATGTAAAAGAGCCATGAGAAGTATTGCAACACTTATTTTATTGCTGGGCTGGTCGGTCCTGGCCCTGGGCCAGTTGACCGAAGGTGAAGACGGCAAGTACTACAACCACCGGGGGGAGCTGTACACCGGCACCTACATCGAGTATTATCCATCGGGAAGCATCCATATTGAAATGGCCGTGCTCAATGGGGAAAAGCACGGCACCACGTCGATTTACTTTGAAAATGGTCAAAAGCAGGAGTTGCGGCATTTCGATCGCAACCTGATGCACGGCACCTGGGTGACCTGGGACGAAGCGGGCCGAAAAAGAGCGGAAGCCGGCTACGAGAAGGGTCAAAAACATGGCGCATGGAGCATTTGGGATGAAAATGGGGTGCAGCGCTACGAGATGCACTACCAGAACGGAGCCAAAGCGGGCACCTGGATCATTCGCAACGAAGCGGGTGAAACGGTCAACGAAAAGACTTACGAATAAGCACCCGATTTGCAACTGTCGGCAGGCAGAACTGGTCTGTAGCTGCAGACAGAAGCGATCAGCACCTGCAGACAGAAGCGGCCATAGAAGAATCGGGACAACAGCACAAAACCGGCCCTTGTTAACACGGCGTTAACAAGGGCTTTTCTGTGGGTCAAACAAGTCCTACCACCCTGAACCTAAACACGCTACGCAGCTCCGTTATTTATAACGACTACAAATTAGTCAGGCCCCTCGCGCCCATTCCAGTTTTATTGTATTTTTAAAGGAAGGTGCAGATTATTAAGGACATGCACGTCCTGAATCAGGCTGTACAAGGACTTTCAGTCTTCCTCCCCCTGGCCCCCTGTTGACAAAAAATACAAAGGATATGAAGAGACGCGAATTTGTAGGTAAGAGTGCCGCGCTGGGCCTGGCGGGCGCACTTACGCCCATGATTGGAGGTTTTGATGCGCTGGCGGGGCGCCCCGCAGCAACGGGTCCGACCGACATGGCGGCGGTACGTGGTGGCGACCCGGTGACGATGTTCAACAAGGCCATAGAGGCCCTGGGTGGCATGGGCCGCTTTGTAAAGGCGGGACAAAAAGTGCTGGTGAAGCCAAACATTGGCTGGGATACCAGTCCCGAACGTGCCGCCAATACCAATCCCGAACTGGTGGGCCGTATTGTTAAAGCCGCTTATGAGGCGGGTGCCTCAGAAGTCTTTGTATTTGACCATACTTGCGACCAGTGGGACCGCTGCTACAGCAACAGTAAAATTGAGGAGGCGGTGAAGGCCAATGGCGGCACCATTGTGCCGGGCAACAACGAACGCAACTACCGCGAAGTAAGTATTCCCAATGGCAAGGTGCTGAAAAAAGCCAAGGTACACGAGCTGCTGCTGTCGACCGATGTATTTATTAATGTGCCGGTTCTTAAGCACCACGGATCGACCACGGTTACGCTGTCGATGAAAAACCTGATGGGCGTGGTGTGGGACCGCCGCTTTTACCACGGCAACGATTTGAGTCAGTGTATCGCGGACTTCCTGCACTTCCGTAAGCCCGACCTCAACATCATCGACGGCTACCGCATGATGACGCGCAACGGTCCGCGGGGGGTGTCGGACGCCGACCTGGTGGATTTGAAGGCGCTGATTGCGGGCACCGACATTGTGGCGGTGGATGCGGCAGCGACCCTGATGTTTGGCGCCAAACCGGCCGACATTGCCCACATACGCATTGCCGAAGCCATGGGCTTTGGCACCACCCAACTCGATAAGTTGAACATCAACCGCATTCGTGTTTAAGCAAAACCGTCCTTCGTTATGCGCTTTTATGCTGGTTTAAAAAAGGGCCGGGTTCTGCTGGCCCTGGTCTTCTTTGTGGCCACCCTGGCTTTGTTCGTCGATATCTACGAATACATTGGGGAAGCCACCTACGCTAAAATTCTGTGGCTGCAATTTGTGCCTTCGCTCCTGAATTTTACCCAAACGCTGTCCTTAGTGGCTGCAGGTGGATTTTTGGTGGTTTTGCTCTTGACCTGGTTGACCGGGCGCCTGTACTGCTCCACCATTTGTCCACTCGGCATTTTGCAGGACGCCATCAATTATGTGGCCCGTAAATTCAGTCGCAAAAGGGTCTTTTTCAAATACAAAAAGGCTAAAAGCGTATGGCGCTACAGCTTTTTGCTTGTAATGACGCTCGCCCTGGTGGCTCAGTTGGGCTTTATCGTGGCCTGGCTGGATCCCTACAGCATAGCCGGCCGTTTTTTTTCCTACCTGGTAGAACCGGTCACCACGGCCATCAACAACACCCTGGCCACCTGGTTGCAGGCGGCGGGCAATTACAGCATGCACCATGTCGACCTTTACCATGTGGACTGGCTGCCCCTGTCACTGACCCTGGGACTTTTTGTGATGATTGCCCTCATGGCCTGGAAACGCGGTCGCTTCTTTTGTAATGTGGTGTGTCCGGTAGGTACAGCTTTAGGATTGCTCTCGAAAAAATCACTGCTGCAGATCCAGTTCAAGGCCGACCAGTGTACCCTTTGCGGCAAATGTGCGGCGGTGTGTAAAAGCGAGTGCATCAGCATAAAAAATCATACGGTGGACATGAGCCGCTGCGTGACTTGTTTCAATTGCCTGGAAGTCTGCAACGACGCAGCCATGCTGCTGGGCCGGGTTAAAGGGACCAATAAAGCCAGGGGGCAAAACGCCCCGACCAGCGCAAAAAAAACGCCCCCCACAGCAACAGTTCAGGCTACTTCGCAGGTTCTAAGTGCCGCTAAGTCGCAGACGGAACACAGCCAGCAAAGGCGCCAGCTCCTGCTCACGGGTGCCGCCCTGATGGCGGGACCGGGCCTTTATGCCTTAAAAAAGAATCAGTTACCCGAAAGTCAGCACGAGCTCATCCGCAATGAGCGCGATTATTTTCCTGCTCCTCCGGGAGCCGGCAGTGTGGAGCGCTTCAACCAAATATGCACGGCCTGCTCGCTCTGTGTATCGGCCTGTCCCACCCACGTACTGCAGCCGTCCCTCACCCAATACGGCCTCGTGGGATTTATGCAGCCCTTTATGGATTACGAAACCAGCTATTGCAATTTCGACTGCCACAAGTGTGCCGAAGCCTGTCCCACCGGTGCCATTCTGCCTCTTCCGATGGAGGAAAAGCAACGGACCCAATTGGGAAAAGTGGTGTTTGTAAAACACAACTGCATTGTACATACCGACGGCACCGACTGTGGGGCCTGCTCGGAGCACTGTCCCACCAAGGCCGTAAAAATGGTCCCCTATAAAAACGGCTTAATGATACCGGAGGTGGATGAGAGCATTTGCATTGGCTGTGGCGCCTGCGAATACCCCTGTCCCGTTCCGGCCCCCTTCCGAGCCATTTATGTCAACGGAAACGGGAAGCATGTGCTGGCCAATTTGCCCGAGGAGGGCGAGGCAGCTACCGTGAGTTTCGAAGAAGATTTTCCTTTTTAAAAGCAAGGCGCCGCAATAAAAACAAAGGCTCCTGCGTTAGCCCTTTAGCGGAAAACCAAAAAATCCCTTATGCGAAAGACAGTATACCTTGGGCTCTTGTTGTGGCTGAGCGTGGGCAGCAGCCACGCCCAGAAAGCCTACATCCAGGATGCGGGCATTAAAGAGCAGTTGAATTATGTGGAGGAAGAAGCATCCAAGTGGCAGAACTATGTGATGATTACGGATGTTTGGTTCAGACAATTAAAGAAAAACGTCTCGGATACCCTCGACCTTAAAAACCAAAACATTGCCGAACTCAGGCAAACCGTTGCAGCCCGTGATTCCGTCATTGGACAACTCAACGGCGAACTGGAAAAAACAAAAACCAGGCTGGAGACAAGCGAACGCGAGAAAAACGCCTTCCAATTTTTGGGTCTTTCGATGGCCAAACCCGTATTCATCAGTCTGATACTTTTCATCATTATTGCCCTGCTGATAGCAACCGGAGCAGCTCTGTTCCTGTTTCAACGCAGCAACCATACTGCGGGCAGAACCAAAAAGGAACTGGAAAAAATGAAGGAAGAATTTGAGGACTACCGGCAGCGGGCCCGACAGAAATACGAGAATCTGGTGGTTCAGCACCACAAGGAAATTCAGAAGTTAAAGGAATAGCCGGACGCCCGGCACCAATACTCAGCACAAGGGGAGCTGCCGCAAGGCAGCTCCCCTTGCTGCTTGGCTACCTACCCTTGCTTAACCCTCCACCGCTATGTTAAGTGCAGGTTAAGGCAACCCGCGCCTTGTTAATACTTATTTAAAGCTCCCTTAAAGTTCAGGCAATGAGTAAGCACTTCTTTTGTGGTGTAAACAAAAACAAGTTTTACCGGTAACGACCGAACATCACAGGAAACCATTAAAATCGATAAAAATGAAAACAAATTGGAAATTGCTCAGCTTACTGTTTGCCACTACGGCGCTTTTTACTTTCAGCGCCTGCGATAAGGACGACGATGACGACAACAACCCCGACCCCATTGAGGAAACCGGCAATGTAATCGTTACGCAAAATATTACCGAAAACACCACATGGACCAGCGACAAGGTGTACCAGCTGGCAGGACGCATTACTGTAGTTGAGGGAGTCACCCTGACCATCGAACCGGGTACCATCATCAAAGGAGAAATGGGAACCGGAGCCAATGCCACTGCTCTATTAGTCGCTCGTGGAGGTATTCTGGAAGCAGAAGGAGAAGCCACTGCACCCATTATTTTCACTACCGTGGGTGACGAAATCTCGCCCGAAGACATTGCTGCCGGCAACTTTGGCAGTCCCAACCTGCCCAACGATGCCAACGGTCTTTGGGGTGGCGTAATTGTCTTGGGCAAGGCGCCCATCTCAGCTTCTAACGAGGGAGCCGACATCAGCGAAGTGCAGATTGAAGGTATTCCGACCTCCGACGCCAACGGCTTGTACGGTGGCGACAAGAGCGACGACTATTCAGGAAAACTGAAGTACATTTCCATTCGTCACGGCGGTGCCAACATTGGAGATGGCAACGAAATCAACGGACTCACCCTGGGTGGCGTAGGTTCAGCCACCATCATCGAAAACATTGAAATTGTAGCCAACCAGGACGACGGTATCGAATGGTTCGGTGGCAGTGTGAGTGTAAAAAACGCTGTGGTATGGAACACCGGCGACGACGCCATCGATGCCGACCAATCGTGGACCGGAACCCTGGACAACTTTGTAGTGATTGCCCCTGGCGACCACAACTTTGAACTGGATGGTCCCGAAGGTTCGTCAGACAACGGTGCCTACACCCTCAAAAACGGGGTTATCGTAGCCAACGACACCGAGATGAAGCGTTTCTCCAGCGACCTGATAAACACCGACGACAACACCAGTGTGACTTTCGAGAACCTCTTATTCACAGCCATAGAGGCTGGTCAAATGGTGAATCGCGTAAGCCACGATGTGGGTACGGTCAGCTTCAACGACATTGTATTGGATGTGGATGCCGAAAACCTGAGCACTCACTTCCCCAACGGAGAAGTACCTGAAGGTTTCAGCGCCGGAAACGCTCCCGCAAATGCCTCTGCCATCAATCTGGATGCTTTGGGATGGACCTGGACCGCACAGGCCGGAGCACTGCCCACCCTTTAATCACCAATGAAGATCAAAAACAGGGCCTAAGGCCTGCAAAATACAGGACAGGCTTGCACTTAGGGCAGGTCTGTCCCTTTGTATTACAACACAAACAGGACATCATACCATTGAACAATGAAGCACATAGGAATTGTATTATTGTTATTCATCGCTACGCTGGCCCAGGCCCAAAAAGGAACCATACGGGGAACGGTGTACGAAAAAAACACCGGGGAGACCCTGGTGGGCGTAAGCGTGGTACTGGAGGGGACTTTCACGGGTACTTCTACCGATTTGGACGGTAAGTTCTCGCTGGAGGTGGATCCGGGGGTTTACAATCTCCAGATTTCCTTCATCTCTTTTCAGCCCCTGACCATTAACGACGTGGTGGTAAAAGCCGGAGAAGTCAGCCTCCTGAATGAAATCATGTTGAGCGAAAGCTCTGTGGAACTTCAGGATGTGGTGGTTACGGCGCGGGCGCTCAGAAACACCGAGGCGGCCTTGCAGACCATCAAGCGCAGCTCAAGTGCCATGCTCGATGGCATTTCTGCGGCAAAAATGGGCCTTATTGGGGATGCCACCGCGGTGGAAGCGGCCAAGCGGGTTACAGGAGTGAGTATTGAGGGCGGCAAGTACATTTATGTAAGGGGACTGGGCGACCGCTACTCCAAAACGACCTTGAACAATGTGGAGATTCCGGGACTGGACCCGGACCGAAACAGTCTGCAAATGGATATTTTTCCCACCAACCTGATTGAGAATATGTTGGTGAGTAAGAACTTTACGGCCGATATGCCGGCCGATTTTACGGGGGGACTGATGAATGTGGAAACCCGGGACTTTCCGGAGGAGAAGAGCTTCAATGTTTCCTTCAGCACAACTTACAACCCCGACATGCACCTGCAAGATGATTTTCTGACTTACGAGGGTGGAAAACTGGATTTCCTGGGCATGGACGACGGCACCCGGGCCTTGCCTTCGGGCGCTCGAGCCGACAGAATACCGGTGCCCTACAGTGGGGTGGGCGACCAGCAGGTCGGCGATTTTGTACAAAGCTTTAATCCCCAGTTGGGCGCAAAGCAACAGAGAAATTTGGTGGACTACAGTGTGGGCCTCTCCCTGGGCAACCAGGTGAATGTGGGAGACAAAGGCGATGGGCGACTGGGCTACATTTTCTCGCTGTCGTACAAAGTCGATTACAAGCACTACAACGAGGTGCGCTACGGCAATTATCAAAATGTACTTGATGCCAACCACCTGGGCTTGCGCTATGCCACGGTGCAAGACGGCGCTATGAGCGAAGAGAATGTGCTGGTGGGTTTGTTGGGGGGACTGGCTTACAAGAACCAAAACAACAAGCTGCGACTGATGCTGATGCACCTTCAAAATGGCGAAAATCGCGCTGCCCGCTTCAACATCGACAACAGTCCCGCCGCTATTGGACAGTCGGGCTACCTGGCCGAATCGGACAACCTGGAATACAACCAAAGGGGCTTGAGCAACCTGCTTTTGCACGGTCAACATAAACCGGGCGGGGGCCAATGGGACATCGACTGGCGTTTGTCGCCCACCTTTTCGAGCTCGGAGGACCCGGACATCCGCAAATCGGCCTTCACCATTCAACCCAACGGAAACCGGACTTTCAGTGCGGGTGCAGGGGGCAACCCCTCGCGTATCTGGAGGGAGCTGACCGAGCTGAATGCCACAGCGCGCATCGATGTGACCCGCAGCTACACCTTCCGCGACCAAAAAGCAGAGTTGAAGTTCGGAGCGGTGCATAATTACAAGCAGCGCGATTACGAGATCTTGTTCTACGACTTGCAGTTTACCGCCACCCAGGTGTGGCCGCAACCCGACTTAAACACGGTGCTGTTGCCCGAGAACATCTTCCCCAACCGCCCCAACGGGGTGTATTACCAGTCGGGCAACAACAAGCCCAACCCCAACGAGTACCAGTCGGCCATCAACAATTCTGCCTTTTATATTTCCAATGAGTTCTATCCTGTGGACCAGTTGAAGGCGATTGTGGGTCTGCGGGCCGAAAATTTTGTACAGACTCACACCGGTCGCGACCAAAAATTTGCCAATGGCGATGCGGCGGGCCGCAACCTGGATGGGGAGAAGGTCTTGAATTCCTTTGACCTGTTTCCGACGCTCAACCTTATTTACCAGGTGAGCGAGCAACAGAACCTGCGCGCATCCTACGCCAGAACCGTGGCTCGTCCTTCCTTTAAAGAACTGTCTTTTGCACAGATTCTGGATCCCATCAGCAATACCATCTTTAACGGGGGACTCTATACCTATGGCGACTGGGATGGCCAGTTGAGTGAGAGTTACATACAAAATTTTGATTTGCGTTGGGAGCTCTTTTTTGAGCGGGGACAAAATGTATCGGCCAGCGTTTTTTACAAGCAATTCAGCGATCCCATAGAGTTGGTGCGCATCCCTGAGCAACAGACCAGCACAGAGTACCAACCCCGAAATGTGGGCGAAGCCAGTCTTTATGGCATCGAATTCGAATTCAACCAGGGCTTGGATCTGCTGTCGCCGATGCTGAGCGGGTTGAGTGTGAACGGCAACCTGACGCTGGTGCAATCAAAAGCTGAAATGCCTGAGGCAGAGTACAATGCACGCAAGGCCTATGAAAAAACCGGGCAAAATATAGCGCGCGAACGCGCCATGGCCGGTCAGAGTCCCTGGGTTGTTAATGCCGGTCTGGTTTATGCAGCCGCCGAAAAGGGCTGGGATGCCGGACTCTTTTACAATGTTAAGGGCCCTACCCTTTTGATTGTTGGCGCCGGCCTGTTCCCCGACATTTATCAGTCGCCCTTCCACAGTCTTAATTTAAGCCTCAGCAAAAAATTGGGCGAGGAACAACGTACCTCCCTCAGCTTTAAGGCATCCAATCTTTTGAACCAGGACCAGGAGAGCTACTACGAGGCCTACGGCGCGGCCAATGAGACCTACAGCTACAGAGCACCGGGTCGCAGCTTCAGCGTGGGACTGAGTCACCGCTTTTAACACAAAGCCGCGTTCCTAAGTCAGAATCACTTAGCTAAAAGGGCCTGTCGACAGTTTGTCGACAGGCCCTTTTCTTATTATCCCAAAAAAACTTCTTCCTTTCGGCAATACCAACCCAAACAATAAATAGTTGGCTTCCTACTCCAAAAATTTATAGCCTACCCCCTTGATGGTGCGGATGTGGTCCTGACCGATTTTTTCGCGGAGTTTGCGGATGTGGACGTCGATGGTGCGATCGCCTACGATGATGTTATCGCCCCACACGGCGTTGTAAATCTCATCGCGGGTAAACACCTTATCGGGCTTAGAGGCCAACAAAAGCAAGAGTTCAAATTCTTTCTTAGGCAGATTGAGTTCCTGGTCCCTCAGCTGCACCACATAACGCTCCCTGTCGATGGTGAGCTCACCCATAACAATAAGGCCTTTGCCGCCATCGGCCTCTCCTTCGGAGGCCGGCCTGAAGCGCTTGAGCAGGGCACGTACGCGAGAGACGAGCACCTTGGGTTTGATGGGCTTGGCAATGTAATCGTCGGCGCCGGCCTCAAAGCCGGCGATTTGTGAATAGTCCTCCCCACGGGCGGTCAAAAAGGCTACGAGACTGTCTTGGAGTTGGGGCTGCTTCTTGATTTCCTCACAGGTTTCTATCCCGTCCATGCCGGGCATCATCACATCCAAAACAATCAAATGGGGCAATTGCTCCTGGGCCACTTTCAGGGCCTCACGACCGTTTTGGGCGGTTTGTACCTGAAATCCTTCCTTCTTGAGGTTGTAGGCCAAAAATTCGAGGATGTCGGGCTCGTCGTCTACGAGCAATATTTTATAGTTTTCGTTTTCTTGCATAAGGCATCATCTTTAGGGGTTTAACGGGCTTTTTCGAGGGTGAAGGTAAAAGAACTGCCCTTGCCGGGCGTACTGCTGACGTTTATGGTTTGTCCGTGTGCTTCTATAATGTGCTTAACAATGGCCAGTCCCAGTCCGGTACCGCCCTGCTCGCGCGAGCGACTCTTATCCACCCGGTAAAAACGCTCAAATATGCGGGGCAGCTCGGCGGCGGGGATGCCGACGCCGGAATCACGTACCTGCACCAACACCAGCTTGTCCATATCGTCGAAACTTACTGTGGCGTTGCCGCCCTCGTTGCTGTAATGAATGGCATTAACCACCAAATTGCTGAGCACCTGAAAGATGCGCTGCTTGTCGGCCAACACCATGGTGTGGCGATCGAGTGACTTACCAAAACGCAGGGCTACTTTACGATCGCGTGCCCGGATTTCCTGCAGCTCAAACACGTCTTCAATCAGCTGGTAGAGGTTGAAGACCTCTTTTTCCATCTCCAGTTCGCCGGATTCGAGCTTGGCAATGGCTTCCAAATCACTGATGATGGAAATCATGCGGTCGATGCTCTTCTCGGTCCGCTCCAAATAAAGCTTGTTGATGTTGGGGTCCTCGAGTCCCCCGTCGAGCAGGGTCATGATGTAACCCTGAATATTGAAGATGGGTGTTTTGAGCTCGTGCGACACATTACCAAGGTACTCTTTGCGGTACTGCTCGAGCTGTCGCAGCTGCTGTACTTCCTGAATCTGTCCCTTCATCCACTCTCCCACCTCACGGTTCACTTCCGAAAACACATCTTCCTTCAGCGCCGATACGCTCTTTAAAGAGGGCTTGAAGTTATGAATGGTCTTGTAAATGGGCTTTATTTTAGCGTAGATGAAGGCATTGATGAAATAGTTCACCAGGTAGAAGATCAGCACGGTAAAAACCGGAATACTGATGAGCAAGGCCAACCATCCGTTGTCGAACAAAGTGCTTACCAACAAAAAGGCGATGGCCAACACCAAAAAACTGAGGGTGATGTATCCGGCAATGCGCTGCGGTGCGACGGGTTTCATTTACTAGTGTTTCTTTTAATTCCTGATACGAACAAAATTAAACCAAAAAAGCATGTCTTCTGTACTTTGTTCAACTGGCCAAGCATGTTAAGTCTGTGTAAACAGACTAATATCCTGAATACAAACTTAATGAAAAAACAAGATGAAGGGGCATGCACAAAATTATAACCTAAACTTAACATTAAACCGTTTCATTCTGAACTTTCGAAAGCTTATTTTTGAGGACTAAATTGCATTGGAATGTCTGTACTCCTTGGCCTTGTTGTGCTATTGCTGATTCTTTTAGCAGCCTACCACCTGGTGGTGGGGGTGTCCAACGATGCCGTCAACTTCCTGAACTCGGCCATGGGTTCGCGGGTAGCCAAGCGCAAAACCATTCTCTGGGTTTCGAGTGTCGGACTGCTGGTGGGGGTTTTCTTTTCGGGGGGTATGATGGAGGTGGCGCGCAGTGGGGTCATTCATCCCGAACATTTTATGCTGCACGAATTGCTCATCATTTTTGTGGGTGTAATTTTGGCCAACATCCTGCTGATAGATGCCTACAACACCATTGGTTTCCCCACTTCGACCACGCTGGCCCTGGTATTTGGCTTACTCGGCGGAGCCCTGGCCATTATGCTGGGTCGCAGCGGAACGGGCGACCATTATGCCCGACTGATCAATGCCGACGGCATCTTTCTGATTTTTGCCGGTATACTTATCTCCATTTTTCTGGCTTTTCTTTTGGGCGCGGCGGCGCAATTCTTCACCCGTCTGGTTTTTTCTTTCCGCCATACCGGTCGCTACCGCCTGCTGTTTGCCCTCTTTGGCGCCCTGGCCATCACCACCCTGCTCTTTATGGTACTCAAAAAAGGGATGGGCGGCATTTTCTTTGAAGAGAACTTTATGAGTATTGGCGCCCTGGGCAGCTGGACCCTGTTGGGGGCCAGCTTTGTTGTTGCTTTTTCTCTTCTGTACGGACTGGCCATGCTTTTTCACCTGGACATTCCACGACTGGTGGTGATTTTTGGCACCTTTGCCCTGGCGCTTTCATTTGCCGCCAACGATCTGGTTAATTTCATAGGGCTTCCGCTCACAGGCATCGAGAGCCTGAAGGTATTCAGTAAAACACCGGAAGCAGTTTACGATGCTTTTCCCCTGACTTTCCTGACCAACGACTGGATACGCGCCCACTATTTTACCGATTGGGTATATATGTCCTTTTTTGCGGCAGCCGCCCTGGTCATGATCCTCACCCTGTTTCGCTCGCGCAAATTGCAGTCGGTCACCGAAACAGAGGTCTACCTGGGTCGCCAGACGGCCGGCCGTGAGCATTTTGAGCCTTCTCCGCTCTCGCGCAAGATGGTGCGCAGCTTTCTCACTATGTATGAGAAAACTACAGCCCGTCTCCCCCGGGGACTTCACCAATTTGTGTCTGCTCGCTTTTCGGCCCCGCCGCAACTTGAGCTTGAGCGACCTGGCCAGGGCAATGAAGTAACTTCCTTCGACATGGTGCGCGCTTCGGTGAACCTGGTCATCGCAAGCCTGTTGATTTCCCTGGGCACCTATTTGCGTTTCCCGCTTTCGACCACCTTCGTGGTATTTATGGTGGCTATGGGGACTTCCTTCGCCGATCAGGCCTGGGGCAGAGAAAGTGCGGTTTACCGCTTGGCCGGCGTATTGTCCATTCTGGGGGGCTGGTTCATAACGGCTTGTGCAGCCTTTTTAGGGGCCTTTGTCTTTAGTCTGGCCCTGTTTTACGGCGGATGGCCCGTGGCCCTGTTGCTGACCGCTGCAGTAGCCGTGATGCTTTGGCGCACCGGACGCTACCACCGCGAAAAGGTGCGGCGCGACAAATTGCGACATGAAAGTTTCCGCCACGAGAAAATGGAGGGCATCGGTTGGCTGCGCGAAACCGGCAGAGAAAAAATTCGCAGGCAGCTCCTGGAGATTTCAAAAATCTATTTCATGCTGATCAATGGCCTCATTAAGGAAGATCACAGGCAGGTCAGGGAGGCCATGGATAAAAGCGGCGATCTGCAGGAGGCACTCAAAAGCTACAAAACCGAATTATTCAGGGCCTACAGCAAACTGCCGGCTGAGGTTCAGGATACGGGCCATCTCTTTGTTCAAGCCCTCGACTATTTGAGCGAACTGGCCAACACCTTAGTTATTATAGGTCCACCCATATTCAGACACCTCGACAATCAGCACAGGGGACTCACTACGGCCCAGCAACAAGATTTGAATACGGTGTTGGAAGAACTCTCGGCCTTTATTCACTTTTTGGTACACTACGAAAAGGAAAAACGCTTCGACGCCCTGGGTGAACTGAAAAACAAACAAAGCACCCTGATGCAATTATTGGAGGATTTCAGGCTGGACCAGCTCCGGCGCATTCGCGACGGAGAGGGGCGCACCCGGGTCAATGTCATTTACATGGAGGTGCTGGGAGAAAGTAAAAACATTTTGTTGTACGGCTACAACGTGTTTCAATCGCTGCGCGACTTTTACCTGCAAACACCAGCGGCTCCACGTACATAAAGCGGGCGACCAGGCCGGTATTTTAGCCGAAAAACAGAACTTTTAAACAATAATTTCGTAACACAGCCCGGGCGTGGACTGCACCCGGGTGTTTGACCTGCCTTTAAGCACAACCCAAATTTTAACAAAAAATCATTATGCAAAAGCTTTACAATCCTTACTTCTATAGTGTTTTGGGCGCTTTTTTGTTTCTTCTGCTGACGACCTCCTGCGGCGGTGATTCAAAAAATGAAATTGTTCACGAAGACCTTCCGGGCTTGTGGGTTTTAAAGGAAACGATCTACAACCCCATTAATAACGAAGTCCCTGCAGGGGAAGGTGAAGAAAACAACGAATCGGAAGGAGAAGAAAACACCGCTACAGAAGGAGAAGGTGACTCCACCGACTCCGGCGCTCCTTCCGGAGCCCCTGCTCTGGATGCCGAGCCGGGGGAGGAAGACGGCTCTCAGGTATATCCTGATGAAGAAGGGCAACAGCCCTATCTGCGTTTGGGAACCAACAGCTTCGACTTTTTTGAAGTGAGCAGCACCGACACCCTCTTTCACTACGCTGACCGGCCCTATTCGAACAGCAGCACCGAAATCAATTTTGATATTGCCAGCAGCAGCTTGCTGACGGTGGGCTACAGCATCGAACGCAAAACCCTCTATTTGATCAGACTAACCGAGCAATTCGAGATTGTGCATATCTTCGAAAAAATGAATTCCGATCCCTTTGTCGAAGAGGAAGAAGAGGATGGTGAGGTTCCTGAGCTGCCCGAAAACAATTGTTCGGCCAACCACAACCCCGAAGCTGTGCCGGGCAGTACAGCCAATCCTTACCTGCTGACTTTGGGCAAAGACACCACGGTACACCTTAGTCCAACAAGCGCCGACAACGGCTATGAAGCAAGATTTTATATGGAAGTAAAAACCGCCAAACCCTACCGCATCAGCATCAGTGGTTTTTCTTCCGATTCCGGATTCACCAATGTTTTATCTCCATTCCGCTATTTTGAATTGAGCGCGTCTGAGGGTTATGCCTCCGAATACCATCTTTTTACTCCCCTGCGCATCAATGAAGAGGATGCGGCAGGAAAATCCGCCGATGTGTATCCGGTAACTTCCTGTCTCTACGTAAAACTGTTCTCTTATGTCGATGACTTAAGCGTAAGCCTTCGGGTGGAGCCACTCTTCGAGGAAGAAGAGGAAGCTGCTGATGAGGGGGAAGAAGCTGCCGATGAGGGGGAAGAAGCCGGTACGCCGGAAGCCTAAGCACTTAATTATAAGAATAAAACTATGTCAACAAAATCGATTTTCACTTTCCAAATAATTGCAGGTGTACTGTTGCTGTCCCTGCTGGTTTTTGGCTGCAGCGGCAGCGATAGCGAAAAAACCCCCATCCCTTTGGAGGGCCTCTGGGCAATTACCGACACCCTGACAATTACAATGCCGGAAGAAGAGGAGCCTGCTGTTGAGGAGCCCACAGAGGAGGATTCTGCCGAGGGAGAAGAAACAACTGAGGGAGAAGAAGGAACGCCCCAGGGGGCTGCCCCATTAAAAAACGGGGAAAACGAGCAGACCGGGGAAACGGAAGAATCCACCCGGGAATTGGAAGACGGCACCTACCTCGACCTGAAGAGCACTACTTACAGCTATTTTTCGCGCAGCGAGGGCGTGGAACAAGGTTTATCCAGCGGCAGCTACCTGCGAAAGGGGAGTGAGCTGACCTTTATTGCGGCCAGCGAGGACACCACAACAGCGGAAATATTGCTGCTGAGTGCAACTGGTCTGAAACTGGAAATTACAATTGGCGAGAAGCTGCAGGAATGGACGCTGGAACGCATTGAACTGAACAACATACCCGAGGAAGAAGAGGAAGAAGACCCGGAAGACGGAAAAAGTGAATATGTAGATTATGAAGCAGAGTTCCACGATCCGGAAGCACCGGAAGGCAGCCTGCTCAACCCACTCGGTATAACAGAAGAAGATCTTAATCAGAATCTGGAAGCTACCCTGGAATACCCCGAAACGCTCGGCAATCCACCATTGGCTGAAAGCTATTACTTTTTAAAAACAGACACGGCGGCCTCCTACCGACTCACCATTACTGTCCTGGAAGCCAGTTACGACCATCAGCTGCTCCCCCAGGAATTTATGCGCTATGTGCAGCTTTGGGTGGCTACCCGCCCCGACAGCGAGCACTTTGAAGCGGACAGCAGGCGTATTGAGGAAGGCCAGGAGGATGAAGCTTTTGTTTATGAGGGTTTGAAAACGCCCAGCGGCTTTCTGTATCTGCGCCTTGTCAGCTTGCAAGAGGGCATACGCTATCAATTGAAGCTCGAAAAAGAAGAAGTAGAGCAGGAAGAGACCGAACCTGGTGAAGGAGACTCAGGCGAGGTCTAAACCCGAAGCCGCCATGGTTTTCATTCAGGTAAAACTGTGCCGAACCGTTCAAAAACTTGACTTTTACAGAAAATTTATTCTATCTTGCACTTTATTACTGCTTAAAAGAATAAAAAGCTGATGAAACGTATTTTTTTAATGAGTGCTGTAGTCCTGTTTTTAGGTGCAGCCTGTAAAGAAAAAAAGCAAGCCCCGCCACCTCCGCCACCGGCACCAAAAGCTGAGGTGGTTGCTGAACCTCAGGATACCGTGGAGGTCGCCCCTGTGCAGGAAGAAGTGGTTTATGCCGAACCTGTTGAACCAGACAAATATTTTCTGATTTCAGGAAGTTTTCAGGAATACGCCAATGCCGAAAAATACCAAAAGGAATTGGCCAACCAAGGCTTCAGTTCAGAGATTATTCACCGCCAACATGGCCCCAATAACGAGTTCTACAGGGTTTCTTACCAAGCGTACAGCTCGTGGAAGGAAGCACTCAACAACCTCGAAGCCGAGCGAAACACCCCCGGCAAGGAAGGGGTCTGGCTCTTGGTAAAGAAATAAACTACCAGTTTTGAAAATATTCTGCAGGCTCCAGACCCGGCTCAATCAGCAGGGTTTGGAGCCTGAGTTTTTGTGCCGCTTGCACATTGTCGGCCAGGTCATCGACAAAGAGCGTCTCTTCTGGCTTTAAGCTGCTTTGCTGCAACACCTTCTGATAAATCTCCAACTCGGGCTTTCGCGTTCCCAGGTGATGCGAATAATAGGCCTTCTCAAAAAGACCGCTAAACTTCTCATAACCGGGCGCCATTTTCTCGAAACAAGCCTCATGCAAGGCATTGGTGTTGCTGAGCACAAACAGCCGGTACCGCTCTCCCAGCTTCTCGAGCATGCGCAAACGTCTTTCGGGAATACCCAGCAACATTGCATTCCAGGCTTCCACAATGGCCGCCTTGCTCACTGCCGGCGCCAGGCGCTGCAATTCACCCAAAAAAGTTTCGGTATCGATGGCCCCCACTTCGTAGCGACGCAAAAGCCGACTCTTCAAATAACCATTCTCCAACTCCACCGCCCTTTCGCCAAAGAAATGCTGAAAGGCGCGATGGGTAAGAGACATATCCAGGTCGACAAGCACCCCACCCAAATCGAATATAATGCTCTTCACTTCCATGCTGTTACAGACAAATTTCAGAAAAAAAGTCCTCAGGCCCTTTTCCCTTGTTTGATTTATGACTTTTCTTTGTATTTTTGCACACGCTTGGCAAAGATAGTACTTTGCAGTAAAAGCAGGGCCCATAGCTCAGTTGGTTAGTAGCACCTGACTCATAATCAGGGGGTCGCTGGTTCAAGCCCAGCTGGGCCCACCTTCATTTTAAGCCACTTACAGATATTTTTCTGTGGGTGGCTTTTTTGTTTCATACACATTTTGCTACACATTTCATAATTTCATCATTCTTTATACCTAAAAAGACCTACTATGAAAAAGCATGGAAACCAAATGCAATTTGCAGACATTCTAGCGAAACGAGATGACATTATTAAAGATAGTCTGCTTGCAGACCTATACTCGGACTATTATACAAGCATCGCAGGCTTTATAGAAAAATTGCCTGAAGAGTTGGACGTATATAAATCTATTGCGACCTCATGTCGAATCGATACTCGAGCATCATTGGGGATAAACACATCTACCACCATACTAACAGAGGAGGAGGAGCACAATGCAAAAGACCAGCTAACAACAAAGCTCATAGAACATTTAGACCTATCTATGGCAATTTACAAATTAGAGCTACTTTCAAAAGATCGACAAAAAGCCGAAATTAAATCTGAGGTAAATCATTTACTTTCAAAAATATACTACGAAAGGGCGTACAACGAAGGTATTCAAAGAAACATGTATTTAAACAGAATTCTAATTTATCTAGAATTCATATTTAAGCATCTGAAATTAGAAATTCATGAAGAAGAATCTCGCTCAAGACAATTGCTCGCATTTGTCACCAAAAAAAAACTTACAAAAAAGGTAGACAATGAGAACTGGAAACTATTTGATATTTGGATGATAGGCATAGAGGATAAACTGCGAAAGTTAAATTATGAGAATGTAGTTGATAAGTTCCTTGTTGAAAACGATTTTATAAAAAAAACTGCCAATGGATATGAATGGAAATATTTTCCAGGTACTGCAAAAAATAAAATCTATACAGCATTCTTAATTCAATGTGAGCAAAGAGGCTTTATTGCGCTGGATGGTTATAAAGCTCCAATACTGACCAAAATAATTGAGAACACATTCAATAAAAAATTAGGATCAGTTACCGCTGTACAAAAAGGTGAAATCCAAAAAATGCGTGATTGTATGTCACGGGAGCATGCCTATGCCAATGAATTTAGATTAATGCCAACGATAAAGTTAGCATCCGTCATATCGTCATTTTGATGAGTTTAATGACGATGATGATAATCACTCCCTAATTCCTTTTTACAATTGCAGAAGAAAATCAAAAGAAATCGAAATAAAACTAAAAACACTTCTGCTATGGAATTAAACTTCGAAAGAATTCAACAAAAGGAACAGCATGCCAATCTTTTCAATCTAGGGCTATTACATGAAAAAGTTGACTTTCTAATTAAAGAGCTATCCAGTATCGGGAATAAACTTGGTCAAGTGGACCAAAAGCCAGCTCAAGAAGAAAATGACGTAATTCAAGTAAAAGAAGCTGCTAAACTAATAGGCAGATCGGAATCGACTGTCTACATCAAGGCTTCAAAAAAGGAACTGCCCTGCTGGAACGACGGGGGCCGTTTGTGGTTCAGCCGAAAAGATTTAACTGCCTGGCTGTTGGCAAACAAGGGACAAGACAAAATTGAGAACCCAAAATCTAAAATGAAAAGTCTAAGGACTAAATATGCAAAAAAATAGGAGCTGGTATCTCAGCTCCAGCTCCTATTTATCAATTTCTTAATAATATATATCATGACAAATTTACGAAAAAATTTGAATGGAGGAATCATATCCCAGAATTCTAAAGTTTTTTTTAATTCCTCGCTGAAAACAGCCCAGGAATTAGCAAATGATGGAGCCAAACTTGAACCAATCAAATCCATCTGGGGAACCTATATTCTGGAAAACTCATTAGTCCATAATCCAAGTGAACGTGGTACCGGAAAAACACTTCTAAGTCTGCAGCTATGTCTTGCAATTTCATCAGGTTGGAAGACCTTCTGTGGTGAGCAAATAGAAGTCCATGGAAATACACTGCTTCTGAATTTTGAGCTAAATGAACATGTCATTAAGCGCAGAATGGATCATCTTTTCAGAAATCCCCCGGAAGAAATCAATCAGACAGCGCATCAGGCAAGAGTTTATACCTCGCGGCATAGTTTTCTGGAAGAATTACCAGAAATCAATTCCATGGTAGAAGAATTCAAACCAGTGGTAATATTCATTGATAATTTTCGGTTAGCCTTTTTAGAGTCTGATGGCAACTCAAACAAGGATGTGGCGCAGGCAATGAATCAAATCTTATCACTGCGAGACCTACACAACTGCAGCATTGTACTAGTCGATCACACTAGAAAAAACACACGAAGTCAGTCCACCGAATCAGATCTGCAAAGTGGAGCAGGCTCGAAAAGTGATTTAGCTGATGGTGACTATTTTCTCCGCCGATCTAGTAAAAATGAAGCGTTCAGGATTCTAAAGCGGTCAAAATCGCGAAACTGTGCAGATCAAATAGGAGCTAAATTGTTAAGATTCAATCCAGATACTTTATGGTTTGAAGTAGAGGAAGAATGCGTCAATGAGGCTTTGCACCTAGGAAATGGGGTTAATGTTGCGACTGATGAAAAGAAAGAAATCGCAAAAGACCTGTATGAAAAGGGGCAGTCAATGGAACAAATTGCAACAACTTTTGGCGTTTCCAAAAGCACCATATCTCGCTGGTTAAAAGAAGACTAATCATGATGAAATTCATGAAACATTCAAAAAGTTGCGTTCCGTTCCCTTTGTTCCACAAGTCCTGTTTGTTGCAAAAGTTGCACCTGTTCCATTTGTTCCAATTTCAAAAAGTAAAACACCATGAACTGTCAGAAAGCAAAAACTATTCAAATAGCAGGTTACCTGAGTTCACTAGGATTCAAGCCTACGCGGATAGTGAATAATAACTATTGGTTTAAGAGCATGATCAGAGAGAATGAATTGCAAGCCTCGCTCAAAGTGGATATCCAGCAGAATTGCTGGTATGACCACGGCCTGGGTGAAGGAGGTAATATTCTGGACTTGGTTATGAAAATGCACGGGATGGAGTGTGTTTCTCAAGCCCTGAAAAAATTAGAGGAAAAATGTATCCCTTCTTCTTTCTCTTTTCATCAGCATGAGAAGATTTTGCTAAAGAAGAGGACCGACAAAATACAAAAGATTGATTGCCTTAACAACAAAGCTCTTTTGGAATACATCCAGAATCACCGAAGGATCAACATCAATACTGCACGAAAATATTGTTCGGCGATCTATTACAGTAGAAACCAGAAACAGTATTTCGCAATTGGTTTTAAGAATGACCTGGGAGGGTGGGAATTAAGAAACAAATACTGGAAGGGTTGTATTGGCTCAAAAGCAATATCCACAATCCTAAAAGGCAATGTATCCTGTTCTGTATTCGAGGGCTTCATTGATTTTCTTTCTTACCTGCAGCTCTATCCTGAACAAGAAGACAACTGTGATTTCATCATTCTCAATTCACTTTCCAACACTAAAGGTTTGTTATCAATTATTGGAAAATTTGATTCGGTTAACCTCTTTCTTGATAATGACAAAGCAGGGAAAAATGCCACTCAGGAACTAATTAAAACAGCCTCCAATACAGTCGATCAATCACATTTATTTAAGCCCTTCAAAGACCTTAATGAATACCTGATAAATCGGATTATAAAGAGAGATTATGGATAGGCAAGCGGCAACAGTAAAACTGTTGATTTAAAGAAGGCTTTACTTGCGTAAAGTATTGGTTAATATACCCTTGCAAAACACAATATATATTTCCCCCTTGAGTCCAACATATTAAAACAAACTTAACAGGCTAATAAACAACCAAGTAATTAATACTAACTCATATTACTATGAACACTACTCTAACGACAACTAATATTGGTAAGTCGGAGCTAAAATCGCTTCGCTCTTTAGCCCAAAAGCACAACCTGAAACAAGTGGATTTTATAAACCACGCTATTGCCTATTTCAAAAAAACGGGCATCAATCCGGCAGATGAAATATATTCTCCCCGGGAAGAAATTAGCAAACTCAGCCATCGGGTAGATCAGGTAATTCGATTTATAAAAACCCAAGAAGAGAAGAAGTTGACTCCTTTGCTAGATGAACTCATTCTAATAAGTCGTAAACTCAACGGGCAAATGGAAAACCAAGTCACTTTGGAGCACATCAATCACATATTAAAAGCACAGAAAGTGATTTTAGATTACTCAAAATCGAATCGAGAGGTTACAATAGAAGCGTTTGATAGAACTCAGAAAACTATGACTGTCTTACCTTCAAGAATTGAGGAAATAAAACAGATCCTGGCTATTTCGAAAGAACTGCACGACATCCTATACCAGTCTTTAATGAATCGTTCAAACATTAAAGGCTTCAGGTATGAAGACATTCAGAAATTCCAGCAAACAATAGAACGCTATAATAACACCATAGGAGAGTAGCTATGCCGTACGTAAAATTTGATACTCCTTCTGATTCCAATAAAACCTCACCAGGGGGATTTATTGCATACATGGAAAAAGAGGATAAGGAGAAAGGCATCGATAAAGAGTTCTGGTTCAATGAAAGTGAGGATTACATTCCTTCATACAGAATAATGGCAGATATCGATAACCAGAAAGGCTTAGGGAAGGAAGAGTTCCGTTATTATACCGGGTCAATAAGTTTCTCTGAAGAAGAGTTGGCTTATCTAGACAACGATTACAAAAAACTCAAACAGTTTGGCAAAGCTTTCATTAATGAGTACGCAGAAAATTTCAACAAAGGATTATCACCTTCAGATGTACGCCTCTATTTAAAGCTGGAATCAGACCGATATTATAAGGGTTCAGATCCGGAGGTGCTGAATGGGAAAAGGCAATCAGGAGAAAAAAAATCAGGCTCCAATACACATTTCCACTTCATCGTAGGAAGGAAAAGTACAGATGAGAAAAAAAAGCTTTCCCCGCTAAGCAATCATATCAACACTAGGACGGGTGCAGTAACTGGAGGCTTTTCAAGAGACCAGCTTAAAGAAAGATCTGAACGCCTTTTTGATATAATGTTTAAATACAATCGGCCACTAGAACAGACCTATCAGCATCTAAGAGAAACAAGTCCCAATAAAGAACCCAGACAGCGAATTAGCGCTGTAACAGAGGCTGCCGATAAGTCCCAATCGATCCTAAAATATGACCTCCTTTCAAGAGAAGAAAAAGAAAAAAAACTAAGCGTATTCATCAACTTCATGCAGCATAATAATAAGCTTGGATTCAATATAAAGATTGATCAACAAGCGCTATTAAATGAAGCAAAGGCTAGAAACTACAATGGGAATATTTACAAAGCGCTACTTAATATGAACTCTCGTCTAAAGAACGGATTTCAGGTTTCCGGTGATATAACCCCATACATTCTTAATTATGCCAGGTTTGTTGATAAGCCTTATGGCCAGCTCCCAGATAGCTTGAAAGAAGATCGTTTTATGAGATTAGCGCAAATCATCAACCAAAAATTGCCCCCTGACAATAAACTTAATTCCTCAAAGCTATATGATCTGGAAAAACAAAACCATTTGAACGGAAATATTTACAGAGCAATGGGAGAGTTAAACAAACTGATCCGTGATGGAAAATCAGTACCCAACGCCCAAGATGTAGTTATGGATTTAATAAAACGCACACCGAATACTTCAATTTCCAATAACAACTCAATTGAAACCAAACACGGTATCTCCAACAATTCAATTTCCTCCCTGGTAGATAATCTAACATCTGGAAATCCTAACATGGCATCTTCGCCAGAAGGAAACGAAGAAAGGGAGAAGAGGAAAAAGAGAAAAAAACGACAAAGACCCACATTGTAAATTCAATATAAAATGGCAAAAATAATAAGCATTATTAATCAGAAAGGAGGAGTTGGAAAAACTACCACTTCCGTTTCTCTTTCATCAGCTTTGAGCAAAAAGGGATATAAAGTTTTATTGGTAGATCTTGATGCTCAACAGAACGCTACCACTTCATTAGGAGTCATAGAGCCTGGAATTAATGTTTACTCTGTGCTCAAAGGCCAAGTAAAACTAGACTTCATCGAGGTCTCTGAAAATCTTTACTTGTTGCCATCATCTTTGGATCTGGCCGCTTTTGAGCTAGAAATGGCCCTTGAACCAGGAAAAGAGTACCTACTAAAAGAATCATTGCTACCAGCCACAAGTCACATTGACTATATCATTATCGATTGTTCCCCAAATTTAGGACTGTTGACAATTAATGCTTTGACTGCAAGTGATTACTATGTTTGTCCGGTTCTACCCCATCATTTAAGTATTTCTGGATTCAGCACCTTAATACAGGTGGTGGACAAAGTCCGAAAACGCTTAAATCCTGGACTGGAACTAGCTGGTATCGTCATGACTCAGTTCAATAGGCATAAAGTTCTACATAGAGATACGGCAGAAGTAATAAAAAGCCATTTTGGGAACAAGCTATTCACAAGTACTATTCCGGAGAACATTGCGCTAGCCGAAGCCCCATCTTCTGGAAAACCAATTTTCGACTACGCCCCACAATCTAACGGAGCGATTGAATATATGAAACTTACTGAGGAGCTTCTCAACTTAAACCTGTAACTATGGCAAAGAAGAATTTCAAAAGCGGTATGGACCTTTTGCTTCAGGGCAGTAAAGACCAAATCAACGCAGAAGAGAAAACAGTAAAAGACACGAGTCAATCTCATAATACAAAAGCAACGTACTATTTCAATACCGAAACTTTACAATCAATTAAAGCCATTGCCTATTACGAGAGGATAACCATTGGGGAAGTGATTGACCTAGCACTTAGAAAACATGCTCAAATCTATGAGCATCTGGATTCAGCTAAAAAACAGTATGCTCAGGGGCGAACCAATAGATGACCTTTTCTATTATCAGCCATACTAACTGGTCCTACCATATCAACCATACGATATGGTCCTACCATATCGTATGGTAAAAAAAGAGTGTTTTGCAATTAAGAAACACTATATATTCATCGTATTACTTATAACAGTTCAAAATGTGCCACTCGTTTCGGCTAAAATGAGCAGACAAAAATGGCACAAGTCGATATAGTCAGAGGTTAAAAAGTTTCATCAATTAAGTTCGTAAAACTTAGTTTTATAAAACAAATAACTGTACCAAAAAACGCCCAGCTGTAGGCCTATTTTTTCACCGGTTACCTGGTACCAGGAATCAAAACTTTCGGAAAATTTCAAGAGGGGTTTAAGTGGGTGAATATCAAGGGAAATTCAGAGCCTATAAGTACGAATATGATAAATAGGAAATGGTTGTGTAAATTAAACTGTGTCA
>NZ_MWUJ01000021.1:33014-42528 GCF_002210225.1 Geofilum rhodophaeum | reverse complement strand
GACGGCTATGGGTTTCAACCCTGGGAGGCTCCGTGCATCGGAGCACCTCACCCCTGGGAGGCTCCATGCATCGGAGCACCTCCACCCCTGGGAGGCCCAGCGCGTCGAAGCACTTCACCCCTGGGACTTGGGGCAGCCTTCACCTGAGAACCAGCCAGCGACCACCCTAAGAACCAGCCATCCCCGACTAAAAAACAAAAAACTTCAAAAAAATTAAAACCTCCAAAACCCGCGTCAAATCACCACTACAAAGATACCCATCAACTAAAATCCCCACTTACTCAAAAAAAAATGCACAACCACTCTTGACACTTAATAACTATTGCCATAACTTGCCTCTGATTTTAACCCTGAACCCTATATAATGGCTCACGTATTTACACAGGTATTACTCCATTATGTTTTTGTAGTTCGACATCGCAGAGCGCTCATATCCCCAGAATGGGAATCAGGGCTCTATCAGGCCATTGGCCAATTATTTAAGAGAAACAACTGTCAACCCCATATAATCAATGGTCATAACGACCACGTACATTGCTTAGTATCAATCAACAGCACCATTAGCATTGCCGACTTAGCAAAGTGCGTAAAGGGACCTTCGACAAAATATATAAACGACCAAAAGCTTACCGAGTTTCCATTTTCATGGCAAACGGGCTATGGCTGCTTTGCACACAACCAAAGCAACCTAAGCACGGTGTACAATTATATTAAGTATCAAAAACAACACCATACAAAAACCACATTTAAAGCAGAATTTCAAAACCTGCTCAAGGAGAACGAATTACCCTATGAACCCAACAACAATTATCTTCCAATAATATGAAGTACAACACAGCATAACCCAAAAACCCGGTCACCCTTTTACCCTTGACCAGACCAAAACCCTAACCCCTCCCTTTTTAATCTTAACTCGGGGAAATTAACCCATCCCCACCTGGAGAGGTTCTCTACCCAAATTTTGAACCTTTACCCACCCTAACCTGTTTTAATCCTAACCCTTCCCAAAGGTTCGGGGCTTACGCCCCGGACCCTTGGGATTTTTATTTTTTCTCCATGAACAGAGCCGAATACAACATACACACCGTACTTTCCGTTTCCGATGTGACCCCGAGCACCTTTGTACTGCGCATGACCCGTCAAGGCCTACAGTTTCAAAGTGGTCAACACATCAACGTGGGCGTCGCCAACAGCGGAGTAACCCGCGAATACTCCGTATACAGTGGAGAGGAAGAGGACTACCTTGAAGTCCTGGTTAAACACGTTATCGACGGACTGGTAACCCCACATCTTCACGGACTAAAACCCGGCGATAAAGTAATGATTGAACCAGCCATTGGCTACTTTCAATTACCGAACCCACTTCCCCAAAAACCCCTATTACTTATAGCTACAGGAACCGGAATCGCCCCCTATCACAGCTTTATAAAAACATACCCAAACCTCAATTACACCCTTCTTCACGGAGCCACCACTCCCGACGAAACCATTCAACCCGGGCACTACAACGGCAACTACCAACTTTGCACAAGTCGCAGCGACAAAGGCCACTTCACGGGACGCGTCACCGATTGGCTGCGCCAAAACACTCTGGACAACTACAGCAACATCTACCTGTGTGGAAACCGAAACATGATTAACGAAGCCATCGCCATCCTCGCAGAAAAGAACTTCCCCTCCAAAAACATCCACTTCGAAGCCTACTTCTAACAACAAGAGGGCTTCCGCCCTCTNACATCCACTTCGAAGCCTACTTCTAACAACAAGAGGGCTTCCGCCCTCTTGTGGACTTCAGTCCACTTTCCAGAACAGGCGCTCTGCGCCTGACCTATTTCTCTCAATAATCACCCAGGACTTCAGTCCTGGGGTTTGGGCAGTCCACCGCGGACTTCAGTCCGCTTTCCAGAACAGGCGCTCCGCGCCTGCCTTATCCCTCCATCATAAAGGCGGCTACGCCGCCGCGTGGACTTCAGTCCACTTTCCAGAACAGGCGCTCCGCGCCTGACCTATTTCTCCCAATCATAACCCAGGACTTCAGTCCTGGGAGCCCCTGGGAGCCCTCGTGCGTCGGAGAACCTCAGTCCTAGACCTATGACCTGGAGCTGACCTGAGGAGACCAGAGACCTGAGCGCTACAGGCAAGGGGCATAGATGCCCCTAAGCCGCGGACTTCAGTCCGCTTACAAAAACAGGCGCTCCGCGCCTGACCACTTCCTCCCAATCATAACCCAGGACTTCAGTCCTGGGACCTGGGGAGGCCCCTGGGAGGCCCCTGGGGAGGCCCTGTGCGAGCCCCCTGTGCGAGCCTGTGCGAGCCTGACACCTGGCACACACACATCTGCAGGCACACCCGGAGACCACCCTGGTCCCCGGCCCCCACCTACATCAAAAAGCTCATCATAATACCCGCAGCCACCGCCGAGCCAATAACACCCGAAACGTTCGGAGCCATCGCATGCATCAACAAGTGGTTACTCGGATCCGCCTTCAGGCCCTCATGTTGCACCACACGTGCACTGTCCGGAACCGCAGAAACCCCGGCAGCACCAATCAAAGGATTAACCTTATTACCCTCCTTCAAAAACAAATTCATAATTTTGGCAAAGAGCAGGCCACCGGCAGTAGCCACCGCAAAAGAAACGGCACCCAGTACAAAAATCTTAATTGAACCGGAAGTTAAAAACCCCTTATTCACCATCTCACCAGTCACCGGATCCTCCAACAGACGTACCGCCTGAGTAGAAGCACCAACAGTAAGCCCCAGTACAATGGTAATGATATCAATCAAAGAAGTCCGGGCCGTTTCAGCCAAACGATTGGTAACACCCGATTCCTTCAGCAAGTTGCCAAAGAAAAGCATCCCCAACAACGGCAAGGCGCTTGGCGAAATAAACAGCGTCAGAATCAAACCAATCAGCGGAAACAGAATCTTCTCCAGCTTAGAAACCGCGCGGGGAGGCTTCATTTTAATCAAACGCTCCTTCTTCGACACCAGCAAATTCATAATCGGCGGCTGAATCACCGGCACCAAAGCCATGTACGAATAAGCAGCAATAGCAATGCTACCAATCAAGTGAGGCGCCAATTTTGAAGAAGCAAAAATAGCAGTGGGGCCGTCGGCACCACCAATAATAGAAATGGCACCTGCTTCATGAATTTCAAAGCCCAAAGCCATCGCCCCAATAAAAGTGCCAAACACCCCAATCTGCGCAGCAGCACCCAAAAGCATCAAACGCGGATTAGAAATCAAAGACGAAAAGTCGGTCATAGCTCCAATACCCAGGAAAATCAAAGGCGGATATATCCCCTTCAACACCCCAAAATAGAGGTAATTCAGCACCGACCCATCCTCATAAATACCAATCTGAAAGCCCTCCATTATCGGAATATTTCCAATAATAATGCCCGTGCCAATCGGCACCAGCAACAAAGGCTCATAATTGTAGCGAATAGCCAGATAAATAAAAAACAAGCCCACACAAATCATCAGTAAATACTTGTAATTCACCGACGAAAAAGCTGTGTAATTCCAAAAAATATCCAGGGCCCTGCCCAGTGAACCCGACGACTCGCCCGCAGTTTGGGCATACAGTTCAGCCTGTCCAAAAAAGGACGAGAGCACATACAAAAGGCCCATTATAGTAAAAACAGTAGCAAACTTTCTCACGATCTTTTGATTTAGTGAAGCCAAAACACTTCAGCGATTCAACATAAATTCAGGAAACTATTCCAACTCAATGAGCACATCGTTTTGCAAAACATTGTCGCCCACCTTCACACGAATAGTCTTAACCGTTCCCTCCTTCTCAGAAGCCACATTGTTTTCCATCTTCATGGCCTCCATAATCAAAAGCGTATCGCCCTTCTTCACCACATCACCAACACCCACCAAAATTTTAAAGATATTGCCCGGCAGCGGTGCCAACACCGTAGCCGCACCCGCAGACTTTTTCTGAATACTTCCCTCACCCGGTTTGGTCTTCACTTCCGAGCGGACCAGCTTAGGCGTTTTGGTGCTCTTCACCTCCCGATGAATCTCCACCTCGTAAGGTGTGCCGTTAACCTCCAGCGAAGCAATATTTTCCTCAACATCCTTCAAATTAACCTCGTACTTATTACCATTAATGGTGAACTCAAACTTTTTCATACAAAATCGATTTATCAACCGTCACTGTCGCCAGGGCGACAAAGGGTTAGCGTAAAACATTATTGACACTGTAAATCTTCGAACTCCACGGAGAGTAAGTCCTTGCGACCCGTTTAATCGTAATCACATTGCTCTCATCATCGTGCTGCTCATTAAAATACAAAATGAGGCTCATTGCAATGGCAGCATTCACTTCGCCAGCCACATAATGCGCCTCAGTCCCCTTCATTTTAGCCCCACCGAGCTCCACCGATTTTCGTTTTTTGTAATTGAGCACCACCGGCATCAGCTTATACACATAAATAAGCAAAACCAGCACCAGAAAAACCACGGAATAGCCCACCAAAGTAATGGTAAAAATATCCGACCACTCCCAGTTTTCCACATTAATTAGGAAAGTCATCATAGCATTGGGTTTATCAAAGGCATAAAAAAACTCCCGGCCCCCCAAAAAGGAAGCACGGGAGCCAGAAATTATAAAGGCAAATTGCTGTGTTTCTTCGGCGGATTCGTCAGCTTCTTCGTCTGCAGACTCTGGAAACCTCTGATTATCCTAAAGCGCGTATTGCGCGGTTCAATAACATCATCAATATAACCATAAGCTGCAGCTTGGTAGGGATTCGCAAACTTCTCCTTGTACTCCTCCTCCTTCTCGGCAACAAATTTCGCACGTTCCTCGGGATCCTCAATCTTCGCCAAGGCACGCCCCTCCAGCACCTCAATGGCACCCGAAGCACCCATCACCGCAATTTCGGCAGTAGGCCAGGCATAATTCAAGTCACCACGCAGCTGCTTACAGCTCATCACATCGTGCGCACCACCGTAGCTCTTACGCAAAGTCACTGTAACCTTAGGCACAGTAGCCTCACCATAGGCAAACATCAGCTTAGCACCATGGGTAATAATTCCCGCATATTCCTGACCGCTACCGGGCAGGAAGCCAGGCACGTCCACCAAAGTCAAAATCGGAATATTAAAAGCATCGCAGAAACGCACAAAACGAGCCGCCTTCCGCGAAGCATCACAATCCAAAACCCCCGCCAAAAAGTTCGGCTGGTTGGCCACAATACCAATCGAAGCCCCGCCCATACGGGCAAAACCCACCACAATATTCTTAGCATAATTGCGATGCACCTCCAAAAACTCCGCATCATCCACAATCGTGTAAATCACCTCCTTCATATCGTAAGGCTGATTCGCATTGTCCGGGATAATGGTATTCAGCGAGTCGTCCAAACGATCAATCGGATCGTGGCACTCCACCAAAGGAGCCTCCTCCAGGTTATTTTGTGGAAGGAAAGAAATCAACTTACGAATCAGCAACAAACCCTCCTCCTCGTTTTCGAGCAGGAAGTGAGAAACACCCGAGCGAGACGCATGGACCTCGGCACCACCGAGGTCCTCGGTAGAAATATCTTCCCCGGTAACCGTTTTCACCACCTTAGGACCCGTCACAAACATGTAACTCGACTCCTCCGTCATCATAATAAAGTCAGTCAAAGCAGGCGAATACACCGCACCACCCGCACAGGGACCAAAAATGGCCGAAATCTGAGGAATCACCCCCGAAGCCATAATATTACGCTGGAAAATCTCAGCATAACCCGCCAGCGAAGTAACCCCCTCCTGAATACGGGCACCGCCACTGTCGTTGATACCAATCACAGGCGCACCAGCCTTCATAGCCATATCCATCACCTTGCAAATCTTCTGCGCAAAAGTCTCCGACAGCGAACCCCCGAAAACAGTAAAATCCTGCGAAAAGACATACACAATGCGACCATCAATGGTACCATGTCCGGTAACCACACCATCACCCATAAACTTGGTCTTCTCCATACCAAAATTGGTACAGCGGTGCGTCACAAACATATCAAACTCCTCAAAGCTGCCCTCGTCCAGCAACACCTCAATACGCTCACGCGCCGTCATTTTACCCTTAGCGTGTTGCGAATCAATGCGCTTCTGACCGCCGCCCAGCTTCGCCTCGGCACGCAGTTCTATTAACTTTTGAATCTTATCCTGATTAGACATAACTAAAACAGCATTAAATGATTAAACCAAAACAAAAAGTACCTTATTCCTCCGGATGCTCACACAATTCAGTAAGCACACCAAAAGTACTCTTCGGATGCAAGAAAGCAATATTCAAACCCTCAGCACCCTTACGAGGCGACTGGTCAATCAGCTTAACACCCTTTTCAGCAGTCTCATTCAAACCCTCCTGCAGATTCTCCACAGCAAAAGCCAGGTGATGAATACCCTCACCCTTCTTCTCAATAAACTTACCAATAGGGCCCTCCGGGTCAGTCGATTCCAGCAGTTCAATCTTGGTCTGACCCACCATAAAAAAGGCAGTCTTCACCTTCTGCTCAGCAACCTCCTCAACCGCATAGCACTTTAAACCAAAAACGTTCTCATAGAACGGAATAGCCTCATCAAGACTTTTCACAGCAATACCAATGTGTTCAATATGTGTTGGCTTCATATCAAAAAATAATTATTAAAAATCGACTAATGCCCACAAAAGTAGGATTATTAACTACTAAAACCACACAAAAGATAAGGAAAAATCTTTGTTATAAAACATAGCCGAACAACAGACCCAGGCCGTCGATTTTTTCTTTCCAACCATAACCAGGCCGGCACACAAGGCCACCCAGGACTGAAGTCCTGGGCTATGATTGAGAAGCAGCGGTGTGCCCTGACAAGGGCACGTTTAGAAAACGGGACTAAAGTCCCGATCGAGGCATAGCCTCGATACAGCTGGCCATATACCTTATCTTCTTTGCCGACATACAGCATTGGGGCACGGGTGCCCCAATGCCGCGGACTTCAGTCCGCTTTCCAGAACAGCCCAAAGGGCTGACCACTTCCTCCCAATAATAACCCAGGGTTTCAACCCTGGGAGGTCCTGTGCGTCGGACGCCTCCAACCCTGGGAGGCCCTGTGCGTCGCAAACTCCAGTCCTCGACCTGCCCCCCCGCGGGTTTCAACCCGCTTACAAGAGCAGGCGCTCCGCGCCTGACCCATCCCTCCCAGCTTACAGGCTCGGGACATGGATGTCCCGAAGCTGCGGACTTCAGTCCGCTTTCCAGAACAGCCCAAAGGGCTGACCACTTCCTCCCAATAATAACCCAGGGTTTCAACCCTGGGAGGTCCTGTGCGTCGGACGCCTCCAACCCTGGGAGGCCCTGTGCGTCGCAAACTCCAGTCCTCGACCTGCCCCCCCGCGGGTTTCAACCCGCTTACAAGAGCAGGCGCTCCGCGCCTGACCCATCCCTCCCAGCTTACAGGCTCGGGACATGGATGTCCCGAAGCTGCGGACTTCAGTCCGCTTTCCAGAACAGCCCAAAGGGCTGACCACTTCCTCCCAATAATAACCCAGGGTTTCAACCCTGGGAGGCCCTGGGAGGCCCTGGGAGGCCCTGTGCGTCGGACGCCTCCAACCCTGGCAGGCCCCGTGCGCTGACAGCTCCCGTCCTCAGACCTCCCCCCCGCGGACCTCAGTCCCCAGCCCCCCCGCTGGCACTTTCCCCAAAAAGAATTATCTTAGTGCCAAAATCACCCGGCAACATGGCAAAAGAAAAGAAAATCACCACCGTCAATAACGACGGCCACATAGTAGCACTGGAAAACGCCCTCATACGTCAAGACGAGCACATCATACTGCGCGACGTCAATTTCCAGGTACGTCCCGGCGAATTCCTCTACCTCATCGGACGCGTAGGAAGCGGCAAATCCAGCCTCCTAAAAACCCTCTACGCCGAAATCCCCCTACGCGAAGGCACCGGTTTTGCAGCCGGCTACCAGCTCAACAAACTCAAAACAAAAGACATACCCGGACTCCGACGTCGCATGGGCATCGTATTTCAGGACTTCCAGCTCCTCATCGACCGCAACGTGTACGACAACCTACTGTTCGTACTCCGCGCCACCGGCTGGAAAAACCAAACCGAAATGGACCACCGCATCCGCGAAGTCCTCTCCGAAGTCGACATGGTACACAAAGGCTACAAAATGCCCCACCAACTCTCCGGAGGCGAGCAGCAGCGCGTAGCCATCGCCCGCGCCCTCCTCAACAAACCCGACCTCCTTTTGGCCGATGAGCCCACCGGGAACCTCGACCCCGACACCTCCGACGACCTCATGAAACTGCTGCATCAAATCAGCAACGACGGCAAAACCGTCCTCATGGCCACCCACAACTACAACCTCATCAAAAAATTCCCCGGACGCACCGTACGTTGTCAGGACACCCGCCTGACCGAGGCACCTCAAGAAGAAATCAATTTCGACGAACTGCTGTAAACCTACAGCAGTTCACAAAGCACGAAACCCAAAACCCAAAGCACAAAAAAGACGCCACCGAACCCTCCAGAAAAACACTTAACACACAGCACATGGAAACCTGGACCATCTTTCTGCCCACCATACTGACCAGCCTCATCACCCTTATCATCGTGTACCTCTTTATGCGCCAGGAGCAGAAACGCCGCCAGCACGAACTCCGCATCAAAGAAAGCACCGAACTCATGCGCCTGCGCATGCAAGCCTACGAGCGCCTCATCCTGCTCATGGAACGCCTCAACCCCCAATCCCTCATCCTGCGCGAACAACGCCACAATCTCACCACCCTCCAGTTCCAGAGCCACCTGCTCAAAATCATCCGCAGCGAGTTCGACCACAACCTCGCCATGCAACTCTACGTCAGTCCCACCACCTGGGACAAAGTAAAAGCCGCCCGTGAAGGCCTCATCCGCCTCATCAACACCACCGCCAACAACATCAAACCCGAAGCCCCAGCCCTCGAGCTCGGACGCCACCTCATCGAAAACGTAGGCCGCGACCTCAACCTCTACTTCAACGACGCCATCCAGCAAATCCGCAAAGAAATGCACGACTACTACGGCCGATAGGGAAGGAAGGAAGAAAGAAAGGAAGAAAGAAAGGAAGAAACAAAAAAAGGGGCTCAGGCCCCTTTTTTGTTTCTTTTCTTATTTAGGCGGCTCCGCCGCCACGTGGACTTTAGTCCACTTTCCAGAGCAGGCGCTCCGCGCATGACCACTTACTCCCAATCATAAGCCGAAGACTTCAGTCTGAGGCCGTGGACTTCAGTCCGCTTTAAAGAACAGGCGCTCCGCGCCTGACCTATCCCTCCATCACAAAGGCGTCTCCGCCGCCGCGTGGACTTCAGTCCACTTCCAGAGCAGGCGCTCCGCACCTGACCTATCCCTCCCAATCATAAGCCGAAGACTTCAGTCTGAGGCCGCGGGTTTCAACCCGCTTTCCAAAACAGCGCAAAGCGCTGACCTATTTCTCCCAATCATAACCCAGGGTTTCAACCCTGGGACATGGGGGGGGGGGG
>NZ_MWUJ01000021.1:0-32993 GCF_002210225.1 Geofilum rhodophaeum | reverse complement strand
ACCCGGGGGGGGGGGGGGGGGGGGGGGAGGTCCTGAGAGGCCCTGGGAGGCCCTGCGCGTCGGAGGACTCCAGTCCTGGGACCTGGGCCGCCCCAGCGCGCTCTCCCAAAACACAACATCTGCGACCTCAAAGGCGGCTCCGCCGCCACGTGGACTTTAGTCCACTTTCCAGAACAGGCGCTCCGCGCCTGACCACTTCCTCCCAATCATCACCCAGGACTTCAGTCCTGGGATTTGGGCCGACCCTCTATCCTTACTTCAGCACCTTCTCCGCCATCGCGCGACCAATCGCACGACAAGCTTCAAACTTATCCCCCAAAGCAAACTTCTGCTCCACCGGGTCGGCCACCAACTCCCACTTCACCTTTTCAGCAAAAGACGTCAAGCGCTTCACCGCAGCCCCCGCCCACGAGAAACTGCCGAAAACACCCAGCAAGTGATTGCTCACCCCCATGTGCTCCAACTTATTCACCAGCGCCTCCATATTCGGATGCAACTCATTGCTGTAGGTGGGACTACCAAAAACAACGCCCTTGTACTTAAAAATATCCGAGATGATGTACGAAGCATGCGTTTTAGAAACATCGTACATCTTAATGTGCTTCACGCCATTTACAGCCATCTCACGGGCCACCACTTCGGCCATCTCCTCCGTGTGCCCGTACATCGAAGCATAGGCCACAACCACACCGGGTTCCGCTTCATACTTGCTCCAAGCATCGTACATCGCAATCATTTCAGGAATGTGCGAGCGCAAAACCGGACCGTGCGTAGCCCCAATCATGGCAATGTCGAGCCCCTCCAGCTTAGCCAGCGCCTTCTGTACCGGACTGCCATACTTACCCACAATGTTCGAGTAGTAACGACGCATCTCCTCCTTAAACGAATCAAAATCCACCTCATCGTCAAAAATGCCCCCGTCCAGCGTACCAAAACTGCCAAAAGCATCGCCCGAGAACAAAATCTTGTCCTCCTTCATGTAACTCACCATCGTTTCCGGCCAGTGCACCATCGGCACCATAAAAAACTGCAAAGAAGTAGCCCCCAGTTCCAGAACGTCCCCTTCAGCCACCTCCACAAACTTATCCTTAATGCCAAAGAAGCCCTCCACCATCGGAATCGTCTTCTTATTGCCCACCAGCTTCATATCCGGATAAAGCTCCGTCAAAATCTGCACAGCACCCGCGTGGTCCGGCTCCATGTGGTTAATCACCAGATAATCCACCGGACGGTCGCCAATCACAGCCCGCACCTTCTTTAAAAACTTATCCACCTGACCAATCTCCACCGAGTCGATCAAAGCCACTTTTTCATCCTTAATCACATACGAATTGTAAGCCACGCCACGCTCCAGCGGCCACAAATTCTCAAACAAATGCGTGCGGCGGTCGTTCACCCCCACATAAAAAACCCTCTCCGATAAATTAACAGGTACAAACATGCTCAAAACTTTATACAAGAAATTCTTTATAAAAAAACAAATACAATTCTACACCAGTGGCCCCTACATACTTATCAACAGCCACACATCACTGTACTGGGTATAGTTACGACGAATCTCCGCCAAACGGGCACGCGCCTCCAACTCATCGTTGTACGAAGCCACCGACACCCTGAAAAAGCCGTGCTCACTCTCCAGCATCATCGGCGTAAAGCCCTCCTCCGTCAGCTGCGTTCTAAAGCGCCGCGCATTGTCCAGCACCTGAAAAGAGCCAATAATAATGTAATACCGGTACGAGGGACCCGTATGCTCAACCGGCGTAACCCGTTCTTCCCGCACCACAATAGCCGGTTCAGGAGCAGGCTCAGGCCTTGCATCCGCCACCTGATTAACATTCATCGACTCCCGAACCTCCACCTTGGCAGGCTCTTCCTTAACATAAAGCGAATCACTGCTGTCAAACCGACTGCTGCCCTTGCGCAGACTCGCACACGACGACAACACCAAAGCAGCAGCACCCAATACCAAAACAAGTTTTCCGTTCATAACATCAAATTTTGTCCAAAGATAACCCAACACCGGGTATTATTCAACACCGCCCCACTACAAAATTCGCACCACAAGCCACCAGCACACACATCCAACAACCTGGCACCAACCCCCTTCCATCAGCAGACAACAAAAAAACAAACAGCTGCAAAAAAAAATCACTTTCTTTGTACCCACAAAATCAAAACCAAGCACTATGGCCATCAAAAAACCAAATAAAGGCATCAACAAAAAAGCCATCATCGCCCTACTCATCGTCACCGCCCTACTGGCAGTAGCCCTACTCCTGGCCCTCCGCTATTACAACCGCATCTTTGCCCCCAGCGTACAAGCCCCCCAAGGCCAGCAAGTCGAACTCTACATCCCTAGCAACCCCGAATTCGAAGAAGTCATGGCCCTCCTCAAGCACAGCGGCGCCATCGATAACCTCAAAGACTTCGCCTGGGTAGCCCGTCGCAAAGGCTACCACAACCGCCCCCGTGGCGGCCGTTACCTCCTCAAAAACGGCATGAGCAACAACGAAGTCGTCAACCTCCTGCGCGCCGGTCTCCAAAGCCCCATCAACGTAACATTCAACAACATACGCACCCACAACGAGCTGGCCGGTCAACTCGCCAAACGCCTCGAACCCGACTCCCTCGCCTTCCTGCAAGCCCTCACCGACCCCGACCTCCTGTCCCAATACGACGCAGCCCCCCACACCATATTGGGCATCATCCTCCCCAATACCTACCAAATGTTCTGGACCACCAGTCCCGAAACCTTCATCGAAAGGATGCACAGCGAATACCTAAAATTTTGGAACGAAGAACGCCTCGCCCAGGCCGACGCGCTCCGCCTAACCCCCCTGCAAATCGCCACACTCGCCTCCATAGTAGATGAAGAAACCATCCGCGAGGACGAAAAGCCCCGTGTAGCGGGGCTTTACCTCAACCGTCTCGACCGCGGCATGCGCCTGCAGGCCGATCCCACCATCAAATTTGCCATCGGCGACTTCACCGTCAACCGCATCCTCACCAAAGACCTCCAGACCGAATCTCCCTACAACACCTACCTGCATGCCGGACTCCCCCCCGGCCCCATCCGTATGCCCTCCATCAGCGGCATCAACGCCGTGCTCCAACACGAAAAGCACCAATACCTTTACATGTGCGCCAAAGACGACTTCTCCGGCTACCACGCCTTTGCCCGCACCCTGCGGCAGCACAACAACAACGCCGCCCGCTACCGCCAGGCCCTCAACCGCCAACGCATCTACCGATAGAGCAGCCAGGCTGGGACCGAAGACTTCAGTCTGAGGTCGTGGACTTCAGTCCACTTTCCAGAACAGGCGGCTCCGCCGCCTGACCACTTCCTCCATCATAAAGGCGGCACAGCCGCCGCGTGGACTTCAGTCCACTTTCAAGAACAGCCCATAGGGCTGACCTATCCCTCCCAATAATAACCCAGGGTTTCAACCCTGGGACGAGCGTAAGCCCATGTACAGCAACAAAAAAGGCGACCAAGTCGCCTTGCGGACTTCAGTCCACTTACAAAAGCAGGCGGCCCCGCCGCCTGACCACTTATTCCCAATAATAACCCAGGGTTTCAACCCTGGGACGTGCGTAAGCCCGTGTGTAGCAACAAAAAAGGCGACCAAGTCGCCTCGTGGACTTCAGTCCACTTACATAAACAGGCGGCCCCGACGCCTGACCACTTATTCCCAATAATAACCCAGGGTTTCAACCCTGGGACGTGCGTACGCCCCGCCCCATGCGATGGCCGCAAGGGCCACAGGCCCTAAAACGAATACCCCACCCCAACACGACCGTTTATCCCGAAAGACGGGTAACCGTACCACCTGTTGTAACGAGACGCAATCACATTGTTCAGCTCCCCAAAGAAGTTCCAGCGACTGTTCAGTTGATACTGCGCCCCCAGGTTAAAGTCGTACACCGCCTTCAGCGCCAGCGCATCCTCTCCGTTCTCGAGACCCGGCACCTTGGCCATACGTGAGCCCAGCAAGTTTATGCCGGCAAAAAACGACAAAGCCTCATCGTAGCGGTAATTCATTCTAAAGCCCACCTTCATATCCGGCTTATGGTAAGCATGCTCCAGCGAGTCGAGGTCCCAGCCGTAGTAAGTCCCCTTCAGCAACATATCCATCTGCTGCGAAAAGCGCAGCTTAAACTCCCCAGACACCTCCAGCATACGACCATCATCGTACAAGACCTCAAACATATTGTTGTGCACCCGGTCGTAGCCCGAAGTCTCCCCAAAAAGCTGGAAGCTGCGGTTCACAAAAAAGTGCTCGTCGTGAAAAACATTGTAAGCCACCCGAGCCGTAAAAGAAGTCTCCTGTGTAAAATTACCCGTTACCCCCGCAAAAAAGCGCACCCCGTGAAAGGCCGTCTTCACATCCAAATCGGGCGACACATAGGGATTCTCCTCCATAATGCCGCGATAAGTCGAAGGCATAATCTCACCCGTAATGCCCCCTTCTATAAACAACACCCCCTCGGCCACCAGCAAGTCAGCCGAAACATCGGGCGACACATATACATTGTCCTCCAGCTCATCAAACTCAGCCGCCAGACGCAATCCCATCTTCAGTCCCGCCTTCTTCCCCCGCTTCACAAAAGCCGGGTTCACCTGCACCAGTGTTTGCTGACGCTTCGCAAAATCGTACAAATAAGGCAAGTCACCCGAAGGCACATTGGTACTGGCGTGCTGCATCGCCGTTTCCAGCCGAACACCCACCTCACCCATCACAAAATCAAAATCGCCCCGGTAATTAAAGGCATTCTCCTTCACCCCCGTAGCATTACCAAAAGTACCGTAGCCCATCATCAAATCGTAGCGCGTACCCTTGCCGTCCAGTATCTGATTGCCAAAGCCCAGCGACAAGTCAAAAGCCGTCTGGTGCTGCTTCGGGTCGGGCAGCAACTCCGCACCATAAACCGTCCCGGGCGCTGGTAGCACCAAACCCGGATAAGTAGGCACATAAGGCGTTGTGGCATCCAACTTCGAAGACCCGTAATAGCGGTAAGCAAAATTGCTGAAATCCATATCCAGACGCAAAGTCTTGTTGCGCTTAAAAAAGTGACGCATATACAGCCCCGCCGTCGTGTGGTGGTAGTCCGCATCCTCATCGCTGTCGTCCACCTCAATATCGCCGAGCGACGACTCATGTCCCGCCCGCAAGGCCAAAGCATAGCTCTCATTCTGCACAATATTATACAGCAAGCGGCCCCCCACCAGATTGTAATTGCCCAGCCAGCCCTCAGCAAAGGAATTCATCAGCTCCGCACGCGGCTCCCTGGCCATTTTGGCAGGAATCAAAGGCACCACTTCCGGCGCCCCCACCAGGGCACGACCACTCAGCTGGTACGAAAAATCCGGCACAGGCACCCCGGCATCGTCCTGCTCAGGCATCTCATTAATTTTAAAAGCATCCGACACCGTAGGGTTGTACTCCCGCACCACCCGAACATCCTGATTAATCGACCCCTGCGGAATCTCCTCCACCTGCGCCTCCTGGGCGTGAAGCACCCCGGCAAATACACTGCCGGCTAAAAATATCATCAAAAACCTGAAAGTTCTCATATCCTAAACTTAGCAATTACAAACTAAAATTAAAGCCACAAACAAGGCGCTCCCAAGGGCTTAAACCGCTGTGGGAGAAGATGCCGGGACCGCCACCGATGGATAACCAGTCGACATGGCCACAGAAAACTGAACTGCCTGAGCTGTTGCCGATGGCTGACCAGCCGGGACCGCTATCGATGACTGAGCTGTTACCGAATCCAAACCAGTCGGAGCTGTTGCCGATAACTGAGCAGGATGAGCTGCTCCCGCTATCGGACCACTCTGAGCTGCCACCGAGAACTGAGCTGCCACCGAGAACTGAGCTGCCCCCGCTGACCGTCCATTCGGTAAGGTCTGCGCAGAAGGGGAAGCCGGTGCTGCAGGAGCAGCGGCAGGTGCCGCCTGCTCCACACGTCCACGGTACTCCTCCAGCTTCCGACGTGCCGTATTCAGCACATCCTCTTCCTTACCCTGGTAGTTTTCCAGCAGACTCTCCAAATACTGCACCGCCTGGAAATACTCCCTGCGATCGGCATACACATCCGACAGCAAAATAAAGCTCCGGGCCATCCAGTACTGGTGGGGCGTACCCATATTTACAAATTCAAAAATCGTTTGCTCCGCAGCCGCCTTGTCGCCCGCATCGTACAGCAGCTGCGCCACCCGATACTTCGCCTCGGCCCCCTCCATACTGCTCGTATTCTCAGCCAGCACCCTAAACTCCTTCAAAGCCTCCTCGCGCTGCGCCAACTTCAAATGCGCACCCGCCTTCAGGTAACGCGCCTCACGCACCACCTCCGGCGCCATCCGCGTGTTACCCATCACCTTAGCCGCCGCATTCACCGCAGCCGCCGGATTATCCATCTTCGCCAGCGCCCGCATCTGCCCAATCACCGCCTCCTGACGGTTCTCCTCCAAATCGGCCTCCGCCTCCAAACGCTCAAAATAACCCAGGGCATGTGCAAAATTGCCCTTATCAAAATGAATCTGACCCGCATACTTCAGCGCATCCTCCGAAAACATACTCTTACCGCGACCCGTCACAAACTCAAACGAAGTCAAAGCCGCATCCACATCCCCCTTCCGGTACGCACAATCGGCCCGGTAAAAATGCGCATTCAACACAAAACGCCCCTGCGGATAAGCCCGCAAATAATTGTCCAGCTGCACCAGTCCCCGCTCACAATCGCCACCCATGTACAAACGCTCGGCCGACACAAAAGTCAGACTGTCCCGCTCCCGCTCATCCACGCGGGCAAAACCACCAATCTGGTTGGTATAGCGAATAAAACCATCCGCATCGTTCTGGTCCATATACACATTACGCAAGCCCAGCAAAGCATCCTCCGCCTCCTGCGTACCCGGAAACTCATTCACCACCCGCTTGTAATACACCATCGAATTGTCGTAATCCTCCGCATTATAATACACCAGACCCAGCTGCAACATCGCCTTACGCGCAAAACTGCTGCGCGGAAAACGATCCCGCACCGTCTTGTAACTGCGGATGGCATCGTCCAGCAAATTCAAATGCACATAAGAACGGCCCATCTCGTAATACGCATCGTCCACATAAGGCGATGTCGGATGCTGATTGATCAGCACATCCAGCTGACGGATTTTACCCCGATGATCCTGACCGATGCCCATCGCCAAAGCCTTCTGAAAAATCGCATAATCCGGCGAGCCTTCGGGGCTCGCCGCCCCCCGGTCGTACCAACGCTGCGCATTCGAAAAGTCCCGCACCAAAAAGTAGGTATCGCCCAAACGGTTGTAAGCATCCCCCAGCATCGCCGCCGGCGCATTGCCGCTGTTGTTCACAAAACGCTCGAACCAACTGCGCGCCTCCGCGTAACGCGTCTGCTTAAAATACACATAGCCCAAATTGTAGTGCGCCTTCGCAAACTCCGGCATGTTGCGCGAACCCGGCGACTGCAAAAACTCCACATACCCGTTGCCCGCCTGCGCAAAATCGTTCAAACGGTACAAAGCCTCCGCCCGCCAGTACAAAGCACCCATCTTAATGTCGCGATCGTACGTGCCGTACTTCAAACTGTAGTCAAACAAATCAATACTCTCCGTAAACTGCAAATTCGTAAACAACTCCAGTCCCCGAAAATAAGCCACCCGCTGCATGGCCCGGTACACCTCCGCATTTTTATGCGTAATGCGCTCCATCGCCTCCAAAGCCTGACGGTAATTCTTCGTAGTCAGCAAAGCCTGACCCATATAACGGTAAGCCGCATCCACATGCTTACTGTTGGGGAACTCCTCCACAAACTGCAAAAACAAAGTCACAATCTCATTAAAAGGCGAAAACGAAAGCTCATAATTCAACTTAATAAAATGGAACATCGCATCCTCCTTAATCGCCATATCAAAAGCATAACGATTGGCCGCCTCAAAGGCCACCCGCGCATTCTTCTTATCGCCCGTCTTCAAGTAACAATCGCCCAAATGGTAGTAAGCATTCTGCGTCATTTCATCCTCCTCCTGCGAAGTCACCTGCGCCAGATAAGTCGCCGCCTGCGCATAATCCTGCTCAAAGTAGTACGACAAACCCAGGTGGTAATAATCCTCCCGCCGCGGCGTCTCCGTCTCCCTCACCACAATCGACAAATAAGGTATGGCCCGCGAATACGCCTCCTTAGCAAAATACGAATCGCCCAGCACCCGCGCCAAATCGGTACGCATCACCCCCTTGGCCTCCGCCATCAGCGGCGTACCGTACTCAATCGCCGTATCGTAATCCTCCTGCATGTAATAAATCTGCGCAATGTAGTAAGGCACCACATCCTTAAAACCCCGCTCATCCTTCAAACGCTCAAAGGTCCGCAAAGCCGCATTGTGCTCCCCCTGCTCATACTGAATGTGCGCATAATAGTAGTTAGAAGGCGCCCAGTACTTACCCGGAATCTCCTTCGCGTTTGCCAGCAAACGCGAAGCCGTCGCATAGTCGTCCTCCATAAAATAAGCATAGCCCGCCTTATAGTAGTAGCGCAAGCGCACCTCACGGTCCAGCTCCATCGGCTCTACCCGCTCAAACCAACGCAACGCCTGGCGCGAACGGTTGCGGTCCTGATCCAGCTCCCCCAAACGAAAACGCGCGTGCGACAAATGCACACTCTGCGGATACTCCTCCAGATAGCGCTCCAACAAAAAAGCCGCATCCTCATTCTCCAGTTCAGCAGCCGCCATCCCCTCATAAAAAGCCGCATCCGAGCGCAAAGCACCCAAACCCTCCGGCACCTCCGTCCGCACCCGGTTAAACAAGGCACGAGCCTGACCATAATAGCCCCGCTCGTACTGCCGCATCCCCTCCTCATACAAACGCTCCGGCTGATCCTTTTCCAAACTTTGTTGACCCTGCAAAGCCGCCTGGCCAAAGGCAGCAAACAACAATGCCGCTATAAAAATTCGTTTAGTCATAATCCACACAAATTTGAACACCAAAACTATTAAAAATAACGCCAAGAAGGAAGAAATGTTATAAATATGTAAAGCAAAATGGATAATAAAGTAACTGGCTTAAAATTTTAATGCAAAACAAATCAAAATAAGATTTTATTGCTTAAATTTGAAAAATAGTTACAAAAACGAGCAATAAAATGGTACTAGAGATCCGCATAAGTAATTTTTTCTCCATAAAAGCACCTGTTACGATCGATTTTAGAGCCGCCAATCTCAAATCGGCCAACGCCAGAGCGCTGCCCAACAATTTGTTCCAGTTTAAAAACACCCAAATACTAAAAACACTGACCATATACGGAGCCAACGCCTCGGGCAAAAGCAATATCATCAAAGCCATACGCTTTTGCAATGCCCTTGTTTTTGAATCGCATCACCACAACGAAGACACCATCTACAACTTCCAACCCTTTAAATTCGATGCCTGCAATAAAAAGCCCAGCAGCTATTTTATCCGGTTTATCAGCAACGGTATCGAATTCGAATACGCCTTCAGTCTCACCCGAGAAAAAATCCTAACAGAAAGCCTCCATTATTACCCCAAAGGAAGAATAAAAGAAATATTTACCCGAGACGAACGGTTGGGTAAAACAAAGAAGGAGAAATACAGCTTTGGCGATCAAATAAAGCGTCCCATGGACGTAGCCGACAACACTTCCGACAAAACCCTGTACATATCCAGAGCCAGCCAAATGGACCGTGAAATTGGGAAAGAAATCTTCAACTATTTTCACAAACAATTTATATTAAATTACATCGGTTTTGGAGCCAGCGCCATTGAAACACTCACCAATAAGAACAAAAAGCAACTGATCGAAGCCATTAAAATAGCCGACAGCGACATCATTGACGTCAGCATAAAGTCGCTCAAACGACCTGGCAAGCACTTTAAGGCCGACGCCAAAACCATGACTCTCAGCGTAGAAGACGTAGTGCAAGACTATCTGCAAATAAAGACCTTTCACAAGGCCTCCCCAACCACCGCCTTTGACTTCCTAACCGAAGAATCTCAAGGAACCATCAAACTGTTTTTCATTATGTTGACCATCCTAGACGTAGTTAAAAACAACAAAGTCCTGCTTATCGATGAAATAGAAGACAGTCTGCACCCCGAGATTATTGAATACATATTCAACTTTTTCAATGCAGGGCAAAGCGCCCAGCTGCTGTGCACCACCCACAACACCCGTTTTCTAAACCTGAAAGAATTTCGCAAAGACCAAATCTATTTCACCAATAAAAAAAGCGACGGATCAACCGACCTGTATTCCTTGTACGATTACAACGATTTCAGAGACACCATGGATCTGGAAAAAGCTTACCTACAAGGCAGGTTTGATGCCATACCATTTGTCAATGACACCTCTGAAAAGATAAAAACCCTAATCCATGACGAGTAAAAGAAATGCCCCACGTCGAAAAAAAATCAACCCCCACTATTGGGTTTTCTGTGAAGGAGAAACAGAAGAAGCCTATGTGCAATTACTCCGATCCATATTCCGAATTCCAATAGAAATCGTCCCAAAAATCGTAGGCAATAAAATAACCCAAAGATTCATTAATAATAGCAAACAAGGCAAACCGCAACATCCCAAAGACAAAGACTTCTTAATGTACGATGGTGATGTGCCAACTGTTATCGAACGATTAAAGACCATCAGCTCTGCATTGCTTATAACCTCAAATCCTTCAATAGAACTTTGGTTTCTACTTCACTATAAAAATCAAACAGCTCACATCAGCTCCGAAGAATGTATAAAGCAACTCTGCAACCGGAACAAAAACAGATATAAAAAAGGATTAATTGATCCAAAGCTGGAATCAAAATTAACCCAGTGTTTGCAAAAAGCATGTGCTCGGAGTAAACAACTGACGCTGTTTGAAAACCCCTCCAGTAATATGCACCTCCTCATTGAAGAATTAGAGAACGCAAAGCAGAATTAAGCCCCCTACCCCGCAGATGGGAAATAAATGCCACAAGCAAAGGCCGCAGGCTTTATCCTGAGCCATAAAAAGCTTATTTTTGAAGGCTGAAACCAAAAATAAGCTAAGGATGAGTTCCGAACTGTGGATATTGATGTTGACCGCCGCCTCCCTGGGCACCGTACACACCCTGCTGGGGCCCGACCACTACCTCCCATTTGTCGCCATGGCCAAAGCCCGTGGCTGGTCCACCCCCCGCACCATAGGCATTACCCTGGCATGCGGACTGGGGCACGTGGCCAGCTCCATCGTCCTTGGCAGCATAGGCATAGCGCTGGGGGTCGGACTGGGCCAACTCGAAGGCATTGAAGCCACGCGGGGCGATTGGGCCGCATGGGCCTTCCTCCTCTTTGGCAGCGCCTACCTCATCTGGGCCATCTGGAAACTGAGCACCAACAAGCACAGCCACAGCCACGAGGTCCCCAAAAACCGCAGTCTCACCCCCTGGGTCCTCTTCCTCATCTTCGTCCTCGGCCCCTGCGAACCCCTCATTCCCCTGCTCATGTTTCCCGCCGCCCAACACTCCCTGGCCGGCATCATCGCCGTAAGCAGCGTATTCGCCATCAGCACCCTCCTGACCATGGTCGCCGCCGTCCTCACCCTCCACTACGGCACCAATCTCCTTAAAGTCAACCACCTCCACAAATACACCCACGCCATAGCCGGTGCCACCGTCACCCTCAGCGGCGCCCTCATTTTACTGGGGCTGTAAGCACAAGCAAAACACCAGCCACCCTGCACCATAAATAATTTCAAAACAGCGAGAAAAACTGCAAAAAACTGCTTACTTTAGAGTCAGTTTTCAAAAAAGTAAAACCGCACAACCAACACCCAAAACAATGAAAAAATCCTACTTGCTTCAGGCGGCCGGTCTGCTGCTGCTGACCCTTAGCCTCAACACCTCCTGCAAACAAAAAGCAAAACCCCAAGCCGGCCAGCCCCTTCCCGAAGTCGTATACTCCAAAGAAGTCGCCAAAGAAGTCAGCTTCGTCACCACCGGAAACATATACCGCAATACGGTTGTTAAAGTCATCTTTAACAACCCCGTAATCAACGAAGATCAAGTTGGAAGCACCGTCGACAAAGTCTTCACCTTCTCCCCCAAAATAAAAGGAAGCGCCACCTGGAGCTCCACCACCACCCTCGAATTTCAGTCCGAAGAAGATCTGCCCACCCGCACCGTCATCAAAGGCAGCCTCGACCTGCAAAAACTTTCGCCCACCTTTAAAGAAAAGGAACTCGAAGACCTCACCTTCTACCTCAACGTACTGGGACGCGAACTCAACAACGTGTACGGCGCAGTCGAACTCAAAGAACGCAACGACCCCAAACACCTCATTTACCGGGGAGGAGTAAGCTTTTCCGAAGCCACCGACCTCGAAACCCTAAAAGCCAACACCACCCTCAAAGGCGGCGGCAAAATCGACCTCACCTGGAGTCAACTCAGCGAAAGCAGCTTCCAGTTTGTATCCGACGACATAGTACGGACCGACAAAGACGTGCAATACACCCTCAGCATTAAGGGCAAGGCCCTCGATCTGACCGAAGACCACAGCGAAAGCTTCGTCGTCTCCCCCCTCAAAGAAATGAAAGTCAACCAGTTCAGCACCGACGAAAACGGAAGGAGTCCCGCCATCCGCATCACCTTTTCAGACGAGCTCGACATCGATCAAAACATAGACGGACTCATCAGCATAAGCCCCGAAGTTGATTTTCAGGTACGCAAAATGGGCAACGCCCTATCCATCGACGGCGGCTTCAAATTCGGAAGCAGCTACAAAATCACCGTACAAAAAGGCATCCGCAGTCGCTGGGCCACCTACACCGCAGAAGCCAAAAGCGAAGAACTCCAATTCTCCAACATCCCTCCCCAGCTCGAATTTGCCTCCAACGGCATTGTGCTGCCCTCCTCCAACAATAAGCGCCTGCAGTTTTACACCACCAACCTCAAGCGCGTACACCTTCAGGTAAAAAAAGTACAAACCAACAAAATAGGCCAGTTCCTGGAGAGCAGTCAACTCAGCAGCGACCGCAAGCGCAATAAAGGCTTTGGCGACCATTACTCCGGAAGCATAGGCGTCATCGTAAAAAACCAGACCATCGAACTATCCGATGTAAAAAACGAATGGTTGCTCAACGAAATCGACCTTTCCGAACTCTTTGACAAATACAACGACGGACTCTTTCTCATACGGCTCAACTTCAACGCCAGCGACGTAAGCGAAGCCATCGAAGGCGACCTGCTCAGCTACCTCGAAGAACAGGGCCAAATCTACAAACCCGTATTCCTCAGCAACCTGGGCATCACCGCCAAATACACCAACGACGAAACCCAAGTCTTCGTCACCGACCTCCTTACCGGTCAGCCCGTCTCCAACGCCAGAGTCTCCCTGCTCAACTACAACGGCGAAGTACGCACCTACACCTCCACCGGAGATCAGGGACAGGCATACTTTCGAGACGAAGACGGCGCCGTGTACTTCAACTACATCACCGCCTCCAAAGACAAACAAATTTCAGCACTCAACAGAGACGAAATGCGCTGGAGCACCTCCGGTTTCGACGTAGGCGGCATCGGCGAAAACCGCATGGGACTGCGCGGCTTCATCTACACCGAACGTGGCGTTTACCGCCCCGGCGACTCCATCCACATCGCCTTCATCGCCCGCAACGAAGACGACCACTTCCCAGCCGATCACCCCATCGACATCAGCGTAAGAGACCCCGAATACGACGTAGTTTTTGAACAAACCAACGTAAGCGCCGACGACGGCATGTACGTATTTGCCATGGCCACCGACGACGACGCCCCCACCGGCACCTACAGCGTGCTCATTGAAGCCGGCGGCGCCTACTTTCGCGATGAGCTGAAAATAGAAACCGTAGTTGCCGAACAACTGCGGGTAACAGTGCGCCCCGACAAGCGCAACTTCCAGTGGAACGACCGCGAAATAGGTTTTGAAGTCGACGCCCGCTACCTGTTTGGTGCACCCGCACCAAACCTCAAAGCCGAAATCGACATCGAAGTCCACCCCCACACCATCACCTTCCCCAAATACGCCGATTACCACTTTTCGAGAGTCGACGTCGATTACAAGCCCTTTACACAAAACGTAAGCAAAACCACGCTCAACGAAGAAGGGCAGCTCAAAGGCAGCTGGTTTGTGCCGCCGCTGGGCAACGTACCCTCCGCCCTCAAACTAAAAATATCGGCCAAAGTACTCGAGAAAGGCGGACAGCCCAACCAGGGCTGGAACATCGCCAACTACCACGTATATCCCGCCTACGTAGGCATCAAAGACCCCAGCGGCTACGGCTACTACCAAACCGGCGCCGAAGCCAAATTCCCCGTGGTACTGCTCGACCCCGACGGCAACAAAGTCACCAACCGCCAACTGCAATACCGCATTTACCGCAACGATCGCCGCTGGTGGTACCAGTACAACGACCGCCGCAGCTACCAGTTGAAATATAAAGAAGACAGTCAGACCTACATCGCCTCCGAAGGCAGCATCAGCTTGGGCGAAGGCAGCACCCACATCGGCTTTGTACCCGCACAAAACGGCGAATACCTCATCGAAGTAATGGACGGCGGCAACGGACACACCGCCTCCATGTTCTTCAGCGCCTACCAATACGGCAGCGTACCCGGCGGCGACATGAACGAAGGCACCCTATCCATGCGGTCCGACAAAGCGGTGTACAGCTCCAGCGAAACAGCGCGCATCCTAATCCCCAATCCCAAACAAGGCAAAGTATTGGTAACCGTAGAGCGCGGCAACAGCATGCTCAATTGGTTCTGGGCCGACCCAACCAAGGAGAAGGGCGACGAGATGATCATCAAAATCCCCCTGCAGAAACGCTATTTGCCCAACGTCTACGTCACCGTATCCGTACTGCAGCCCCATAACCAAACCACCAACGACCGCCCCATACGCATGTTCGGCATCATGCCCCTGCGCATAGAAGACGCCGACACCCGCATACACTTCGACCTCGAGACCCCGGGCAACCTGGTTCCCAACGAAGACTTCGAAGTCAACATAAGCACCCGCAACGGCAAGCCCGCCCAGTTCACCATCGCCGTAGTCGATGAAGGCCTGCTCAGTCTCACCCAATTCAGAACCCCCGACCCCTGGCGCCAATTCTATAAAAAAATCGGCCTCTACGTCGAAACCTACGACCTGTATTCACACATCATCAGCGCCAACCGCGACGACGTATTCCAGACCTTCTCCATAGGTGGCGCCGACGAAATGGACTACCGCGAAGCCCAGCTCGACCCCGTTGACGGCAAAAAGCGCTTTGAGCCCGTAAGCATGTTTCGCGGCCCCCTCAACACCAACAGCCAGGGAAAAGCCACCGTTAAATTTCACATGCCCAACTACAACGGCGCAGTACGCATAATGGTCATAGGCAGCAAAGCAGGCAGCTACGGTCACGCCGAAAAAACCGTTCCCGTGCGCTCCGACATCATCATGCAAACCAACCTGCCCCGGATACTCAAGCCCACAGACGAATTTGAAGTCCCCGTATCCCTCTTCAACATGACCAACACCGAAAAAGAGGCCCAATTCACCATAAGCACCACCGGTCCCCTCGAAGTCGTTGGCAACCACAGCACCAAAGTCACCTTTGGTGCCGACAACCAAGCCCTCATCAAATTTAAAATACGCGCCAAAAACCAAATAGGGCAAGGCAGCATCGTCATCGACGGCACCGCCGGAAAAGTACAAGTGCAGAACAAAACCAACCTGCAAGTCGTACCCTCCGCCAGTCGCCTCTTCGACAAGCAAACCCAGCGCATCGAAAAAGGCGCCACCATCAAAATGAAAGTCCCCCAGGTAGGCCTCGAAGGCACCAACAACGCCAGCCTCAACATCAGCCTCTTTCCCAATATGGACTTCGACCACCGTTTGCGCTGGCTCATCCGCTACCCCTACGGCTGTCTCGAGCAAACCACCTCCGCCCTCTTTCCCCAGCTCTACCTTAAAAAGATGGGCTACTTCAGCAGCAGCGAGCAAAAAGAAATCGACAACAACCTCAACGCAGGCATCGGTCGACTCCAGCAATTTCTGCTGCAAGGCGGCGGCTTTGCCTACTGGCCCGGCAACACCAATTTGTGCGAATGGAGCAGCAACTACGCCACCCACTTTTTGGTCGAAGCCAAAAAGATGGGCTACTCCGTACCCGATTATCTATATAACAACGCCATTGGGGGACTCGAAAAACTGGCCCGCCGCAACCAGGGCGAGCTGTCCACCCGCGCCTACCGCGCCTTCATTCTGGCCCTGGCCGAGCGCCAGGTCATGGCCGAAATGAACCTGCTCATGGAAAATGAGCTCGACCAGCTCAACAACGCCAGTCGCTGGATGCTCGCCGCCGCCTACCACCAAGCCGGCGCCGAAAACATCAGAGACCGCATACTCGAAAGCACCGGCATCCAAACCACCGAATACGAGCCCTTCAGCTACAACTTCGGTTCCAGCCAGCGCGACGACGCCATCATCCTCTACTGCGCCACCCTCATGCAGCAAAACGAAACCGCCCAACTCGTCGCCGAGTCCGTCGCCACCACCCTCTCAGGCAAAGACTACCTCAGCACCCAAAGCTCCGGATACATGCTCCTGGCCCTCGGTAAATACTTCGACGCCAGCAACATCTCCGTAAGCGGCGACCAAATCATCACCGGTCACGTACTGCTTGCCGACGGACAAAAAATCGAATTCAACAAAAAGGGAAGCACCAGTCTCCGCCTGTACAACAACTTCAACAAAGACATCGAAATACACCTGGCCCCCGGCTCCAGCGCAGAACAAATCTTCGCCAGTCTCTCCTGGAACGGCGTCCCCATTAAAGACACCCAGGAACCCATGGCCAAAAACATCCAACTCGAAGTCACCTGGTACAACCAAAACGGCCTACCCATCAATCCCGCCAAGCTCAAACAAGGCGAAACCTTTTACGGCCGCTTCAGCGTTCACAACACCAGCAACCTCAGTCGCGTTTCCGAAATGGCCCTCATGCAAATACTGCCCTCCGGCTGGCAAATCGAAAACACCCGACTCAACAACACCGCCCTGCCCGAGTGGACCAACAGCTGGAACCTCAACAAAGAGAACTACCTCGACATAAGAGACGACCGCATCATGTGGTTCTTCGACCTGGAAAACAGCACAGCGCTCGACTTCGTCGTCAAGCTCAACTGCGTTACCGCCGGCAAATACTGGCTGCCCGGCACCCTCGTCGAAGCCATGTACAACAACAACTACAAAGCAAGCACCAGCGGCAAAGATGTTTATGTTGAAGCCTTTGAATAAACTAAAACCATGGCAATGGCCGGCGATCCTGATCCCGGCCATTGCCCTTTTATGGTTGGCGGTACCCCCGCCAACCCAACTCTTCAGCAACGACTACAGCACCATAGTACTGGCCAAAAACGGCCAATTATTGCACGCCTTTCTCAACAAAAACCAGCAATGGCACTTTCCACCCGACAGCACAGCCGTCGACCAAAAACTCGCCACCGCCGTCATCACCTTCGAAGACGAAGACTTCTACCACCACATAGGCGTCAATTTTAAAGCCATACTAAGAGCCGCGCGCAACAACCTACAGCAGGGACGCATCACCAGCGGAGCCAGCACCATCCCCATGCAAATAGCCCGCATGCGCAAAAACAAGCCCCGCAACTACCTCAACAAACTGCGCGAAGCCCTCTTCGCCATCAAACTCACCCTGCACCACTCCCGCAGCGACCTCCTGCTCCTCTACCTCAACCACGCCCCCTACGGAGGCAACGTCATCGGCTACCGCACCGCCGCCCTCATGTTCTTCGACAAACCCGCCGATCAGCTCACCTGGGCCGAAGCCGCCACCCTCGCCGTACTGCCCAACGCACCCGGACTCATCTACCCCACCGCCAGCTCCGACGCCCTAAAACAAAAACGCAACCAACTGCTGCATAAGCTCCACCAAAAAGGCCACATCCAGGAACTCACCCTGCAACTCGCCCTCCTCGAACCCGTACCCAACAAATTCCACCGCTTTGCCACCCACGCCCCCCACCTCGCCTTCCGCCTTAAAAAAGAACAGCCCCACCAGCACATCCTGCACACCACCATCAAGCACCAACTGCAACTAAAATGCAACCAAATAGCCCGCATGTACCGCGACCGCTACCAGAGCTACGGCATCAACAACCTGGCCCTGATGGTCACCAACACCCAAACCGGCGCCGTACAAGCCTACGTAGGCTCCCCCGACTTTTTTGATTTCAAACACAGCGGACAAGTCGACGGCATCAGCGCCCCACGCTCCAGCGGCTCCATCCTCAAACCCTTCTTGTACGCCCTCAGCATCGACGAAGGCCTCATCACCCCCGAAAGCTACATCCGCGACCTCCCCACCTACTTCGACGGCTTCTCGCCCCGCAACGCCAGTCGCGAATACCAAGGCGTAGTCACCGCCCGCGAAGCCCTCGTACAATCGCTCAACATCCCCGCCGTACGCCTGCTCAACGCCTACGGCCTCTACCCCTTCTACACCTTCCTAAAAGAAGCCGGCATCAGCACCCTCTTCCGGCCGGCCGACGACTACGGCCTCCCCCTCATCCTCGGCGGCGGCGAAGTCAACATCTGGGAAATGAGCCAACTCTATCGCGGCCTCGCCAACCGCGGCATCTTTACACCCAACCACCTCACCCCAAACCAACAAAGCACCCAAGGCAAACAACTCATCAGTCCAGGCAGCAGCTACCTCGTACTCGACATGCTCCACGACCTCAAACGCCCCGGCAGCGAATACTACTGGCAACACTTCAACAGCGCCCGCCCCTTTGCCTGGAAAACAGGCACCAGCTACGGACACAAAGACGCCTGGGCCATCGGCGTCAACCCCCAATACACCATCTCCGTATGGGTAGGCAACTTCAACGGCGAAGGCAACAAAAACCTCAGCGGCGCCACCTCCGCCGGCGCCATCCTCTTCGACATCCTGCAAATGCTGCCCCGTTCCGAAACCAAGCAATGGTTCCAAAAAGCCGACATCGACTTTAAGCAACAAGCCATCTGCCAACTATCCGGACTGCGCGCCACCGCAGCCTGTCCCGACACCCTCATCATGGACCTGCCCTGGGGCATGAAACCCCTCCGCGCCTGCGACTATCACCAAATAAAACACCTCTCCGCCAATGGCCAATACCAATGCTGCTCCCACTGCTGGAACATCACCGGTCATCAACAAAAATCACTGCTTGTTTACCCCCCCGACGTAGCCTACTACCTGCGCGCCAAAGGCCAATACATCCAGGCCCTGCCCCCCCATTACCCCCAATGCAAAGCCTACAAAGCCGACGAAGCCGTAAAAATCATCTACCCCGACATGGAAGCCAAACTCTTTCTGCCCCGCGACTTCAACGGCCAAACCCAATCCGTCGTCTGTCGCGCCGGCAACAGCGCCACCAGCTCCACCGTATACTGGTACCTCGACGACCACTACCTCGGCAGCACCAAGGGCGAACACCGCATGAGCGTCATCTTCAAAAAAGGCTGGAACACCCTAAAAATAGTCGACCAAACCGGCGCCACCGACACCCGCCGCATCTTCGCCACCTTAAAGAATTAGGGGTACATCACATATTAATGGAGTGCACTATAATGCCTAAAGTAACTGCATTCACGAATAATCATTTCGTGAAACCTGGTATCGGAATACTTCTCTTTTAACTGTTTAAAACTCTCACTTTCTGGCAAAATCAAATGACTATAGCCAGCATCTACCGAATAGGTGTTTTCACTACCCTTATTGTAAAAATCATTCAAATCACATTTGGCCAGCAAGTAAAGACATCTGGCATTAAGCTCATTATCACTGGACTCAGCAATCACAGCCTCATAATAGCGTCTCGCAACATCGCTCATCCCCCTATGTTTCCTTCCGTGATATACAATATCTGACAGATTGTAACCCACCTGTTTATTAATAATGTCGTCGTCATACTTTGGCGTATTCATTCCTTCAAAATAATACCCAACATAACTGTAATGCCCAACATTAGATCGATTATATAATTTTCCTCGATAATATCCGGTATTCGAAATATTGAAGTAAAAATTTCCCAACAAATAATTCGCCAACTTCCTTTTCCATTGCAAATTATCGTGCCGCAACTGTTCCAATTGCATCAAATTCGCAGCCACATCCTTTAAGGTCATATCCGATTTGATAAACGAAAACACACCCGCTTTATACACCTCGTCTTCCATTATCTTATCGTCTGGAAATGTAAACCCCTCCTTAGTATTATTACTAAAGATTTGGGCCGGTATAACAGCACCTTGAATGTCCGAACTCATCTTATTAAAGCAGATCAATGCAGAATCCGGATTTTGACGATATAAGTAATAAATTCCTTTCTGATTATAGACATAATCGACAAATTCATAACTATCATGAAATCTATTCGCTATAAGGGCTTGCTCAAAGTTGTTTTTGTCTTCCTTATTGTAAAAGCGCTCCAAAGAGCTCAATAATTGACCTGATGTCAAGTGACTGGTCACCTCCAACTTATTGTGCATAAGGAACGCCTTTGCCAACTGATTGTCGGCATAATAAACATGCGCAACCCTATCCATAAGCATTCTCTTCCAGGCCTCGTTGGGTTCAAGAATCGATTTGCCCTTATGATTGTTTTTTAAGATAGAGTAAAAGGCAATTTCATTACTTCGAGTCATTGATTCCCAGCCAAACACCTGAAAAACATAGCTTAGTATCTGCTTCTGTTCATCGAATGCTTCCACTTTTTCGAGTAGATTTTTAGCCTGGGCTAAATCATCATTCACAAAATGCAAGTACGAAGTCACCAAAACCCAGAAATCCTTATTTGTAACCATCTGATTACGGACCTGCTTATCGGCAATAGCAATCAAATCCTCAATACTTGTTGCCCCCCTTTCAATGTTTGGAAGCGTTTTGTTAGATACGCCAATATTCCTGGGCCATGCCACACGTTCGACATTACTAACCAACCGCATAAAGAGTAACTCAACGCGTCCGTCATTTGCATCCAGTGCTATGAACTCATTAATATTACTGATGCGATCCGTAAATTGATACAAACTTTTTATCAGCAACAAATCTTTTTCATCCTCTGCCCCTCGAAAATACTCACGTCCTTCAAAACCTTTACGGGCACAAAAATTATAACTCACAAAGGCTGACTGCTTTCGATCAATACTTTGATTAAAAACCTTAGAAAAGAAATAAGCAGCTTTATCGTAATTACCTGTGGAATAATAACAACCGGCTACTTGGTCTAATAGGTAATAGTAAATTTCATTTTTACTTATCCTTCCCTCTATCTGATTTTCAAACACCTTAATGGCATCGCTCCATCTTTGTGAATAATGCAGTATTCGTATTAATTGATAATAATAACGCGCTTTCAGCTGTTCATTCGTTTCTTCAATTAACAGGGCATTGGCTTTAGTGAGCAATGATTCAGTATCAATGCTTTGTTGCGAAACAAGCTGGCTGTAATTCCACGTATTCAGATTTTCGCGATAACTAAAAGCCTCAGTGCACTCTTGCGCAAATTCGAGGTACTTATGTGCGCGCTTCTCTATATTGGAAATTCTATTTGCCCAACTAAAGGATGAGAAATCATATACGGCCTTTTCTATATCAGCAACACTCCAATCCGGCAATAATTCCTTCCAAAGCCGAAGATTACCAGCAGGAGTCTGATCAGCCACATTATAAAAAAAAGAAGACTCAGTTTTTAAGAACGGATAGTACTCCTGCTTCGAAATGTTGGTTTGATCCAACAAGTTATAAAAGCTCCAATCATCCCAATAATCATCCCAACCAGCACAAGCAAATGAACTAAAAGATAATCCCTGCGCTAAAAAAAGCAAGACGACTAATTTTTTCATAATTCTCGAATAATTTTGTTAAGATCCATACGGGTCAGGATTTGTTCATCCAAATGATAAAAGATGATCTCATCCATAATGATACGACTATCTTTCACCACCTTATAAGCACCGAGTATTTCTGATTCATTTATTTCATCTATTTTAATATGGTACCCTTTGCTTAAATAAAAGCCATTAAAAAGCGTATCAGCAACTACTCGATAATTGTTATCATCGATTTGGATAAAATGTGAATCATTATTAATCCTATCACGAACCGACTGGTTAATGAGTCTTATTTCATCATCATTACTCTTAATAACGGTTTGAGAGAATAACGGCAGTGCAATATCCAGCACTAAAGGATAATCGGTTGCTGAATTAATGTACTGTTTTACAATATGGTTTTCCAAAATTGAATTCTGCGCTTCATCTTCAAGTTCTCCCACATTATACAGCATAAGCGTTCCCCTTTCTACCGGTGGAATTCCTGTTGCTTCTTTAAACTTAATCTGATGCAATCGAATCGTCACATTAATATCAAACTGCTTCTTTAATGATTCCAACAATGAAAAGAATGTCCCACGCGTTGCTTGTGTCCAATCACAATCAATTTGCACTGCGTGAATTTCTTTACCAAAATGCGCTGTACTTATCTCATTGATTAGTTCCGCAATTCTATTTGACAAATGCTCTGTATCAAGGTCCTCGGTCATCAAAACCTGATTGGTAATAAAAACCACCGGCACAATTTCATAGTTTTTAAACGCTCCTGCTACTCTTTTAATTACATAGGTTGGGTAAATGCCATCATCCCCCCACCGACCTGGTTCAATTTTGTCAACATCAAAATAGCGCAGATATATTTTCTCCGAATTCGAAGCTTTTAAAGCCTCCCCAAAAGAATCATCAAAATCAGCATTCGATTTCCAATGATAAAAAGATATCTTTTTATTCAAGCTGCTGTCTGCACAAGAAAGCAGAAGAATAAAACATAAGCTGCAAACAAAAACTCGTAGACTCATATTTTTTAATTTGATCAGTACAGTATACCGTACGCACGTAAATATACCAAATAAACTGGGAGCATGCAGACTTCAATGTAGACTACCCCTATATTAAACAGAATTTGCTTTACACCCTCCTAACAAGTGCTTTCTGTCACTAATCAAGTCCTAAAATATAGGGGGCTAAAACAAAAACCCCTTTCTTAGTAATAAGTGGTAAACGTTTCGATTGAAATGTGGACTACTTCTTAGTTAATACTTACATCTATATCCTAGTTCCAGGTAAAACACAAACTCACTCCTCAAAAACGGCCGTATACCTCACCCCATCTCTAATTATATCCCCAGAATTACATTGTTCAGTCCGTTCCACTTTTCCCTTCTCAATCAAAACCTCTCCTTTCCAATACAAAAAGCTCTTTCCAATAATCTGAGGTTTAGGTAATCTGGGGGCTGACGCTAAAAAAGGATTGCCTGAAAAGGCATCTTCACCAATAAATGTAACTTGAGAAGGGATAGCTACCATTGAAAGTTGATTATTTTTAAAGCACGCCGCACCAATGTATTCAAGAGATTTGGGCAACTGCAGTTTCGCAATCTTGTTATCACTAAAAGTGGACTCATGCAATTTTCTGATGCTATTAGGCACCTTAACATCGGCAAGCCTGTTATTTTGAAAAGCGTTTGCTCCAATAAATGTTAGCGATTCAGGTAATACTAATCTTTCTATTTTATTTTTAGAAAAAGCGCTCATTCCTATCACTTTCACCTTGTCAGGAACAACGACTTCTTTTAGTCTATTGATTGCGAAAGCCCCACGAGCTATAGTATCTAGTGAAGATGGGAGCAACAAGTCAGAAATCCAATTATCTGAAAAACCTCCTATATAATTGAGATTTGATGGTGAATTAAAATGCACTTTGGCTATATGATTCATACTAAAAGCTCCTGATTCGATTCGGATAACGGAAGAAGGAATAATGACCGCAGAAAGCTCGTTTTGCCGAAAAGCTCCATGGGTAATTCCAGTTCCACCTTCAGGCAATTCTATATGAGCAATTTGATTAAAAGCAAAACCACCTATATCTTCAAAGCCAAGCTCAAACACTACAGATTCAAGACCCTGATTACCAAATGCCATATCAAATTGGTTGCCATTTATGCTTTCAACCTTATGACCGCAAAAGCTTGATGGCACTATAATATCCTTTGCTCCTCGGTAATAGCACTCTTTCAAATTTCCATCAATAAAAAGCACATCCTCTTTTTTTAAGACGTATGGCTCGTCTAGTTGGTATTCAAAGTGTGCAGAATACTCTCCACTAGATGTTTTAACCGTAGAGCCACCTGAGATCAAAGTATCTACGTCAGACTTCTTCCAACCTAAAAACCGATGATTCTCCTTCTCAGGTATTGGCAAGGCAATACTATCCAATTCACCAAAGCCTCCAACGTAGAAATAATAAAGGTTTTTAGGAATATTAAAGCTCCTTAAATTTGAACCAAAATCACCATAAAGATATGTTAGTGTTTCCGGAAGCCGAACTTCACGCATATACCCCATACCGAAATAGGGATAATTTAAAACCGTCAAAGCGAAGCCGTTTATTGAATCCGGGATATATACAGATCCATCATAGACCATTTCTGCTAAGGTTACGCCAGGCTCTGTGTCGGGCAAATCACCCAATCCTTCTGTCAACCCGACAAAATTTCCTTGCTTACAAATCGCATAAGGCGTTAAATCTACAACCTGTCCAAATCCAAAACTGTGGATAAGCAAAAAACAAGACAATAACAAAATGAAAGTAGCCCTCATAACTTCAAGTTTTAAACTAGGACATTAAATGTATTTCCCCCATAATTCGGGAGTGGAGCTTCTAAATTTAACCATTGTAACAGCAATTCCGAAATGGATTGTGTAACTTCTTTTGCCACATCATTTCCATTCTCGTCCACCCCATGCTCTCCAGCATTCTCAAACGATTCACTTCTGGTTAATCCATCTATTTTAAACTCATCATCTGTAGAAACTGGAACTGGTCGTACTTTACCATCAACAAAAAAAGAATAACCTGAGGTTAACCCACTATCGTTCCCGGTCTTATACCTTGCAATGGCATCCTTTGTTCCAGCTCCATTGTCTCCATCCAGAGCCCCATTATAATACCCCAGAAACCTCAATTGCGCCTGAATAACTCTTACATGCTGGCTATCACTTGACGCATTGCTTCTGTTGGATAATGCCGGGCATTTTAACTCTATGGCTGCCCAACAATTCAATGCTGTGGTGCAATCAAAGTTACATGAACTAATTGAAATAGCTCGCTCGCTCTTACAAGGCATAATTAGAAGCAACTCGTAGTGAGGAATACACCTGCGGTTAAAAAGATCCAACTCAGACCGGTGATTTAAAATACTGGCCTCATGTTTTGCAGCACCAACGGCGAACACCGCATGAGCGTCACCTTCAAAAAAGGCTGGAACACCCTAAAAATAGTAGACCAAACCGGCGCCACCGACACCCGCCGCATCTTCGCCACCTTAAAGAATTAGGGGTGCAATCTTCTTCATCATCATCGGGAATGTTAACAACCGTTTGGGGATCCCCCAATGTTTTATATATGATATTGGCGCTTCGTTGTTTATTCTTCTAGTCGATTCCTTTTATCAATAAAAACATTGTCATTCAATTTTTTCAATGCTTTCATAAAGTCCTTTTCGTTCAATATTGTCAATTGATATTTTGCGATGTCTCTCAACTTTTCAAACCTTTCTGGCTTATCCACTTTTTCTTTAATCATTTGTGCATTTAAATTCGACAAAATGGCAAGTTCATTAATACTGGCAATATCTCTTATGTTCATTGATTTTTTTGCTAAATTAGGATTTACTTCTCTCCAATCTTTTGCTGTACAGTTGAAAAGTGCAACATTTAATAAATCAGCTTCTTCGGCGTAGGCTATCCATTCCTTGTCTTTTTCATAATTCTTATCTGGCAGAATGAAGTTTTTAACAGCATCTGTATGAATATGATAATTGGTTTTACTTAGGATTCTTTTAACATTCCATTCAAGATTATATTGGTTGGTTTCCATCTCTTTAAGCCTTTGGTATTCAGTTATCAAGTAAAGCTTGAATGTTGGACTTATCCATGATGCAAATTCAAAAGCAATGTCTTTATGTGCATATGTTCCGCCATATCTTCCAGATTTTGAGATAATCCCGATAGAGTTTGTTGCTTTTATCCATTTCTTCGGAGTTAGAGTAAAACTATTTGACCCTGATTCATTTCTAAAGGCATCGAATTCGATGCTTTTAAACCTTGGATTTCTCAGTTGCTCCCAAAGTCCTAAAAATTCAATTGTATTTCTTGTTCGCATCCAGTTCTGGATGATGTAATTTGTTCTTTCAGAATCTCTGAATTTAGCCATGTCTGTCAGCGAGATATATTCGTCTTCCTTTTGTTTGTAAAGGACAATCTGTAAATCATTTACATTCAATCTTGTTTTACTCATTTTATTCCTTTTAAAACAATGTTTCCAGCGGTCCGACAGCAAGGTGGGACTGCCCCGCTTGCTACGATTCCAAACCTTTGCCTGTCTTATAAGAAACAGCACCATAAACAACACCCGCCACATCTTCGCCACCTTAAAGAATTAGGGGGAACTGAGTCCTACGACTCCCCTTCAACGAGGGAAAATTTAAAAGCTATGTTTTTAGGGTCCAACATTTGGGTTGTATTATAAGGTTTCATATACCCTATCTCTCAAAGTAGACTGTCTCAAAATATGGATGATTATCCCCAGCAAATTCTATTAAAAGCCTGATCGTTTTTTCTCCAATTGCTAGAACGCTTACAATCTCCTTTGCTCCACCTTCAATATTGTTACTTTCATCTCGCCAGACCTCTTGACCTTGGTATGTAATTGTATGGATCACAGGGATAGATTCACCGGCGTCCGTACTAATTGTTTCATAAGAACACTCCACACCTATCTCTCTACAGGACAACACCTCAATCCCCTGAATATCCTCTTTTGATTTTTGAGTAAAATTGTTGTTAAATAAGAACTGCTGAATGGCAACCCCCATCTCATCCCATGCCAAATTTATGAGGGCTTGCTGCTGTTCTTGAATTTCTTTTGATGTGGAAAGCGAAGGGAGCCTTTTGTTTATTTGCAGCTCCTTGTTTTTACTGCTGCTTTCTGAATAGTTACTTATGCAGATACTTAATGCTGGGCCATCAATTGCACCACCCCATCCGTTATCAACAAGAAGAGCCAGGCTAGAGTCAAGAGAATTAACGGCAAGAATATAAGAATAATAGCTTTCTTTTATTAATTCATTCATGCAGGGCTTCTCAAAATAGTAGTCAGCAACAAAATCTGATTTAACATAACCCTGAATACTATCCGCAAAAATACAATACCAGCCATCCTCCAAAACCGCATCCTTCAAAAGTGTTCCACTCTTTAAAACACAAATTATCTCTGAATCTATTACAGAGGGCCTGCTTCTCAGATTTACCGGTGTCAATGTTCTTAATTGACTATAAGATGAATTAACTATTAATAGCAAACTAACCAAGGTGAAAAATCTCATACTGGGATATATTAGGTGAGTTATAAATAGTACTTACAACACCCTTAAAAAGGAGCCTCTATAAGTGGTAATGGGAGACTTATGTCCAGACCCATAGAAAATGCGATAAAGTTCGGTTTGAGTGAAAAACAGAACTGAATTTTCCTTGAAAAAGTACACGAAAGAAGCCTACCTCTGAGAAAATTTCCGTTTTTTTGAAATCAAGTGAGACGACAGGGGCAGGTGAAATTATGAATCGCTCAATTTAGGTAAAACCAAAAAACTGTTCGATTATGGGAGGCCTAGATGCATTTATTTTCTTAGCTTGAGCCAGTACTCTGGTAAGCTGAAAACAGAATCCTTTAAAACGGCTACTTTTTCTCTACAAAATGGCCTTTTGAATTAATAACATAATTGCTTTCGTTTAAGACCAAAGCGCTTGAATTATCAGAATCAAAAGGAGTAAAAACTTCAGTAAGAAAAATCTCATAATTCTTTGCTATCTCAAAAGTAGTTTTAATCGTTCCTAACTGACCATCCCTATCATAATCCTTTGCATAAAAAATAGGAAGCCTACGGATTTCATCGGTAATAGAACAAAGCTCTAACAATGTTTCGCCAGACTCTTCAAGCCATGCAATCATAAATATTTGATTATTATTGTGATTTGGCATTTTTGCAATACTTGCATTGGCAACATTTCGATCAACAAAGAATTGGTTTAAATTTTCTGGTAGGGGTTTGAATTTTGGCAAATCAATAATAAACTCAAAAGAATAATTTATCGGCAAAGAATGTTCTTCCAAACCAATACAAAATTTATCGAATTCAACATTTAATGTTCCAAAGACAGCAGAAGAATTAACGTTGTCAATAGATTCTTGGCTAATACTCTCCTTTATCTTACTAGCTTGATTTCCATTTTTGCAAGAAAAAAGAAAAATGGAAAAGATCACAATCAGTTTAACATTCATAATACATATTTTAAGTGATATTTGCTGCTATTCTGTTTCGAGTTGCATCTTCAATACTTTTTACAAAAAAAGAATCATCTAAATATTTCAAATCAAATTGTCTTACATCTATATGAATCCATGACGTTGCAATATACTCAGTAGGATAACTCTTCCTCGATGGCTCCAATGAAAACTTATTTGGCAGACTCCATCTTAATTGTGCCCCGATTTTGGGTATTATGATCTTATCACGAATAGTTTCGATATCAACAAGGCTATTTTTATTAAAGCTTAGATCCAAAGACTTCCCCATGTGATTGGTAGAAGTTCTTGCGTGCTTAATATTATTCAACCAACACCTATAACCAGAATTGATACTATTGAAAGAATACCCTAATTCCTCACTATTTTCATCCAAATAAAAAATGATAGCTTTCAATGCCCATATCAGAGAGCGATGAACGCCTGGATATTCATACTTCCTGTACATTTCGGCTATTGAGCTCTTACCCTTCTGTTCTGGATACTTACCATTTCCAAATCCACCACAGGAACAACTAGGGCATTCTAAGCTCCCTTTTGAAAACTGATACTTATCATTAAAATCATCCAAAGCATCAAGAGTAAAGCTATCCACCTTGCCAGTAGGATTTGTTTTCATGTAATCCTTTTGAAATTGCTTTACAGCTTTTTCTGTCAAATCCGTAAATTCATCAGTCGGCAATGCCCCACCAAAACCAGCAAGCCGAAAGTTAATTTCCAAGACAACCTGACCTTTATCACCTTTCTTATATGTTTGTCTGGTCCTCCTCATCTGCTCCACAAAAGCCATGGGGTGGAAGTGCCAAAACTTAGGATGCTTGGGCATAGGTACGTACGCCGGTTCGTACGTAATTGCGGTACTCTCTGAAGTTGAAATGGCTTGTTGCATGGCAGGGTACAAGTTAGTCAAAATAGGAGAGTCCATATTTGCAATTCTCGCAGAAAGTGAAGTTTGCCCGGGAGGAGCAGGTGGTGGTGGAGCTGCGGGTGCAACTGCCGCTCCTGGTTCCTTCACCTTATCCCAAAAGTTAAAGCTTTTGACCTTAGTTTCCAGGGAGGCCAGGGTTTTGTCTTTCTTTTCGGTAAGTTTTTGTTTTTTCTCTTCGTCCTGTTCCCTATTGATGCCTTCGTCCAGCAAAACCTCCACTTCAGATTTCAAAGCTTCATAATCTACTCCCCACTCACTTTGGTGGTAACAAACAAGGCGCGACAACCTTTGCTGTGCAACACTGTCTTTTAGGGCCTTCGCCAACTCCGGGCGACTGAGTTCACCGTCGCCATTCAAATCGATATGTTTCCAAACTGCTTTCAAAAATTCCGATGCTTTACTTTCCACTATGCCCTCTGTCGAATTGTTAAAGACAAAGGCGTCTGCCTGACTGTCGAGCATTTCAAAACCAAAGGATTCCCAATCGTAGGCCGACACACTACTAACGTTTGAATCGTCCGATTTGATATATCCTTCCACCGAACTGTATGTTCTTTTTCCATTGTCGTCCATGTTGCTTCTCAGGGCCTTTACCTTATACCAGCAGTTTTGATCTTTCTCTGAGCCAATCTTTTCAAGGTCAGCAGTCTTTTTGAAAACGTCTTGCTCAACCTCAAATTCAATCTCGTCATTCTCTGGTCGCTTATAGTACAACTCTTGCAAATCGGCAGTCAGCTTAATAGGAGCACTGGGTTTACTACTTATCCCCAAGGCTGCCTTGGTGGTCCACAGCGTAAGGCTACCCGCAGAGGGGCAAAAAGATACCTGTCGCCGATCAGCAGCCGGAGAAGCTACCCAATCGAGGATGGAGTCTTTCTGCAGGCTATTGTAAAATAAAAGGTTAAGTTCTTTCAGTTTAGCGGGGGTATACTGTGCCGAGACTATTTCACCATCAGCACCAGTAACCTGGGTGCCGGACTTATAGCTCAGATAAGAATTTGCCGCAGACTTATGGGTGTGGTAATAATAAGTTACCTCACGCACCACTTTTGCCAGACTTATGCGACAATACTTCTCGTCCTCTCCTTCGGGAAACTCCTCTACCTTAATCTCGTCGTCCTTTAAAATGGTTAATGGGTATTTCAAAGAGAGCTTTGCCCCGCGTGCTATTTTGGTATAATTAAGGGTATCCTTCACATCGTCTTTTTCTCCTTCAACACCTTTCAGGAAGGACGACAGGCTGGCTTCATTGGTAAACACCTCAACGTGGACCGACCGATGGCTTTCGTTGTTGGCAAAACCATTGAGGCCAACAAAGCCTACAACATCTCCCGCTGAGACTTCAATGTCGCAGTCCTCGCCGGTAACTACATCGCCACAATCACCTTCTACCAAACACAAAGCCTTCTCCTTAGCTCCTGCAAGACTTTTTGCCCAAACCCTTAATTCTTCATCACATTTTTCGCCGTCCAAGCTCTTTACTCGATAGTAGTCTTTTTTGTCCTCAACAAAGCCATCCACCACCACTGAAGTACCATTAGGCACTACATATTTTATGCTCGATCCATTAAGCGCTCTGATGTTCTCCCCTTTTTTCAGGGTACTGTCTTCACTGGTATCCACTTCGTAATGGCTACCCGTAACATTGGTGAACCGGTCGGTGCTATAGAAAATATAGTAATCTTCATACTCAGTCTTGGTAAAAGGATCCACGTATTTCACTTTCTTATATTGCTCCTTCTTTTTGTCTGCTGCCCATTGCGTAGCACCAGCACTTTGGGCATTGGTATCAAAGTCTATCGTTACAGTCATGCCCTTGGGAACAAGCACCTTTTCATCAAAATTGCTTGCTTTACGCATAAAAAGCCCTTTGATGGTCTGCCCGCTTACTTCAAACTTTTGCACGCCAAAAATATCCGGCACCTTGTTTTGGGCTGTTAGCTCATCAAAGGTCATCAGGTGATTGTACAAGGAGTAAAAGGGCAGCTCCCGGCCTTGGGGACTAACATACTTATGCTTGATCAGCACAAAGCTGTTCGAGAACTTGACCCCTTCACATTCAATGGCAGTTTTTCCTACGCGGTAGGCAATTACCACTCCGTCGGCTATCGCTTTGATGGGTGCATACTCCCTTTCAAAAACGTGCAGTCCTCCGTGCCAGTTAAAAAGGCGACCCATCGGATAATGGCCCACCGCATTTTTGTGCCCCAGCAGCTCTGTGGCATCCTCTCCGGAAACAGGTATAGGGTATTCAAACTTCATCGTTATAGGGGTTAGGGCTTAAACACTAAATTCATAATCGGGTACAAACCCGTGCTCAATGACTTCTTCGTCCACTTTATCCTGAGCGGCTTTGGCTTCCTTCATTTTTTCAGCATTTTTGCTGCCGGTGACCAAGTCCTTGCCTTTATTAAAAAGCACCTCTATACGTTTAAACTCCGGACGTTGAATCTCAGCCAAAGGGGTAAAGGCTTTTTTATTGGGGGTTGCTGAGCTGACCATCACTGTGGGTTCTCCCACCACTATGCTGCCACCGTGGGCAGTCATACTGCCCATAGTGGCCACCGGCGTGCCATTAATTAAAACAGTGGGTTCTCCCTGAACAATAGAATCCGGAGGGCCGGTGCACACACACATATCGCCCATTAAGGCTGCTGGCTTTCCGTTGATCAGCACATTGGGCGCTCCGGGACCACTTACCGGTCCTCCCACGTGGGGGACGTATCCTGTTACCATGGGACAAACATGCATACTGCCTATGGTGGCTATTGGTTTTCCTGCCATGATCAATTCATTTTTGTGGTTGCTATTGGGATTTGGGTTTAAGTTTGGGTTTGGGTAATCGTTAACACCTTGCTTACATCACTTCTACCTTACCACCTCCACCTTGAACGGAAGTCATTGTTCCCGAAATGCTGGTCTGAACACCACCCTTAACTTCGGCATTTTGCTTACCTTCTGCAGTGAAGTTCTGACCGTTCAGCGTCAAATCCTTTGTTGCTTCAACAGTAGCAGCACCTTTGGCCTTTATGCCGGTGTCTTTCCCCGATTGCAGCGACAAGGCTTCTTCGGCAGCCATCGTAATGTTCTTGGCTGCGCCAAAATCAAGGTTTTCTTCGGCAACCAATTTGATGTTTTTAGCACCAATCTCTACATTCTCCATCGCCTGAATCTTGATTGATTTTTCTGCGGTATTGAACTGGATCACACTTTGCTCCTTGTCGTAAATGGTAATTTTCTCGGCCCCGTCGGTGTCGTCGAACTCGATGGTGTGCCCGCTGCGGGTGGTGATGGCTTTGATGTTGTTGTCGGCCACCATGCCACTGGTGTTGTTCATGTGGAAGAGGCTGCCGGCCACAAAGGGCCGGGAGGGATCGCCCTGCTCAAAGGCGACCATGACCTGGTCGCCGATTTCAGGGACGAACCAAAAGCCGCGGTTCTTTTCGATGACTGCGCTGGTACCGGCGCCGGGTGTTTGTACCCGCATCCAGTTGCTGGCAGCGTCCTGGTCCTGCCAGAAGAAGCGCACCTGCACGCGCCCCAGCTTGTCGG
>NZ_MWUJ01000020.1 GCF_002210225.1 Geofilum rhodophaeum | reverse complement strand
CGTGTCGCCAGCGTTGGCGGCAAATCATAATGGCTGCCAATTCATCAATAGATTGGGCTGTTGCCCGAAAAAAGTGTGCCCTGATTTATCCCGGAGAGTTGCTGGAAATACCTCCTGTCTTTGAGGAGGCGAATGCTCAGAATCGGCCTGTGCCCAGGGCCCAGGTGGTGGATGCGAAGAGTTTCTATAGTGAGAAGGGGAGGGGAGGGGCGAATAGCGGGGGAAATGCGTTGCTTTCCGGTGCTTCAACGACAGGTAGTGTTTGGGATATGTATAATAATTTCGGGTTTAAATACCACAATTCATATCCAACAACACAAGGTTACATGAAGCCTTATTCAGACTTTGCTGGTAGAAATTGGTCCAAGCAAGCATTAAAATTTAAAGGCCTGTCTAGCAAAGTTAAAGGATTTGGTAACCTTGGAACAGGTTTAATGGTTTTTCAATCGGCTTATAATTTTTATAATGGAGATAGGTCTGTTCTTAATTATATTGATGGAGGAGTTGGATTAACAGGATTAGGGAATTCGGCCTTATTATATTATGGCGTAGGAAGTGTTGTTGTAGGGCCACTTGTTGCATATTATGGATTTGCTCGATTATTGTATGACTTCGGAGCAAAACCAAATATAGAAAGAATTCAAGATAATATAATGAACGATAGATCCCCACTAGATGGAGTATATAATCCAACAACAGGAATGTATGACCGTCCCATGAGTTGGTAACAAAAAGTAATTTAATGAGAAATTTGTATGATTTACTTTGGGTAAATGCAATTGTAAACTCAAAAGGATATAAGAGTAAGGAATCTGACTGGAAATTTGGCGTGTACTTTATAATAACAGTTGCAAATTCGTTGAATTTTTTTGTTCTATTATTATGGCTTGAATTTTTTAATATCAATGCACGTAAGTTTTTTTTTATTTTTGAGACCAACACTGTCCTGACGAGTGCTTTGGGTGGATTTTTGAATTTTGGACTCCCTTTTGCAATTATTAATTATTTTGTAATTTTTTATAAAAAGAGATATGTGAAGCTAATATCAAAATACTCCTCAACATACAATGGAAAATTGGCGCTAAGGTATATTTTGGGGAGTATATTACTCGTAGTTATAACTGTTATTATTGTAGCGTAAGCCTATTATCAACTGCTTTGATTTTCATTTTTGGTCAAATTATATCGGTGCTGGAACAAATTCCCGGGAGGATGTTGTTTGTGGTGGGTTTGTTATTTCTCACTATTTTGCTTTTGTGGTTGGAGTCGCTCCGAAGACGAAGAATTATCCTTAAGGTATTCAAGAAAGTAGTCTCAGACCGGTTTGAAGGATGGGTATGGTCAGATTTTCCTGATAAAAGTGATTTGCATTATGAGGGAATTGTTGCACATTTTCGACAAGCAGCGAGGTTTGAATGTTTTAATGTCGTTGATGGCGGGTCTCAACCAATGGTTTTAAGATATGACGACTGTGAAGGAATAATTAAACAGTATTTTAACGTCAATCGTGCGATGCGTACTGACTCTTGCAGGAAGATTGTAGTTCGCGCGTTGTGCGGCAGGAATAGGGTAATTATTTACAAAAGAATAAATGAAAAGTTGTTTTTTGTCTTAATTTCGGAGGTCTTGGATTATTCCCTGTTATTCAGTAGGTGATTTTTGCATAAACTGTTATAAACCAATAGAGTTGCCGTCCTGCGGAGAGCTGCTCTGTTGCTGTTGTTCTAATGTTCCTTGACTTATTTCAAAGGATTTTCGGCCAGGAAGCGTTGGCTGTCGATGGCGGCCATACAGCCGGAAATGGAGGTGGTCATGGCCTGACGCCAGTAAAACCTATAAATAAGCCGTCTTCCACTGTCGTGGCTGTAGGTTTCGGTTGCTGGGAGGAGTTGCACATTAATGGCATCAGTTTCGATAACCGTTGGACCAACAATTATGGGCTTGTATCATGAGTTATAATCGTAGTTCAGCAGCTATTAATAATTGGTATAATAAAAGTGGCGCTAAATATCTTGGGGAGTACAATATTCCCGTTTTTAGACGAAGAATAATATGGGAGAGGAGGTTTCTAAGCTTGCATCAATTATTATTGGGCGAGTAATCCTTGGTGGTATGGGTTTAGCGCTTAGGTGGGTTTATTATCAGTTGATGTTAATTTCAACAACTAAAAATAGGACCGGACAGAGTTAGTTTTTCACTCGCGTTAAGTTGCAGAAGCCGGTATCGCTATGTGGTTGTTGCCATTCAGTGAAAGAGCCGTAGAACCAACCTTTTAACTTGAAATTGAATTGTATGTTTGAAGGAGTTGTAACTTGAACGGAAATATGACAAGTAAATCGCAAATAGAAGTTAAAAACAAGCTCATTTCTATAGTTAAACAGAACGAGCAAGATTACATCTGCCTGACTGATATGGTAAGAGACGAAGAGGGTACAGACCATATTCGTAACTGGATGAGAAATCGTAATACTGTAGAATTCATTGGTTTATGGGAGGTTTTGAATAACCCGAATTTTAAACATGTCGAATTCGACACCTTTAGAAAGCAAGCTGGATTAAACAGTTTCAATTTGACACCGAAAAAATGGATTGAGGCAACTAATGCAGTAGGATTGATTTCTAAGTCAGGTAGATATGGAGGGACTTATGCTCATAAAGATTTAGCATTTGAGTTTGGTTCTTGGATTAGTCCAATGTTTAAGCTTATGTTGATTAAGGAATACCAAAGATTAAAGGAAGTTGAGAGTAATCAATATAACCTTGAATGGAACGTTAAACGTATTTTAACAAAAACAAATTATGTGCTTCACAATGAGGCTGTTCGAGACTGCATTCTGCCCGATAAAAACTACGACAAAGACAAAGAATGGTTAATATATGCGGAGGAAGCAGATTTGTTGAATGTTGCATTGTTTAATTGTGCAGCTAAAGATTGGCGTGAAGCAAACCCTGAGAAAGCAAAGAAAGGATTAAACATACGTGATTTCGCAAGCATAAACGAACTTGTTGTTTTATCAAACCTTGAGAATTTTAATTCTTTTTTAATTCGTAATCAAATTGATAAACCAGAACGCTTCAACCAGTTGAAAGATATTGTGAAAGTTCAGTTAAAATCGCTTGACAAGCAGGATTTTATGAAGTCATTAAAGAAAATTTCTGACGACATATATATCAAAAATAAAAAGAAATTGGAATAATCAACGAAACGGTAACCTTTGGGTGTCCTTTAAGAATCCGAAATCCGGTGTTGATAAGGTCCTTGTTTACGGTTACCATAACCTGCTGAAGTAAGCGGTAAATGCTTTTAGGATTGGAGTCTGGACAAGAAGACACTTATTTAGCAGAAGCCTTGAAGAACAAGTAGATTTTAGAGGCGATGCGGGCGATTAGCCAGAAAAGTGGACCCGTTACTTTGCCGGTGTAGGCCAGGCATTTTCCCGGTAGGCCCAGGGCCAACCGGGCCAGTGGCCAGCGGGCCCTTCCAATTTTCACCACCATCCCTTTGTAATGGGAGTAGGGTACCAGCTCATCGATGTTGCGATTGGCATCACCCCGGGTGAGGAGTCCCTTGTTGGTTACTTTCAGTAAGCGGTGCGCCACCCAGGCATCTCTGCCCTCGAATACCACCACTGCGCCTTTTTTTAAATGACCAATGGCGGTCTGTTTCACCAGAACCACATCGCCATTCATCAGCAGAGGAAACATACTTATGCCCCGCACCGCCACCTGCACTGTGTTTCCACTGCGCAGCAGTTCGTCCATAAGCCCGTAATATTTCGTTTCCTTGTCCGTCGGCATAATTGAAAGCAATTTGTCAAAAGTAGCCATTATTCGATAATTGTGACATGATACCAGTTTTGAATGCAACCTCCTTGATTGTTGATACCAACTTCGGGACGCAAAAAAGTTAGTTGTGTTGGCCATTCTTATTTGGCAACCTGTAGTATTTGGTAGATAGTTGCAGGGACAAAAATGTTGTAAAGCAGGTGTGAATCAATTGTAAATCATTATATTTGCCTCTGGTGACTTACTGTGTTTTATCTATGAATTGTTATGGTAAGACCAGCGAGGCCCTCTTCCTTGATTTACCTAAACCAGCTCAAAAATGAAAAAGTATTTTTACACACTCTTTTTATTAGTCTTTTTTCTTAGTTCTTTGGCTAGTCATCAGGCGTCGGCCCAATTTGTCAGTCAACCTACTGTGGGAGACTACGAGGATCCTGCAGCTTGGGTTGGAGAGCTTGTTCCTGATGGTTCTCCAGGGCAGCCAATGACTATTGTTGAAGGAGCTGTAATAACCCGAAATGGTGACTTTGATCCCGCGCGTGTTGAAATTGAGGGTGCGCTCATTGTTAATGGGAATTGTTCTTTTGGAAACTGGGGTGAGCATTTTGTTCGAAACGGAGCCGTTTTGGAAGTTTTTGGAGATGTTGACATTTCCCAGCGCTTTATAGTAGAAGAGGGAGGCTGGGTGATAGTGCATGGCAATGTGAGCAATTCTAATGCAGGAACCTTTATTAATGGCAATATGATTGTCGAAGGTGATTTTTCTATTTCTAATGGTGAGTTGGAAAATACAGGGAAGCTTGTTGTAGGCGGAACGTTTGAGTTTAATGGTGGAGGATTCAAATCTCCGGACGGAAACAGTAACCTGTATTTATTTGATCCAGATGCAGACCATTCGTATGCATACTTCGAATTGGATGACAAGTATGGTGGTTTAGAAGATTTCAAAAGGAATGAGCAGGATAATGCCGCTCTGCTTGATTTTGTGGCGAGTATGTGGCCGGACTTAGGTCTTCGTGCCATCATTTGGAGGACAAATGCAGGGAGCGTTGACTGGGATGATGCAGCAAATTGGATACCCAGAAGACCGGATGAAAATTCTAGTGTGCGGATTGGACCTGCAGAAGAAGGAGCCCATTGTCCGGTAATTTCTGCGGAAAATGGCTTGATAATTCTTAGAAACCTTAGCATCGAGGCCGGTGCTGAGTTAACTATGAAGCCTGGGGCTCAATTAACGATAAACGGGAAGCTGATAATAGCAGAGGGTGAATCTCCAGGGCCTCAGAGCGGTCGTCTTATTGTAGAACATGAGTATGGCGTGGGGGGGATGTCATCACTTATTACCAAAGGGCTTGTGACGGGAAAAGTATCTACAAGAATGAGCCTGCCGCAAGACCAATGGTTTTATTTGGGTAGTTCGAGTAAAGATGCCGTTTTTAGTGATTTCGGTGCAGGGGGGGATGGGATAATTATAAATGTCTATCGTGCCAAACAGTGGTGGGGAATAAAATCTGGTCTGGCTTCAAGGACCCTTCGCGCAATGGAAGGTTTGGTAACGAATTATTTGCCGGAAATCTCCGATAAGGATGATGATGGAATGGCAGATGAACGCGTAATTGAATACGATGGCTTGGTGCATACAGCAGAAGTTAGTCGAGAGTTTGATGAAACGGGATTTCATTTATTGGCTAATCCTTATCCCGCATTTATTGATTGGGAATATGATGAGGAATGGGTTCGCCCGGATGTGGATCCAACCATGTGGTATCGTGCGAAAATAGGTGAAGAAATGGCATTTGTTACCTATAACAAAGCAGCTGTTGATCAGGCAAAGATAGCGTTGTACCCGGATACTGAAGTTGATTTTACAACCGAGGAGGAGTTGGCTCTAATTCCACCCATGCAGGCAGTATGGATAAAGACTTTACGACCTGGAGTCACCGTTACAGTTGAGCCCGGAGCCCGAAGACATGGTTTGGAGAACTCCATGCTAAAGAGTAGTAGTTCTTCCATTGATGCGAATGTTATTCGAATTGAGGCAGAGAACGCTTATTCAAGAGATGGAACGGTTATTTATTTTGCCGATGGTTATTCTACTGGTTACGATAGGGGCGATTCTGAGAAGTATTTCAATGATTCAATGAATATTCCTGAAATCTATACGAGAGTCGAAAATCGTTTTCTGGCCATTAATGGGTTGCCCAAGTTGAGTGAAGATTTGTATTCAATTCCTCTTTCGGTGCGAAACCGTGTGGAAGGGTCAGTAAGTCTTAAGTTCGACTTGGGGTATTTTAATGGAGAGCATACCGTTTATTTGGAGGACAAGGAAACTGGAGTATTCTTAGATGTAGATCGGGAACGCTCCTATGAATACGCCGTAACAAATACCGGGGATAATCATGAGCGCTTTGTATTGCATTTTGTCAAGGTGGCTACTGATATCGAATACCATCCGATGGTTATTAAAGATGAGTCGGCCAAAGAGGCGATCAGTATCAGAAACATAGGTGCTCAGGTGCTGGTTAGCTTTGGTGCGGGAGTATTGGAGAATGTAACAGGTAGAATCGGAGTATATACCGTCGATGGAAGAAAGGTTTCTGAAGGCGAAGCAGTTACTGGAAAAACACTGATTGTGTTGCCTAATGAAATAGGGCCTTATATTATACGTGCAAAGGCTGGGCCTGTGGAACAAAGTCAGATGGTTTTTAGTGGGCTAAAGTAGAATGACATAAAAGTTTTTTGATCCGGTATTGTAGCTCCGTTACAATACCGGATTCTTATTTGGAGTATTCATGCTTATCAACAAGAAGTATAAGGCATCAGTATTTTTTATAAAAGATTCATGTGAATGCATTGAGATGTTTAAATGTTTCGATGTATTTTTGGCACAATGCATGGATTAATGGTTTTCTTCAAGGGAACGTATGACAAGAATATTGATTAACTATAGAATTTTATTGTTAGTTTGGTGGGGTGCGGGTTTTGCTACGATGTTGGTAACTAATTCACAATTAGCTGTTACAAGTTTTTACTTTTTGATTGACTTTAACATTTTAAAGTGCAACCTAAGCACTTAAATGTCGTACAAAACAGTAATTGATTACTATATTTGCAGGTTGATTATAAGCTTTTTACGAATATTTGAACAGGATGGCGTAAAATTCACAGGTCAGGCGAAGTTGGATGATACAAAACAAAACGTATGAAAAAGCTATACATGAGGAAGTTGGGGTTATTGGTTTTGCTGATGGTTGGCGGTTCTTGGCAAGTTTTGTTAGCAGACTATGCTAGCAAGTCCGGTGAAAGTGGAGATTTTGAATCTACCGCAGTTTGGAGCACTAAGGGAAAGTTTAACGGCGCCCCTCCTGTAAATGGAGATGTCAACCAGGCGCTCATCATTGAAACGGGATCCATTATTACTAGAAATGGTGATTTTAATCCGGTTACGGTTACAGTAAAAGGTGAGTTTATTGTAAATGGGAACTACACAAATAATCAATGGGGTGGAGTTACGGTTGAAAATGGTGGTGTTCTTGAAATTTTTGGTGATTTGAACGCTTCTGCTAATGTTACAGTTAAGGGGGGAGGAACCTTGATTGTGCACGGGAGTTTAACCTCAAGTAATGCAGGAATTACCTCACATGGAGATATTATTGTTGTTGGGAATTTCAGTACTGGATCTAGTACGACTGTTCATAATACGGGGAATCTTGTAGTTGGGGGTAATTTTACCCATCTTGGTGGAGGGTTTGATGTAAAAGGTGATGTGAAGAATGATATTAAGATTTATATTCTAAATCCCGATGCTGTGATTACGGCTCCTAGTTGGTCAAAGATCAATGATCCTGGAATAGCTGGAGATTTAGCTGATTTTTTAACAGATGAAGCAGGAACTGACCTTGTTGATGTTGTTAATGAGGTACTCGTTTCTGTAGTAATGGGATACCAGTGGAAAACCGATGTCACTACCAGTATCTGGGGCCTTAAGGACAATTGGTCTGGAAATAAAGTCCCTACGAGCAACTCGAGTGTGAGAGTTAAGAATTCTTCTGGGGCTTATCCTGAGATTCGAAAGGAAGACGATTTGATTGAGGTTAACAATCTTACAATAGAGCCAGGTGCTACTCTCACTCTTAAGCCAGGTGCTCAACTCACCGTTAGTGGTAAGTTGACCATAGCAGATGGGGCATCGCTTATTATGGAACATGAGTATGGTGAAGGTGGCATGTCTTCACTCATTACGAATGGTGAGGTGGTTGGAAAAGTTAAAACAAAAATCAACCTGCCTCAAGACCAATGGTTTTATCTTGGCAGCTCCAGAAAGGACGCTGTTTTCAGTGACTTTAGTGCGGGTGCGGACGGTGTTATTATTAATGTTTATCGTGCCAATCAGTGGTGGGGAATTAAATCTGGTTTAGCTTCTCGGGCATTGCGTCCATTGGAAGGCATGGTTACTAACTATATGCCGGATAACCCTGATAAAGACGGTGATGGGGTTGCCGATGTACGTGTGATCGAGTACGAAGGAGATATGCATATTACAGAAGTCAGCAGAACTTTTGATGAACAAGGTTTTCATTTGTTGGCCAACCCTTATCCCGCTTTTGTCGATTGGCAAGGTGGTGAAGGTTGGGAACGTGTAGATGTAGATCCTACCATCTGGTATCGTGCAAAGATTGGAGAGGAAATGACTTTTGTAACTTATAATAATGATCCTGCTGTTCCTACGATGGGACGCATTGCGTTGTCACCCTATAAACTGACTGAAATAACTCCAGAAGTTGTTCAGGAACATTCTTTGATTGCACCTTCTCAAGCCGTCTGGATAAAGACCCTTAAGCCTGGGGTCGAAACTACCATTTTACCTTCTGTCAGGAGACATGGAATGGATATTTCCAGACTTAAAAGTAGTCGTACCTCAGATGATTCGGTTATTCGAATTGAAGCTCAGAATTCTTTTTCACGTGATGGGGCAGTAATCTTTTTTGCAGACGGATTTACTGAAGGTTATGACAGAGGGGATGCAGAAAAGTATTTCAATGATTCAAAAAACATTCCTGAAGTTTACACAAGGATTGACGATCGCTCATTGGCCATTAATGGTTTGCCTGCCTTGAAAGAGAATGTTCATTCTATTCCCTTGTCGGTTCGTAATAGGGTGGAGGGTGAAGTTTCTCTTAAGTTTGACCTTAGGTATTTTAATGGAGAGCATTCGGTCTATTTTGAAGATAAGCTTACTGGAGCATTTTTAAATGTGGCACGCAACAGCACTTACGAGTACTCAGTTACACAAACCGGAGAAGACCACGAGCGCTTTGCTATACACTTGTATAAAGTGACGACGGATCTTGAGGAGGTAAGAGTTGATAATGATGAAATAGCCGCAGGAGATGCCATCAGTATTAAGAGTGTGGCAGGCAAGGTGCTTGTAAGTGTTGGTATGGATTTGGTTCAGCAGACTCCTGGACATATTGAGGTATATACTATTGATGGCAGGAAGATATCTGAAGTGCCGGCTCGGAGCAGTAGAACCTTGGTGATTTTGCCGAATGATCGAGGTGTTTACATCATCAGAGCTCAGTTTGGCCAATTGGTCAAGAGTGAGAGGGTGGTTAATACCAGCAAGTAGATAATAAAACTGAATATATAGAATCCGATATCTGCGTGTCCGTCGATATCGGATTTTTTTTGGGGGGCTTAGGGTTACATTTTATGAAATACCTATTGCTTGTTTTTAGTCAAATAAAATGCACGTTTAGTCAAAATACGTGCTTGGTTTGGTTCTGTTTGAGAAACTTCTATTTTCCATATTCGTAAGTGAATATATGCTGATGGACAGCACTTAGGACAAGGCTTGTATAGTTATTTTTATCAAAACAATACAACTGTTAAGGATGTTATTTGTCGATTAGTTTTACTTTTGTAAGATTTTGGTTGATTGTTCAGGCACTAAAAAAAGAGCAGTCCATTTTTAAGGTTTTAAAAACCTGTTAGTTGCGTTATTAGAGAGATAAAGCAGGGATATGATTAGATTTTTACAGAAATTGTTTTACGCAGTTTTTTTACCCATATGTACCGGATTATTGGTTGGTTTTTCAGCAATACCATCCGAATACTACTATTTTAGTTTTGTTGCGTTTCTTCCCCTGCTTTTTGCCAGCGATTACGCCATGGCACATGCAAAACCACTTTTGATCTTTGTTTTCCAAGTGTTGTTAGCATTGGTTACTTATTTCATAATGAGTTTTTATTGGGTGCTACAAACTGCCAATATGGGTTTCTTAGTGGCAATTCTATATGTTATCCCATTTGTTTTGCTCGTTTCGTTCTATGTGTATTTTAAAAAGGCATACCCTAAGTTTGCTGCCCTGTATTTTATTGCAGCATGGCTTACGGCGGAATTGATTCAAGCCAATTTTCAACTTGGGTCGCCCTTTTTTAACTTAGGTAATAATTTGGGCGCCAACCATAAGTTAATACAATGGTATGAATACACGGGTGGAGCTGGTGGCACGCTTTGGGTTTTGATTGTAAATTTTCTGCTTTTTTCTTTCATTCGGAACTTCTCCAGTAGTTTTAAGCTGCTCCTTCAAAGGGGGCTTGTTCTGCTTTTTGTGGTATTTGCACCCATCATTTTCTCGCTTTCAATTTACGCCGGTTATAAAGAAAAGGGGCATTCTAAAGAAGTGCTTGTTGTTCATCCCAGTACCGATAACAGAGATGTGAAGTACAGGGTGAATATCTATGAACTAATGGATATCTATTTGGGCATTATGCTGCCCGAATTGTCTGGGAATACCGAATATGTGGTGCTGCCTGAAACTGCCATAACCAATGCCGGGTGGGTCAAGGATTTCAACCGAAATTTGGTTTTTAATCATTTTTATGAGTATACCGATAGTTTTCCAAATCTTAAGTTGATTACCGGGGCTGTTGTTTATGAAGAGATTCCGGACGTTGAAAAGATTAAGCACTACCAACGAATCCCAGGAATAAGGTTTTCTGAGAATTATAAAACCTGGTACTACACTTATAATGCTGCTCTTCAAATAGAAAAAGATCAGGCCCCGCAACTACGGGTAAAAGATCATTTGGTGCCTTATCAGGAATATGCCCCATATCCACTTGTTATGCCCCGTCTTACTCCTGTAGGAATTGATTTTCAGTTTTCAACGCGGGAAAATAACAGGATGGTTTATAGAGCAAATAATGGCTTGCAAACGGCTGCCATGGTTTGTTATGAAGTGGTTTACAATAAACTCTTTTACAAAGCATCCCAAGAAGGTGCTCAGGCTTTTTTTGTTTTGCTGAATGAAGGTTGGTACGAGAATGGTAGTGTGCCTAAGCAGTTTCTACAACATTCTGTTATTAGGGCTGTGGAAAACAGAAGGAGTATTGCTCATTCATCCAATATGGGGATATCTGCCATCATTAATCAAAGAGGAGATGTGATTGCCAAGACAGACAGTAAGCAGGCTGACACTTTGCGACAAGAAATAAAACTGAACAGAAAGGTGACTTTTGTTGCCAGACTGGGGTCATATATAGAAGTTTTGGCATTGATGGCCACTCTTGGTCTAATTGCCTACATTTTTGTCATGAAAATAAAAAACCCACGATTGTAATCCTTTGTAATATGAAATCAATCTTTACCAGATTTTTGAAAATTATCAGTGACAAACGAATTGTGGTTACTGGTACTCTTTTTCTCTTAACAATAGTACATTCAAATGGCGTGTTTGCTTGTGGAGGAACTGACGCATCTGCGGATTTTAGCGTTGATAAGGCCGCGCCTGTAGTCGGGGAAATCGTTACGGTTACGGATCAATCTACAGCGGCGACGAACCACAGTTGGGATTTTGGAGTTGATGCCAATCCTCCTGCTTCAAATGCTGTCGGACCTCATAATGTTCGCTACTCAACGGCTGGCCTAAAAACCATCACTCTTAATGTTGATGCCTCAGATGGTCGGGGTAATTCTGCCGAGGCTCAGAAGAGTGTTCCAGTTTACGGCACCTATTACTACAAAGGTTCAGGCAATCCTTCTATTACAACCAATTGGAATTCAAACCGGGATGGGAATGGGGCTTACACTCCAGCCAACTTCACATCCGGCTATCAAACCTTCATAATACAGAGCGGGCAAACCTGCAGCACGACTGCATTATGGCCGCTTAGTGGCCCAGAAACTAATATTATTTTAGAAGCAGGGGCGACTTTGGTTGCCAATCATGCCATAGGAAATGCCTCATCCGATATTTCTCTAGAACTTGCTTCAAATGCTACATATGAGCACAATAATGGAAGTGGTTTTATCTGGCAAGCTTCAGTAGTTGCTGACCCTACATCAACGATCAGTTATGGTTATGCCGGAGACCAGAGTATTGCGGCTGTGGATTATGGTAACTTAAGAGTTTCGGGTGGAGGGGATAAAACCTTATTGGGAGATGTTGGTGTTACAGGAGATTTAGAGCTCTCCGGAGCCCGGGTTGTTTTGGCTCAAAGAGATTTGACTTTAAAATTAGGCGCATCCTTAATCCCTGGGCAGCCATTCTCTTCTTCCAATATGTTGGTTACAGAGGGAGCTGGTTCGTTTATACGAGAGGGGGCAGCATCCGGCGACTTTTTGGGGATATATCCCGTGGGTAGTGGAGGGGCTTATGCACCCTTTAAAATAGACAATTTAGACAATTTTCAAGTTACTGGTTCAGGTTCCATCTCGGTTAGAACTACTCCTGGTAATGCACCAGGGAGTAATCCTACTGACTTGCAAAGACATTGGATAACCTCTGTGGCCGGAGTTTCTGTGCAAGATGCTGCATTGCGCTTTACTTATGCCAATGGAGAACTGCCCAATACCGTTTCTTATGAAGCTAAGGTGTTTCAAAATGGTTCGTGGATAGATATACCCGGGGGCCAAAACTATGGAGCCAACACATTTGGTGGTTCTGGCATTTCCGACCTGAATGGTATTTGGACCTTACGAGAGCCAGTAATAACCTACTATTCTTACCAGTCGGGCAGCTGGGATAACCCCAACACCTGGACTACGGATCCCTCCGGAACCCTATCTGTTAATGCCGGGGTCCCTTTGCCCACGCAAAGAGTAGTAATTCTTAACGGGCGTAATGTCTCCATCACGGATAATTCACGAGAGATTTTGTCCTTGCTGATCCAGAATGGTGGTGTTCTTGATTTAGGAGCCACTACCGGCCATAGTTTTGGAGAGGTCAGTGGTGAAGGAATCTTGCGTTTACAGACGAATAATTTCCCCGGAGGAAATTTTAGTGCCTTTACTTCGACGCTTGGTGGAACTGTGGAGTATTATAATCCTGCCGGCAACTTCACCTTACAGCGATTGGAATACAATAACCTGACTTTCAGTTTTGGAAATGCAAGTCGTATTGTCATGCTAGCTGGGGATCTTGTTGTAAATGGTGATATGACGGTGAACCGAGGCATCTTTCGAATAGGTAGTAATAACAATGCCCGAAATGTTCAGATTGGAGGCAATGTTCTGGTGGATAACAATGGACGCATTGAATTGGGGACTGGGAATGCCAATCATCGCGTAATTGTGAATGGAGACTTTGCTAATTATGGCGTGGTTCGTTTTACCAATCAAAATGAAACTTTTAACAACAATTACTATACCAACACTCCCAATAATGGTCGTGCTGATGTTGTTTTCAATAACCCAATGGCCGATCAAAGTCTTTATTTGGCCGGGCAAAGTGATTTCTACCGAATAGAAATCGACAAAGGGGTCGATCAGACTTATGTCCTTAATATTGATGCTGCAGCACCTGATAATTTTAAATTGTTTGGGCGAAATGATCTGGAGCCCGGAACAAATGCTCCAAATATCAATAACCCGCATGCCTTAGGTTTACAGGCTGGTACTGTAAGGCTGGGACAAAACATTGTTATTCCTTCTTTGGCAACAGGAACAACTTACACTGTTGATGAGGATGCCATGTTGTGGTTAGATGGTGCCAATGTTACTTATGGCAGCGGAACAACGGGAGATGGCACTACCTTGTTGCTCTACGGTGCCTTGAAAGTATCTGGGACTTCGGTGTTAAACGACAACAGTAAGCAAGGTATTGTAAGTCGTTCCACGGCTTCGATTACCCTCGAAGGCGGAGAAGTCTCGACAGAATGTATAAGGACTTCATATCAAGCAGGTGTACACAGGGGCGCGTTTAATATGTCTGGTGGTGAATTGACCATTAGGGCAGCAAATTTACCTGCCCTTACCGGAATGAATGTTTATGCAGCATTCACCCTGCCTTATCCCGATAATACAATGGATGTTTCGGGGGGAGTTATAAACATCCTTTCGCCGAATCCCCTAAACGGGGGTTCTGGCTCAAACTTTAGTATCTTGATTGGAGCCAATCCCAATAATGTTAGTATTACAGGTGGTGAAATTAATGTTACAGTTCCAAATGGACGTGATGCTTACATGCTCTCAACAGCGCCGCTATGGGATTTGAATATCTACTCAAATGTAACGTATAGGTCAGCCCAACCACGAGCCTATGCTAATAATTCAACTATTCCAGGGTTAGCTGTTCAGCCCTTGGTGGTAAAGAACAACCTGACATTGAACAATCGGGCTGTTTTAACATCGGGGAATGCTAATGCCAATGTTGTTGTTGGTGGAGATTTCATCATCAATGCAAATGCCACCTACTCTCCCGGAACCAATACAACTATTTTTAATGGCAATGGCCCACAGAGTTTTACCAATAACGGCACGCTGACCAACGGGTTCAACAACATGGAACTGTCCGGTAAGTCAGACTTGACCTTGAATGGGGCGGCTTCTCTCGCAGTAAGGGGGACCTTGACTCTTGGAAAAGAAACCATACTGCGTGATAATGGCCGAACTCTTACGGTTGCCGGAAATATTCAGAATAGTGGTACGCATTTTCGACCTGCAACAGGCGCCGGAAGAATTGAGCTCACTGGTAATGGAAACCAAATTCTGTCGGGAGATGGTAATGGTGTTTTCAACAATTTATCCGTTAATAAAAATGGGGGTTCGGTTACAACGGATGCAACCATAGCCGTTAATGGCGATTTACGTTTGGTGAGTAATCACCGCTTTTCGATTGGCAATAACTTGCTTAAGCTGGGGCCCGATGCCAATGTTTACAGTGCAGCAACAGGGACTGCCCAGGCCTTCAATAACAACAAGATGATTGTTACTGGTGGCTTGATGTCCAATGGCGGCGTTCAAAAGGAGTTCAACAACTCCAATGGCTTTCTTTTTCCGTTCGGTTTTGCTGTAGGTGCAACGCATTACTATATGCCGGCCAGTATTCAATATAGTGAGGCGCCTTCTGCCTGGGGGACAGTTACTTCTCGTCCGGTTCATGGTCGGCACCACCTGGCTCAAGGAACCAATAATGCCCTTGGGGCCTACTGGAAGACGACAAGCCAAGGGTTTGAAGGAATACCTTCCAGCTCAGTTGTACATACTTATGCTTATGCAGATGCTTTTGTAGCAGGCAATGAGAACAATTATTTGCCTGCTGTTTATAATTATGGAACGGCCTGGCGTACCATAAACGATGTAAACCTTGTAAACCAGGCTACAAATGTGATTACTTTCAATGCGGAGAGTAATGCCAATGGTGATTATACTGCGGGATTGCCTTCTGCTTTTGAAGGAATCCCGGTATTGTATTCACGTATCAGTGGAGCTTGGAATGAACCCGGAACTTGGAGTACAGACAGTCATTCGGGTGAAGCTGGCTCAGTTGTTCCTGCGGCAAATACGATTGTCGTAATAGGGGAAGAGCATACAGTTACTATGACAGCGAATGGTGCAGAGGCAGGTGCTCTCTTTATTTCTGATGGAGCAACTTTGGATTTGGTGCGTACCAACGGGCATAATTTTGCCGCCTTACCAGAAGAAACGATTACTGGTAGTGGTACTTTACGGATTGCAAGAACTTATTTCCCCAGAGGTGATTTTGGTGAATTCCTTGGGGAGAATGGTGGTACCGTGGAGTATTATGTTTCGGGAGGAAATGCTTACACGCTACCTACGGTTTCGGATGGTACTTCATTGCCTTTAACCCATTACCGAAATCTAGTAATAAATACTTCCGGAGCAAATATTACGCTTCCCAATATTGATTTTGTTGTTTCTGATAATCTGGTGGTTAAGGGGGCCAACCAGGTAAGAACCAATACAGGGGGATCAAGGACTTATGGTGTTGGTGGCAATCTTGAAATAGGATCAGGAAGTCTCGTTTACCGGAATGACCGAGCAACTCGTTTTCTGGTTAGTGGCGATGTTGTTATTCATTCGGGGGCAAATTTTACTGTAAGGAGTGGAGGTAATACTGTTGCTAATACCCTGGAAATTGAGGGGAGTCTTATCAATAATGGCTCCTTTAATATGGTTGGGGGGGCAAGGAATACAGCTACGATTTTTAAAGGGGAACAGGACGCTGTGATTGAAGGTTCAGGCAGTATTTTTAACTTTCACAGCTTAACGGTAGATAAAGGTTCAGATGCCACACCTGTGCTTACTCTCAAATCAGCTATCACCACAGGAGTTACCAATCCCTTCCTTACCTTGTTAAATGGAACCTTCCGGGTAGATGGTGAAGGTTTGGTGGTTACGGTTACCGATGGCTCAACCAGCTTTTCTGTTCCTTCTACCGCAGCACTTTCGGTGAATGCTGGTACTGTGCGCGTGGCTTACGGTAACAACAATGCCAATTTGTTGTTGGCAGGTAGGTTAGAGGTTTTGGGTGGTCGCATGGAAATTGGTGAGGCTACCCAAAATCGAAACAACAGTATTGAATATGCTGCTGCCGGAAAACCTGAGGTGTATGTGTCGGGTGGTACCTTGTATGTAAATGGTCAGATTCGTCGTCCAGCCACCACCACCAGCGGTTCGCTCAACTACATTCAAAGTGGTGGTGAGCTTATCATTGCCGGTCGTAACCGCATGACATCCCGCGGTTTGTTGGAGGTGGCCAATAATGGCAGCTTGTTTAAGGTAAGTGGAGGTCGGCTCATTCTTGCACGGCCTTCTGCCTCAGGTTCTGCTTTTGGTGATTTGTATCTTCGTCCCGCGAGCAATGAGGTGAGTGGTGGAACCATTCAACTTGGAGCCGAGGATAATACCGCTGGTTACAGTTTTGATTTGCAGCTGGGGACGCCCATCTGGAACCTTCAAGTGGGTGCCAATTCAGGGCAAAGCGCATCACTGGCTGTGCTGCCCCTGCAAGTCAAGAACGAATTGTTTATCAGCAGCAATTCTGTTTTCCTGGCCAATGGCTTAGATGTTAACATTGAAGGCAGGTTGGTAAATAATAATATTTCGGCCAGCCGTGGAATCAATGAGGGAGGCTTCCGTCCGGGTGCTGTTTCTCAGACTACACGATTTACTGGAACGGGTTCTCAGCAAATACAAGGGTTTGGCACCAACGTAACAAACTTTGCCAATCTGGAAATTCGAGCAACCATTCTGTCTCTGGCCGAAAACTCCTCACTTTATGTGAACAACAACTTGTCGCTTTACTCGGGCGTTTTCAACGATGGAGGCAACATTGTTGCTGTGGTACGTAACATTCACAATGTGGCCAGGCATGAGAGTCCATCCTCTTCAGGAGGAATTTCTGTAGAAGGAACCCAGGCCCAGACCATCTCAGGCAACAATGCTGTTTTTGGCAATATTTTGATGAACAACAGCAATGGAGCGAATGTGGTAAACAATATCCGAATCAATGGCCATTTGAATTTTACGGCAGGTTCGTTGTACATCGATGATTACTTGCTCACTTTTGGTGAGAATGCTGTCGTTGGAGGCACTCCGGGCAGAAAGCAGATGGTGATGCTCAACGGGGTGTTGTCCGACCAGGGTGTGCGTAAGCTTTATGCAGCTGGTGCAGCAGGTGAGTTCGTCTTTCCTGTAGGCGTACAAGGGAAGTACACACCAGCCGCATATACGGTTTTGGCAAATGGGGCACCCGGTTCAATCACCTTGCGCACCATCAATGAAAAGCATGCCGCGGTTAACGATACCGATGACAATGAGCTGGCTTATTATTGGAGTGTGAAGTCAGAAGGCTTCAGCGGCTTGACGGTAAGTCATCGCTATACCTATGAACAGGATGATGTAAGAGCCGATGAGGAACAATATGTTGGCGGTCGTTATGATTATGAGAATTACACCTGGTATAATTTGGGTGAGGTCGTTGATGCGGCCAACAACACCATCAGTTTTACCGGGGATTACATTACCGGTGAATACACAGCGGGTTATGCGCCGAATTTCGTAACCAAACCTGTTTTGTACAGCCGTGGAAATGGCGATTGGGATGACCCGACAACTTGGGCGATTACCCCTGGTGGGGATGCCGGTGGACTAAGGCCTGATGGCAATCCTGTTATAATTGCCGAAGGACACCTTGTTACGCTGAACGTTGACAATGCCTACACTTATTCAGTGGAATTAAATGGTACCCTCGATATTGGAACAACACTTTATCACAATATGGGGCACTTTTTGGGCGACGGAACATTGGTGATAGGCTCAACCAGTGATGGTAACTTTATTCTACCTGGTGGTAAATTCGATGAATTCTTTGACAATGCTGCTTCTACCATTGAGTTCAAAGGGGATAATGAGGCCAATCTTCCGCTGAAACCCGGTAATATTTACAAGCCCTTCCAGAATGTAGTGCTTTCCGGCTCAGGCCGTAAGAACATCAGTGCCGATGATATGAAAATCAACGGCAACCTGGTTATTCGCAACGGTACCGTCTTAAGTAATGTCAACAACAACAGAACCCTTTATGTTGGGGGTGACTGGATCAATGAAAATACTTCAGTGGGCGGATTCCTGGCCGGACGTGGGACTGTGGTTTTTGATGGCAATCGTACCCAGCAGTTCAAAGTTGAGACAGCAGAGAGTTTTTACAATGTAACGATGAATAACAATGGTGAGTTGGATATGGCTGAAACTGCTGTTGGTGCCAATTTTGTTGTAAGCAATCGTTTGAATCTTTCTCGTGGAATTATTCGCAGTTACGCTGATAAGGTGGTGTATATTTCCAATACAGTTAATAATGCTGTGTCTGGTGGCAACGTCAATTCTTTTGTGGATGGCCCCATGACCAAACGAATGCTCACAGGTCAGTCTTTTACTTTTCAGGTAGGTAATGAAGGACGCTATGGCCGGATGGCTGTGTTGAATACGCAGGGGGGAAGTTCACCAGCAGATTGGACAGTAAGGTATCTTAATGCTAATGATCTTCCCAGGGAGGAGGAGCATCTTAATACACCCATTACGTCGGTTAGTAACAATGAGCGTTGGGTGGTATCTCGTCCCACCGGAGCAAGTGCGAACATTCAACTGCGTTGGGATGAGCAATCTTATCCCGGGGTGACTTCCGATGCCTTGTTGCGCAACAGCTTGCGCGTGGTGCAATTCAATAGTGGGGACAGCAAATGGACTGAGCGGGGACAAACTGTGAATGCATCTGCTAAGACGGTGGCCACTTCAACTAGGGTCACGACCAATGATTATGTGTTTACGCTGGGCTTAAGTGGAGTGACAGCAACCATCAGTGATTTTACTCCGGTGGAAATCTGTAACAATGGGGCAGTGGCTTCCATTCCCGTTGTATTGTCGGGTTCGGCGCCATGGACTTTGAGTTATCGGGTGACTGGTGCATCTTCAACTCGTAATTTTACACAGACCGGTATCACTTCGCCCAACTATGTTATTCAGCTAACGGGTGACGATTTGGCTGGGGCAGGGAGTTATTCGGTTGCCTTGGTTTCGGTGTCCGACCAATCCGCTGTTGGAATCGCTAATGGCGGGTCGGTGAACCTGCTTGTTCAAGAGACCTCGGTCCCGGTTATCACAGGGGCTGCTTTGGTCGGCCGTAATGAGGTGCGCAGTTATTCTACTCCTCAGAATGGAGCTAATACCTATGTGTGGAGCTGGGTGGGGACGAGTGGCGGCACCATAGCAAACACCAATAACGCTGCAACCAATATTACTTTTGGTAACAGCACAGGAACCTACCAATTGCAATTAACCGAAACAACTGCGACAACTGGATGTGAAGTAACCACAGTGTTTACAGTTGAGGTAACCAATATTCCCGTACCAGACATTGCCCCGGATGAGCCCAATATTTGTGCGGGAACTGCCGTGACTTATAGTACTGCGGCCATAACTGGAAATGAGTACAAATGGACCGTTACCGGAGGAACTGTTCAAACAAGCGGGGCCGGCAATTGGAGAACGGTAGCCGGTGGAGGCAATTCAGTTACTGTCCTTTGGGGAGCAGCAGGCAATGGCAGTGTTAAAGTGGAAGAAAGAGTAGGGGCTACCAGTGTACAGGGAGAAACAACGCTGGATGTAGTAGTTAGTCCCGCTGTAAACGCTCGTACGGTAGCAATTCAAGATGCGGAAGTTTGTGACGGCAGCAGCACTTTTGTTCGTGTTGAAAATTCAGAACTGAGTGTATCGTATCGTCTCAAGAATACAGCTGATGGAACTTATATGGGGCCATCAATAGGAGGAGACGGCAATGACCTTTTGTTGCCCACCGGTGCTTTGTTTGCAAGTGAGGCGCCTTACCAGGTTGTTGTAGAGGCCTTTAACCTGGCTTGCAGTATGGATATTTCCGCCGGAACTGTAAATGTCTTACCTGCTTTAAATGTGGCCTTGAGCAGCGATGCAGCAGCTAATGCCTTTTGTGTGGGAACTGCAGTTGGTTTCTCTGCCACTCCCGGCTATAGCCAATATGTTTTTGTAGTTGATGGTACCGCCTTTGATAATGGTAACCAAGCGGTGTTTACCACCAATGCTTTGGTGGATGGTTCAGAGGTCTCGGTGCAGGCTTTGGCAGCAAATGGCTGTTGGGGAGAAAGCGAAACGCTGACCATGCAAACTGCAAATATTGCAGGTATGTGGACCGGCATCGCTGATTCCGATTGGAACAATCCGATGAACTGGTGTGACGGTCAGGTTCCGGTAAGCAACAGTAATTTGGTGATATCTTCAAAAATGGTGCACGAGCCTGTTGTGGAGGATGAAATAACTTTGAGTAATCTGACCATTCAAAGTGGTGCTGCTTTGTGGCTTGAGGGTGGTTCAAGGGTCGATTTGTTGGGTAACTTCCATAACGATGGTGAATTGGTGCTGAACAACCGCTACGGCATCAATGGTATGGTTTCCTTAATGGATAATTCTTCCATAAGTGGAGCAGGGACCAACAGGATTCGATTGACGACTCCGCCCAATCAGTGGTTTTATTTGGGGAGTTCGATAAAGGATGGCATATTCTCTGATTTTAGTGCAGGAGGGGAAGGTATCATCATTAATGTTTATCGTCAAAGACAATGGTGGGGCATTAAATCCGGCCTGGCTTCGAGGGCCCTTTGGTCCTTGGAGGGAATGGTAACCAATTTGCTTCTGGAAGGAGCTGATGACCGCTTGATTGAATACACCGGGGAATTGAATAAGGAGGCAGTGAGTAGGGCCTATCCTGAGCGTGGATTCAATTTGGTAGCCAATCCTTACCCAACCTTTATCAGTTGGGAAGCCAATGCAGGTTGGGAGAGACCAAACGTGGATGGGACCATTTGGTATCGTGGAAAAATTGGAGATGAGATGGCCTTTATTACCTACAATAAGGACGTCTTGGTGCCTAACGCCAAGGTGGCTTTGTATCCCGATACGGAGGTCACCTTTACCAGTGAGGAGGAGTTGTCTCTTATTCCTCCTATGCAGGCTGTGTGGCTTAAAACTCTGACCGATAATGTAACGGTAACCATTAAGCCGGAGGCCCGTGCGCACAGTATCGAAGGCTCTATGCTGAAAAGTAGTTCGTCTTCGGAAGGTGATGTTATACGTATTGAAACACGAAATGCTTACTCAAGAGACGGTGCTGTGCTTTATTTCTCGGAAGGCGCCATCGAAGGAGTGGACCGCGGGGATTCTGAAAAGTATTTTAATGACTCGAAGCGGGTTCCTGAAATTTATACGCGTTCGGGGTCAACGGCTTTGGCCATTAATGGTTTGCCCGTGCTGAGCGAAAGCGTCCACGAAGTGCCCTTAAGTGTGCGCAATCAGGTGGCCGGGGAGGTCAGCATGCAGTTCGACCTGAGGTATTACCATGCCGACCATGCCATTTATTTGGAGGACAAGGTTACCGGTGCTATGCTGGATGTGAGCAGAACAAACAGTTATTCTTATATGGCTGATGCAGAGGGTGATGTTCACGATCGTTTTGTGCTTTATTTCTATAAGGTGACTACTTCGTTAGATTTAGTGGGTGACGGAGAAGTTGAAGCCGGGAACGCCATTCAGATTAAGAGTGTGGGGACCAAAGTGTTGGTGAGTGCGAATATGGAATTAGTGGCTGAAGGTCCTGGAGTCATTGAGATCTATTCGGTAGCTGGAAGTAAGTTGCAGGAAGTTCCGGCCAACAGCAGTCGCACCTTGGTGCTTTTGCCCAACGAAAGTGGAGTGTATATAGTTCGGGCCCGTTTTGGCAACCTAGTAAAGAGTGAACGGGTGCTGACCAGTGGTAACTTCGAGTAAGGGTATTGTCAGAAAGCAAGTAATAAAAAAGACCGGTTCTCACCGGTCTTTTTTATTACTTGCTTTCTGCTAAAGCAGGGTTCGAATTTCCTCTACAATGGATGGGTCTGGTTTAAAGGCGCAATCAAAGATGGGGATGTTTTGCGTAAAGTCGAGCACCTGATTCAGGTGACTGGTGGTTATTTCCCGGCTGTGAAAATGCTGAATGCAGTTGCTCATGACCCGCATTTGTGCTTTGATGCCTTGAAGCGGGGTAATGAGATTGTGGGGGGACTGCCGCAGCAGAAATATTTGATCGACGGGTGCTGTCATCGGCTGCTGGGCATACCATACCATGGGGGTACTTAAGGCATGCCATTGTTTGTCGATTTTGTGCAGCCAAAGCCGGTCGTCGTTGATGATTTCAGCCCCCTTTTGTTGCCATAATTTCGCCATGGTTGATTTCCCGGTTCCGGAGACGGCAGTAAACAGTCGGGTTTTTCCGTCCACGTCGCGTACTCCGGACGCATGCAGGAGGAAGCCGCCTGTCAGGTGGGCAAAGTACACCAGTAAAAGAGAACCCAGGGGTTGCAAGAGGGGGTCAATGCTTAGAACTTCGTTGAGCTGGGTCCTTTCGAAATGAACCCGGATGCTCATCTTCTCCAGGTCCAGAAAGGCGGTGATTTTTCGGATGTTTTCAGGCTGGTGAAAGTCGGCCACTAGTACCAGCAAATGAGGCGCTGCTCCCCAAACAGACCAACGGTAGGGCATTTGGTCGGGGTCACTGGCCTGTCCTTCAAAAAGTAATTGGTAGTCGGCCGGTAAGTCGATGCTGCTTGCCGTATAATGGCAGTTGAAGGTTTTTACGGGTGTCAGTAGGGGCGCAGTAAAATGCGCCGAGGGCAGCAGTTGAGGAGCTATGTCTGCTTCAAAAGAGAGGTTCAGCTGGACAGGGCCAAGAAAAAGTTTCATTGGCGGTTGTATGGTTTAATATCTCGGTTCTGAGGTGTCGCCGAAGGGACTGGTGGGACTCTGGTAGCTTCTGGGGCCATAGTCGGGCTCTTTTGGTGCCGCAGAGGCAGGTAATCCTCCTTCACCTATGTCTCCCTCCCCTCCTGTGGTCGGCGTCTGTAAACTTATCGCAACGTCAATCTCCACCTCCTCGATTTTGGGGGTGGTGTAGGATTTTTTGATTATATGTTGGTAGGATTTTTTCATTGGTGGTGTTTGGCGTAGGGGGTTAGGGGATGAGTTCTATGATTTGTTTGTCAAGGGCTTCGGTGATAAAGTTTTGGAGGTCGTTTGACAACACTTCCTGTTCTACGTCAAATTGTGCTAAAAGTTGCTCTTCTACCTGATTGATTGTGTTTTGACCGTTAAGGGCTTCGATGATGGCGGTGCCGGTCTCGTTGAGGGTAAGCACACGGGTCATGTCGGCCACGCTGTTAACCAGGGGTACAATAACCATTTCGTCGCCCACTTTGCGGGTAACGACTTTTTCGCTGCGCACTTGGTATATCGCCTCTGGTTTATGCACCTGTGTGGTTTAGGTTCCTGATTTTATTTCAGCTTACAAATATGCAATTTTTTGCATTAATACAAGGCATCCGTAGGTGTTTTTTGACAGTTGTTACTATCTTTTAGATAAGCGTTTGGCTTTTTTGGACGACGCGGGGTTTATTCTTCGTCTTCTTTTTTGCCGGCGAGGGCGCGCCAGTACTTTTTGATGAGCTGGCCAATGTGGTCAAATTCTTCGCGGAAGGAGAGGCCGATGCCCTGGGTGGTGGGGGAGGTTTCGTAGATGAGGTCTTCGTTGGAGCGGGTGTAGGCGCGGGCGCGCAGGGTGCCGCTGGGGTTGAGTTTTACATCGAGATCGAAGTCGCCCACCATTTTACTGGTGTTGGTTTGGTACTTACCTACGCCCACGTTGCCGTTGACGGTTACGCGGTTGTTGAAGAACTGGGTGCTGACGGCCATTTCAAATTCTTCGCTGGTGATGTTGTCGCCGGGACGGTAGGCCACGCCAAAGTCGAAGTCGTTGCTGATGGACGACATCCAGCGGCTGACCTGGGCGGAGAGCATTTCGGTGGTGGTGACCAGGGCGGCGTTTTCGCCGCGCTGGCTGCTTTGGTCGTTCATGCGCATGTGCTCGGGGGTGTAGAAGCGGTTGAGCACGAGCAGACTCAGTACCTGGCGGTTGAGTTCTTCTTCGCTGGATATGTAGTCGAGTACGAGGGCTTCGCGACTCTCATCAATGGTGGGCATTTCAATGCCGAAGCGGATGTTGGGCTGTTGCAGGGGGCCGCTGAGCATCAGGTTGGTGTGGATTTGCACGCGGCGTTGCAGCTCGTTTTGCTCGGCGTTGCTGCCGGTGCTGGTAACGGGGTCGAGCAAATCGCTGAGGGCGGCGCGGAGCTTGTACACGGCGGTGATGTCGATTTCGGCGTTGTAGGGGTCGCCCTGCCACGCTACGGTGCCGCCCTGGTTAATGACAAACTGCTTGTTGATGAGGTTTTGCAGCGAAAAGAGGTATTCTCCCTGCTGTATGGTGTAGTCGCCAAAGAAGCGGAGGTTGCCCTGGCGGTCGATGCGTATCTGAAGGTTGCCGTTGCCGGTGCTTTTGAGGATGTCGCCGATGCGCTCGTCGAAGATGATTTGCACTTCGGCATCGGGGGTGGCTTCGATGTTCATTTCCAACTCGAGACCGGTGAGGTCCACACTGTAGTCGGGCGTCTGCACGGCGGCGCCATTGCCGTTGGGGTCGCTGCTGCTGTTGTTGTTGCCCACAAAGCGAATGAAGTTGGTTTCGAGGGCGGTTTCGGTGGAGCGGATGGGGATGAAAAAGCGGGTGTTGGGTTGGGTGCGACCGTTGATGGTGAGGTTGATGTTGTCGAGCATGCCGTTGATGTTCAGGTTGCCGGTGCCGTAAACGGTTCCGTAGTAGTAGGGATTGTCCTGCCGCCGGGTGTTGAGCATGAGCATGTTGTTGGCGCTGATGCGCAGGTTAAAGTCCATGTCCTTAAAGCTTCCGTTGTGAAAGATGGAGCCGTTGAAGTGGCCGCTACGGTTGTGGCGGTCGCTCACCAGCATGTTGCGGAAGCGCATTTCGTTGGGGTAGAAGGTGACCGAATCGCGCACCTGGTAGTCGGTTTTGAGCAGGTCCACCCTAAAGCGACCGTCGTGCAGGGCCACGCTGCCGGTGAGGTAGGGCCGCGTCAATGGGCCTTTCAGGTACATGCGGCCGGAGGCGTAGCCTTCGATGTCTTGCATCACTTTAACCAGGAAGGGGTCGAGGAAGCCTACACTGAGGCGGTCGAGGTCGAAATGGAAGTCGAGCAATTGGTTTTCGGGATGGAAGAGGCCGCTGCCCGTCAGGGGCTCGTGCCCCTGATGGTCGATGCGGGTGCTGACCAGCAGGGCGTTGGCTTCGCGGTTCCAGGAGCTTTCCAGACTCAGCGTGCCGTATTGGGTTTGGTTAAACATGAAATCCTGAATCCGGAGATCGCTGGTCAACAGGGGTTCGCGGTAAAAATCGCTGAGCGAGAGTTGGCCGTTGATGGTGCCGCCGAAGGAAATTTTGCTGTCGGCCTTGGTTTGCAGAAACTGGTCCACATTCAGCTGATTGAAAAGTAGTTGGAGGCCGTCGGGCACCTCGCGGTGTAAAAAGCCGTTGAGGTGAACAAACTGGTTTTGGTGTTGAATGCGGAAGTCGCGCACGCTCATGCCCTTTTTGTAGAAGGTGAGCTGCGACTCGCTGATTTGCCAGAGACTGTCGGCCACCAGAATGCTGGAGGGCTGCAGGTGAATGGCGGTGTGCCGCTCCTGGTCGGCATCGCGTGTAAAATGGGTGGTGCTGTAAAGGGCGCCGCTGTAGGTCTCCAAATCCCAGTTGTTCCAGAAAATGTTGGTGCGGAGACTGTCGTTTTGGGCCCGCTGGTGTACCGAAAAGTTGTAGAGGTCGGCCAGCTCGCCCATGCGCAGGTTGCCGGCACGGGTAACGAGCGAGAGGCCATCGCTGTCGTTGGCCCGGGCACGTACCCGAATTTCGCTGCTTTCGAACTTGTTATAGCCCAGGTGGTCCATTTCCAGATCCAGCTCGAGAGAGGGTGGTTCGCTGCGGAAATGCCCCTGCAAATGCCCCTGGTCGGCCATGTTGATTTCGGGCAGGAAGACCGCCAGCACCTGGTTCATTTTTTTCAGCCGCAGGTCAAAACTAAAGTCGTTGTCGGGGGTGCTTGCCGCCGGTGTGCCTTTATCGACATAGGCCGGCAGGTAGTGCTGAATAAAGCCCATAGCGGTGCGCCGAAAGTGGCGAAAAAGGTATTTTCCGGTGATTTCGCCATCGGCATAAGCCGAGCGCAGCGTCAACTGTTTATGGTCCTCCAGTCGCTCGGCCCGCACCGATATGGAGTCGAAGTCGAGGCCGACGGCGGGGGTATAGAGCAGGCCCTCGCGCAGCACAATCTCGCCCACCAAATCGTCGAGGTTGTTGCCCTCGAAGTTGGTCTCCAGCACCACCGACAATACGCCGTCCTTCATGCCGGGTACCAGATTGAGGCGGTCGAGCTGGGCGTTGCGAATGGCGGCCATAAAGTCGAAATGCGCCACGCGGCCCGACATGTCCACGGTTCCTATAAAATCCAGGGCGCCGTTGGGGTCGTTCAGTCGCACATTTCCGTCGAATTTCTGGTGGGTCAGCAAGCCCTGCACCGTAATGTCGTGGTAGTGGTAGTCGTTGAACTCCAGTTCTTCGGCCTTGCCATCGAGAATCACAAAGTAATCGGTCTTACTGCTGCGACTGCCGCTGACTTCCATGTCGAGCGACACCCGACCCAGGGCGGGGTTGGCATTGATCATCCGCCCCAGGTTGAAATCGCTCGTGTTAAGCAGTCCCCCAAACAAAAATCGCTCTTCCTCAATCTTGATGCCGATGTCGGTGTTGATGCTGCCCAGGGCCGAGCTGAAGCCTCCGTAGGCCACCAGGTTGTTGATGAAGCCTGTGATGGTTCCCTTGTAGCGAATGGTTTCCAGTTGACGAAAGGACTCGGGAATGGCGGCCTGCTCGCCCACAATGAGCAGCTCCAAATCGGGGATGCTGGTCTCCATATTTTCGATGTCCATATACAGGAAGGCCTCGTTAAAGTTCGATAGGCCGCTGATGTCGAAGCTGGTGTGGAGGACGGTGCCGCTGCCAAAGCTGGCCTGGATGTTGCGGCCCTTCAGCTGGTCGAGCGAGCCGAAGATTTCTCCGCTGAAGGAGAGGGGACTCTCCAGAGGCGGAAAGGCCGGGAAGTAGTGGCGGATGTCCTCCGGATCGACAATAAGTTTGTGGATGTTACCCCTGAAGGGCACATCGTAGCCATTGACCTCCGTCTGCCCCAGCGGCAATTCTATAGCCTGAAAATCGACGAGGGAGCGCGCCGTTCTGAACGAAAGCTGATCGATTACGATTTTGTCGCTGGCCAGGTAGCCCGTGCTGCGAAAACCGTCGATGCGCAGACCGGTAGCTTCCCGCAGTGAAAAGTGCAATACCTCAAAGGACAGGGGTTCTCCCGGCTCGGAAGTACGCCGGATGTTCAGCTTCAGGTCTTGAAAATGCAGCTCGTCGGCAGCAATGCCCGGGTTTTGCAGGGCATTGTGGGCAAAATCGAGGGTGCCGTTTTCAATATCGATGCCCCGAACCGAGTATTGCCACAAAACGGTATCGGGCCGGTTTTGGCCCAGCGAGTCGAGCAAAAAGCTGAAGTTCATTTTGTCGCCATGCTGGTACAAATGCACTTCGGGCTGATTAAAGTGGATACTGCCCAGGTAAAGGTGCTGGTGGCGCCACGAAAAGCGATCGACGCCGGCACGCAGCGAGGCCGCATAAAAAAGCGTATCCTTTTGCTGGTCGAGCACCAAAAAGTCGCGCAGCCGAATGCCGGTAAAGGGCGTCACACTCACCCGGCCAATACTGATTTCGGTATTGAGGTCGGCCGACAGCCGGTTGGTAATGCTGCGCACCATGCGTGTCTGAACCCCTGGCAGCATCAGTACCAACGAGCCCAGCATGGGTAGTCCCACCACGACCACCAACACCCACAATAATATTTTTCGCGATTTTTTGATAGTTTTGCCCTTGTTACGCAATTATGCAAAAATAGGTAACTTCGCGCGAACGAAATGCCTGTTTCACGGCTAAATAAAATAAAATTTACCGCTCTATGTCCACCATCATTCTTGGGATTGAATCTTCCTGCGACGATACCTCTGCTTCCATCATCAAAAATGATACCATTTTAAGCAACGTAATTGCCGGTCAGGCCGTGCACGAAGCCTACGGCGGCGTGGTGCCCGAGCTGGCTTCCCGCGCCCATCAGCAAAACATTGTGCCGGTGGTGCATCAGGCTTTGAAAGAGGCCGGGGTAAAAGTGGAAGAAGTGGATGCCGTGGCTTATACGCGGGGACCGGGACTAATGGGGTCTTTGCTGGTGGGAACGTCCTTTGCGAAGGGTTTTGCGCTGGCGCGCAAAATCCCCCTGATTGAGGTGAACCATCTGCAGGCGCATGTACTGGCACATTTTCTGCAAAAGCCCGATGCGCAGCGCCCCGTTCCTTCCTTCCCCTTTTTGTGTCTGCTGGTATCGGGCGGCAACAGTCAGCTCATTGTAGTGCGCTCGCCCCTCGAAATGGAGATTGTTGGTCAGACCATCGACGATGCGGCGGGGGAGGCCTTTGACAAGTGTGCCAAGGTGATGGGCCTGCCTTATCCGGGGGGACCGCTAATCGATAAGTATGCCTGGGAGGGGGATGCGGCGGCTTTTCAGTTCAGCAAGCCGCGGATTGCGGGACTCGATTACAGTTTTAGTGGACTCAAGACTTCGTTTTTGTATTTTTTGCGCGACCGGCTGAAGGAAAATCCGGATTTTATGGCGGAGCGGCGCAACGATTTGTGCGCCTCGTTGCAGCGGACCATTGTGGAGGTGCTGATGGATAAGCTGATTAAGGCGGCTAAGGAGACCGGCATCAAGGAAATAGCGCTGGCCGGCGGGGTGTCGGCCAACAGCGCTTTGCGCGCTGCCGTGCAGGATATGGAGCGGCGCCGGGGTTGGCGCACCTACATTCCCGATTTGGCGCTGACGACCGACAATGCGGCGATGATTGCCATCACGGGCTGGTTCAAGTACCGGAAGGGCGAATTCTCGTCGCAGGAGGCGGCCCCCTTTGCCCGTATGCCCTAAGGGGGAATATTTTCGGAATAATATTTGCGGACTTCTTTGGACTGTTTGTTTTTTCGTATTTTAGCGCAATATATCTTGTAACCAACAAAACTTACGTCGATTATGAATCCTTTTATGCTGATACAGGCTGCCGCCCAAGGTGCAGCCACCGAAGTAGAGGGTGAGGAAGTGGTAGAACAGAGCATCAACCTGATTGAGCTGATGTTGAAGGGCGGATGGATCATGCTTCCCCTGGGAATACTGTCGATCATTGCCGTGTACATCTTTATTGAGCGTTATTTGGCGCTGCGCCGTGCCTCTACCGAGGATACCACCTTTATGAACCGCATCAAGGATTACATACACGACGGTAAAATAGATTCGGCCCTGGCCCTTTGCAGCAACAGTGCCCATCCCATTGCCCGCATGATCGAGAAAGGCATCAGTCGCATCGGTCGCCCCCTGGGTGATGTCAGCACGGCCATCGAAAACGTCGGCAACCTGGAGGTGAGTCGCATGGAAAAAGGGCTGCCCACTCTGGCCACCATTGCGGGTGGCGCGCCCATGATCGGTTTCTTGGGAACGGTAATTGGTATGATCAAGTCGTTCTGGGAAATGTCGAACGCGGGCAACAACATTATGGTGGATCAGCTGGCCGGTGGTATCTACACCGCTTTGGTGACTACCGTAACGGGACTCATCGTGGGTATTGTGGCCTACTTTGCCTACAACATTCTGGTGGCCCGGGTCGAAAAGGTGGTGTTTAAAATGGAAGCCCGCACCATGGAGTTTATGGATATTCTGAACGAACCGGCACGCTAAAGACAGTTACCATGGCATTGAAATCAAGAAGTAAAATAAATGCAACCTTCTCCATGTCGTCGATGACCGACGTGGTTTTTCTGTTGCTCATTTTTTTCATGATTACTTCCACGCTGGTCAACCCGAATGCCATTAAGTTGTTGCTGCCGCAAAGCCGGCAGCAGACGGCGGCAAAACCGGCCACCAGTGTTTCCGTTACCCGTGAACTCAATTATTATGTGGGTACGCAACGGGTTCCTTTTAACCGACTCGAATCGACTTTAAGGACTGCTGTGGGAACGGAGACCGATGTGTACATTTCGCTGCATGTTGATGAGAATGTACCCATGAAGGAAGTCGTGAAGGTTATGAATATTGCCAAGAACAACGATTTTAAAGTGATTTTGGCAACCAGAGCCAGGTGATATGGAAGAGAAGCGCAGTGATAAGACTTATGGAGCGATTGGTACCACCGTTTTTCATGTGGTGCTGTTGTTGCTCTTGTTGATTTTCGGCCTCAAAAGCATTCCCCAGGAAGAGGAAGGCATTTTGGTGGCCCTGGGCGACGGTCCCACCGGTATGGGACCGGCAGTGCCTTCGCGCAGTGCACCAGTGACTCAGCAACAGCAAAGTGCAAGCCCTCCACCGCGTCCCACCACCCCGCCTCCGGCATCTACGCCCCAGCCTTCGCAGGAGCAGTTGATGACCCAGAAAACCGAAGAAGCACCGGCCATATCGGCCGAAGAGAAAGCCCGCCGCGCGGCCGAACAAAAGCGTCTCGAAGAAGAGCGGCGGCGGCAAACGGAACTCGACCGGCAGCGTCGGGAAGCAGAGGCTGAAGCGGAGCGCCTGCGCCAGGCCGAACTGGAGCGCCAGCGCCGGGAAGCAGAAGCCGAACGCCAGCGTTTGGCCGAGGAACAGCGCAAGCGTGAAGAGCAGGAACGCCAGGCCGCTGAGGCGCGCAACGCCGTAAGCGGCGCCTTCAGCAATCAAGGCAGCACCGCCCAGTCCTCCGGCGAAGCAGGCGGAGCCGGCAGTCAGGGTGCCCTTACCGGCGATCCCAACGCACGGACTTATACCGGAACGGGATTGGGTGCCTCGGGCAATTCTTTCAGTCTCTCCGGCCGCAGCTTGTCCGGCACCCTGCCGCGACCCGCCTACAACATTCAGGAAGAGGGCATTGTGGTGGTGGAGATTACCGTGGACCGCACGGGGGTGGTGACCAGCGCCCAGCCCATTTTGCGGGGCACTACTACTCAGAATTCTACTTTATGGGAGGAAGCCCGGAAGGCCGCATTGAAGGCCCGTTTTAACCCGGATCAGGGGGCGCCGGCGCTGCAAAAGGGCATCATTACTTACCACTTTGTGCTGAATTAGGCAATTTTTAGCTGGGGATGCTTATGGGTGGGGAAGCTTTTGGTCTCATTCCATCGGCTCTTCCCCTGCAAGTACCAAAGCTTAGTCGTTCAGTTTGTGAAGGTCTTCGGATAATTGATATGGATTGGGGCCTTTAAGTGTGATGTTGTTTTGCTCCAAGAGTTTTTCAAATTTGTATCGAGACAGGCCTGCAAACTGCGCCGCTTTCCCAAATGTCAGTAGGCCTTCCTGGTAGAGGTAGAGAGCAAGGGCCTTCTGGAACTTTGCTTTCAGTTCTTCTTCTGAGGCGTTGAGGGCCATCATAATATCCGGTGAAACCTCAATTGGAATGTGAATCGATTTCATACCATTTGTTTTACTTAAAGATAGGACTTATTCCGGGTTTTGACCATTTAATTTTCATTTCCATGTCTTGACCTTTTTTTTTTAGGTCTTGATGTGAAATGGTGCGACCTTCAAGGCTGTCTTGTTTGGGCAAATTTTGTTTTACTAAAGTTAGGGCTTTTTGCGGGCTGCGGCAAGGGTTTGTTAATGGAGTGTTAAGGGGGTAGGCGGACTTGCACAGAGGGGGTGGCTTGTTGTATATTTGTTTAGAAAGCTGCTGAAGAACATGATGTTTGTCATTTACAAGCCTTGGTTTTAGGTTGTATATTTAGTTTAAGCTTTCGCAAAAAAGGAACAACGGTTCACAATGGCTTAAGATTGATTTTACATTTTTTTAGTTTTTGAATGGGCCTGCAGTTTGTTCGATTTTGGGAAATCAGAAACAATAAGGCGTTGAGGATTTATTTTTATAAAGTCAAGAATAAGCTGGTTAAAAAGAGTTAAAACGCATTGCGGGTCGCAAAGTTTTTGATAAACTTGCATAAGTATTTGATGAACGACCTACTGATACGGGTAAAGTTCTTTCATAAATTAAGGTTAGGGTTATTAAACTTTCACCGCTCAGTATAAAGGTTTTAACGAAAATCTTTTTTTTCTGAGAAAGCAAACATTTTTGGATTTTATTTGTTTATATAAATAAAGTTAGGTTTTTCATAATTTTGGGTTAGGGTTAAGGTTAGAAATGGGATGCACCAAACGAGGTGGTCCCATTTCTGTTTTTTAGCCGTTTAACCTTTGGGCTGTCAACTTGGTCAAAACCCTTGGTCGATTTATTTGTTTTTATTGTACTTTGGTGGTGTTGAAGGATTTTTCCCGCTTTGTATGCTCGATGCTTTGGTGGCGCTAACGCCTTTTTATATTTCCTTATTCTGGGCCCTCTATTTTCTTCTGCGCGGGAGGCCTGCATCGTCGTCTTATCGACTCCTGGGAGCTTTTATGGCCTCTTCGGCCGGACTGTTTTTGATGCATGGCTTTTTCTATCTGGAGGCTTATGCCCTTTATCTGGCCCTCGATCCCCTTTATTCGCTCACTTCCCTGTCTTCCTATCCTTTAATGTATTGGTACATCCGCGCGCTGACCTGTGAGCCGGTTTTGCGCTGGCGCAACCTGTGGCATTTTGTGCCGGCCGTGACGGTAGCTTTGGTTTTAGGGGTACTGCATCTGGCCGGGGGCGAGGCGGAGCGCTGGCGCTATTTGCAGCGTTTGTTGCTCGATAATGATTTTTCGTTGGTGTGGGACCGGGGCCTTGCTGCCTGGATGGCAAGGGTGTATTTGTTGAGTCGCTTGTTTTTTGCCGTGCAGGTGTTTTATTACCTGGTACGGGCATGGCGACTGGTAGGGGGTTATGAGCAGCGTTTGTTGTCGTTCTACAGTGAATTGAAGGGACGGCGCTTGTCGTGGGTAAGGTTCTTAACCCTGATTATGATAGGGGGCTCGCTGACCAGCACCTTGTCGAATTTTATGGGCAGGGGCTATTTTGCCAGCGATCACCTGGCTTTGTTGCTGCCCTCTCTGGCTTTTAGTCTGGTGATTTTTATGGTCGGCTACATGGGCAGTATGCAGCGTTACTCCATTAAGGATGTGGTGCTGGATGAGGAGACGAACGACAGGGAGGCGGAGGCCGACTCGGCGGGGGGGCACAGCAGCAGCAGCGGTCCCGTTGGTTTTTCGGGTCGCGAGCGTTTGCGCAGGGACCTCCTGCGCCTGATGGAGGAGGAGACTTTGTTTAAGCAGGCCGATTTGCGCATCTCTGATGTGTCGCAGCGTTTGCGCACCAACCGGACCTACTTGTCCAACCTGATTAATGAGGAGTTTGGGGAGAGTTTCAACGTCTTTGTAAACCGCTATCGCATCCAACACGCCTGTCGCCTGATGGCACGTTCAGAGTACCGCTCTTACGCTCTGGCGCATTTGGCGGAGTTGTGCGGTTTTGGTTCAGTAAGCTCCTTCAACAGGGCCTTTAAATACTTCGAGGGCATTACCCCCTCTCAATACCTGCAGGCCCAGGAATAAAACGGGCCTGAGAACAAATCCCAGGCCCGGTGGTGTTTCGACAGCAATGTGTCTTGCAATTGTTGGGGGCATTAACCCCTGAGCGTGGCACCCAGCTGGCGCTCAAAAGCCTGAATCAGACTCTGCATAATTTTGTCGATCTGCTTGTCCTTCAACGTTTGTGTGGGATCTTCCAGAACAAAGCTGATGGCATAGGACTTTTTGCCGGCTTCTATTTTGTCGCCTTCATAAATATCAAACAGCGAGACTTTTTTGAGCAGTTTTTTCTCGGTCTTACGCGCTACCGCTTCCAGGTCGGCAAATTGCACGCTGCGGTCGAGCAGCAGGGCCAAATCCCGGCGCACTTCGGGGAAGCGCGAAATTTCCTGGAAGAGCACCTGGTTGCGGGCGGCAATTTTGACCACGGCATCCCAGTCGATTTCGGCAAAAAATACCGGCTCGTCGATGTCGAAAGCCTTCAGCAGTTTTTTACCGACCAGTCCCATTGTCACCACCTGCTGGTTGGCCACAATATAGTGGAGTCCCTCGCTCAGCAGATCCGCTTCCAGTCCCTTAGTGCGCCATTGTTGCTCCTTGATGCCCAGGCGCAGCAGTACATTTTCGGCCATGGTTTTGAGGTCGGCAAAGGAGGCCTTGCGCGCCGGGGTATTCCAGTTGGCGGCGGCCAACTGGCCCGTCATAAACAGGGCCAGGCGCTGTCCCTCCAGATAGCTCTTCTGCAGCCCCTTGTCGCCCTCAGGCTTCAACTGATAACAGTTGCCCAGTTCAAACAACTTTAAGTCCCCATGCTGCCGGTTGCGGTTGTGGCGAATGCTTTCGAGTCCCCCAAACAAGAGGGTCTGCCGCATGCCATTCAAATCGCTGCTCAGGGGATTGGCCAGCACCACGGTCTTTTCGGCCGGAAAGCCGGTGGAGCCTTCGTAATAGGCTACCTTGGTGAGCGAGTTGCACATGATTTCGTTGAAACCTGCCCCCAGCAGCTGCTCGGCAATGCGGTTGCGCAACTGGTGATGGTCGGGCCGCGGCGAATACACAATGGTGGAGTGGATGCTGGTGGGCACTTCTACGTTGTTGTAGCCGTACACGCGCAGGATTTCTTCCACCACATCGGCCTCGCGCTGCACATCTACCCGGTAGGGCGGCACGGCTACGGTGAGTCCCGCTGCCTGCTCCTTAACAATGCGGATGTCGAGGGCCTCCAGAATGTTTTTAATCAGGGCCGGTTCCAGGTCTTTGCCAATGAGGCGACGAATGTTGGCCCATTGAAGTTCCACCTCAAAGTCGCCCACCGGCTGCGGATACACATCTACAATGTCGCTGGAGATGCTGCCGCCGGCTATTTCTTTTATCAAAAGGGCCGCTCTTTTCAGGGCCCAGAGGGTCATGTTGGGATCGCTGCCCCGCTCAAAACGGAAGGAGGCATCGGTAAAGAGTACGTGGCGGCGACTGGTCTGCCGAACGTACACGGGATTGAAGCAGGCGCTTTCTAAAAAGATGCGGGTGGTTTTTTCGCTCACCCCGCTCTTAATGCCGCCAAATACCCCGGCAATGCACATGCCTTCTTTTTCGTTGCATATCATCAGGTCGTCGGCATCGAGCTTCCGCTCTTTCTCGTCGAGGGTGACAAAAGGCGTGTCCTGCGGCAGGGTTTTCACAATTACGTGATCGCCGGCAATCTGGTCGCCATCGAAGGCGTGCAGGGGCTGCCCACACTCGTGCAGCACAAAGTTGGTGATGTCCACAATGTTGTTGATGGGCGTCATGCCAATGCTCAGTAGGCGGTTCTTCAGCCAGTCGGGCGACTCTTTTACGGTGACTCCGCTGATGGTGAGTCCGCTGTAGCGGGTGCAGGCTTCGGCCGTTTCTACGGTGACTTTTACGGGGTAGTTTTGGTTGTCGCTCTTGAAGGCCTCCACGCTTGGACGGGTCACTTTTACCGAGGCGTCCTGCAGGCGCAGGGCGGCGGCCAAATCGCGGGCCACTCCCAGGTGGGAGGCGGCATCTATGCGGTTGGGGGTGAGGTCCACCTCCAGAATGGTATCGCTTTCGAGCTGGAAGTACTGGGCGGCCGGGGTGCCGACCGGCACCTCGGCAGGCAGTACCATAATGCCGTCGTGATGGGTACCCAGACCGATTTCGTCTTCGGCACAAATCATGCCTTCGGACTTCTCGCCCCGTATTTTGGCCTTCTTAATTTCAAAGGCCTCATCGCCGTTGTACAGCGTTGTGCCTACGGTGGCAACAATAACTTTTTGTCCCGCCGCCACATTGGGGGCGCCGCAGACAATGGGCAGGATTTCACCGCTGCCGGTGTCGACTGTGGTTACGCTCAGCTTGTCGGCATTGGGGTGGCGATCGCAACTGAGCACCTGGCCCACGACCAGTCCCCGCAAGCCGCCTTTAACACTTTCTTTTTCTTCGATGCTGCCTACTTCCAGACCCAGTGAGGTGAGGATGTCGGCCAGCTCCTGAGCCGATTTGTCGGTATTGATGTATTCTTTTAACCACTTGTAGGAAATGTCCATGCCGCTTACTCTTGTTTGATGTTCTATTCTTGGGAAAATCTTTTACAGTCAGGCAAAAATAATCAAAATGAACAGACCAAGCTATTTTTGCCGACCCAATTTTGGGGCTGCAGGGCGGTGTCGGCCGCCCTGTTTATTGCTGTTTGTCGCTTATTGCTTATCTTTGATACTTGTAAAAATGTGTATATGGAGAAAATTAAAGCGAATCACCGACCCCTTATTTTGGTGACGAACGACGACGGGGTGGAGGCTAAGGGAATTCATTCGTTGATTGAGGCGGTTCGCCCTTTTGGAGATGTGGTGGTGGTGGCCCCCGACCAGGCCATGTCGGGCATGTCGCACGCCATTACTGTGAAGCATCCTTTGTACCTGACCAAGGTGCAGGAGGAGCCGGGTTTACAGATTTTTAAGAGCAACGGAACACCGGCCGATTGTGTTAAGCTGGCGGTGAATGTGCTTTTGGCCGATATGCCGGCCTTTGTGGTTTCGGGCATCAACCACGGAACCAACAGCTCGATAAGCATGCATTACTCGGGCACCCTGGGCGGCGCCCGCGAAGGCGTGCTCAACGGCATTCCCGCCATTGGCTTTTCCTTGCTGGCCTACGAAGCCGATGCCGATTTCAGCAGCGCCATTCATTACAGTCGCGCCATTTTTGAGCAGGTACTCGAGCAGGGACTGCCCAAGGGGGTGTGTCTTAATGTAAACATCCCTGCGGGAAAGGACGTCAAGGGCGTGAAAATCTGCCGCCAGGCCGAAGGCCGCTGGGTAGAGGAGTTCGACGAGCGGGTAGATCCGCGCGGAAAGCGTTATTTTTGGCTCACCGGCCATTTTGAGCACCACGATACCGAAAATGAAATGAGCGATGAGTATGCGCTGCGTAATGGTTATGTTTCGGTGGTGCCCTGTGCAGTGGATGCCACGCATGAGGGGGGACTGGCTCACCTGAAGGCGCTGGATATGGAGGCGATTGCAGCAATGGCGCGGTGAATCGGACCCTGTATTCTTTCAACCTGCTTTATTCATAAGTTGTCGTTATGAGATGCTCAAAATTTATGAATTATTCAGGTTAAATAGAGTTCTGAATAACAAGTATAATATCTGTATACAATGGCAGCAAAAAAAGGCGACAGTCAACTTTGGGGTTTGGCGGCGGGCTTGGTACTTCCCGCGGTATTTGCCTATCTTGTTTATTGGTTTCGGTTTGACCACAGTACCGCGTTTGCCGAGGTGTTGGAGGCCCTGAAGGGCGTCAAGAGTCTCGGCAAGCTGTTGAGCCTTAGTGTGATGCCCAACTTGTTGTTGTTCTTTATAGGCATATGGTCGGATCGTTTGCTGCTGGCCCGGGGGGTACTGACCGCCACGGCGGTGTATGCGGTGGTGGCTGTGGTGCTGTTCCTGATTCGCTGATGCTAAAGAGATGCGTGTATGAAATATTATTTGATTGCCGGTGAGGCCTCGGGCGATTTGCACGGTGCCAATTTAATGCGGGCCCTGAAAAAGCAGGATGCCCTGGCGCATTTTCGTTTTTGGGGCGGCGATTTGATGGCGGCTGAGGGGGGACAGCAGGTGAAGCATTACCGGGATACGGCCTACATGGGCTTTTTTGAGGTGGTGACCCACTTGCCGGCCATTTTCGGCAATTTGCGTTTTTGTCGTCAAGACCTGGCCGACTACGATCCGGATGTGGTGATTTTAATTGACTACCCGGGCTTTAATTTGCGTATGGCCCGCTTTGCCAAAAAAGCGGGTATTAAGGTGTTTTACTACATCGCACCTAAAATATGGGCCTGGAACACGCGTCGTGCCCACAAAATCCGTAAGTACGTCGATAAGGTGTTTACCATTCTGCCCTTCGAGACCGACTTTTATGGGCGCTACGGGGTGCCGGTGGTGTACTCGGGCAATCCCCTGATGGATGCCATTGAAAACCGTCCCCATAAGCACGAAGATTTCAACGATTTTACCGAGCGCAATAAGTTGGCCGACAAGCCCATTATTGCCTTACTGGCCGGGAGTCGCCGTCAGGAAATCGACCGCATGCTGCCCGATATGCTGGCCATGCTGCCTTATTTTCCGGAGTTTCAGTTTGTCATTGCCGGCGCACCTTCGTTTAAGGAGGCCGATTATGCGCCCTATTTGGAGGGCACCACCGAGGTGTCGGTGGTTTTTGGTCAGACCTACAATCTGTTGGAGCAGAGTCACGCTGCCCTGGTTACTTCGGGTACGGCCACCCTTGAGGCGGGCTTGTTGCGCTGTCCCCAGGTGGTCTGCTACAAAATGTGGGGCGGCGGCTTTACCGATTTTATGGCCAAAAAGGTGATCATTAAGGTGCCCTTTATTTCGCTGGTGAATTTGATTATGGACCGCGAGGTGGTGAAGGAACTGTTTCAGAGTGGTTTTTCTCTGCAAAGTCTGCGCGAGGAATTGTCGGCCCTCTGTTTTAATGAGGCTTACCGCAAGCAAATGCTGGGCGATTACGAGGAGCTGGCTTTGCTGGTAGGGGGTGCGGGCAGTAGTGAGCGGACCGCCTCGGCCATGTGGGCGGCTTTGCGCAATCAGGAAGACGCGCTTTTGTAAGTGGGTCGTGGCTGGCGCGACCAAGGAAGATATTTGGAATAAAAATTAAGAGACTATGTGGGCGCTTTGGAGAAAGGAATGGATGATGTTTTTCAGTTCTCTCACCGGCTATCTGGTGGCGGGGGTGTTTTTGGTGGTGACGGCCTTGTTTTTATGGTTTGTACCGGGCACCATGAACATTCCGCTGGGCGGCTATGCTTCGTTGGAGAGTCTGTTTATGCTGGCGCCCTGGATTTACTTGTTTTTGGTGCCGGCCGTTACCATGCGCCTGCTGGCCGAGGAGCGGCGTCAGGGTACCATAGAGCTGCTGCTGACGCATCCCTTGACCGACTGGCAGGTGGTGGGGGCCAAGTATTTGGCGGGACTTAGTCTGGTTTTGCTCTCCCTGCTGCCCACCCTGGTGTATTTCTTTTCGGTGAGCCAGCTGGCCCAGCCGGTGGGGAACATCGACCACGGGGCCATTTGGGGCTCGTACATTGGACTGGTTTTACTGGCGGCGGTGTATGCGGCTATAGGACTGTTTACTTCGTCGCTGAGCGACAATCAGCTGGTGGCTTTTTTGCTGGCGGTGGTTTTGTGCTACTTTTTCTACGATGGCTTTGCGGCCCTGGCTTCCTTGCAGGGACTGGGACAGGCTTCGGTATTCATCAACAACCTGGGCATCGATGCCCATTACCAGAGCATCAGTCGCGGGGTAGTGGATTTGCGCGACTTGGCTTATTTCCTTGGTGTTATTGCCTTGTTGCTGGCCCTTACCCGTCTGAAATTGGGCAGCAGGCGCTGGTCGCGCCCCGCCATGCTGCGCAAGGATTTGGCGCAACTGGGTGCAGTGGTCGCCCTGGTGCTGGCCGTGAATGTGTTGGCGCAGCAGTGGTATTTCCGGCTCGATTTAACCGCCGAAAAGCGCTATACCCTGGCACCGGTCACCAAGCAGTTTTTAGGGCAGAACGACAAACAGGTGCTGGTCAAGGTGTATTTGTCGGGCGACCTGAATCCGGGTTTCAGTAAGTTGGCGCGGGCCACGCGCGATATGCTCGACGAATTTCGTCTGGCTTCGGGAGCCTCTCTGCGCTATGAGTTTGTAGATCCGGCCGATTCGCCAACGGCGAAGGAGGAATTGGCCGAGTACGAGCTGGCTGCCGTGCCGGTCTTTGAGACCCAGGCCGATGGGCGCCGCATCCAGTCCAATGTTTATCCCTACGCGCTGTTTAATATCGACGACTATGAATTGCCGGTAAACCTGCTCGACAATCTGCCGGGGCGTTCGGGCGCCGAGAATCTGAACAGCTCCATGGAGGCCCTGGAGTACAAGCTGAGTGATGTGATGCGGCGTTTGCTGACCGATGAGGTGCCTGCTGTGGCTTTTCTGGAAGGGCACGGCGAACTGGACATGCTGGATGTGTACGACATCAGCGAGGCCCTCTCTTACCATTATCAGGTCGATAGGGGCAGTCTCACCGACGATCCCTACATTCTGGACAACTATAAGGCCGTGATCATCGCCAAGCCGCAGGAGAAATTCAGTGAGCGTGAAAAGTTTGTACTCGACCAGTATCTGATGCGGGGCGGTCGCCTCCTTTGGCTGGTCGATGCCGTTCAGGTGACCCTGGATAGTCTGCGTTCGGCCACGCAGACGGTGGGACTGGCTACGGATGTGAATCTGACCGATCAGTTGTTCCGTTACGGAGTGCGCATCAACCACGAGCTGGTGCAGGATGTGCAGGCGGCCATGATTCCCGTGAATACTGCTGGTGCCGGTGAACAGGCACGACTGGTGCCGGTGCCCTGGATGTTTCATCCCCTGCTCAATACCAACCGCGAACATCCGGTTACCCGCAACCTTAATGTGGTGCGGGGTGAGTTTGTCAGCAGCATCGATACGGTGGGCACGCCCACAGGCCTGCGGCGTGATGTGCTTTTGCGGACCAGTCAGTATGCCCGTCGCCTGCCGGTACCCGTCTTTATTTCTCTGGCCATGGTCAACGAAGAGCCCAACCGGGCAGCCTTTGGCGATCCCCACCTGCCGGTAGCCGTGGCGCTCGAGGGCCGTTTCCCTTCCGCTTTTGCCAATCGGCCTGTGCCTCCGGGGCTTCAATTCAGCAGCGACGATCTTCGGCGGGAAAGCAAGTCCACACGCATGATTGTGGTGTCCGACGGCGACATCATTCGCAATGAGGTGAGAATGCGCCATGGCAGCAATCCCCAGCCCATGCCCCTGGGTTTTGATGAGGTGGGCAACCAGCAGTTTGGCAACCGTGATTTTATTTTAAATGCGGTGCATTACCTGGCCGATGAGGAGGGTTGGATGGCCCTGCGTTCGCGTTCCTACCAGTTGCGCCTGCTCGACCGGGAGAAGCTGGCCTCGGAGCTGGAGTTTTGGAAATGGCTGAATTTGTTGCTCCCGCTGGTGTTTTTGGGTCTCTTAGGCCTGGTGTTTCCTTTGTGGCGAAAGTGGCGCTACGGGCGGGCTGCCGACCGGACATAAAAAAGTACGGAGCCCTTGTCTTTCTTTCTTTGATTATTCCTATCTTTGAAAATGGAGGAGTCGGCTTGCGGGTGGCTTGCTTTGCTCACATTTATAGTGAAATAGCCCGCTGCACTTGTGAAATAATCTATTAAAATATTTATCGATGAAGTTTGTTGTATCCAGTTCCGAGTTGCTGTCGCATTTGCAGGCCATCAGCAGGGCCATTTCTACCAAAAGTCAGTTGCCCGTGCTCGATTGTTTTTTAATTGAGCTGAGTGGAAATACTTTGAGCATGACGGCCTCCGATTTGGAGGTAACCATGACCACCACCCTCGAAACGGATGAAACAGTGGAAGAGGGCCGGGTGGCCTTTCCGTCCAAGATGCTGCTCGAAATTCTGAAGAAGTTGCCCGAGCAACCCCTTACTTTTGTCGTGGACAGCAACACTTTGGGTGTGGACATTCAGTCGGAGCGCGGTAAGTACAACTTTGTGGGTCAGCCGGCCGACGATTATCCAAACCTGCCTCAGGTAGAGGAGGATAAGGCCAGCAGCATGCGGGTGCCTGCTTCGCTTTTGCTCACCGGCATTACCAAGACCTTGTTTGCCACTGCCGACGACGAGCTGCGTCCGGTGATGAACGGCATTTTATTTGAATGCAGTCCCGAAAACCTCACCTTTGTGGCTTCGGACTCGCACAAACTGGTGCGCTACCAGCGTCTCGATGCCAAAACCGAATTTGAGGCCTCCTTCATACTGCCCAAAAAGCCCGCTTCCTTGCTCAAGAATGTACTGCCCCGCGAAGATGGCGATGTGCAGGTGGAGTTCGACAACAAAAACGCTTTTTTCACCCTGCCCAACTACCGCCTGGTCTGCCGACTGGTAGAGGGCAATTACCCCACCTACAACGCCGTTATTCCGCAGGACAATCCCAACCGGGCGGTGGTCGATCGCGTCGATTTGGCCAACACTTTGGGACGGGTATCCATTTTCTCCAGCCAGTCGTCGAACCTCGTTAAACTGCACTACAGCAGCGATGAGGTGATGGTTTCGGCGCAGGATCTCGACTTCTCGGTGTCGGCCTTTGAAAAGCTCCGTTGCCAGTACGATGGTGACGAAATGGAGATCGGCTTTAAGTCGTCCTTCCTGGCCGATATTCTGGAAAACATCGATTCAAGCAACATCATTATTGAGATGTCGGATCCCTCACGTGCCGCCATTGTGCTGCCCTTCGATAAGAACGACTTCGAGGACGAGCTGATGCTGCTGATGCCGATGATGATTAATGCTTAAAAGAACTCTGCTTCCCTGCATTACAGCGTGAGTCTCGCACTTATAAAGAAGGTGCGCCCGGGACTGAAGGTGGCAAAGGTCTCCGGGTCGCTGTAGTCGAAAAGGTTGGCGATGCCGGTCTGGACCTGCAGCTGCCCGGGCAGCTGCAGACGCAGGTTGGCGCGCCACAGGGTAAAGTCGTCCAGGTAGGATACACTTTCGGCACCGCTTTCGGCATCGTAAATGCCCCGCGACATCTTCCCCTTATAGCTGCCCTGCAGGTGAAGGGCCGGATGCAGTGGCCAGTCGTTTCGTTGGTAGTGTAGGGCCAGCACGCCGCTGTGGGGGCGACTGCCCGTAAACTGGCGATCCCTTTTCTGGTCGTGTGCCTTAACCAGGGCGTAGCTGGCGTTGACTTCCAACCGGGACAGCGGGCGCCAGCGCAGGAGCAGGTCCATCCCCCGAATGTCCGCCTCCTCAACATTCTGGTAGTAGTAAATCATGGCCGGATCGGTCGCCGCGTCGTAGGCTTCCATTACCTCCGTAATCATATCTTTTACCGCGTTGCGGTAGAGGTGGAGCGAGACGCTCAGGTCGCGCCGGTTGTACTCGGCCGACAGGCCGGTGAAAAGACTGGTTTCGGGGATGAGGTCGGGATTACCAAATACATAGATGGGGAAGGAGGTCGGTGCCTGGTATTCCATGTGGCGGTCCTTAAGCGTGGGCGACTTGTAGCCCGTACCCACATTGCCCCGGAAACTGAAGTCGCCCCAACTCACCCGCGCCGCCGTTTGCCAGGTGCCGTGGTAGCCGTAGTCCGAGTTGTAATTCAGTCGCAGTCCCCCACTCAGCGTCAAGTGCTCGCCCCACTGCCAGTTTTCCTGCACATAGCCCACCCAGTCGCTTTGCTCCAGAGTCGCCGCTATTTTATTGCGCGGCGCCAGCAGCGCCTCACTCAGGTATTCCAGTCCCACCGACATCCGGGAATGTTCGCCCAGTCGGACCTCCCCCGCCAGTCGCCCGTTGTTAAAGCGGAGACTGTATTGCAGGTCGTGCCGCTGCGCGTCTTTTTCGAAAATCCGATAATGATCGCTGTGCCAGACCGCCTCGAGTGTACTCTTGTTGGGCAAGTGGTAGCGGGCGGTGAGATTGTAGTCCACCGCGTCGTTCATTTTGTTGTTGCGCATGGGCAGGGAAGCATCCACGTGGTTTTTATAGAGGTGGCCATTGGCGCTCAGCTCCAGCTTGGGTGCCGCCTGCCAGTGAACTTCCTGGCCCAGTTGATGGGTGGTGGTGCGCTCCATGGTGCGGCCGTCGGACCGCCTATTGTTGAGGTCGTAGCCCTCGGTGTGGAAATGGCGCAGGGTGGTGCGACTCCCCACGCTGCCCTCCTTGAGGGTAAGGGCGGCTTCGGTCTGCGTAGTGCCAAAATTGCTGTAGCGTGTGTAGGCTTCGAGAAGGGGGGATTGACTAATGGGGCAACTGAGTAGGTGTACCACGCCGGCCATGGCGTTGGAGCCGTAGAGTACCGAGCTGGCTCCGCGCACAATTTCGATGCGTCCGGTGTTGAGGAGGCCCAGGCGTTGGTAATCGATGTTGGCATTGCTCTCGCCCGAGATGCGGTTGCCGTCGCGCAAGAACAAGACATAATTGCCCGGCAAGCCCATCATACTGATGTTGCTGCCGTAGGCACCGTGCGAAAACTCAATACCCGGAAGCTGGTTTTCCAGCACCTGCGTCATCTCCCCCCAGTCGCCCCGCCGCAACTGTTCTTGTCCCACCACCTGCGTAAGCACGGGCGAGGTCCTTAAGGGCCGCGGATGCCTGGTGCCGGTGACTACCACCTGATTGAGGTCGTACACGGCAGCTAGGGAATCGAGCGGGAGAGTGGTGTTGGTCGGGCCCTCCGGCGTTCTGGCCCCGAGGCTGGATGCCAGGAGCAGGGCCGACAAGGTCAGCAGGAAAGTATGTTTGTACATGGTTTTCAGCTTGAAAAAAAATGGCAAAAGAGGGGTGCTGCAGTGCAGCCTTAAGAAAGATGCAGTGTTCCGGTGTAGGGGGACTACTGCTGACTGTATTCTTTTGCCGGTGGGCCACGCCATTGCTTGCTTTGCGCATAGTGGCAGGAGCAGCTGTTCTCAGGTGCTTCCATGGGCAGGAAGGTCCGGGCAGCGCTGAACAACTTTTGAAGGCGGGAGGGTACTGCCTTTGCAGCAGGTTCGCTTTGCGTCCTTATTTCTTTTTTGGCAGGGATGTTTTGCAAAAAGTAACCGGCCTCAAACTCAGGGGCCCCGGCAACAGCCTCTACCCTTTGTTCCTGAGCGCTGTCCCCAGGCTCGGTACTGCCGGCCGACCAGTCGCCCCACCACGCCGCCAGCGTAGTCAGCATCAGCAGCAGATAAGGAAGAAAAGGAGCTGTGGAACCAAGTAAAAACATAAAAGTTAATCGGATATTTAAGTCCGCAAAGTTACCTCTTTTTAGGCAATTCTCAAAACCTGCCGGCAGAGGGTGGCTGTGCAGGTCGGTCAGTGTGCCGGCTTTTTTGTATATTTGCAGCCTCAAATGATTAGGAGACAGCATGACGGCAACAAAGAAAAGAGTGGTAGTGGGATTATCGGGAGGCGTGGACTCCAGTGTGGCAGCTTATGTGTTGAAGCAACAGGGCTATGAGGTGCTGGGTTTGTTTATGAAAAACTGGCACGACACCACCGGTGTGCTCAAGGCCGACTGTCCCTGGCTCGACGATAAGTTTGATGCCGAGGCGGTGGCGCGCAAACTCGACATCCCCTTTCATTTTGTGGACCTGAGCACCCATTACCGGGCGCGGGTGGTCGATTACATGTTTGCCGAATACGAGAAGGGACGTACACCCAATCCCGACGTGCTCTGTAACCGCGAAATAAAGTTCGATGTGTTTATGGAGGAGGCCCTGAAACTGGGGGCCGATTTCGTAGCTACCGGTCACTACTGCCGCAAGGAAACCGTGGAGGTGGACGGGCAGCCCGTTCACCGTTTGCTGGCGGGCCTCGATCCGAATAAGGACCAGAGCTATTTCCTTTGTCAGCTCTCGCAAAAACAACTTGAGAAAGCCCTGTTTCCGATCGGGGATTTGCAGAAGCCCGAAGTGCGTCGCATTGCCGGTGAGCTCAAGTTGGTCACCGCCCACAAAAAAGATTCCCAGGGCATTTGCTTTGTAGGTAAGGTGGATTTGCCCGTATTTCTTCAACAAAAGTTGCAGGCCAAAGAAGGCAAGGTGTTTTTGGTGGAGCCCGATGCCGAGCTGTTGCAGCACTCGTGGAACGAGGCGCTCGAAAATCCCGGGGACGAGGTGCTGGAGCAGTTGGCTCAGCCCTATCCCTATCATCCCCGCTACGGCAAAAAAATAGGGCAGCACAACGGGGCCCACTTCTACACCATTGGTCAGCGCAAAGGCCTGAACATTGGCGGCTTTCCCGAGCCCCTCTTTGTACTCGGCATCAATGTCGATTACAATCAGGTGTACGTGGGCATGGGGGCCGAGCACCCCGGTCTCTACAGAAAAGTGTTGAAAGTGAAGCCCGAGGAAATGCACTGGGTGCGCCCCGATTTGGCGCTGAAGGTGGGAGAAGAAGGGCGTTACGACCTGCGTATCCGCTACCGCCAGCCCCTGCAGGGGGCTACCGTGTACCAACGTGCCAACGGTCTGTTTGTCGTTTTTGACAATCCCCAACGCGGCATTACCGCCGGACAGTTTGCCGCCCTGTACCGCAACGACGAGCTACTCGCCTCGGGAGTAATCAATCATTAGGCCGACTTTTTAGCCTGCCGCATCTTGTTCCATATTTGCCACGAATTGACCAGGTTCTGCCAAAGCACATACAGTCCAGGCCCCAGTGTAGCCAATGGGTTCAGGTAAGTCTGCGTGAGCCAGATCGCCAGAATCGTATTTTTCTGTCCCAGTCCCTGTCCCCCCGCTACCGTGCGCCCATACCGCGCACCGATGGCCCTGCCGCCGATAAACTGCAGGAGACAAATCAGCAGCGAGGTCGCTGCGATAAGAAGTTCGAGTCGGTAACTGCCATCGTTATGCATCAGCACAAATTGCGTAACATTACCCAGTACCACCGTTAAGGAAGCCGCCCACAGGTAAAAGGTGAGTATTTGGGCCGACTGCACCTTGCGATGGGCCTTTGGCGAAGTCTTTTGCAGCAAGAGTGCGCCCAAAAAGGGCACAACCAGAATGGGCAGAACTTTTTTGAGTATCAACCAGAAACCAGCCATAAAGGACAGCGTCTCTTCTTTGGCCCCTATGGCCGTTAAAAAGAAGGGCGCAATGAGGGCCACCGACAGGTTACTGATGATGGAATAGGCCGCCGTGGATGCAATGTTTCCACCCAGCATACCCGCCACCACCGGCGCCGAAGTCGCCGTAGCCGTGAGCACACACATCATGGCCGCCTGGGCCAGAATTTCGTTGAAGGGACGCAGCGCCAGATACAAAAGGGCGCTGCCCAGGTACTGAATGGTAAGCAGGATGTAGTGAAAACGGGTAAGACGAATATCGCTCCAGCTCACCCGGCTGTAGGTGATGAAAAGCATCAGCGCAAGCAGGTAGGGGATAAGCGGCGATAGGTGGGCAAGCTGTTGGTGAAAGGCCACCCCAATTACCATGGCAATGGGCAGCAGGTACTTCTCCAGGTATTTTTGCATTGCAATTTTGTTGTATGGTCCCCGCAAAGATAATAGCTTTTGCCCACATCAAAGGGCCCACCGTGCCCGATTATGGGTTCAGGCGGCAGCGGTTAAAAATGACAGGAAAACTTTGATGATTTGAAACCAGGTAATAACTTTATAATTACATATAAATAGGCAGTTATGGACGTTTCCGTTATTCAAATTGGTAATTCAAAAGGGATTCGCTTAAGCAAAAGCCTTTTGAATTGCACCTATGACAACCCTATCAAAAAAGTATCCAACAAGAATTGAGGTTAAGTACAACAGCAAGAAAGGTTGGATGGTCCTTGACCAAATTCGAACGGTTGATAAGCAGCGGATTTTTAAAGTGTTAGCCAGTTTGACGGAAAAGGAAATTGAGAAAGTGAAAAATATAATAAAGGAATTGCTGGTGGATTGAGAAGCGTATAATAAACGGCGGTTTTATGAAAATACTTGGTGTGTTGTCGAAGCTCACGAATCTTTTCTTGAGCTTCCGATTTTACTGGTTGGCCCTGCCACTGGGGCTGGTGTTGGTGCTGTTATCCCTTTTGCAGCAACATTATTTCGGACAAGTGCAAATTGTAGCCTGGATAAGTGCTTTGGGCCTTGTATCCGTAGGCCTTGTTTTTACGCCCTTTCGCCTCTTGAGTACAGATGGCTCCTTGCTTAATCTTGTAGAGAAATGGTTCCGCTGCTCATCGGAACTGATTTTGGGTCTGACTTTTTTTTGTCTGGCCGCATGGTTGTTGGTTGATGCCGGCTGGCTCACCATGACCGGTAAAATATTGGGAGCTGCAAATGGCTTGCTGTTTTGGCTGTTGCTGTTTTGGAACCTTCGCTATAAACTCAGGGATCCCTTGCTGTTGGTGCACTTTGCTTTGAATTTTTTACTGCTTTTCTTTTGGTGAATTGGAAGTGGGATTCAAATTGTATCTTTGAGGAACTGGTAACACCTAGACGCTATATCGGTGTTGCCGCCAATTACTGAGAACCTATCCCATGCGTTTAATGGATTTGCACTCGGTAGAATAGATAAAACCGTATAGGCAGCAGACAGAATCCTGCAGGTAGACTTTTATGAATAAATCGGTGCGAAACGTAATATTGAGATCCAAGCGTCTTTGACCAGGCATTCGTGAAGTAAAGGTAGTGGTCAGACAGTGGGTAGGTCTTTTAAAGGTACCTGCAGAGTAGTACACCAGGATTCTGCGATTGTCGTAGGAAAGTGAAGTTTGGCAGCCCGGTATTGGGCTTCGGTAGAAACTACCCGACTAGCA
>NZ_MWUJ01000002.1 GCF_002210225.1 Geofilum rhodophaeum | reverse complement strand
TTCTGCTGGTCGTCGGGATTTTGTGAACTGCCAGCTCCTTTTCAAGTGTGGTAATGCGCACTCTAAGCTCGTTAGCCTCCTGCGTACAAGTTGTTAAAAGGCCAATAAGTTGATCCTTAGTTTTTGCCTTGAGCTCAGAAATAGTCCAGTCCAATTGCTTTGTGTTTTTTACAAAGGTCTGCGCTTTTTTGTAAGCTCAGCAACTTATGCACAAACACTTCTAAAGAGTGCAGCACCAAGTTATCAACAGAAACGGCAATATTTTTTGTTTTTGAAAAATTAAAGGCCGCGAGAATCGAATGACAGGAAAAATTTGAGGTTTTTAGAGTCCATCGCAAGGAAAACGCCTTAATCGAAAAAATGGCCGACATCAATTTTTGGCTAAATTAGCCACCTGAGTAGTTACCACAATTTTACATGGCAAGGACTAAATTTTCCACTGCTTCTAATCTAAAAACCCATGCCACCTTGTTTCAGTCCTTTCAATTAACAGTTAAAGTGTCAGGGTGTAAGTGTTAAGAAAATTCCGCTTCAACATCAATGGACCTATCACAGGATAGAATACAAGGAGGCTGCCCAACCTGGGGCAGCCTCTCTTTTATTAATAACAGGTTTCTGTTTCTTACTGAATTGGATCGGGACCACTCTGCCATTCAAATTCGGCAGGACCAACCAACTTGTACACCAGGCTGTGGGTTACATCGGTAACGGTATTGCCCGAATAGATGGCGAGATTGATGGTATAGGTGATGTCCACACCTTCAATGGGCTGCGCATCGGGATGCAAAATGCTCAGGACTTCTGCCATCACAGAAATCAAGCGTTCCTCCAGCAGGGCTTCCACCTCATCGTCGGTCATATCTGCATAAGCATCGGGATGCTGGTTTCGGGCAGCCTGAATCCGCCAGTCCACATTATTATGGTAGGCCGAAGCACCGGTATAGTAATCGTTGTTTCCGTAACTGGTTACATAACCTTTGCCCTTTTCTGTAACGCCGGCAGCCTGATCAACATTTTCCCAAACCCAGTCGGTAGCCGTTTGGTAATACAACACACTGGTGGGGTCGTTACGAACAGGTACAAGAGTGATGACTACACTTGGGTTCCAAATCCACTTTCCATTAGATCGTACAAACTGATCGGTGACCAACTTGTAGTCGGGCACCTGTTTCCAGATGGCCTCTTCCAGTACATACTCATTGGCAACCAAGGAATCTGCCTTTCCATAGAAATAAACCACCGCTTGTTTGTCCTCTTCGGCAGCGTAGGGCTGTTGCAAGGCAAGGTAAGTAGCCAAATAAGCCTCCGGCTCAGCATCCTCGCTAAAATAGGGGATTCCCATTTGCTGATAGTCCGACCCGTTCACCATAACGGCCTCCTCGTAGGCAGTCCACGCTACCCCATTGTAGCTATACAGTGCGTAGTTGTCCGACTCCAGCAGACTGGCCGACTTCAAAGCGGGTGAACCGGCAGGGGCCTGACGTAAATAGGACACCACCTTAACATCATATATTTGGTAGGTGGTGGTTTTGTTGTCGGTCCCGTCGCCCACATATTTAAAGGCGATGTGAATGTCTTTCCCCTTATAGGCAGCCAGGGAAGCTGCGCCGACCGGAACCTCCAGACTATAGCCACTGGGCTGCACGGGAAACTTAAACTCCGCGGTGACGTCCACCCAGGTGGCGGTGGTCACATCGTCAACATAATCCTCAGACAGCATGACCGAAAGACACTCGGCATTTTGATGGCCCACGACCAAATCGATCAGCAACTGACTGGCACCGGTGTTGGGCACTGTCACGGCTGGACTCACCAGCCAGCCTTCCTGAGGACCATCGGTTCGGTATGCAGAATACTCGGCACGAGAACTGCCATCGTAGGAAGATTGCTCCCACACCTCGCTGCCCTGCACCGTCTGATTGTCCCAGGCCTCCAAACCGTTATCGAAGTTCTCCGTAAACAGTTCGTTGGTGGTAACCGTATTCTCAGGTCCTATTTGAACATTGTCGACCTGGATGGTGGTGGTTGCACCATCGGGACCATTGCCCACGTAGCGAAAGGCTACACGAAAGTTGTTCGCCTGGTAGTCCGACATATCCATAACCCCGGCCACATAAAGGTCGGTATAGCTGCCGCCGGCATTATAGAAGGCAAAATGGTGGGTGATGTCGGTCCAGGTAGCGGCAGTCGGATCCTCCCCATAAAAGTCCTCAGAAATGAGCACCTCCAACAAATAACCGGCGAAATGAGCCAGCGTAATGTCAAAACTAAAAGTGGGGCTTACCGCCTCGGACAAATCAATTTCAGGAGTTATCAACCAGGCAATGGCATCTCCGGGAGCTTTATACGCAGAAAACTGGGGATAGGCATTACCCGAATATTCGCGGGCATTCCACACATTGGTTCCGGCTTCGGCCACATTGACCCAGCCGTTCAATTGAATATCCTCATAGGCAGCAAAGGTATTGAAATTCTCATCTAATGAGGGAACGGCCTTTTCTACAAAATCAGAAGGCTCTTGTGGGGAGTAATTGTAGGCCAGGGCCACCAGGTCGCCCGATGCCGCCTCGGGAAAGGCTCCTTTAAGAATGGCGTCGGCATTCCGTTCCAACGGACGGGATGGAGTAAAGTATTGATAGGTTTCTCCCTTCCATACAGCCTCATAATCGGCGGCGCTAACCGTATACAGCGCGGCACTACTGAGCTCATCCAGGAACACAGGACGATCTACGGCCTGTTTATACGTGACTTTCAGGGCCGACTTCTCATCCAACTGATACCATTTCTCATTTAAAAAGGCAGGCACAAAATCGCTGGCTCTGAGTGTTTCAGAAAACATCTTCCTGGAGCCAAGCTCCTCCAGTTCGGCATTAAGTCCCTGACCCTTGGCCAGACTTACATTATCTGCATTGCCGGAAATTTCAGTATAATCTTCTGCAGTCAGCTCATAATCCAAAACACGAACATCCACCGGTCGGGCCAGTTCGTCCAACTCGGGAAAATGCTCCTCATTGTATTCACAACCAGCTAACAACAGCAGCATCCATCCCCAAAAATAGAAATATGTTTTTCTCATTGCTTCACTTTTTTGCATCATTAGAAATTGATTTTCAACCTCACGTTGTAGGTCCGGCCAAAGCCATAAAAGATTTGGTAGGCCGACTGCCATTGCCCGTCTCCACCATCGGTGGCGTCGGAGATGTACTCCTGGTCGAATAGATTGTTAACATTACCTGAAAGCACGGCACGGGTTCCGCCCAGATCGAAGGAATAACTGGCAAAAAAGTCAAAGAGACCAGCTCCGGGCATCTCCCAGGGTGTGGTATAGATCTTTTCTCCATTCATCAGCAGGTCACTGCTGCTGAAATTCCAGTCGGCAAAGTTGCGACCAAAATAATAGTAGTCGAGACCTGTTCGCAAATCCTTGCTGATCTTAAACTTGACACCCAAGGCTGCGGTTGTCTGCGCAGATCCTCCGACTTTTACACCGTCGAGACCCAACTTCATACTGGCATGATCCGGAGCCCTGTCGCCCGAGGCTATACCTCCCTGCATGTTGGCCAGAGGCTGGCCGCCATCGTCATAAAAATAACCCACGGTATTGTTGTTCCATTGCCAGTCGCCCAGCGACAACATTCCCGAAAGTTCGAGCCACAAGGTCGGTTTGGCTTTAACTTCCAGCTCAATTCCCTGGTGCAGGGCATCGATGCCTTCCATATTGATGGAGCCACGACTGCCGTCGCTGAGGTCGACTGAACGACTCAGCAATTTGTCCATCCACATGGTGCGGTAAACATTTACATCGGCACTCAACCAGGACGACTTATAGCCATATCCGGCCTCAATGGAGAAAATCTTCTCATTAACAGCACCCGGATTGGTTTCATTACTGACGGTGGAGCTTAAAAAGGCTCCGCCTGAAAAGAAGGGGGCACGACTGATGTAACCAATGTTGGCAAATACATTGTGCTCACTGGTGAGGTTGTAATTGGCACCTCCTTTGATGGTGTAACCCCAAAAATCGATGTGCTTTGATTGGGCCTTGTCGCTCTCGTAATAAAAGCGGTCGTAACGCCAGTAGGTGGTATTGGATAAGGATGCGGAAACAAAGGAACTTAGATTGCCGGCATTGTATTCGGCCTGACCAAAACCGCCGGCCTGAAACACAAAACCGTCGTAATCGCGGTACACCACATCGCCTACCTGCAGCTTTTTATTTGTGAAAGCTTCGGTTTCTGCCCCGGCGTAATCAACAGCTCTCACGTTTTGCCGGTAGCGGTCGATGTAATAATCTCCGCCATACAAATCGACCAGTTCGTTGGTGTGCACGCCCTTATAATAGCGGGTATCAATACCGCCGTACACATCAATTTGGTCGTTAATGGTAGTGCTGTAGGTCGACAACAACCCGTACCAGTTGTGGTAGTTTTTCGATTTGGACATAACCAGCATGGAACCTTCCTCGCTGGCTTCATTAACCGCATAAATCTGATCGTAGGCAAAGGTGCCGTCGGGATTGCGGTAAGTGGTATTTAAAGTGCCGTTACTGCTCCCGTACCAGTGACCGGAGTAATCGCTGTTGGCATTTTGTCCGCTGTAACCGTAACCGCGACCAATAGAGGTGTAGAGGGCGGTACTCAGACTTGATTTCTCATCGATTTGCCACAGGTGATTCAAAGAAATTTGTGGTTTGTGGTAAACGTTGTAACTGGAAGATTTCCGCTCTCCGTTTAGTCCGAAACCATAGGTGGGATTGTATTTATAGGGACTGTCGTCGCCCATATATTTTTGAACCTGTTGCCAGCCCACCACAGTTAGTCCGTCGTAGCGACTGCGCTGATAGTGCTGCTGAGGGGCCCCAAATGCCGAAAGGGACAGTTGATGCGAATCGTTGATCTTCTTGGCAACATTCAGAAAGTAGTTGTAACCCTCAAAATCGGCACCTTGTACGTAACCATCCCCCCAGGTCTTACCCAGCAGGAGGGTCATGGCCCAACCGCTCTCACTCAATCCTGTTGACACATCAAACACAACTTTATTGTAGCCGTCGTTACCCAGACTGTAGGACGCAGAACCGCCTTTTTTGGCATCGATGGATTTGGTGACGATGTTGATGGATCCGCCTACTGAAGGGGCCGACACCTTAGACGCACCCAAACCGCGCTGGGTCTGCATCATTGAGGTAACATCGGACAAACCGGCCCAGTTGGACCAGTACACGCCGCCCCATTCCATATCGTTCATAGGTACCCCATTGACCATAACAGCCACGTTGGCCGATTGAAAGCCGCGCATGTTGATTTTGGAATCACCAAAACCGCCGGGCCCCTTAGTGGCATAAACCCCGGGGGTGGACTTCAGAATTTCTGGAAACTCCTGGGTTCCCAACTTCTCCTCGATCAACTGGGGGGTAATGTTGGACATGGCTACCGGGGTGCGCCGGGCAATTCCCAATGAAGCGGTAACAGTAACATCACCGAGGTTGATGGCCTCTGCTTCCAAATAGATAATGCCCAACTCACTTTGTCGGGCCAAATTTACGTGCTGTGTTTGGTCCTTATAACCAACATAGGAGAACAGCAGGTTAACCGAACGGGCATCCACCGAAAAGGAGAAATTTCCGTCCAGATCTGTGGTGGCCCCTGTGGAGGTACCTTCCACAACAACTGCCGCTCCAATAAGCGGCTCAGAGGTATCCTGATCAAGCAGCGTGCCACTTACGGTCACCTGACCGTAAAGACCCACTGTACCCAAAAGGAATACCCAAAACAAAAACAAGTGTCTCGTCTTTCTCATAAATTAAAATTAAGCAGTTGAGTTTGATAGGAATTATGGTATCAATTTAAGCATAAAGGCGGAGCAGAGAAACAATTTTTATCATTATCTCACAAATATTCACACAAGATTGAGACGTTTTTCATCTCAACACCCAAATCTTCTACTAAGCCAGCACAAAAATGAAGAAATTAAACAACACAGTTGTTACCCTAAGGTTAACAACGGTCTCAAACAAACATAAAAATTGATGTTTACTTCCACCTGTAAAAAACACCAATAAGTAGAAAGTGTTCCGCAAAACAGCTTGGAACATGCCGAAAATTATTTAAAAACATCAAATTTAAAGAAAATGAAAATCACAAGACTCAACCAGAGCGCTGCAGGTCTGCTCTTTGCAGCACTTCTCTTCAGTTCATGCAGCAAGGACAAGGACACCGAACCCGATGCCGTACAACAAGGGACGAGAGAACGCAGCTTTGACCTCTACGTAGAGAAAATACAGGCCTACAACTGGACGGAGGCCCAAAGTGAATACGAGGGAGTTAAAGCCGGGGATAAAGTAGGAATACTAAAATTCATCCCGGCTGCTGAGGACGAGAATTACTGGTACAATCATCAATTTGATTTGGTGGGAGATTACCAAAGTAAGTGGGAAAATGAGCGCTACAATCCCTCCCTTTTAAGAATGTACACCTTCCGATTCAGCACCCTAAACGCCAATCTTTGGGCCAAGCAGTTCCACACTGAAGAAGAGGCAGAAACAAGTATCGATGAAATGGATTTTGAAATAAGAGTCAGCATCGCAAAAGTTCCACTGAACGATGCAGAAGTTACCGTCTTTGCCTATCTGCGTGCAGAAGAAAAATAGTAGCCCCAACAGGACTCGAACCTGTATCTGAAGTTTAGGAAACTTCCGTTCTATCCCTTGAACTATGGAGCCATGGGACTTTGCCTTCCGGTAAAGTGCTGCAAAAATAGCGGAAATTTGCAAGTTATCAAATTTTAGCCCCAAAGAACTAGAGCCTGGCCAGACGAGTCACTGCTTCATCGAGCAGGTCGTCTGGCCGCCCAAAGTTAAGCCGCAACAAACAACGCTTTTGCTTTTCGTGGGTAAAAACGCCAAAGGGTACTGTGGCGACACCATAATCGTGAAGCAAACGTTCGGCAAACTCAAAATCCCTTTCGTCAGAAATTTTGGCATAACTTATCAGTTGAAAAACAGAGCCGCTTGAAGGGAGGGGCTCAAAGCGCGTATTAGTCACCAGCAAGTCGTTAAACCGATCCCGCTTATTCTGGTAATACTGAATCAACTCTTTTCTGGAAACCGAGGGCTCCAAACCCTCAGCCAACAACATCTGCAAGGGAGCAAAATGCCCTCCGTCTACCACATTAAACACGCCCCTTATGGCTTTCATCAGCAACTCAGGGGCAGCACAAAAAGCCACCGGCCAGGGCACCCTGCATTGCTGAGCCAGTGAGCTGATAAGTATGCTCTGTTCGGCTAATTTCGGATAAAAGGCGACACTTTGATGCTCCTTTTCATCATAAACCAGGTTGGCCATGCTCTCGTCACTGACCACCAAAATACCTGTGCCACTAATGACCTTTTGCAAACGAAGCATATCCAGCTCAGACAGCACCATCCCACTCGGGTTGTGGGGGGTGTTGATGATGATCATGCGCGTATTGCTGGTCACCAGACGCGTCACCTCTTCCCAATCGATGTGGTAATCGTTTTCTTTCAAGCTCACATAAACGGGACTTGCCCCGGTAAGCAAAATTAGAGCGAGGTAATTGTCTGCTGCAGGTTCAAACAACAGCACTTCATCTCCCTCTTTTAAAAAAGCAGTTAAGACGGCAAACAAATTTTGATTGGGGCCATTACTGATGGAGAGTTCGGTTTGCGGATTATATAAACGATCATAACGAAGCTGAAGATGTTTGGATATGGCCTGACGCAATTCAATTAAGCCGTAGGGACTTACCACACGCTGATACAAATCGGGCGACCATTCGGGCATCTTTTTCAATCCGGGATTCACCAACTCATCCGACAGATAGTTACCCGCCAAATCAATGGCATTGGTCTGTCGGGCCAGCTCACTCATACGTGCAACAAAACCCGCTTCGGGGGAAAATGATTTGGAGTAGGACATGCTGTAAAATTAATGAGCCTGCAAAGGCGCATTCAAAAATACAGTATTCCCAGATAAACAGCCACGAAAACAGAATCTCTTTATCAACACCTGGCAAAGGATTACAGGCAGTCAGCACCAACTGGTCAAATATTTCCCTATCTTCTTCAAAAAAAATCAAGCACGGCCCAGCTATTGAAAGAGCTCTTTCAATACAGGCAAACTGCGCAACTGCCCCAATCCGGGATGGTGCAACTCATAATACAACAGAAGGGCATCGAGCAGGGAACGCCGCTCGTCGAGGCGGGTAGAGATGGCAGACAGTTCATCCAAGCCCAGATGCCCGATCTGATGAATGCGAAGACTCAAATCGCGCTTAAGATAGTGGGCATGCGCGGGCTCCCTGTTCACAAAACAGCCTTCGCTCAAATCGAACCAACAAAACGCTTCACTATAATTGTCGTGTGGCTGAAAACCCAGGTAACGCGCCAATTGAAACAAAAACCACAGGTGAAAGTTCTCCAGCCCCTCCTGCTCTCTGTCGAGCCGGAGGATGGAAGCTTCCAAAAAAGCATAAACATCCGGAGCAGGGCCCTCATTCCGAAGAATGCGCCACAACAACTCGGTCAGCAAAAAGGCCTGGGCGCGACGGGTTTGAGAAAAGGGAATCCGTTGTAGCGGCGCAAGTGTTCTAAATTCCTTGATGCGTTGTATGTCCTTATTGTTGTGGTGATACACCTCCAGCTCTAAACGGTTAAGCGCCTGCATCAGTACAATATTGCCCTTGCGTCGTTTGCCATACACCCCGTTGACCATATAACTCTGCAAGCCATACAGCTGGGTATAAATGCGCACAATGGCCCCCGATTCGCCGAAACGAACATGGTTTAATACAATCCCTTCTGTTTTGTGTATCATTGGCGTGCCGCTTTGCAAGCAAAAATAATGATTTATTTTTCGATCTTAGGCGTTGATTTGTTTGGAGGCAATGTACCAAAACCCTATATTTGCACCCGCAAAGTTCTTAAAGTAGTAGGCCCAGGTGGCGGAATTGGTAGACGCGCTGGTCTCAAACACCAGTGATAGCAATATCGTGCCGGTTCGATCCCGGCCCTGGGTACTCAGAAAAAGCCTGACAAGTTGATTGTCAGGCTTTTTTGTTTTTAGACGATAGTGGATTGATAGCGAATTCTGAAATCATCATTCTTATTGCAAAAAGTTTTAAAAAAAACCCAATCACTCTGCATGATAGACCAAAAGTGGTTGTTAATTAATGGGTCTTTTCTTATTCCTCGGAGTTTACACTTTCCCAGGCAGATTGATAAAGAAGTTCAATAGGGTATCTAAGAAAATCAGATGTTGGCTCCCTGGTTTCAACAAATCCAATTAAGTAGGGATTTAAGGAACGCATTGTTAAAATCTTTTTTGCGATACTTTCAACGTGCTTTTTGGAATTGTTTTTGAGTTTCGTCCATAATTCACAATAAAAAAGGCCGGAAAACCCGGCCCTCAATTCATTTGTATGTTATTTGCTTTTACCCTCATCAACCAACCCAAATCTCTTCAAAATCTTTGGTGTAACTGATGGAGATTCTTTTACAGCCCCAATAATAAGCTCAAGATCTTGTTCCTTTATTGGTGAGAATGAATTCTTCCAATCAAACTGCTCTTTGAATTTATTAATTCTTATGGGTTTAATGGAACTACAATCAACGTGACTATTGTGATCCAGGAAGTCATAATCTGCCGCAGAAATAGGATATTGAAGGTCTTTTAAGCTATCAGGTAGATTGCGATTAACTCTTGAATTAATAAGAAGGGCCCCAATGATTTTATCCTCATCAAATCCAATTACAACAAATAATTTATCCCGAGTGACATCCCCTGGGTTTTTAGGAGTTACTCCCTCTTCTTTTGAAAGAGTCATCTTAAATACGCTTCCAACAACAAGCGCTTGATTGATCTGATTTTCTCTTTCTTCGTTATTGTTTAAAAGGTCTCCAAGGGAAGGACTCATAATTAACTCAAAATAGCGTCAATTTCTGATTGTTCTTTAATGTATTCTGACATTTCATTACTTACTCCGGCAGCTCTGGCAATATCTAAGATATCCATTTTTGATGCTGGCTGTTGTTTCCATGCCTTGTCCCATGCATAATCATGAGATTTATCAGAAAGTTGTTTAAAAGAAAGACCTTTATTTTCTTCAATAGATTTTTTCAGGCAAGCGACATCAGACTTGGATAATTCATCCATATCCGGGGCTTGTTTCCCATAAATAACGTAATCTAAATCATCATCTCCTCCGGTAGAAATTGAGTTTGCTAGTTCCCTTATTTCTTCAGTTTGAAATACACGACTTTTTCCCTGAGCTAATTTTACCGCGTCATAAATCTTTGAAGGTACTGGTCCATTTGGCAAAGCACAAAATTCATCCTCAATTATTGGTCTGCCATATAACGCAAGATGTTCTTTATTAGCAAAATATAAAATCTTGAATGCCCGCAAGATATCAACTCCTTCGAAAGCAGAAACAACATAAAGAAATGCAGCTTTCATTTTTAAGATATCGTCATTCATAGCCGAAATGATTTAGGGGTTACCTGTTATAACGTATAGGCAATCAATAGGTTTATTTTATAATTAAGCCTATTGTTTTAAGCGTGCAAAAGTAATATAAAATTATTAATTCATTTGCATAATGCAAATAGCAAGCCAATTTATTTTAGTCGATATTTTATAATTGTTTTTTCTGAATATTCTTTCCCCCTGCCTGATTCAGCCAAAATAACTGGCCTTCCAGGCATATCGTAAAACTGACTTTTGGAGATGAAACAGCATAAGATGTTTTCATATAACCAACCTCTTACATAACATGACTGGGTTTATAACACACTTTATTTTTTATCTCTCTTCCATTTTTTAATCCTCATTGAACATTTAAATCCCGGAAGTTCATGTTTGAATCTCCGGAATATCCATGCAGCCGCACCGGCTTACTTATATACCACTTCACTCCTGATTTTCTTAATTTCTTTTAATGCTGTTTGTGCGTAATTGAATTCAAAACACCATTTATCGCACTGCTTTCGTTTTACAGGATCCAGGTATCGGTCAAACCAATAAATATGTTTAACCATTGCATAATTTTCCTGGAAAATATCAATGTATTCAACCAGTTTATCTTTTTCAAACTCTTCCATCAGCATATCAATATGCTTTAAGACTTTTTCTCTGGGAGGATGATTATATGGTTGACTATTGATGTCTTTTAAATCTTCTGGTATTTCAAAACGCAGACGTTTCTTTTTGTTTTGCCTGGCTTGTTCTAAATAATTGTGGAATTTCTCTTTGTCTTGTTCAAATTCAATGTACTTCTCCAGATTAACTTTTCGCTTTTTTAGCTCCTTGTTAAGTGCCTCCAAATCTTTCCTGTTGAAATAGTGTCGTTTTCCACGGGTAAAGTAATTTTTGAACTCGAATCTCTCTATGATAAACTTTCCTGCTCCATAAGGAGCTGAGCGAATAATTTTCGACATTTCATCTCCGGGAATCCATTCCCCTCTCTCTGTTTGAAGTTTGCGGAATTCCGTTGCTGCCTTCTTTATTGCCTCTTTTGAAAACTGTTCTACCTTTGGCAAGTCCTGACTTCCAACAACAATTGACAGTAAAGCTCTAAGGTGTCTAAGTTCATTGTAGATTTTTTCTTCTTCCATTGCTTGATTTTCATGATAAGTAATTCAGAATTTAATTGAAAAGAAATTATTACTTAATCCTGACTTTATCAAGAAAATCCTAATTTATACATTGTCGAACCGCAAAGTCACCGAGAACATGCCTTATTCTTCCACATTCCACGAAATACAATTCAAAATCCCGCCTTCATTAGCAATTTCACTACTATTGATGGAATGAATACCGACATTTGGAAATAGCTCATTAAAACTGCCTAAAACGCCCTTATCATCATCCTTATCGAACGTAGGCATTATAATATTCTCACCCACCTGCAAATAATTAATATAAATCCCGTTTGCCTGAATAGTTTTGGTATTATCGTATGGCTGATATGGTATTTCTATGTAATCAAGGCCCGCATTGTCGAGTGCTAATTTGAAAGCTCGTTGAAAGTGCTCTTTCTCTTTGGAGTAATCATTGATAATAACTGTGGAATCGTCCAGAAACCGAACCATACCATCGGCATGTCCGATGGCATCAGATGGTTGCTGAGGAACCAGGATGAGCTGGTCAACCTTCAGGAACTTTCGCAATTTAGATTTAAGCTCCTTTCTGGAATACTTGGGGTTCTCTTTAAAAATCTTGTCACACAGAATGGCCTTATTGTTTCGGTGAACCACATTGCCGCCATCAAGCACTATGTCAGTTTCTTCTACCGGCTTGTTAATTTGTTTCCAGATGGTGCTTACATCCGAAATGGTGTTTTGGTACTTCTTGTAGTTTAGGTAGTCCGGGGTATATTGAAACTTTACAAACTTATTCTTCTCAACCTGAATCGGCATATAATCTCTTGCCCAAATGTCTCTGGTTCCTTTTAACAGTTCGTGGTTAATTCCGCATTTATCAAGCAATTCCGAGAATGCCCTGTAAAATGCCGGGTATTTCTCCGGTAAAGTATCAGCCAGGTAAAGTTTATTGGTATTTTCGTCGTTTATCATTGCTACAGATCATTAGGTCGAGGAAGATATTTCAGAAATAACGAGCTTACCTTGTTTTGAATAAGTTATAATTCTCCTTTAAAGGCTTTGTCAAGGATGCTTTCTTTTATAGATTTGAGATTGTCTAATTTTGACCGTTGCTCCTGCAATAAACCTTCAATACTTTTTGAATAGGCATCAAGCTTTTTTACAATTTTCTCCTGAGAATTAAGCGGAATAACTGGAGCCTTAGCAACTTTTTTAAAGAAAGCTGTTGTAGCTCTGGGCATTCGCGCCCCTGATGTATATTGATTAACTAGAGCCACAAATCTTGGACTTCTAAGGAAAAATGCTAGAAAACTGGTATTTAATAAGTCTTTCTGTGGTTGAAAAGGCACAATTTCAGTTGTGGCTATACCATCAAAATCGGCAACATAGACTTTATTTAGATAGGGTCTTAGTTTGCCATACAAAACCGCTCCTTTTTTAAAACGGACTTTTGTACTTTTAATAGTTTCACCTTCTGTACTTGAAAAATTAATAATTCGACCAGTATTTGATTCAATGTTTTCCAGCCCTACATAATTATACTCTTCAATATAAGACAGTATGAAACCAGCTTAAAAACTTGATATTAAGTATATTACAATAAATTTCTGACATCTTATTGTACTATACGATGAATACCAAGGTTGATAACAAATATAGCGAATTAATTCAGTTGTTTAAAGAAACAACGAAGTGGCACAAGTCTCGCGTAAAGTGCGCTGTATCAATAATATGCGCGATGTGTAATTTGCAAACGGTTTCGTTTGTTAAGCTTGCACAAGGGTTTGAAGGTCACACTATTTACGAATCAAATCATCGACGAATACAGCGTTTTTTTGCTGATTTTATTATTGACCGGCACATGGTGTCGCAACAAAGCCCAACCGGTGTAAGACACAACATGTTTTTACAAATTTTAAAGACTGAAAGCAGGATTTCGGGATATTTGTATATCTTTAGCTTTGTGCTCGGGCACGCCAATCATTTAAAACAACCGTTCGCGCCCCATAATGCCTAAATTATCTGAAAACACCCTGTTCAGGCACCTGAGAGCCTTTGTTAACCGGCACCTTGGCCCTTCCTACCTTCCGGGAGAAGGAATTGATTATTGGCGCGAACGCATTTTCCATTACTTTTCATTGGCTACCGTTTTCTTTGGCATTGCCCTATATCTTTACTATGGTTTAAACTTCTTACTCGGCGGACAGGTAGGCTTCTTTATTTTTTTGTCTGCCGTGTTCGTCCTTACCCTGATCGCTTTGGGCTTACCGGCACTTTCGATCCGATTCCGAATCGGGTGGATCCTATTTGCACTGTACCTAACAGGCTCCTTTCTGCTGCTCCAGGGTATGCATCTTATGGGCGGTTTGCTCTTTTTATTTGCTTCATCGGTGATGGCGGCCACTATGGCCGGAGCAATCTATGGCTTACTTTATCTGTTTTTGCACAGCATCACCCTCCTTGCGGTGGGCATTTATTGGTATTCGGGATGGATTCAAACAGAACTTCTCGCCCCTGTATCTCTCAAAAGCTTCATTAATCTATCGGTAAGTTTTTTGGTGCTCAACACGATTACGCTGGCCCCGCTGCTCTCCTTGCTCAACGGAATGATTTTTAGCATTGATAAAGAAAAGCGCTACCGACGCATTTTGCAAAAGGACCAAAAAGATCTGTTGCTTGCCTCCAAACGCGCCGAAGAGTCGGACCGCTTAAAAACGGCCTTCCTATCGAACATGTCGCATGAAATCAGAACCCCCATGAACGCCATTATGGGCTTCTCGACCCTGTTAAACAACAAGCAATTGGAGGAAAGGGAGCGGGAAGAATTTACTCATTTGATACAACACAACGCCCGAAATCTGATGCTGCTGGTCGAAGACATCATCGATATTTCCAAAATGGAAACGGGACAATTTAAGGTACAATACGCCCCCTGCAACCTTCACCAACTGCTTAACGGTTTGCGTGCTACCGCCGAAGAAGAACTGTTTCGAATGGGACGCAACAATATTGAGATTAAGCTGAACGAAGGGAGCAACGACAAAAGATTAAACATCCTAACCGATGCCCTGCGCCTACGAAAGATTTTATACAATTTAATGAGCAATGCCATTAAATTTACCGAGGAGGGTTCGGTGGAACTCGGCTATCGCATGGAGAGCGATCAGGAACTTGTTTTTTACGTAAAAGACACGGGCATTGGCTTATCGGATGCAGATGCGGAACGCATTTTCCACAGCTTCTACAAGGTCCAGCACGAAGGAGAAAAACTTTATGGCGGCACTGGAATTGGTCTGACCATTGCCCGGCACCTGGTCCGCTTTATGGGTGGCGAAATATGGGTGGACACCCAAGTCAGCAAAGGAACAAGTTTCTACTTTTCGCATCCGCTGCAAAAAGTCTTTCTGCCCCACAACCCGGAAGAATTAAAAACCCTGGTTCATGAGCTGGACGACCAGGAAGGGCGGCACTAGAACTCCATTCCAATAACGGAAATATCGTCGAAGATGGATTTTCGGCTCATGTGTTCCTGGATGTATGCCTTTATCTCCACAATATTTTCGGCCATGGAAACAGGAGAAGAGAGGATTTTTTCCAGAGATAATTGTCCGTTGGTCACTTCATCCCCACGCTCCAACTCTACCAGCCCGTCGGTAAAAGCCAACAACTTGGAGCCTTGCGGAATGGTCAGTCGGCCCACTTCAATGGCCGGTATTTCGTCCAGCATTCCCAGGCCAATACACCCTTTGTCCAGCGAAAAAATGCCCCCCTTTCGGGCATCGTACAAAAGGGGCGGCAAATGCCCTGCATTTATGTAGGAAAGCTTACGGGTCAGCAAGTTATATTTCCCAATAAAAAGCGTGATAAATTTTTCATTATTGGCGCTTTCGTTGACGCGTCGGTTGAGCTGGTGAACCAACTTCTTAAGGTTCATTCGGGCGCTGAATACGGAATGAATAACGGCCTGAAAATTAGACATCAACAAGGCCGCTGCAATCCCTTTGCCGGAAACATCGCCGACACAAAATCCTATGGTATTACGCGAAATTTGCAGGAAGTCGTAATAGTCGCCCCCCACACCCAGGTGAGGTTGGTAAATGGTATGAATGGACAAGTTTTTGTGACTGGGCAAATCGGCCGGGCCCGGAATCAACTGATTTTGTATGCGTGATGCCAGCTCCAGCTCCTTACGCATCACTTCCTGCTCCAGGAGGGCCTGTTGCATGCGCTTATTCTCAATAAAAACGATGATCAGATTGGCAATAATCTGTATCAGCTTCAAATGCTTGATGGTGGGACTGATGCCCTTATAATCTTCATCCACGTCGCCGATAAGCAGGTAGCCGATGGATCTAAAGCGGTGAAAAAGCGGAATAATGGCGTCAAAACCCCGCAGCTGCTCGGGTGGCGAAAGAGTGATGTTTTCAATCGCCTGATATTTCATCAAATCACGCTCTACATCAATCCCCTTCACCTCTTCGGGGCGCACCCCGGAGATGAGCAGATTGTGCCACACTCCGTCGGAACAGGTATAAACCAGCACCTTACCCACATCCAATTCTTCACGCAACAAGATTTCAAACTCAGCCAGCAGACTTTCAACACTATGGTCCTCATTAATGGTTTGGGCCAAATCCAGCAGTATGTTGAGGCGGTCTTTATAGAGTTTGACTCTTCTCTTTCTGGTCTGTGTAATCATCTATCCCGGTTCAGCTTTTAGCGTTGAACGAAATTTACAAAAATTTAATATTGTGTGCCAAACTTTTGCTGCAAATAAAGAAGCAGAACCGCGCAAATAAAAATGCCGCTGTTCTGCTTCCGTCTTATTCAAAATTACAAAGCGCTATTCTTTGGCTCTCTCCACATAGCTGCGCTCCTTAGTGTCTACTTTAATGCGCTCACCCTGCTCAATAAACAGGGGAACCATAATGGTAGTACCGGTATCGATGGTGGCAGGTTTCAGGGAATTGGTTGAAGACGTATCGCCACGTACACCGGGCTCGGTATAAGTCACCTCATAAACAATAAACTGTGGCAGGTTAACCATAAGCGGTGTTTCGGTATCCACATGATACACCATATCCACTTCCTGTCCTTCGCGCATCAAATCGGGCGACTCTACCAGAGACTCCTCAATGGAAAGCTGCTCAAAGGTTTCGTTGTTCATGAAGTGGTAACCCATATCGTCTTTATAAAGAAATTGATGCGGACGATGTTCTACCCGGGCTTCAGTGACTTTAACTCCAGAGCTAAAGGTGTTTTCAAGAATCCTGCCGGTGGAAATGCTCTTGAGTTTGGTACGTACAAAGGCTGGGCCTTTACCAGGTTTCACATGCTGAAACTGAACAATGGTACACAATTGCCCGTTGAACTCAATGCACATCCCGTTTCTAAAATCTGCCGTTGTTGCCATATTAATATGCTTCGTTATGATTTGTTTTCGGCTGCAAAAATAAGGCAAATCCTTGAAAAACCACCCTTATTTAAGCAGCTTAATGCTTTGACGCTCCGTTCCTCGCGTCAGTACCATCAAATAGAGGCCCGGGGGCCAGTCTCCCGTATAGAGCAGTTCTCCCTTCCATTCCCTTGCCAGGAGGCGTTGCCCCATGGCGTTGAAGACCTCAACCCGCACCGGAAGATTGGTATCCGTCTGCAAATGTAGTCCATCCTTAAAGGGATTCGGATAGACCTTTAAAACAGTTTGGGCTTCTTGCTCGACACCGGTTGTATGGTCAAAGACGGCGACCACCCATTCGGGATGGTCCACATAAGGATTGCGGTTGCCCTGCAAAAGGAAAATCTGATGGTTACGCAGGCGCTCCTTTTGACTGACGGGGTCTTGCTCGTGCCATTGCAAAAGCATCTCCAGGACCCAGGGCTCCAACGCCGGCCAGGCGCTGCCATCAAGAATGGGAGGAATCAGGTTCTGACTGCTCCAGCCGGGGCTACGGTGCATGTAGCGGGTAAGCATATAAAACCAGGCGCGGGCCAGGTCGCCCTTATAAGCATCGTGGGGCTCAAAGACCAAGCCGTTATAGGTGTTGCCGGCCACATTTGGCCCCAGCAGACTCCCATTCAAAGAGGTCCACTGAGGGGTGGCCACTTCTCCGAAGGACTGATTGCCGCGCTGGGCATTGACCAGTTTGTCGCTGGGAAAAATATGATGCACATCGGTGTACATGGTGTCTGTTTGACTGCCTCCCCACCAACTCACGGGCCAGCTGTGTTCACGATTGTAAAAGCGCCCTTCCTCGCTTACGTTGGTTCCTCGGTCCTGGTCCTCACCCAGGGTATAGGTATAGGGACTGCTTTCACATTCCAGCGTGCCGTATATGTCCCATACTTTTCCATCAAATTTCAAATCGGCGTCGCCAAAGATATTCCAGATATCGCTGTAGGTAAATACATTGTGGTCGTTAATCCGCTGATGCAATTGCTGCATCAACGCGCGTCCCGTTCCGTCGATTCCGCCATAATAACCATCCGGAATACGGGAAGCAATGCCGCTGCCGCTGACCGCTACTTGTGTTTCGGCTGCCCCTACACTGTGCACGATGTGTCCACTGTAGGCCTTCGTCTCTCCGGGTGCAAAACGGACAAAGATGCGCTTCTGATTGAAGTCGCTGCTGTTGATACTGAGACTTGAAGCATAAGCCACTTCACAGTCGAACGAAATCAGAAAACCTTCAGGCGCTTCCAACAACACCGGCGCGGTGAGTCCACCGCCCGACAAATAATAAAACTGCACATCGGAGCGCTGTCCCGCCTCCACCTGCCTGAAGGCGTACAACTGACCACTGATTTCCAGGCCTTCTACAAAGGCGGCCTGTTGTAAGGTTAATTTATAAATCTTTTGAAATGAGGGATCTTCGGCAGTAAGCGTAAGCACCAATTCGTCGCCATCAGCCAGTACCAGTTGCGCCCAGGCGTCGGGTGCAACTGCTTGACCGTTGCGCTGCAGCTCTACCGCGGCTGTGGGACTTAAGGCCTCGGGCAGGGTACCTGCAAAACCCGAAAAATCTTCTACCACCAAGCTTGCTCCCGGTTCGCTGCCGGCATCGGCCACTTCGAGTCCCTCCAATTCCAAAACATCCAGTCCGCCCACTGTCCACGCTTTCAACCTGGCTTCCGTGGAAACGTAGCCCTCCATCGCCTCCAGACGCAGATTATCGATGCGGGTATTGCCCAAGGTGCTGCTGGCCCCATCCACTACAATACGAATGGAGAAGTCGGCATTATTGTACATCCCGGGCAAACCGTCGAGAACGACTTCAACCACCTGGCCGGCCACCCAGCTGTTGCCCCAGCCCGAAATATCAATGGTTTCCAGGGTGGTCCAGGTACTGCCGTCGGTACTGTAGTCGATTTGGTGCGTAGTAAAGCCGGTGCTGGTACGCCTGCTGGCATAGCTTAGGGCGATACTGCCTGAAGCGAGAACGGGGACCTCCAATTGCAGCCACTTTCCGTTGTTGCCGTTGGCCTCTCCGCCCTGGGGACAAAAGCTGCCGCCTGCCAATTCGCTTTCGACGCCGTTAATGCCCGTGCCCCCAAAAGAAACCACATTAGCAAAGTTGTGGCTTAAGGTTGCACTGCCCAAATCTGCAGGCACAGTGGTCGGCCAATTAACGTTATTGTCAGAAGGGCCGTCGTTAAAATTCCAGTAGGCGAGGGTCTGTGACCAGCCTTTGGAGGCCAGGGACAACAGGAGGACCAGCAGCACCAGGTATTTGACGCTAAAGTTGTTTTTTTTCATAGGGCAAAGGAGCTAAAACGCATAAGAATAAAACAATACTACATTGGGGCTGTAAAATCGGATGGAAAGTTAGATTATTTTTTTTTGCCGGAAAAACCTACACAAGAATTGACTTGTTAAATAATAAATACTTAACACAAAAACAGCCGCCCCTTGCGGAGCGGCTGTAATTACGGCTTATTAAAAATCAAACTTTTATACAGTCATAATGTCTTTTTCCTTGGCCTCAAACATCTCGTCTACCCTCTTCATGTAGCGGTCGGTCAGCTTTTGTGCCTGATCTTCGGCATCCTTTTCCATATCCTCGGGCAAACCCTCTTTGAGTAATTTCTTAAACTCGTCCATAGCCTCACGACGGGCGCCTCTAATGCCAATGCGGGAGTCTTCGGCCAATTTTTTTGCCATTTTCACCAGGTCTTTGCGTCGTTCCTCGGTCAGAGGCGGCACATTAATGCGTACCAGCTCGCCGTTGTTGTCGGGATTCATGCCCAGGTTGGCTGCCATAATGGCCTTTTCGATAACAGGTATCATACCCTTTTCCCAGGGCTGAATGGCAATGGTGCGGGGATCGGGGGTATTGATGTTCGCCACCTGGGCCAGGGGAGTCATTGCCCCGTAATAGTCGACCATTACGCCGTCGAGCATTTTGGGATTGGCTTTGCCGGCTCTAACCTTCGACAGTTCTCGATCCAGGTGATCCAGGGCTTTGTCCATCTTATCGGTAGCGTCTTCGAGGACTAACTTAACTTCATCTTCCATGGTGGTAGTGTTTTAGTAGGTTTTGCTTTGCCGCAAATATAGGAAAAAAGAGTTAAATGCGCATTTTCTTGTGCCCATCAGTCCCTCTCCAGGGCCGACAAAATGGCCAGCGCTTCGTCGCGGTTGGTGCCGCAGACCAGCGGCTCGGGCTTAAACCCGGCACAAACCCGGGGCCGATCGGGCGAATGAAAAATGCCGCATTGCAAATCCGACGTAAGGTGAATGCAGGGCATTCCGGCCGGTTTGCCATTGGGCATACCCGGGATGGGCGACGAAATACTGATGGCAATGCAGCAAGCAGCACAATGGGGTCTACATTCCATATTAGAGGTATTAAAGTGCTGCAAAACTATAATTCTTTTGTTATTTTTAGCCCTCCAAACCAATTTTTGTAAGTCATGAACAAACAATATACACAGCTCATCTCCTGGTTTCAGTCCCACCACGGCGTATTAACGGCCCTTTCGGGGGGGGTGGACAGTTGTCTGGTGGCCTGGGCGGCACGGCAGGCCCTGCCTAAAGACAAGGCCATTGCCCTCATTGGCGATTCGGCCAGCTTAAAGCGGCGCGATTTTGAACTGGCGGTAAAGTTCTGCGAAGAAAACGACATTCGCTACGATGTGATTCATCCCAATGAAATAGAAGACCCCAATTACCGGCAAAATCCGGTGGACCGCTGCTTTTGGTGCAAAAGTTCGCTCTACACCGAAATGGGCCGCTACCGCAGTGAAAAGTATCCCGACTTTGTTTTGGTGAACGGCAACAACACCAGCGACTGGGGCGATTACCGGCCGGGCCTCAAGGCGGCGGATCAATACGCGGCTCGCAGTCCCCTGGCCGAGTGTAAAATGAATAAGGACGACATTCGTCGCATGGCCCGCGAAGTGGGATTAAAAGTGTGGGACAAGCCGGCCAGTCCCTGCCTGAGCAGTCGTTTCCCCTACGGGGAGGCCATTACGGTGGATAAACTGGCCCTGGTGGAAAAAGCGGAAGATTTGCTGGCTTCGGAGGGCTTTGCCGATGCGCGGGTGCGCTACTTTGGCGACCTCGCCAAAGTAGAAGTCCCCACGGCCCAGCTCACTGAGCTGAAAAACCACTGGTCCATACTCCTGCCTCAAATAAAAGCATTTGGCTTCCGCGATGCGCAAATTGATGAAGAGGGACTGATATCCGGCAAACTCAACCGCCTCATTGGCAAATAAGTCTTAAGGCACTTAAGGCACAAAACTCGAAAAGGGATTCTTGAGGCCACGGAACTGCTCCAGGTCGCACACAAAGGAACCCACTTTTAAGTTGAAGCGGATGCGTACCGGCAAACGATTGGCGTCGCGGGTGATCCATACGTGCATATCGTCCTCCGTCTCAAAAGCCCGGCCCACCTCGGTGACCGGCGAAAACTTGTAACATTCCAGTTTGCCAAAACTCGTATCGATGGCTTCAAGGCCCCGGTAACGGATGCGCAGGGGAAACTCCTCATCGGCAAACCAGGTATGGAGCGTTATTATCTCTCCAATTTTCATCTGGTCGTTAAAATGCTTTTCGCGACCGATGTAAAAGGCAGACACAATATCCAGGATATTGGGCTTTACATAATGCTCGCCACTGCGTTGACTCAAAATACGGGTCGAGTCGGCACCATGCTCAAACAACGACTCGTTGTACCAACGGTAACGTCCCTCACTGATGTTGCGCACCGACTTCACAGGCAATTGGGTGTAGGGATCAAAGAAGCTCTCGTACACGTCGCGCACCCGAAAAATCTTGTCGGCCAGACCTGAAGTGTGTGCCGAACCCACCAGGTGGTAGACCCTTTGACCGTTCCAAATCGTATCCTTCACCGACAAGGTGCCGCCACCGCCACGAATAAAACCGTAGCGCATTCCATAATGCAACTCCTCTCCAGGTCCAAAAGACCGTGGAACAGACTGCCCTGGAGCTTGTCCCGCACTAAGTCCCCCACCAAAAAACAGGAGTAACCCCAAACCCAAAACTATCGCTATGCTCTTCTTCATATTTGCCTGTATTAATTATCTCCTCTACGCACAAACTTGTACCCAAGGTATAGGCGCAAGGTTGCAAAAGAGATGCCAAAAAACAAAGAGCCAATACATCGCCTTGATAACCATGCAGCTACAGCTCTAAAAAACCTTATTCCGGGGCACTGTGGCCTGAAAGGCTTTCAAATAAAATGGCTCGAAATAGGCCACATCTTCGAACTTTTTCTGACGATAACGCTCTTGAGCCAGGGGTGCCATAGCCGCAGCCAGAGGTGCCACATCATCTACAAATCGGGCATTGGGGTGCGTGAGGACTTCGCGACACTTGGCCGCACCATCCCCAAAGAAATAGACCGGACCCTGCTGCAAGGCGTCAGCAAAACTTTCTCCGCTTACAATTTCGGCACGAATATCGCCCTGCAACTGCAAGTCACTGTTAAAAAAGGCGGTATAAACCTCCATGCGGCGGGCATCCATTAAAGGGCACAACAGGGCCCCATCCTCAGGACCGTTTCCACTTTGCAAAAAAGCCGCTGCCAGCACCTCCAGTGAAGAGAAGGCCAGCAATGGCTTTTGCAGGGCAAAACACAAACCCTTGGCCACCGACACCCCAATACGGAGTCCGGTATAAGAACCGGGCCCGCTACTCACAGCTACTGCTGCCAGCTCGTCCATCGACAACCCGGCTTCCAGCATCAGCTCCTCGATGAGTACTGTTAAGCGCGTGGAGTGGGAATTGGGAAGATCTTCACGGCGAGCGACCAAAACCTGGCCATCGTGCGCCAAAGCCACCGAACAAACGGTGGTGGAGGTCTCTATACAAAGAATAAGCGCCATTTTCCGAGCGTTTTGAAAAGACCAAAGTTAACAATTATCGGCGAGTCCTCCACCACCGTATTCAAGAAGCTGTTACAGCACCAAGGGCCTTCCCTGATAAAAATCCAAAATTTTACTGCGCAACAAAAAGGTGTACTTGGCCTGCAGGTAGTCCGACTCGGCATTCAGCAACTCGGTCTTGCTGACCTGATAGTCGACCACATTGACCATACCCACCTCATAGCGCTTTTCGGTATAGCGAAAAGCCTCCCGATAAGCATCAACTGCAGCCTCTCCGGCCAAAAACTGTCGGTAAGCCGCCTGTGCATCGGCCACCGCCTGCTGTATGTCCTTACGCAAGGCCTGTTGCTCCGTTTCCAGACTGTACTGGGCGTTCAAGACCCCAATACGGGCGTTTTTAATGTTGTTGCGGGCCGACAAACCGTTGAAAATAGGAATGTTCAAGCTCAGGCCATAATACTGAGACGCGTTGTCGCTGAAGCTTTGACTGAAGTCAAAGTTTTGCTGTCCCTTAAAGCGATTCACATAAGTGCTCCACCCCATGTTGAGGGACAAGCGCGGCCACAAATAACCCTTAGCGATATCCACCTGCTTCTGACTGCTCTCCAAACGCAATTCTGCGGCGGCAATGCGGGGAAGACTCCCCACGGCCATGGTGTAAACCGTCGAAGCATCCTGAAGATGCTCTAAAGACAGCTCCTCCACTTCGGGGTACAGCACATCAAAAGCACCAACATCTTCCAAATCCAGAGCCTGTGCCAAATCGAGCAAGGAAAGCATCAGGCGGTTTTCAAGCTGAATGACCGAGGAGGACTCCCTGGCAGCAAGGGCTTGCATTTCGAGGAGTGCACCTTCGGGCAACTTTCCGGCAGCCACCATCTTCTCACTTTGCGCCACCTGCATCCGCACCGTTTCCTCCTGAACTCTGGCGGTCTCCAGCATTTCCCGGTCAAAAAGAATTTGCATGTACATGGCCGTAATGCCCAAAGCCAAATCGTTACCGGCCGCTTCTACATCCATGCGGGCCGCCTCAAAGTCGGTCCTCGCCTTTTTCACTGCATTTCTGCGGGTAAAACCCTCGAACAAAGCCGTAGAAGAGGACAGCCCCAGATTGGCATCCCGCGTGGTCACATCCACCAACTCAAAGGTGTTTTCAATACGAACACTTCCACTGGAAGTCCTGAAGCTGGAGTTGGCATTCAAATTGGGCAGACGATCCAACTGAGTCTGTTTGTACTGCAGCTCTTGTTGATTGGCCTGAAGGCCCTGCCTTTTCAGACTCAGGTTGTGCGTAAGCGCGTGTTCTATGCACTGCTCCAGGGTCCAGCTCCCATCGGTGGGACTTTGCGCCCCCACCGAAAGTGCTCCGCACAGCAAGAGCAGTACGACCTTAAATATTTTATTTTGCATGATCAGACTTTTATCAGATGACAGGAACTTTTACTTTTTCTTCGGCCTCAAGCCCCTCCAGCAATTCGATGTTCAGTCCGTCGGACAAGCCGGTCTTCACCAGACGCTTTTCAAAGACCTGTGGAGCGGTTTCCACCTCCACGAACACCGAGTCGCCGCTGAACTGCAAAACCTTTTCATTAATGGCCAACACACTGTCGCGGCGATCCAATACAATGTCGGCACTGGCACTGTAGCCGGCACGAATAAAGCGATTGTCTTTCAACTCCACGGCGGCCTTAATTTCAAACTGAATGGCGCCGCCTTCTTCCACCCCCTTGGGTGAAATGTATTCCAGATAGGCATCGAACATCTCATTCTCAATAGCGCCTATGGTCATCACCAAATGCATCCCTTCCTTCAACTTCCCCACTTCGGTCTCGTCCACCATCCCTTCAAAAATCATTTCGCCCATATCGGCTACCATGGCTACTGTGGTACCATCATTAAAGTTGTTGCTCTTGATCACTGAGTTGCCCTCCTCAATCGGAACATCCAGCACCATCCCCGAAATGGTCGATCGAATCACGGTATTGGTCTTACTGCCCATTTGTTTGGTTACCCCTTCCTGAATCAACTGCAAGTGGTTTTCTGCAGCCTGCAGATCCTCCCGGGAACTTTTAAAATGTAATTCTTCCGCTTGGAAATCGGACAAGGCCACCACCTCCTGTTCGTACAACTGCTGAATACGTTCAAACTCCTTCTCGGCATTGGCAAAGGCCAGACGGGCCTTATTAACCCGATTTTCGGCCTCATTAACCTGCACCATCTCTGGAATAATTTGTATGCGGGCCAAATCGTCTCCCTGCTTCACCAATTCTCCGGGCTGCACATAAACAGCGGTAACAATACCCGATTCCTGAGGCTTAATGGCGATTTCTTTACGGGGCACTACCGATCCGGTAGCTACCGTTTTACGCAGGATGTTGGTGGTGACCGGTGTTTCGGTTTCGTAAACCACCGGAGCGGTTTTAGATTGCTGGTACAGATAAACGAACACCCAGATTATCAGGGCGATAAAAACCAGCAGGATGGTAAATTTAATAATACGCTTCATGCTTTTCAATTTTAGTCTTTGGCGTTAGTTGTTTATAAGATGGCAGTTGTGTTATTCGTGACGCAAGGCTTCAATGGGCTTTACCCGAACCGCCTTACGGGCGGGAATCAGTCCCGCAAAGAATCCGGTTAATACCAGCACGCCCAGGGCCAGCAGGGCCGTCGCTAAGCCGATATTCAGGTCTTGAAAAAATATGGGCTCTTCGGAGGTGGCGGCAGCGGCTTTGAGGCCGGTGCTGACGGCAGATAATATCAAGGTCCCCAAGGCCAGGCCCAGAAAGCCTGCCAGAGTGGTTAGAAAAACCGACTCCGTTAAAATTTGACTGATGATGGTCCACGGACGCGCGCCAATGGCACGCTGTATACCAATTTCCTTGGTCCGCTCCCGAACGGTAACCAGCATTATGTTGCTGACCCCAACGGCGCCCGCCACAAGGGTTCCAATCCCTACAATCCATATCAGCAAATTAATACCCAAAAACATATTGTTCATGGTCTTTGCCATTTCCTCCACATTAAAATTGCCGGTTGCCTCCAGATCATCGGGATCCACCGAGTGTTTCACCTTGAGCAGACGTGTTACCGCATCGGCTGTTTCAGAAACGCTGTAACCGGACTTGGTGGTAAAACCAAAAAAATGAACTTCGTTGCCGTAGTTGAAGGACTGTTGCATGGTGCTGAAGGGCAAGGATACCAGCTCCTTTTTATCGCCCCCGATTTGAACATTGGGATTAAGAGATCGCGCTACCCCAATCACCTGAAACCAAACCCCGCTCACTCTGATGTATTCACCAACCGGATTTTCGTCCTTATCAAAAAGCACCTCATACACCCGTTCGCCAATGACGCAAACCTTACGCTTTTGCTCCACATCCATTTCGTTGATGAAACGACCGTAAATCATTTCGTTGGGATCTATCCGATTGAAGTCGGGTACTTCACCCACTATATTAAAAGCACCGGTACGCAGTCCACGAATTACATTCTCTCCCTGATTCAAATTCCATCCCTGCAGTTTGGGCGCCAACAAATCGACCCCAGGCACCTCCCGACGAATGGTGGCCATATCCTCATTGTTAAAATTCCAGGGACGCCCCTGCCGAAACCCCTTGTAGGGTTTGGTGGTGTTGCTGGTCCACACAAAAGCGCTGTTTGTGGCGAAATGCTTAAAACCGGCAGTTACCCCGTTGACCAGGCCATTGCCTGCTCCGGTCATGGTTATCAGCATAAATATGCCCCAAAAAACCCCGAAGGCAGTCAGCGCACTGCGCAACTTGTTTTGCTTAATTGCAGAAAATATTTCCTGCCATCTGTCTTGATCAAACACGCTTGCTGTTTTAAGTACGACAATTCAAAAAAACGTGGGTGTAAAAAACCAATCACTCATCGTGCAAGGCTTCAATGGGTTTAATGGAAGCCGCTTTTCGTGCAGGAATAAAACCGGCCAACAAGCCCGCTGCCACCAACACAACCGCGGCGGAAAGCGCAACGCCAAAATCGGCCGAGGGATTGTAGAAGATATTGCGTATGTTGGGATTGCCTTCATACACTTGTCGCAAAATCACACTGGCCCCATGCAGCACCCCCATTCCTAAAAGCATGCCCATAAAACCGGCTACTGCGGTGATGAAGAGCGATTCGGACAAAACCAGCTGAACAACACTCCAGGGACTCGCGCCCAAGGCCTTTCTAATGCCCAGCTCCTTGGTTCTTTCTTTCACCAAAATGATCATGATGTTGCTTACGCCAACAATTCCTGCGATGATGGTCATGATGCCCACCACCCAAATAAAGAGTCGCAATCCGTTAAATACCCCTTGGGCCTGGGTGACCGACTCCATGGTATTCCATACATTTAGTGCTTCCTGGTCTTCATCTGAAAACCGATGTCTTCGGGCTAAGAAAGAACGTACTTCTTCCTCCACCTGCTTGTTTTCGGCAATGGTTTGATAAGAAGTGGTCAGAGCCAGATTGCTCAAATTGTGACTGCCGTTGAAAACCCGCTGCCCGGTACTTAAGGGAATCATGGCATCTTTAGCGCTTTCGTCGGTAGGATTGGCGCTGACGCCAATCACCTTAAAGTGAATACCTCCCACTTTCACCAATTCACCAATGGGATCTTCGTCCCCAAAAAGCTGCTCGACAATACTTTTAGAAAGAACCAATACTTTTCGACTTTCTTTCAGGTCGTTTTCGTTGATAAAGCGCCCCTTCACCAGATCCTGCAAACGAATGCGGTAATAGGCAGGGGTAATACAGGTAACGGTATAATCGCTGTATTCATTTTTATAGGTAAGGGGAACTTCGGACCACAGATAAAGGCGACCGGTTACATCTTTAATTCCCTGCAAATCACGCTGCAACAACTCCACGTCTTCGTTGGTAAACTGTATCCGGCGACCTTTATTCAGCCCCTCGTGCTCGATACTGGTGCGTCCGGGCCATATCTGAATGGCATTCTGCGCAATATCCCGCAACCCAAACTCCATCCCATTCTGCAAGCCGTTGCCGCTGCCCAACAGAATGATGAGCATAAAAATACCCCATGCCACACTGAAACCGGTCATTATGGCTCGCAGCTTATTCTGCTTAAGGGTCGTCAATATTTCTTCCAAATAGTCCAACATAACTTCAGGTGTTCGGCAGCGTTTGAAAATCAGCATTTACCTCATCGGATTCGATGATGCCGTCGCGCAGGCGAATGATGCGGCGGGTTTGTGCCGCAATCTCGTTTTCGTGCGTTACAATTACCATCGCTATCCCGGTCTGATTAACCTCCTTAAGCAGCTCCATCACCTCTCGAGAGGTCTGGGAATCGAGCGCTCCGGTGGGTTCATCTGCCAAAATCATCTTTGGCTTGGAAATCAGCGCCCGGGCAATGGCCAAACGCTGTTTTTGTCCCCCCGACAACTCCGAGGGCAGGTGGTGCGCCCATTCCCGTAAGCCCATGCGCCCGAGGTATTCGAGGGCTAAGTCGTTGCGTTTTTTTCGACTCACGCCCTGGTAATAGAGCGGAAGTGCTACATTTTCGACAGCATTCTTGAAAGAGATCAGGTTGAAGGACTGGAAAACGAAACCAATGTATTGATTCCGGTAGCGTGCCGCTTTGGTTTCATTCATGCGCGTAATGGGGATTCCATCAAGATGATAGCTGCCTGCATCGTAATTGTCCAGTATGCCCAAAACATTCAACAGGGTCGATTTCCCTGAGCCGGAGGAGCCCATAATGGAAACCATCTCTCCTTCCTGAATATTCATCGTCAAACCTTTCAGGACATGCAGCGAGTTCTTGCCGTTTACATAGGATTTGTGCAGGGCCTCCACGCGGATTATGGACTTACTCATCGTAACTAATATTAGGGTATTAACAATACGTTGCAACTTTAAACAACTATCTTGCCACAAATTGAAAAGAGCTGCATATTTTAGATAAAAGCTTTACAATCCGCGTCAAACAAGGAAAAACCCACACTTATCCACCAACATTCTGTACGATATCGTACAGGGCTTTGTCCGCCCCCGTACATATCCGGAAAATTGTTAGTTTTGAAACAAAAACAAAAGAAAGTAAGATGTCCAACGCCCCATTCAAAAACAGCCACCCGCTTCTTCAGCTGCTTATCCTCCTTTTGTTAATGCCCGTTTCGGTTTTTGTTGTAAGCCTTTTGGGCATGCTGCTTTTGCTGCCCTTTGGTGGAACTACCCTATGGGAGGCCTGGATGCAGGGTCAACCATCTTTGCCTCAGCTCAAGTACCTGCAAGTACTGCAAAGTGTAGGACTCTTTATTGTTCCGGCACTTTTGGCCGCACGCCTTTTTTCAGACAGCCTCCGCACCGGTTTGTTTTTCAAAAGACCTTCAGTGCCGGGCCTCCTCCTGTCCATATGCCTGATTATTGCGGCCCAGCCTCTGGTCCTTTGGCTGGCCAGTGAGGCCTTACAGCCCACCCTGCCCGAAGGCCTGCGTGGACTCAGCGAATGGATGCACCAGTCGGAGGAGACAGTCAACAAAACCCTTTACCGCTTTTTGGACACCCGGGGCACCATGCCCCTGCTTCTCAACCTGCTTATGATGGTCGTCCTGCCTGCCCTGGGCGAAGAGATGTTGTTTCGAGGCAGCCTGCAGCCTATGCTGCAGCGCTGGTTGGGCAGACCGCACACAGCCATTTGGCTGACGGCCCTTCTCTTCAGTGCCATGCACCTACAGTTCCTGACTTTTTTCCCGCGCCTTTTTCTCGGTGCCCTCCTGGGCTATCTTCTCCTGTACGGAAAAAGTCTCTGGTATCCCGTCGCCGGCCATTTCATCAACAACCTGCTGGCCCTGTTTCTCTTCTACTATTACCGGTTCTCCCAACCAGATGTGAATCCCTTAAGCATGGAACAAAGCGCCCCCGCACTTTGGCTGCTGCTGCTGAGTGGAGTACTGACTGGAGGTATTCTTATGCTGCTGAAAAAAAATCAATCCAGGGCAGTGCCCCCGGCCACGTCTTCCTTCTCCGAGGGGCGATAGACATAGACCACGCCAAAATCACTGCAACGTCTGCGGCGTTCCACCGGCTCCAGGTGGTCATAGAAACTTTCAATTTCATTCCAGAGCTGGATGATGAGTCGATCGGCCTGCGTACGAAACTCGGCCACTTTCTCCATCAGCTTCGTGGAAGTCGCCAACAAATCCTTGTGCAAATTATAAGTCTCCTCAAACCTCTCGTACTTCACCTTAACCATGGCCAGGGAAGGATTATAAATACGCGTGGCCCCGGTGGCCATCCGCGCCTCCTCACCTTGAATTACCACCTTCCCCCAATCGAAGAGTTGTTGTTCGGTCCCAATTTCAGGAACCGAGCGATGCCCGGGATCAATGTTGAAGAACTTACGGACCTGGGGCTTCAGTTCGCCCCGCGCAATACAGAAGTTAAGCACTTGCAGAAAGTGCGATACGTAGAGTCGTGCCGCCTTAAAATGCTCACCCAGAAGTTTACCAATACCGGCCTGTCGCTCACGATTGTGCTGGTACTGCTGCAGGACCTGCTCAAAATGAGGATAAAAGCCCTTCAATTGCAATAGGGTACTTTGAGAAAAAGCCAATTCACGAACACTCAAATCAGCTGCTTTGCGCACAGCTGCCTTTAAGGCACGCAATCTTGCCTGATCGGTATTGGGCAAGCGACGGTACGGCATACGTTTAAGGGTATTAATGGTTCTGACTTCTGATATTTTGCTTTATGGGGGTCAGAGCTCGGCTTGAAAAATATCTAAAAAAATAAACTTTTCCAAACAAAGCCCTGATTTTCAAGCTACAGATAAATGCCTTCGCCCACCCCGATCGGCAAACCCAGCCAATACCATACAAAAAGCAAGACCACCCACATCACAAACAATACAGCGCTGTAGGGTATAAGCAGCGACAAGATGGTGCCAATGCCGGCGTTTTTGTCGTACTTCCTCACCCAGCCAATAAGCAGCGGAAAATAAATATAGAGCGGACTCACAGCATTGGTAATGGAGTCGCCCACCCGATACATCAACTGGACAAAAGCGGGATTGTAGCCCAATTGGGCCAGCATGGGAATAAAAATGGGCGCAAAAATGGCCCATTTGGCCGAACCACTGCCAATAAAAATATTCAGGAAGGCCACAATGATCATAAACAAGGTGAACATTACGGGGCCGGTGAGACCGCTGGCCTCCAGAAAATGGGCCCCGTTAATGGCCAAAATGGTGTCGAGGCGACTCCAACTGAAAAAGTTAATGAACTGTGCCACCACCAGCATCAGAACAATATAGCCCGAAAGATCCTTCATCCCGGCTTCCATCAGCTTCAGCAAATCATCGGGTTTTTTAATAGACCCCGTAATCTTACCATAAACATAGCCGGGGATGGCAAAGAAAAAGAATAAAATGGGCACCAGTCCCCGCAAAAACGGCGAAGGCACAATGCCCCCTGTTTCCTGATTGCGTAAGGGAGCTCCCTCCGGAACCAACAGGGCCAACACCACCAGTACAACAGCCAGGGCCGACCAGCCTGCATAAATCAGACCTTTACGCTCAAGCGCTGTAAGCTCCGGTTTGGTTTCAAAAGCCTTAACGCCCTCGTCGCCAATGGCCAAATTGCGACAGGCAGGTATGGTAAAACGTGAAGCCACAAAGGCTCCGCCCAAACCCAGCATGATGGTGGATACGATCATAAAGTACCAGTTGGCGGTGGCGCTGATCTCCATCGTGGGATCAATACGCGCAGCCACATCGGTACTGATTCCGGCCAACAGCACATCGGTCCCCGCAATAAAAAAGTTGGCGGTAAAACCCGCCGTAGCCCCGGCATAGCCGGCAATGAGACCGGCAATGGGATGCAGCCCCATTTGCATAAAAATCAGCGCGGCAATGGGCGGCACAATCACCACACCGGCATCGGAGCCAATATTGCCACAGGCGCCAATGATAAAAATGACCGGGAGCACCACCTTACGAGGTACGGCAAAGGCCATGGTACGCAGAGCAATGGGCAGGAGTCCCCCTTTCTCAGCCACCGACACCCCCATCAACATAACGAGGACCAGACCAAAGGGAGCAAAATAAGCAAAGTTGGTCACCATTTCTTCCAGAAAACGACGCAGACCATAGCCCGACAACAAATTTCGCGCAGCCACCTCCGTTCCCGTCCCCGGATCAACGGCACTCAGTCCCAACAAAGCAGCCACGGCACTCAGTCCCACAATAAACACACTGATCCACACAAACATCCAAAAAGGATGGGGCAGTTTATTGCCCAATAATTCAATCCATTTCAACAGTCCACTGCTGGCGGCCGTATGCTGCTCCGGCACATTCTTCTTTTGCTTACTCATCCCTTATGCTAATTTAATCGTTTTCCTGTCACATTACTGCCGTTGATCTTGCGGTACAAGTCAAGGGCGTAAACATCGGTCATGCCCGACACAAAGTCCAACACCGTTTGTATCTTTTGTTGGACTGCCGCTTCAGGCCCCACGCGGTATTGTTGGGGAATAAAGGGCAGCAGAAGTCGACTGAGATGCTCTTCGGGATGCATCACAGCATGGGTAAACTCCTTGAGCAGACTGCCCAAGATGCGAAAGCCCGCTATTTCAATCTCCACCACCTTGGGGTGACAATAAATCACCTCATAACCGGTGCGGGCACAAGCCTCCATCGCTGCTGCCGCACAGCCTGAAAGCCGGTCGATCAGGGCTCCTTTAAAGCGTCCTGATAAAATGGCTTCGTGCTGCTCAATAAATATGGCCGTGCAAAGTTTTACCAACTTACCGATCACCCAGGCCCGAATAAAGGCAATCTGCTCATTGGTATCGGTCACCTCCCGGCAGGTAGCCGCAATACGTTCCAGCGCATCGGCCTCCTGCACCGGATCAAAAAATGCCAACAACAAGTCGCGGGTCTCCCCGGTACTTAAAATACCCAACTTATGGGCATCCTCAATATCCATTATTTGATAACAGATGTCGTCGGCCGCTTCTACCAGATACACCAAGGGGTGACGGGCAAAAACACCCGGACGATCGGCTTGTTCCTGCAACCCCAAACGTTCGGCCAGGTCCAGATAAGTCGCCTTTTCACTCTGAAAAAAACCATACTTTTTTAGCCCTTCGGTAGCCGATGCATAGGGATACTTTACAATGGAAGCCACCGTGGTCAGGGTGAGCCCAAAACCGCCCTGGCGGCGACCGGCAAACTGGTGGGTAAGCAGGCGCAAAGCATTGGCGTTGCCCTCGAAATCTATCATATCTCGCCAAACAGCTTCATCGTCAATCAAAGCACGGTACTTTTGGCCTTCCCCTTCTTTAAAGAAGAGCGAGATGGCCTTCTCTCCGCTGTGGCCAAAAGGCGGATTTCCCATATCGTGGGCCAGACAAGCAGCCGCCGTGACAGCCCCCAGCTCACCGGCCAGCGGAAGGTCCAATCCCAAGTCACCGGTCAAAAAGTGACTGATGTTGTTGCCCAGAGAACGAGCTACACTGGCGACCTCCAGACTGTGGGTCAAACGATTATGCACAAACACACTGCCCGGCAGGGGGAAAACCTGAGTTTTATCCTGCAACCGCCTGAAAGGCGAAGAAAAAATCAGTCGGTCGTAATCGCGCTGAAACTGACTTCGGTCGTGCTGCTCACCGGGCCTGACCGCCTGACCGGTGCGTTGACCCGACAACAAGCTTTCCCATTTCATAGTAAGGCATTTTAAAGTAAAAAACTCGGGGCAATAAAAATACATTATTTCGACCCTTTTGCCAGCAAAAAAGGAAAAAGAACTTGGCTTTTGTAAAAAGCACCCAAGCTCCTTCACTTAGCCTGCTGCCTTCAGAGCGGCCAGGGCCTCCATCAACCCATTTCTGGCACTCGTCACCGATTTTCGATCGTTCGTCAAAGTTTTGTAACCATTCGTCAGGATAGCTTTTCTATTTATCAATATCTGTTTGGTTTATGTTTATCATTTCGCGTAATTTGCACTCGTCAAACGAGACACGGTTTTTGGTTTTATATTCATTATCAGCAACTTAAATGAATAAAGGATGTTTTAGCTTTTTTTTTAAAAAAAAGAAAGACCAGGGATTCAAAATCCAGCCATTTAGTCTCCTTTTGTAAAAAAAGCCGAAATATTTCTTAAACACGTCTTAACTGACTGTTTTTCAGCGATTATTTAGTGAGAGCATAATAATTATTATTTTAAAAACAACTCTAACTGTATTGTTATGAATTATTTTCGTTCGAAATTGATGGGCCTCGCCCTCTTAGCAGCTGCTGTAAGTTTTGTCGCTTGCGACGACGATGTGGAAACCTCTTCTTTGGTGTTGGACCAAACCCAGGAAGCTACGGTAACGGCTTATTTGTACGCCGAATTGGATAAAACCGAACTGGGACTTGAGCATGCACCCAACGGAACCAAAGTCTTTGTATCGGTAGACAACAGCGAATTCAACCCCAACGCCAAAGGCACCTGGATCGACACAGTGTATGTACAGAATGGACAAATCGAATCAGTAGTCCCCGTTACCAGCCAGGGCGTTACTGTTCGCATTACCCCTGCTGAATTTGTGCTTGAACAAAAGCAAGCTTTCAATTCAGTTTCTGAAACCCTGGAGAAAATCTTCAAGAAAACAGGTGGAAGCACCGTAGGCAACGTTAAGCCAGGCGAGCACCGCATTCACGAGATCACCTACGATGATGAGGATTTCGACAATCTGGCAGAATTTGTTGATCGTCGTTTCACCGTATGGGCCATTGTCAATGTTGAAGATGGCGTAAAAGAGGTTGCCGGTGCCGAAATCACCTTTCACAATGGCGACTGGTCGACCACTGTTACCAGCGACGCAGTAGGTATTGTAACTGTAGCACTGCCCAAGGGAGAGGCTACCACTGCCGTATTTACTTACAGCAAGAAATGGGAAGTAGATAACAACAACCGCAAGACCTATCGTTACACCAGTTCGGTAAGCGCCTACAATGAATCTTCACCTGCTTTGGGCGACTTGAGCTTTGGCGAAGGCACCTTGTACGAGTAGTCGGGATCTGATTAAGTAAAACACTTAAAGAAATTTGTAATGAGATTATACAGCACAATATTCCTGCTGAGTGTGCTTTCGTTCGGGGTTTTTGCCCAGGACGACTATTCAGCGGCCTTCGAACAGGAGCAAGAAGAGGAAAATACCACTCAGGGCAGTGAATACTTTCCCAAAGCCGGAGATTTCGGAATCGGTTTCGACGCCTCGCCCTTCCTGAACTACCTGGGCAATGCCTTCAACGGCAGCAGCAACAACCAGTTGAATTTGGGCGACAACACTTTGTATTTTCGCTACTTTTTGAGCGACGATGCAGCCCTTCGTCTGGCCTTGCGCATCAATTCAGAAAAAGACGTCAACAACTTTTACGTAACCGACGATGCGGCTTTTATGGAAAACCCGCTCAGTCAGAACCAAGTGGAAGACCGTCGCATCGAGCTCAGCAACAATTACGATTTGAAATTGGGCTACCAGATGTTTAGAGGGAAAAACCGCTTGAGAGGTTTCTTTGGCGGGGATCTGTTCTTTGGCTATGCCAAGTACAACGAGGAATTTGAATACGGCAACCAAATGACCGTATTGAATCCTGCTCCCTCAACCGCTGCTTACAGTGGTTCGGCTGCCCAGCGTCCGCTGACCAGAAACTATGGTGCAGAAGTAAGCCTGGGACTGGGTGCCTTTACCGGTGCAGAGTACTACCTGATGCCGGGAGTTTGCCTCGGTGCCGAAATGGGACTGGTTTACGGACAGACCATAGGCAGTCAGGCCAACGAGAGTTACGAAACCATGGTAGAGTCGATCTACTTTACCGGCGACAGAGAAGTTAGTCCCGGCGACCGCAGCCGCAGTCTCCAAACTACTTTCCCCTCTGCCTACGGCAACCTCTACCTGATGATCCATTTCTAACCCTAACCAACCCTTCTTAACCCCACCCTTAGTAAAAGGGACGACTTGCAACTGCGCGTCGTCCCTTTTCTTTTTTAGTAAATACGGGTGCGGTAATCCTTCATGGCCCTGTCGAGCTGCCGGGCCTGTCCGCCGGTACAACGGTCGAGCAGCGCCCAAAACCGGGGCCCGTGGTTCTTCTCCCGGGTGTGACAGAGCTCATGCAAAAGCACATAGTCGATCAGGGCCTCCGGCAAGCGCATCAGGTGCAGGTTCAGGTTGATGTTGTTGACGCCGGAACAACTGCCCCAGCGACTCTTCAGGTTTTTTATAAAAACACGTTGGTAAATAAATCCATATTGCTGTGCCAGCTGTTGCAGGCGTGTCGGCAAATGGCGGTGCGCCGCCTTGCGCAAAGCCTCTTCGATGCCATAACGAATGGCTTCCTGTATGGGTGGGTGCTGCACCGGAAGATGTTGGGGATACTGGACCAGCAAAACGCCGTCGTGCAAAAAGAGCCGCACATCACCACGGTCGGCTTTTTCAATTTTCAACTGGAAACTGCACGTTTTAAATTCACTCTGCTCGTCAAACAAGGTTTGGCCTGCTTCGTGTCGGGCCATCTGATGAAGCCCCTGAACAATCCAGTCTCTTTTAAGACGAACAAAGTCCAGCGCTTCATTGACTGTGCCATGAGGCGGCATCAGAACCTGAACCCCTTCCAGAGGTTTAATGCGAATAGACAGTCGCGTAGTGCGCGGATGACGACGAAAGGACACCTTTCCGATGCCCTCCACCTCCATTTCATAAGGAATAGAATCTGCCATATTGCCTCTTTATGCTCTGCCCAAAATTAAGTTTTTCGGGGCGGAACGCCAAGCCGGACTACTTTTGGTACACCCAGGCGTAGAGCAGACCCGTAAGCAAGGCACCACCGGCTATGTTGCCCAGGGTGGCCGGCAATAAATTGTTCACCAAAAAGGACAACCAACCCACCTCGGAGCCATAAAAAAGGGCGGTGGGCAAAAAGAACATATTGGCCACGCTGTGCTCAAAGCCCATAGCCACAAAGGCCATGACCGGAAACCAAAGTGCCAGCAGTTTCCCGGTAATGTCGTTGGCAGCAAAGGCGGCCCACACGGCAAGGGCCACCAGCCAGTTGGCGCCTACCCCTTTGGCAAAAACCACCCAAAAAGAAGCACTGGTCTTATGCTCCGCCAGGTGCATAAGGCTGTCGAGCCAGGGACTCTCAGCAAAAATGCCGGTCTGCCAGCCCAACAACCAGGCGACAAACAGCGCGCCCACAAAGTTGCCCAGGTAAACCCATCCCCAGTTGCGCAGTAAGCGCCACAGACTGATTTTGCCCGACAACAGGGGCGGCACAAAATAGGCCGTATTGCCGGTAAACAAGTCGGCCCCCGCCACCACACACAAAAAAAGGCCCAGGGGGAAAACCGCCCCCATAAAAAGTTTTTGCAGTCCCGGATTGGCCTCAGCAATACCGGGGATGCCTCCGCCCACCACCAGGGCTAATAAGCCGCCCAGGGCGATGTAGGCACCGGCCAGGAAGGCCAGAATAAAAGTGGTACGAAGGCCGTTTTTGTTTTTATGCAGGGCCGTATCGCTGGCTTTCTGAACCAGTTCGGCCGGAGAGGAAAAGGACATAATGGTTTGCTTTGAAATGCTGCAGGGCAGACTTAATTGATGACTACTTCGGGCACGTAGGCCTGGAAAAGGGCTTTGGCTTTAAGCAAGGCCTCCGCTGTATTGGCGGGAACATCCGACAAGGCGTACGCCCAACCCAGGGAGGCATACTTATGTACGCCCAGTTTGTGATAAGGTTGTATCTCCAGCTTTTCGATGTTGGGCATATCCATAATCCGTTGCCCCAGGGCATGCAAATCCTCTTCGGCATCGGAGTAGCCGGGCACCAGCACGTAACGAATCCAGGTCGCCTTGCCCCTTTGCGCCAAATAATCGGCAAAGGCCAGGGTGCGTGCATTGGAGCGTCCAGTTAGCTTGCGGTGGCGTTCTTCCTGCGCCTGCTTAATGTCGAGCAAAACCAAATCGGTGTAGTCCAACAGTTCCTTAACGTCGTCGTTGAGCAGACTTCCGTTGGTATCGATGCAGGTATGAAAGCCGGCCTCCTTGAGGGCTTTGAAAAGCTCAATCAGGCCTTTGGCCTGAATCAGCGGCTCACCGCCTGAAACGGTAATTCCGCCCTTTTTGCCAAAAAAGGGCTGCTGACGACGGGCCATGGCCACCAGGTCCTCGGTGGCATAGGGATTCCCTCCCTCAAAGGCGATGGTGTCGGGATTGGCGCAGTAGAGGCATTTGAAATTGCAGCCCTGCAAAAAAAACACCAAACGAATGCCGGGTCCGTCGAAGGTGCCCAGCGACTCTATGGAGTGTACATTCAACACAGGCAAGTGCTTAAGTGAAAAAATCGGTGCCGGAAGGTGGCTCAAGACCTCCCGGCACCGAAGATGGTAAGAACCCTATATGGTTTCGAAAAAGCTGCGTGCAATAACATCCTGCTGCTGCGCACGGGTCAGTCGCACAAAATTCACGGCATAGCCCGATACCCGGATGGTCAGCTGGGGGTAGTTCTCTGGATGTTCCATGGCGTCTTCCAGCATTTCGCGGTTGAGCACATTCACGTTAAGGTGATGGGCATCTTTGGAAAAATAACCGTCCATAATCGACACGAGATTTTCCTTGCGCTGCTCCATATCGGCACCCAGGGTTTTGGGAACGATGGAGAAGGTATTGGAAATGCCGTCGAGCGAATCTTTATAATCGATTTTGGAGACCGAGCTCAGAGACGCCAGTGCCCCGCTCTTGTCGCGACCGTGCATGGGATTGGCACCCGGTGCAAAGGCCACGCCCTGGGCGCGCCCGTCGGGCGTCGCTCCGGTCTTTTTGCCATACACCACATTGGAGGTAATGGTCAGGATGGACAAGGTGGGCTCCGCATTTTTATAGGTGGGCAGCTCCTTCAGCAATTTATTGAAGTAAGCCGGTATTTCCTTAGCAAAAACATCTACCCGGTCGTCGTCGTTGCCGTAGCAGGGAAAGTCCCCTTCTATTTTGAAGTCGGTAGAAATGCCTGCTTCGTTACGCACCACCTGCACTTTTGCGTGTTTGATGGCCGACAAAGAATCGGCTACGATGCTGAGTCCCGCCGCCCCGTAGGCCAGGTTGACCTTGGGATTGGTATCCACCAGGGCCATTTGCACTTTCTCGTAGTAATACTTGTCGTGCATGTAGTGGATGATGTTCATGGCGTCGTTGTACACCCGTCCCACCTCTTTCATAGCCAGGCGGAAGTTGGTCATGACTTCCTCCAAATCGAGGAGGTCGGACTTTAATTCGGGAATGTTGTGGAGCACTTGTTTTCCGGTCATTTCGCAGCGCCCGCCGTTGATGGCCAGGAGCAGGGTCTTGGCCAGGTTGGTACGCGCCCCGAAAAACTGAATCTGTTTGCCGATTTCCTGAAAAGATACACAACAGGCAATGCCGTAGTCGTCGCTGTTGCGGGTGCACTGCATCAAGTCGTCGTTCTCGTACTGAATGGAAGAGGTGTCGATGGATACCTGGGCACAGAATTTCTTGAAGCCTTCGGGCAGACTGTTCGACCACAGAATGGTCATGTTGGGCTCGGGTGAGGGGCCCAGATTGTACAGCGTCTGCAAAAAGCGGAAGGAGGTCTTGGTTACCTTGTGGCGACCGTCGGCCAGGCGACCGCCGATGGCTTCGGTGACCCAGGTGGGGTCGCCGGCAAATATTTCGTTGTAGGCATCCATGCGCAAATGGCGCACCATGCGCAGCTTCATCACAAACTGGTCGATCAGTTCCTGGGCATAGTTCTCGTCAATAAGTCCCAGTTGCAAATCGTGCTCCATATAAATATCCAAAAAGGAAGATACATTGCCCAGCGACATGGCGGCACCATCCTGCTCCTTGACGGCAGCGAGGTACGACAGGTAAACCCACTGTACGGCCTCCTGCGCGCTTTGGGCGGGGCGCGACAAGTCCAAGCCATATATGGCCCCCAGCTCCCGCAACTGTCCCAGTGCCTTTATTTGTTCGGCCACTTCTTCGCGGAGACGAATGCGCTCGTCGGTCATGGGACCAATCAAGCCCAACATATCCAGCTTCTTGGCTTCGATCAGGCGATCGGTACCGTAGAGGGCCACGCGTCGGTAATCGCCAATGATGCGACCACGGGCATAATTATCGGGCAGTCCGGTCAAGATCCCTAAGGAACGAAACAGACGAATTTCAGGGGTATATACATCAAAAACCCCATCGTTGTGGGTCTTTGCATAGTTGTTAAAGATGTCTTTTACGCGGTCGGACACTTCCAGTCCATGCTCCTGGCAGGCTTTTTCAACGACGGCAATGCCGCCGTAGGGTTTCATGGCGCGCTTCAGCAACTGATCGGTCTGCAAGCCGACGATCAACTCTTGCTCCTGATCGATGTAGCCGGGACCGTGGGAGGTAATGCCCGATACCACCTCATTATCGATTCCCAACACCCCGTTGTTGGCCCGCTCCTCAGAAATGGCAGTCAGACACAATTGCCAAAGGTGCTTGGTTCGCGCACTGGCGTCGCACAAAAATTCTCCTTCCCCGTCGTAGGGTGTTACATTTTTCAAAACAAAATCACGTACATCGATCGCGTTTTGCCAGTTTCCGGATTTGAACATTGCTTCAGTTTGTAAGGTTGACAGTTCAAGTATACACAATCATCCGGTTCTCGCTCAACCGGAGGTCGCATTTTTTAGTGGTTTTTGTAATCTCAAGATTACAATGCAAATATAGAGATTTATTTCCTTATTGGTTTTATACCCCCTTACATTTCTGTTTTTTTAACCAAAGTCCGCAAAAAACAAGAAACTTTAGACGCTTTTGTTGAATTGGTTTATCGTACTAAAGTGCTTATACTTGCACACAGAAACATAAATGATTTGTGATGATGAGAAAATTAACCTTGGGCATTTTAGGAGCAGGCAAGCTGTCCGCCCTTGTAGTGGAGGCCTTTAACCAGGGCTTACTGAACGATATGGAATTGCTGGGTATTTGCTCCAGAAGCAAGGATAAAAGTGAAGGACTGACCCAGACCTACAACCAGGGGGGCAGCAAGCGGGCCTGTCGCTCGTGCAGCTCCCAGGAGGAGTTGCTGGCGCTGCAACCCGACTATATTGTTGAGGCCGCCTCCCCCACGGCCCTGCGTGAACTGGCGCTCCCGGCCCTCAGTGCCGGAATATCGCTGGTTACTTTATCGATTGGCGCCCTGGCCGATCCGGAATTCCTGGAAAAAGTAAAGGCGACAGCTAAGCAGGGCGGCGCCCGGGTTCATTTGGTTTCCGGTGCGACCGGTGGGTTTGATGTGCTGCGTACCGCTGCACTTATGGGTGGTGCAAAAGCCACTTTCTTCAATGAAAAGGGGCCGGGAGCTTTAAAAAACACCCCTGTTTACCGGGAGGAGCTGCAGCAGCAGGCCGAGACGGTTTTCAGCGGTACGGCCAGTGAGGCCATTGGCCTCTTTCCTACCCGCATTAATGTAGCGGTAGCGGCTTCGCTCGCCTCAGTGGGTCCCGATAAGATGCAAGTCACCATTCAATCTACGCCCGGATTCAAGGGCGACACTCAAAGGGTGGAGATTGTTAATGAGCAAGTTAAGGCGGTGATCGACGTGTACAGCGCCACCGCCGAAATTGCCGGATGGAGCGTGGTCAGCACCCTTCAGGGCCTCACCTCACCCTTGGTATTCGGCTAAATTATCGAGCACTTTCCGACTCAGGCGCTCGAAGGCCTGGCGGGTGCGACCAGAGGAGACCGACATGCAGTGAACACGGGGGTGGCTCAACAAGGCTTTTTCGCCCAGGGCCCCCTCCGAATCACAATAAACCCGGTTGTCGCCCTCCAGCCACTGCTGAAAGGGAGCGGCTTCCCAGGCGGGAGACAGGCCTACATTAAATAAAATTTTTCGCTGTCCCAGCGCTTCAAAAGCAGCGGCATCCAGCAGCACGGTATGCTTATTGAGACAGCAGATCACCACCTCGCTTCCACGCAGCACTTCCTGTAAGGGCAAAAAGCGATAGCCTTTCTCCCCGGCCCAGGGCTTTGCACTGCGCGAAAAATAGCTGATATCGGCACCCAGAAAGTGCAGAGCATCGGCAATCATTCCCCCGAGCTTGCCCAGACCAATGATCCCGACTTGCAGGCCGGTAAGCTCACGCGGCACCCCGTCCCAGGGCTCGCGGGGACTGCCATCCTTTTCCCGGCCAAAACCATGGAGACAGCGTATCAACTCACTCAACACGTACTCTACCACCCCTTCGTCGCCATAGTCGCGGATGCCCGTTACGGTAATGCCCCGGCTCTGTGCATAGCGAATGTCCACATTGGCGCTTTCGGGACTGTAAAGCGAGCAGCACATGCCGATGTATTCCACATTGGGGCAGGCAGCCAAAACCTCCTTGCCCAAAAGGGAGGTATAACTCAGGAGCACCGCATCGGCATCTCCGATACGACGAACCATTTCGGCATCGCTCGCAGGAATATCCCGATACATCACCAACTCTTCGGCAAAATCTTTCAGCTTGTCCTCTGCCTCAGGCACGAGGCCCACCGGCTCAATGGCCACCATCTTCTTAAACATAGTACGGTTTTTTAACAAAAACGGAGTTTACTAACACCCACTACAAATCTTTGCAGAGCGCGGCAAAGACAAGGCTTGCGACGGCAGAATAAGGGACTTTAACCGTGGGCAGCAAGGCTTGCGCAGTCGGGGAAAACGGAGTTTACCGATACCTCTGCAAATCTTTGCAGAGCGCGGCAAAGACAAGGCTTGCGACGGCAGAATAACCGGAGTTTACTTCCGTAAATGAGGATTATTCTGCCGAGCATAACGCAGTATTTGGCGCGCTCCTGCAAGATTATTTTGGTTGGTAGGCCCAGCGCAAAAGAACTGCCCCCCAAGTAAACCCAGCCCCAAAAGCCGCCAAAATAATGTTATCGCCCTTCTTCAACTGCTTCTCCCACTCCCACAAACACAGTGGCAAGGTAGCAGCCGTAGTATTGCCGTAACGCTGAATGTTGATCATTACCTGACTCTTGTCGAGCCCCATGCGCTCAGCCGTAGCTTCAATAATGCGCATATTGGCCTGGTGGGGCACCAGCCAGGCCAACTCTTTATTGCTGATGTTGTGCTTTTGCATCATTTCCACGGCCACATCGGCCATGTTGGAAACGGCATGCTTGAATACGTGCCGACCATCCTGATAAATAAAGTGCTGACGGGCATCGATGGTTTCATGAGAGGGGGGATTGATGGAGCCGCCGGCTTCCATCTTCAGATACTTGCGGCCAAAGCCATCGCTTTTCAGAATGCTGTCGATGACGCCATAGCCTTCTTCTTCCCCGGGCTCCAACAGAACGGCGCCTGCCGCATCCCCAAAGAGCACACAGGTGGTCCGGTCGGTGTAATCCACTATGGAGCTCATTTTGTCGGCACCTACCACCAGTACTTTCTTCTTGGCCCCACTTTCAATAAACTTGGAAGCAGTATCCAGGGCATATAAAAAGCCGGAGCAACCGGCGTTCAAATCAAAACCATGGGCATTGCGGATGTCGAGCTTATCGGCCAGAATGTTGGCGGTGGCCGGAAAAACGTGATCGGGGGTCACCGTGGCAAAAACAATAAGATCGATTTCCTCAGGGCGGGTCCCGGTCTTTTCAAAAATCTGGCGGACGGCTTCTACAGCCATGTCAGAGGGACCCAGGCCTTCGCCTTTCAAAATGTGGCGTTCCTTGATGCCAACACGAGTCATGATCCATTCGTCGGAAGTCTCTACCATCCGACTCAACTCCTGATTGTCGAGGATGTAATCAGGCGCATAACCGCCCACGGCGGTTATCACTGCATTAACTTTCTTCATTCTTTAGTGGTTTGTGTTGTTCCCCGCCAGAAAAACAACATGGTAAGCTATGAATTTACTTAAATATGGTTTAATGGTAGTACAAAGTTATAAAAAGAAATTGGGGCGGACACCCCAAATGCTGCACGAATCTCCTATAAGGACTTACAAGTAAGGGGCTGTCGAAAAGACAGCCCCTTACTTATTTTGCTCAATGAACAAAGGAATACTATGCAGTAACTTCTTTCTCTACAGCCAGTTTTCCTCTGTAATAGCCACACTCGCCACAAACGGTATGCAGCTTTACAGAAGTGCCACAATTGGAACAAACACCCAGGGCAGGAACTGCAGCCTTATAGTGTGTTCTTCTCTTGTCTCTTCTGGTCTTTGATGTTTTTCTTTTAGGATGTGCCATTTTTCAACCTCTTTACTTGTGTTTATCAATTAACTTTTTCAACTCGTCCCATCTCGGATCACTGTCCGTATCGTCATCGGCTTCCCCGGCATCTTCTACCAGATACTCCGAAAGCTTTTGAACCATTTCGGGGTTACAACTGCGCCGGCCACTTTCGTCAATCGGATGTACGTGCTTTATGGGCAGCGAGGTAACCAGCAAATCATAAATCAACTGGGCCACGTTGAGCGCATGCTCATCCCGGGGCAAAACCACAATGTCTTCCGATGGTTCATCGTAATCGCTCCCAAACTTCACATAAATCCTGCTCTCATGATCTACCGCAACGTTCAGCGGCTCCAGGCAATAATCACAAAGCGAGACAATACTGCCTTCCATACTGAAATCCAAAATCAGCATTTGCTGACTTTTGGTCAGATTGACCTGCACCTTTGTCTGCGCATCTTCATAAAGGGCGTTTTCAAAAAGCCCGAAAAAAGCAGCATCCACAAGGAATTCAAAATGGTGAACACCATCTTTAAGTCCCTTAAATTCAATACTGTATTCTTTCAGCTTTCTCACGTCACCCTCAGTAAAAACTGTGCAAAGTTATAAAAATAAAAGACGTCGCGAAAAAAAAGGCGTAATTTTTATAAAGAATGTGCCCCGGGCAACACAATGCGAAAGGTACAACCCTTACCAGGCGCGGTATGCAGAACGGTTAATTGTCCCCCATGATACTGTTCTACAATGCGCTTGCTGAGGGTGAGTCCCAACCCCCAGCCACGCAGCTTGGTACTGTAACCCGGCTTAAAAATGGTTTTAAGCACGGCACGACTCATGCCCTTACCGTTGTCGCTGACATCTATAAGCACTTTGTCTTTTTGGCGCTGCACTTTCAACAAAATGTGACCCTCCCCTTCAATGGCGTCGATGGCGTTCTTGCACAAATTCTCAATAACCCATTCGAACAGGGGACGACTCAAAGGCAGCTCCAGCTCCTCCTCCCGGGGCAATTCCAGCTCAAACTGCACCAGGGTTGAGCTGCGCCTGCGCAGGTAGCCAACCATATCCCTGAGCACTTGAGACAAGGCAACCGGACTCAGTTCGGGCCTGGAGCCAATCTTTGAAAAACGAGCGGTAATGGTCTGCAAGCGCTCAATGTCCTTACGCATCTCGCCCACCAGTTCCTCATCGACCTCCTTCATTTGCAACACATCCATCCAGCCCAGAAGCGAAGTGGTGGGGGTACCCAATTGATGGGCTGTTTCACGCGCCATGCCTACCCATACCTGATCCTGTTCTCTGCGACGTGTGGCGCTAAAAGCTACGTAAGCCACCAGCATAAACACAAAAACTACTGCCAGCTGTACCAGCGGAAACCACTGCAACTTAATAAGGAGGGTCGAATCGTAATAATAGAGGTATTGAAAATCGTCTGGTCCCAGCTGAACCGGGATGGGCTCCTTGTAGCGCTTCATTTTATCGAGCATACGTTGCAGCTGAAGTCCCTCCTCCTTCCTCGAAAGCGGAATGTTCCGGTGAAAGACGATCTGGTCGAGGTCGTCCGTTAAAATGACAGGTACCGTGGTGTTGTTGCGTAAGATCTCGAGGATCAAGGCCATGGCCTCGCCATGGTCCACCTCCTCCAAAGCCAGCTGACGGCTGGCTTCGGCCCACAGCTCCATCTTCTTTTGCTCTTCCAGCTTAAGTTCGGCCACCAGTCGATTGGTGTACCATAGGGAAAACAAACTAATGAGGGCGGCCCCAATAAAGAGAAAGAATTTCCAGCGCTTTTTCAGATGGTAGAGCTGCATAATCAGCGGTACTTTTCGTCCTTTTGAAGCATAATGCTTACATAACTGTTGTAACGCGACTCCGCAATGTTTCCTTCGCTCACCTGCTCTTTAACGGCACAGCCGGGTTCGTGCAAATGGGTGCAATTGTTGAATTGACAGGCAGAGGAGGCTGCAAAAATTTCTCTGAAGTAATGAGAAAGTTCCTCCTTCTCCATCTGAATCAGTCCAAACCCCCGAATGCCAGGGGTATCGATAACAAAGCCACCAAAGGAGAAGGGATGCATCTCCGCAAAGGTGGTGGTGTGCGTTCCGGTGTGGTGCGCAGCCGAAATGTCGCGGGTTTTCAATTTGAGTCCGGGTTCCAAACGGTTCACCAGGGTGCTTTTGCCCACCCCCGAATGCCCGGCAATTAAGGTGGTCCTGTCTTTCAAAAGTGCTTTGATGTGACTCAAATCCTCCTGGTGCCGGGCCGAAACAGCCAGGGTCTGATATCCGATACCTTCATACATTTGCCGCAAGTCCTCGAGCTGCTGTATGTGCAGCTGGTCGTAGCGGTCCACCTTATTAAAAACCAAATGTACCGGTATACTGTAGGCCTCGGCCGAGGCCAGAAAGCGATCGATAAACACAGTGGTGGTTATGGGATAATTGATGGTCACCAGCAAGACAGTCTGATCAATATTGGCCGCCAAAATATGGGTTTGTTTCGACAGGTTGGTGGCTTTACGGACGATGAAATTCTTACGCGGCAGAATGGCCACAATCAGGCCTTCATCACCCTTTTCCTCCAATGCATAATCTACCCGGTCGCCAACGGCTACGGGACTGGTACTTTTTAATTCCTCCAGGCGCAGTTTGCCTTTGAGGCGACAAGGCACCGTGCCGCCCTGGTCATTCCTGACCATGAACCAACTGCCGGTGGCTTTAATGACTATGCCCTCCATAGTATTTCCCATAGTATGAAACAAAACACCCTCAAAAATAAGTAATTTCGGACTGCGAACAACAAAAGCCCGGGCATTATTTATGATGGGGCGCCACGGCACAGGAGCTTGGGGACAGTCAACAAACAAAATGCAGACTTTGGTCGTGCCAAAAGCAACGGTGGTCAAAAACGCCATGAAGGGTATAAAAAACTATTTATCTTTGACTTATAAAACAGCGGATAGGATAGGATGTGTGATAGAGCCGTACCAGGAATAAACAAAACAAAGGCCCAGACGGAAGTACCCGGACTGGGCGTTCGGCTGCATCCTGAAGAAGAGGCTGCACACTATCTGCCCCTCGAAATTTCCTCGATACTCAGCAGCGAACTCCCTTTTGAAGACCGCATCAATAATACCCTGGAACATCTGGGCAAGCATACTGCCGTAAGCCGGGTTTACATTTTTGAGAACAGTGCCGACGACAGCAGCTGCAGCAATACTTATGAGTGGTGTCATCCGGGCTGGACCTCGCAACGACATTATTTGCAAAGCGTTGCCTACAGTGGGGTCCCTTCCTGGCTGGATTTGCTGCAGTCGCCCGGCTATATCGAGGCTGCAGACATCGAGACAGAATTGCCCGGCGACCTGGTGGACATTCTTAAGGCCCAGGACATTTGTTCCATTTTGGTTTTTCCGCTCCATACAGGCCGTCGGATAAGAGGATTTGTTGGTTTTGACCAGTGCGGGACCCGGCGAATGTGGCAGGAAAAGGAGCGGCTGTTACTGACGACCGTTTCCCGCTTAATCAGCGCTGCCTTTCAGCAAAACGCCTCAATCCGTCAACTGCGTCAATCCTTACAAAAGCAACAGTTTTTATTGGATACAGCCACCTTACTCAATAGTAGAGAATCGCTCCAAAACATTTTCTTCTCGATTGCCCAACGCATGGCCGACACCTGGCAGATGGATGCCCTGGCCATATACCAGAGTGCCCCCTTCAGTCGCGACACCTTTTTACTCACGGCCTGCGCGGGAAAATCGGATTTCTGTACAGCTGCCCTGCCCGAAAAACTGGAACTCCCGGACCCCTTCCCCTTTCCCATTCTGCCCGATCCCGCCAGTTTCCAACTGCAGATCACCGAAGAGAAGCGAAATCTGCACAGTTCGTATGGACTCTGTCCCGAAAACGGCCTCGTTTTCGGGATCCAAACACAAGGCTTTCCCAACGGATTAATCCTTGCCCAATGGCGGAAGGAGCGTCCCAATCCCGAAATCGACCACCAACTGATGGCCACCATCGGCAGCATGCTGGCGCGACAAATTGATCATCAGCAGACCGAGGACAACAACCGCAAGAGTCACAATAAAATACTGCGCATCAATCAGCAACTGGCAGAGAAGGAATACTTCCTCAACAGCATCATCAAAACTGCCCCCATTGGTATTTTGCTGGTGAAGGACCGTGTGATTCATTATCTGAACGACCATATTATTCAAACCCTGGGCTACGAGCGGGAAGAATTAATGGGCCTGCATCTGTCCAAACTCTATCAGCAGGACAAGGAGGACCTCGGCAGCATACATGCTTTTTACGAAGAAATTGTACAGACCGGCAGCGCCGATATTGACGTTGCCCTACACAACAGAGCCGGACAACCCCTCTATGTCAGACTTACCGGCATCCCGGGGACCGGGTTTCATCAAAAAGGACTGATTCTGCTCATTGCCCAGGATCTGACGCAAATGAGGCGTTACGAAGAAGACCTGAAGGTTAACGAGGAACGCCACCAAAAAATACTTGACGCCAGCGTGGATGCCGTGCTCATTGTCAACTGCAGGCGCGAATTGATTTACAGCAATGAAGCCGCCTGCCGGCTCTCCGGCTACCGGCACCAAGACCTTTTGAAACAGAACCCAACAAAGCTGTTGGGGGGCTACCGTGGACTCAAAACCTATCTGCATCTGCTTCAAAAGCTTGACCAGGGCGAGAACTACAAGGGCGACCAGGTGGTGCGGACCGCCAGTGGCAGATTGGTACAGGTAGAGGTCAACGCCAGCAAGATAGACCTTAAGGATGGCGTGCACTATTATTTTAGTCTCCACGACATTACCCGGCGCAAACAAACCGAGAAGGAATTGGTGCAGGCTAAGGAAAAAGCCGAAAAAGCCGACCGGCTTAAATCGGCCTTTCTGGCCAATATGAGTCACGAAATACGCACTCCCCTCAATGCCATTGTGGGCTTTTCGAACCTATTGGGACAGGAAGGCCTGCACGAGGCCATGAAAAACGAATTCATCCACACCATCAACACCAGCTCCGAAGACCTTGTCGAAATCATCAACAACGTCATCGATATTTCCAAAATTGAAAGCGGTCTGCTCGAGATCAAGTCCACCACCATCGTCGTTGACGACCTTCTGGAACTGCTCTTTCACCACTACCGCAACCGACTCTGGAAGACCTCGCGACAAGACTTGGAGCTCAGACTGGAACTGCCCGAAAAACTGACGACGGAGACCGTAGTATTGGCCGATTACGAACGTTTGCAACAGGTCTTGAAACACCTCTTGAACAACGCCATAAAATTTACCGAGAAAGGCAGCATAACCATGGGCTATACCAAGGAAGGCCAGGAGGTTCATCTTTTTGTACGCGACACAGGCATTGGCATTTCTGCGCATAAACAGAAAGAAGTCTTTGAAGCCTTCCGGCAGGAAGATGAATCCCGATCCAAGCGCTATGGCGGAACCGGCCTGGGGCTCACCCTCTGCAAAACCCTTACCGAAGCTATGGGAGGTCAAATCGAGCTGCAATCTCAAAAACACGAAGGCGCCACCTTCATCATCCGACTGCCTGCCTTCGAAAAGATACTATAGCTCAGAGAAAAGCTGCTCCAGGGTTCGGCGAATAGTCTCCATATCGAGGCCCACCTCCCGAAACAACTCCATTTGGGTACCATGATCTACAAAGCGGTCGGGCACCCCCATACGACGCAGCTCCACGCCCTGGTAATTATGATCCGCCATAAACTCAGCCACCGCGGAACCCAGTCCCCCCACAATGGTCCCGTCCTCCACGGTAAGCACCTTGGCATAAGTTTGGAAGACCTCATGCAGCAGGTCCTCGTCGAGGGGCTTTACAAAGCGCACATCGTAGTGCCCTGCATTCATCCCGGCTTCGGCCAGCTGCTCGCAAACCCGTGCCATTTTGGCCCCAAGGGGACCAATACTTAAAACGGCTACGCCGCTTCCTTTTCGGAGACAGCGCCCCTTACCCACCGGCAAGGCCTCAAAGGGCTGCTGCCAATCGACCAACGAACCCACGCCCCGTGGGTAACGAATGGCAAAAGGCCCCTGATCGGGCAACTGGGCCGTGTACATTAAATTGCGCAATTCCACCTCATCCATGGGCGAAGCAACCACCAGGTTGGGTACCGACCGTAAAAAAGCCAGGTCGTACACCCCGTGGTGGGTAGCCCCGTCGGCCCCTACCAGTCCGGCCCGGTCGAGACAAAAAACCACATTCAGCTTTTGCAACGCCACATCGTGAATCACCTGATCGTAGGCGCGCTGCATAAAGGAAGAATAGATGTTGCAAAAGGGCAGCATACCGGCAATGGCCAGTCCGGCCGAAAAAGTTACCGCATGCTGTTCGGCAATGCCCACATCAAATGCCCGGTCGGGCATTTCTGCCATCATCAAATTGAGACTGCAACCTGTAGGCATGGCAGGCGTTATGCCTACAATTTTCTCATTTTCCCGGGCCAGTTCCACCAGGGTAAGACCGAAAACATCCTGAAAACGGGGTGGTTTGGGTTGCCCGGATGCCTCCTCCTTTATCAATCCGGTTTGCCGATCAAATTTACCACTTGGGGCATGCCAGGCTGTTTGGTTCTCCTCCGCCAGTTTAAAACCCTTGCCCTTTTTGGTAATTACGTGCAACACTTTGGGACCGGGAATGTGCTTTAAGTCGCTCAGCACACTGGTCAAGTGCGCAATATCGTGCCCGTCAACCGGACCAAAATAACGAATGTTCAGTCCCTCAAAGATATTGGTCTGCCGCGTCAACAGATTCTTTATGCTGTTGTTGATTTTGACAATCATCTCCTTGGAACGCGGACCCGCCAGTTTCAATTTGGACAGGCCTCCGAACAACTCCTTGCGCACCTTATTGTAGGTGCGACTCGTGGCGATATCTACCAGGTACTCACTGAGTCCCCCCACATTGGGATCAATGGCCATGTTGTTGTCGTTCAAAATCACCAGCACATTGGCGCCCGAAGCCGCCAGGTTGTTGAGTCCCTCAAAGGCGAGACCGGCCGACATGGAGCCGTCGCCAATTACGGCCACGACCTGACGCTGCGATAATCCCTGACGCTTGTAAGCGGTAGCCATACCCAGCGCTGCCGAAATGCTGGTAGAACTGTGCCCCACCCCAAAAGCATCGTAGGGACTCTCAAAAATATTGGGAAAGCCACTCAAACCACCGTACTTACGGTTGGTGTGGAACAGCTTGCGCCGATCGGTGAGAATTTTATGCCCGTAAGCCTGGTGTCCCACATCCCAAATAATTTTGTCTTCGGGCGTATTGAGCACGTAATGCAAGGCCACAGTCAGTTCCACCACACCAAGACTGGCACCAAAGTGAGCCGGGTTGCAGGATACCGCATCGATGATGAAGTCGCGCAACTCCCCACATACCTGAAGCAACTTCTCCTCCGGAAGTTTTCTCAGATCAAAGGGGGTATCTATTTGTTCCAGAAGGGGATATGCGGCTTCTTCCATTCCTGTTCAATGTTCTCTTTATGGGCAATGCTGCAAATATAACACTTTGTTAACAGATAGTTTGTTCCACGAGCTTCGGATTTTTGACGGAGGGCTCGGCCTGTTCGGGCCAAATAGTTTATTTTAGGGCCATAAAGCGAGCACTTATGTGGATTTCACACCGTCAACAACTCTATTTTTACCGCCACTTGCTGGGCCTTTTTAAGGTGGGGCGACTGGTCAACATACTGGCGCTACTGAGCAGCTTTTTTGTCTCCCGCCTGCTGAGGCGGCCCCTGGCCTGGGGGCAGCCCTGGGCCCTTTCGGTGGAGCCCTCCGGGCAATGCAATTTGCAATGTCCCGAGTGCCCCGTAGGCGCCGGCGTACTCACGCGCAAAGCAGGTATGATGACACCAGGGATCCTGAAAGAGCTGCTCGACCAGGCCGGAACCCCACTCAGTTTTCTGAACCTCTATTTTCAGGGCGAGCCCCTACTCAATCGGCAGCTGGATAAAATGGTGCAACTGGCCACAGAACGCCGAATTTTTACCTCGATGAGTACCAACGGATTGCTCCTGACGCCCCGGCGTTGCGACGAATTGATTTTGGGCGGACTGGGCCAGTTGATTGTTTCGGTGGACGGACTTACGCCGGAATCTTATGCGCGCTACCGCAAAGGGGGCGATCTGCTTAAGGTGCAGGAAGGTATTCGCACCTTTTTAGAACGACGCAAGGCCTTGAAAAAGCACAGCCCTATTCTTTGCGTCCAGTTTCTTGTCTTTGCCCACAACGAGCACGAAATTCCCGCACTCAAACGCTGGTGCAAAGCGCAGGGCGTAGATCGCCTGCAACTGAAATCGGCTCAGTTTTACGATTTTGGCAATCAGGAGGTGGCACCGCCTGAAAATCAGCGCTACTCGCGCTACAAAATGGTGGACGGGCGCCTGCAAATGAAAGGCAAAATGTACAAGCACTGCTACAAGCAATGGAGTTCGGCAGTGGTGTCGTGGGACGGACAGGCAGCCCCGTGCTGCTACGATAAGGATTTGGATTATTCACCTGGGAACATCCGGCAAGTGCCGCTGCCCGAATTGTGGAAGGGCAAAAAGATGCAGGGTTTCCGCACACAGGTACTGACCAACAAAGCCCAAATGGAGATGTGCCGGAATTGTCCGGAAGGCCGCAAGTGGCTGATTTAGTCCTCCATGGGCAGGGTGCAAACCTGCTCCAGGGCCTCGGAAAGACTCTCCCTGGTTTCGGCCAAAACCATCAACTTATCGTTTGGCTGAAGCACCGTATTGCCATTGGGCGTAAGGTACTTACCGTCGCGGTTAATCATAACAATGAGCGCTGTTTTGGGAAATTTAAGGTCCACAATCTTTTTGTTGACTGCGGGACTGTCCATGGCCACATCCACTTCAACAATTTCTGATTTTACACTGTCGGACAGCTCAATGTCTACCGGGGTGCGCCTTCGCAGCTTGTGCGGCAGGGCCACCCGCAACCAACGCGACACAATGGGCAGGGTCGTGCCCTGTATCAGCACCGAGAAAACGGTGATAAAGAACACCAGGTTGAAGATGACCGGGGCCTTCTCAATACCAATCAACATGGGATAGGTGGCAAACACGATGGGCACGGCTCCCCTTAGGCCCACCCATGAAATGAAAAGCCGATCGCGCTGGTGCATCTTAAAAAAGCTCAGCGATACCATGACTGCTGCCGGACGCGCCACAAAGATTAAAAACAGGGAAATCAGCACTCCGGGGACCAGCAGGGGCACCATCTGAGAAGGATACACCAACATACCCAGGGTTAAAAACAGGATGATTTGCATGAGCCAGGCCACGCCGTCGAAAAATTTAATGAGGGTCTTTTTGTGGATAAGTTCGCGGTTGCCCAGAAAAACCCCACAAATGTACACCGCCAGAAATCCGTTGCCATTCAGCAACTGGGTCACCGAAAAGGTAAGTATTACAAGAGCCAACACCAGCACCGGATAAAGGCCATCGTAATCGAGTTTAATGCGGTTGATGACCACCTGCCCCAGCTTGCCCATACCAAAGCCCAATAGGGCGCCCACCGAAAATTGCAAGAAAAAGAGGGGGATGATGGACCACAAGGAGCCGTCGGGCGCTTGCATTACCGAGAGCAAAGAAACGGTCAGGAAATAGGCCATGGGGTCGTTGCTTCCGCTTTCCAACTCCAGCGTGGGCCTTATCTGTCCCTTTAGGTTGACACTTTTGGAACGCAGAATGGAAAATACGGCTGCCGCATCGGTCGACGACACGATGGCGCCCAGCAACAAGGCTTCCAGCCAGGTAAAACTGGTGAAATACCAAACGACAAGGGCCACCAGGCCTGCCGTGAGCAATACGCCCAGGGTAGAAAGCACCACGCCCTTTCCTATCACGGGACGAATGCTTTTCCAGCGGGTATCGAAACCTCCCGAAAAAAGAATGTAATTGAGTGAGATTATCCCCAGCGTTTGTGCCAGTTGCGGATCGTTAAAATCGATGTAACCCAGTCCCTCAGACCCCACTACCACGCCAATGGCCAAAAACAACAACAAGGTGGGAATACCGAGTCGGTAAGAGGTTTTACCGGCCAGTATGCTGACAAAAAGCAGCAGGGCAACAAACAACATTCCGTGCTCGAGGGATATACTCATACGCGTAGCTAAAATCTGATAAGAAAAACCAAAGCGGCCGAAAAGCTCCTGCCCCCTACCTACAAAGATAGAAAGATTATAAATAAAAACCCCGGCCCCGCTTTAAAAAGCAGGTGCCGGGGGATTTAAATCTTTGCCAGAAAAGGCGCTACTGCATCTTCTTAAACAGTTCGGTCATGCTGACCTTTTCCATAATCAGGCCCTTCAAATCGGCGATCTTCACGCGCTCCTGCGCCATAGTATCGCGGTGGCGAATGGTTACCGTCTGGTCCTCAGCGCTTTGGTGGTCAATGGTTACGCAGAAGGGCGTACCCACAGCATCCTGACGCCGGTAGCGTTTTCCGATGGAGTCTTTCTCGTCGTACTGACAATTGAAGTGGAACTTAAGATCGTCCACGATGCTGCGTGCCAACTCGGGCAGTCCGTCCTTCTTAACCAGGGGCAGTACAGCCAGCTTAACGGGGGCCAGCACCGGTGGCAACTTCAACACCACACGCGATTCTGTTTTTCCGTCCTTGCCGGGCACTTCTTCCTCGCAATAAGAACCGGCCAAAATACTCAGAAACATCCGGTCCACCCCAATGGATGTCTCCACCACATAGGGCACATAGCTCTCGTTGCGTTCCGGGTCAAAATAGGAAATCTTCTTACCTGAAAACTGCTGGTGCTGCGACAAGTCAAAATCGGTCCGTGAGTGGATGCCTTCCACCTCTTTAAAACCAAAGGGCATCTCGTATTCAATGTCTGTCGCAGCGTTGGCGTAGTGCGCCAGCTTATCGTGATCGTGAAAACGGTACTTGTGATCGCCCAGGCCCAATGCCTTATGCCATTTCATACGGGTTTCCTTCCATTTTTCAAACCAGTTGAGCTCCTCGCCGGGTGCCACAAAAAATTGCATCTCCATCTGCTCGAACTCCCGCATACGGAAGATGAACTGACGGGCTACAATCTCGTTGCGGAAGGCCTTTCCGATTTGGGCAATACCAAAAGGAAGCTTCATACGACCGGTTTTCTGCACATTCAGAAAATTCACAAAGATGCCCTGCGCCGTTTCGGGGCGCAAATACACCTTGAGGGCACCATCAGCGGTAGAGCCCATTTCGGTGGCAAACATCAGGTTAAATTGCCGCACATCGGTCCAGTTTTTGGTGCCGCTGATGGGACAAACCACCTCGTAGTCGATAATAATTTGACGCAGCTCTGCCAAATCGTTGTCGTTCAAAGCCTTTACGAAGCGCTGATGAATTTCGTCCTTTTTGGCCAGGTTCTCCTGAACGCGGGGATTGGTTTCCCGAAACATGGCCTCGTCAAAACTCTCGCCAAACCTCTTGGCGGCTTTCTCCACCTCCTTATCGACCTTGGCATCGTACTTGGCCATCAGGTCCTCAATCAGCACATCGGCACGGTAACGCTTCTTGCTGTCCTTGTTGTCGATCAATGGATCGTTGAAGGCATCCACGTGACCCGAAGCCTTCCACACCGTGGGATGCATAAAAATGGCCGAATCGAGTCCCACCACATTGTCGTTCAGCAAGACCATCGAATCCCACCAGTACTTCTTGATGTTGTTTTTCAACTCCACGCCATTCTGGCCATAATCGTAAACGGCACCCAGACCGTCGTAAATCTCACTGCTTTGGAACACAAACCCATATTCCTTGCAATGGGCCACCAATTTCTTAAAAACGTCTTCCTGAGCCATAATGCTGTAACTTTTATCTTGTTTTTTATTAAATAGCAAACAAAATGTGCACCCTCCCATTTTGGACCGGCACACAAGAGGGCAAAAATAAGCCAAAATTTCAGTTTTATAGCATTTCCAACTAATTAGTTAGGACCAGGGAATAAAACGATTTTTTTTTGCAAGCAGAGTCAATAAAAATTGCTATTCTAAAAATCTTTAACGAGCTTTGTTTTTCAAAGTTCTTTTAAGATGACAACAAAAAGCAACCCTTCGGAAGATTTAAAGCACATCCGTCAAATGATGGAGGCTTCGTCCAAATTCCTATCTCTAAGTGGTCTTTCCGGCATAGCTGTTGGCAGCTTTGCCCTGGCAGGAGCCGCCATTGCCTACTTTATTATTTTGAAGGGAGGGACCGTCAAATACAATGAATTTATTCAAGTGGTAAATTATGGACAAAATGATCATTTACGATCAGGCATGTTACTGAATGCCCTATTTGTTCTTTCCGGGGCTCTACTATCTTCCTGGTATCTTTGTTATCGTAACAGCAAAAAAAGAAACCAAAAGTTTTGGACCCCTTCAGCACAAAAGATGGTTTGGAGCCTATTCTCGGTCCTCTCGGTCGGAGGAGCTTTTTGCCTACTGCTGGTATACCATGGCTACTTCAAACTAGTAGCCGCATCCATGCTGCTGTTTTATGGTCTGGCGCTGCTCAACGCCAGCAAGTACTCGATGCAAAACATAAGCGCTTTGGCCTATACGCAGATGTCTCTTGGTTTATTGGCCACCTTCTTTCATAATTATGGCTTATTGCTATGGACTCTTGGCTTTGGAGTGGTCCACATCATTTATGGCGTAGCTATGTATTTTAAGTACGACAGAAAAGCGTAAACCTATTCTTCAGCCATGCTGTAAACAAGAATCCTTCACCAGGCAGAAAAACAATCACCATGAAAACAATCATTGAGGGACTTAACAAAAATTTCGACAACCGTGTTCGCCTGGGAATAATGAGCGCCCTAATGGTGAACGAGGGAGTTGAATTCAACACCCTCAAAGATTTACTCGGAGTTACCGACGGAAATCTGGCCAGTCATTTAAAAGGGCTGGAAAAAGCTGGGATTATTGCAGTTCATAAACAGTTCATTGGCAAAAAACCAAATACCTCTTATACCCTTACTGGAGATGGGAAAAAGCAATTTTCTTCACATATCAACGCACTTGAAAAACTGCTTAAAAGCCCTGACAAAAATGTACATTAGCAAAACTAATCATCAATAATTTTTTTATTTTTTTACTTTGAAAAAAAAAGTACTTTTAAAACAAGAAATCATGGAAACAAAAAATCTCCCAAAAACCCCCTGGGTTAACTCATTAACCTTTAAACTGACAATTATCGGAATCATAGCTTTATTGCTGCTTATTCCCTTATCTATGATAAAGAGCGTTATTGCCGAAAGGGAATCAACGTCCTTAGAAGTAGAAAATGAAATTTCTGCCCAATGGGGACATGCCCAAGTGTTGGCAGGCCCCATATTAAACATTCCGACAAAAAAATCGGTTGTTGACAAAAATGGAAATTTGATTGTTCAGAAAGACTGGCTCCACATTATGCCCTACAATTTAAATATTTCCACCAAAATAAATCCAGAGATCAGATACCGGGGTATTTATAAAACAGCTGTCTACACTTCAATATCAGAGATTACCGGACAATTCAAGTTCGATATAAATCCGGAAGAAATCGTTGGAACACCCGATTGGAGTAAAGCAGTGGTTACCTTTGGAGTTAGCGACACCAGAGGCATTAGAGGGGATATAAAAATTAAATGGGACAACAAATCCATTGAACCAGAGTCTGGAATGCATACAAAAGCCATTACCAAAACAGGTTTCAGTATAAAAACCCCCTTGACAGTTTACGATTTGAATAAAAACATTCCTTTTGACATCCAATTGGAGCTAAGCGGATCTAAAACCTTTACCATATTGCCGTTGGGACAAGACAGCAAAATTGACATTGCTTCTTCATGGACCAATCCAAGTTTCAGCGGCAACCTATTACCGCTTACAAGAGATGTTTCGGAAAATGGATTTACTGCTCATTGGCAACTCACTCATTTAAATAGGAATTTTCCTCAATACTGGCAAGGAGCTAGATTTGACGTATGGGAGCACTCCCTGGGTGTTGACCTGTATCTCCCTGTAAACCATTACCAGAAAGCGATGAGATCAGCCAAATACGGCATCCTGTTTATTGTCTTGACCTTACTGGTATTCTTATTCATAGAACTGATTTACAATAAAAATGTGCACCTTTTTCAGTATCTTCTGGTTGGACTGGCTCTGATTCTCTTTTTTTCATTACTAACTGCTCTAAGCGAACATACGGGATTCGACATTGCCTATGTAATCGCCTCCACAGCTAATATTTCAATTATAAGCTTGTTTGCCTATGGATTGCTGCAAAACCTCCGCCTAACTTCATGGGTAACGGGACTCCTGATACTTATGTACAGTTTTCTTTTTGTACTTTTACAACTTAACGACCTCGCATTTTTGGCTGGAAATATTGGCTTGGTAATCATACTGTCGGTCATTATGAAAGCATCTCTCAAATTAAGCAGACAACTAAGTTGAGCAAACAAACGGTCTATTAATAATAGGCTCTCCGTATCAAAAAACAATAATGCGTTTCAAAAGAAGCGCATTATTGTTTGGGACTTTCAATCTGAACCCGGCCTATGCCGAGCTGATGTATTTTCCGGTGATACGGGGCAACAATGAAAGCAAGAAGACTGTGATTCATTAAAAGAACCAGCGCCAACTGAGGTTGAAGTTGCGACCCGGCATTACAAAGTTGCGGTCCTCGATGCGACTCAGGTGATCGCGGTAGGCCGTATCAAAGAGGTTCTCCACACGAAGAATCAGAGTTTGGCGTCCCCGTCCGTTCACACGGTATCCGGCTTGAAGTCCGACAAGCGCATAACCATCGGTCACCGCCTCTCCGGGAGCCACCTGATCCTGTTGGCGCACCAACATCAGCTGGGCGCCCATCCAGGTGCGACCAAAGTCGTACTCCAGCGCATTGCGCCAGCGCAGGGGCGGAATGAAGGGCAGATTCTCGTTGGGACTTTTATCAAAAACCCTTCGACCCCGCACCCAGTCGATGCTGGTCTGCCACGACAAAGCGCGACTGGCCTGCCAGTTGGCCTGAAACTCGTTGCCGTACAAACGGGCCTTCCCTTCGGCATAGCTATAAATATCGTAGCCCGAAGCCGCATCCACTTCGCCGGTGGGCTGAAAAATGATGTAATTGGTGAAATCATTCACAAAGCCGGTCAGCTCCAGCTGCCAGGCGCCCCGCTCCCAGGTCACGAAAACATCGCCGCCATGACCAATTTCATCGCTTAGCGCAACATTGCCCTGCTCATATACGCCGGCCCCCAAATGGGCCCCATCGGCAAACAGCTCCTCCACCATGGGATTGCGGTGCGAACGCGCCAGTTGGGCCCCCAGCTCAAAACCGGGAAAAGGGCGCACATTGAGTCCCACACTCCCCGAATAGTTGAAGGAAGTACGGGAAAGCTTAGCGTCGGGAAATCTTTGGTTGCTTAAAGCCCTGGAGTGTTGCAGGTCGAGGCGCAAGCCAAACTGCAGGCGTAGGATGTTCGACAAAGGGACTTCCTCAAAACTGAAGGCGGCCACCGAAAAGCGCTGCTCGCCCGGTGTGTAGGCCTCTTCTCCCTTGATATCCAGCTGTTGGGCATTCCAGCTGAAACCGACTGCCCCCCTGTCGAGTACCCCGGCGGGCTTATGTTGCAGCGTGAGGGTCGAACTCAAAGCATACTGCTCATAAGAGAGCCCTATGGCTTCTTCTTCAGGAGCGTCTGCCGGTTTAAACAATTCCACCTCATCCTGCTCAAAACGACTCAGATTAAAACGCCACTGGGCCTGGTCGAAAGACCTGTCCTGCCACGAACGACCAAAACGCCCTTGCAGGGCCATCCTGTTGGCACGGATCTCCACCTCCTCTTCGGAGTTCTCTGCCGCTTCAGGAATACCAAAGGTCTGGTCGGACAAAGAGAAACTGAGTCCACCCAGCCACGGTCCCTTATCCACACCCCAGCCCAGAGCGGCGTCATAGGCCTGCATGGAAGTCCCCGCAATACGACCTTCCGGCGTTGTGATGTCGCCCGCCTGTCGATAGGCCATACGTGCCGAAAAGGCGTGTTCCTCTCCGCCCGCAGCCACACGCGCAAAACCAGCACCCATACGGTTCATGCTCGCTGCCTGAACCGAGGCTGCCCCAGACCAACCCTCGTCCCACTGATCGGGAATGTCGGTGGTCATCAAATTGATGACGCCACCCAGGGCACTGGAGCCGTAGAGGAGACTGGCGGGTCCGCGAATGACTTCGACCCGACTGGCGGCCAGGGGATCCAAAGAAATGGAGTGATCGGCCGAGGTCTCGGAGATATCGCCCATGCGCTCACCATTTTCGAGGACCAGAATACGGTCGCCGTCCATGCCCCGAATAACAGGTCTGGCCGGTGCCGACCCCATGCTCCGCATGGCTACGCCGGGCTGACCGTTCAACATTTCTCCAAAGGAGGCTTCGCTGCGTCGTTGTATTTCTTCGCCCATAAAAACCGCATCGGGCTGATAGCGAAAGCCACTGGCAGTAGGCGAAGCAGTCAGGGTAACCCCGCTGAGCGTAATGCTGGTGGCTGAAAGCGGGATATCGATTTCCTGCGTGGTTTTGGCCACCGCTTCCACAGCCACTTCGGCCACGGCATAGCCCATACTCGAAGCCTGGATGACCAGGGGCCCCTCAGGCAGATTGGTTAAAAAATAATGCCCGCTGGCATCGGTGATGGTACCTATGCGGGTGCCTTTAACCACCAGGTTGACAAAGGGCAGGTGCTCGCCCGAAGCGGCATCTACCACATGGCCAAAAACATTGGCATCGGTAGCGGGACGGGCATCAACAGGATTGGGAAAGGAAGACAGACTTTGAAAAAAGAATAGAATAAATAATATACTGCGGTTCATAAAACAATTCTTTAAACCTAAAAACATGGGGCATTGGAGCAGCTCGCACTAAACGAGTTGCCCTGCCCGGAATACATACTGAAAGCGTTTTTAGGCCGCCAGGGGAGGTCCCCGACGAAAGAAAAGTAAAGGGCTTGAGCCCGGACGAAGGACAGGCACTGCTGTGGCCGACCCGGCGAGGTCCTGCTCGGCCACCACCGGCAGCTCAGCAATTGGCAGCGCTTCCTCACTGAAGCCTGCCGAGAGCAGGGTGAGCACCAGCCAATCGGCAGTGCTGTGGGGATGGTCCTGTACAGGCGTCCCCGGCACTTGCCCGACAGAATAGGGGTGCGCATGCCGGACGAGGGTTCCGTTCTGTTGCTGATGGTAATGCCAGTTGCTGTTGTTGTTGTAAAACAACAGCAACACAAAAGGAAGGCTCAGAAGTACGAGTCCCTGCTTTATGTTTCTGGTTCGCCTCATCAGGTATTGGTTATGCTACAAACATAACCAATACCTGATGCTTTAGTTGCTCACCAAAGAATAATTAAAGATTTATTAACCTGCTTCGGCGCGATTACACCACCACCATTTTTCGAAGTACGATGACCTTGTCGCCGGGCGCTTCCTCTACCTGATAACCAAAACGCGTGCAGAGGTAATCGAAAGTCTTGCGGTGAAAAAAGGAAATGTGGGTCGGGTCGCGCAGGTACCACCAGGTAGAAAAATCGGTTTCCTCGTCCCAGCGATGCGTCATTACGGTAAGCGTGCCGTGGGGCCTTAAGAGGGCGGTCAGGAGCTTCATTTCTGCAGCAGGTGCAAAAAAGTGTTCAAAACATTCGGTGGCCATAATGAAATCCTGCCGGTCGTCGGGCAAATCCGGAAAGAAAAAGGGATCGTAGTAAGTGCAAGAATAACCGGCCTCATCGAGCATGCGGGCCAAAACCGGATTAGGGCCGCAGCCAAAATCCAGGCCTTCCATGCCAAAATCAAGGTAAGGCAAGGTAGGTTCTAAGGCCTGATTCAAAAAATCCCGGTAACCGGGACAATCGTCGCTGTTGTTGTGCTGGGCGTAGCGATATTCCGCCTCCTCGGCCGAGGGATGCAATTCGGGGTCCTTAAACACCAGCCAACAGTTGCTGCAACGATGCAGTTTTATTCCCTCTATTCCGCTAAAGCTTTCTCGAACTTCTGATCCACACAAACTACAGGTCATTCTCTTCAATCTTTTGGTTTTGAGGGCGCAAAAGTAGGAAGAAGCTGGGGATTTTTCACTACCTGACAGAAAAAAAGGGAAACATCCTTTCGAATGCCTCCCTTTTTCGGATTAAACAAAACAAGCTTATTCGGCCTTCTTGGCTTTATCGCAGCAAGCTTTTTTCTCTGCCTTGTCGCAATCGGCTTTTTTAGCTTTGTCGCAATCGGCTTTTTTAGCCTCACTGCACTCGGCCTTCTTGGCTTCGCAATTTTCTTTTTTCTCGGGCTCCTGCATCATGTCGCCAGCAAAAGCGGGGGCAGTCATGCCCAAAGCAAATACAAACAAAAATGCTGCTGCTAATTTCTTTTTCATCGTTTTATTGTTTTATTGGTTAGCAAACTAAAGAAAGCCTATTTTTGAAAGGCTCATTTACAAAACTAGAATGATTCTGAATAAAAACAAGTTAGCAGCCTGTTAATGGGCGTTAATGTAAAGTTAATGCCCGTTGGAAGCCTCTCTCTTTTGTTAATTTTGCCCCGATGAATAAACCGTGGAACTCCTACAAACAGGGCATACTTCCGGTCCTTACCTTTGTGGTACTGCTCCTGCTCATTTTAATACAAGTGAGCTGGATATCGCGTGCGGCCCACCTCGAAGAACAAAACTTTAACCACCGCGTGAGTATGGCCTTAAATGCAGCCCGCGATGAAATTGGTCATCGGGCACCCCTGTGCAACGACATGACCGACTTTTTATGCGGTCGCGAGTGCGCCGAGCAGGTGCACCAGGCCAAACAAGCCGAGATCGACAGCATCATTCATGCCTGCCTCCACCGTTTTCACATCGACCTGCCCTATACTTTCGACATCAGCGACTCCTTGTTGCATCAGGGACAGGGACTTTTTTTTACCCCTGCCTGCTACCGACAAAATCTGAACGGACTCATCGATCAGGACGGCATTCAAATCAGATTGCAGTTTCCTACCCGCAATCAGTTTCTCATTGCAGAACTATGGAGTCAACTGGGCCTGTCCATCGTTTTCATCCTCTTTGTGATGATCTCCTTCCTGATTATGTGGCGACTCTTCAGACGGGAGAAGGCTTTAATGGTGAGGACTTCCGACTTTGTCAACAATATGGTGCACGAGTTTCAGACGCCGATTGCCAACATCCGCTTTGCCTCCAACCTGCTGAAACGCCTTAAGGGCGACCAAGCCGCCAAAACCGAAGAATACACCCAGGTTATCCTGAACGAGACCCAGCGCCTGCAGGCCCATGTTGAAGCCGTGCTTCGGGTGGCCTCGGGCGAAGAAAGCCGGGGACAGACCGAAGTGGTGAGGGTACATGAGCTGATCGACCAGGTGCTGCACACTTTTCAATACCGCATGGACGAGCTGGGTGCAAGCTGCAGCCTGAGTAAGGAAGCCCGTTTCGACCAGATTGAAGCGGAGCAGGGGCCGCTGTCGCTGGTCCTTTCCAATTTGCTCGACAATGCGCTGAAATACGTAAAGCAGGCTCCGCGACTCCAAATACGCACCCAGAACAAGGAGGACAAGCTGCTTGTTCGTATCAGCGACAACGGCATTGGCATTGCCAGGGCAGACCAGGAGCGCATCTTCGACAAGCATTTCCGGGTATCGACGGGCAACGTACACAATGTTAAGGGTTTTGGATTGGGCCTCACCTACGTAAAAAAAGTAGTGGAGCAATACGGAGGCAGCATAAAAATTGAAAGCAGTATGGAAAAAGGCAGTACCTTTATCCTGACTTTCCCCTTAAGCCAAAGAGATGGACAAGACAAAGAAAATACTGGTCATTGAAGACGATCCCAACATGGGTTTCCTGCTCAGGGAATTTCTGTCGGCCAACGGTTTTGAGGTCGCCCTGTGCGTGGATGGCGACCGGGGACTGGAAGCCTTCAGACAGCAAAAAGCCGATTTCTGCATTGTAGATGTCATGCTTCCGGGTATCGACGGCTTTACCCTGGCCGAACGCATCCGCAAGGAAGATGCCCGGGTACCCATCGTCTTTTTAACCGCACGCTCGATGAAGCAGGACAAGCTGAAAGGTTTTAACCTGGGGGGCGACGATTACATCACCAAGCCTTTTGACGAAGAAGAATTGCTCTGTCGCATCCACGCCATTTTTAATCGGGTCGGCAACAGCCAGACCGATGAGGAAGCCCAGGCCGAAGAGTATCCCATTGGGCGCTACCTTTTTGACGTACGCAACCAGGCTTTGGTGCTAAACGGCAACAACGACCGCCTGACTTACCGCGAGTGCGACGTGCTGAGCATGCTCTGCGCCCACAAAGGAAAATTGGTCAAGCGCAGTGACCTGCTGCAAAAGTATTGGGGCAAGGACGACTATTTTAATGGTCGCAGTCTGGATGTCTTCATCACCCGTTTGCGCAAGCGACTGGCCAAGGATCCCTCGGTAAAGATTGAAAATGTGCCCAAGGTGGGCTACATCCTGCAGGACTAGTCCAGGTAGAGTGTTATCCCCAGTGCCAGGTTCCAGATGTCATGAAGTCCCACATAGCGGGTCCTGACCATCTCCAGCACGTAGGCATCGAGGGTGCTCATTTCGGCATACAGCCCTATGCCCTTGATCCACTTTCCCTCTCGCAAAGGCAGCGCCCACTCGGCGCCCCAAAAGGGTGCCAGGTGCAACTTGTTCTGGAAATAGTACTTTTCGGGATAATGGGCCGGCAGTCGACGAAAGGTATTGTTGGTATTCCCCCAGTTCAACGAAAAACCCGCCCGAGGCTCCACCGGTCCCAGCAGGTCCTCCCGAAAAAGTCGCCAGCTGCTTTTAATCGACACGGTATGCACCCGCACAGAGCTGCCCCCAAAGGTGTCGGACAGCACCCCGTAGTAAAGGGCAGCACTGTAACGAGGTGTAAATTCATAGCCCAGCCCCACTGAGGCAAAACCAATGAGTCCGGCATACTGAAGCCTGAGCTGTTGGGGCTTGAGCCAGGAAAACTTAAACAACACCGTGTCTTCCTGAAAAACCAGGGGCATGGGACGCGCCAGAAAGCTTTCATCGACCTGCAGCGTGGCCTCCGAAGGACCGCCTTCGGCCCGGGCCGAAGGCGCCAGCAGCAAGCCGCCCAACAGCAGGACCCAGCTTCCGGACCGGGCCACCCACTCCTTAAATATCCTCTTTCCTGATTTCAAAGCCATCTTCCTTTACATCCAGATAAAAAATTTCGCGTCTTTTGCTGCTCGACGAAGTAAAATAGGGCGGTCCGTTTTCGTAGGGCTGTCCGTAGGTATAGCTGTGGGTATGCCCATGAAGTGACAAATCCACCCCGTACTTTTCCATCAACATATTGTAATAATATTCATTGCCCTTTGAAAAAGGTGCCGACCAAGGCGGAATATGGGCCAGCACAAAGCGATACTTGTAGTGTTCCGACCCTTCCAAAACACTTTCGAGCCATGCAAAATCGGGATCCTGCACATTCTTCTCCCAAATGATGTCGTCCATAAAGACAAACAGACAGTTGTTGTAGACCAAGGTGAAATTGGAGGGGCCAAACATCTCCTCGTACATGAACTCGCCGTTGGACAAGTAGTCGTGGTTGCCGATCAGCGTCAGCAAGGGATGCTTCAATTTGGACGAGATTTTCCGATACCAAATGAATTCGCGGTAGATTCCACTCAGCGTAAGGTCGCCCATGTGAGCGATAAAGGCCAGACTGTCCTGCTTGTTGAACCGCGCCACCTGCTCTTCAAAATCGTCGTAGTAAGTGTGGGTATCCCCGAAAACACCGACGGAAAATGGGGCAAACGCCTCCCTACTCTGTTCTTCCAGCACCTTCAGAGCTTTCAGGTTTAAGTCGCTGTAGGGCACACGCACCCCGGCCTTGTAGGGACTGTACTCAAAGATATTGTCGCAGCCCGCTGAAAAAAGCAACAAGCCCGCCAACAGTATTCCCATAAGTATCCTAAATATGTGCATAAGCCTAAGCGCCAAAATAACCTGCAAAGTTAAGTGCAAGGTGGCGCCGCCTGGGAAAAAGCTGCCCCAAGGATAGAATTCAATGGCTCAAGCGTAGGAAGCAGCAAAAGCTAGGAGGTCTAGGCAGCCTAGAATTTTAACCGTACTTTTTCGTACTGTTCGCGAATCATGCGTTCGATGTTCGAAACCGTCACATTTTCACCCCGCATCTCGAGCTTCTGGGCAGTGGTAAGGGCAGCCGGAACCACCAGCCAGAGCACGAGATACACGGGGAAAACGACCCCGACACTGAAAAAAGGCAACAACACAAAAATTATGCGCACCAACAGCGTATCCATATTCAGGTAGGCTGCCAGGCCACTGCACACCCCGCCAAACACCTTATCGTCGATGTTGCGGAATAAACGCTTTCGGATGCGCAAGGGCAGCTGAGAGCTTGTGTTCTCCTGTGCGCCCTTGGGATCCCCTGCCTGCTCTTCCTCTGCCTCCGAGAAGTCTTCGGGCTGGCCCATCGTCTCAATCACTTCACGCACTTTATCGGCGGTAATCACCCCATTCGCAGAAGTCTGGGCAGCGAAAAGCTCAGACATGCGCGCCTCTATGTCCTCAATAATCTCGGCCCCGCTTTCGCGCTTTCTAAACCAGTTCTCCAGCTTCTGCTGGTAAACCTGGAGGGTTTCATAAGCCTCCTCTTCAATAAAAAAGGCACGGCCGGCTATCTGTATACTGATGGTCTTTTTCATCGTTCTAATTTTTTTGTTTGATTTTTGCTACGGAAACAACCAATTGGGACCACGACTGGTCCAACTCTTGCAGAAAAGCACTGCCCTTGTCGGTCAGCGCATAATATTTGCGGGGTGGTCCCTGCGACGACTCCTCCCAGCGATAACTCAGCAGCTCGTCGTTCTTCAGCCTGGTCAGCAAAGGATACAAGGTCCCCTCTACCACAATCATCTGAACCGACTTGAGCTCGGCAATGATGTCGGAGGCGTAGGCATCGGCTTTCGACAGCAAGGAAAGGATGCAATACTCCAAGACGCCTTTGCGCATTTGAGCCTTCACATTTTCAAGTTTCATGTTCTTGGCACTTTAGTAAATAATATAAGCTACCTGACTTAACCCTTAAGCAGGCATTGCAAAGATATGTAATATTTTTAGTACTGTGCAACACCAAGTACTAAAAATATTTCAGCGCCAAATTCAGGCATTATGAAACTCGCCGAAAAAAGCGTAATTTTGACCACTTAACAAGTACACGAACAATGGATTCTACCAGACAAAAAAAGATTGGCCGCCTTCTGCAGAAAGAAATGAGCGAGATTTTCCAGCGCGAAGTACGCGACGTGGTCATGGGCACCATGGTGAGCGTAACGGTAGCAAGGGTTTCGCCCGATATGGGCATGGCCAAAATTTACATCAGCATTTTCCCTACCGAAAATAAGGAGGAAGTGTACAAAAACATTTGTGCACACAACAGCAAACTGCGTTTTCTCCTGGGTCAGCGCGTAGGCAAACAAATGCGCATCATCCCCGAGCTGCAGTTCTTCATCGACGACAGTCTCGACTACATCGAACGTTTGGACGACTTGTTAAAGGACTAAGCACATGCAATACGATCCCATCAAACGCTCTCTCGGCAAGGTATTTAACCTGCATCCCCTCCTTCGGGCCCTCTTTTATCGTTTGCTTGATTTGCTGCTCCTGCGCTCCTGGTACCTGCGACGCGAACTGCGCCAATGGCGGCTCAGCGCTCCAGCCGATGCCCGCATACTCGATGCCGGCTCAGGCTTTGGACAGTACGTCTGGCGCCTGGCCCAGATGGGCGAGGCCTTCCAAATAACCGGAGTAGATGTAAAAAAGGAGCAAGTGGCCGACTGCAATGCCTGGTTTGCCCGGGCGGGACTGGCTGCTCGGGTACATTTTAGGGTGCAGGAACTGGAGGTGCTGCACGACGAGGAGCGCTACGATCTGGTGCTGTCGGTAGATGTGATGGAGCACATCGAAGCCGACGAGAAGGTGATGCAAAACCTCTGCCGGGCCCTGAAGCCCGGGGGACTCCTACTGATTTCGACGCCCTCCGACCAGGGCGGATCCGATACCCAGCACCACCACCAGGAAGGCACCACCGGTTTCATTGACGAGCACGTTCGCGACGGCTACAACCGCGACGACATTCGCGACAAATTGCTGCGCGCCGGTTTCTCAAAAGTGGACGTCGCCTACACTTACGGTCGCCCCGGCAGTCTGGCCTGGAAACTGAGCATGAAATTCCCCATTCTGATGCTCAACGCCAGCAAAGTTTTCTTTATAGTACTGCCCTTCTATTACCTCTTGGCCTGGCCCATCGCCTACTGCCTCAATTACGCAGATCTTCGTCAGACCCATGCAACCGGAACCGGGCTTTTGGTTAAAGCCCGGCGCTAAATCGCCTTTCCGATGAAAATAGCCCTGCGCATCGCCCTTCGCTACCTCTTTGCCAAAAAGAGCCAGAACATCATCAACATCATCTCCTGGATTTCGGTGACCGGGGTGTTGGTGGGCGCTTTGGGCTTATTGGTGGTGCTCTCGGTATTCAACGGACTGCACAGTCTCATCGGCAACCTATATGGTTCGTTCGACCCCGACCTGAAAGTGGAAGCCCGAAAGGGCAAGGTTTTCCACACCGACTCCATCCCCTACCAGGCGCTGTTGGAGACCGAAGACGTACGCGCAGTCGGGCAGGCCCTCGAAGATCATACCCTCTTTCGCTTTGGCAAGCGACAAGTGCCGGGCAGACTCCTGGGGGTGGACGAGCAATTCAACAAAATTTCGGGCATCGACTCCATCATTATTGACGGGGAGTTTCGGCTGCGCGACAAAGGACTGGAAGAGGGTGTGGTGGGCTATCTGCTGGCTGACCAGCTGGGCCTGCGCCTGAATTTTGTGACCCCCTTGCTGCTCTACACTCCGGAAAGGGAACGCCGCATCAACCCTGCCCGTCCCGACCAGGCCTTCCGCAGTTCCTACCTGCAACCCTCGGGTATTTTTCAGGTGAACCAGATCGACTACGACGCCACCTATACGCTGGTGCACATCGACAAAGCCCGGGAAGCTTTTTCTTACCCCCCGGGCACCGTATCCTGGCTGGGCATAGGAGTAGCGCAAACCAACCAAATAGATGCCGTGCAAAGTCGCCTAAGCAGTCTGTTGGGACCCGACTATAAGGTAAGTAACCGGGAAGAACAGCACGCCACTTTTTTTAAGATGATGAAGGTAGAGCGCCTTATGGCCTACCTGATTCTCTCCTTCATCCTGCTTATTGCCATATTTAATGTGATTGGCACCCTGTCGATGCTCATCTTCGAGAAGCGCGAAAGCATTGCCACGCTCCGCAGCATGGGCGCCCAGCGGCGCCTCATCCATCAAGTCTTTTTAATCGAAGGCTGGCTCATTTCACTGGCCGGGGCACTGGGGGGACTCCTTTTGGGGGGTATCCTATTGTGGTTGCAGCAGACTTACGGACTGGTGCGCTTTCAGGGCGGGGGCAACTTTATCGTGGAGGCCTATCCGGTGGTACTGCGCTGGCAGGACCTCTTAACGGTTTTTGTCACTGTTTCGCTCACCGGCTTTGTCGCCGCCTGGTACCCTGTAAGGGTTATTGTTCGTCGCTACTATGCGGAGCTGCAGCAGTAAAGCCGGCATACTCCGCTGCAACACGGTCGAGCAAGGCCTCAATTTCGGCCTGACTTTCGCTGCGCAACATCTGGATTTTAAGTTCCCTGAATCGGGGCAGGCCCTTAAAGGTCAGGGCCAAATGCCGACGTGAGTGCAAAATACCCCGACGCTCACCAATCCATGCAATGGTCGCCCGCAATTGCTCCCGAACCAAGTCCACATGCGTTTCGATGGGTGGTGGCGGAAGCAGCTCCCCCGTATCCAAAAAATGTCTGATTTCACGAAAAATCCAGGGCCGGCCAATGGCGCCGCGACCAATCATAATGCCGTCTACCCCATAACGATCGAAGTACAAACGTGCTTTTTCGGGCGAAGTAACGTCTCCGTTTCCTATTATGGGAATATGCATGCGCGGATTGTTTTTAACCGCCCCGATCAAATTCCAGTCGGCCTCCCCCGTGTACATTTGCGAACGGGTACGACCGTGAATGGTCAGGGCCTGAATACCCACATCCTGCAACTGCTCGGCCAGGGTGCTAATGATTTTACTGTCCTCATCCCACCCCAGACGTGTTTTTACACTAACCGGCAGCTTTACCGCCTTCACCACTTTTTCAGTGATCTCCAGCAAGAGGGGCACATCCCGCAGCATGCCCGAACCCGCTCCCTTCATGGCAATTTTTTTTACGGGACAGCCAAAATTTAAGTCGATGAAATCGGGACCTGCCTCCTCCGCAATTTTCGCCGCCTCAACCAGGGCGTCCACCTCACGACCATAGAGCTGAATACCAACGGGGCGCTCCTCTTCTTCAAAAAACAGCTTGGCCCGCGTCTTCTCCACCGAACGAATCAGCGCGTCCGACGAGACAAACTCCGTATAGAGCAGGTCTGCCCCAAAACGCTTACACAGACTCCGGAACACCTGGTCCGAAACATCCTCCATAGGCGCCAGCATCAGCGGCTCCTTGCGCAACTCAATATTTCCAAACTTCACTTCAGCCCAATATTTTCTTGTAACAGGTCACAAAGATAAGTTATTTCGCATTTGTACTCGATCTTATGTTGAATCACAGCCAATTTTTGTATTTTAGTCCGGCTTTATAAACCAATTGCCCATGCGAAAACTTTTACGCACTTTTCCCCTTTGGGCGCTCACCTGGCTGTTGGCACTCTCTGCCTGTCAGCAAAAGCAGGCTGTTGAAGAAGGCGAAACCCTGATTCCAGGCCCTGTCACCACCGACTCGCTGGTCGTGAATCAACTGATCGAGCGTTCGGCCAGTTTCCTCAACGAATCCGGAAGTAAAGCCGAACCTTTTGATGCCTTTTTAGAAGAAGCTCTGGACATTGCCCGACGCCGAAACCTCATTTACCAGGAAATAGAAATTTACAACACCATAGGAAAGCGCTACCGCAACCGCTCCCTCTATGGAGAGGCCCTCAAATACCACCACCGGGCGCTCAAACTGGCCCAGAGCATCGATCACCAACCTATGTTGGCCGATATCTACAACCAGATAGGGGTGGTGTATCGGCGGACCGACGACAACGCCATGGCGCTGGACATGCACTTTAAAGCCCTCAGGCTGGCCGAAGAAATCAAAGACACCTTTAACATCAGTGTTTCCATCAACAGCATAGGCAACGTAAACCATAACCTGGGGCGCTACCATACCGCCATTGAATACTTCTTACGCTCCCTGGAACTGTCCAAAATTATGGGCAACACCCTGGGACTGGCCATCAACAACCACAATATTGGCGAGTGTCTGCTCAAACTGGATCAGCCCGAAAATGCCCTGCTCTATTTTGAGCGCTCCCTGGCTTACAACACCGAAATTGGCAGTCGTGCCGGACAGTCGATCTGCTTCAACAGCATGGGCGCCGCCTACATTGCAATGGACGAGCTCGAACTGGCCCACGACTATTTGCAACGCTCCCTGCAAATCAACAACCGCCTGGGCGATCAGATGCAGATATCCATAAGTCTGGGCAAGGTGGGCGAAGTCAACCTACTGATGGGCAAATACAAAGAAGCCCAGGAAAATCTGGAAAATTCCTATGCCATTGCGCGGCAGATAGGCAGTCGCTTCCAGGCCGAAGAATCGGCCCGTCTGCTGTCGACCCTCTGCGAACAAACCAAGCGTTTTCAGACTTCTCTGGAGTTTTTTAAAACAGCGACCCTATACAAGGACAGCATCCTCAACGAGAAAAACATGTACCATCTGACCACCATGGAGGCCATGCTGGATGCCGAAGCCCAACGCGATAAAATTGATCAGTTGAATCAGGAGGCTCTGGAACAGCAAAACGTAATGAGTCGCCAGCGACTCATTCTCATCGTCTTCATTATTACCCTGGTGGTCCTGGTCATCGTAGCGGTCTTACTGGTGGTTCAGCACCGTCTGCGCAGCAAATACAACAACCTGAAAAACCAACACAAGCTCTTGCGCTCGCAAATGAATCCCCACTTCATTTTCAACGCCCTCAGCGCCATTCAGGTTTATGTATTGGAGCACGATGTAGAAAAATCGACCAAATTTTTGACCGACTTTGCCAAGCTCATGCGTCAGGTGCTCAAGCTCTCGCACTACGACTACATTTCCCTGGCCAACGAAAAAGAAATACTCGGCTACTACCTCGAATTACAGCAATTGCGCTTTATGGAACCCTTCATGTACCAAATTGACATTGACCCCGTTCTGGCCCAGGATGCCGTTTTGGTTCCCCCGATGATTACGCAGCCCTTCGTTGAAAATGCGGTGGAGCATGGCATTCGGGATTTGCACGACAAGGGACGGGTGGACATCCGCTTTAAGCGGATAGGCCATCAGTTGGTGATCGAGGTAGAAGACAACGGCATGGGCATCCATACCTCCATGCAACAAAAGAGCGAAAAAGCCAAAGCCCACGAATCCATGGCTTTGAAAATAACCCGCGAAAGACTGGATGTAATACGCAACGACTCAGGCGGAAAGGTCGGACTGGAGCTCATCGACAAAAAGGAAGTCAATCCCTTTGACCACGGCACCCTGGTACGCATCATCCTGCCCCTGGTGGAGCAGAGCATTACACTGAACGAAGGCCCAAAGCACTAAAAGGAGCGGAATCCGATGATTTCACGCACCTCGCGTACAGTCTTTGCGGCACTCTCATGGGCTTTTTCCTTACCCATAGCCACCACCTTACGCAGGTAGGCCTCATCGGAGGAGATGCTTTTAATTTTTTCCCGTATGGGATCGGTAAAGCGAATAATGTCCTCGGCCAACTGCTTCTTTAAGTCGCCGTAACGAATGGAGCAATCGCTGTAAGCAGCTTTAAAATGAGCCAGGGTGTCGGGTTCAGAAACCACCGACATCAGGGTAAACAAATTGTTGACCGGTTCGGAAACCGGAGAATTGGGCTGGGTGGGACCGGCATCGGTCACCGCCCGCATCACCTTTTTGCGAATCGCCGCAGGCTCATCCACCAGGTACAAACCATTGCCCTCACTCTTGCCCATCTTACCCGAACCATCCAGTCCGGGAATCTTCACCAGCGCCTCGCCAAAGTTAAAAGGCTCGGGAATGGGAAAGTACTCTTTATCGTACATGCGGTTGAAACGTGCAGCAAACTTTCGTGTCATTTCCAGATTTTGCTCCTGGTCCTTACCCACCGGCACCTTGGCCGCATGGTGAATAATGATGTCGGCCGCCATCAGCACCGGATAGGTCAGCAAGCCCGCATTCACATTGTCGGGATGCTTGCGCACCTTTTCCTTAAACGAGGTGGTACGCTCCAGCTCACCCACATAGGCATTCATATTCATCAAAAGCGTAAGTTCGGCCACCTCAGGCAAATCGCTCTGAATATAAATGGTCGATTTTTCCGGGTCCAAGCCGGCCGCCAGATATTCGGCCAGCACCTGTCGCACATTTCCGTGCAAATCAGCAGGCGTCGGATGAGTCGTCAGCGAATGGTAGTCGGCAATAAAGAAGTAGCAATTATACTGCTCCTGCATCTTCAAAAAGTTTTTAACCGCACCAAAATAATTGCCCAAATGCAGGTTACCCGTTGGCCGGATACCACTCACAACTCTTTCCATAACAACTTTAGCTTATCTGATTTTTGACTAAACAAAGGGCAAAAATACGGGAAAAAACGCAAAAAACTTGGCAAAGCACTTAAAAATAAAGGCGCAACCCACCGGGAATGATGCTTACATTGGGTTGGTGCACAAAGATCCAGGCCGACACAAAACCCAGTGCCCCACCCAGCAGCACATCCGAAGTCCAGTGCTTATCGTCGTACACCCTGCCGGCGGCTACCGCCACCGGCACCACATACAGCCAGCGACTGTAGGCTTCGGCAAAAGGCGTAAAAACAGCAAAAGCCAAAGAAGCGTGCCCCGAAGGCAGCGATTTAAAAGAATCGTCGCTGCCCGGAAAAGGCGCAAAAACAAAAGCCCCCTCCTCCCTAAAAGGACGACCCCGCCCCGCCAGGTGCTTCAAGCCCTCCGTGGCCAAGGCTGTAATCACCACCGCCTGCATCGCCTGCAAAGCCACCCCCTGCAGCTCCTCATCCTGCACCAGCCAGCGCGCGGTGCCATAGGTGGCCAGCAGGGCCGGCACCACCACCGTCTTTTCGCCCGCCACATCGGTAATGCGACTGAATCCATCGCCAAAGCCACTCTGATTGCGCTGCATAAAGTCGCGCAGCGGCTCATCCACCAGAAAAGCCGCCAGCGTTAAACCACCCGCCACAGCCGCCACCTGTGGCAAAGTGACCGAAGTCCCTTCGGGTATAACTTGCGGCCCAACTGCTGCATATTGGGCCTTCAGCGGCTGCAAGCCCAGGAGCAGCCCCATAAAAATTAAGCATCTGTACATACGTAATCTTTCTTAGCGGCAGCCAAGATAAGACGAACTTTGCTACCTTTGTTCAACAAAGTTAGCGGTATCATGCGAACAAAAGACATCTCCGCCCGCAAGAAATACGATTTCCTGATCATCGGCAGCGGCATTGCGGGCCTCAGTTTTGCCCTTAAAGTGGCCCAACACGGCAGCGTTTGTGTCATCAACAAACAAAAGCTCGACAACACCACCACCGTTTATGCCCAGGGCGGCATCTCGTCGGTAACCTACCAGCCCGACGATTTTGAAAAGCACGTGCAAGACACCCTGGTGGCCGGGGCGGGACTCTGTAATCCCGATACGGTGCGCATGGTGGTGACCGAAGCGCCTGAGCAGATCAAGCAGCTGATGGACTGGGGTACGCGCTTCGACAAGACGCAGGACGGCAAATTTGACCTGCACCGCGAGGGCGGCCACTCCGAACACCGCATACTGCACCACAAAGACAATACCGGATTTGAAATACAACGCGCCCTTACCGAAGCCGTAAAAAGCAATCCGGACATTACCCTGCTCGAGGACCACTTTGCCGTGGAAATCATTACCCAGCACCACCTGGGCGAAAAGGTAACCCGCTGGCGCAAGGACATCGAATGCTATGGGGCCTATGTGCTTAACCGGCAGACCAACGCCGTGGAAACCATCCTGGCAAAAGTCACCCTTATGGCCTCCGGCGGCGTAGGCGGCGCCTACCAAACCACCACCAATCCCGCCTTTGCCACCGGCGACGGCATTGCCATGGTTTACCGCGCCAAGGGACAGGTCGAAAATATGGAGTTCATCCAGTTTCACCCCACCTCCCTGTACAATCCGGCCGAACGGCCCTCCTTCCTCATTACCGAAGCCATGCGTGGTTACGGCGGCATTCTGCGGCGCAAGGACGGACAAAAATTCATGCACAAGTACGACGAGCGCGAAAACCTGGCGCCCCGCGATATCGTGGCACGGGCCATCGACAACGAACTCAAAACCACCGGCGATGAGTATGTTTACCTCGACGTAACCCACAAAGACCCCGAAGAAACGCGCCAGCACTTCCCCACCATTTACCAGAAGTGCCTTTCCCTGGGCATCGACATCACCAAAGACCAGATTCCCGTAGTCCCCGCCGCCCACTATTCCTGCGGCGGCATCAAAGTAGACCACCACGCCCGCACCACCATCGGCCGTTTGTACGCCGCCGGCGAATGCAGCTCCACCGGTCTCCATGGCGCCAACCGGCTGGCCTCCAACTCGCTGCTCGAAGCCGTTGTGTATGCCGATGCCGCCGCCAAGGACGCCGTACCCCTGATAAAGCAGCTCGACTGGTGCCACCGTGTGCCCGAATGGAACGATGAAGGCACCTCCATGCCCGAAGAGATGGTACTCATTACCCAGAGCCGCAAAGAGCTGGAGCAAATTATGAGCTACTACGTAGGCATCGTACGCTCCAACCTGCGCTTGAAGCGCGCCCTCGACCGCCTCGAAATCCTCTACCACGAAACCGAAAACCTGTTTCAACGCTCCGTGGTTTCGGAAGAACTCTGCGAACTGCGCAACACCATACAGGTGGGCTACCTCATCATCAAAATGGCCCAACTCCGTCGCGAAAGCCGCGGTTTGCATTACAACATTGATTTCCCCAACCAATTGGATTTGTAAGGCCACAGGGGCATGTCGGATGCAAGGCCGATACACAAGGCCATGTCGGATGCAAGGCCGGCACACAAGGCCACCCAGGGTTGAAACCCTGGGCTATTATTGGGGCAGATATGGAGCGCCCGGAGGGCGCGTTTTTGTAACGGGACTGAAGTCCCGGCCTTGGGGCACCCGTGCCCCTGCGGCGTGGGGCCGTCCAAGTAGGAGATGGCTGGGACCAAGCCTTTCGAGGCTTTGCCTCGACCGGGACTTTAGTCCTGGGACCCTTAACACGTTACAACAGTCAGCAAAAAAACTGTGTTTTTTTGCTGACTGTTGTAACTTTACCTCTACCCCGACAGTCGTACCTCATAAAAAGCACCTGTACATGAGTCCCGAAGTCTACAACCGCTGCGTAGAAGAGCATGCCGACCGACTCTACCGCTTTGTCCTCAAAAACGTTCGCGATGAGGACAGGGCGGCAGATATTGTGCAGGATGCTTATGAAAAAATGTGGCGCTACCGCGAAGGGGTGCAGGACGACAAAGCCAAGAGTTACCTCTTTACCACCGCCTACCATGTGATGATTGATGCGCTCAAGCGGGAGCAGCGTATGACGCGGCCGGAGCGCGGCCTGCCCGACGAAGGGAGCAGCGGGGAGCAGTACAGCGATTTGAATGAGATACTGCATGCGGCCCTGGAGCGCCTGCCGGCCGACCAGAAAATGGTTGTCCTGCTGCGCGATTACGAGGGCTACAGCTACGAAGAAATTGAACAGATTACGGGGCTCTCGCAGAGTCAGGTGAAGGTGTACATCTACCGCGCCAGAGTCTTCCTGAAAAAGTATATTGGTCAACCCGAATTGGTTGTATGAAAAACGAAAAGCACACGCTACCGCCCCTGAGCACCGCCACTTACGAAGAGTGGCTGCTCGATTACATCGAAGGTCGCCTGCCGGTGGTCCGCGAAGCGGAGCTGCATGCTTTTCTGCAGCAGCACCCACAATTGAAGGAGGAAATGGAAGGCTTGCAGGATGTGCTGCTCGAAGCTGAAGAACTGCCTGTTGCACCATCGTGGGAAAAACTGAAGAAAGCGCCCGAGCCCTTTTCGGAACTGTCGCTGTACGACTACCAACTGGTGGCGGCACTGGAAGACGATGCCCCGCTGGAAAACCTTGCATTGAATGAGTCGGCCACCGCGAGCGACTGGCAGTACTACCAATTGGCCAGACTGCAGTCGGGCAAGGAGCAGTTTCCGTACAAATCGCGCCTTCGTCGCCGTTTCCTGTGGGACCGACCATTTTGGCAGTACGCTGCCGCCGCGGTGGTGCTCGTAGTGCTCATCTTCCGTTGGATGCCTGAAGTTGGCAGGCAAACAGAAGGCCCCTTGCTGGTGCAACAAAACAGTCCCACCACCGAGGCGACAGTTCCCGACCCGACCACAACCACACCTACTGCCGATGTAGACACCGGTTTAGATCTCAATGCCGACACCAGGAGCAACAAGCAGCAAAATGGTGAAGAACAGCTTCCTGAAAAGGAGGACAGAACCCGCCCCATCCAAACAACTGTCGACCCGGCACCTTATCTGGCCCTACAAGATGTGGCGAAAAAAGAATCCGGCAGGCAGCAACAACGCGAGGTGTTGCCCCTCCTGAGCGGCCCTGCACAAATACAAGTGCCCGAAACAGAGTTGCCCGATGCCTATGAAGAGGGGTTGCGACGCATGTTGCCCACCTACATCGAAAATCACCAGTTGCTGGCCCAGGCTCAGCCGCAAATGCCTCCCCGGCAAGCGGCTACGGTCTCAGACAAGCGCCTGACCGACCGTGCAGCCCTCTTGCTGAGAAGTGTCAATCCCCTAAACCTGGAATACGAACGGGTGTTCGACGAAGAGGGGCAACTGGTGGCCGTTAACCTGGGCAATGAACATTTCGACCTCCACCAACGGGTTCCGGGCTGGATCGGCAGTCGCATCACCAACGATTAGTCCCCCGCTAAGCCAACAAGGGCTTCAACTCACGCCCCATTAAACGAATGGAGGCCTTCAGCTGCTCGTGGGTCAGTCCCGCACTGTCCATTTGAAAGGTCACCCGCGAAATGCCGCCCAGCGCTTCGCTGTGACGCAGAATTTTCTCGGCCACATCCCGGGGATTCCCAACCAAGAAGGCACCCAGGGGACCCGCTTGCGAATCGAACTGGTAACGGGTTACCGGTCCCCACCCCCTTTCCTTGCCAATTTTCGTAAAGGCCTCGGCATAGCCCGGGTAAAAGGTATCGAGCGCCGCCTGGGTGTCTTCTCCCAGGTAGCCCAGGGAGTGGAGACTCACCTTAAGGTCCTCTTCCCGGTGGCCGGCACGCAGACCCGCTTCGCGGTACATATCCACCAGGGGACGAAAACGGTGGGTTTCGCCACCAATAACGGCCACGGCCAGGGGCAGACCCAGTTCTCCTGCCCGTTTGAAAGAAGCAGGCGTACCGCCTACGCCCAACCAAATGGGCAAGTGCTTTTGTATGGGCCGCGGATAAATGGGCTGCTCCTTCAAAGCCGGGCGAAAACGACCCGACCAACTGATGGGATTTTCGTCCCGTATTCTTAAAAGCAGATTCAGCTTCTCGGTAAAGAGCTCATTGTAGTCGTCCAGACTGTAGCCAAACAAGGGAAAGGCATCGATGAAGGAGCCGCGGCCCACGACCATTTCGGCCCGCCCTTTGGAAACCAAATCGAGGGTGGCAAATTCCTGAAAAACCCTTACCGGATCGTTGGCGCTGAGTACGGTAACCGCACTTCCAAGCTTAATCTGTCGCGTTCTGGCGGCGGCTGCCGCCAGAATTACGGCATGGGCCGAGTCCATATACTCCTCCCGATGGTGCTCGCCCATTCCAAAAAAGTCGAGGCCCACCTCATCGGCCAATTCCATCCGCTCCAACAACTCCTGCATGGCCTGCATGCTCTCCTGCGGCCGCTGCTCCTCGCTGCTTACATTAACGGCAGCAAAACTGTCTATACCTAGTTCTATCATAATTCTCCTAAAAAAATACCGAGGCACCATGCCCCGTACAAGTTTATAACCGTCTAAATAACAAAATGGTTCAAACAGATGAGGCGGGCGCCGGGCAGCACGGCGCGAAAAAAACAAAAGCGCCTGTAACTAATGCGCACCCTTGATGGTCTTAAGCACAAAAGCCGGCATAAATCAAAGCATACAACATAAAAAACAACAAAATGAGACGATACATTTTATTTCTACTGCTTCTGGCCCTCACCCTCCCGGGCCATTTACTCAATGCCCAAAACGACAGCACGCCGCGCTACGATCAACGGTGGGAAATAGCACCAGGCCTCTTTAGGGTACAACAAAACGGCCACTTTGGGGTGGCCAATGCCAACGACAGTCTGCTGATTCCCTGCCGCTTCGATCAGATTATGGTTCATGGACAATTGCCCTACCTGAAAGCAATTAAGGGTCAAAAAATGGGCCTCTATAACAGCGAGGGGCGGCAACTCCTGGCGCCCGAGTACGACCAGATATGGGCCTTTGACCAGGAAAGAGCCAGAGTACTTAAAAATGGAAAGATGGGCATGGTCAATACCCGCGGCCAACTGGTGGTGCCCCCCATTTACGAGCATCTGAGCAACTTTGAAAACGGAAGGGCACGCGCCTGGCTCGATGGTCAGCAGGTTTTTCTGGACCCCAACGGTCGCCTTGCGGGCACTCCCCTGGTGGCCTCGGCCCAGGCAGCCGACAGTCTGGTGCAAAACCAAGCCGACTTTTCTCCTGCAAGCGACAGCCTCGAAACCGACGCGTGGCACGGTCCCGCCATGGAAATTGGTCCCGCCCGTGTAGAGCACAAAAAGAAGAAAGACACTTTTGAAGGACACCTGTCGGGCTTTTATCTGGGCATTAACGGCTACCTAGACGCCGACAATAAGGACCGACTTCCGCAGGACTATGCCTTTATGGAAACCATTCCCGGTAAGTCGATAGAAGTCGGCATCTACCCCTGGCAGCAAAGCATTCGGCTGATTGGTCCGCATGTGGGACTGGTCACCGCAGCAGGGATCAAATTCAACAACTACCGCTTCGATTTTGACCGCATTACCGAAGTGCCCGAAGAAAGCAGAATCTGGTTTCCCGACATCCTGGAGGATGCCCGCATCTCCAAGTCGAAACTCACCACCCTACAACTGACCGTGCCCCTGGCCTTTGAAATTCAGCTGCCCGACAGCAAGGGAAAAAACAACTTCTATCTTTCGGCCGGCATCGAGGGGGGACTGCGTTTGCGCTCGCACACCAAGCTGGTGCTTCGGGAGGACGGCTCCAAGGATAAGAAAAAGCGGCGCGACAGCTTTGGCATGCCCACCTTTCGCTACGGCTACTTTGCTAAGGCGGGTTACGACGACTTCGGCATCTATGCCAGCTACAGTCCCCAGAGCCTATTCAAGGAAGACCGCGGTCCTGAGCTCTTTCCCTACACCATTGGCCTCACCTTCAACTTTGATTAAACGTTAATCCTGATCATTAAAAACCTAAACAAAAACATTTTTGTCAGCGAACAAATTTGGCCCTCTACTGTTTCATTAGCAGACAACAAAGCAAAAATACCCTAATCCGGTAATGTTGTACTTAAATTATAAAACAATAAACAGATGGGGAGAATTAATGTATTCCGGACCAAGGAAATTAAGGAGGCCATAGCTGCCAATCCGGACAAGGCGCAGGAGATTATCGACAACGAAAAGGAATTGGGCATTTGTGTGACCGACGAAAACGGCAACTACGTTTATGTGAACGACCGTTACAACCAAATTTACGGCTACCAGCCCGGCGAATTGCCTGGTAAACCCTTCACCACGGTGGTTCCACCCGAAAACCACAAACAGCTGCAAAGCGCCCACGATCTTTTCATTAAAAACGAATACGAAATTGTGCGTTTCTGGGAGGTGATGAAAAAAGGCGGTGAACGCATCCAAATTCAGGCGGCTGCAGCCTTTTTCGACAATATTTTGGGTGCCAACGGCAAGGGCCGTAAAGTCACTTTCGCCTACTACGAGGGATAAAAACCGATTTTACCCCTTTTTTAAACCCATATTTACACAAGCGGACCCTTCAGGTCCGCTATTTTTGTCTGAGACAAACCCAAAAATCTCAGACTTATGCAATTAAAAAGTTTACTCATTTGCTTCCTTCTTTTGGCCACCGCTGCCTTCGGCCAAACGCAGACGCCTGCCTTTCCGGGTGCCGAGGGGCACGGACGCTATGCAACAGGCGGCCGTGGAGGCGCCGTATACTACGTGACCTCCCTCAACGACAACATCAACGAAGCGGGAACCTTGCGATGGGCACTGAACCAGAGCTCCCCCAAAACCATTCTGTTTAAAGTAGCCGGCACCATCCATTTGAACAGTCCCCTAAAAATCAACAAAGGCGACGTCACCATCGCCGGACAATCGGCCCCCGGCGATGGCATTTGTCTGGCCAACAGCCCGGTCAGCATCAACGCCAACAATGTTATTGTGCGCTACCTGCGCTTTCGCATGGGCGACGACAACCTGGCCAATGCCGATGGCGCTGATGCCTTTGGCTCACGCGACTATCGCGACATCATCATCGACCATTGTTCCATCTCATGGAGCACCGACGAGTGTGCCAGCTTTTACGGAATGACCAACTTCACCCTGCAATGGTGTCTCATTTCGGAAAGCCTCCGTCTCTCGGGCCACTCCAAAGGACCCCACGGCTACGGCGGGATTTGGGGCGGAAGCCAGGCCAGCTTTCACCATAACCTCATGGCCCACCACGACAGTCGCACCCCCCGCTTTGGTCCGGCCGAAAGCACCCAAACCAGTGAGGAAGTGGACTTCCGAAACAATGTCGTTTACAATTGGGGCGGAAATGGCGCCTACGGAGGCGAAGCCATGAACATTAACCTGGTCAACAATTACTACAAACCCGGTCCGGCCACCCCCACAGGCGCCAAGCGGGGCCGCATACTGGCCTATGACAAAAAAACCGGCTTATCAACGGGCGATGGCTTTTATCCCATCAACAACCAATGGGGACAGCTTTACGTCAGCGGCAATGTGGTGGATGGCAGCACCAGCAGCGGCAGCGATCTCAACCATTGCAACAATGCAACCAACAACAACTGGGACTACGGCATTTACAACCAGATTCACTCACGCTATGCCATCACGGCAGCCGAAAAGACCGCCATCAAAGCCGCGCAGCCCTTTGCTACAGGCACTGTTACCACACACAGCGCAGCGCTGGCCTACGAAAAAGTGTTGGCCTATGCAGGCGCCGCGCTGCAGCGCGACGCTTACGATATCCGGATTGTAACAGAAACCCGGGAAGGCACCGCCAGCTTTAAAGGCCTTTCGCCCTACAACGGATTGGGAAAGGTAACGGTTGACGGAGTCACCACCGACTGGAAAAGTACCAATCACCCCAAATGGGGCATTATTGACAGTCACCACGACATTAAACCGGCCGATGCGCCCGACAACTGGAGCCCTTGGCCGCAGCTGAGCGCCAGCAGTGTGGCTACCGACAGCGACAACGACGGAATGCCCGACAGCTGGGAAAGCGATCAGGGTCTGGATCCCAACAATTCTGCCGATGGTGCGCAAAGCGACGAAGCATCGGGCTACACCCATCTTGAACGGTATTTGAGCTCTTTGGTGGCCAACATCAGCGCCGCCCAAAACGAAGGCGGAAATGGCGGCACTACGGGCCTCCACCATCCCATTGCCACGGACTTTCAGCTTCACCCGAATCCCGCCGGCAACCAACTTACCATTACGGCCCCCCGGGGCATTCACCGCATTGAGCTGATTAACCAGACCGGCCTGCGCGTTCAGACGCATCCGGGCAACGACAACAACACACAAACCCTGGAGCTGAACACCCTGCAACCCGGACTCTACCTGGTGCGTTGTTTCTACGCCACGGGCACAGCTTCCACGCAAAAACTCATAAAGCGTTAAAGCCTTGGGACGAAAAGTCCTATCTTTGAGGCATGAACGCCAAACAAAACTATACCGGGCGTAGCGAACGCTACGCCCGGGAACTGCAAAAGCTGCAGCCGCTGTTTCGGCTGACAGCCCCCTTCAGGCTGCTGACTTTTGTAGCCACCATTACCCTGCTCCTCTTCTTCATCAAAAGCAAGATGGACCCGGTATTTTTATACGCTGCCGCAGCCACCCTCAGCTTATTTATTTTGGGTGTAATATGGGATCTGTACCTGGTTGCGCGCCAAAAAGACCTAAAGACCCGCCTGCAAATCAACCGCGACGAACTGCGTTGCCTGGAGCACGACTTTGTCCACCTCGACCCGGGCAGCGAGCTCAGCAGTCTGCAACCCGAGCTGGCCGGCGACTTCGACCTTTTTGGTCGCGGCTCCCTCTTTCAATACCTGAACCGCTGCGTAAGTGCAGAAGGCCGTCAACGCTTTGCCCGGGAACTCGTCAGCGGCAGCCGGGACAGCACCCACATTCTGCGCCGCCAGACCGCCATTGCCGAGCTGGCTGCACTTCCTGCCTACCTCGAAAACTTCAGAACCTACGGCCTGCTGGCTAAGGCCGAAACCAACGAAGTGGAGCGACTGCGGCACTGGTTAAACCAAGCCCCCAGCCCCACCACCGTGCACCATCGCCTGGCCCAAGTCTGGCCCCTGGTCATAGGTGCGTGGATAGTGGCCACGGCCCTGGGGCATATTCCCGGCAATTTCCTTTTCCTTCCCGTTCTCTTTGCTCTGGCGCTTATTGGCAGTCGCCTTACCCAGACCAACAAACTGCACCAGCAGCTGAGCAAGAACGCCCAAACCCTCCAAAAATACGCCCGCCTCATTCGCCTGGTCGAAGAACAAACGTTCAAGGCCCCCTATCTTCAAGCGCTGCAAAGCACTTTTAAGCAAGAGGAGCAAAACGCCAGCAGCCACCTGCAGCGCCTTTTTAAGCTGCTCGACCGCTTCGACTACCGCGGCAACCTTATGGTAGGCTTGCTGCTCAACACCCTGCTGCTTTTCGACTTCCGTATGGTTCATGCCCTGGAACACTGGAAGAGGCAACACCGGGAGCAGCTCCCAAAATGGCTCGACACCCTTGCCCGGCTCGACGCACTCAACAGCTACGCCATCTTTGCCTACAACCAGGCCCGGCAGGTTTGCTATCCCCAACCCGAAGCCAGCGATTTTGTGTTCAACGGGAAAGACCTCAGGCACCCCCTGCTGCCTCATCAACATGCCGTCGGCAACGACCTCCATTTCGAAGGCCGCCCCAAAATCCTCACCATTACCGGAGCCAACATGGCCGGCAAAAGCACCTTTTTGCGCACCCTGGCCGTTAACCTGCTGCTGGCCATGAACGGGGCCCCCGTCTGTGCCCGCTCACTGCGTTTCCACCCCTGCGACCTGCGCTCAAGCATCAACATACGCGACTCACTGGCGCAGCACGAAAGCTATTTCTACGCCGAACTCAAGCGCCTGCAAAGCATCGTAGCCCATATAGAAAAACAGCCCGACACCCTCGTTATTCTCGATGAAATACTGCGCGGCACCAACAGCATGGACAAGCACAAAGGCTCCTACGGTCTCCTCGAAAAGTTCCTGGCCCTGCAAACCGTAGTGGTCATTGCCACCCACGACCTGGGCATCGGCGAGCTCGCCACCCAATATCCCGGTCGCGCCGAAAACCACTGTTTCGAAGTGGCCCTCGACAACAACGAGCTGGTTTTCGACTACCGCCTGCATCCCGGCGTCAGCCAAAAATTGAATGCCTCCTTTCTGATGCAGAAAATGGGACTGATTCAGAAAACCGAGAAATAGCAATATGGACCAAACGTTGAGATACCTGCTTTTAGCTATGTTTTTGCTGCCCTTCAACATCAGCACGGCCGCATTGACCAACAATATGTTTGACATCAGACATCTTGGTTATTCCGAAGGCCTCAGCAGTCAACGCGTATTCTCCATCGTGGAAGATCAACACAGCGCCATTTGGGTAGCCACCAAACTTGGTATCGACCGCTACAACGGTCAGGTCATTAAAAAATACAGTCTCCCCGGCACCCTGCACTACGGCGATATGGCCGGACGGCGACTCCGCTTGTTGTACGATGATGAGTACAAACTTTGGGCCTATGATCACACCGGCCGAATCTTTCTATTCTCCCCCGAAAACGATGCTTTTGAGCTTCAGTTTGCCCTTGGAGAAGCCATAGGAGGCGAAATTGTACTGAATAAAGTCTTCCAGGACAAGGAGGGCTGCCTGTGGATGGGGCTGAGCAAGGGACTCTACAAGCAGACGAAAAGCGGCAGCATCGTTCCCGTGCTGACCGATCGCTACATCAACGATATCACCTGCGATGCAACCTCCCTCTTTGTCGCCACCTCCACAGGCGTGGTTCAGCTCAAGTCCGGAGGGAAAATTGACTGGGTAGTACAAGGGGAAGATGTTCAGACCCTTTATTACCACCACGATGAAAAAGAACTTTGGCTAGGAACCTTCAACAATGGTCTGTGGATATGGAAATCGGATACCGCTGACTTATATCCCCTGGCGGGACAAAGTGCTGGACTTTTAAACCCGATACGGGCCATTAGCTCCTACGACGACCAAACCATGTTGGTGGGCGTAGACGGAGGCGGAGTGTACAGTGTTGATTTGCCCTCAAAGCAGCCCCGTTTGCTGATGAGCACCGAAGACAGCACAGATATTTATCTGCGCGGCAACGGTATTTACGCCGTTACCACCGATCACCAGGGCAACATCTGGATAGGCAGTTACTCGGGTGGTGTATCCGTAGCCATCCTGTCGACCTACCCTACCCGCATACTCAAACACGAAAGAGGGAGTACGCATTCGGTCGCCAACAACAATATAAACAGCATTGAGGAAGGCAGCAAGGGGGACTTGTGGCTGGCTACCGACGACGGCATAAGCATTCTCACAGAAAGCAGCAACACCTGGCAACACATTTTAAAAGGCACTGTAGTGGTAACGCTGTGCCGTGCCCAAAGCGGCAATATTTGGGCAGGCACCTACGGCGACGGCGTCTATCTCCTGGATCAAAACGGCCAGCTGCTCAGGCACCTCACCCAACAACAAAACACCCTCACCACCAATTACATTTTCTCCATCAGACAAGATTTGGATGGCGACATTTGGATCGGTGGACACAACGGCTGGCTCATGCTGCTCGATAAGGACGGACAACACAAGCAGACTTACGACATAAAGTGGGTTCACTCCATCGAAATTGTAGGTCCCAACCAGGTGGGCATCGCTACTGTTAATGGTTTCTACCTGGTGAATAAGGAACACCACACCCTAAAAAGCTATGCCTCCTTTTCGGAGTTTTTACATCAAAATGCCAGCGCCTACATCATTTCCATGCTTTTTAACGCCGACCAAAGTGTATGGCTGGGCACCGAAGGAGGCGGCCTGAACCATTACGACCTGAGTACCGGTAAAACCCGCACCTTTACCACCCGGGAAGGCCTTCCTTCCGACGATGTTTACAGTCTGCAAAAAGACGCCCTGGGTCGCCTGTGGATGAGCACGGGAAAGGGACTGGCCCTTATGGAGAACGAAAAAATATCGAACCTCAACTATCTTGGAGACATCGATAAGGAATACAACAAATCGTCCTTTGCACGCCTGTCTGACGGCCGCTTTGCTTTTGGCAGCACCGATGGCGCCGTACTGGTTATGCCTGAAGCCATAGCCCCCACCAGCTATGAGGCCCCCCTGCGCCTGCGTCGCCTAACCATCGACCACCTTGCTGCCGAAAAAGCTGCAGCCTGGCGACCCGTCCTCCATGCCATGCTTAAAGGCGGTACGGTAAGTCTCCCCTTTCGCTACAACTCCTTCACGGTACACTTCGAAGCCATTAACCACCGCTTTCAGCGCGACATCAGCTACCAACACATACTGGATGGATACGACCAAAACTGGAACAACTCCTCGCCCGACGGCACCCTGCGCTACACCCGGGTGGCTCCCGGCAACTACCTCCTAAAAGTACGTAATGTGCGCCGCAGCAACGGAGAAATAATTTCCGAAAAAACGCTCCAGCTAAACATTGCCGAGCCCTGGTACAACAGTTGGTGGGCCTGGATCTTTTACATAAGCCTGGCTGGCACCGTACTCTATTTCATCTTTAGGTACAACAGCAACCGCTTGCAGAAAAAGCACGACGAAGACAAAATCAAATTCTTCATCAATACGGCCCACGACATTCGCACACCGGTCACCCTCATCATGGCTCCCCTTGAAGACCTGAACGGGGAGACCGGACTCAACGATAAAGCCCGGTACTACCTGCAACTGGCACGCAACAATACGCAAAAACTCCACAGCCTCATTTCACAGTTGCTCGAATTTGAGAAGGTGGACCTTAGCCGTCAAAAGACCACCCTCTACCCTCTGGAAATCAACAGCATTCTGGCTGAGGAGATGGCCCATTTTCAACCCTATTGCGAAAAAAAGCAACTGCGCTTTGGGCTGAGCATGCCTAAAGAAAAACTTTGCATACAAGGCGACCGGCAGTTGCTGAGCATGCTGCTCGACAACCTACTGTCGAACGCCTGCAAATACACCCCACCCGGTGGCCAGCTGGCCTTGGGCTTATGGAGCTCCAGACGTAAAGTACACATTACAGTCAGTGACAGCGGCATTGGCATCCCCCAAAAGGAGCAAAAGCACTTATTTAAAGATGTATATCGTGCCAAAAACGCACAAAAATCGCAACAGGCCGGCACCGGCTTTGGTCTGCTGCAGGTACAACGCATTGTCAAAGTTTTAGGTGGGAAAATCAGCGTGGAATCAGAAGAAAACAAGGGCAGCTGCTTTACCATCACCCTGAAAAGATGCTACGACCAACCCGAAACCACAGCTGAAATAAACGCTACCGAAAAACCAGTCCGCACAGCAGCCCATGCATCATTTGCCACCCAGGAACAAAAAAAGAATGCCCCAAATAAAGGAGACAAGGACAAAGATCTCTTGCTCATTGTGGAAGACAACGAAAACCTGCGGCAATATCTGCGACTCACCTTTGAGAACGACTACCGGGTGGTGGACGCCCCCAATGCTCAGGAAGCCCTGACCTTCCTCGATACGGAATACCCCGACCTGATTCTTTCGGACGTAATGATGCCGGGCATACAGGGCGATGAGCTTTGCCGCATGGTAAAGGACAAGCCCGAAACCTCAGGCATCCCCTTTGTGCTGCTCACCGCCAAAGCCAACCACGAGGCTACCGTAGCGGGCCTCAAAAAAGGGGCCGACGATTACATACCCAAACCCTTCAGCACAGAAATCCTCCAACTAAAGGTACACGGGCTGATTGAAAACCGAAAAAGGCAGCGCGCCTTTTTCATGCGGGAAGCCTTGCGCCAGGTTGCCAGAGACCAGGATGCAGCAAAACACGACAGCAGACCGGAACCCGCAGAAGAAGCAGACCCGGGCCTGTCTGAAAACGACCGCCAGTTTGTGGAGCGGGCCACCAACCTGATTATTGCCAACCTCAGCAATTCGGATTTTACCATCGACCGCCTCTGTCGCGAAATGGCTATGAGTCGCACCCTCTTCTACAGCAGACTCAAATCCCTTACCGGAGAAAGTCCCCAGGAATTCATCCGCCTCATTCGTCTGCAAAAGGCTGCAGAAATGTTAAAAAACGGGAAAAGTGTGACCGAAGCCGCGGCCGACTGTGGCTTTGTCAATCCCAAGTACTTCAGCTCCCTGTTTAAGCAGCACTTTGGCGTGCAGCCCAGCAAATACAGGTCATCCAACTAAACTTCACCTTCCACACATCTCCCCGACTCCAACACAAAAGTGTCGGGAATCAAACCTTCTTTGTCAGCCATCAAACCCCCATTTTAACAGTAGTTAGCATATTTGCCGATGCTAACAACCAACAAACTGAAAAAATGAGGAGAATACTGGCACTACTGATGCTTGCAGGCGTTTTTATCCAACCTGCCTGCTCTAAGGAGGAGGAAAAACCCCTTCCCCAAGAGGAGCAGGAGGACCTGCGCTTTATCGACAACTTTGAGTTCTTCAACGAAGAAGTATGGACCAAAGAAAGCCATGCTCCCGGTTGGGTAAACCAGGAACTACAAGCCTACCGGCCGGCTAATGTAAGCGTGGGCGTCGACGACGGCAAAACGGTTCTTATCCTTACGGCCGAACGCCAGGGCGACCAAATCTATTCCGGTCGCGTCAACAGCCGTGGAAAATTCAACTTTAAGTATGGCCGCATCGAAGCCCGAATCAAGCTTCCAAAAACAGGCAATGGCCTGTGGCCTGCCTTTTGGATGATGGGCGACAACGGTAAAAACTGGCCCGCCTGCGGCGAAATCGACATCCTGGAAATGGGCGAACGTACCGGAATTAAAAGCGGCACTACAGAAACCTATTTCAACACCGCCATTCATTACGGCACCGATATGGCTTCGCACCGTCAGGAGTATTATGGGGCCGAATTTGCCTACAGTCTTCAAGACGGTGCTTACCACACCTATGCGCTCGACTGGACCGAAAACACACTTACCGTCAGCATCGACGGCATCGCGTTTCGCTCCTTCGACATCGGTCCCCTCAGCGGTCGCCACGAATACTTCCAGGACCCCTGCTTAGTCCTCCTTAACCTGGCCGTTGGCGGTGCCTTTCCCGACATTCACGACCCCAGTGAGCTGACCGCCTTAAAGGACGGTGAAAGCGCACACATGTACATCGATTGGATAAAAGTATATTAATCCTTAGCACCAGATTTATGAAAAAAATCAAACTGAAAAATGTCTTGTTCTTCGGAACAATGTTCCTCACGCTGTTGGGGACTACCCAAGAGCTGAGTGCTTCTTCAACCGAAAACCTTCAACTGCAGCAACAAGTCCGAAAGGTCTCGGGAACTGTAACGGATCCTCTGGGTCCCATTCCGGGTGTTACCCTGGTCGAGATGGAAAATCCGGCCAATGGCACCGTCAGCGATATGGATGGGAACTTCGAGCTCGACATCCCTGTCGGCTCCACCCTGGTCATCAGCGCCATTGGCTACAAAACCCAGCAAGTAGCCATCAGCGCCATCGATGCCCCTTTGACCATCATGCTGGAAGAAGACAGCCAACTGCTAGACGACGTGGTGGTAACGGCCCTGGGCATAAAAAGAGAGCGTAAAGCCCTGGGTTACGGACTGGAAGAAGTGGCCGGTGAAGCCCTCACCAAAGCCCGCGAGACCAACGTCATCAACTCCATGGCCGGACGTGTAGCCGGTCTGGTGGTGAGTCAGACCGCCGGCGGTCCCTCCGGCTCAACCCGCGTTATTCTGCGAGGCAGCACCGAAATGACCGGCAACAACCAGCCCCTGTATGTTATCGACGGCGTACCCCTCGACAACACCAACTACGGCAGTGCCGGCTACAGCGGCGGCTACGATTTGGGCGACGGCATCTCCAGCATCAATCCCGACGACATTGAAAGCATGTCGGTACTGAAAGGCCCCGCCGCCTCGGCCCTCTACGGCAGTCGCGCCAGTCACGGCGTCATCCTCATCACCACCAAAAAAGCCAGCGGAGAAGACCAGTTCAGCGTGGAGTACAACGGAACGCTGACCTTCGATACGCAGCTGGCCAAATGGGACAACATTCAGCAGACCTTCGGTATGGGAAGCAACGGCACCTACAGCATCGATGCCGTATCCAACACCAACAAGAGCTGGGGCCCCCGGGCCGACGGCGGCAACATGCTGCGCTACTACGATGGTGTGGAGCGTCCCTTCCTCATCATTCCCGACAACACCTCCAATTTTTTCCGGACCGGGAATACCGCTACCAACTCGGTAGTGGTCAATGCCCAAAGCGGCAAAACGGGATTGCGCTTCACCATCACCGATATGCGCAACAACGATATTGTTCCTGAAACCCATATGAGCCGCGATGTGCTTAACCTGCGCAGCCACACCTCCCTGGGCAAGGTGGACCTCGACTTCAGTGCCAACTACACCTTTGAGGATGTAAAAAACCGTCCCGCCCTGGGCGACAGCAAATCGAACATCGGTAAAAACCTGATGACTCTGGCCACCACCTACGACCAGCGGTGGTTGAAAAGCTACGAGGATGCCGCCGGCAATTACGCCAACTGGAACGGCATGGACCCCTACAACGTGAACCCTTACTGGGACATTTACAAGAACTACAACAAGTCGCACAAGGACCTCTTCCGCCTCAACGGAAAGGTGCTTTGGAACGTCAGCGAGAAAATAAAGCTGCAGGCCACCGTGGGAACCGAGCTCAACTGGTTCGAGTTCGACGACTTTAAAGCGCCCACCACCCCCGGTTTTGAGGCTGGACGCCTGCAAAACAGCAACTACCGCAACAGTATGTACAATGCCGAAGTACTGGCTCTGTACAACAACAGCTGGGGCGATTTTGACTTCAACGCCACCCTGGGTGGCAACATGTACAAGGTCGATAACCTGACCACCGTAGTTACCGCACAGGACATGCAGATACGCGATGTAGTGGCCCTGATGAGCTTCAACGAAAGCAGCATCAACCAATACACCTACCGCAAGCAGATCTCTTCGGCCTTTGGCGCCCTCAACCTGGGCTGGAAGCACATGCTGTACCTGGATGCCACCGTACGCACCGACCAGTCGTCGACCCTTCCCGCCGGAAACAACGTGTACACCTACCCCTCTGCATCCGGTAGTTTTGTATTCTCCGAATTGCTCGACCGACGCGACATTCTCCCTTACGGAAAGCTGCGGCTGTCGTGGGCCCAGGTGGGCAGCGACACCGACCCCTACCAACTGGGACTCGTTTACACCAAATCGAACCTGAGTTACCCCGGTTACACCATTGGTTACATCGACAACAACACCATCCCCAACAAGGATTTGTTGCCCACCATCACCAATTCCTTTGAAACCGGTTTGGAAATGAAGTTCCTGAACAACCGCATCGGACTGGACTTCACCTACTACACACAGGTCAGCGAAAACCAGATCATGGGCATGGCCACCTCGTGGACTTCGGGCTACAACCACCGCCTGATCAACGCGGGTGAAATCGAAAATAAAGGGGTGGAAATCTCCCTAAACACCCGTCCCGTGCAGATCAACGACTTTTCGTGGGACGTCAACCTGAACTTTGCCAAAAACAGCAACATCGTGCGCAAGCTGGTGGACGATATGGATATGATTGAACTGGAAAAAGCGCCCTGGCTGGATGTACAGGTAGCTGCCATGGTAGGCGAAAACTTCGGCTCCATAGTGGGTCCCGATTTCGAGCGCAACGAAAACGGCCAGGTACTGATCGACCCCAATACCGGTCTGCCCCAGTACGACAAAAGCAACCACATACTGGGTAATGCCTCGTGGGACTGGACCGGCGGTTTGGGTACCACCCTCAGCTACAAAAACCTGTCGCTTTGGGCCCTGTTCGACGTGAAAGTCGGCGGCGACCTCTATTCCATGTCGGCCCGTGCCGCCCACGAGTCGGGCAAGGAAAAAGGCACCCTCGAAGGACGCGAAGCCTGGTACAAATCGGAGGAAGCCCGGCAGGCAGCCGGCGTACCCAAGGGCGGCCAGTGGACGCCGACCGGCGGTTACATTGCCCCCGGTGTTATTGCCAATGGCGACGGAAAGTACCGCGACAACGACATTTACATCAATCCCGAGGACTACTGGATGAGCGTCAGCCGCAATGCACCCTCGATGTTCATCTACGACAACTCCTACGTGAAATGTCGCGAGATCTCCCTGACTTACAACGTGCCACAAACCCTGTTGCGCAATAAGGTAAAAGGACTGACCGTATCGGCTGTGGCCCGCAATCCCTTCATCGTTTGGAAAAACATCCCGAACATCGACCCGGATTCGAACTACAACAACACCACCGGTATGGGACTGGAATACGGCTCCCTGCCTTCGCGCAAGAGCTATGGTTTTAATGTCAACGTAAAATTTTAAGACTATGAACTTTAAACAAAGCTATATTATCCTGTTATTGGTGGCTTCGGCGCTGTTCTTCGGTGCCTGCAGCGATGAATATTTGGAGAATCTGAACACCGATCCCTCTAAGGCGGCCACCATTGACCCCAATGCGCAGCTGACTACCGCGCAGCTGCAGACCTACGGCGACCTGGGCATGGTAGAAATCTACCGCAACTACCACTACGCCTTTAGTCAGCACCTGATGGGCGCATGGAACACCACCAACTACGGTGGACGCCATACCATCGACAACAACGAAATGAGTCGTATATGGACCAGCTTCTACCCCAATGCCATCAAAAACCTTACCGATGGCATGGTACGGACTGCCGAAGACCCCGACAAAGTAAACATCCATTCGGCCCTGCGCATTTACCGGGTATATATGATGTCGTTGATTACCGACATTTATGGCGATGCTCCATACAGCGAAGCCGGACTGGGTTACCTCGACAGCAAATTCAATCCCCGCTACGACACCCAGGAAGAGATCTACATGGATTTCTTTAAGGAATTGGACGAAGCAGTTGCCGCCTTCGACAGCGGCAAAGACCAGATTACCGGCGACGTCATTTTTGACGGCAACCCGGGCCAATGGAAAAAACTGGCCAACTCATTGCGTCTGCGCTTTGCCATGCGCATCTCTGACGTGGCGCCTGAAAAAGCCCGGGAGGAGTTCGAAACCGCCCTCCAGGCCGACGGTGGCATCATGGAAACGGGAGCCGACGACGCCCTGATTGAGTACCTGTCCATCGCCTTCAGCTTTGGCCAGGAAGCCTATGCCGATTTCCGCGGCAACGCCCTCTCACAACTCCTCTTTGGCAATGACCCTGCAAACAATCCCAGTTACCTCTGTGCCACCTTTTTCAACCAGATGTACGAGAATGGCGACCCCAGAACCTTCAGAATTGCCCGTTGCTATTACGACGGCCTCATGAGTGCCACCAGTCCCACCAACCGCATCGACCTTACTCAGGAAATGCTGGACAAAGGCATTCCCTTTGAAGCCCGAGAACCAGGCGCTTACTCCTGGGAACCCTGGCCTCCCGGATACGAAAGCGACATCCTGAAAGAACTGGCCGAGAGCAATCCTTCCATTGATCCTTTTGCAACCCGCGAAACCGAGCCCAAGTTGGCCAACAACTTCCTGCGCGGCGACAACCCCGGTGTGGTAATGACCTCGGCCGAAGTCAAGTTTCTGCTGGCCGAAGCAGCCCTTAAGGAATGGACCGTAGGCGGCAGCACCGCAGAAGAACTCTATGCCCAGGGCGTTAGAGCCGCCATGGATTTTCTGACCGACAACTACGGTACCGAAGCGGTAAGCGAGGAGGAATTCGACAGCTACCTGGCCGCCAACGGCATTGGCCATACCTTTGAGAAAAAGAAGGAAGCCATCAATACCCAGGCCTGGATCCTGCATTTCACCAACCCTTCAGAAGCCTGGGCCAACCAGCGTCGTTCGGGCTATCCCCGACTGCTTTCCCCGGCCGAATACGGCTTTGAGCAATTCCTTACCGGAGGTTCGGAAATACCCGTACGCCTGAGCTATCCCGTACTGGAATCGTCGTACAACAAAAAGAGTTACGAAGAAGCGCTGGCCCGCATGGGCGGCTTCAACAGTTGGAATACCACCCTGTGGTGGGATGTTGCAAAATAACCAATGAAAAACACCAATAGTATGAAGAAACTAAAATATATGCTGCCGGCCTTTCTGGCCTTAAGTCTGAGCTTCACAGCCTGCACCAGCGAAGAAGACCCCTTGGAGACCATTACCGCAGAGGATGAGCCACGCATCCTGGACCCCATTTTTGCCAACGGCGAAAATGGACAACTGCCCCAGATTGCCGAGTTCAACCGCGATGCCAACCTCGCTATGGAACTGGTGGTTACGCCATCTACCCACAGTACTGTAAGCTGGTTCATAGACGGCTACGAAGTGCAGGAGGGTACCGAAATCGATCTCAACCTAAAAGCAGGCGACTATCATTTTAAAGTGTTGGTAACCACCGAGGCCGGTAAAAGCACTTTCCGCGAAGGAACGGTAAAGGTGAATCCCCTGCCCGAAGATCCCTGGGCCACAGAAAAAAGCTTCGAACGCTTTGTGGTACCCGGAACCAGCGCCCGTCTGTACGGCGACAACCTACAGCTGGTAAAAAGCATCGTGGTGGGCAATCAAACAGTCGGCAACCCCGCCTTTGTGGAAGATCCGGAAGGCAACTACCTTGAATACACCGTGCCCGCCGATTTGAGCGACGGCCAATACCGTGTGCTGCTGGTAGATGAAGGCGGCAACGACTACGGCGCCAACCAGGTGGTAGTCACCAGCTCGGCCCTCGTAACCGGAGGCGCCAGTCGCGCCAACCCCGGCTCAGAATGGCGCCTGACCGGACTCAACATGGACCAGATCGCATCGCTCACCATTGCCGGAGAAACCATCACCAGCTTCAGCGAGCAAAGCACCACCGAACTGGTGCTGACCAGTCCCGCCTTGGATGCCGGCACCTACACCCTCAGCGGTCAGACCAGCAACAACAACGAGCTGAAATTCTTCAGCAGCGGCAGTCTTGTTACCGAATTAACCGTAACCTTCAGCGCAGAAACGGTGCTCTTCGAAGGCCACCACTATGTGTCCTGGATTTTTGAAGACGGCAATCCCAACAAGACTTTCAACCTCATCGGCAAAGACGTCTTTGCCGGCATATCGGCAGGATCTACGCTGAGCATTCATTACTCCATAGAGCCGGCCGATGCCGACCGTCAGCTGCAGACCACCTCCGGATGGTGGACCATGCTGCCCGGCACCGAAGCCGTGATCATAAATGAAAACGGCGTGGTAGAGCTTACGCTTACTCAGGAAGCCCTGGATCTGATTCAGGCCGAAGACGGTTTCCTTTGCGTAGGCCACGGCTACTACGTTGACCGCATAACCCTGAACTAGGGGTTGTATTTGAACCATCAACACAATTTCACACCTAAAAAGGCCGGCGTGAGCCGGCCTTTTGCTTTTTCTGTATGGTAGTCCCTTTTTAGCGCTCAGCCCTCATAAGCCCGTCATGGCAGAAGGATCCACCCAGCGGTCAAAGTCCTCCCCCGAAACGAGCCCCAGCCCCAAGGCCGCCTCCTTAAGGGTGGTATTTTCGGCATGGGCCTTTTTCGCAATTTTGGCCGCATTCTCGTAGCCGATGTGCGTGTTGAGCGCAGTCACCAGCATCAGCGAATTGTTCAGATGTTCCGTAATACGGGCGTGGTTGGGCCTTATGCCCACCGCACAATTATCGTTAAAGGCCCTGCAGGCATCGCCCAACAGGCGGGCCGACTGCAAAAAGGCGTTGATCATAACCGGCTTAAACACATTCAGCTCAAAATGACCGTTGGCTCCGGCCATGGTAATGGTGGTATCGTTGCCCATTACCTGAACGCGCACCATCGTTAAAGCCTCCACCTGAGTGGGATTCACTTTGCCCGGCATAATGGAAGAGCCCGGCTCATTCTCCGGAATGTTGATCTCCCCAATGCCCGAACGGGGACCCGAGGCCAGCATACGCACATCGTTGGCCATTTTCATAAGACTCACTGCCAACTGCTTTATAATACCCGGCAAAACTGCCCGAAGGTCCAAAGCTCTTATCGGTTACGTAAGTCAACAAAATAATGGCGCCTCCCTCAAGCTGCGTTAAACCATAAACTTACAAAAAAATCATGGGCGACCAATAAAATGGCCACCCATGACAACCTAACCCCAAACCTTAAAATCAGTAGTTGATCCTATAACCGTTGAAGTAACGGTCTACTATAATTCTAAACCCGTTGTTGTCATAAAATTCCACATAAGAATTTATTAACCTGCCATTCTTCAAATGAAAAAGCATTTTAGTTTGACCGTTTTCGCTGTGATAATCTAAAAATGCACCTGTACCATCCTTCAGCTCATTATACTTGTCAACTACAGTCCGCGTCTGGTAATCAATATATGGAAAAATCCTATCCCCATTTTTTTTATAATAAAACATAACCCCATCCAATTGCCCCTCATGGTAATTCAGCTGGCGCACTTTGGCTGTTCTCTTCCCATCCACAAACAGGTCCTTCGTCCATAGCCCCTCCTTTCTTCCATCCAAAACCTTCCCATACGAACAACCGTACACCGTTTCCATACTGTCCTCGGTGGTCAAATACATATAAACAATCGCACTTAGCAAGGAGGAATCCGGGCCAATATACAAGCCCTCACCATTCACGTCTAAAGCTGCTCCAGAATTTAAATCAACAAATGAATAGTCCGGTATATGATAGACAGGTAAGCCAATATTGCTTTGTTCCAGCTTCTTATTTTGTGCCAATCTCACTAAAGATTTCCCGGTCGAGCAGGCCATAAACAGCAACCCACAGCCAACAGCAAGAACAGCCTTATACAAAGTCTTTACCATAATCATTATAGATTTATACAAACTCCATTTCTAAAGATGTAGGAGACAACTACATTACCATCCTTATCGTACACATTCCACCTGCCCTCTCTGCGCCCATTTACAAGCCTGCCACACACCTTAAGTTGGTATGGTGGAAAGTTGTAAAAATCAACATACATGCCCGTACCCTTTTCAAAAGTTGATGTTGGTGCAAAAGGATTCCCATGCATTTCCTGATGGGGAATCACCTCACGATCAGCACCAAAAACGAAGTAATCACCATGCAATTGACCATTTTTATAATTCATCTTTTTTGTAATCACCATCGAGCCCTGGGCAGTATTGCTTCGTTCGATCCATTCCCCATCCTTATAGCCATTCTTAAAACTACCAGATAATACTCCGTGGCTCCAATCTGAGACACTATCGCACGCCATCCTCCTTGCAAAACGAATACCCAAATGTCCGGAATAATGGGTGGAGTCAGGCCCCAAAAAAGCACCCGAGTCATCAAAACAAAACGCAATACCCCAAACCTCATCAAACAATTTATCATCATCAACACGAATATCTTTCGAATCTAATTCAAGGCACAAAAACCGGTGCAAGGCAGAATCAGATAAAACACTCTTATCATTCTGGCTGTGAATACGAGACCCTATCATCAAAACCAGTATTATGGAAATTAGTCGAATCATACATTTGTTTTATTAATAACCCAAAATTGCATTTTGCATAGTCGCCCATTGCCATTTGAAAAAATCTATGCCGCCTCCAGCCGTGTAATCCATAAAATTTGAACTGGTTTTGAAATTATCAAATGCCATAGCATTACCAGCTATTTTATGGGAGTAACAACTTATAGCTCCGATCGAATCAGCGATCTGCGAATTTAATTTCTCAATACTCTCAATTACTTTCTGAGTTTTTAAAGGATTCGTTCCAGAACTAACTATCGCCAATTGCTTTTTATTGTGCTCAATTGCTGAAAAACAACGGTTCATAAATTCCTCCTTCGCCTTTATGCCCTCTTCAATACTATTTACAGCAGCACTGTCAACAAAGGAATGCAGACAGCCCATCACATGTCCCAACTCATGAACGTATGTCGACGGGGCATCCAAACCGGCAGCATAAATTAGGCAGGACCTACTTCCAACATCTAATAAACTCGACTCCCCTCCTACGGTTCCACTCATAGCTACACGTTGTAGCGCAGAATAAAAAACAATTAGACTTTTCCCTCCCTGTTGATTCTTACTCCCTGAAGTGTTCTCGTAGACATTCTGATATTTGGCTAACAGATCCTTATGCAAACCTTTCGCAAACAAATTGTCACTGATCTCATACCCACGTATCTTTCCTTCATTTGCCAAGGTGGTCCCATCCAACTCAATGACATAATTGCCCGGGTCGATGTCCACATCAATAAGTGCCTGATTAAATGCCCGGGTTTTAATGAAATTGGGGACATCGTGATTTGTGAGCACATTATCCAGATAGGCTTCCTCGCTGTCGTATTCCTTATCGACAAAGGCTCCATTCACCAGTTCGTTTTCTTTAAGGTATTTTTGTCCAGGATATACCACCACCTTTACAAAACGGAGGTTGATCTTGGGCACAACACTGTTTTTAAGAACATTAAGCTTGCCCACCACTTGATTGTCCGTGTCAATGGTAACATCAAGCTTTGCATCGGCTGCCAGGATGCCCCTGCACGATACATTAACTTCAAACTCCTGCTTATCTCTCAAGGCAGAGATCTCGATTTCAGCCGGTGAAAAAGCCAGGGCACAATTCTTGGGCAAAATGATCTTCCCGCTTTCCTTCTTCTTTATTTTCACCGCTTCATCCAGCTCCACTTTCAAAATAAGATCGGCTGCAGCATTTGGCATCAAAGTCAACCACGGCACAAAATAGTCCTCTCCCAGAATCTGACAAGGCGTGTACTCGTCTTTCAAGGCCTGAAGCTTGGATTGATCGGCCAACTTCGTCTCATAATAGTCTCTGAACCAATCGAAGCCATACTCTCCCTTATAATCGGGGTGGCGCTGAAAATGAACCTTCAGTTTTGGTGTCGAAGGGATCTCTTTTAACTCGATGGACTTTTCTCCTACGCCTTCTATTGTCGTTTTAATAAGCATGATGATGGGTTAAGGGTTTATTGCGGGTCAATTACTTCCAGGGTTATGCGCTCAATGTTTTGCTTAATCTCGTAGGCACTCAGTGTATCGTCAACCAAAACCTGGCCATCGTATTTATAATCGTGCTGCTTATCGTTCAAATTTATGCTGATGGTTTTACCTACACAGCCCGTGGTTTTCATCACCACGTCGATTGTCATACCAGTTTCGACTTCAGTAATCCGGTTGTTTTGCTGATCAACCACATAGAGCTCATTATAAGCGATATGCTCTACAAGCGGAGCTTGTTGAGCCACTTTGCTTTCTGAGCCGGTCTTGCTGACCTTCCAGGATTTTTCATGCCCTACACCCCGGTTGCGGGTAATGGCCGGGGACAAACGCAGGTTTATTTGCATGGGGCGCTCTCCAAACTGCATCCGCTCACTCAGGCCCACACAATAACAATCGGCAAACTCTATTTTCAGTCCCGAATCATTATCGCCACGGTACAGTTCAATGCGACCCTCCTTCCTATGCCCCATCAACAACCACTCCCAAAAGAACTCGTCTTCGGCCGAGGCATTAAAATTCAGATGCAGTAAGCCGCCTGCCACTTGAGTGCCTATTGGTAAATCAATGCGCTCAAGGGGATGCACCAAATCCTGATACAAACGCGGATTGGAAAAGAAGTCCACCTGCTGCCTGGCCACATCAGAAAATGGATCGGCCGCGCTTTCAAAACTCAGGTCATGGGGTTCAACCGGAATAAAATACTCGTAATACAAGTGATTGAGCCACCGCTCCTGGGCACCAATAAAAAGTTTCGCTGTCATTAAGATTAAGGTTAAATAGCCATGCAATTTAAGTATTTACCAGCAATAAAAAACACTGCTAATTACTAAAAATCAACTTTTTACGCTGCCATAAATAATTATACTGATAAGTCGATGCGCATCCTGTTTTGTAAAACCTTAAGTGTTAAAGCAGTATTCCCCTAGAAAATTCGCATACCAATTTTAGATGTCCTCATAGAAAGGTGAACAATTAAACAAAGCCTGAGCATCCTTGTTAGGGATGAACAGGAAGCTGCCAAAAGGCTGCCGTTAAACTAATGGAATAAAAAATGATAGCATGGAAAATAAAATGAAGGTAGAGATTTGGAGCGATGTGATGTGTCCCTATTGTTACATCGGAAAGCGAAGGATGGAAAAAGCCCTGGAGGGCTTTGTCGATCGCGACAAAGTGGAGCTTGTTTGGAAGAGCTATCAACTGCAGCCCCAGCTGCCGGACGACTACAATAAAAGCACCTACGAAATGGTGGCCGCACGCTACAACATTTCACTGGAAGAAGCCAAAGAAAAGCACCGCAATGTAACCCAACTGGCCAAGGAATATGGTCTGGACTACGACTTTGAAAAGGCCAAACCAGCCAACACCTTCAAGGCCCATCAGTTGCTACACTTTGCCAAAGAGAAAGGAAAGCAGCATGAAGCAGAAGAACTCCTGTTCCGTGCCTACTTGTGCGAAGGCAAAAACGTAAACGATGTGGAAACCCTTCTGGAACTGAGTCGGGCCATGGATTTAGATCCTGTCGCGTTTAAAGCTGCCCTGGAAAAAGGCACTTACCAAAGTAAGGTGCAGGCCGACCTGGAAGAAGCCAAACAAGTGGGTGTAAAAGGCGTGCCCTTCTTCGTATTCAACAGAAAACTGGCCGTATTTGGGGGCCAGGACCCCGAGAAGTTTGTGGAGATACTTCAAACCACGCTGGCCGAATGGCAAAAGGAAAACAATCCACTCCAAATGGACATCATCGAAGGGGCAGCCTGCACCCCCGATGGGGATTGCAGCTGAGGCTGCTAATCCCCTACATGCCACCCATACAGGTCAGGCATTGCAAGGCATAAAGATCGTACTCCTCAAAGGCCGGCCCCGGTCGGCCGTTGAGGGTTATGATGCGGTCGCTGCGCAGGGCCACTTCCTCATCCAGCACCACAAAATGTGCAAAACCATCGGGACGCACCAAGTCCGTTAAGTGCCCAGAAGCATCGGCCACCGTCCCATCGGCATTAAAATAGTTGATTTTGCAGGACTGTCCCAGCAATTTTTCTAAGTTCCCATAATAATCGGGATCAAAGGGAACAAAGCCCTTCGTGTCGTGTATCCACTTCATATCCACCTCCTTTTCAGATCGTAGCCAACAGCTCAAAGATACAACAGTCCGCCATTAAGGACAACGACATCCGCAATAAAAACTTGTCCTTTTTTAACAAAGTACTTACTTTTGTCCCTATCCACTTACCAAGAATTGCAACCATGTACAAGCCCTGGATACAATAAGCAGCACAAAACCGCTGGAAACTTCACTCAAATGGTGACTCGCAGCACCATCCAATTTTTGTTGTATCAACGCTTCAAATCCTATTCATGGAAAACAAAAAATGGCTGCAGACCTACCTCTACATCTGGGTCGGACAATTCCTGTCGATGCTCTCGAGCTATGCCCGTAGCCATTATGTTTCCCCTAATGACCATTGAACACTACCTTGGCGGAAAGTGGGAAATGGGGCTGGTAGAAGTCATCTGGGGTGTTGGAATGCTCCTGAGCGGCGGCGCCCTGGGTCTCTTTAAACTGCGCTCCTCAAAGGTGGTACTCATCAACGCCATGTCCCTGCTTATGGGCCTCACCTTCATTGTCAGCGGCATACTGAGTCCCCGGCAATTTCTTGGGTTTGTGGTTGCCACCGGCATCGGCGGCATAGCCATGGCCATCTTTGCCGCCTGCTTCAACACCATCCTGCAAATCGAAGTCGCACCCGAAAAACTCGGTCGCGTTTTCTCCCTCTATTACAGTCTTGCCATTCTCCCCAGCACCATTGGGCTGCTGTTTGCGGGACTCATTGCCGAGAAGATAGGCATCACCAACACCTTCATCATTTCGGGTATCCTGGTGATGCTCACCGGCCTCCTATTCTTTGGCACCCCGGCGCTCATGCGCCTGGGGCAGCACCCGGTCCAGGCCGGCCCCGATCTTAATTAAAAACCAAAACACAGAAAAAATGAAGCTAAACGACATCCAGCAACTCGCAGCAAAACACGGCTTGCAGCTCAGCGACCAAATGCACTTTAACGAAATGGGCATCATTTTTAAGTTGGTTTTGCCACCGACACCAGCGGTCGGCAATGGCTACTGCGCATTCCCAGACGGACCGATATGGGGCCCCAAATCAACAGCGAAAAAGCCATTTTAGAGCTGGTAAGCAAGCACCTGAGCGTGCAGGTACCCAAGTGGCAAATTGCCACACCCGAAGACATACGCAGCGAAATTGCCAACCGCCTGCAACTCGTCAAATCCGAATTGGGCATGGGCGAGGAACTGGAAAAGCGCTACAAAAAATGGCTCGACAAGGACCCCCTTTGGCCCGATTTCAGCAAATTTGTCCACGGCGATTTGTATGCGGGACATGTGCTTACCCAGCCCAACAGCACCGTCAGCGGCATCATAGACTGGACCACCGCCCACATGAGCGACATCGCCCTCGATTTTGCAGGCCACCTCAATATCTTTGGCGAAAACAGCCTCCAGGTCCTCATCGACGAATACTAGAAGTTGGGCGGAATCACCTGGGACCACCTCTTTGAACAAAGCGTGGAACGCGCTGCCGCCGCTCCCCTGACCTACGGCTTTTTTGCGATAGAAACCCAGGACGAAAGGCACATCCAGGGAGCCAGGGCACAATTAGGGGGCTAGCCCCCTAATTTAAAAACCTAGCGCCCCGTCATTGCCGAAGGATCTACCCAGCGGTCAAAATCCTCCGCCGAAACGAGCCCCAGCGCCAAAGCCGCCTCCTTCAGTGTGGTGTTTTCGGCATGGGCCTTTTTCGCAATTTTGGCCGCATTCTCGTAGCCGATGTGTGTGTTGAGCGCAGTAACCAGCATCAGCGAATTGTTCAGATGCTCCGAAATACGCGCAAGGTTGGGCGTAATGCCCACCGCACAACTATCGTTAAAGGCCCTGCAGGCATCGCCCAACAGGCGGACCGACTGCAAAAAGGCATGGATCATAACCGGCTTAAAAACATTCAGCTCAAAATGACCGTTGGCCCCGGCCATGGTAATGGTGGTATCGTTGCCCATCACCTGCACACACACCATGGTTAAAGCCTCCACCTGAGTGGGATTAACCTTGCCCGGCATTATGGACGAACCCGGCTCATTCTCCGGAATGTTGATCTCCCCAATACCCGACCGCGGTCCCGATGCCAGCATACGCACATCGTTGGCCATCTTCATCAGACTCACCGCCAACTGCTTTAAGGCACCGTGACTCTCAACAATGGCATCGTGCGCCGCCAGGGCCTCAAACTTGTTCTGCGCCGAAACAAAGGGATGGCCGGTAAGTTCCGCAATTTTTGCCGCCACCTTTTCAGCATAACCCTTGGGCGTGTTGAGACCGGTACCCACCGCCGTTCCCCCCAGAGCCAGCTCCGAAAGGTGCGGAAGCGTGTTTTTCAGCGCCCGCAAGCCGTGCTCCAGTTGCGCCACATAGCCCGAAAACTCTTGACCAAGGGCAAAGGAGTCGCATCCATCCAGTGGGTACGCCCAATTTTAACCACCTCCATCATCTCCTCCGACTTCCTTTGCAGGGTTTCTTTAAGCAGAGAAACCGAAGGAAGCACGTGCTCCACCACCATTTTGTAAGCCGCAATATGCATGGCGGTAGGAAAAGTATCGTTCGACGATTGCGACTTGTTGACATCGTCGTTGGGATGAATCAGCGGACTGCCCTCGCCCAGCTTGTTGCCCGCCAGAACGTGGGCACGATTCGAAATCACCTCATTGCAATTCATATTCGATTGCGTTCCCGACCCCGTCTGCCACACCACCAAGGGGAACTGGTCGTCCAGTTCCCCGGCTATAATCTCATCTGCAGCCCGACTTATCAACTCCGCCTTCTCCTTAGGCAGTACCCCCAATTCCATATTGGTCAATGCCGCCGCCTTCTTCAGGTAACCAAAGGCCCGGACAATTTCGAGCGGCATAGATCCCGCCGGTCCAATAGGGAAATTAAGTATGGAACGCTGCGTCTGTGCGCCCCAATACTTATCGGCAGGTACCTTTACCCCGCCCATGGTGTCCTTCTCACTTCTGTACTGCATCTTACTTCATATTAAATTTGTGCTGTTCAAACCTGCTTTAGCCCAGGGCCAGCTTTTCATTCCGGATGGTCAAATTCAGCAGCTCACTCAATCGGGCCAACTCCTCCTCGGCATCCTCCCTGTTCTTATACTTGCAAATGGTTTTCCCCTTGCGGCTTTTCTCACCGTCGTAAATATTCACCCGCCAATCGGGATCCGTAACACTAATGGTTCGGTTGCTCAAACTGTGTACCTGGTAAGCCATGCGGGCATGGCTCAAGCCCAACTGCATCTTGCGATGCACGTACTGCCACTTCCCGACCTTAATAAAGCCCCACAAATTATTGGTAAAGCGAATGCGAAAAAACCGCCCGAAGGTCCAAAGCTCTTATCGGTTACGTAAGTTAAAAGCATAGTGGCGAAACTCTAAAGACTATACTCAGGCCAAATTACAATAAAAATCATGGGCGACCAATAAATCAGTCGCCCATTAGAAAACCGTCCAACCCATTAAATCAATCCCTGGTCCTACGCAATGCCAATACCACAATCAGCACAGCCACAGCATCTTGTTTTGTTTAACAATAGTGTTTTCACAAATTACGAAAACAAGCCCACAAAAACCAGGTGCTTGGTCCTTATTTATATTTCCAGTTAGGGGGTGTTTTCATTTTTTTACAGGCTGACATTAATCCCAAATATCCACTGCTTGGTTGCTGCGTTATAATTATCATCATAACCATAAGTATCCCAAGTGGTATTAAGAGATATATCGGGGTCTGCTCCTTGATAATCGGTCATTGTGAACAAGTTTTTACCGGTAATGTATAACGAAAGATTGCTCAAGTGTAGTTTTGAAATAATCTTTTCAGGTATCTGGTATCTAAGTGTTATGGTTTTCAAACAAAAGAATGAACCATCTTCGACAAAACGAGTGGAGCCAAGCCAGTTGTAGCCATACTTATATAATGCCCTTGGAATATGGGTTTGATCGCCCTCATTTCGCCACCTGTAATTAACAGCTGTTGTTTGATTATTGTATGTGTACATATTTTCTAAATCCATGCGCGCTCTATTAACGATGTCGTTACCGTATCGAAAGTTGAAAAAGACACCCAACCACCAGCCTTTATATTGAAGTGACGTGCCTCCTGTTCCGGTTATTTTGGGTCGCGCATTTCCAATCTGTTGGATGTCATTTTCATCGATATTACCATCATGGTTTATATCTTCGTAAATGGCATCCCCACCCAAAAATTGATATTCTATGACGCCCTTAGCAAAGATCATTGGTGCAGGGTTACCATTGGAATCGAGTATTATATTCCCATCAGAATCTCTTGCAACCGGGGCATTTTCCTGAGTTCCTTCTATATAATCGTTGTATTGATAAACACCATTGTAATTAAACCCGTATATTTTGTCGTATTCACCGCGTTTTAAATAGTTTCCATTGGTGTAGGTGTAATAAAAACCATCATTTAAATCGTAATTGGCTTCAGTTATTTGAAGGGTGTTTTTGTGCAGGTGGCCAAAAACAGCAATCTTAAAATCTTCCTGGTCAATTAATGCAATCTTGGTATTAAGTTCCCATCCTTTGTTTAAGATGTTATGTTTAAAGAAATAGTGCGAATCTATGACCTGGTTTTTTAATTCTCGTTCGAAGTAATTTACATTAAAGGAGAACTTGTTTAATAGCTGCAGATGGGACTTAAAACAGACATCCTGTTGTTTCTCATCAAATGCATCTGATATTGGAATGTTATGATTGTTGATTGATGCGGCTATTGAAAGATAATCAATAAAGTCCAGTGGTTTAAAAAAAGATTCATTTGAGATAGCCCATTTAGCATTGAGTGCGTAACCCTTCCCGAAATAAGTTGACTCATATTTGCTAATATAATTAATTGATTTAGAGGCCTCTGTATAAACCCCGACGTTAACAAAACACCTGTTTAATGCAGAATAATTGACACTTCCGGTTATGTTTTGGTTTTTTAATTCGTTATGATTATTGGAGCCATATTTATAATTGCCTTCATAATTAACAGCTTCATAGTCCGTTTCAGATTTCCGAGTATTTATTGAGTGGGTAGCTGAAAGCATTAATTGGTTTGAATTGTTTTGTATTAAATAATAATTTATTGCATTTGTAAGGTATAGTGTATTGGTCTTGTATAAATAGGTTGCATACTCACCGATTCCATTATAACTTGAACGGTATGCATAATTCATAGGAAGATCATGTAATCCTAAATCATATTGTTTTTTTATGATAGAAGTTGCCAGCTTGTATTTGAGCCCATTTATCGGGGTTAATTCTAAGTTGAATGTTGGATTTAGTATTTTATTAATATCATTTTGAGATGAAATATTAGCATAATGTACGGGATTGGTATAGTTACCATCGTAAACTAAAGCTTCTATTGTTGGAACATAATATTCAGAAGTGAATGTCCCGTTTGCTTCAGAATCGTAGATCGACATATTGGGCATCTTTTTCAATGCACCTTCATATAAATCTAAACTACTATATGTATTGTAACTATTTGCTTGAATATTGCTATAATTGATGTTGAAATTTGCTGTAAGCATTTCTATTGGTTGATAGCTCAAATTCAAGTGAATAGAATATTCTTCATTTGAAGTCCACCTCATTGTTCCTTTTCCTTTGCTATATCCGGCAGCTAATTGGTAGCCCAGTTTATTGGTTTGACCGGAAAGGGATAAATAGTGCTCCTGGTTGAAACCAGATTGAGTAATGGCGTTCTGCCAATTGGTATTGTTGTTGAAATTTTCATATTCTGACCAGGTGGGATCATACAATAATGCCCGATTATATATTGTGTGTTCATTTCGTCGGGGATTAAATAACGCCTCCATCATAAACACTGGATAATTATCACCACTGAGCATTTCGTAACTTTTAGGTTGTTTGCTAAACGTATTTGAATAGCTGTAATTAACATGAAGTTTATTTGAAGAGTGATTTTTAGTTATAATAGATAAGACTCCATTCCGGGCATCGGAACCATAAAGCAGGGTACCGGGACTGTAATCCAACAACTCAACAGCTTCAATACTTTCTAAAGGAATGTGGGCCAGTTGTGCAATGTCGTTTAAATCAGCAGTTGTGTAATCGAGTTCATCTGTTGTCCGATCGGGATATGGGATGCCGTCGATAACGATTAATATACTAGATATAGTATTGAGTTTGGAAGTACCGATAAGTTGGGAGGATAGTCCAAAGTAGTAATTTTCAGAACTGCTTACACACTTATTTATCAAGGGTATAGAGTCGTTAATATTAAAAAGAATGACATCCTGTGCACTTACTTTAAAAAGGCATAACACTGAGGTTAATAGAATTAGGGTAGTTAGGTTTAAAATTTTCATCTTATTTATCAATATTAAATCATGTTTTTATTAATATGCGCCTGGGCGTAGCTAATCTTCTTAGTAAATATTTTCTGGCCGTCAAGAATGGCCTTGACGATTATCATCAAATCGTGCCAGCTTATAGCCACTGAAGTATGCTTGTCACCCAAAGTGGGCAGCTTAAAACAGTAAAAGGTGGATGGTGCAAAGCCCTGATTGGCGCAAAAGCCGCGTACGCTTAAACGTGAGTGCAAATACTCTTGATAAACCCCCTGGAAGGTCGAAAGTGTCATCCTCGACAAGTGCTTTTTACTATTTTGCGATCATTACTCAACAACTCCTCCGTTAGTATGATACCTTACACTGCTAACAATGTCTTTGTTTTTGCATTGAATTTTCATATCTCTATACTTTTGAAAGTTATCCACAAATCTATTATGCCCACAATTACCAGCCATAAGCCGCGATACAACAGACTGATCACGCCCGCATACCCGCCACCTCCTAAAAACCTGCCTGCCTCCTCCTTATCCAACACTGATGTCTTGATGTGAAACCGATCCCTGTCTACACCTGAAAATAGGTTTGAGGTGCACATGAGGTAATAAATGCTGCAAGTAAAGAAACGACAAGGAGTTTCATTTTTGTTTTCATCGGATTAAAGATCAGCATTATTATTCAAAAAAACATGAATCGACTTCTCATTCGGCCCTCAGCCACTTTATCAGTGTAGGAGATCCACCGGCATAGCGAAGACCAAACCCGCCGGCAGAAACCGGGTTAATATCGATATCGATATTAACCTCCTGCGCTACCCCCGCACTCTCGCGAGCCCCGGCCCGAGTCGTTACATCCGCAATAAGCCGCTTACCCCTTATCTCCAAAGTAATCAAACAGGGCGTTCGGAAAGCCGAGGTGGACACCGGGGCACTCACTTCCTTTACCACCCCCTTCTCATACTTCACAATAAGACAATCCACAGCATTGTGGTACTTGGTGGTTCGGATAAAGCGCAAAGCATAACCCGTCAGGTTCTGCGCATCAAAATTGATCAGCACATCCATGTACAAAGGCGCTATACTGAAACCCTGGCCTGCCGTCTTAAAAGGCGCCACTTCCAGCAACAGTTTAGTGACCCCCTTATGGCCTATGGGCGGCGTGTAATACAGGTAAGCATAAGTGGCCGGCAGCAAGCCCTGCAAGCCTTTGGCCCCATCGGCACCCTCGCCATAATACCAGGCATCCCCCTTAACCATAGGTCTACTGCGCCCGGTAAACATTGGATCAAAACTTCCGAGCGACCAGAAACCCGGCAGAATCTTTGGCTGATCATCGCTGGGAAAGTTTCGAAAATCTGTATGTAAAACCTGCGAGGCAGTCTTTACATGCTTATCGGAAATCCTTTCTGAGCTAAAAACACGAACGGGTGTGCCCCCATCGCTGCGCTGATGCTTCGGGGACACCGAAGCCATCAGGTACCAAGCTACGTCCCCCGCCGAGAGTTCATACGCCCGCAAAGGCACATTTCCCCGAGAAACAGCCACCTTAATCGCAGCGCTGCCACCGGCATCGCTGCAGCGGTACCAGGTCACCTCCGACTGGTCGTCAAAGGCCAGGTCCAACTCGTAAGAAAGGTGAAGCGTGCCTACCTCACTTAAAGACAGTTCAGGTTGCGACAAAAAAACCGGAGGCGGCAGTTTTGAAGGCGCTACGTATAAGACTGCTGCAGCTTCCAGGCCCGCTTCAGTTGTAGCCCTCACCACCACTTCCACCTCCTCATCGCCATCGTTGGTTGGCACCACCGTACACCGCAGTCCGTCGTCAAAAGGGAACAGTTGAACCCGCGCTTCATCCTCCGGCTTAAGCGACCATTGCACCGGCACACCCTGCATCTCAAAATTGCCCCAGCGGAAAACTTTGGCAGAAAGCAGCACACTGTCGCGCCCCGTTTCAATGGACCCTTTGCCCTTGTTTATCACCAACTGCGTTGGAATGCTGCTGTAGTTCCTCCCCCTCTCCTTTTCCACCGACTTAATCACCGACGCAATACCCATCGGATCCCAATCGTCGTTACCACGCAACAAATTGTAAGAATTGTAAACGCGCTCCCCTTGGTAATCCAGCAGGTAAGCACCCAACACCCCCTTCTGGTTCATGTCCACCGTCAAAACCGAACCAGGTTCCTCAACAACAACCGGCTCACCATTTAAAGAAAGCCCATACTGGTAATTCCTTGTTTCTAAAGGAGCCTCGTCCTGCCACCCCAAATAAGAAAGCCCTTCCGAAACCATCCGCGTATCCACCAGCGCCAACTGTCCCCCCGCCTTAGTAAAATACTGCCTCCCGTCTACATAGGAATTGATGTCGCAATTGAGAAACACCGCCCCCGTACCCCGGGTCCAGTAAAAAGGCTTTGAACTGTAAAAATCAAAAGTACTGTTCAGATAAACCCCCGTACCACTCAGCGCATCGTCGGTCAGCTCAAAATGACAAGCATCAAAGAGCACACGTTTTGCACCCACAAAGGGACAAAGATTTAAACGACTAATAAAACGCGTATTGCGGGCCACAATTTTATCGCCATTGCAATGAATTAACTGCGCCTGAACAATGGCCGACGCCCGCTTTCCCCTATTCAACTCCGGCTTCAAAGGAAACTCGAGATCCACATTGCAATAATTACCAAAAGTCACATTCTCCGAACTCGTGCCCTCCCCAACAAACTTGAAAAGCGTAAAATTACCTCGTGCCCCAATCGTTTGTCCCCTATTGGCCGCCAGCACCACATTCTCCGCCTTCTTAGTCAAACCATAAAACCGCAACCACTCACACTCCACAATCAATCCGTAAGGCGCCGCCTCCCCTTCCTTCGGCACCCGAACCTCCGGATCGTCAGGGTTGTCAATCCAGTACACATAAGGCGCCATATACAGCACCATAGGCTGCTCCTCCGTACCATGCCTCAAATGCGCTACCGCCTCATTCACCGAATTGTACACAAAGTCGTAACGCGCCACCACCTCATCACTCAATTGTCCGTCCACAAAAAAAGCCCTTGCCCCAAGTACAACCGTATCGCCATCATACACCAGGTAAGTACCCTCAAAAACCACCGGGTCTGCAGCATCAAGCGGCGTATAATCAGGCAGCACCTGCGCCAGACAATGCCCAAGCAGAAAAAGCGAAAGACAGGAGAATATGAATTTTTTCATAGCTGGCTGCTTGGTTTGTGCTTAAAAAGGTTCAGTATTATTCGGTGCATTTTAGTTGATTGGGGAAGGGGGATATAGGGGTCAATATCGTCCGGAAGACCCCTATTTACTTATTGCTTTCAAGATCCTTTCTTCCTTAATAAGCACATCCTTCAACAACAGTTGATGAGGGAACTGCTTAAGTTTAGAATTCTTAAATCCCTCCAAAATTTTATTCAAGGAAGACGCAGTAATCAGTGATAGGTTTATTTCAAACTCCAAATCGCAATCATTAATAAAATCATCACTGAAATCAGGAGCGACTAATAAAGACTTCACTACATTCAGTCCCTCATCCTGAGCTTGCTTGATGTAGGATTTTATTTGACGTGATACTGCACTAAATTTATTATAACCACTTTCCTTAACTGTTTTACACTCAACAATAATCACATCATTATTCCCAAGGTTCAAAATAATGTCGCATTTAGAATTCGCAGTATTTATGGTCTTCTTGAGGTCCTCATCCACAAAGAAGCCCAATTTCTCGAAAATGGTTTTGGTAATATCTTCAAACTTTAATCCGATTTCACTCTCCTTGATCATTATGCCATTCTCCTTAAGAGTTGCAAGGTCTCGAAATCCTATAGCTTCATAATTTTCAATCAGAAGATTCTCTGCATCCTTATAAGCATCCAGAATATTCAATGCCAAGTCGCCTCGTTGTTTGATGTCGTTATCAGCAGCAAACTGCTTAAGTTCCTCCGTTGGTATAATATCAAGAATATCCCTCGGCTTTATGTTCAAATCCAATAAAGAACTGCAATTAACGACGAAGTCATCATGCAACTCAAACTCTTTGTACAGATACTTTTTGAAGACGGGCATCTTTTCGTTCAGTTCCAATAGTAATTTCTCATAGCCTTCAACAGAAATACCCACTTTATCGTCCCGCTCCAATCTATTGAAATAATCAATTATGTGGTTTATCTTCTCATCTACTGTGCTACCTCTAAGTGGTGAGTCAATCCGAAGTCCTTTTTCCCACACTTCATTAATTACCTTCTTTTTATCGGTAAGGGATGTATCCTCCTTGTGAATCTCAGCGGCAAGAATATCTGAAACCGAAATACCCTCAGTAATTATCGACTTTATTTTTTCATCGTATGTAAGCTCTTTAAAATCAATGTTGTGCTTTCGACAAATAAGGTTGATTTGTGGCTCCCTAAAAGTCTTCAGAACTCTACGAAAATGCTTATCGGCAATTTCCTTCTTTCGTATCTTTCTTAACACCGTAACCACTTCATCTGCAACAAAAACGGTGTTGCTCTTCTTAGAAAAGAAAACAACTCCGATGTTTTTGAGGGAAGCGATCACACTGTCAATTTCCAGCTTAACAGGAGGAACGATCAAATAATTGATGAGCTTTACTTCCTCTTGTGAAAGCTCCAACTTCCGCGCCAATGTCAGAAGAATGGTCAATTCATCATTAGAAATTTTATTTTCCCTGTTATTCTCAGTATCATTAACGTAGGCTGTTTCTACACATGCTTTATAAATGCTATAATCTCGTCTTCTCTCTATCGACAAATCAGATTTTTCGTCACTCAACTGCTTGGTTAATGCAGCTGTTTTGTTTCGAATATTTGTCAATTCTCGTTCATAGAGTGTTGACAACCAAGCCTGTTTAAGTATCCCATTCCCATCCCTTATCAGTATATCTATCAGAATATCGAGCTGTGAAGAAGTATTCACAAACTCTGCCTTAACGGTCTCCGCAAACTCATTCTTCACCAGGTTAAAAACCCTTGCAATATTTATACTGTCAACACTCTTTAAGTCTCCGCTACTGTTATCAGAAAGAATCTTGTCAATCTCCTTATTATTCTTTGGATTACAGGACTTAATGTTGTCGATAACCTTTAAAAAGGGATTCTTCTCCAATGAATTTACATTCTCAAGGATTTTCTCTAGTTTCATGACCGCTCTCAATTTTGGTTAATAGCTTATTTACAGTCTCATTCAATTGGTCAATCTTAATTTCCAATTCCTGGTTATTGTCACTCACCATCGCATCCACAAAAATGGAATTCACCAAGGACAGACCGAGTATCCCTCCAGTCAATACAACAATGATGAAATACAGATAGGTAAAAAAGGCTTTTGCGGAAGTCCCATATTCTATTAGCTGTTCTGGTATCTCGAACCAACCTTCAACAGTAAAGATTTTGAAAATGGAGTACAGCGAAATGAGTGGTGTTGAAAAGTAATCGGTTCCACTGGACCTAAAGATGTAAAACGACAACAATCCAATAATCAAAATGTAAGATACAAAGCCGATTAGCACAAAGACAGATGCCTTTAGCGCTCTTTGAAGGCCTGCAATTAGCTCATTAATATTGGGTATAAACTTAATAAACCGAAATGCTTTAAATACACGCATTACCCTAAATACCAACAAGAAACTCACATCTAAGATAGTTACGTCAAATACAAAAGTTACTAATGACGGTAATGAAACAAGAACCAGGACAAAATCCAATCTATTCCAATTTGATTTTAGATACCCAGTAAAACCCTGGTGCTTAATCTTTACAAGGAGCTCAACGACAAAAAGCCCGGTAATAACATTATCCGCAAGCAGAAGAACAAAGCGATCAACTCCTGTAAAATGATATCCGCTGATAAATATAATCGCAGTATTAAGTGCGATCAAAGAGAAAATAAAACGGTCGTTAAAAAAAATTGCTTTCATAGTTATCCGAAAAACCAGTACTCCATGGTCGCAAGCATTTACAAAGCGCGAACAGAGGAACATTTAATCGAAAGAAGATCCATCGAAGAAATTATGACTATATTTCAAATATAAGGAAAATTATCTATAATAAGTGACCATATTGATTCTAAAAAGGCAGCTTACAGAGACTTTAGAGGATCGTGGTCCCAAGCGAGTTCAGCTGTCCTAACGGTAGAACAGAGGAACAATCCGGAATACTCCAGACAGATGACTTACTAAGGCAGCCCCCTATAGATTAAAAGAGAATGGATAATGGCCAAACCACTTAAGGCTTTTATCCCAATAACCCAAAGCGCTCATCTCCCCAACGAAGTGGCCCTTAAGGTTAAGTCTAGTAAATAAAAAGTTGTAAATTTATGCAGCTGATTCTGTTAGCTAGTCCTCATTAAGATCTGATCCCGGAAATTAGTTCTCAAATTGCAAGCTTAGTTTTTAACTATGACATTACCCAGTAATACAAGCCTGAAGACCAATAAGTTAATGCAAGTTTACGACAACACTGTTGCTACTTACAAGTACTATTGGCTTGTCTCAATCCTGGACATCTACGTTAAAGAGGGAAAGACGCAAATCTCGTTCTGGGAGATTATTGTTGGAATGATAGCAGAAGCCTGGTACCCAATACACTTCTTTCGTTTATCTTTTGGAAAGGCCGACTCGCTATATGCCCAAATTATTGAATTGCAGAAGGAGCTTAATATCCCGATTGATGCTAGAAAACAGGTTATAAAAAGAGTATTAAACAGCAATGTCGACACACCGAAAATTCGCAGTTTGTTGCGGGTTTTCTCTCTAAATGTTCCTTACCGCTTTCTATCACCTTGGATTAAATACACCACGAATGAAGGTGTTGTGCGTTCATCCCAAGTCTTTACCAATAATGCCTTATATGCCATCGAGAATGACACCATCAGGATAAACCCGAAATGGGAAACGTATCTACACGACAATTATCTCATCTTGCGGGATTTTACCTTCTGGCACTTGACAAACTTTCTACAAAAAAGGAATCCCAATGTCCCCAATCTGACCTCAAAACTGGTGAAACCCATTTCCAGAGCGTCACTCACTCGGCAACGACAATTTTGGGATACATTTATAGAAGTAAACGGCACCATCAAATGCATTTATACGGGGCAGCTACTAGAACCGAAGAACTATGATCTGGACCATTTTATTCCCTGGAGTTTTGTTTCACACGACCTTTTATGGAATTTAGTTCCTGCCGATGCAGGCATAAATTCTTCCAAAAGCAACAATCTCCCGATATTAGAAGAGTACCTTTCCCCCTATGCACAAATACACCAAAATGCACTGCGAGTAATCTTCAAAAAAAACCCAAACAATAATCTACTAGAAGACTACCTTACAATTCACGACTCTATCCCCAACCTCATCAAACTATCAGCCCTTGAGTTTTTCGAGATATTTCACAAAACCTTTTCACCTATGACCCAGATAGCAGAAAACATGGGCTTTAGATACTGGCAAAACCCTATGTCCCATGAAACAACCTCGCAATAACCCTCACCTAACCGCTATCGAAAGAAATGCAATCTCCTTTCCGACCCGATGGCTGGCACAACACAGTTTGCTGAATGGCGAGATTCTGGATTTTGGATGTGGCTACGGTTATGACACCCACCAGCTCCAAAAACAAGGCTATAATATCGTTGGCTACGACAACTACCATCGCCCTGACTACCCTAAAAAACGGTTTGACACTATCATATGCAATTATGTATTAAACGTTCTAGAACCTAATGAACAGGCTGAAGTCTTAATGGCAGTTTCTGAATTACTTAAGCCTACTGGCAAGGCTTTCTACTCAGTAAGGCGAGATTTAAAGAAAGAAGGCTTTAGAATGCACTTTGTTCACAAAAAACCGACTTACCAATGCAATGTACTTTTACCCTTTAAAAGCCTATACGCCAATGAAAATTGTGAAATATATCAGTACCAACCTTACAACCAATTGAGCAGATCTGATAAAGGATGTCCTTTCTGCACCTTAGCTCCGGAAATCGAGCTGCTAACCGAAACCGCGACAACCATAGCCTTTCTAGATGCCTTTCCTGTCAATCCCGGCCACGCACTAATCGTTCCTAAGCGACATGTCGCAGATTATTTTGACCTCTCCATTCATGAACAACGCGCGCTTTGGCTGGTAATCAACCGATGCAAAACAATCATCCAAAACAGATTCAACCCTGATGGATTCAATATCGGCATAAACAATGGTGAAGCGGCGGGTCAGAGTATTTCTCATGTCCATATACATCTCATCCCCCGCTATAGAGGAGATGTTAAAAGACCTAAAGGTGGTATTCGAGGAGTAATTCCCGGCAAACAAAACTATTAATGAGCCATAAAGAAAAAGTGTTAGTGCGGAAACAAGAATCCATCTTGCTAAGAGTTACGCCTAAAATCTAATTCCATCTCAAAAAGCCGGCTTCTATTGCGTCAACCATTTACAAAAACATTTGTCTCTTTCTAACAGGCTCATCCCCATATATATTTGACCCAGATTGGCCCCTTTCTCCAAAAAGGACTCCAAAAAATAGATATAAATTATAAAAAGGAATAAACAACAACCAGAAATGATTTCCATGGCGTCCTAAATCATGAAACCTCTGAACAATTAAGCTGACTTGAAAAAAGGCCACCAATATCATTACAAAAAGCCGCAACCAATCTAAATCTGGGAGGTAAATTTGAGTCACAACCAGAATAGCTGTAAACATACTGTATGTACACAGGAATTCCGAGCGCCCAACACGCCCAGAAAACAGTGCACTCTTACTGTCGGTATCACCCCAACCAGCACCATTGGAAGCCTGATTTCTCCGTTGAACCCTATGATAACCAACTGTTTTCATCTCTTGCAGACTATTAATTTCAGACCGAAGCCCAAATACACTTCGAGCCCACCCTCATTATTACGCCGTGGATTTTCGCCCAGATTAACAATAATAATTCTGTATATATCTCTCCTGGATTAAGCTCTGGCGAACAACGATTGTCTTGCTTTAGAAATATTCCGCTAAGTACCTCCCTCCAAAATATTAAACTAGGATCAACAGCATCAACTGACGTCTCAACAGCCATTCTGTCGTCCAGCTGTAATACGTTTTCAGTCTCTTCATCAACAATTATTTGATCTTTACTTTCCTGAGTCCCCGATTATCGCATTTCGGAACACGACAAAGAAAGAAGGGAAAACAATGCAATGAAAAAAGTCTTCATTAATAATGAATTAAGGTTATTATTGGGATTTCCTTTAAATAAATATTGCATCCTCCCAAAGGGAACTAGTTCAGGGGCAAACTACGACGATGCTATTTCAGTTGTATATTTAGTTTTGTGAGTTCCCCTTCGTCTATAAAATCATCGTTATTGTGATTGATTAAAATCGCAAGATATAATGTGTCAAGAGAGCTGTCTTCAATGGGGATTTCAGCCCCATTTACAAATAGCTTGTTGACGTCGAATGCAAGTTTAAACTGGCGCTCTGATTGGCTGATTGGTGTAAGTCGCTTAGTATCGACACCATCATAAACCAGAAAATGATGCGCATCGTTTACTATGTATAAATACTCATAACCACCATACCTTGGAGCAGCCATACCTGTAGCGGGCGAGAAAAACTCAACCTGAGAAAGGGGCATGTTTACAGCAACCTGCTCCAAGATTTCAGGCTTGGTAACAGCTGCCAATTGAACAACACAATCGGAGATTTGGGTGTCTTCAAAACGAGGAAAAGTAAAGTAAAATGAGAAAGGTGCTTTTTTGACTTCAATGACTTCATAACCACCCTCCTTAACCTTATACTCATGTCCATCTTGCACAAACAGAATATTCGAAACGGCATCGGTTTTGTGCAGGCCCCAAAAAGCACAGGAGGCGGCCCCCAAAGAGAGCAAAACAAAAAAAGAAATGAAAGAGCAAAAAGGGAGTAGCGCCTTTTCGATTGATTTCAACTTGTTAATAAAATTCATAGCGAAGAGTTTATGGTATTAAACAAAACTGCTTATCAAAGTTAAATAAAACCAGCTAAATAAGAACAATCACTTCGAAGTTTTTCAGACACTAAGACGGTCAATCGCTATTTTACCATGCCTTTGTGGTAATCTTGCAGGGGGCATAGGCCATTACCAAAATCGGGCTGCTACTTTTTGGTCAAATCGATTCTTAGCCCATAATTAAATTCTGAACGAGATTACGCTCAATAAACCACCTGATGTGCGAGTATACTGCCACGTCAATTGGCTCACTTTCTAATTCGATGTCCAGTCCTGGTCCAGTGTTGAAAGGCTGCAATTTTTCTACAGACTCTGACCTGGACAGACCACCATATACTCCCCAACGCACTTATGCGCTCAAGTTAAAAGCAATAAAGAGGGAAACAAGGAATAAGATTAAGATTTTCACAGGTTTAATGGTTTAGAAAAAAGTGCTTGAATCGAAACATGAATGACCTAAAGTAACAAAATTAATAATGCCGTCGACAAAGGAAGACTCCTCAAATGAAAAAGCTGCTCCCGCATGAAGGGGAGCAGCTTTTGGGGTAGTGCGACCGGCACGGAGCGGGTCACAGCATAAAGCGGTCAAACGCTACTTTACAATACCTTTGTGGTAATCTTGCAGAGATTTTACCAGGTAGTTGCCGTTCAGGCGCTCTTTGATACCGGCCGCGGCGGCTTTGGCAGCGGCGGTGGTGGTAATGTAGAGCACATTGTTTTTAATGGCGTTCTTACGGATGTAAGAGTCGTCGAACTCGCTTTGCTTACCGGCAGGGGTATTCATTACGAGGTTGATTTCGCCATTTTTAAGCAGGTCAACGATGTTGGGGCGACCTTCATGTACTTTCAGCACTTCCTCGGCTTGGATACCCTTACTTTGCAGAAAGGCGGCGGTACCTTTGGTGGCAACCACGCCAAAGCCCATGCCGGACAGGTCGCGGGCCACTTCGATCATCTGATCTTTGTCGTTGTCGGCTACGGTAATCAGCACCTTGCCTTCAACGGGCAGCTTCAGTTTGGTGGCTTCCTGCGACTTGAAAAAGGCAAGACCAAATGAGTCGGCCAGTCCCAGCACTTCACCGGTAGAGCGCATCTCGGGTCCGAGTACGGGATCTACATCGGGGAACATGTTGAAGGGGAACACGGCTTCTTTCACGCCAAAGTGGCTGAAAGTAGGCTTCTTCAGGTCGAAATCGCTGAGCTTTTTACCAAGCATGAGCTGGGTGGCGATTTTGGCCATGGGAATGTTGCATATTTTGGAGACCAAAGGCACGGTGCGCGAGGCGCGGGGGTTGGCTTCCAGAATAAAGACCTCGTCCTTGTAAATGGCGTACTGAATGTTCATGAGTCCCACCACCTTCATTTCTACGGCAATGCGACGGGTGTATTCTTCTATAGTGGCTATTTGCGCATCGGTGATGGCTACCGGGGGAATCACACAGGCGGAGTCGCCTGAGTGAATGCCGGCGTACTCGATGTGCTGCATGACGGCGGGCACAAAGGCGTCTTTGCCGTCGCAAATGGCGTCGGCTTCGGCTTCAATGGCGTCTTCCAAAAACTTGTCGATGAGCAGGGGCCGGTCGGGCGAGACTTCTGCGGCGGCAGCTTTTACGTACTGGCGCAGCATGGCCTCGTCCTGCACAATGCGCATGCCGCGTCCGCCCAACACGTAGGAGGGGCGCACCATCAGCGGATAGCCGATGCGGGCTGCAATGGCCAGGGCCTCGTCTTCGGTGCTGGCCATTCCGCTGGCGGGCTGCGGGATGTGCAGCTTTTCCATGATTTCACGAAACTGGTCGCGGTCCTCGGCCAGGTCGATGGTATGGGGACTGGTTCCGATGATTTTTACGCCGTTGGCTTCAAGTTCGGCGGCGATGTTCAGCGGGGTTTGTCCCCCAAACTGACAAATAACACCGTCGGGCTTTTCTTTTTCGTAGATGCTGAGTACGTCTTCTACGGTAAGGGGCTCAAAGTAGAGGCGACCGGAGGTGTCGTAGTCGGTCGATACCGTTTCGGGGTTGCAGTTGACCATGATGCTTTCGTAGCCGGCATCGCGGATGCTGAAGGCGGCGTGAACGCAGCAATAGTCGAATTCGATACCCTGACCAATGCGGTTGGGTCCCCCACCCAGCACCATGATTTTCTTTTGCTGATCAACCGCCACCTGGTCGGGGGCGTTGTAGGTACTGTAGTAGTAGGCGGCATCTTCTACCCCGCTGACCGGTACCGGCTCCCAGGCTTCTTCCATGCCCACTTGCTTGCGTCGGGCACGGATTTGGTCTTCGGGCAGCTCCAACAACTTGGCGAGGTACTTGTCGGCAAAACCGTCTTTCTTGGCCTGAACAAAAAGTGCTTCGGGCAGTTCCTTGCCGCGGTATTTCAGGATTTCTTCTTCGAGCTGAACGAGTTCCTGCATCTGCTCGATGAACCAGGCCTTGATGGCGGTCTTCTCGTGCAACTGCGCCACGGTGGCGCCCTTGCGCAGGGCTTCGTACATTACAAACTGACGCTCACTGGTGGGGTAAGCCAGTAGGCCCATCAGCTGGTCGAGACTCAGACTGTTGTAGTCCTTGGCAAAGCCCAATCCGTAGCGACCGGTTTCCAGGGAACGGATCGCCTTTTGCAGGGCTTCCTTGTAATTTTTGCCGATGCTCATGACCTCACCCACGGCATGCATCTGCGTGCCCAGCTTGTCCTTGAGTCCGTCGAATTTCTCAAAGGCCCACTTGGCAAACTTCACCACCACGTAGTCGCCCGTAGGCACGTACTTATCGAGACTGCCATCCTTCCAGTAAGGCAGTTCATCGAGGGTGAGTCCGCATGCCAGCATGGCGGAGATCAGGGCGATGGGGAAGCCGGTGGCCTTGGAGGCCAGGGCCGAGGAGCGCGAGGTACGGGGATTAATTTCGATGACAACGATGCGACCGGTCTTGGGGTCGTGTGCCCACTGTACGTTGGTGCCGCCGATTACGCCGACACTCTCCACGATGCGGTACGAGAGCTCCTGCAATTTCTGTTGAACATCTTCGGCAATGGTGAGCATGGGTGCCGTGCAAAAAGAGTCGCCGGTATGTACGCCTACGGGATCCACATTCTCGATGAAGCAAACGGTAATCATTTTGCCGTTTTGGTCGCGTACCACTTCCAGCTCCAGCTCTTCCCAGCCGAGGACCGACTCTTCTACCAGAATCTGGCCGATCATACTGGCGGCAATACCCCGCGAGGCAATCACGCGCAGCTCTTCCACATTGTAAACAAGGCCGCCCCCGGTTCCGCCCATGGTGTAGGCGGGACGAATCACCACGGGATAACCAAGCTCTTCGGCAATTTCTTCGGCGGCTTCGATGCTGGTCACCGCCTTACTGCGGGCCATTTCAATGCCCAGCTCTTCCATCGAGTTCTTAAACTCGGTGCGGTCCTCCCCTTTTTCAATGGCTTTGAGGTTCACCCCGATGACTTCCACATTGTATTTTTCGAGGATGCCTTTGTTCGCCAGATCGAGCGACAGGTTCAGCGCCGTTTGTCCCCCCAGGTTGGGCAGCAGGGCATCGGGCCTTTCTTTTTTAATGATCTCGGTAAGGGCATACTCATTCAAGGGCTCGATGTAGGTAAAATCGGCCATTTCGGGGTCGGTCATGATGGTGGCGGGATTGCTGTTGACCAGCACAATTTCGTAGCCTAAGGCACGCAGGGCCTTACAGGCCTGGGTGCCTGAGTAATCGAATTCGCAGGCCTGCCCAATGACGATGGGGCCCGAACCAATGATCAAAATTTTGTGGATGTCGTTCCGTTTTGGCATGTTCAAATGTTTATATAAGGATCCTAAACTTTAACTGCACTAAAAAGGGGCTGTACCGGGCGCCCCTTCGCTATTGATGCTCAGCAAACCAGGTTTCTGCGCTCAGAAACTTCTCAATTGACGTTCGCTTCACTCCAAAACGGATGCAATATTACGAAAAATTTGCCTAAAGTTATAATCTAAAAGTCCTTGTGCTTGCTCAGAGGATTAACTTTAGTGCGCAGACGGCTGTCGTTGTACCGGGCCGCGGCAATCAGCAGCACAAATACCGCAGCGGTATAATACACAAAGGCGGGAATGGGTACCGGATCGCCTCCTGCATAACTGTGCATACCGGCCAGGTAGTAGTTGACCCCCAGGTAGGTCATGATGACCGAGGCAATGCTGACCATGGCGGCACTGTTAAAAGCCAGCTGTCCCCGCATACCGGGAATAAAGCGCATGTGCAACACAAAGGCGTAAACGATGATGGTGATGAGCGACCAGGTTTCTTTGGGATCCCAGCCCCAGTAGCGGCCCCAGGACTCGTTGGCCCATACGCCGCCCAAAAAGGAGCCGATGGTCATCAGGTAAAGACCGGCGGTCAGCGACAGCTCATTGATGGCGGTAAGCTCTTGAATGCTGAGTTGCAGTCGCGCATAATTAAGGGGCGTGCGCACAATCACGATGAGGAGACTCAGGAAGCCGAGCAGGGCCCCCAGGGCCAAAAAGCCGTAGCCCGCAGTAATGATGCTGACGTGCAGGGTGAGCCAGTACGACTGCAAAACGGGCACCAGATTGGTGATCTGGGGATTCATCCAGCTGAGGTGGGCAATCATAAGCACCAGTCCCGCAAACAGCGCCGAAATGGGCAGGATGAGGGGCGACTTGCGGACAAACACGAAGGCGGCAAAGAGGATGGTCCATCCGACAAAGACCATGGTTTCGTAGCCGTTGCTCCAGGGGGCGCGACCGGCCAGATACCAGCGCAGGCCCATGCCGAAGCTGTAATACAAAAAGCCAAGCAGAATCAGCACAAAACCTATGCGCATCACGGTCTTGAATTGCCAACGGGGCTTCAGCAGGGTGACGAATTGCAGGAGCAACAAAAACGCTCCGAGTCCGAACAGCACCGTACTGAGCCACAAAAAGATGCTGAGACGGTTGTAGAGCAGCTCCATCCGGAGACGGCGCTCACCGGGCAGCAGTTCGGCGGCGTGACTTTCCTGATAAGTCCGCACCTCATCGAGCAGCGCCAGGGCACCCGCCCTGTCGTTGTTGCGCACTTGCTGAATAAAGTTACTGAGTACCGAAGTCACAAAGGCACTGTCGTTGGGCGACAGCGTGGTGGGCCGTGCCACGGGGGTGTACCAGGGTTGTTGCCGATCGGCCGAAGTAGGAAAAATCTGGTGCAGCTCACCGGCCTGGGTGAGGTAAAACACATTCACCTGCTCATCCACCTTAATCGCTTCCTGGTCGAGCTTGTTGCGCTCCGAAGGACTTTTGCGGTAGGCCGCTTCTACCAGAGACTGAATGCGGTAATTGCGTTGGGCATCAAAAAAGTCGGCAAAGGCCGCTTTGGGTCCGCTCAACTGCAACAAACGACGCAACTCGGGCTCCTTAACGGTGATCAGGGGCGTACGCTGCCATTCGGCCGGATGGCTAAAGAAGCCCAAAATCAGCTGATCGGCGGTCCGCCCCCTAAAACTGTGGTGCTTCACCAGCTTCAGGGCAATTTCCTGATGCAGGGAGTTCAGCGGCTTGATGCGGCCGCCCCTGTCGAGCACCCAAAGCGACCCGAACTCGGCGGCCAACTCCGCATCGGGAGCCGGCGGCAAGTCGACCTGCCGTTGGGCGAGGGCGCCCAGCGGCAAAAGCAGCAGCAAGACCAGACCGACCAGCTTGCGTCGCTGGCGGTGAATGCGATCCACCTGATGAAGCAGAATACGAAAGCGGGTGCCCGGGGCAAAGAGGGCCCAAAACATACCCAGACTCATCAAAAAATAGCCGATGTAGGTCACCAGGGTGCCTGCGCCGTCGCGGTTCACCGACAAGATGGTGCCACGCTCGTCGGTGTCGTACGAGCTTTGGTAAAGCCGGTAGCCGCGGTGATTCAAAATATTGTTCATAAAAATGGAATGCTCGCTTTCCGTCCCCGTAGCGTGGTCGGTGAGCTGCACTTCGCTGCGGTAGCCGGAGGGACTCTCCGAACCGGGATAGCGCTCCAGAATAAATTCCTTAAGTCGAACACTGAAGGGCAAATCGATGGGCAGGGCGCCGTAGCGCAGCTGCAGGCTGCCCTTGGGAAATTCAATGTTGAGGGGCGCCCCGATTTCCCCGCTGCGGCCGTATACCATGAGGGTGTCGCGCTCGCCCTGGTGGCGGACTTCCATCACAACAGCGTGGGGCTGGGTGCTGCCTTCGTGGGCGTGACCGGAATTGGGTATAAAGGCGAGACTGCGGACTTTGATTTTTCCGGAGGGCGTGCTTATGCTGCCCTTATAGGCATGGGGGGTGGCGGGCGATAAAAGGGCGGGCTTCGACTGCTGGATGTGCGCATCGGCGCTCTGCCACTCGAGGGTCAGGTGCGGATCGTAGGAAAGCATTTGCTGCTCACTCTCCCCCTCCCTGATGTGCATGAGTCCCTCGTAACCCACATAGCGGGTGAGGGCGGCGCCCAGCAAAATCAGAAAAAACGACAAGTGAAACAACAAAACGGGCAGCTTACGTCGCTGCCACATCTGAAAATTGAAAATATTGCCGAGCATGTTGATGGCCAAAAGCAGGAAGATGCCCTCGAACCACCAGGCGCTGTAAACCAGATGACGGGCAGCGGGTGTGCCGTAGTCGTTTTCGACAAAGGTGGCCATGGCCATGGCGGCGGCCAGAATAACCAGGAGGGCGCCCATCATCCAGGGGGCCGAGAGTACTTTTACCACTTGCTTCATCCGTGCAGCTTTAGGTTCGGTTTTTCCAATCAGGTAAATATATACCGTTTGACCCAAATCACAAAATGCAGGGTCGGCTTACACATTGAGCTTCGGCTCATTAAAACGACGCTTATTTCAGCTGTTTTCATCGAAAAGAGCTGCTTTTGAATAACATATTAACTATTTGTAATGTACAGTCTGGACCCCACTCCTGTAGAAATGGCGCAAAAACTGGCCCTGAAACACAAGGCCCTGCGGCGACAGTTAAAAATGTCTCAGACCGAAATGGCGGAACGCTCCGGCGTTTCACCGGGCAGTCTCAAATGCTTTGAGCGCAGCGGCAACCTTCATTTGACGCATTGGCAAATATTTCGTTTTTTTGTGCCGCTACATCTACAAACCAAAAACATGAAAAGATTTTTAACGGGCCTGTTGCTGACGGGCTGCTGGCTGGGCCTTGGGGCACAGAACGACAACAAGGTGCAGGTAGAACTGCACGGCTTTGTGGCCGTGGACGGGGTTTACAATACCCGCGCCAGCAAACAGGCACGCAATCACCACATTTACCTTTATCCGCTGCCGGAGCGACAGCACGACATTACCGGGGAAGATTTGAACGACCGGGGGCGCTTCGATTTGGACGCGGCGCACTCACGCTTTGGCCTGCACCTGAAGGGACCGGAGTGGGAGGGTTTGCGTGTTTCGGGGGTGTTGGAGGCCGACTTCCTGGGCGATGACCGGGGAAGCGATGCGGATTTTCGTCTGCGCCATGCTTACATTAAGCTGGGCCGGGGCGACTGGGATGTAACGGTGGGTCAGACCTGGCACCCTTTCTTTATTCCGGAGAACTTTCCGCAAATGGTGAATACCTGTGCGGGATTGCCCATGCACCCCTTAAGTCGCAACCCCCAGGTACGGGTGGCCTGGCAGGCGGGCAGACAGACCGAGCTGTCGCTGACCCTGCTCGAACAAAACAACTTCCGGACCACCGGCTTTGCCTCAGGCAGCGAGGATGCCGGTCGCCCCGAAGTGGTACTGCAAGTCAAAAGCGGCGGGGACGGCCCCGCCTGGGCTTCCTTCACCGCAGGCTACAAGCAACTGGCTTTGCCTGAGGCCTACGACCCGGCAGGCACCCAGCCCTTACTCAAGGGCTGGCACGCCCAGGCGACCTTTCGCTATCGCCTGCAAGTCGCCACTTTTAGGGCAGGGGCCTTATACGGACAAAACATCAGCGAGATGGTGATTCCCGGAGGGGTGGGCCGTCGCAGCTCTTCGAGTGTGGACGATCCGGACTATCTGCCCCTGGCTACCGCTACGCTGTGGCTGGATGCCGACCGCAGAATGGAGCGCTGGGATCCGGGCATTTTTGTGGGCTACATGCAGGCCCTGGGTGCCTCGGAGCTGGTGGAAGTGGTTGAGGCCCTCTCCTTCGATGCGGGACTCAGTGGGGTTTTCACCCTGGCACCCCGCGTCAAATACCACTTCACCCCGCGCCTGTTTGCGGGTGCCGAGTACATGTATGCCCGGGCCGGATGGGGACAGAACTACGACGATTACGGTCTGCCGGTTGATGTGTTGAACTTTAGCAATCACCGCATGTTGTTATCGATGAGGTACAGTTTTTAAAAAAGAGGGAGACCACTATGTTTAACAAGGAGGAGGCCAAGCAGTTGCGTCTGGAATTTTGGCAGCGCCTGAACAACCGGACGCGGCGACTGCCGGGACAAAAAGGGCGGAAGAAGTTCTGGATTTTTGAGAATACGGGCATCAAGGGGCTGGACTTGCGCTTTGATGTGGACCGGGAAAAGGCCAGGGTGGCGCTGGAAATCAACCACAGCAGTGAAGAGCGGCGCTTGCAACTCTTCGAAAAACTGCAGGCGGCCAAGGGCGTGTTTGAGGAGACTTTCGGGGGACCGCTGACCTGGGATTTTGCCTATGAAAAACCAACGGGCGAACTGGTCTGCCGGACCTACGTGGAAACGCCGGGCGACATCATGAATGAGGAGCTGTGGCCCGATATGTTTTTCTTTTTGATTGACAATATGCTGCGCATGGAAGCGGCCTTCCTGGAAGTGAAGGACTACCTGCAGGCCAACATCAACGAATAATTAGCCATGGAACACAAGCGTTTTTTGGCCGAGTGGGAGCCCCAGGACGGGGTGCTGCTGGCCTGGCCCCACGCGCAAAGCGACTGGGCCTATATGCTGGAAGAGGTGCAGGACTGCTTTTTCGGCATTGTTACCACCCTCCTGCGCTACGAGTCGGTGCTCCTTTTGGTGCCCGATGAGGCTACAGCCGGGGGACTGGAAAAACGGGTGCTTAAGGCGGTGGGCCAAGAGGCAGCGCGGCACCTGTTTCAGCTGGTGGTGCCGACCAACGATACCTGGGCGAGGGACTTTGGGCCTCTTGCGCTGGAGGAGAACGGACAAAAGGCTTTTTTGGATTTTAAGTTCAATGGCTGGGGACTGAAGTTTGCGGCCGATAAGGACAATCGCATCAACCGGGCGCTGTTCGACAAGGGGGTGTTCGACAAAGCGACGAGCTACTACAACCTCTTGAACTTTGTATTGGAGGGCGGGGCCCTCGAAAGCGACGGGGAGGGCACCCTGCTGACGACCTCGGAGTGTCTGCTCTCGCCCAACCGCAACGGGCAGTGGAACCGCAACGAGATTGAAGTCTTTTTAAAGGAGGTGCTGGGCTCAAAAAGGGTGCTGTGGGTGAACCACGGCTTTTTGGCGGGCGACGATACCGACAGTCACATCGATACCCTGGCACGTTTTTGCAGCAGGGACACCATAGCCTATGTAAAGTGTGAGGACGAGGGCGATGTGCATTTCGAGGCCCTGCAGGCGATGGAAAAGGAATTGCGCTCCTTCCGTACGCCCGAGGGGGAACCCTACCGCCTCCTGCCTCTGCCCATGGCCCGTGAGGTGGTGGTGGACGGGGAGCGACTGCCGGCCACCTACGCCAACTTTTTGATTGTCAACGGGGCGGTGCTGGTGCCCACCTACCGGAGCGAGCGGGATGCCCAGGCCCTGGAACAACTGGCCCAGGCCTTTCCGGGACGCGAAGTGGTGGGGGTCGATTGCCTGCCGCTGATCAAACAGCACGGCTCGCTGCACTGCGTGACCATGCAGCTGCCCCGCGGCTACATGCACCCCGATTTGCGACGGGATTAGTCCTACCGCAGCACCTTTATACACTGAAAAACAGTGCTTTATTTTAAGCTATATTTCCTTTTGTTGCGATTTTGCAACAGGGACTTTCGTTAACTTTGTGGGACCACTAAAATTTTAGGGAAGATGCAAAAAATCCGTACCGCTCTGATTCAACAAAGCAATGGGGCCGACCTCGAGGCCAATACCGCTAAGCTGGAGGCCAACATCCGCAAGGCGGCGGCCGAAGGCGCACAGCTGGTGGTGTTGCAGGAGCTGCACAACAGTCTGTATTTTTGTCAGACCGAGGACACCGAAGTGTTCGATCTGGCGGAGCCGATTCCGGGTCCCTCTACCGAGCGCTTTGGTGCGCTGGCTGGCGAGCTGGGCATTGTGCTGGTGACCTCCCTCTTTGAGCGTAGGGCGCCGGGTTTGTACCACAATACGGCGGTGGTGTTTGAGCGCGACGGCAGCCTGGCCGGCAAGTACCGAAAAATGCACATTCCCGACGATCCGGCCTATTACGAGAAATTTTACTTTACGCCGGGCGACCTGGGCTTTGAGCCTATCGACACGTCGGTGGGGCGCCTGGGGGTTTTGGTGTGCTGGGACCAGTGGTACCCGGAGGCGGCGCGTTTGATGGCGCTGCGGGGGGCCGACCTGCTGATTTATCCCACGGCCATTGGCTGGGAGAGCAGCGATGCGCCGGACGAAAAGGAACGGCAGAAGAACGCCTGGATTTTGAGTCAGCGGGGCCATGCCGTAGCCAACGGTCTGCCCGTCGTCTCGGTCAACCGCGTGGGTTACGAACCCGATCCTTCGGGCGTAACGGGCGGCATCAGCTTTTGGGGAAACAGCTTTGTGGCAGGTCCCCAGGGGGAAATGCTGGCCGAAGCGGGCAATGAGGGGGAGGACTTGCTGCTGGTCGATATCGACCTGCAGCGTTCTGAGGCGGTACGCCGCATCTGGCCCTTCCTGCGCGACCGGCGCATCGATGCCTACGGAAACATCGTACGGCGTTTCATCGACTAAATAAAAAACTTATGGATATCAAACTGGTGGTGACCGACCTGGACGGCACCTTGCTGAACGATTTGAAGGAGATTGATCCGTCGTTTTGGCCCACCCATCAGCAACTTTTACAAAAGGGCGTTTTGTTTTCGGTGGCCAGCGGGCGACAGATTTATACCATCGAAAAGGATTTTGAGCGCATTGCAGCCGACACCCTTTTCATTGCAGAAAACGGCACCCTGGTGCGTTACCGGGGGGAGGACTTGTATGTGAACAGTCTGGAGACCGGCAGCTTGCACGAATTGCTGCAAACGGCCCGCCAAATACCGGGTGTGGAACTGGTGCTGTGCGGCCGCCGCTCGGCCTATATGGAACAAAAGGATCCCTTACTGGTGGAGGAAGCCGGTAAGTACTATCACCGCCTGGAGGTGGTCGATCGCCTCGATGAGGTGCAGGATGAGGTGCTGAAACTGGCCCTCTACGATAAACTGGGCGCTGAGAACAACAGTGCCCAAAAGCTGCAGCACTTTGGCGACCGTTACAAGGTAACGGTGTCGGGTGAGCACTGGCTGGATGTGACCAACCTGGATGCCAACAAGGGCAATGCCGTACGCAGGGCCCAGGAGAAACTGGGCATCGGCAGCGAACAAACCATGGTCTTTGGTGATTTTCTGAACGACCTGGAGATGATTGAGGCAGCAGACCACAGCTTCGCGATGAAAAATGCGCACCCGATCATCCGTGAAAGGGCCCGCTTCATTACCAGCAGGGACAACAACCACAACGGGGTGGTCGATACCGTGGAGCGTTTGCTGTTGCAGCCCCAGGCCGCTACTTTTTCCAGGGAATAAAGTACTCGAGGGTGTAGGCAAAGCCCAGGATCACTTTATTGTCGCCAATACCGTAACCGGGAACAATGTAGGGTTCCAGGGTGCTGCTGTTGCTGCTGACGAGCACCACGCGCAGATTGAGTTGCCAGCTCAGAAAAAAGTTATGGAAGACTTCGGCACGGGGACCCACCGACAGCTCGGCCCAGTGGGTGTTGAGCGTGTTGGCGCCTACGCGACTGTGGTAATCGTCCCAATAGCCGTTAAATATACTGAAACGACCGGCCGTTTGCTCCTGCAGGGCATAGCCGTACTGCAAACCCATAAGAATGTTGTCCATACTGCCGGCCTCCTTTTCGGGCAGCATGTCCCGGGCCAGGCCCAAACGCAGAAAGGTGCCGTTCGATTCGTAGTCGTAAGCCTCTTTGGTAAAGCTTACATTCTCAAAACCAGCCTCTCCAATAAAAAACCAATCCTCCGTCAGGTTCATGCGCGTAAGAAAGGAAATACCGGTCCTGTCGCCATCGAGCAGCTTGTTGAGGGGCCCGGCCAGGTTGACGCCCAGGGTAAAACCCTGGGGCCGACTGGGCGGCTCCTGCACCAGCTGGGCGGGGAGACTGCTGCCCCAGAGCAACAGGAGACTAATAAATATAGATCTTAACATTCTCAAAGTTTTCACCGTAATTAACCCCGGGATTTTCAATGGCTACCGAATCAATAAACACGCGGGTAAACCACACACTATCCAGTTCAAAGTTAAAGGTAAATCCACAATCCCGCGAAATGTATTTCAGCTCACTGCTGTGCCGAATCCACAGGGTGTCCTTCATAAATTCACCGGAATAGAGCACAAAGGCGGTGGTGTCTTTCTGAAAAGACAGGGGCAAAAACAGTTTGCCCACCGTTTCGTTGTCGTAGAGGGGATCCCTTTCGGGCAGAATACCGTAAATACGGGCCTCTGTGAGTAAGGTATCCTTGTCCTCAAGGGCAAGGGCCGAATAAAATCCGCTCTGCAAAGCATGCTGGTTCGAAAGACAAATCTCGTTCTGCGAGCAGGATGCCCACAAAAAACTGCCGAACAACAACACACCCATCCAATGTTTTGCTTTCATTATTGGGCTGCTTAGTATTAATTGGCTTCCGGCACAAAAGTAAAAATATTTGCACAATTACCGCACAGCGACAAAATCTGTGCCGGGGCAGGCGGATCTGTCCGATAACGAACACCCACCTGTTCGTTTGCGGACAAAACGCTCCGATTAACCCGACCTGCACAAAAGTTCAGTCGGCCACAGTTTACATTCTCTCAGTCGTTTCGTAGCTTTGGACTGATTTTTGAAATTAATCCCCATTCTTTATTACTAATCTATAAATCATGATGCACTTGAAGCAACTATTTATTGCTGCAGCAGCGGGACTCTTAAGTATTGCCCCGCTGAAGGCCGCATCGGGCCAGGTCGATTTTACAGAGTTTAAACTTGACAACGGTCTGCATGTTATCTTACACCGCGACAACAGTACCCCCATCGTAACGGTGGCGGTGATGTACAATGTGGGCTCTAAACACGAACAACCCAACCGCACAGGCTTTGCCCACTTTTTTGAACACCTGATGTTTGAGGGTACCAAAAACATTCCACGTGGCCAGTACGCCAAATTTGTGGAACGGGCAGGCGGTACGCTCAACGCCAATACCTCATCGGACCGCACCTACTACTACCAAACCCTGCCCTCCAACCAGTTGGAACTGGGCCTGTGGCTGGAGTCGGAGCGCATGCTACATGCCACTGTCGATTCACAGGGCATTGCCACGCAAAAGCAGGTGGTGATCGAAGAAAAGAAGCAGAGCTACGACAACCGTCCCTACGGCACCATTTTAATTGAAACCATGAAGCGGGCCTACCGCGAGCATCCCTACCGCTGGGTGACCATTGGCGACCCGGACCACATCAGGGCGGCGCGCGACGAGGAATTTGAAGCCTTCTACAACAGTTTTTATGTGCCCAACAATGCGGTATTGGTCGTAGCCGGCGACATCAACGAAGAGCAGGCACGCCGTCTGGTAGAAAAATACTACGGCGACATTCCCGCCAACGAAGGGGAAATTTACCGGCCCTCAGTAGTTGAACCGCCCCTGGGTGGTGAGGTGCGCGATACCATTTTCGACAACATTCAGGTACCACTGGTGCTGCAGGCCTACCGCATGCCGGCTATGGGGACCGACGATTACTATGCCATTGAAATGTTGGGGACTTTGCTGTCGGGGGGACAAAGCTCACGCCTGCACAAAGAGTTGGTAGATGAGCAGCAATTGGCCCTGCAGGTGGGCTCCTTCCCCCTGCCCTTTAACGAGCCTACGGTCAACTTCACCCTGGCTTTCAGCAACATGGGTGTTGACCCCCAGGATTTGGAAAACGCGATGAATGCAGAAATCGAGAAGGTACGCAGCAGCCTGATTCCCGACAGAGAATTTCAAAAATTGCGCAACCAGTTCGAAAACCAGGTGGTGAGCGGCAACCAGCAAATTGCCGAGCGGGCCCACAACCTGGCGACTTTTTACACCTATTTTGGAGATGCCGCTTTGGTGAACCGCGAACTGGACCGCTACATGGCGGTTACGCGTGAAGACATTCAAAGGGTGGCCCAAACCTACTTTGTGCCCGAAAACCGGGTGGTATTGTACTACCTGCCTAAGCAGAACTAAACCCAAATAAGGGTCGAACTTTTCGGCCGACGAAAAACATACATCATGAAGAAAATAATCACTTTGCTTTATATGGGCCTCCTGAGCACCGGCTTATGGGCCCAGCTCGATCGCAGCACCCCGCCGGCGGCGGGACCGGCTCCCCAGATCAATATTGGAGAATCGCAGCAGTTTACTTTGAAAAACGGCCTGCAGGTTTTTGTGGTGGAAGACCACAAATTGCCGATGGTCAGCTACAGTCTCACCCTCAACACCGGTGCCGTTCCCGAAGGCGAAGCCACGGGCTATGTGGAACTGGTGGGCGATTTGATGCGTGCAGGAACCACCAGCCGCAGCAAGGCCGAAATTGATGAGGCAGTAGATTTCATCGGGGCCACCCTCTCGCCGCATTCTAAGGGCATTTATGCGCGCAGTCTCACCCGCCACAACAGCATCCTGCTGGAGCTGATGTCGGACGTACTGCTGAATCCGGTTTTTCCGCAGGAGGAGCTGGACAAGATCGTCAAGCAGATGGAGACCGCCATCCAGGCCAATAAAAACGAACCTTCGGCCATTGCCGGCAACATTGCCTCGGTATTGCGCTACGGGTCAACGGACCCCTACGGGGCCGTGACCTCCGAAGCCAGTCTGGCCAGGATCACCACCGACCACCTGAAACAGTACCACCAGACTTATTTTTGTCCCAACAAAGGCTATTTGATTATAGTGGGCGACATCACCCTTAAAGAGGCCAAAAAACAAGCCAAAAAGTACTTCGGCAAATGGCAGGAAGCTGAAGTGCCGCAATACGAAAATCAGAGCTGGCCAAGCTATGAGGGACCGGTGGTGGCTGTAGCCAACCGCGACGGCGCCAACCAGTCGACCCTGCAGGTGACCCACACGGTGGACCTGACGCCGGGTCACCCAGACGCCATCAAGGCCTCGGTGATGAATCAGATTTTGGGCGGCGGCTCTTTCAACGCCCGTCTTTTTCAAAATTTGCGCGAGGACAAGGCCTTTACCTATGGGGCTTATTCGAGTCTGAGTACCGACGAGCGCATCGGCAACTTCAACGCCTCCACTCAGGTACGTACCTCGGTGAGCGACAGTGCCGTGCACGAAATTCTTTACGAAATGCGCCGCATGCAAAATGAGCAGGTGAGTGAGGAAGATCTGGAACTGATCAAGAATATGATGACCGGCAGCTTTTCGCGCTCGCTGGAAGATCCACAAACCGTGGCCCGCTTCGCCCTGAACATTGCCCGTTACAATTTGCCGGCCGATTACTACCAGACCTACCTGCAAAAATTGGCGGCAGTAACGGCAGAAGATGTGCAGGAAATGGCCAAAAAGTATCTGCGTCCCGAGCAATGCATCATTGTTGCGGTGGGCGAAGCCGATAAGATTTCGGAGACCCTGGCGCCTTTTGCTGCCGATGGTAAGGTTCGGCGTTACGACTACTACGGAGAGGAAGTAAAGGGACTGCAAGCGGTTTCGGGAGTAAGTGCGGCCGACGTAATTGCGGCTTATGCCGAGGCCCTGGGCGGACAGGAAGCCCTCGACGGGATACAGGACTGGCGGCAGACCGGAACGGCTACCGTGCAGGGTATGGCCCTGTCTGTGCTTACTGTGCAGACCAATAAAAATCAAGTTCTGGTAGAAATGGGCATGAATGGCCAGGTCCTCTCAAAGCAAGTCTTCGACGGCCAACGTGGCAAGGTGGTTTCGCCCATGGGCGAGCAGGAACTGGAGGGCCCTATGTTGGCCGAAATGAAGGAAAGCAGCGTCCTTTTTCCGGAACTCAACTACCTGGACGAAGGCTATGAGCTGGAACTGCTCGGTGCCGAAATCATTGATGGTCAGAACTGCTATAAACTGCAAGTCACCAAGCCTTCGGGCTCGGCGACCACCCTGTACTTTAAGGTGGGCGACGGCCTCAAATTCCGCGAAATCAGCAGCTCACCCCAGGGTTCGGCGACCACCAGCTATCGGGAGTGGACCGAGGTAGAGGGCGTCCTCTTCCCCACCCGCATCAACCAGAGCATGGGACCCCAAAGCATCGATATGCACATCGAGCAAATTGAATTGAACCAGCAGCCGGATGCCGAACTCTTCGCCATCTAGCAACTGGGAAAAGAAAACCACTAAGCAATAAAAAGAGGGTGTCTCCTATGGGACACCCTCTTTCTATATTGTTTTACGTCTTCCGCAAAAATTTTCAAATATTCAACACTCAGCCGTTTTTACTTGCTTTCCAGACAGCCCCCTTTAGGACTGAGCAGTAGTGTTGAGCAGCCTTACTGCACGAGCAGCAGGGAATAGTTCTTTTTGCCCTTTTGTACCAGTAAGTATTTTCCGTTGAGCAGGGACTTTGCATCTACCAGCTGGTCGGGGGCGGCTACCTTCTCCTTGTTGATGCTGACACCGCCTCCGGCAATGGTGCGACGTGCCTCACCCTTGGAGGGGAAGATGGCCGCAGCCTCACTGAGCAGGTCGATGGCGGGCAGACCCGCCTCGAGGGTGCTGAGGGCAACTTCAAAAACAGGAACACCTTCGAAGACCGACAGGAGGGTTTTCTCGTCCATCTTCTGAAGCGTTTCGGTGGCACCCTTGCCAAACAGAATTTGGGAAGCTTCTACGGCAAAATCGTAGGCTTCACGACCGTGTACCATTACGGTAACTTCCTCAGCCAGGCGCTTTTGCAAGGCGCGAGCGTGGGGGGCCTGGGCATGCTCTTCGACCAAATCAGCCACCCCCTGGCGACTTAAAAGGGTAAATATTTTGATGTACTTTTCGGCATCGGCATCGGAGGTATTGAGCCAAAACTGGTAAAATTGGTAGGGACTGGTGCGCTCGGGGTCGAGCCAAACGTTGCCCGACTCGGTTTTACCAAATTTGCCGCCGTCGGCCTTGGTAATGAGGGGACAAGTCAGGGCATAAGCCTCGCCGCCGGCTACGCGGCGAATCAGCTCCGTTCCGGTAGTGATGTTGCCCCACTGGTCGGACCCGCCCATTTGCAGGCGACAGTTGTTGTGCTGAAACAAATGCAAAAAGTCGAAGCCCTGCACCAACTGATAGGTAAACTCGGTAAAGGAAAGCCCTTCCCGGGCATCGCCGCTCAAACGCTTCTTGACCGAATCCTTGGCCATCATATAATTGACGGTAATGTGCTTGCCGATATCGCGAATAAAATCCAAAAAGGTGATGCCCTTCATCCAGTCGTAGTTGTTCACCATCTCTGCCCGATTGGGCACCGTACTGCCAAAATCGAGAAAGTTGCTGAGTTGCTGCTTGATGCAGTCCTGATTGTGCCGCAGGGTAGCCTCATCGAGCAAATTGCGTTCGGCATTTTTCATCGACGGGTCGCCAATCATCCCTGTAGCCCCACCGACCAACACAATGGGCTTGTGACCGGCTACCTGAAAATGCTTCAACATCATCACACTCACCAGGTGCCCGATGTGCAAAGAATCGGCCGTAGGGTCGATACCCACATAAGCAGCCGTCATTTCTTTTTCCAACATATCTTCCGTTCCGGGCATGATGTCGTGAATCATACCGCGCCACTTGAGTTCCTCAACAAAATTCATTTGATCTATCCTTAATGATTAATTTTTCCGTTTTGAGCGGCGTCAAAGATACAAAAATCAAACACTCAAACTACTACATCTTGTTCTTGAACCGCCTCCTGCAAGGCTGGCAAAAGGTGGTCTATCGATACATTAAGCCACTCCATTACCCGGGGGGCAAACTGCGAAAGCGGACCGTACAGCAAGGAGGTCTGTTGGGTTTCCGGGGAAAACAACCACAGACTCAGACCAAAAGCATCCAGGAGTAAAAGCAAGGCACTCAATAAGAAGGCGCCCTTAAGCAATCCAAAAAGCGCTCCGACCAGGCGATTGAGCCAGCCCAGGGCCACAGCCTTCAAGAGGCGATCAATGCCCCGTGCTACCAGGTGGACCGCTATTACCACCAGCACAAAAACCAGAACAAAGGCCAGTACAGAAAGGTACTGCGACTGAAAATATCCCGAAAGCCATTGGGCGGCCAAATCTGAAAACTTAACCGCTCCTACCAGTCCCAACACCAGTGCTGCCAAAGAAGCCAGCTCAATAACAAAACCGTTTTTGAGTCCCTTTAAAAAAAGAAGCAGCAGAATAATTCCGGCAACAATATCAAATACCGACATACACGGGAGATTAATTGAAGGCTAAAAGTAAGAGAATTCTTGTTTAATGCAAAGCCTGTGCGCGGCTTACGCACAGCTTCGCTAAACTATAGCGGCGTTTCATGTGTTTACCTGCCGTCAATTTTTCCTATATTTGAACAAAGAAAAAAGCAGGACTTTTATGCCCATTTTTAACGATATCTTTTCTTTCATCAACAGCAAACGCCTAAGTCAGCTGGAAAGAATGCGCCGAGAGCCCGAAGCCATGCAGGAAGAGCAGTTCCGCTACCTGATAGGCAAAGCGGCCGGAACGGTCATCGGAAAGAACTACGATTTTGCCGGTATCCGGTCGGTAGCTGCCTTTAAGGAAAGAGTGCCCGTGCGGGATTACGACGCTATGATGCCCGACATCATTCGGATGCGCCAGGGCGAAAAAAACATCCTTTGGCCGGGAGACATCAAATGGTACGCCAAGAGCTCGGGCACCACTTCTTCGCGCAGCAAGTTCATTCCCATCTCTAAGGAAGCCCTGAACGATTGTCATTACCAAGGGGGAAAGGACAGCCTGGTTATTTACAATCAGCTGAGGCCCGACAACCAGTTGATGGGCGGCAAAACACTTACCCTGGGCGGCAGTCACCAAATCAACAACTTCTCGGACCATTCGCTCTACGGCGACCTCTCGGCCATCCTGATCGAAAACCTGCCCTTCTGGACCAGTTTTGTGCGTACCCCTGAGCGGGAAATTGCGCTGATTGACGAGTGGGAGAAAAAGATGAAACTGATCACCGAGACCACCATCAAAGAAAATGTGACGGCCATGGCCGGGGTACCCTCCTGGTTTTTGGTGCTGCTGAAAAACGTACTGCAACACACGGGCAAACAAAACTTGCTGGAAGTCTGGCCCAATCTCGAGCTATTCATCCACGGCGGCGTCAGTTTCACGCCTTATCGCGAGCAATACCGTGAATTGATTCCTTCAGACCAAATGGCCTATCTGGAGACCTACAATGCCTCGGAAGGTTTCTTTGCCGTACAGGACGATCTCAAGGACCCCGGTATGTTGCTGATGCTCGATTACGGGGTGTTCTTCGAATTCATGCCGCTTTCGGAGCTGGGTGAAACACATCCCCACACCCTGCAATTGAACGAAGTGGAAAAAAATAAGGACTATGCCTTAATCATCAGCACCAATGGCGGCCTCTGGCGCTATATGATTGGCGATACAGTGCGCTTTACCTCCTTGCGACCCTATAAAATCATTATATCCGGAAGGACCAAACACTACATCAATGCCTTTGGGGAAGAATTGATGATTGAAAACGCCGAAAAGGGTTTGCAAAAAGCCTGTGAAGCAACAGGGGCCAGAATAAAGGAATACACGGCTGCCCCCATCTATATGGGTGCAGAGGCCAAAGGCTCGCACCAGTGGCTCATCGAATTTGAAAGAGCGCCCGACGACAACAACAAGTTTATGCAGGAGTTGGACGCCACTTTAAGGGAGGTAAACAGCGATTACGATGCCAAGCGCTACAAAGACATTACCCTGGAGCCCCCCCATTTGGAGGTGGCCCGGCCGGGTTTGTTCTTTGTTTGGCTGAAACAAAAGAACAAGCTGGGTGGTCAAAACAAGGTGCCCCGCTTGGCCAATACGCGCGAATACATTGAACAATTACTTGAATTAAACAGAGTCAAATAATAATTAATCATGCACATAGCTATCGCAGGCAATATTGGATCGGGCAAAACAACACTGGCGGGACTCCTGGCCAAACACTACGGCTGGGAGGCGCATTTTGAGGAGGTGGACGAAAACCCCTATCTGCCCGACTTTTATGAGGACATGAAGCGCTGGTCCTTTAACCTGCAGGTTTATTTTCTCAACAGCCGCTTTTCACAGATCGTCAAATTCAGGCAATTGGAGCACACCGTGGTGCAAGACCGTACCATATATGAGGATGCCTACATCTTTGCCACCAACCTTTACGATATGGGGCTGATGAGCAAGCGCGATTTCGACAACTACCTTTCGCTTTTTGAGTTGATGACCAGTCTTATTCAACCACCCGATTTATTGATTTATTTAAGGGCATCGGTACCCACACTGGTACGACAAATTGAACTGCGGGGCCGCTCCTACGAGGCGGGCATCCGACTCGACTACCTGAAGCGACTGAACGAACGCTACGAGGGCTGGATGATGAAGTACCAGGCGGGCAATGTGCTGACGGTTAATGTAGACGACAACGATTTTATTAAGGATCCGGCGGCCTTGAGTGCCATCTTTGACAAAGTAGACGCCAAGCTGCACGGTTTATTTTAAGCATAAAATTAAATAACAGACCTATGAAGCTGATTGGCAACATTATATGGTTGGTGTTTGGTGGTTTTATTACCGCGATGGAGTATTTTGCTGCTGGTGTGGCCATGATGATCACCATCATTGGCATCCCCTTTGGCATACAATCCTTTAAACTCGGTTTGCTGGCCTTGTGGCCTTTTGGCACCAAGGTTTTGCCATCGACCGACCTCCCGGGCGGCTGCCTGCTGACCCTTTTCAACCTGATATGGCTGGTGCTTTTCGGCTTTTGGATTGCATTGACCCACTTACTTTTCGGAATATTGTTGTTCCTCACCATCCTGGGCATTCCCTTCGCCAACCAGCACTTTAAACTGGCGGGACTGGCGCTGTGGCCCTTTGGTAAAAATCGTTTGATTTAAAACTGTGCGTGTATGAAAACACTGCTGAAGAAAATCTTTCAACAAGTCGCCCAATTTCTTTTAAGATACGGCTTAGGTGTTGTTCTTATTTGGTTGGGGCTTATGAAGTTTAAAAACTCGGAAGCGCTGCAAATAGAGCAGGCCATGACGCAGACCGTACTCTTCGCCTGGCTCTTGAAATACCTGACGGTTTATGCCTTAAGCATGGTTGTTGCATGGATTCAGATAGTTGCAGGTATACTGCTGATGCTGAAACCTGTATCCAGAAAACTATCGACCTGGGGAGGCGCCATGGCCATGCTGATTTTCCTGGCGGGCATCCTGGTCTTCTTTACTTCCGGTCTGGTTTGGCAGACCGGCTATGGCTTTCCTGAATTATCACGGGCGGGGCACGCCTTTCTAAAAGATTTTATTTTGTTTGGCGCGGCTGCCTGGTGCTTCAGCGATTCGCTCTAGCATTTGCACTAAGCAAATACAGAAACTCAAACCTATGCAAAACATTACCATCTACTGCGCCTCGAGTCCCGCCGTTCCCCAAAAGTACTTTGACGCGGCCGCTGCGGCCACCCGCATTTTGGTAGAAGCGGGCTACGGGATACTTTACGGCGGGGGAGCAACGGGACTTATGGGCTGTGTGGCCGACACAGTGCTCGCGTGCAGAGGCCACATTAAAGGCATCATCCCGGGATTTATGATTGATGTAGAGTGGGAACACAAGGGGGTGAAGGATATGGTACACGTCAGCACCATGCATGCCCGTAAGGAATTGCTCATTAAGGATACCTCAGCCGTTCTGGCCCTTCCGGGAGGAAATGGTACCCTGGAGGAGCTCTACGAAGTACTGTCCCTCAAAAAACTGGGCCGGTTTCCCCACCCCATTGTACTGCTCAACACCGACGGCTACTACGATCCGCTGGTGACCATGGCGGAGAAAATGGCTGCAGAAAACTTTATGCGTCGCGAGCATCTCGACCTTTGGCGGGTCATTGAAAAGCCGGAGGACCTGATCCAGGCGCTGGCCGACCAGCAGCCATGGGGACCGGAATCCATAGGGTTTGCTGCGGTTATGGACAAAGACGCAAAAGAATAGAACGAAGCATTAAGAAAGAAATCAGGAAGATGGAAGAATGGAACCAGCATCTACAAACCCAGTCGGCCGACACCCTTGGTCCTGCTTTAAAGGTGCCGGAAATAAAATCACCACGCCTGGCAAGCAGTTTAGAGCTGCAACTGAACCTACCGGTTCGACGGGTAGAGCTGGTGGAGCAGGAGCCGGTTCAACGGCCGGCGGTTACGCGCCCTGCTTCACGCCCCACCCCTCCTCCTCTACCCAAATTAACGGCCAGGGATTCGGCGGACTTGTATCTGGGAGAATTGCCACCAGCCACTATCAACTGGGAGCTGGAAGGGAAGGATGAGCTGGGCTTTGACCCCAATGCCTTCAGCAGCAGGGCTGCGGATTTGCTGCCGCTTGAGGCCGACAGCATGATGCTGGACAGTCTTAGCCAGGCGGCAAAATCAGATGAATCGGACAAAAATGCCCTTAAAACCACCGCAGAAAAAAGCACGCACGAAGGACCTGTGCTCAAGCGGGTGGACAAACATGAACTGCAGGCCGACTGGATGATTGGCTTACTGGCGCTGGTGGTTTTGCTGGGTGGACTAATTAGAATGAACTGGTACCGCTACCTGAAAGAAGTCTTTCTGAGTCTGCTCTACCCCGCCTTTTCCGAAAAAATCGAAGGAAACAATGCTTCCAATGCGCTGCCTGCATTCCTTATGACTGTCTTATTCTATGCCAGCTCAAGCATTTTTATTTACCAATCCCTGTACCTCTTTGAAAAGCCCCTTGCGGGCATGGATGGTCCCATTCAGTTGCCCCTGATAACGGCTCTTCTAATTGTATTGCTTACGGCCAAATCTCTGGTTTATCATCTCGTAGCCCTGATTTTTGATGTCCGCCAGGCTACCCGTCGCTACCTGACCTATGCCGGAGTAGCGACCAAAGCTTTTGGGGTGCTCCTCCTGCCCCTTATTGTGCTGCTTCCTTTTATCGATGAAGCACTTCAAATCTACCTCATCAAAGGCGGAATTGGCCTGTTTTCAGCACTCTATCTCCTTCAAATTAGTCACAGCATTCGAACGAATTTCCGCAGTCTTATTTCTGGATATTATATTATTTTGTATCTTTGCAGTCTGGAAATTTTACCCTTAGCCTTACTATTTAAGGTACTGTTCAAATAGAAAATGGAGTAGTTCCGATTTTTGTTGAACTAAAACTGATGCACTTTGAAGATCAAAAAGATTCTGGTTTCGCAACCCAAGCCAAGCACACCCAAATCGCCTTACTTTGAGTTGGCCGAAAAAAACAATGTAAAAATTGACTTTCGACAGTTCATTCAGGTAGAAGGAATTACTGCCAAGGATTTTCGTCAACAGAAGATCAATATTCTTGATCACAGCGCCGTTGTTTTCACCAGTCGCACAGCCATCGATCATTTCTTTAGGATCAGCGAAGAAAACCGCACCGTTATTCCCGACGATATGAAATATTTCTGTATTTCAGAGGCAACCGCCTTTTATCTGCAGAAATACATCGTATATCGCAAGCGGAAAATTTTTCATTCGACCGGAAAATTTGCCGACCTGGTGGATGTTATGAAAAAGCACAAGGACGAGAAATTTCTGGTGCCACTCTCCGACATTCACAAGCAGGAAATACCAGACTTGCTGAACAAATCCAAACTGAAATATACCAAGGCCACTTTCTATCGCACGGTCAGCAGCGACTTAAGCGACATTAAGGCCGTAGATTACGATATGCTGGTTTTCTTTAGTCCTTCTGGAATTGCCTCGCTTTTCCAAAACTTTCCGGACTTTAAACAGAATGAAATCGTGATTGCTTCTTTTGGTCCGGCAACGGCCAAGGCCGTTACCGAGGCAGGGCTGCGCCTCGATTTGCAGGCTCCTATGCCTCAGGCACCTTCCATGACTGCCGCACTGGAATTGTACATCAAACAACACAATAAGAAATAGCAGAAAGACGCACTTTCTCCTACAAGTTTAAACACCCCTCGGCTCTTCCGTTTGGGGTGTTTTTTTTGTAGGTTTGGAGACTGAACCGCTAAGTGGTATGACAAGCAGTGGATATACTTTAAAAAAAGACGAACGCCTTTATCTTAAGAAGCAAATCGGGACTTTGTTCGACGACGGAAAGGCCTTTCTGGCTCATCCGCTGCGGGTGCAGTACCTCTGGGTGGAGAGCGACGGAGGAGCACCGGTGGCGGTACTTTTTTCGGTACCCAAAAAGCGTTTTAAAAGAGCGGTAAAGCGCAATCTGTTGCGCCGACGTATGCGGGAAGCTTACCGCCTGAACAAGGCCCGGCTGCATGTGCAGATTCCCGAAGGAAAAAAATTGCTGCTGGCTTTGGTCTATATCGACAAAGAAGTGCTGACTTACAGCCAGATAGAAAAAGGACTACTGAAGGCGCTGGACAAGGCGGCGGCTACACTTACCAACAACGAAATTTTGCGCGGATGAAGACGATATGGGACTTTTTTAAAAAGGGACTGGTGGCCTTGCTGATTGTCCCTGTTAAGCTTTACCAATACCTCATTTCGCCCATGATAGGCCCTTCGTGCCGCTACACCCCCACCTGCAGCCAATATACCCTCGAGGCCCTGCTTAAGCACGGCCCTTTCAAAGGCCTTTGGCTGTCGCTCAAACGCATCGTGTCGTGCAACCCATGGGGAGGGCATGGGCACGATCCGGTTCCTTAACTTGCAGCAAACTGAATGAAATACATCGATTTGCATACCCACCAGACAACTGCCGACCCGGAGGTTTTGTCCATATACAATCTTCGGGCGGGTTGTGACGGAACCAAGGTCCAAGGCCCCTACAGTTTTGGTTTGCATCCCTGGGACAGCTCCAAAAAAAATTTAATTGAACAAGTACATCACATAGAGCAAGATAAAAACCTGTTTTTCATAGGAGAATGCGGATTGGATAAGCACAAAGGAGCCCCGCTGCAAGAGCAACTCCCCTTGCTTGAGATCCAAGTGCGAAAGGCCGAAGAGCTGAATCTGCCGGTTTTGCTGCATTGTGTGGGCTGTTTCAACGAGCTGCTGCAACTGAAACAGGCCATACGACCTCAACAGCCCTGGATCCTGCATGGATTTAGGGGACATCCCAGGCTGGCGAAACAATTGTTGGGGGCAGGCTTTCTGTTTTCTTTCGGCGCGGCCCTACTCGAGGAGGCAGGAAAAGCAGGTCCTTCCTTACGGGCCTTGCCCCTGGACAGCTGGTTTTTGGAAAGCGACGACAGCGGGCTGCCCATCCAGGACATTTACCAACAAGCTGCAGCTTTGCTTTCATGCGGCGAAGATGAGCTAAAGGCCCTCCTCTACCAAAATTTTATGCTTAAATTTACCCCCTTAAAATAAAACAATTCGGGATGGAATGGCTCAGCAGAACGGCCTTGCTTTTGGGGGAAGAAAAACTGGAAAAACTACGAAAAGCCCACGTGTTGGTGGTCGGCATTGGTGGTGTTGGTGCTTTTGCAGCAGAAATGCTGGTTCGCGCAGGCATAGGTACCCTCAGCATTGTGGATGCGGATGTGGTAAAACCTTCGAACCGCAACCGACAACTGCCGGCATTAAACAGCACAGAGGACCAACTAAAGGTAGAGGTAATGGCGCAAAGGCTACTGGATATCAACCCTCAACTGAGACTATACACCCACGCCGTTTTTGTGAAGGATGAGGGCATTCCTGCTTTGCTCGACCGCCACAACTACGATTATGTGGTGGATGCCATCGACTCTTTGGCTCCAAAGGTTTTTCTTATTGTACATACAATGAATAGAAAAATACCACTTATCTCAAGTATGGGTGCAGGTGGCAAACTGGATCCTTCCCAGGTGGGTATCTGCGACATTTCTAAATCCTACAACTGCAAGCTGGCCCGAATGCTGCGCAAGCGTTTGAGCAAGTTTCAACTGAAAAGGGGCTTCGATGTGGTATTCAGTCCCGAAGAGGTTGACAAGGCCCATGTGGTATTTGTGGAAAACGAGCAAAACAAAAAGACCACAGTGGGCACCATCAGCTATATGCCGGCCCTCTTTGGTTTGCTGGCTGCTTCACAGGTAATTCGTAAATTGAGCGAATAAGCCAAAACAAGAACTTGACTATTAAGTCATTTTTGTGCAATTTGAGGACACAAACCTCCTCCCTGCCATCCTGTCAACAAATGCAAAGGGCATGGAAGCACAAAAAGAGCACTCTTTAAAAGAGGAAGAAACACCGGCAGATCTGGGTCTGGAAGCTTTTCAGAAATTATTTTCCAAGGCCTGGCACAGCAAAAGTATGGGCATGATTCTGGCACACCCAAACGGTGAAATTGCTCGCTACAACCCAAAAGCAGCCCTCATTCTGGCTGGAAAGAATGCGGAATTTTCGGCCACACACTTACAGGACTATCTGCTTGATCCGGAAAATCAACTACCGCTCCTATTGGATCATCCCGAATGGGACAACAGCAACAAAATCCACAACTTTCGTTCTCAAACGTTTCCTAATGAAACCATACGGCTGATTGCTGAAGCGCCGGTAGAAACTGAAAATGGCCTGCTGACCCTCCTCCTGTTGCAGGACATTACGGATGAAGCGACTTATGTGCAGGATTTGAGTGCCCAAAAGATTCTGGAGCAATCGCTGCAGCAAGCCAACCTGGAATTGAAACAAAGCAATGCCGATAAAGACCGCTTTCTGTACATCATCGCGCACGACTTGCGTTCACCGCTGAACAATCTGATGGGCCTGCTGGATCTGCTGCGCAGGAATTTCCCGGGAGGCAGCGAGGAAGACATACAACAAATGCTTCAATTGCTCAGCAGCAACGCCCATGCTATGTATGAGTTAATCGAAAATCTACTGAATTGGGCGGTCTCGCAAAGCGGACGTTTGCGCTGCCGACCCCAGGTGCTGAATCTTTCCCTGATGCTGCGCAAGGTACTGGGACAACTCGAGTCGAGTGCAGCGGGCAAGAACATTCAAATGGAGGTGCTGGTGCATGAAGACACCCTGGTGTATGCCGATGAAGCCATGCTGACGACCATTCTGCGCAACTTGTTGTCAAACGCCATCAAATTTTCGCCGCTGCATCAAAAGGTGGAGGTTGAACTGAGCGAGCTGCCCGGACAAGTTTGTCTCCAGGTAAAGGATCACGGGGTAGGCATATCGCCCGAAACGCTTCGTCACCTGTTCAGACCGGACAAGCCGACCAGTACACCGGGAACAGCCGGCGAAACAGGTACCGGATTTGGGCTCCGCCTGTGCTACGACATGGTCCAACTGATGGGTGGCAGCATTCGCATAGAAAGCGCACCCGATCGGGGCAGTACCTTCTATTTAGTGCTGCCCGCCTTACCGCAAACATAAAATGGGGCAAGCCTGAGCTGCTCTGTTCCCAATTTTCACTTTCTTTGCAACCATGATGCAATCTTTCTTCAATCCTCTTGAAGTGAACGGACTCATTTGGCTGGGAACGTTTTCGTGTGCCTTCATCAACGGGCTTTCGAAGGGGGGCCTGAAAGGCTTGGGAATGGTAACGGTACCGCTCATGGTTTTCATGTACGGAGGAATGGCCTCTACGGGCTTACTCTTGCCCATCTTGATCTTCTCTGATTTTATGGCTTTTAGGGTGTACCGCAAGAGCGCGCAGTGGCACCAGGTGAAAAAACTGCTGCCATGGGTGTTGCCGGGTTTGCTGATTGCCGTAGCGGTGGGCAAATTTATTCACGACGGCACCTTCCGAGACATCATTGCCATCATCATCATCCTAAGTTTGGGCATTATCATGGCCTTCGACTTCTTTGGAAAGAAAGTGAACCTTTCGCAATCCCCTACTTTGTCGGCTTTCACCGGACTGCTGGGTGGCTTTGCTTCAATGATAGGCAATGCAGCGGGACCTCTGTTTAATTTGTATCTGCTTTCGACCCGCATCCCAAAAAACAGTTTTATTGCTACCGGTGCCATTTTTTATGGCACCATGAACCTCATCAAAGTCCCCTTCCATGTTTTTGCCTGGCACTCCATCACCTGGAACAGTTTTCACATGAACCTGTTGATGATTCCTGCTGTCATTGCGGGGGTTTACACGGGCAAGAAGATCACCTCTTACATTCCTGAAAAGGCGTTTCGCATTCTTGTGCTGACCATTATTGCGCTTTCGGCCCTCCTGTTGCTAATAAAATAGAGGCCTCCTGTCGACCAATTCCACTTTGCAGGTCCCCATTGCAAGGTCCCGTTTGCTGCTCCCAGCCACGCCCCACCATCTCTTTTTTCAGTCCAAAGTGGCTATTCTCAAAAGCTTTGGCGTACAACTTGGCGAAGAAAATTGTAACTTTATCCTCTGAACAGACACTTCGTAACCTAATTTCTTATGACTGGCGAAATCGATTGGGGTAAATTGTCATTTACCTACATCAAAACCGACTACAACGTTCGTTGCTACTATCGGGATGGAAAATGGGGGGAGTTGGAAATCAGCTCCTCGGAAAGCATTAATTTGCATATGGCAGCAACCTGCCTGCACTACGGGCAAGAGGCTTTTGAAGGCCTCAAGGCCTTCAAAGGGAAAGACGGCAAGGTCCGCATCTTCCGCATGGCCGATAATGCCAAGCGCATGCAGGATACGGCTGATGGCATTCTGATGCAGCGTGTTCCCGATGAAATCTTCCTGAATGCCTGCATTAAAGCGGTGCAACTGAACAGCCGTTTTGTGCCGCCTTACGAGAGTGGCGCAGCCCTTTACATTCGTCCCCTGCTGATTGGTTCGGGCCCCAAGGTGGGCGTTTCTCCGGCCGATGAGTTTCTGTTTATGGTCTTTGTAACCCCCGTTGGCCCCTACTTTAAGGAAGGCTTTAAGTGCACCAACTTAATGATTACCAGGCAGCACGACCGGGCAGCACCCAACGGAACGGGTCCCTACAAGGTGGGCGGCAACTATGCGGCCAGTCTCGGTGCCGGCAAAATTGCCAAAGAAAGAGGCTACTCGGCCGTATTGTACCTCGACAGCCGGGAAAAGAAATTCATCGACGAATGCGGACCGGCCAACTTCTTCGGCATTAAGGACAACACCTACATCACGCCCGAATCGAAATCAATTCTGCCCTCCATCACCAACAAGAGTCTGCTTCAACTGGCCCAAGACATGGGCATGAAGACCGAGCGACGCCAAGTACCCTTGGAGGAGCTGGAGACCTTTGAAGAAGTAGGTGCCTGTGGCACCGCCGCCGTAATCAGTCCCATTGGTCGCATCGACGACCTGGATACCGGCAAGCAGTACCTCATCAGTAAAGACGGGGAACCCGGGCCTACTTGTGTAAAACTCTACAACAAGCTGCGCGCCATACAATACGGTGAAGAGCCGGATACGCACGGCTGGACTACCGTGGTGCTCGAGTAAAGGCCTGTAGGCTACAGCCCGACAGTCCGAATTTCACATACAGCGGGAAGCGCCTCCTAAGTGCGCTTCCCGCTGTATGATTTTATTTAAAACCGTCGCCACCTAAAGACCCACACCGATCAGCCAAAACCATGCGCACTAAGCCGTGCCAAAAGCCCGAAATTCAGGGCCTCTTCATTTTTTAACTAAAATTTAACAGTCTGTAAGCCCTTGCTAATCAGCACAAAGGCGAACTGTTTGACCAACACACTCCCAATGCACTGGCGCACAGGACCTACAATCGCTTAAATTACACTAATTTTGCAGCCCAATTTGGAAGACATCTGTATGCAAAACATTAGAAACATCGCAATAATTGCGCACGTTGACCACGGCAAAACCACCCTGGTGGATAAAATGCTGATGGCCGGCAAACTTTTTAAAGAGCACCAACATGCCGGTGAGTTGGTGATGGACAACAACGATCTGGAGCGGGAACGCGGGATTACCATCCTGTCGAAGAACGTATCCATAACCTGGAAGGGAACTAAAATCAACATCATTGATACCCCGGGTCACTCCGACTTTGGCGGAGAAGTAGAGCGGGTTCTGAATATGGCCGACGGCGTGTTGTTGCTGGTAGATGCCTTTGAGGGCCCCATGCCCCAAACGCGCTTTGTTTTGCAAAAGGCCCTGGCCATTGGCCTCAAGCCCATTGTCGTGATCAACAAGGTGGACAAGCCCAACTGTCGCCCCGAAGAGGTGCAGGAGGCGGTGTTCGACCTGATGTTTAACCTCGAGGCCACCGAACATCAGCTCGATTTTATTACGGTGTACGGTTCGGCACGCGACAGCTGGATGTCGAACGACTGGAAGGAGCAAACCAGCGACATCAGTGTGCTGATGGACGCCATTGTAGAACATATTCCGGCCCCCAAGGTAAATGAGGGCACGCCCCAGATGTTGATTACTTCGCTCGACTACTCGTCGTACGTGGGCAGGATTGCCATTGGCCGCGTACACCGGGGCGTACTCAAAACAGGTATGGAGATTGCCCTGGTCGACCGACACGGAGGCATGTACAAGACACGCATCAAGGAGCTGAATATTTTTGACGGACTGGGGCGCACCAAGACCGATACGGTAGCTGCCGGAGAACTCTGCGCCATTATCGGTCTCGACCGCTTTGACATTGGGGATTCCGTATGTGACCCGGAAAATCCCGAGCCGCTCGACCCCATTGCCATCGACGAGCCCACCATGAGCATGCTCTTCACCATCAACAACTCACCCTTCTTCGGTAAGGAGGGCAAATTGGTTACCTCGCGCCACATTAAGGACCGTCTCGATAAGGAATTGGAAAAAAACCTGGCTCTTCGTGTGGAGGCCACCGACTCAGCCGATGCCTGGAATGTATACGGCCGCGGCGTACTCCATTTGTCGGTCCTCATCGAAACCATGCGTCGCGAAGGCTACGAATTGCAGGTGGGTCAGCCCCGCGTTATCATTAAGGAGGTGGCCGGTGAAAAACATGAGCCGGTGGAAGAGCTCACCATCGACCTGCCCGATGAAGTATCGGGAAGGGCCATTGAATTGGTAACCCAGCGCAAGGGCGAGCTCCGTGGCATGGAACGCAAGGGAGACCGCGTACATCTCGAGTTCATCATTCCCTCACGCGGCATCATTGGTCTGCGTAACAGCATACTGACCGCCACAGCCGGTGAAGCCGTTATGGCCCACCGTTTTATAGAGTTTCAACCCTGGCGGGGGCACATCGAAAAGCGCCAAAATGGCTCGCTCATCAGCATGGAAGCCGGCACCGCCTTTGCTTACGCCATCGATAAATTGCAGGACCGCGGCAAATTTTTCATCTCTCCCCAGGAAGAGGTGTACATGGGCCAGGTCATCGGTGAAAACAACCGCGAGGGCGACCTGGTAATAAACGTTACCAAGAGTAAAAAACTGACCAATATGCGTGCCTCCGGCTCCGACGACAAGGTGCGCATCGTTACCCCCATCACCTTCAGTCTGGAAGAAGCCCTCGAATACATCCAGGGCGACGAATACGTGGAGGTCACCCCAAAATCCATCCGTCTGCGTAAAATTCTCCTGCAGGAGCACGAACGCAAACGCTTGTCCAAGCAATAAAAAAAAGGCGGCCCTTCGGCCGCTTTTTTTTGCCTGGCCCCCAGGGCCTACACACAAGGCCACCCAGGACTGAAGTCCTGGGAGTTGGGACAGCGGGTGGGGCTTTTTTGTTTGCTGAGGCAAACAAAAAAGCCCCACCTGCCTAAACAGATGGGGCTCCGCTCCTCAGGTAGGACTTGAACCTACGACCTACGGATTAACAGTCCGCCGCTCTAACCAACTGAGCTACTGAGGAAAATAAAAAAGAAAAGCCACAGGGGCCATCCTAAAAGAAAGCTCCTCAGGTAGGACTTGAACCTACGACCTACGGATTAACAGTCCGCCGCTCTAACCAACTGAGCTACTGAGGAAAATAACCGGTTCTTTAACCGAAGCATGAAAACAGGAAAATATCCTTTTCTCAAATGCCCTGCAAAACTATATCCTTTCACCCAATTATGCAACTTCTTTGCCGAAAAAATTTCATCTTTGTAAGCACAAATTCCTTATAAAAAAACTATGCGAAAAGTACTGGGAATGGGCAATGCCCTGGTGGATATTCTGATGCAGGTGGACAACGATCAGATTTTGGAAACGCTGGCCCTGCCCAAGGGCAGCATGCAGCTGGTAGATCGCCTGACGGCCGACAAAGTATTGGCAGCGGTAGGTCACAACGGACACAGCAAGGCTTCGGGCGGTTCGGCCTCCAATACCATTCACGGTTTGGCCAACCTGGGGGTTGGGACCGGCTTTCTGGGAAAAATTGGACAGGACGAATGGGGCTCTTTTTTCCGGAGCGACCTGGAGGCCAAAAACATCGCCCCCTACCTGCTGGAAAGCTCGGCCGAATCGGGCCGGGCACTGACCCTGATTTCGCCCGACTCGGAGCGGACTTTCGCGACCTTCTTAGGGGCGGCGGTGGAGCTGAGCGCGGCAGATATACCGGCCGACTTGTTTGCCGATTATCAATATTTCCACATCGAGGGCTACCTGGTCCAGAACCAGGACCTCATCCGTCAAGCCCTGCAAAAAGCCCACGAGCACGGTTTGGAAGTCTCCCTGGACCTGGCCAGCTTTAACGTGGTGGAAGACAACCTGGAGTTTTTACGCAGTATGACGGCCGATTATGTCGACATTCTCTTTGCCAATGAGGAAGAGGCGCGTGCCTTTACCGGGGGACTGGAAAATGAGGCGGCGCTGGAATGGATGGGCAAGCTGTGTAAAACGGTGATCTTGAAAAAGGGGGCTGAAGGCTCCTTCATTAAGCACGGCGACCAGCAGGTAAAAGTGGGGGCAGTGCGCACTACGCCAATTGATACTACCGGGGCGGGCGACCTCTACGCAGCTGGCTTCTTGTATGGCCTGATGCACGAAATGCCGCTGGCGACATGCGGACACCTGGGCGCCCTGCTCTCGGCACGTGTGATTGAAGTGGTGGGACCCAAAATGGATGAGGCCCGCTGGGAAGCCATCCGCAAGGAGATCGAAACATTGAACAATTAAAACGGAAGCTATGTACGGCACATTTAAAACGCATTTGCAGGAGCAACTCGACGAAATAAAGGCATCCGGCCTTTACAAGGAAGAACGCATCATCACCGGTCCCCAACAGGCAGCCATCCGGGTAAGCACCGGCCAGGAAGTGCTTAATTTTTGTGCCAACAATTACCTGGGCCTTTCGAACCACCCGCGGGTACTTGAAGCGGCTGCCCGAACCCTGCAGGAACGGGGCTACGGCATGTCGTCGGTACGTTTCATCTGTGGCACCCAGGACCTCCACAAGGAGCTGGAGGGTACCATAGCCCGCTTTTTTGGCACCGAAGACAGCATTCTGTACGCAGCCTGCTTCGACGCCAACGGAGGCGTATTTGAGCCCCTTTTTGGTGAAGAAGACGCCATCATATCCGACGAGTTGAACCACGCCAGCATCATCGACGGAGTACGCCTGTGCAAGGCGGCCCGTTACCGCTATAAGCACGCCGACATGGCCGACCTGGAAGTCCAGCTGAAAGCAGCTCAGGCACAGCGTTTTCGGATTGTGGTGACCGACGGGGTGTTTTCGATGGACGGAGACATTGCGCCTCTGAAGGCCATTTGCGATTTGGCCGATCAATACGAGGCCCTGGTGATGGTCGACGACAGCCACGCCTCCGGCTTCATCGGAAAAACCGGTCGCGGCACCCACGAATACCACGATGTAATGGAGCGGGTGGACTTGCTCACCGGCACCCTGGGCAAGGCCCTGGGCGGCGCACTGGGGGGCTACACCACCGGCAAAAAAGAAATCATCGAACTGCTGCGCCAGCGTTCGCGTCCCTACCTGTTCAGCAATTCGCTGGCCCCCTCGATTGTGGGCGCCTCGCTGGAAGTCTTTCAAATGCTGGAAGAAAGCACCGCCTTGCGCGATCGCCTGATGGGAAATGCCGACTACTTTAAAACCCGACTCCAAGCGGCTGGGTTTGACCTCAAACCCAGCCAGTCGGCCATCGTAGCCCTGATGCTCTACGACGCACCCCTGTCGCAACGCTTTGCCGCCCGCCTGCTTGAAGAAGGCATCTACGTCACCGGCTTCTACTTTCCGGTAGTACCTCGTGGACAGGCCCGCATACGCATTCAGCTCTCGGCAGGCCACACCAGAGCACAACTCGACCAGGCATTGGAAGCCTTTGTTAAGGTGGGTCGCGAACTGAAGGTCATTTAGGAGCCAAACACTTCTTCTGCAATCAGCCTTGCCTGATACGTATCTGAAAAAGGGGCCAGAACATGGCTCCTTTTGTCTATCTCCTCATCAGTAAAATCTTTCTCAACCAACTTTTGAAGCAAGGCTACCCACTCCGATCGATCCCGGGCAACATAACAAAGATCTTCTAATCCGGTATCGGCGACCATTTCTGGTGAAACAATACAATGCCGCCCTCTGAAAAGGGAGACCAGCAATTTCAAACGCAAACCGGTTGTCTGCCAGGCCGGCAACAATATTCCTGCTGCCACACGAATTTGCTCCTGCATTTGGGGCCTGGAAGGATCGGCCATCAAACTGGCCTTGGAATAACGAACCATGGCCTTACGCAAACGAGGCGAAGGCTTTTTGCCTGCAACGACCAGGTCAACACCCGCTTCCTTAGTCATACCCAACAAAAAGAATACGGCTTTCTCGTTCTCTGCTACGGACAAATCTCCATGATACAAGAAATGGTTTCCGCGCCCGCTTTGACTCAGTACTTCCTGCTCGCCATGAAAGGCACTTACCAGTTTCCACTTGGGATAAAAACTTTCAAAGTAACGGGCATCGGGAGAAGCGATGGGAAAAACGCAGGCACAAGGAAGCGGTCGCTCCTCATAGGCCTTCAATCGTTGACTTTCCAACCAATAATAACTGGCCCTGGCCAACTGCGACGCGCTTTTGGCGAGCGACCGATAATAATGATTCTCAACATTATGCATCCTTAGATACACCTTTCGTTGGGCAAATGCGCCATCCAAAAGAAGACCGGTGGTATGGATCCCCTCCAGCAAAATCGGATGTTCATCTTTCAGAAGACGCTGCTTCAACTCCTCATTTATTCTGGTTTTCACAATGTAGGGCAAACGCGAAAACTGCCGGGCAAATCCCAGCTGTCGGGAATAATAGTGTACCTCCGTACAAAATTCCTCCAACTCTGGTGCCGGCTCCCGATCGTACTGAAAACAATGCAAATGTATTTTAATCCCCATCTGCGCCAAGGCCTTAATCTTATAAAATACATCCATAGCTCCCCCGTAATCGGGCGGCCAGGGAATGGAAAAGCTGACGATGTGGAGATGTTTCTCCATAATAAAAAATAAGTGCTTGTGAAAAGTGAATCAATCTATGCTAATGTTGAGCTCGGCGCCAGCCAGATCGTTGCGACTGCCGTAATCAATGACCCCAAGAATATTGTAGGCCCCGGGCGCCAGATCCTCGGGCAGATGAAGCCGAACCTGACGACGACCGCCGGGGAGAACCGAAAATGGTTTCCCCAATTCACGCCGGGTTTCCCCGCTGCCCTGATGCAACACATCCAAATAGGGCACACAATCGGCAATGGCGCGGCCGGTGTTTTCTACCTCCATCATTAAGGTTACCGGACGCTCACCCGGAGCACTGACCTGAGAAAAACTCAGAACTGAAGCCTCTTTGGCATCGGCAAGTGCCGGTGGAGTTTGAAACACATGAAATAAAAACTGGAAGGTCTGGATGATTTGCATGCCGGTAACATCGTTGCCCTGCTCGTTGAGGGCATTGCGCTCACTGGCCAGGCGGACTTGTCCCACCGCCCAGCGGACCGTTTCGCCAGCGGGGGCTGCGGGGACCTGCATGCGAATTTCAACATCGCGGGTTTCTCCCGGGGCGACTTCAAAAAATGCCGGAGAGGCACTCAGCCAGGCGGCACAGCCATTTGGATAATCGGCGCCCACCAACTCCGTTTTTCCCTGATTGCCCTCCGAGGCAAAATTGGCGAAAGTCACCTGAAAGGTCTCCGGGCGACTGCCATTATTTGTTACCCTTAATAATTGCACCCCATTTTCCCCGGCTGCCTGCTTAAAATAAAAACGGGAAGGCGAAATAGAAGCACTCTGGGCCCAAAGGCCCGTGCCCATACTGAACAGTGCCAGTACCATCCCGACTTTGTTCATAGCTGTCATCCTCTTCATAAGCTCAATTCTTTTTAAATATCTTGTGTTATTCTTCATTTGTGTCTTCATTTCCCCCACCGTTGCCCGGGGCCATCCGAATGGTGCGTCGCCGTTCAATCATTCTAAAATGCACACTGAAGGCGCCCGTTCCCCTGACCTCAACCTTGATGTTGTTTTCCTCCAAATCGAAACGCGCATCAATGGCGGCCGGATTAATCTCTACAGTATATTCTCCCACAGGCAAATATATGACGTAACGCCCTTCGCGGTCGGTCAGTGTACTGTAACTGTTGCCATCGGCCACATTACTTGCAGTAACACGGATGTTGTCGACAAAAACATCGCGCTGACCCCCATAACGGTCCCGCTCTACCAACAGGCTGCCGCTGACACGAGCACCTTCGCTGTAGGGCAAATAAAGCGTACGGTTGTTTTGCACCTCGCGATAAAAGCGCTTGGTTTCTTCACCCCCACTCAGGGCCATAGTCTCGATGGCATAACCGCCCTTGGGCAGGTTGCGAAAGGCCACCCGGCCCGCTTCATCACTTATCAACAAATGCTCTTCCGCAGCACCCATAAAATCGTTGCCCAGCGGGTCGCTCATGGGCGTTTCGGTTTGCAAGCGAACCAGTACGTTTGGCAAACCTGCCTCATTAGGATCTTGCACCCCATTGCCGTTCACATCGCGAAATACGACAAACTCTGCATCGAAGTTACGTGGTCGCGACAAAGGCACATTCAAATCGAAGCGCAAACCGGCCCCGAATTCGGTTTGGGCATAGGACACGGCGGGCTGCTCCACCCGCAACAAACGGCCGTTACGAACCAATTCGCGTTGGTAACTCCCATTCCCGTAGACCATGTAACGACCGTAAATCGAGAATTCAAACCCTCCTGGAGTTCGGTAAAACAGTTCGGGGCGCAGATTCAACTGCTGCCGCTTCTGATAGGTGGCGTAGAAGTATTGAAAATCGGTGTTTAATTGCAAGCGACGGTTCAACATCCACCAATCGTTGCCCACATTGAAATAGATTTTTTGCGGAAAAAAGTCACTTTGCAGGTACTCCATCTGGTCCAGGGTGGTATAAGGTCCGTAGTAATAGCGAAGGGAGGCATTCCAATCGCCATGACGCAGGGTTGCCCGCCATTGCGAAACAAAGAGTTCTTCATCAAGCACTTCCTGCGGAAATTGCAGCACACCGGCAAAACCCTGAGCAAAAACCCCGGTTGAACCCAATCGACTGCTGTAGTTAAGGTCGACGCCGTATTGCATGGCTTCGAGACGCTGACTGTTTGTTCGGTACCAGGAGGGACCGGCACCAAAGCCATCGTTGGACCGACTCAGCTGAAACAGCAGGGCGGCACGTTGTCGCAGGTGAAAAAGACTGTCGTTGAGCAAAACCCCCTGCACATAACGTTCGGGCGTATAGTCGTAATGGGAGGTCTGCAAGGAAAGACTGCGCCCGACATCCAATCGGTAACTGAGTGTGCCCGAGAGAGACAAAAGGCCGTTGTGTGCCAGATAGCCCGGCGTGCCGTACAGTCCATTCAATCCCACCCGAAAGGCGCCATAACTGCCCTGATAGCCGGCCTTAGCCAAATAACCCGGCACTTGAACCACTGAGTCGGGCCTGCCCACATGCTGTTCGTTGCTGTAGCCACCACCCAAACGAAGTTGGTGACCGGGTGCCAGTCTGTAACGCAGATCGGCAGTAGCCAGCAGCTGCTCGGTCTGCCTAAGCAAGTGATCGGACCACTGCAGGTAGACCTCGGTCTCCAGGGATTCAGCACCTTTGTACTGATGCTGCAGGGAGGCGCCTTGTCCACTGCGCTGCTGCCGCAAATCGGGTTGCCAAACATAGGTGGCGGTCAGCCGGTTGTTGCCCAGTAAATAACTGCCGCGCAAGCCCTTTCCCGACACACTTGCTCCTGCCCGATTCATAGAAAGATTTCCTGCTTCAACCGAAAAAATCCGATTGAAATAACCCAGATAATGGTAGTTGCCTATAAAGGAGACCCAATCGATCTGCTCCTGTACAAAACTGCTCTGATAATAATAACTGAAACGCCCTTGCTGCCAGGGGAAGTCGCTGCTGCCATACAAACTCAAAGTGGCGTGACTGAAGGAGGAAACCAGGTTGTAGGTCTGCAAATCAACGGTAAGGGGAAGTGCCAGATAGCGCGAATTACGAATATTCGCGCTGTTGCGGGGTCGCAACAGCTCGGTGCCGCCGTTCCAGACCTTCCCGGCTTGCCCTTCGCCCGCTTCAGAACTCACCTGCAACTGTAAACGGTAACGCTCAGCCTGGTAAGGGGCATTACCGGAATAAAGATCTGAACTTTGGAGGGCCAGTCGCAGGGGCATTTGAACAATGGTGTCCCTGCCGGCAGCCAATAACACCTGTTGCGTCCACCGGGACGCATCGCCTTCTGGTCCGCCCAGCAAGTTGGCTCCGCCTCCAGCTAAAATGAGCAGCCGTTCGCTCCTTGCTCCGCTGTTGTTTAAGTAAAGGCCAACGCTGGTGGTATCGGAGGGCCAGGTGAAATAATTATCGCGCCGCAAAAGACGAGCGGTCCATGCTCCGGGAAGTTCCTGCGAAAAAGTCCATTCGGCACTGCCCACCTGCATGCCCTGAAATCGCACTACCGCCTGTAGCGTGAAAGTCCCGCTGCCACTCCCTGCTGCGGTCAGCCGCACGGGGACAAACGCAGAATCGCCTGGAGCTACCTCCACGGTTCTTTGCGCAGGTCCCCACAAACGCCAACCGCCAGGAGGCAAAAGCAGCACCTCAAACTGGCGCGACTGACCACCCGGGTTACGCAACACCAAAAGGTTGGTACTAAACACTTCGTTTTGCAGACGCGTAGGGTTTTCACGAAAATGCACCGAGATGCTGCCTTGACCGTGCAAGACCCCAGCACCTGACAACAGCAGGCTCAATAACAACATTCGTAAAACCCTTTGCAACATAGGCATAAGCATAGTTCGTGCCCCTCGTTATAAATCGGGCACCAGTACAAAATGAATCGTCAGGGCATAGGCGCCTGGCTGCCAACCAAAACCTGGCTGCAGGCGCATATCCACATTAAAGGTGTAGCAGGTGGGCTCCGTGAGGTACGACCCCGGTGCATTTGTGACACCACTTCCGCAAGTAATTTCAACATCGCTTGCTTCAGAACCAATCAGATAGACCGGAGTACTTATATCACGTAGGGCGAAAAAACCGCTCTCTTGGGGCGTTCCTGCCCCAGAGCGCACCCGAAGCTGAAGCAATTCAACAGTTGGCAGATCTCCATGACTGCCATAACTTACTGTCTGGTTCCATAACCCGGGCACATCGGTCTCCGTACCCACAAAAAAATCCCAGCGGGCATCGCTTTGCACACTCAACTGCAGGGCATTATACTGAACAATACCGTTTTGATACTGAGCTACAGTACGAAAATCAAAGTGGGTGTCGGGACTGCTCACTGCCTCAAAACTTACGTTTTGAGCGCTAACAAATGTTGTCCCATACAACAAGAATACAAATACAAAACAAAGCCGACTTGGGTTCATACCTGGGGATTGACGATTGGCCTACAAATTACTTAAAAAAAAGGAAACAGGACGAGCGCCCTGTTTCCTTTTCATGATTTTGTAATCCTGTCTACAAGTCCTCCACCAAGGAGTAAACTACTTCTAAATAATAGTAACCCGCCTGAGCAAAAGTGCTGTTGTTGCCAAGAAGACTTAAATCTACACCCGAGCTGGCAAAGGTGGCGGGAATCCCGGGCACCAAACGCATGTCGAGACGAAACTGATGGGTATCGGGATTTGCAGCAGCAGTTCCCGGATCAAAAGATTGACCGGCAGCAGTTCCGAACTCCCCAGCCAGGAATTGGGTAGCTGCAGTGGGCACCCCTGCGGCAACAGCCGAGTTGGTAAGTCCCAACAAGGAGCTGAAGTCGTTCAGGTTAACCAGCGCCGTGCTGGTCACCGAAGAGCGCATCTCCAAAATCTCAGCAGGCAACACGTTGTTGCCATTGGTCGAATAAGCCTCTACCTGCGTCCAGTTGTCGGTACTGGCATAGACAAACAAGTCCCAAGCCAAAGTGGCATCCACTTCCAACTGAGTGGCATTGAAACGGGTAATGCCCTGTTGGTACTCCTGAATGTTCTTGAACACGAAATCCACCTGTGGATTGGTGGTCATGGTCAGATTCAGAATTCCGCGCAGGTCCATAGTCACGTAGTTGTACTCTTCATCACTCAACTGTGCTGCCGCTTCGGGAGCAAAAGTCAGACCCAGGATCAAACCTGCAGCCATCGTAAGTAACAGTTTCTTCATCGCTATCTCTATTAAATTAAACAAGCAAAAACATCCTTAAGTTACAACCTAAAGGGGAAAAAGGGAAGGGAGTCCACCGCACCAACAGTACTTTGGGTTCAACTTTATACTAAAACAAGAACGCAGGGTTACTTTCCCGCGCCTCTTTTTAACAAAAAATACAATAAAAGCCCATCTTCTCCTCATTATCGAAACAAAGCCCGTCCAAAACATGGGGCATTTCCCTGCATATTTTACTATTTTTGAGGCTTTAGTGCTTACTTGCTAAACATTGCGAAGATGAATAAATGGAAACAGCTGCTGCCCGACCTGGCAGCCCTCGTATTTTTTATAGGGGTAACGGTGGTGTACTTTTACCCGGTACTGGAAGGCAAGGTCTTGCCGCAAATGGACCAAAACCATGCCATTGGTATGGCCCAGGAGTTGGTAGAACTGGAGGCCGAAACCGGTGAAAAGGCCATGTGGACCAACTCGATGTTTGGAGGCATGCCGGCCTACCAGATTAAGGGAGACGCTACGGCCAATGTCTTTTCGTACCTCAATCGTTATTCCCGGCTGGGACTGCCCTACCACACCATGGCCATCGTATTTATGTACCTCCTGGGTTTCTACATCCTCCTGCGCAGCATGGGCTTCAGTCACTGGCTGAGCGCACTGGGCGGCGTGGCTTTTGCCCTGGGTTCGTACAACATCATTATTATTATTGCCGGCCACATTACCAAGGCCTATGCCATTGCCTTAATGGCACCGGTGTTGGGCGGCATTTTATATACCTACAATAAAAACAAGTGGCTGGGGGCCCTGTTTACCGCAGTGGCCCTGGGGGCAGAAATCGCCTACAACCACGTTCAGATCACTTACTACCTGGCCCTGCTGGTGCTGGTACTGGTGGCAGACCGTTTGATAAGGGCCTGGAAAGGCGGAACCCTGAACGACTTTGCGCAGCGTACCGGTATGCTCGCTGTTGCCGCAATTCTGGCGGTATTGCCCAACCTGACCAACCTGTGGACCACCTACGAGTATGGGAAGGAGAGTATTCGGGGACAGGCGCTCCTGGAGGATGAAGAAGCAGGAAAAACGCAGCGGGGCCTGGACCCCGACTATGCTTTTGCCTGGTCGTACGGCAAGACAGAGACTTTGACTCTGCTCATACCCAATTTTAATGGCGGAGCTTCGGAACCCATTGGCCTGAACGAGCAGGTCACGGAGGGACTTCCGCAACGTATCGACCAGTTTTTAAGGGCTCGCGGCATTAATTACGGACAGCAGCAGGGGCAATTCATCAACCAGCTGGCCAATGAAATCGTTCAACAATCTCAGTACTGGGGCAGCAAGCCCTTTACCAGTGGACCGGTTTACGTTGGGGCATTGATCTGCTTCTTTTTTGTGCTGGCACTCTTCTACTACCAGGGACGCGAAAAATGGTGGTTGCTGGCAGGCACCATCCTTTCTATCGTTCTGGCCTGGGGCCACAATCTGGAGTGGTTCAACATGCTGATGTTCGACTACTTCCCGCTTTACAACAAGTTCCGAACGGTAGAAATGGCCCTGGTCATCGCCACAGTCAGCATACCCCTTTTGGGCATGCTGGGCTTACGCAGCGTGATTGAAAATCCGCAGTTAATTCGCGAGAAGAGTGGCGGGTTTATGTGGTCCTTGGGGCTTACAGCTGGTGTAGCCTTGCTCTTCTATCTCTTCCCGAACCTCCTGAGCTTCTTTAACGAGCAAGAGTTGGCTGCATTGCAGGGACAAATGAAGGCCCAACCCGAACAGGCGATCTTCTTTGAACTGATTATGGAAGAGCTGCACTACGCCAGGATGCTCCTTTTGAAAACGGATGCCTTCCGCTCCCTGGTCTTCATCGTTTTGGGCAGCGCCTCCATTTGGTTGTATGTCCGCTCCACCATCAGCCGCAAATACCTTATTCCCGGCTTGTTGGTGTTGGTGTTGGTTGATCTTTGGGCGGTGGATCGGCGCTTTGTGGGCGAAGACAATTTTATTCCTAAATCACAGGCCCGGCAGACTTTCCGTCCCACCCAGGCCGACCTGGATGTGCTGGCCGACCCCGACCCCAATTTCCGTGTTTTTTCGGTACACCGCAATGTGTTCAACGAGGTGCATACCAGCTACTTCCACAAATCTATTGGTGGTTACCACGGGGCCAAGCTGCAACGCTACCAGGACCTTATCGACCATTACCTGCAGAGCGACTGGCAGTTGCTGCGAAGTATAACTTCAGGCAACGATTCCATCGCTCTTTTACAGGAGGCCATGGGCAACTTTCCGGTGCTGAACATGCTCAACACGCGCTACGTCATTTATCACCCCGATAAAGCGCCCCTCCTGAATCCCAAAGCTCAGGGCCCTGCATGGCTGGTGAACGACATCCACGTAGTAAATTCGGCAAAAGAAGAAATAGAAGCTTTGCAACAAATGGATTTAGGTACCACCGCCATAGTGAGTACGGAGTTTGCAGATCTTTTGAGCGAAACCACCCTGGGGGCGGGAGAAGGAAGTATTCAACTGATCAGCTATCATCCGGAGCGACTGACCTACGAGGTGAACACAGACGGGCGTCAGTTGGCCGTTTTCAGCGAAGTGTACTACGGTAAAGGTTGGAAAGCTTACGTGAACGACGAGGAAGTTCCTTTGCTCCGGGTCAACTACCTACTGCGAGCAACCTTCGTGCCCGAAGGCAGCAGTACAGTAGAATTGCGCTTTGAACCCCGCTCCTACCGTTGGGGCAAGGTCCTTGCGGCCCTGTCTTCGGTCCTTCTCTTGAGTTTGCTGGCCTACGCCTGGTGGCGGCGCAAGGAATTGAATGCTTAAAATCCATCCCCTGGCAGAAAAAACAAAGGGTGTTGCTATCGATTAAGCAATACCCTTTATTTTACTACAATTCAAATACTTAACAGGCCGCCATTATGGCGCGACTTTCTTCATGCAAAATTTCCAACTCTTCCTCGGTACGTTTTTTCTTGGTGCGCAAGCCCTGCAACAACAAGTCCAGGGCCTCAATATTCTTCTGTACCCCAAAACTACACATACGCACCTTACGCTGCTCTACCCAGTCGCTGAGCAAAGCGTTAAAAAAACTGTCTTTAAAATCCTTTAACGCCTCCATATGCAACTCAAAGTCACGAGTGTTAATAAAGTCAAAAGCCTCATTACGAAAACCGCAAAGAAGGATATGCGTCGGCACTACCAATTGAAAAATGTGCTCAAAGGCCATATTGGCTTCCACATCATGCGGCTCGGGCAGTTCCTGATCCCCGTTGCCCCAAAAACGTAAGCCCTTAAGAGCCAACGAAAGCTCGTGCAATTTGCTTTTAGCCTCTACACCAAGAGCGATGGCCTCAGCCAGAGTCAACAACTGACCTTTGCAATCGCCCATTTTACTGGTAAAGTGCATCAGTCTGATTTGCGCTTGTTCACCCAAAGCAACAGTCTCCTGCTCCATGAGTTTCTTCACCTTCTCCTCCCGATTTTGTATGCTGCGCCGGCGATAACGTGAACCACCTTTAATGCGCTCCATGTAACGGGTACTTTCCTCCAGAACAGCATTCCCAGCCATCCAATTCAATTGCACAAACAAAACCTTTTGCCTATTTAAGCGTCGCTTCAAAGCGAGTTTGCCGAGATCTTCATACATGAGCGTCCAAAGGCGACCGGGATGAAGCGCCTCCGTATCGATGGAAGCTCTGCGTAGAGAGGTAGCGGCCTTGCGAACCTGAGCAAGTTCCTTCTTAAGATTTTTGTTGCATTCCTGCAACAGTCGGTCGTGGTGAACCACGCGACGAAAGGCTTTCCGAGTTTCGAAAACCTCATTTTGATATACGTTAAGCATAACAGAACTAATTGGTTAAGGGTATATTACACCAAAGGCCCCTACGTTAAAAGGCCCAAAGGGGTTCAGTTCCGGAATTGTTTTGGGGCTGTCGCAAAATCAGCAAGTGCTTAGGGTACATTCGCTAAAAGCGACGATTCTTAATCCAAAAAACTAAGAACTTGCAAGTTATACCAATATGATTAAAAAGGGTAGTAAAATAACCATAATTTTTGTTCATTATTGTAAATCGCTCCCACAAACCAGGTATAATGTTCTGTTTGGTGAGGCCTCCATCCAAAAAACGGGCCAATACCAAACGAGTATTTACAATATGCTTTGACCTCCTAAGGAGGCGAAGCACCCAATCGTAATCGGCCGAAAACCGATAGCGCAAATCATAAGGACCGGCCAGATGACGGGCCACAATCAAGGCTTGATGACTCACCAGCATCCCTCTTTGAAAGTCACGCCAACACAAATACTCTGGCGGTTGGAGACGTCGTGGCCCGACCACCTGACCACCCGCATCCACGATGAGCGTATCGCCATAATACATATCGGCACCCGCATCCAGCGCAAAAACGCGCTGAAGCACATCTGGCGCGGCGACTTCGTCACCAGCATTCAGAAACCAAAGATAATCCCCCTTGGCCAAGGCCATCCCTTTGTTCATCGCGTCGTACAAACCCTCATCCGGTTCGCTGATCCAGTGGTCCACCACCTTTTCATAGTCCTGAATAAGCGCCAAGGTTCCGTCATTACTGCCTCCATCAATAATCAAATACTCCAGGGGACCATACTCCAGCCCAGCCACACTTTTCAGCGTCCGCTCCAAGGTTGCCTCAGCATTATAAGTCACCGTAATAATGCTAACCTTAGGCAATTTAGCTGTTTCTGACATAGGCCCTTCCCTCCAGTAAGCGTTCGTAAAGCTTTAAGTACTGCCCGGCCACAATGCGGGGACTGAAATTTTGGACCACCTTTTCACGGGCATTGAGTCGAAGGGTTTCCGCCTTACTCTTATAAAGCAAAAAATCTATCCCTTCTGCCAAGCCTCCGGCGTCTCCGGCTGGCGCCAAGTAACCGCAAATGCCATGTGCCACCATTTCAGGAACTCCGCCAATCCGGAAAGCCGCCACAGGCGTACCACAGGCCAGAGCTTCCATCACAGTGTTGGGGAGATTATCCTCCAGAGAAGGCAACACAAAAGCGTCGGCTGCATTGTACAAATCAACCAGCGTTTCGGTATTGGATACATAGTTGAGTACCTTAACCGGAAAAGGCAATTCCTTGGCCAAGCCATCCGGTGCCTTTCCAAAAACCACCAGTTGAATGCCATCGCTGCCGCGCTTGGCCGCCAAATGACGCAGAGCATGCCACAAAAGAGCCATCCCTTTGCGGGGATCCGCAACGTTGGCTGCCCCGAAGAGCAAAATCTTTCGCGCTTTATCCAGCCCCAGTCGCTCCCGGGCAACATCCCGCGGCAGGGGCCGAAACACCGAGGTTTCGATGGGATTGGGAATGGACGAAACAGTATGTCCCTGCAATAAAGCAGCTTCCGAAGCCAAGCCGGCCAACCAGTGGCTACAACCCACAAGGGCCATGGGCCCTTTGGCATAAATGGATTGCTTACGTTTAAACTGACGGGCTGAAATATCGTCCACCCCAGGATCCTGAATAAGTGGGCAAGAGCCACACTGCAGACGATAACCAGCACAATTACCGGCATAGTGACATCCCCCGGTAAAACTCCACATATCATGCAAGGTCCATACCAGCGGTTTCCCCAAATCCAACAGCTGCCCCAGGCCCTTCAGAGACATATAGCCCTGGTTAAACCAGTGCAAATGCAATACGTCGGCCTGCCGCACCAGAGGGTGACTGGACAAATCAAGCCCCTTACGTCCCAGCGAAAAAGCAAAACGACCAGCACGACTCTTTTCATGAGGAAGAAAGGCGGCGACCTCCTGCAAGAAATTAAAGAGCAGACGCCCCCGATCCCATGATGTTGTAACTGCTGGGACCACCCAGCTGTGCAAGCTCTTTTTTTCACCCACCAACAAAGACGCTTCCACATCCAAACCCCGAAGAGCTGCTGTAATGCGGGAGGCCGCCACAGCTGCCCCCCCACTTTGGTCACTTTTATTAATATGTACTACACGCATAAGCTACTGCTCCATAATAAAATCACTTAATCCCCAAAATCTTAAAACCTTCCCTCCTGCAAAGATACCATTCAATCTTCAATCGGTTACGAAGTCTCCGGTGCCAACTGGGACGATAAAATTGACGAAATTGCAGCGCAATTTCATTGTTGGACTCAGCAGGGTAAGGAGATAAGTAATACGAACTCATAGGACTCTGAAATTTCCTGCTGGCCTTCATATGTCGGCCCGACCCATCCGCCCCAATATTGGCAACAAGCGACGCTCGGGGATAAACATTGGTCCGACCACTTTTAAAGCAAGACTGATTAAAACGAACAGCCCAGGACGACAAGCACCCCTCTTGCTGCTTGAGTAACATAACCGGAAGATCTTCACCTTGTTGGCTTAGCAACCTACGTTGGGTTTTACTGCCAATAAAATCAAAAAAATCAACCACACGCCAATCCACCAGTTCCCAACGGTCGCGCCAGGTACCCCAACCCCAGGCGTTGATACGGGGAAATAAAAAAGATGGGAGCGTATAGTCTGGTGGAAGCGATAGAGGAGGAGAATAGCCCGAAACAGTAAAGATACGAGCATCCTCCTTGTAGTAAAGGAGGGCTTCATTCATATAACGAAGAAAATAAGTAGAAGTAAGCAAGTCATCTTCCAATACGATACAAGCCGGATACTCTCGAAGCACCCGACTCACCCCATCAATCACCGAAGCAGCAAGCCCTTTGTTGATCTCCTGTTCAAAAACTGTGAACTTTTTAAAGCCCTTAACATTCGACAACACTTCCCTTACAGCACGAACTTTATCATGGTCTTCTAAAGTTTTTGGCCCATCAGAAAAAACAAACACAATGGTTTCACAACTTCCATCATTTTGAAGCAAGGCCGTCAAGGTCTGCTTCAAATGAACGGGTCGATTATAACAAAAGATAACAACAGGAAAAACCGGGTGCATACGACTGAAATTAAGGCTGCGAATCAAACCCTTCCTGCAAAGACAGTTCGAGGCTCCTCAAGGTTTGATAGGCCGACAATTTTTGATTAAATTCATTCTTTAACCCAAAAACTTTTACCACCTCTTTAACAACTCTTTGTGTAGTTAAAAAACGCTTTACTTTAGAACTGGACTGATGGTAACTTTGAAAAAACTGATTGAGGGCTTCCACTTTTTCCGGAGCAACGGGGGTACTAATCCACCGATTTGGATTCAGATTTTCATAGTCTGTACCTTCAAACAACTGACGGTTAAGCGTATTCCGCGTGTCTCCATAAAAAAACCTGGTCCTGAAATGCAGCCCCTCCTTCTTAAAATATTCCTTCACCCAGAAGCGATTGTTAAGCCTATGAGGCGGCAAAGAAAGCATTTTACCAACTGTTCTAAAATTGTGATAGGGCGAACAAGAAGAAAAACCCAAATGGTCAGGCAGCTTGTATAGATAATGCAACAAACCCATTTTTAAACGCATGCTAACCACCGAATACCAGCGCGGATCAGCCAGAAGTTGCCTGTTTTGCTCAAAAAACCGGGACTCAGCCTCAGTTACTTTTGGGGGCAACAAAGGATTACAGTTCAAATCATGCGTCAAAGCCAAATGGTACAATTGATTGGGATGCTCCACCCGAAGGCCGCCAAGATAGCCTCCCGAGAAAGCGCCACCAGTTAATCCGCTTAAAAGAACAGGATGCTCTACATCCGGCAAGTCTTGTCGAATTTTCTTGAGAAACTCAATATGGTTCATGCCGTGCAAATGTGTCGCAAAACCAAATAGATCATGCCATTCATCAACATCTTCATAAGCTTTACTTAAAGGAATATGCTGCCAGCTTATGTCAAGCTTTTCTGCTACCGACCGGGCAATCTGTGCCTCAAAACTCTTCTCCTGTCGAGGTGATATACCAAAGGTATAAGTCATCACTCTGGATCTCTGTTCATCAGGTATTAATGAGCACAACACCCGGGAATCAAGACCGCCAGAAAGGGGACAGACTAGCGTTTGCGAACTATAATTAAAAACCTTCTCTAAATCTGCCCTAATCAAAGCCCTAATCTCCTCCTCATTGGCAGCAACTGAGAGGTTGAGAAACAGAGCGGGATCGTCTTTCTCCTTTACCTTCAACCCTTCCGCAGAAAAATGAAGTACTGAACTGTAACGTAAACTTTTTACAGAACGAAAAGGAGTGGTTCCGAACACCGAAAACCCATAGCGCAAAAAAAGATAGAGGCCTTCCTCATCAAATGCCCTGTCCTCTCCCAAGCATACTTTGGCATAAGTTGAAACAATCTGCTCTTTGGAATTATAAAAAACCGGAATGCCACCAATCCAATCGCTTTCAATTATAACCTCCTCAGGCCCTACGGTAAGTAAAAGGTTGTGTTGCAACAAATCAGTAGTAGGAGGGAAACCCAAAGACCATTGCCCGTTAGCCACCGGTTCAAATTCACCGCTGCCATACAACACCAACTCTCCCCAAGCTCCCTTAAGCACTTTAGTTTTAATCAAAGGATTGATCCTAGGCACATAAGAGATGGGGGTTTTAGAAAGAATAAAACCGACAATCTTGGTGGGCATTTGCAAAGATTTTTTCAGTAGTTTTAACAAAGTTAATAAAAGAAACAAAAGTGTTGGTCAACCTATAAAAGACATGCCCCCTACAACAGATTAAAAATCGTCCAAAAAAGACCTGAAATCCGAAATCACGTTGAAAAGCCTCAACAATCCAAGGTATACAACAGTTACGACTACACTCTTTACCACCAATACAAAAACCCAGTGCCAGGAGGGCTGAAAGGAAAACACCAAAAGGTAACTCATCAGGCCGGCAAGAGGAATAAATAAATGAGCACGACGAAGCGGTGGGATACCCAGGCGATATTTAAGCACAAGCATATTGATTACAACATAAATGAGCTTAGAAAAGGCCGAAGCAAAAGCGGCCCCTGCAATCCCCCAAAGCGGAATAAAAAGCAAATTACTGCCAATGGCCAACAGGCCCAAAAGAAAGGTCAGGTAGGTACTTACTTTATAGTACCTCGAAGTCACAAGAATAACTCCACCCAAACCCATCGAAATATGGAAGATGTGGGCCAGGCCAATGAAAAAAATAACCCACTCACCCGAACGGTAGGACTCCGGAAGAATATGAAAAACAGCTTCGATGTTGGCCCAAATGCCAACAAAAATCAAGACACCGAGCATAAGCTGGGACACAACGCTCTTATTATAGACTTCTTGTATCCTGGACACCTCATTTTGAGTCCACAAGCCGGCCAAAAAAGTAGCGGCAATTTTCCCCATGGCTTTCCTTGGAATTTGCACCAGGGTACCCACGTAATTACTGATCGAGTATACCCCCGCAGCACCCAGTCCCAAAAACAAATTGATCATATACCGGTCCACATAAGTAATGAGCATACTGCCAAACCCAGATAGAATATAGAATGCGCCAACACTTATCATTTTCAGGCCATGAAGCGAAAGCAAATGCTTATTGGGTCGTTTCCAGGAAAGATCTCCGCTTCGCTGCAGTGCTACAAAAATAATCAGTGGAGGCAATCCCAAAGCCAGGACATAAAGAAACAAAAAGAGCCCAAAATCAATGAGATGGAACAAATACAGCAAGGCCAGAATAAGATTTACGCACCGAAAAACAAACTCTTGCATAAACACACCAATGACCGAACGGGAAAGCACTGCGGCATAAATATCTATGACCAAAAAGGAAAGTGTGAAGAAAGTAATGGGAATCACATAAAACCCATACTGGCCGAGCAGTGCTGAATCTTCAGCCCGAGAAAAAAGAATCTGCTCGTGAAAAAAACCAAAGACAACAAGAAACAAAGCATAGCCTACCAAAATCACCAACAACAATATGCTGAAAAAGCCCTTGTGTCGACTGGCCTTTTCCTTGAAATGATGAAAGAAATAATTGGTTACACCATTAACCCCGAAAGAAGAAAACTGAGCCAACATGGCAGAAACAGCAAGAAGAATGTTGATCAGACCAATTTCTTCTTCTGAAAAAATTCGAGGATACAGCAAGGCCACATTAACACCCCCGAGCACAACACCCAGGTAGGAGAATATGGAATTCTGAATGGTTTGTCTGGCAATGGTTCCCAAGCTGATGTATTTTAACCCTTGCAAAGATAACAGGAACCAAACAACAAAAAAGCAAAAACAAAAAAGCGATACGGCTTCCCAACTAAAAAGTATCGAGGCAGTGCAGCAAGGCACTCCCGGTAATCGATTGGGGCGACTTGGCAACAATACGCTCCAGCAATTGCTCATAAAAAAGCTGCACTCCGGGATATTCCAAATCGTTTAGGCGACAGTTGTGCCACAAAAGACCAAACAGGCCTCCAAAGCGCAGGGCCTCATCGATATGCCTGTTGGCTGCGTCGGCCAAATCATCCAAACCCAGTCCACGATATTGCAGTACAGAAACCTCCATCATCACCAAAGGAAACTCCCAAATCGTAAAGGCCCGGTCATTTTCAAAATCATAGGGATGAAAGGGATAACAATAGGCGTTTCGAAAACCATCGTGGTCGTGAAAAGAAAGGGTGGAATCATAAGCCAGACCAGCAGTTTCCTGCACCCGAAATGTTGTGGGGTGCTTAAAGAGCAGGAAGTGCTGCCGAATGCCCAGGGGCTCCAAACCGCTGACTTTGGCCAGTGCTTGTTTCTGCTTCAGGAGTCGATCCGGATCGTCTACCGAACGAAAGGTTCCATGAAGTGAAACTTCAAACCCATCCGTATTAAGATCTGTAATTAAATTCTTTATTTTCCTTGAATTAAATCGATACCAGGCATTTCTTTGGCCTTCCTCGCGCGACAAAAAGAAGAAGGTCGAGCGTAGGCCCAGCTTCTTCTCCAGGGCCGTCATCCAGGAAAAATTCCACCACGGATCCGATACGGCACCAAAACTGAGCTGATGCCGCAGTCCAGCCCGCAAATGCTGCAGCAGGACCGTCTTCCCCACATTCGAGGGCTTTAAACCCAACAGCTGAAGCACCCTGTAGGCCATCAATCGGGGATGGTGAAAAGCCACCCGGTCTACATCGTGACTCAACAAAAAACCAAAGTGCTCAAAGAGGCGCTGCCGCTGGAAGGAGAGACCATGCCGCTCACAATAGACCATAAAACCCTTTAATATTAACTCGAAGTAATAATTTACGAGTGGCTTATTTACAAAGTTATAAGCCTTTTGAATACTCTGCTGATACGAAAAACGCCCAAAGGCATCTTGCGGCTTTGCCTGCACTTCCTGCATCCCAGAGAGCAGGTAAAAGGCCGAGGACAAAAAGTCGTGTCGAAACCACAGTGTACCCTGGGCATCGAGTTCAAAAGGGTCAGAATCGGACGACAGAGGGTACAAGACCAAAAGTTCCTCTCCTTCGAAGCAGATCGTTTGTGGACCGGGCTGATCCTCCAGGGACAGAGGGAAAACAATCTTTGCTTTTAGGCCTTCTGGACTTGGACGATTAGACGCTACAAATACGAAAGCTTCTTCCACCCCTTTGTTGGACAGCCAGTGCTGACCCAAATGGGCCAAAACATAGTCGATTCTATTCTTTGAAAGAAGCATAGCCACAAAGATAAGCATCTCCTTTGATTTGCAGGGCCATTTAAGGCCCGGCAAACTGGCTTTATGTACAAGTTTTGAGTATATTTGCAGCTAATTTGAGATTGTTGTGCCCTATTGCAAACCACAAAAGTACGTTTCATGAGTCATTCTGCCGCCAAACGAAAGCTCCGAAGCTCCTACGCCACCACCATCATCAGCATCTCGCTGGTGTTGTTTTTGCTGGGCATCATCGGCTTTCTGTACCTGAACGCCAACCGCCTTTCGGTTTATGTAAAGGAAAACCTGGGCTTCACGGTACTGATCAACGACAATGCTCGTGAAGCGGAAGTCATTCGCCTGCAAAAAGTGCTGAACGCAGCGCCTTATGTGCGCATTGCCGAATACATTACCAAGGACCAGGCAGCCGAAGATTTGAAGGAAGAATTGGGCGAAGATTTTGTGGATTTCCTGGGCTACAATCCACTGCTGGCTTCCATTGAAGTTAAACTGGCCGCAGCCTGGGCCAGTCCCGACAGCATGGCCCGCATTGAGGCAGAAATCAACACCTTCCCTCAGGTGAAAGAAATTTTCTATCAAAAAAACCTGCTCGACGCCATCCACGAAAATGTAAGACGCATTACTGTAGTACTGGCAGGTTTTGCCCTGCTGCTGCTGCTGATTGCCATCGCCCTTATCAACAACACCATTCGGCTTTCGGTTTATTCGCGGCGCTTTCTCATCTCTACCATGAAACTGGTGGGGGCTACAAGGGGTTTTATTCGCAAGCCCTTTTTATTAAAGAGCATTTTGCACGGACTGGCGGGGGCGACTGTAGCCATTGTGCTGCTGTCGCTGTTTATTTATGGTCTAAGCAACGAAATAAGTGGTGTTATCGGCTTTTCGGATCCGCTGATGATCGCCTTACTGTTTGTCCTGGTGATTGTAACAGGTATTGGCATCACCTTAATATCCACCTTTTTTGCGGTAAACAAATACCTGCGACTGAAAACCGACCAGCTTTATTATTAAACGCATAATTTTTGCACAGCTATGGCACAAAAACAGAGCGACAAAAACAGTCCAAAGAAATTTGAAATGGCACTGCACAAGGAAAATTATTGGCTCTTGGCCATTTCATTTGCCTTTGTGGTATTGGGATTTATTTTGATGGTGGGTGGCGGCAGCGACGATCCCGCTGTGTTCAATGAAGAAATCTATGGTTTTCAACGCATCACTCTGGCACCCATGGTGGTTCTCTTCGGCTTCCTTTTTGCCATTTATGCCATCCTAAAACGACCCGCCGTAGATAAAAAGGACGAAAACTTTAAAAACTAAGCGCCCTACAAACTATGAATTGGATGGAAGCACTGATTCTTGGAATCATCCAGGGATTAACCGAGTTTTTGCCTGTAAGCAGCAGCGGGCATCTCGAAATTGGCAAAGCCCTACTGGGCGTAGAAACCACCGACAACCTGACTTTTACCGTATTGGTTCATGGGGCCACGGTACTGAGTACCCTAGTGGTTTTCCGAAAAGACATTGCCGCCCTTTTGTTGGGTCTCTTTAGATTTCAATGGAATGAAGAAACCCAATACCTGGCAAAAATTGCCCTATCCATGCTGCCCATTGCGGTGGTGGGACTGTTTTTTAAGGACCACGTGGAGGCCATCTTTGAGCAGAGCAACATCCTGCTGCTGGTGGGCGTAATGCTGTTAGTAACAGCCATTCTGTTGGCCTTCGCTTATTATAAAAAGTCGGGCGATAAGGACCTGAGCTTTGGTCATGCCCTTATCATTGGCGTGGCCCAAACCGTTGCCGTATTACCGGGCATAAGTCGCTCCGGCGCAACCATTGCTACGGGGCTGCTGCTGGGTAACCGCAAGAGTGAAGTGGCACGCTTTTCCTTTCTGATGGTGCTGGTGCCCATTATGGGGGAGAATGTGCTGAGTATGCTCAAATACGATGCTGCCGCTCAGGCGGCAGCCAATGCACCAGGTGCCGGCGTGCTGGCAGTGGGCTTTGTGGCTGCTTTTTTGGCGGGACTGGCCGCCTGCAGCTGGATGATAAACATTGTTAAACGAGGCAAGCTCATTTGGTTTGCCGTATACTGTGCAGTAGTTGCGCTGATAGCCATCGGCGGCACACTTTGGGGATAGTATGGAAGAATTGGTGGAGAACCTGAAGGTGAATGCCGATTGTACGGCAGAAGATTTTAAAGAAGGTCGGGTTTTGTTGATCAACAAACCACTGGGTTGGTCGTCCTTTGATGTGGTGAACAAGATCCGCATTTCGTTTCGCCAACACCTGGGCATTAAAAAAATTAAAGTGGGTCATGCCGGCACACTGGACCCCCTGGCTACCGGACTGCTGTTGATTTGTACCGGAAAAGCTACGAAGCAAATTGATCGCTTGATGGGCATGGACAAGGAATACGTGGCGGAAGTGACTTTTGGGGCAACCACACCGTCCTACGATCTGGAAACGGAAGTTGATGCAACTTTTGACACAACCCACATTGATCGAGCGCTTCTGGAAGAAAATCTCGCAGGTTTTCTGGGCAAACAATTACAGGCACCGCCTGTTTTTTCGGCCATAAAGAAAGATGGAAGAAAATCCTACGAGTTGGCGCGCAAGGGCAAGACGCCGGAGCTGGAGAAAAGGGAGGTGCATTTTCTGGAGCTGGAACTACTGCACTTTGAACCACCCAAAGCAAGAGTTCGGCTGCTTTGCAGCAAAGGGACCTACATTCGCTCCTTTGCCCACGACCTGGGCAGGGCCTTGAATAGCGGGGCCCATTTGTCGGCCCTCGAGCGCAGTGCCATTGGTCCCATTCGCAACGAAGATGCCTTGAGCGTAGACGATTTTATAAAATTATTGGCTGAGCTTCAAACAATTTGAGGACTCAAACGTATAAATTAGGCTTATTTTTGTAACCGTTTCATTCATTACTATAACTCTTTTGTTACTATGAAGTTATCAAAATTCAAGTACAAGCTGCCGGAGGAGCTCATTGCCCTTCATCCCACACATAACCGCGATGAATCCCGCCTGATGGTGGTTAATCGTGCCACCGGAAAAATCGAACACAAGATATTTAAGGATCTCATCAATTATTTTGACAACGACGACGTCTTGATTTTCAACGACACCAAAGTGTTTCCGGCGCGACTTTATGGTAATAAGGAAAAGACCGGTGCTGAAATTGAGGTGTTTCTGCTGCGCGAATTGAATCAGGATCAGCGTTTGTGGGATGTTCTGGTAGATCCGGCCCGGAAAATTAGAATCGGCAACAAACTTTACTTTGGGGAGGACGATGCCCTAGTGGCTGAAGTGATTGACAACACCACTTCCAGAGGACGCACCCTGCGCTTTCTGTACGACGGACCCTACGAGGATTTTAAGAAAACCCTCTATGGTTTGGGAGAAACCCCGCTGCCCAAATTCATTAAGCGGGAAGTGGAGCCAGAAGACAGTGAGCGCTATCAAACCATTTTTGCTCAGAACGAAGGGGCTGTGGCAGCGCCCACAGCCGGTCTGCACTTCAGTCGTGAATTACTCAAACGCCTTGAAATAAAGGGCGCTCATTTTGCGTACATCACCCTGCATGTGGGCCTGGGTAACTTTCGCTCGGTAGATGTGGAAGACCTGACCAAGCACAAAATGGACTCCGAGCAAATCCTGATTTCGGAAAATGCAGCCAACATCATCAATCAGGGCAAGGACAAAAAGAAAAGGGTTTGTGCCGTGGGTACAACTGTAATGCGGACCCTGGAGAGTTCGGTGAGTACTTATGGTCATGTTAAGCCTTTTGAAGGGTGGACCAACAAATTTATTTTTCCGGCCTACGACTTTAATGTAGCCAACTGCATGGTCTCGAATTTTCACCTGCCCTACTCCACCCTCCTGATGATGTCGGCGGCTTTTGGTGGCTACGATCTGATTATGAAAGCCTATAAAACAGCTGTGAAAGAAAAATACCGCTTCGGAACCTACGGAGACGCCATGCTCATCATATAAAAGAGAACCTTCCGATGAATAATTTAATAAAAAGCACAAAGGGAGCAGAGGCTGCCTTTGTGCTTTTTTACTTACCTTTAAGCTTCGTTGACCCCATTTAAGGCTGAGCTATGATTAAATTTCTGGTGCCGGTTATTTTTACGGATTACTCGCTCCACGCCGTGCATTACGCACTGACCCTGGCAGGGAAATTTCCTGCAGAGGTGACACTCTTGCACTGCTTTGGCGACTATTTGCCACGTGAAGCGAAGGAGGAAGGCGAGCGATCGGACAACAAGCATCTCGAGAACCTCGAAAACCAAGAGCAGGCTGCCCGCCAGCGTTTGGAGCAATTCCGTGAGGAAAATTCAGCCCACTTAAGGGCTGGTCAACAACTCTCATTGCAATGCCGCTTCGAATATGGCTACCCGGAAGATTTAATTCCGAAAATCAGCACGAAGGAACGCTTCGATGTGGTGGTGATGGGGACCAAGACCAAAGGCGAAACCATTAAAGAAACCCTTGGAAGCATTACCGGAGATGTGATTCGGAAATCTACCGTTCCGGTACTGGCGGTTCCTGCCCAGGCGGCAGCACACCCCGAGTCGCTTTCCCGCATTTTGTTTTTACTGGAACGCAACGACAGAGACTACCTTTCCCTGCACCACCTCATCCGACTTGTCTCGGCCTTTCCCACCGAAATAAATGCCGTTTTGTATTGCAAGACCCGTGCCGATAAAAACGACATTCGCAGGATGGATCAGCTCCGCAGTTACTGCGACAGCACTTACCACCATGTGAAAATTAATTTTGACATTATCACCGGCAGGAACTATATTGAAAGTCTGGAAAGTTACCTGGCAGAAAATCCGGCCGACTTGCTGGCCATGACCCGCCAAAAGCGCAAGAGTTTGCGCAAACTGTTCAGTCCTTCCATAACCCGTCAGCTCTTGTTCCGATCCGACCAGCCTTTGCTGGTGTTTCAAAAATAAACCATTATACCGCCAAGCATTATGGGAAGCAAAAAAATGAGAATAGGAATTTTGTCGGCCGGGGGCGACTGCCCCGGTATCAATGCGGCCATTCGTGGTGTGGGCAAAACCGCCATTGTGGAATACGATATGGATGTGGTCGGCATTGTCAACGGCTTCAGCGGATTGGTTGAAAAAGAGACCATAGAGCTGAACGAGCAACTGCTCTCGGGCATACTTACCCTGGGAGGAACCATTTTGGGAACTTCACGCCTGAAACCCTTCAAGGTGGTGGACGGGGAAGACCCGCAACACAAGCCCGGCTTAATTAAAAAGCACTATGAAGAACTGGGCCTGGAAGCCCTGGTCTGCATAGGCGGCAACGGCACCCAAAAAACAGCAAATCTACTGGCCCAGGAGGGACTGAATGTGGTTGGGATACCCAAGACCATAGACAACGACATTTGGGGCACGGATTTGACCTTTGGCTTTGATACAGCCGTGCACATTGCCACAGAAGCCATTGACCGCCTGCATACCACCGCCAACTCGCACAAACGCGTCATGGTTATTGAGGTGATGGGCCACCATGCAGGCTGGATTGCCTTGCATTCGGGCATAGCCGGAGGTGGTGACGTAATTCTGGTACCCGAAATACCCTATTGCCTCGAGAGTGTTTTCGACTGTCTTTTAGAACGCAGCCGCAAGAAAAAACCCTATTCCATTGTAGTAGTGGGCGAAGGAATAGAAAGAGCCAGTAAAAAATCAGCGGGGGCCTACATTGCCAAGCAAATTCGTAAAAACACCGGCCTGGAAACCCGTGAAACCATATTGGGCTACATACAGCGAGGTGGCAGTCCCACTTCCACCGACCGCATCCTGGCCACCCGCTTTGGGGCCCACGCAGCGGCCCTCATCCATGAGAAACAGTTCGGCACCATGGTGGCCCTGCGCAACGGCGAAATCACCTCCATACCCCTGGAAGAGGTCGGCGGAAAAACCCGCCTGATTCAGCCCAACAATTCGCTGGTACTAAAAGGGCGGCACCTGGGGGTATGCTTCGGCGATTGCAGCGAAATCAAACAAAAATCATAAATAGTTGAAGAGAGATATGACCCAAGAAGAAATAAGTAAACTGAATGCGTCTCTAGAGGGGGCGAGTCCTCAGGAAGTATTGAAAAAAGTCCTCCAAAAATTTGGCGATAAAATAGCCCTGTCGTCCAGTCTGGGTGCCGAAGACCAGGTGTTGACCGACATGCTGATGAAGATAAATCCTCAGGCACGCATCTTTACCCTGGATACGGGGCGGCTCTTTCCGGAGACCTACGACTTGATTGACCGCACCTCGCGCAAATACAAAACCAAGATAGAGGTGTTTTTTCCCGAACATCAAAAGGTGGAAAAAATGGTGAATGAAAAGGGCATCAACCTCTTTTACGAGAGTGTGGAGAACCGGAAGTTTTGCTGCCACCTGCGTAAAATAGAACCCTTGCAACGTGCCTTTGCCGAATTGGATGCCTGGATTTGTGGTCTTCGTGCGGGACAGGCCGTTACACGTAAAGACATTGCCCTGGTAGAATGGGATGAAAACAATGGTCTGGTAAAGGTAAATCCGTTGGCCACCTGGAGCGAAGAAGCGGTTTGGGCCTACATTCACGAGCACAAGGTGCCCTATAATGTGCTGCACGACAAAGGCTTCCCTTCCATTGGCTGTCAGCCCTGTACCCGTGCCATAGAGCCCGGAGAAGATGTACGGGCCGGTCGTTGGTGGTGGGAGAACCCCGACACCAAGGAGTGTGGCTTGCACAAACGCTGAAAACCAAAAAATTTAAACGCAATAAAAAGACCGGCCCAGTGGCCGGTCTTTTCTATTTTATCTCCTCGTAATCGACGTATTCCCCTTCATCTGCAACTTTTCCGGATCCGCTGTGACCCTTCTTAGGTGCAGTATGAATGGTCACCTCTCCCTCCTGCTTTTGTTGCTGCTGCCTGAAATTATCGAAACGACTGCCGTGCTGTTCCTGCATTTTTCTTAAACGCCTGGCCAAAAACCAAGGTAAAACCACCCGAAACAACAAACGAAACAAATAGTAAAAAAGCGCAAAAATCAGCAGTATTCTTAACAAAACCATAACTAACCTCCTACTTACTTAACGATAGGCCAAAATCTCCCTCCCTGTCCTTATCTCGTTCAGGGCGACATTCAACACCTCATCCACCTCACTAAAAATAGGATAAAATCCATCGTTGTCGAAAATATTGCGGGCAATATAGGCATTCAACTCCACTTCAATCAGCCGTTGGGACAGACGGAAATCCTCCGCACTATAGGCCACCCCTTTTTCTTTTGCAAAAGCAATGAGCTCCTTAATGAGCGACTGGGCTTTAAGATGCTCATGCAAGGCGTCTACCGTCTCAAAACGCTGCAATTGAATGCGATTGTCGTCGCTGTATTTGAGCGCATACTGGTAAATCACCCCCTTGTCGCGCAGCTGAAAATAATACTCTGAAAAAGCGGTGGTATCGCGCGCTACAAAAACATCGGGCATAACGCCCCCTCCGCCAAAAACCAGACGACCACCCCGGGTGGTAAAACGCAGCGACTCGTCCAAAGTAATGCTGTCCCGCTCAAAAAACTCACCATGTTCAAAACGGTCCAGGATGTCGCGATGATAATCTTCTACCCCGTTGCTGTAGGGCTTCTGAATGCCCCTTCCGCTGGGCGTATAATATCTGGCCACCGTCAGGCGCAAGGCCGATCCGTCGGGCAGCGGAACTTGCTGCTGCACCAGGCCTTTGCCAAAGGATCGTCGCCCCACAATGAGGCCCCGGTCGTTGTCTTGCAAGGCCCCTGCAAAAATTTCACTGGCCGAAGCGCTGAATTCATCAACCAGCACCGTTACACCCATGTCCTGACAAGAGCCCATGCCGTTGGCAAACACATCCTGGCGGGGACTGGCTTTCCCCTCGGTGTACACAATGAGGTCGCCCTTGGCCAAAAACTCGTTGGTCATGGCAATGGCCACATCCAGATAGCCCCCTGAATTACCCCTTAAATCGACAATAACATTTTGGCAATTATGGGCTTTTAACTTGGCCATAGCAGTAAGAAATTCCTGATAGGTATTGCGTCCAAAACGGCTTACTTTGATGTAGCCCACCGTATCGGTGACCATGTAGGACACATCTACACTGTAAACGGGAATGGTCCCCCGAATGATTTCAAAGTCGATGAGCTCAGGTCGATCGCTGCGCTGAATGCCGACATTAACCCTGGTTCCCATTTCGCCACGCAGCATACCAACCACCTTGTCGTTACCCAAACCCACCCCGGCAATAAGACTGTCGTTAACGGTAATGATGCGGTCACCAGGAATGATGCCCAGCTTTTCGGAAGGCCCGCCGGAAACCACACTGATCACCAGCACCGTGTCGTTTTGCATGCTGAATTGAACGCCAATCCCGCCAAAATTGCCCTCCAGTTCCTGGTTGGCTTCCTCCAAATCTTCAGCGGGAATATAAACGGTATGCGGATCAAGCTGCTTCAACAATTCGGGGATCATTTCCTCCACCAAATCGTCTTTACGAATGGTATCCACATATTCCTCTTCGATAAGATTTAAAATGGCATCGAGTTTATTGGTTTGAGGATAAATAAACATACCTCGACCCTGTTGGCCGGGACCGGCGGGTTGCCACGACTTGCCCAGCAAAAAACCGCCAGCCAACACCAGGGCAAAAAAGAAGGGAAGTAGAATTTGTTTTAATGTGTTGTTGTAACGCATGGATGGTTCTGCTTTTCCTGTAAAAATATAAACACTAGGGAATCTGAAGCACTTCAATACCGGCTCTACGGAGCAACTGAATGCCGTCCTCTACCCGATAGGACTCACTAAAAACCACCCGAACGATACCGGCCTGAATAATCAGTTTGGCACATTCGATGCAAGGAGACGAAGTAACGTAGAGGGTAGCCCCATCGCTGCTGTTGTTGCTGCGGGCAACCTTGGTTATGGCATTGGCTTCAGCATGAAGCACATAAGGCTTGGTAACATCAGCGGCATCTTCGCATTCATTTTCGAAGCCGGAGGGCGTTCCGTTGTACCCATCGCTGATGATCATTTTGTTTTTTACCAGCAAGGCGCCCACCTGACGGCGTTTGCAATAAGAGTTTTGGGCCCAAATGGCCGCCATGGCCAAATAGCGCTTATCCAGCAAATATTGCTTGCTGGTAGTATCCTTGGCTGCGTCTTGTTCCATGTAGTTGAATAAAAGTCTTACAAAAGTAACAAAGATAAACGGTTTGAGTTGGTGATATTTTCATAATTCGTAAAAAAATGAAAACTTGCACACTGTTTGATTACAAGCAAACAACTAAAACTCATTTAAACTCAAAACCATGAAGAAAAGTTTTTTTTTGTTATTGATGGTGTGCTTCACCGCTTCAGCAGCCTTTACCCAGACCAAAATGTGGGTAGGCGGAACCCTCAGCGTAGCCAGCTCGGACAATGGCACCAGCCAGTCGGCCACCACCTTTATGCCTCAGTTTGGCATGCACCTCAATGAAAACTGGTCGGCAGGAGGCAGCCTGGGCTTCAGTTCCTCCAAAACAGAAGCTGGAGGTATAGAAAGCAAATCAAACGTCACCTCCATCGTGCCCTTTGCCCGCTATTGGATCAGTCAACCCGGAACCTTCCGCTTCTTTGGCCAGGGCGAACTGCCCCTGCGTTTCTATGGTGGAGAAGTAGATGGCAACGACTTGGACAGCTACAACTCTGTGGGCCTGGTGCTGCGACCCGGTGTAGGCGTTTCGCTGAGCGAACGCTGGGGCTTAACCATGTTGATGCCACCGGTCTTTTCGTTTGTTAACACCGACGGCAACAGCAATTTTTACCTGGGCATCAACGACGGATACAATATCCAGGACTACATTCTGGATACTTCCCTGGGCATCATTTATAAGTTTTAAAGAATCGGGGGGCTGTTTGCAAAAACAGCCCCCTTTCTTCATCGGGACATCTGTGACTTTTTAAATTCACTGGGCGCTTGTCCGTACTTCTCCTTAAAACATTTACTGAAATAACCGGCATCCGAAAAGCCAGCTAAAATGGCCACTTCGGAAATGTTGTAGGCTTCCTGCTCCAATAAGCTGAGCGCCTTACGTAAGCGATATTCCTTTAGAAATTCACTGGGCGCCTTACCGGTCAGGCGCTTCATCTCCTCAAAGAATTTGCTTCTGCCCATACCCAGTCGCTGATAAACCCAGGCCATCCGAAAGCCGGGCTGCGTATGCAATTCCTCCAGTATCTTGAGCACTTCCATTAAAAAAGCATTGTGCTGCCACTGCGCAAGAACTTTATCGGCGGCCTTTTGCTCGCGCCGCTGCAGCCAAAGCAGAAGCCGTTTCCTGATCAGAAAAAGCAGTCCCACAGCCAATAAAGCATAAAGCCCATAAGCCCAGTTTTGCTGCCAGGGAGGATGCTGAATGTAGACAGGAATTTTCAAAGAAGCTGTCTTCTCCTGCAAATCGGCCTGCTCAACACCAATCTCCAAAAGATAGCTACCAGGTGGCAAACGGGCATAATCCACACGGTGCTGCTCGCCCAAACGACGAGGTGCCTCATCGTAACCCCTTAAAAAAGCCGTGTAGCTGGCCCGCTGCGACCATTGGGGATGCAAGGCAGTCCATTCAAAACCCAGGGTGTTTTGCCTGTGCTTCAACCGCAAGCCATCCATAAAGGGCAAGGCCTGCGGAAGTGCCGGGGAAGTCCCCGGCCGAAGCTCCTGTCCGTGTAGATAAAAACGTGTAAACCGCAACGCAGCATCTGCAGCTGGACTTTCGAGCGCCTCGGGCTGAAAATAGTAAACGCCATCCATAGTGCCATAATAAAGAACGCCTGAGGGCGAACGAGCCACTGCACCTTCCGAAAAAGTCGCCTCCCGAAGCGCACCCGGTAGCGCGAAGCGCTGAAAACTGTTCCTGTCGGACTGGTAACGCAACAATCCCTTACCCGACGACAGCCACAAGTCGCCCTGCAAATCGTTGCACAAGGTCAGTACCGAGGCGCCTGCTGGACCTGAAGGGTCGGCCAGTCTTTCAAAGACCCAGGGGCCCTCCGGCCCTTCCTCGGAGCACAACTGCAAGAGTCCAACACCAAGCACCGCGAGTAAAAGGATCCCCCGGGAGCTGCGACTTACCCAAAACACATCGCTGCCCTGGAATCCGGTCACCTGGGGCGACTGATGATGAAGATGCGAAAAACGAAAGGTGGAGGCCGAAGACGTGGTCCTGTCGGGCGTGCCAACCAACAGGCCCTTAGTGCTGGCCATCCAGAGTCTGTCGTCTGTGTCCACAAACAAGTGTCTTATCCTATCCGCCAAATCAACAGGGTAGCCCAGCTCTTCGGCCGACCAAATACGTCCCTGCGCATAACGGTTGAGTCCGCCCCCGAAAGTAGCCACCCAAACACCGCCACCGGCATCTTCTGCGAGACTGTAAATATGGTCACTACCGAGTCCGTTTCCGCCGTCACCCGAATGAAAATGATCTACCTTAAAACCCTCCTGCAAATTGCCACTCAGAATAAATAAACCCTGTCCACGGGTCCCCACGAAAATCCGTCCGTCGCTGTGCTCCATTAAGGCATAAATACGCCCGCTGTCCACCCCGCCCAAAGATTCCGTTTCCCATAAAACGTCTCCTGCCTCATCCATCACAAACAAACGGGGAGCCTTGGTGGCCACCCACAAATTTCCCTGGCTGTCGCACATCAGCGCCCTAACCTCATTATCTATACTCAGTCGCCCCTGCCCACCGGGCTGCCATTGACGAATTTGCGCCGAGGCCAAATCTACCTTCTCCAATCCTTTAAAATAGGTGCTCATCCACACCACATCCGCCTCATCAATGTAAAAACAATGCACAAAATTAGAAAAACGACTGTCGGGCTCACCAGGCTGGTTAAAAAACCATGCCAGGCGATCTTCTTCAGGCAAATAGCATCCAAAGCCGCCCCCTTTAAGCGTGGTCCATACACGGCCCCGCGCATCCTCCACTATCCCCATCTGCGCTTCGGAACGTAAATCTTCAGGAACAACAAGCTGCTGCAAAAAGTGCTTAACCTCCCCCTTGTCCAAATCGATTTTAAAAACTCCGGCCCGATTGGTTTCAACCCAAAGCCGCCCCCCGGAATCGGGAAAAGTCTTCAATACCATGCCATTTCCCCTTAAAGGAAAATGCTGCATCAAACGACCGGTGGCAACATCAACCACCCACACCCCCTGCCCCCGCGTTGCTGCATAAAGTTGGCCCTGATGGTTGCTGCTTAAGTGTCCCAAAGCGGACTGCCCGGGCAAGGAGACTTTCTGTAACAGCTCGCCTTCCCCACGCCACAACCACAAACTGCCTTCCTCGGTACCCAAAGCCAGGCCCTCCTGGGTTTTTAAACTACACAAGACTTTCTCGCCATCGAGAGAGAAAGCCTTCAAGAAAGAGAGCTTCTCCCCCGGACCAGCAAGATGATAAAGCCGGGCAGCACCAGGGGCCGTCAGCCAAATTTGTCCCCGCGCATCCTCTGCAAGCACCGGCATAGGCGTTGAGGGGTCCCACCCGAGATCCTCCAGCTCATATTCAACAGCTTGCACCGCCAGTCCGGTTTCCTGAGTACAAAGCTGCAAAAGATTCCCTCCCTGGGACAGCAAAAAGACACAACCATTGGAAGCAAAAAACCAGGAGGCAAGGGGACCCTCACCGGGTCCGAAATACTCCAGTTGCTCCAACTTATGACTCCACCTAAAAACCTGTTGATCGGAGGTCCACAACCACAAATACCCCAGTTTATCCTCGTGCAGGCGTTCAATCCGATTGGAGGTTCCCGGACGAAGATCTCCGGGCTTATAAACCACAAATTCTCGACCATCAAAACGATTGAGACCATCCCAGGTAGCCAGCCAAAGAAATCCACGTCGGTCTTTAAGCATGGCAGAAATATTTCCGTGCGAAAGACCATCGCGCGTGGAATAGTGCGCAAAATGTGCAGCCTGAAAAGAAGCCTGAACATCGCCATAAGAAGAACAAGCCAAAAGAATCATCAGGCTAACGAGACCTATTTTAGTATTAATGGACATGGTACGAAATTAAGCATTGGGGCCCTCAACCAAGGGGGGAGAAAATACCCCATTAAGATAGAGGATTTAATGGGGAAAAAAAGAATGCACCGCAACAAACTCCTTTAAACCGCTCAGCAACAACACCAACAGCCGAACCAGCAAAATGACTCAAACAAATGGTTTGCCTGGTATCGCCGGACAATATTACTGCTTATCCGGCAAAATTTTCAAGTCGCAAGGCCGAAAGCTCTTTACATTTAGCTCAGGTTCAACCAAATCTATTAACACAATAATTTTTAAATTATGAAAGTAAAAATCTACCCCTTGGGCACAGCCCTTCTGCTGCTGTTGACCCTTTTATCGGCCGGCCGACTGACCGCCCAGACCAAAGCAGAAGTGTGGGATTTCGGAGCAGAGGTCCTGGACACTGAAGTTTATGACAACCAGCTTAGTGTTGCCACCATCAACGGCTGGTACGACACGGGCATTACTCCCGGAAGCAACGGCAACGTACTGCCCTCGGCATGGACCGCAGGACGCGTGAGCTGGACCGGTGGCGGCAACGATCGTTTGCGCTCGACCAACACCGAACTGACCCGCTACGATGAAAACATTTCCAATTCAGATGGGTATACGGGTCGACTCTATGTCAACTCCGGCGCCAATACCACCCGCTATCTGAGTCTCCAACTGGAGGAAGACGATGAAATAAGCCTGGTGGTGAAAACCGATGCAGGTGGAAATTTGGTCTTTACCCACGAAGAACAGCCCGAAGTCCATACAGAGGAAAGGGCGCTGACTTCAGATGTAACGACCCTCGAATTTGTAGCCCGCGCAGCGGGGACCTATCGGATCTACGACAATCAGGGTAAACCCAGCTATTTCCGAATTATTCGCAAGGCGGCCCGCTACATCACAGTCAATGGCAGCATCGACCGTACGGCTGCAACTGATTTGCCGGCCAGCTATGCCTTGACTTTCACGAATGAGGCCGGCAAAAGTTGGACAACCACAGTCAGCGACGATGCTTACAGTTTGGCTCTGCCCGCAGGCTACGCTTATACTGTGGCGCTGAAAGACACCCCGGGCTTTATTCTCGAAAGCGGTGAAACACTGGCCGCCAGCGATACCGACTTTAACCACAACCTGGCCGTTAGCAGCATCGAACTGGTAAGCGTGAGTGGAGCCTTGGAAGGACTGGCCGCCGGAGACCTCATCGAAAGTCTGGTGTTTAGTCCCGCCCCAAATGAGGGCAGCGGCTTTATTCCCCAAGCCCTTGTAGATGTGGACAACAACAGCTACAGTGTTGAGCTGGAACCGGCTTGCACCTATACCGTGCACGCCACTGGGATCAACGACTACTACCTGAGCACTTCTACCATCTTGGTAAACGAAGCAGCTACGCAAAACCTGGTGTTTACCAGGAAGACCGTACACCCGGTAAGCATCACCACCACCGGGCTGCCCGAAGGGGCAGTGACCGGACTGCAACTGATTTTCAGCAACCTGAATGAGGAAGGTTACAATTACAGCTTTAGCGGCACCGATGGGATCAGCTTGCGCAACGGCATTTATGAAATACAGGTGGGTGGACTGGACAATCAGCCCCTCCAACTGGCTCCGACATCCTACCTGCAGGTGAACGACGAGGCAGCAGAGAAAAATCTGGAATTCAGACCCCTGACCACCTGGTCCTTCGACGACATGACCATCACCGCCTCAACAGCCAATTACAAGGGCTTGTTGTTGCAAGGGACATTGGCCAACGAAATTGCGAAGGGACACCTGGCGGCCAAGCCGGGAGCAAGCATTCAGGTACCTGTGGATCCAGGTCAAAAACTGGTGGTGGGCTACTACTATGCGGCAGATTTCAGCATAGAAGGGGGTCCCGCCATTACCACCGCCAGCGGAAGCACCAGTCAGCACGAAAGTGCGGAATACCTCTACCAGGGAAGTACGGCCGGCACCGTGACCCTTACCATTGGGGAGGGCGCCGGAACCACCTACCTGACCAGCATCAGCCTCCGTCCGGCGGTCGCCTACAGCGCCACCCTTGAGGTAGGAAGCAACAAAACCTACCCGAGCATTTCAGAGGCCTTGGAAGCAGTGCGTAACATGAACCGGACAGCCGACCAGCGCGTTACCTTACTCATTGATCCGGGCAACTACGAAGAGATGCTGGTGGTGGATGTGCCCTCCGTCACTTTAAAAAACGCCGGGTCCAATCCCTCCATCCAGCTGGCCAACAGCGGCGTTGACATTGAAGACGGCGCAGTACGCATCACCTCCTATTATGGTCACGGCTACAGTTACTTCAGCATGGCGAGCAACCAAAAGTGGGATGCCGATGTGCTTCGGGTGAACAAGGAAAACAATGCCTTATCCTATGAGAATAAGGGTGCGGGTACCACCAATGGGTCCTACTGGAACGCAACAGTGGTGGTGACTGCCGATGGATTTGAAGCGGAAAACATCATTTTCGAAAACTCTTTCAATCAATACATTTCACAAAAGGAAGCCAACGACGTGGTGGTTCCGTGGATCAGTGGCAGCAAGGGCGACCGTCCCACCGATTACGGAAATACCGCCGTACAGGACAAGAGCTTTGTGGAAAGAGCGGCGGCGCTTGCCATCGCGAAGGGAGCGGATAAGGTGGTCCTCAACAACTGCCGACTGGTTGGCCATCAAGACACCTTCTTTGGGGGTTCTGGTGCACGTGTAGCTGTTTACAAGGGAGCCATAATGGGTGGAACCGATTACATTTTTGGTGATATGAATGCCACATTTTATCGGAGCGACTTAGTGTTGAACACCAGCGACGCGAGCAGTGATGTAGCTTACATAACGGCAGCTCAGCAATCTGGCGGTCGCGGCTACCTGATGTACCAGTGCAACATAGTCTCTGCCGTACCGGGTCGCGACAATGCTTCGGCGCAGCCCTCCAAGCCCGGCTACTTTGGCCGCCCCTGGCAAGCCAACACCAGCGAAGTCGTGTTTTTTGAAACACAAATTGCGGCCTCTGAACATCCTGATTTCAGTGGACAGTCGCTGATCTACCCCGTGGGCTGGATGAGCACATTGGGCGGCGAATCGCCATATATGTACGAGTATGCTACTCAGGAGGCTGCAGGGGTGGACAATCAGGCCTCCCGTGCCAGCTGGTCGACCCTGCTGGAAGCTCCCCGTCTCTCCGACGATACTGAAATTACCCTTCTGAATTTCACCAAAGGAAGCGATGGATGGGACCCACTGAGTGCACTCATTGCCGACGAAACAACCGGGCTTCTTTCACCCAAAGCAGAATTGGATGTGGACCTGACTGTGCTTGGTGAAACCCTGCATGTGAACGGGGTGCAGACTCCCCTTCAAATACAGGTCTACAACCTGCAGGGCAGTTTGCAGGCCCGCTACTTTGTGAGCGGCAACGCCGTACTGTCGCTGAGCAAAGGCTTCTGGATCATCAGAGCCACAGCAGGAACCCAACAGAAAACAATGAAAGTCTGGATCCCTTAAGGTTTAGTACCTTTCAACGAGAAAAATACACTCAGCAATAAATAACAGAGGGTGTCCCGAAAATCGGGACACCCTCTTCTGCTGTAACAGGCATAATTCCGTAGAAACAAGCTGGTATATGTTTAACTCCGGGCCGCCATAAGAAAAGCCGCTTTCAGTCCACAAGCATCATACCGGGATGGCTGCCGGTAAGGCAGCGACCACCACCCTCTTCCACCACAAAAGTATTTTCGATGCCGACCATCCCCACTCCTTTTATGCCTTTTTTGGGCTCTACGGCAAAAACGGTACGGGCTTCCAGAGGCTCATCAAAACCCTCGGCCAAAACAGGCAGTTCATCCACAGCCAATCCAATAGCGTGCCCCAAAAACTTCACGCGTCGCGCACCATAACCCATAAAGTTTTCCTGAAACTGGGGCGACAAACTTTCCATAACACTGCGATAGATGTCTGATGGCCGGGCGCCGGGCTGTAGGGCTGCAGCAATCCTGTGCTGTATATCCACGCATTGCTCGTGAATCCGCAGCGCCTCATCCGGCAGGCGTCCCCCAAACTGATAAACCAGGGTTTTATCGGTATGGTATCCATTCACAGCCAGCCCCATATCCACAAAAACCAACTCTCCCTTTTTCAGGCGCCGCTCCCGGCTGCCCAAACCGGGCATGGCGGGTTGTTGACCGTAGTTCCCTCCGGGACCGTTAAAACTGGTTGGGTAAAGGGAGCTTTCGCCAAAGCCCAGCTGCCCCACCACCATTTCCGTATCGAACATGTTAAAACGGGCCACACCCATGTGCCCTTCCTCCAACATCACCCCGTACAAGCGTCCGGCCAGTTCAAACTCCGTCATTCCCTCTTCCAGAATCTCGGGGACCCGCACCTCAAGAACCCGCTGGTGGCGACGACCGGCCTCCTCCATGTGGGCCAATTCCCAAGGGCTTTTCACCGCCTTAGTCATGCCCAGGTCGTAATCCATACTGTGGTACTCCGCAAAGGGAAAGTGTTTTTGAAAACGTTGATACATCGAAAGGGGAACAAACTCCGTCTCCAAATGCACACTCCCGGGCAAGTTCGGATAGGCAGCTGCCGCATCCCGGTAACTGTTCATGGGCCGAATATCCTTAAATGCTGATTCCTCGCGGCTGCGCTCAAAGCTGCGGCGTACCCAAAGTACAGGCTCGCCTTCACGGGGCAACACCAGCATGCCCTCCGGCATACACCCACAGAAATACAACAGGTTCATTTTACTGAAAACCACGGCCATTTCCCATTTCGGATGGCGCGCATTCATGCGCTGACGGAAACGAAGCAGACGCTCTTCCAGTTCAGTTAATGGAGTAACACAAATCATTATATTCAAGTTAAATATTTATTTTGAGTAAAGTTTTACTTTAATTTATTCGAAGACTGCTGATCCTCAAGTGCTGTCGGCAACCAGGTGGATGTTCCCCGGCTGAAAAACACTTCCGGACAAAGTTCCGCAGCGGCTTTGGTGCTCAGTTGCTCCGACCAAGGCACCCTTTCACAAGTAGCCGCGCCCGCCCCCGTATTGTTGTACTCGAAATAGCGGGCACTTTTATCGCGTTGGGTGCCCGACCAGTTGCTCCAGCCTTCCGCTGCAATATGTGCACCCAGGGTAGAACTGCTCACCAAAACCCAGGCATGGTCGCGCCAGGGCCGACCCAGGTAAACCTTAGAGACGTCTTCAGCCGCGGTAAACCGACAAGCCCGGAACCAATATCCGTAGGCTTCCTTTTCAGGGGTACTGGCGGCGGTGATGTAGGAGTTGGCCAGACTGTGAATTTCGCAAGCGTCAAACAAAGCGGTGGAAGCGCCGAAAATAAAATCGGTGGTGCCGCTGATAAAGCAGTGCTTAAAATACTGTCGTGCCCCTTCTCCGGCAGCGTAAACCGTATCCTGGTGACCCAGAAAGCGACAATTCACAAAACTGCAACGATCGCCCTCCACATGCAGGGCAACGGCTTGCCCTACAGGACCAGCGGCATTTTCTACCGTAATGTTCTCCATATGAAAATCATTGGCCTCCACCTTAAGCGTATAAGTGTGAAAGGTGCTGTTGCGACCCAGGGCTATTTTATCGAAATAATCACTGTAGGTAATAATCACACTGTCTTTATTTTCACCAATTAGCGACAGATCTGTATTCCAGGAATAAACCCTTACCTTTTCTGCATAAATACCATTTTTGATGAAAATCTGAATGGGGGCATCAGGAAAAGCCTTGGTGGCATCAATGGCTGCCTGGATGCGCTTAAAATCCCCACTGCCATCGGCGGCCACTGTATAATCGTAAAAGGCCTCCGCCTTTAAACTTACAGAGCAAACAATGCCCATAAACAGCAATGAAAAGAAGCCGATCTTTTTACCTGTATTCATGTCGTCTAAATAAAATATCAACAATTAATAGAACAATTGAAACATCAAACATACCTGGTTGTATTTAAATTAGCCAGCTACCTCGATAACGCTCAAGGCGTTAACTGCAAACAAATTAAAGGTGGTGTGGCTTTGTTAAACCTTTGGGTTTGTGTATTTTTGCGAAGCCCACATTTAGAAATTTCAGTTTCCCACCATGAATCATTCTGTTCTTCTTATTATTGCGCTCTTGTTAATGAGCCTTCGCATCGATGCCAAATCTAAAGAAGTAGACTCACTGCTTTTGGTCCTCGACAAAGAAATGAAAAACAGAGCAAACTACACAAAGAAAAGGGAGACGAGAATCAGCTTTATAAAAGAGTCTTTGACCGATAATGCCGTTTCGAAAAATCGGTATGACCTTAACAACAGACTGTTTGAAGCCTACAAGCCCTTTGTTTGTGATTCAGCCATCCACTTCTTAGAACTCAACCTGAAAATATCTAAAAATCTGGGAGATAAAAACAGTTACTACGATACGGCTGTTAGGCTGGCTGTCCTTCTTTCATCCAGCGGTATGTACAAAGAAGCTGTAGATATTTTGGACCAGGTCCCTAAAGATTCACTTCCAGAAGAATTGGAGATACAGTTGTTTTACGCCTATGATCATGTCTATGGTGAGTTGGCATTTTATTCACGGTCTGAGCTACTTAAAGCCACCTACAACAAAATTGCCCATGGCTATAAAAACAAACTGCTGCAACTCCTCAACACCCAGTCGGACCTGTATTTGAGCATGTTGGAAACAAGCTACCGTGACTCAGGAAACATTGATTTGGCATTGGAAACCAACGACAAAAGAATGTCTCTACTATCACCAGAGGACCCCAGCTATGCCGTGGTTGCCTTCCACCGCTCTCTTGCCTATCATAAGCAGGGGAATCAGGTTTTAAGAAAAAAGTATCTCATTCTTTCAGCTATTGCCGACACCCAATCTGCCATCAAAGACAACGCCTCCCTTACCCTTTTGGCCAACATACTGTTTGAAGAAGGGGACCTCAAAAGAGCCTATAAATACATCAGGTACGCTATGGAGGATGCAAATTTCTATAATGCGAAACTTAGAAACATACAGATATCGGAAGTGCAACCGATCATCGACCGTACTTACAACTTGCGCAGTGAAAAGCAGAAACAGCACTTGCGTTTATTTTTGAGCCTATCCATACTGCTCTTTGTTTTCTCCATCCTGTCACTATGGATTATTAATACTCAAAAACGTAAACTTCAAATAACACATGGCAAGTTACAGAAATACAATGGACAATTGCAACGGCTAAATCTTGAACTGCAGGAGATGAACGACCGAATGCAACACATCAACAACAGTTTGGCTGAGGCCAACCACGTTAAGGAGGAATACATTGGCTTATTTTTAAACATTTGTTCTACCTACATAGATAAAATGGAAGAAATGCGAAAAATGGTCAGCCGGGAAATCACCAAAGGACGAGTGGCTGAACTGCTTACATACAGCAAGTCGGGCAGCTTCATCGACAATGAACTCAAAGAATTCTACAACAACTTCGACAACACCTTTCTCCATCTCTACCCCAACTTTGTCAAAGAATTTAACCATTTGCTGCAACCCGGGGAGCGTATAGAACTCAAACCTGGAGAATTGTTGAATACAGAGCTTCGGATTTTTGCCCTCATCCGGCTGGGAATCTCCGACAGTTCAAAGATTGCAGGATTGCTGCGCTACTCCGTCAACACCATCTACAACTACCGGGCAAAAATTAAAAGCAAATCTTTAGTACAAAGAGATGATTTTGAAAAATTGGTTATGGCCATACATGCACCGACCAAAGAAACGTACTACAGGGCACGATAACTAAAGTATTACTTTAAGCATTTTGCCCGAAGCAGATGTTCCTGACAAAGGCCTAAAATTACACTTTTAAACACTCCTGGAATTCCACGACGCTTCTAGCCCCTCCACTTTTTTCAGAAATAATCACACCTTTATTTGCTTGATAATTTGATGTTTAACCCCATTCATCATCGTTCAGAATCCACATTTCACCTATTCTGAATTGACGACGCCATGCGGTGACAATATCTTTGATTTGTTAATTTTTGCAAAATCATATCAAACGACAAAGGAATGAAAAAGACAAGCGCAAAGAAACGTCTGTGGTTTACAGCCATGACCTTTTTAATAATGCTTCTGTCAAGCCACAACCTCATGGCTCAGAACGTTACCATAAATGGTCAGGTGCTTGACACAACCGGCGAGGCCTTACCCGGGGTAACCATTTGGATACAGGGAAGCCAAACAGGAGCAATCTCCAATGCAATGGGCGAATATTCGATCTCAGCAAATGAAGGAGATGTGTTGATTTACACTTTTATAGGCTACACCAATGAAGAAAGAGTGGTGGGAGAAGATTCTACCATCAATGTAATTATGAGTTCTGACCTAATTGGTCTGGAGGAAGTTGTGGTTATTGGTTATGGTTCAGTAAAAAGAAAGGACGTGACCACCGCCATCTCCACAGTTTCGACAGATGACCTGGACCAGCGCCCCATTAACATGGTCTCTCAGGCTCTCCAGGGAAAAGCAGCAGGAGTATCGGTTACCCGTCCAAATGGGGAACCGGGCGCGGGCATGGTAATTCGCGTACGCGGAACCACTTCTATTAATGGCAGCAACGATCCCTTGTATGTAGTAGATGGTGTGCCCATGACCGATATCGCATTTCTTTCTGCCAACGATATTGAAAGCATTCAGGTATTAAAAGACGCCTCATCCGCAGCTATATATGGTTCAAGGGCGGCCAACGGGGTAGTAATTATAAGTACTAAAACAGGAGCTGTTGACAATGCCAGAATTACGCTTACTGCTCATACAGGGGTGACGCGTCTGGCAAACAAAATCGAACCGCTAAATGTGAGTGAGTACCGTGAGCTGTTGAGCGACATGGGATCTACCATTACCCTGCCCGACAACCTGAGCGACCAGACCGACTGGTACGACGAAACGTATCAGACGGCCAGAACTGAAAACTACCAAGTATCGGTCTCGAATGCCACGGAAAAACTTAGCTATTACATTTCTGGAGGATATACACAGGAAGAGGGCATCATCAATGTGGCCTTTTTTGAAAGGTATAACTTTAAAGCCAACATCGACAACCAGATAAAACCCTGGTTAAACATTGGCGCCAACATCTCCTATTCCGATTATGCCTCTAATGGGATCATATCGGGACAGGGTGCAAACCGTGCAGGGGTTGTTTTGTCGGTGATTAATACACCAACATATGCAGCTATTTGGAATGCAGAAAACCCGGGTCAATACAACAACCAGTTCTATGGAGCCAACATCACCCATCCGGTAGAGAACATGGCCCGGAGCGAAGACAACCGCAATGGCAATAACCGTTTGATAGCAACCGGGAATGCCCAAATCGACTTTTCTAAAAACCTGAGATTCAAGTCGACCTTAACCATGGATCGGAGCTATAACCACTCAACCACATTTCTGGATCCCATAAAAACCTCATGGGGTCGCTCTCAACATGGGGAAGCCAGCGATAATAGGTCTCTTGGCACGGTGATGATTTTTGACAACATCCTAACTTACAACAAGGATGTAGAAGCCCACAACTTTGATGTGATGTTGGGTAGTTCAGGCACTACCTCCAAGTGGTCGCAGAGTTCACAATCCGCTACCCATTATATTGATGGCAGCATTAAAACCATCAATGCAGGTAATAAATTGTCGCAGGGCAATGGCTCCTTTGCCGCCAACTGGGCCATCATGTCCTACCTGGGACGTATTGCATACAACTTTAACAGCAAATACCTTGTAACCGTTAATATGCGTGCAGATGGCTCTTCCAAACTGCACCCCGATCACCGCTGGGGTTACTTTCCTTCAGCGTCGGCTGCGTGGCGCTTATCTTCCGAACCCTTCCTTAAGGATGTCTTCTGGCTGGATGATTTAAAAATCAGAGGAGGGTGGGGTCAAACCGGGAACCAATCAGGCCTGGGGGATTATGCCTACCTCGAGCGTTATGGCATTTCGCGTCAGAATTGGTGGGAACCCGGAAAAGAAAACGCCACGGTAAATCTGTATCAAAACAGTTTACGAAACACCGACCTTACCTGGGAAACAACCACGCAATCCAACGTGGGTGTGGACCTAACCCTCTTTAACAGCCGGGTTAATCTAAGTGCAGACTGGTACTACAAAAGCACTACCGACATGCTGATGAATGTTTCGCTTCCTTCAGGATCGGCCAACGCCAGCTCCATAATTCGGAACGAGGGAGAAATGACCAATTCGGGTTTTGAATTCATGATCAATACACGCAATTTAACGGGTGCATTAAACTGGAATACAGACTTTAACATCTCCTTTAATCGCAACGAACTGAAAAGTCTGGCCCTCACCCAAATCTATTACGATGCCCGCACCAGCGACAACCTCAACGAGTTTGTGGTACGCAATGAGCCCGGTCGACCCTTGGGAGGCTTTTATGGTTACATTAGCGACGGGGTAGATCCTGAATCGGGTGAATTGATGTACCGCGACTTCAATCAGGACGGAGTGCTGTCGAGTTCTGACCGGACCTACATAGGTGACCCCAATCCGGATTTCACCTTTGGCTTAACAAATACCTTTGAGTACAAAGGCGTTTCGCTCAACATCCTCCTTCAAGGAAGTTATGGTAATGATATTTTTAATGCCTCACGCATTGAAACCGAAGGGATGTACGATGCTAAGAACCAATCGCGCGAAGTACTGAAGCGCTGGCGCATCCCCGGTCAGTTAACCGATATGCCAAAAGCGGGTTACGACATGAAAGTGTCTTCCTACTTTGTGGAAGATGGCGGCTTCATTCGGGTAAAAGATGTTTCGTTGGCCTACAACTTCTCCGGTGGCCTTTTGGAAAAATGGAACATTAACCGCATACAACCCTATTTTACGGCCAGCAATCTACTGACCTTCACCAATTACTCGGGCATGGATCCTGAGGTCAACCAGTGGGGTAATAGCGGGGCTGTTCAAGGCATTGACTGGGGCACCTACCCGCACACCAAATCTTTTGTTTTAGGTGTCAATGTTGAGTTTTAAACAAAAAAACTATTACACATGAAAAATAAATTCACATCTCTAATATTCATTTTGAGCCTGCTGGTATTTAATACTGCCTGCTCTCTGGACGAGGACCCGATTTCAGAATTTTCCGAAGTCGTTCTCGGATCAACAGATGACTCTGGCGACCGCATCAGATACAAAAACCGCAGCGAAGCACTCACCGCCTATGAAGGCCTTTACAACACACTTAAAGACCGTCAGGAACATTGGTACCTGGATTACCTCTTGCTGTCGGAAGTGCGTTCGGACAACGCCTATGCCGGGACCACGGGCTCGGAAGTTGTACCCGTTGAAAACAACTCTCTGGATGGGGGTAACAGCGTCATTAATCGTGACTGGAACAACTACCTGGCAGATATTGCCAAGGCCAATGTCCTCATCAACAACCTTGATTCGGTATCCGATGCTTCCCTGTCAGCTACAGAACGCCGCCAGTGGAAGGCAGAAGCCAAAATATTTAGAGCCATGATCTTACTCGACATGGTGCGCTTTTGGGGAAATATTCCCGTCATTACTCAGGAAGCTGGTGATATAACTGCTGAAAACATAGAAGAAGTATATCCCAGCTACTTCCCCAATCAAAAATCGGCCGAAGACGCTTACGCCCAAATCATCCACGACCTGACAACGGCCATCCCCTATGCGCCAACAAACAATGCTTCAAACAAAACCAAACTTTCTAAATCCGTAGCAAGAGCCTTGTTAAGCAAGGTCTATGCCGAAAAAACGGTGCAAGATCTGGACAAGGTCATTGCCTATGCCGACTCCGTGGTGGCAGATGGCTTCAGTCTGGTGGACGACCTGTCCATGCTGTTTGGCATGAATGAGGAAAGTACCGATGTAAAGGCACGCAACACTTCCGAATCCATTCTGGAAATCCAGTATTTCACCGGGGGTGGCAACTGGGTGACCTGGATGTTTGGACGCGACCTTCTAAATTATGATACACAATTCGAATGGGCCAAATGGATCACTCCCTCACGCGACCTTATCGCAGCTTATGATGCGGAAGGGGATGCGATTCGTAAAAACCAGGCCATAGTCTATTACCAGACCACATGGGCCAATTATTATCCATCGGACAACTATGCTTTCATGTATAAGCTGCGCTCAGCCAACAGCAGCATCATTAAGTTGCGCCTGGCCGACATTCTTTTACTTAAAGCAGAAGCTCTGGTAAAAAAAGGGGGTTCCGCCAACCTCGGGGCCGCAGCTGATATTGTGGACCAGATTCGCCAAAGAGCCCAGTTAGATGGTTTGGAGGCCTCTGTTAAAGCCTCTCCTGAGCAGATGCTTGACGCCGTTTTAAACGAGCGCCGTCTTGAGCTGGCCTTCGAGGGACAACGCTTGTTCGACCTCATCCGCAACAACAAGCTGCAAGAAGTGATGAATTCATTAAATCAACGTGACAGTGGCCGAATACCACAAATACGTGCTTACAATGATTTTTCTGAATTACTGCCCATTCCCCAAACAGTACTGGACAACAACCCCAATCTGGTACAGAATCCGGGGTACTAAACACCAATGCCAAGCATCCGGAATAAACCCGGATGCTTGGCCTTCAAAAAGAAAAGACGATGAAAATAAAATTCAAATTTACCTATCTAATTCTGGCGTTCAGCTTTTTAATGACTGCTTGTGGCTCTACCTCCTGCGATTCTAAAGAGGAAGCAATTAATACCGAGCCTGAACCGGGAATTATAGAGAAGGACGTGTATGTACTGGTTACATCAAACAACAGGGCCTTCGATCTAATGCGCAATGATGTGGACTTAAGCACCACCTCCAACATGTCGCCAAATACCATCACCCTGCAAACAGACACTAAATTTCAGGAAATGGATGGTTTTGGGGCTGCGCTGACCGGCTCCTCGTGCTATAACCTGATGCAGATGAGTCAGGCAGACCGCTCTAAATTCCTTATGGAAACCTTCTCACACGAAAAAGGTTTCGGCTTCAGCTACATTCGCATCGCCATTGGTTGTTCAGATTTTTCACTCAGTGAGTATACTTGTTGCGACACCCCTGGCATCGAGAATTTTGCACTGCAGTCAGAAGAGCTTGATTTTGTAATACCCATCCTTCATGAAATTCTGGAAATTAATCCTGAATTAAAGATATTGGGTTCTCCCTGGACTTCGCCGCGATGGATGAAAGTGAACAACCTAACCGATCTGCAACCCTATAACTCATGGACCAGCGGTCATCTGAATCCAGCTTATTACGACGACTATGCCTCTTACTTCGTGAAATGGATACAGGCTTTTGCCGGACACGGCATCCATATTTATGCCATTACCCCACAAAACGAACCCCTTAACAGGGGAAATTCGGCATCCCTGTATATGGGTTGGGAGGAGCAGCGTGATTTAGTTAAAAAGCTGGGACCCGCCCTGCAGCAGGCCGGCCTGGAGACCAAAATATATGCCTTCGACCACAACTACAACTACGACAATATGGCTGATCAAGTGGACTATCCCGTTAAGATTTACAACGACGCGGAAGCCGCTCAATATCTGGCGGGTGCCGCCTACCACAACTATGGCGGCGACAAAAATGAGCTGCTCGACATCCGGACCAAGGCACCGAACAAAGATTTAATTTTTACAGAAACATCCATCGGCACCTGGAACAATGGCCGAGATTTGAGTTCCCGCCTGATCGACGACATGGCAGAAGTAGCGCTTGGAACGGTCAACAACTGGTGCAGAGGAGTGATTGTCTGGAACCTGATGCTGGATTCGGAGCTCGGCCCCAACCGAGATGGCGGCTGCCAGACCTGCTATGGCGCGGTTGACATCAACAGTTCGGACTATAAAACGATCATTCGCAATTCGCATTATTACATTATCGCCCATCTTTCTGCCGTGGTGAAGCCCGGTGCCTGGAGAATAGGAACAAGTGGACTATCCGTAGAGGGGCTTACCTACTCAGCCTTTAAAAACACTGACGGCAGCTACGCTTTTGTCGCCTTGAACAATCGCGACCAGGCCCAGCCGGTCACCTTAAGCGATGGGGATAGACACTTCTCTTATGAAGTTCCGCCTAAGTCGGTAGCTTCATTCAGGTGGTAAGAATTAACAACTCATAAACACAAACAGCATGAAAAAACATCATTTAATACTCCTATCCCTGTTGTTTCTCTCCCTCATTTGGGCTTGTGATGATGAAACAACCACACAGGGACAGCCCCAATTAACAGTAAGTGGGGTGACGTCTACCGCATTCTTTGGTGACAGCCTCACCTTCAGTGCTCAGGTCAGCGATCTGGAGAATGTGCCTCTTTCGACTCTGAAGGCTCGTCTCTATTTTGGCAGTGAGCTGGTTTCAGAAACTATTATTCGAACCAAGAGTGAAGGGACTTATTCGGGTCAGCTGTATGTCCCATTTTTACCCAACATACCTAACGGCACAGCTGCTTTAGAATTTGTGGTGCAAAACATTGAATTTGCGACCAAGGTGCACAAGGTGGACTTAGCGCTATCACGGCCCGACTTCCCATACCTGACTTTGGTAACAACCGATGGCGAATACCCAATGGAAAAAATAGGTGCCAACCAATATGCGGCCACCGAAGATTTCCCCCAAAAAGTAAAAGCCATCATCAAAGCACCCGCTTTCGGCGAAAGGGGTAATGAACTGACTTTCGGGTGGAAAGAGGGTACGGTGCAGCACCATTCAGAAACGCCCATCTCCTTTTCCAACTCCAACGCCGGCACCTACGCCATCACCTTCAACACATTAACCTATGTTGCCTCTCCTTTCATTATCCTGCGCTTTGCAGGCTCTGAAATGGCGATGGTGGATGACAACAATTATAAGGTTGAAGAAGAACTCGAACAAAACACTGCGCTTTCCATTGAGGGCTTTAGTGATTTGGACGACTGGTGGATAGACCCGGATTTTCTGGAAGCTAATGGTGACGGAACCTTTACTTTTGTACCTGCCAGTGGAAAATACCGTGTAACGGCCAACTTCGAGCAGAAGTACTTCATTTTTGAAGTGATGTCGGGCAACGAACTGGCGACCCTGCAAGCAGACGGGACCGGAACGCTGTGGATTATTGGGGACAACATCGGCAAACCCTCACTGAGCAACACCACAGGCTGGAATCCGGATAAGGGCATATGCTTTGCTCCCCTCGGTGACAAGAGGTATCAGGTTACTTTGGTGGGCGGAGAAAACATCAGCTTCGACTCCATAAACTTTAAATTCTTTCATCAGAAAAACTGGGGAGGAGAGTTCAATCACAACACCTTACAAACAGACAGTGACCTGATATTCGTAGGCGATGGAGAAAACGGACGTGACTCTGGCAACCTCGGTTTAAAAGAGGGTGTTGTTTTGGAGGAGGGACGCTCCTATGTCTTGACCGTTGACCTGAGTGGCGGCATAGAACACGCGACGTTACATGTAGAAACCCTGTAAGCTTTCACACCTAACAGGATACCTGGAGACTGTTCCCTGTAGGAGCAGTCTTCAGGTTAAGCAGACAGAAACACTAATCATGTACCAATTAAATTCTTATCTTTAAAAGTTTCACAATTAACATTGAATCATATGAAGAAAACATTATTGGGTATTGTAGTGTCCCTGGGACTGGGAATTGGCACAACAATTGCCCAAGAGGTGCCGCTTTATCTGGACGACAGCCAAGAGCTGGAAACAAGGGTGGAAGACGCCTTACAACGACTCAGCACAGAGGAGAAAGTCGCCCTCCTGCATGCCCAGTCGAAATTCAGCTCGGCGGGTGTACCCCGTTTGGGTATTCCGGAAGTATGGATGACCGACGGGCCCCACGGCATTCGGCCGGAGGTACTGTGGGACGAATGGGAACAGGCGGGGTGGACCAACGACTCCTGTACGGCCTTTCCTGCGCTTACAGCTTTGGCAGCCACCTGGAACGAAAACATGGCGCTGCGTTACGGAGTGGCCATTGGGGAAGAAGCCCGCTACCGAAAAAAGACGGTACTCTTGGGGCCCGGCGTCAACATCTACCGCACCCCCTTAAATGGACGCAACTTCGAATACATGGGCGAAGATCCTTTTCTGGCCTCGAAAATGGTGGTTCCCTATGTAAAGGGCGTTCAAAGCAACGGCGTCGCTGCCTGTGTCAAGCACTTTGCCGTAAACAATCAGGAAACGGAGCGGGGCTCCATTGATGTTCAGGTGGACGAGCGCACGCTGCGCGAAATCTATCTGCCGGCTTTTAAGGCGGCGGTACAGGAAGGGGGCGCCTGGGCAATAATGGGTGCCTACAACAAATTCAGGGGCGAACATTGCTGCCACAACGACTACCTGCTGAATCAGATCCTGCGGGAGGAATGGGGTTTTGACGGCGTAGTCATCTCCGATTGGGGTGGCGTGCACGATACGCGTGAAGCCATTTTCAAGGGACTGGACATGGAGTTTGGCACATGGACCGATGGCCTGACCTGGGGCCAGGACAATGCTTACGACAATTACCATTTGGCCCTTCCCTATCTTCGTCTGATTCGCTCGGGGGAGGTGGGCACTGAGGAGCTGGATGCGAAGGCGCGTAACGTGCTGCGTCTCATTTTCAGAACGGAAATGAACCGAAACCGCCCCTTTGGCGCCTTTACCGGAGAGGAGCATTCTCGTGCTGCACTGGAAATTGCCCAGGAGGGAATTGTACTGCTCAAAAACGACAAACAGCTTTTGCCCCTGCAGGTAGCGGCGGGACAAAAAATAGCGGTGATTGGTGAAAACGCCATCAAAATGATGACCGTTGGCGGCGGCAGTTCCTCCCTGAAGGCACTTTATGAAATATCGCCCCTCGATGGACTTAAAGCTGCGCTGGAACCTCAAGCAGAGGTGTTGTTTGCCCGGGGCTATGTAGGAGATGTGGGCACCGAGTACAATAAGGTGAGCACAGGCCAGGATTTAAGCGATGAGCGCAGCGAAGCAGAACTTTTTGAAGAAGCTGAGGAGCTGGCCGCTCAGTGCGACTACGTCATCTTTATTGGGGGATTGAACAAGAGTCACCAACAGGACAGTGAGGGCAGCGACCGTCTGGCGCTCGACCTTCCTTACAACCAGGATGCCTTGATCCGCCGTCTGGCCGCCATCAATCCCAATCTGGTGGTGGTCAATATTTCAGGCAACGCTGTGGCCATGCCCTGGATCAACGAAGTGCCGGCCATCGTGCAGGGCTGGTTCTTGGGATCGGAGGCAGGAAATGCGCTCGCAAATGTACTTACCGGCAAAGTAAACCCCTCGGGCAAACTGCCTTTCAGTTTTCCGGTAAAGCTGAGCGACAATGCTGCGCACGCCCTGGGGGCCTACCCGGGTGAAAACGGCAACGTGGAATATAAAGAGGGCCTGCTGGTGGGCTACCGATGGCACGATGCTGAAGAAATAGAACCGCTGTTTCCCTTCGGACACGGCTTAAGTTACACCAGTTTCAGCTACGGTAAAATCCTCCTAAGCGACCGCGAAATGAAGGACCAAGGAAGTCTGACCTGCCGCATTACCCTTACCAATACCGGAGATCGCGCGGGCAGCGAGGTGGTTCAGTTGTACTTGTCGGACAAAAAATCGTCGCTGCCCCGACCTCCTAAAGAACTGAAGGGTTTTCAAAAAGTCACCCTGAAGGCAGGTGAAAGCCAAGAGCTGACCTTCACCATTAGTGCGGATCTGCTCCAATTCTATGACAACCAAAAAAAGGCCTGGGTAACGGAACCGGGTCGCTTTGAAGTGCTGCTTGGCTCCTCGTCTGGCGACCTCAGAGCCAAGGCCGGTTTCGACCTGAGATAACCGCTTTCTAAAACAAGAAAAATAAAGCAGTTTCCCCGGCCGGGCAAACTGCTTTATTTTTAAAGGGCTATATTTGATAAAAATTAAGGGTCCCGGAAAACAATTATCCCCTAACTTTGTCTCAGCTTTTTTAAACCCGGTCGTTTATGGAACTTCTTTCTCAACCCTATTTTGCTCTCTTCGTCATCATCTGCCTGGGCTTTGTGCTCGGCAACATCAAATTGGGCGGCGTATCGCTCGACATCTCAGCCATCATCTTTGTGGCCCTGCTCTTTGGCCACCACGGCGTGGTTATCCCACCGGTTATTGGCACTTTGGGACTCGTGCTCTTTATTTATACCATCGGGATGCAGGCGGGACCGGGCTTCTTCGATTCCTTTCGCAAACAGGGACGTTCGCTGATGGTACTCACAACCATAGTTGTTGTTTCCGCCTCTCTGCTGGCTTTTGGCGCATTTTACTATACGGGTATAGAGATGCCTGTGGCCCTGGGCTTGCTGACCGGTGCCATGACCAGTACGCCGGGCTTGGCAGCTGCTACCGACGTAACCTCATCGCCCCTGATTTCGATCGGTTACGGTATCGCCTATCCCTTTGGCGTAATTGGTGTGATTTTATTTGTCCGTCTCTATCCAAAGATTACCCGTGCCAACATCAAGAAGGCAGAAGAAGAATACGAAAAGGAAAGCCACCTGGGTTTCCCGGACATCCAAAGCCAGACTTTCCAGGTCGACAACGAAGCCATCATAGGCAAGTCGATCAAGGACCTGCGCATCCGCACGATGACCGGAGCGGTCATTTCACGGATCATGCACGAGGACGAATCCTTAATTCCCTCTCCCGAAGCCATCTTGCACAAAGGCGACCTGGTGAAGGCAGTAGGTACCGAAGAGGCGCTGGAAAAAATAAAGCTCCTGATTGGACATGCCACCGATAAAGAAATACCCCTGCACAAATCCTACGAAGTGCAATCGGTGCTGGTGACCAATAAGGATGCCGTAAATAAACCGCTGGGCAATTTCAACCTCTGGGCCAACTACCAGGCAACAGTTACCCGGGTGCGACGCAGTGGCATCGACATCACCCCATCGCCCTCTATGCGCTTGCAAATGGGCGACAAGTTGATGGTGGCCTGCAGCCGTGAAAACATGCGACAAGTGGGCAGCTTCTTTGGCAACAACGACAAAAAACTCTCCGATACCGATTTCTTTCCCATCGCCTTGGGCATCGTGCTGGGAGTGCTGCTGGGTAATCTCTCGCTGAGCTTTGGCAGCGGAACAGCCTTTACTTTTAATCCGGGTTTAACGGGCGGAGTATTATTGGTGGGCATGATTCTGAGTAGAATCGGACGCACCGGACCCATCATCTGGAGCATGTCGGGTGCTGCCACTCAGCTCTTGCGTCAACTGGGACTGATGTTCTTTTTGGTGGAGGTCGGCACCAAAGCCGGGGCCAATATGGTGGAAACCTTCCAGACTTATGGCATCAACCTCTTCCTGATTGGCGGGGTAATCACCCTGGTTCCGATGTTGCTGGCGGTGATTGCCGCCCGCTTTTTAAAGGGCATGAACTTCCTGACCCTTATGGGCACCATTACGGGAGCCATGACCAGTACGCCAGGCCTCGCAGCGGCCTCGCCATTGACCGACACCAATGCGCCAGCCGTGGCCTACGCAACCGTTTACCCCGTGGCCATGGTCCTGCTCATTGTCTGCATTCAAATCTTGTCCTTTTTCGGCTAAAAGCTCATTTCAACAGCAAGTTGTACTTTTTTGCCTGCCGCTTTTCCTGTTTAAGGCACGCTATGCTGCGGCATCAGCCTCCTTTGGTAATGAACTTTTGTCTGTGGGCGCAAATAATTGACAATTAATCTTAAATTTGTAGATTCAGGCTCGTTAAAACAACATAAGGGAACGATAGTTGCAAGACTGAGCACCTGTTAGGTGACGGTATTCCAAAAAAGCAAAAACAATGACAAGAAGACGTGGATTAAGCCCCAGAGGCTGGGTGGCAACCATCCTGGCCAGTTTGGTTATTTCGGTAACATTCATTGCCGCAGGCAACGACAAACGGAATTTTGAGATAGTAAAAAATCTGGATATTTTTTACTCCCTGTTCAGGGAACTGAACAGCTATTACGTAGATGAAACCGACCCGGAAAAATTGATCACTACAGGCATCGAAGCCATGTTGGAATCGCTCGATCCCTATACCACCTATATTCCCGAAGAAGATATGGACGATTTCCGTTTTATGACCACCGGAGAATATGGCGGCATAGGCTCCCTCATTACAAAACGGGGCGATTTTGTGGTGGTGTCGGAACCCTATGAGGGCATGCCGGCGCAGCAATCGGGACTCCGGGCAGGCGACCGCATCCTAAAAATTGACGGAGAGACCATGGAGGGCAAGGAAACCGGCCAGGTTAGTGAAAAACTTAAAGGTCCGGCCGGCACTGAAGTGAAAGTAACCGTAGAACGCCCCGGATCAGATAAAGAGTTAGAAATCAATATTGAACGACGCGTCATTCAAATCAATCCTGTACCCTATTACGGGATGCTCGATGAAAAAACCGGCGTTATCATTTTAAACAACTTCACCCAAAACTGCGCCGCAGAAGTGGAGAAGGCGTTTAAGGACCTAAAGCAGAACCAGAACATGGAACAATTGGTACTGGATCTGCGGGGCAACCCCGGTGGCCTGATGGACGAATCGGTGAAAATTGCCAACCTCTTTTTACCCCGGGGCAGTGAGGTCGTGAGTACCCGGGGCAAGGTTGAACAATGGGACAAAACCTACCGGGCCCCCCGTGAGCCGATCGACACCCTGATGCCTATGGCCGTTATGATCAACCGCGGATCGGCCTCTGCCTCCGAAATTGTAGCCGGCGCCTTGCAGGACCACGACCGGGCACTGATTATTGGTCAACGCTCCTTTGGCAAGGGCCTGGTGCAAACCACCCGCAGTCTGGCCTACAATTCCAGCCTTAAAGTAACCACCGCCAAATACTACATTCCCAGCGGCCGCTGCATTCAGGCGGTGGACTATGCCAAGCGCAACGAAGACGGCAGTGTGGCCCTGATTCCCGATTCGCTGATGAAGGAATTTCAGACCAAGGGCGGCCGGGTGGTACTCGATGGTGGCGGCATCTCGCCCGATGTAACCCTTGAACCTGAAAAGTACAGCAACATTACCATAGCCCTTATGATGCAACAAAGCATCTTTGACTTTGCTACGGAATACGTCGTTAAAAACACCAGTATTCCACAACCGCAAAACTTTTCAGTAAGCGATGAGCTCTACCAGAATTTCATCGGCTATGTAAAGAGTTTGGACGATTTTCAATATGAATCGGAATCAAACGACCAATTTAAGAAACTCAAAAGCGCTGCCCAGAAAGAAGAATACTATGAACTGGGTGAGGAAGCCTTCGCCGAATTGGAAAAAATTTTGCAGCCCAACGTTGAACGCTCCCTGGAGTTGGCCCAGGACGAAGTCAGCGAACTGCTGGCTATGGAGCTGATGCGCCGCTATTACTACCAACGTGGAGCTATCCTCTACAATCTGCGCTTCGACAAGGAGATTAAGAAAGCTGTGGGCACCCTCAACGATGCCGCCGCCTACCAGGGCATGCTCCAAGGAAGCATTCTTAGTCATGCCGGCGACCGGCGTTACAATTAAGGCATGTCAATCGAAATAGAGAAGGGCGTAGTCGCTGTTGCGACTACGCCCTTATTTTTTTCTACGGACTAAGTGCTTAAGGCGTCGGGTTCTGCTCGCTTCAAAAAAGCACCCCGGTTCCTCCTTAAAACAGCCATTCCACGAAAAAGTACCAGGTAAATACCCCAGTTACCACCAATTTCAACAAAACCCCGGTAAGCAGTCCCACAAAGGAGCCGAAGGCCGCCTTGAAGGCATGATTGGAATCGCTGCTGTTCAGCACTTCGCCCAGATAGGCACCCAGGAAAGGACCCAGGATAATACCGGGCAGACCAAAAAACAAACCCACCAGCAAACCTAAAGTGGCCCCCCAAACTCCGGCCTTGCTGCCGCCAAAGCGTTTGGTGCCCCAAATGGGCACCACATAATCGAGCAGCGTAACAACCACAGCAGCCACTGCAGACCACAGTAAAAAAGAAGGACTGAAATCGCCCCAGCGGCTCCAATGCAAAAACAACAGGGCTACATAGCCCAGCGGGGGACCGGGCAACACGGGCAGCACACAACCGACCCAGCCGGCCATCAAAAATAAAATCCCCAAAATAAGCAATACAAGATCCATAGCATTTGTGTTTGGGTTCTTTTAATGCGCCTCCAACCAAGAGCTGCCCTCACCCATATCCACCACCAGGGGCACCTTCAAGCTGCAAGCTTGCTCCATGGCTTCTTTCACCAGGCCCCTAAGCGCCTCCAATTCTTTGCGGGGCACGTCAAAGTTGAGTTCATCATGCACCTGCAAAATCATACGAGCGCCAAAGTTGCCGGACTTAAGTTTATTTTGAATGGCGACCATGGCCATTTTAATGATGTCGGCAGCCGTTCCCTGTATGGGTGCATTGATGGCGTTGCGTTCGGCCATACCACGAACCACCGCATTGCGGGAGTTGATGTCGGGCAAATGGCGTTTACGTCCGAAAAGCGTACGCACGTAGCCGTTTTCACGAGCCAGTCGCACACTCTCCTCCATATAACGTTTCACCCCCGGAAAACTTTCGAAATAGCCGTCGATTATGGCCTTAGACTCACTCCGCGGAATATTGAGTCGCTCCGATAAGCCGAAGGCCGAAATGCCATAGATAATGCCAAAATTTGCGGTCTTGGCCTTACGTCGCATATCGCTGGTGACCTCCTCGAGAGGCAACTTAAAAATGCGTGCAGCGGTAGCGGCATGGATGTCCTCCCCCCTGTTAAAGGCCGCCAACATACCTTCGTCCTCGCTCAAATGTGCCATCAACCGCAGCTCCACCTGCGAGTAGTCGGCACTCAAAAACACATGCTCTGCATCGGTGGCCGTAAAAGCCTTACGAATCTCCCGCCCCTCCTCATCGCGAATAGGAATGTTCTGCAAATTGGGATTGCTGCTGCTGAGTCGACCCGTAACCACCTGCGCCTGATTGTAACTGGTATGCAGGCGACTGCTTTGAGGATCGACCAGCTTGGGCAAGGCTTCAATATAGGTCGACAAGAGTTTCTTCAACCCTCTTTGTTCCAAAATCTTTCCAATAATGGGATGCTTATCGCGCAACTTTTGCAAGGTCTCTTCATTGGTGCTGAATTGTCCGGTCTTTGTCTTACCTGCTTTGGCATCGATCTTTAAATCTTCGAACAAGACTTCTCCAACCTGACGGGGACTGTTTACATTAAAATCGCGACCGGCCATGCTGATGATTTCTTTTTCGAGCGCCGTCAACCTTTCTTCCAGAACTTTACCCGATTCCTGAAGAGCCGGGACATCGATCTTCACGCCCACCGCCTCCATCTCAATTAAAACTTGAAGTAAAGGCATTTCTACTTCTGTAAAAAAGGAAGTAAGCTGCTCCTCTTCCAGGGCCTTTTGTAAGAAGTTCCGCAGCTGAAAGGTCAAATCGGCATCTTCTCCGGCATATTCTTTCACCTGCGCTAAGGGTACATCGCGCATACTGCCCTGCTTCTTACCCTTGGCACCTATCAGACTTTCGATGGAAACGGGTTTGTAACCGAGGTAAATCTCGGAAAGATGGTCCATATTGTGTCTTTGCCCGGGCTGCACCAGATGGTGCGCAACCATGGTGTCGAAAAAGGGACCGGCCAGTTTAATGCCGTAGCTGCGCAGCATAAGGGCATCAAACTTTAAGTTTTGCCCGATTTTCTGTATTCCCTCTTCTTCCAAAACAGGTTGCAATACGGCAAGGACTTTCGCCGCCTCTTCGCGTTGGGCGGACAGTGGGACATAATAGGCCTCGTGCGCCTTCCACGAAAAAGCGATGCCGACGAGAGCGCTGTCGCGCACATCCAAACCAGTGGTCTCTGTATCGAAGCAAAAGGCCTCCTGCATACCCAGCTCCACAGCTAGGGACTCCAAGGCCATTTCATTGTCGACCAGATAATAATTGTGCTTTACTTCATCTATAGTTTTAAGTGTTTCTGCAACGGCAGCCTGGGGCAGTTGCTCCTCCGAAAACAAAGACCCCTGCGCCGGGTTGCTTTTGGCGGGAGCTGCTTTGCCGCCACCGATGCGTTCCCACAGACTCCGAAACTCCAACTCGTCGAGCACTTTCTTAAGGGCATCCAGATCGGGCGCCTTTCGTTCAAAATCGGCAATTTCTGCCTCTACCGGCACATCGGTAACAATGGTGACCAGTTTCCGGGCCAACTCTACCTGCTCACGAAAGTCCAACAAATTCTGCTTTTGTTTGCCACTGAGCTCATCAATATGGGCATATACGCCATCGATGTCGCCATATTTCTCAATCAGATCCTTGGAGCGCTTTTCTCCAATACCGGGGCAACCCGGTATGTTGTCGGCCGTATCGCCCCAGAGCGCCAATACATCAATCACGTTTATGGGCTGCTGTACCCTGAAGTTCTCCTTTACCTCCTCGGGACCCAAAATTTCTACATCATTGCCGCGAGATTTGGGCTTGTACATTTTAACATCCTCTGCAACAAGCTGTGCATAATCCTTATCGGGAGTAACCATATAGGTATCGTAGCCGGTGCCACTGGCCTTTGTGGCCAGGGTACCGATGACGTCATCGGCTTCAAAACCGGGAATTTCAAGCAAAGGAATATTCATGGCCGACAGTATCTGCCGGATATAGGGAACGGCTGCTTTGATGTCTTCCGGTGTAGCTTCCCGATTGGCCTTGTACTCCTTGTAGAGTTCATTGCGAAAGGTGGGACCGGCATAGTCTATAACCACAGCCAGGTGACTGGGATTCTGATTATTAAGTATGTCGAGCAGGGTATTGGTAAAACCATAGGCGGCAGAGGTATTCTGTCCCCGCGAATTGATCCTTGGCGCCCGGATAAAGGCATAATAAGCCCTGAATATCAAGGCATAAGCATCAAGTAAAAAAAGTGTTTTTCTGTCTTCAGCCATTACAAAATAGTTTAGCTGCTAAATTTACACATTCAAAGGCAAATAGCCATAACCACCCCTGTACTACACAAAATAAAAATCTTCAAAAGGATTTGGAACAAACAAAAAGTTTGCTCTATATTTGCCCCAGCTATTGGTAAATCCTTCTTGTTCGAAGGGGGATTGTAAGGGAATGCCGTGAAAATCGGCAACAGTACCCGCTGCTGTAATTCCGTCTGTCGTTCGACAGAAATGCTTTCAGCTCTTCATGCCACTGCAGTAAGCCTTTTTAAAGGCGAATGTGGGAAGGCAGCTGAAAATCGGAAAAGTCAGAAGACCTGCCTTTATAGCTTTACACGAATTTCTTTGCTTCCGGGATTAGAAGCAGATGTTCAGGACAAACTGGTGACATCACCCCTTTATTCTGTACATTTTTTCATGGGCGCCCATATATAGGCAGCAGGGAATCGTGGCTTTAAATTGTTAACTTTAAACACTTTGTCATGCCTGAACCCGAAGAAACAAGAGCTCAATGGCCATCCATCGGCAACCGCTTTCGGTTTTATTTGTTGTTCTTTTTGCTGCTGCCAATTCTCTGTACCATGAAAACACCTGCACAAACACCTCGAAAAGCCCTGATATTGACCGCTTTCGGAACAAGCATTCCCGAAGCCTGGGCCACCTATGAAAGCATCGAAAAACGTTTTGCGGAGGCCTTTCCCGATTACGATATCCGGTGGGCCTTTACAGCAGCCTTTGTCCGCAAAAAATGGCGCAGCCAGGGACGCCATATCGATTCTCCGGCAAGTGCGCTGGCCCGCCTGGCTGACGAAGGTTACCAGGAGGTGAGCATGCAGTCCTTGCATGTAATCGGGGGGCACGAATACCATGACCTGATAAAGACTGTGCGAGCCTTGGAAGGCCTACCAAAGGGGCTGCAGAGGATTCACCTGGGCCGGCCTCTGCTTGCTTCGGACGAAGATTACCGGGAGCTTGCCCGTATTCTTACCCGTTACAGCCTAAACCATCGTCAGCCGGAAGAGGCCTGGTTAATGATGGGCCATGGTACGGGCCACGGTGCCAATATCAGTTATGCCGGACTCCAACTCTACCTGCAGGAAGAAGACCCCTTAATGCTTTTAGGGACCCTGGAGGCCTTTCCTGATTTGGAGCGAGCCATTCGAATTTTAAGCGACAAAGGATGTAAAACCGTTTGGGTGATGCCCTTGCTGACCGTAGCGGGCGACCACGTGGTGCGCGATATGGCCGGATCGGAATCGGACAGCTGGAAGTCCCGTCTCGAAGCAGAAGGTTATACGGTAAAAATTCACCCCCTTCCGCTGGGAGCCATACCGGAAATCGTAGACCGTTGGATAAAAAAAGCGAAAACTGCTGAGGCCAGCGCTCCTTAAACAGCACCAAGGCTTACAAATAATCATCTGACAATCACTTACTAAACCTACTTATGCAAACATTCAAAATGCTTGCACTGGCCTTGCTGTGCGCCATTGCAAACAAAAGTCAAGCCCAGAATATCGGACCCAATCCTCCTGCTGGTCTCATCAATCACGAGCTGAACGAAGTCGTTATTACGGGAACCTCAACGCCTCATGCCCTGAGCGAAAGTCCTATACAAACCGAAGTGTTGACCCGGCAAAAAATAGAAACGCTGCAAGTCGCCTCTCTCGAAGATGCCTTAAGTATGTTGAGCCCCTCCTTCAGCACCCAACCCAATGTAATGGGCAACAACCTCAGCATGAATGGACTATCGAACGACTACATCCTTATTTTGCTCAACGGAAGAAGGGTAATTGGCGATTTTTCAGGAAGCGTCGACCTGAGTCGCATCGATATGGACCAGGTAGAACGAATTGAAATAGTTAAGGGTGCGGCAGCTGCCCTTTATGGATCCGATGCTATGGGAGGAGTGATCAACATCATTACACGCAGCCAGCTGATCAACCCTTTGCAAGGAAGTTCGGTGAACCGAATTTCTGCATTCGGGACACGCAGCAGCAGCACATCGGTACAATGGCAGCAAGAGGGATTCAGCAGCCGTACCGGTTTTGTCTTCAAAACCACCGACGGTTGGCAGTTGAGTCCCTGGGAACTGGGGAAAGAAGAAAAGGTGCCCACTAAAAAAATGGCTATGCACCCCCAGAAAGATTTCCGTCTGGATCAGCATCTGGTCTATAACTACAAAAATTTGGAAGTGCAAGTGGGTGGAGCTTTGTACAAAAGAGAACTGTTTCGACCCACCGCCCATTACAGCAACGATTACCGTTTTGATGATCACCAATGGGAGGCCGCCCTGAATTGGCAACTAGCCAGACAACAAAAGCTAAAACTGGAAACCACCAGCCAGACCTTCAGCTATACCAAAGTGTTTACCCAGGAGACCGACGGATTTAAACAAGGAGAGGAAGATTTATCAAAACTTCAAAGACTCAACCAGCTGCGCCTGGTTGCCCAGCTTTTTCCCGGCGAAATGCAGCAACTGATTATTGGGGCTGAGTGGCAGGGCCATCACATGGAGAGCCCCAATTTACCTAAGACCGGGGTGCAGCGAACCGGGAAGGTACAAAAACAAGAATTGGGCTTATGGATCCAGGAAGAATGGGCTGCATTGCCGCAGCTGGACCTGGTGGTGGGATTCAGACACTCTTTTCACGAAGACTACGGTCACCACAGTGCGCCTAAGGTGGCGCTTCAATACAAACCGGGGCCCTTTCGCTTCAGAGCCAATGTGAGCGCAGGTTACAAAACGCCCACGCTGCTTCAACTCTACTATTCTGCCTTATCGTCACGGGGGTTACAAACCTACGGGAACACCGAGCTGGAGCCTGAAACCGGAATGTACACCAGTCTCTCTGCCGAGTACGTTAAAACCAACTTCTCCCTGGTCTTGAGCGGGTTTTACAACGACATACGCAAAATGATTGAGCTCCAGCTTCTGGATGAAGTCATCACCGAAAGTGAGTATCAGCAAGGCATCCGCAACAAAAAGCGCTACCAAAACCTGGGTGAAACCTACACCCGCGGAGTGGAGGCCATGACGGAATGGCGTCCTGCACAAGACTTCCAATTGTCGCTGGCCTACAGCTATACCCATGCCCGCGGTCGCAGCGAAGCTGGAGCCCCCTACTTACCCCTACCGAAAATCAGCGAACATGCAGCCACCTGTCGCCTGGGCTGGAACCGCACCTGGCAAAGCTACGTACTTCGACTCTCGCTCAACGGACGCTACGAAGGAGAAAAATATTTTGCAGATGGCAACAGCAAAGCTTATCAGCAATGGGACTTAAACAGTCTGCATACCTTCAAAAAACATCCCAAACTGCCCCTGACCCTGGGCGTGGGCATTCGCAACCTCTTTGACCAAACCGACAACAGCCCCTTCGGAAGCAACTACGCAAACATCGATCCGGGGCGCCGCCTTCAACTGAGTCTTCAAATTGCTTTCAATCGCTGAATCCCCACTGTCATGAAAACAAAAGGAAACAACCGCCTTTTGGCCGGGCTGATCCTGGTCCTCCTGAACGCCTGTTCGTCTCCGGCAAGGTCACCACAGCAGTCCCTTGGGCAAACTGAGATAAAATATGCAAGTGGATTCCGAATAGAGGCCATAGCCGGAGGAACGCTCATTTACCTGATGGAACCGGCCGACTCAACCCAGGTCCTTGCCAGAGTGGCATTGATGGAGCCTGGGGCCAAGGCCCCCGATGGCACCACGGCATTAGAGCTGCCCTTAAAGCGAATCGTGTGCCTTTCAAGCACCTACATGGGGTACTTCCTGGAACTAAATGCCCGCGATAAAATTGTAGGCGTTAACAGCTTTCGTCACCTGAACGACAGCACCATCAGGGCCCGTATTCTGAATGGTGAAATCCTTCAAGTTGGCAAGGAGGGTCATTTCAACGGAGAATTGCTGATGGCCTTAAGACCCGACGTGGTTTTCGTGTCTCCCTATAAAACAGGCGGTTACGAAGCCTTGCAGCATCTGGGACTTCCGCTGGTACCCGTGCCTGCCTATTACGAAGAAACTCCACTGGCCAGAGCAGAATGGCTGCGCTTATTCGGTCGCTTTGTATCTGAAGTGCACCGGTCCGACAGCCTTTTTGCCCAAACTGAGAAAGCCTACCTGCAACTGAAAAAACTTACGGCTTCCATCGACCAGCGTCCCACCATCTTCTCGGGTCGATTAAAAGGAAATGTTTGGTATGTGCCGGGCGGAAAGAGTTTTTACGCCCACTATTTTGCCGATGCCGGAGCCTCCTACCTTTTTGCCGACAACCTGGAACGCGGCGCCTTGAGGGTCGACTTTGAACAAGTGTACCAGCGGGCTGCCCGGGCCGATTTCTGGCGCATCTATTCCAACGTACCCGGCAACTACAGCCTCAGCCAATTTGCCGCAGAAGACCACCGTTACCCACTTTTTGACGCCTTTAAAAATGGACAAATCATTTACTGCAACATCCACGACCGGCCCTACTACGAGTTGGGACCGGTTAAGCCCCATTGGATTTTGGCCGATTACATCCATCACTTTCATCCCCAATTATTGCCCCATCATCAACCTTTCTTTTACCAAAAAATAAACTGATGCGCCCTACGCTTATCCCCCTAAAAACGCGGATCCTCCCGCAGAAGAACCTTCTTTTCCTGCTTTTGCTGTTCCTGGTTGCATTGTCCTTCCTGGCCAACCTCGTTTGGGGTTCGGTAAACATTCCTTTGGACTTCTTTTTTGGGGGCGATGAGGGCGACGAATGGCAAAGAGAAATACATGCTAATATCGTGACACGTACCCGACTCCCACAAGCGCTTGTAGCCACGGGAGCAGGTATGTCCTTGGCGCTGGCTGGCTTAATGCTCCAAACGCTATTCAGAAATCCTCTGGCCGGGCCCTCGGTACTGGGGATTTCCTCCGGAGCCAGTCTGGGCGTTGCTTTTGTTATTCTGCTGGCAGGTCCCCAACTCAGCACGCTGTTCCGACATTTTGCACTTTGGGGCGAGTTGTTGGTCATTGCTGCGGCCTTCACAGGAGCGCTACTCATTTTGTTGCTCATCTTAGGAACTTCCCTGCGTCTGCCCGGTACCCTGGGCATCCTGATTATAGGAATAATGGTGGGCTATTTGTCGAGTTCGCTGGTAAGCATGCTCAAATTTTTCAGTTCCGAAACAGATCTCCACAGCTACATCATTTGGGGACTGGGAAGCTTTGCCCGCCTATCTCCCCAAAGGGCGGTAATCTTCATTCTGCTGGCAGGGCTCCCTTCACTGGGGTTGCTGACCCTTGGAAAAACCCTTAATCTAATGGCTCTGGGCGAAAACTATGCCGCCAATTTGGGCCTCAACACCGCAAAAGCGCGTATAATAATCTTGCTGGTGGCAGGCTATCTCACAGCAGTAGTAACCGCTTTCTGCGGTCCCATTGCCTTCATTGGAATGGCCGTACCCCACCTTTGCAAATTTCTCCTGCGTACGGGCGATCATCGAACCCTTCTGCCGGCCACCCTGCTTTTGGGTGCAGCCACGGCCCTGCTCTGTAACCTCGCAGCACGTTTACCGGGCATGGACGCCACCCTGCCCATCAACTCGGTCACCGCCTTTGTTGGTGCTCCCGTAATCATCTCCCTCATTTTGTCGCGCCGCTTCCAGCATTAAAAAGCTACCAACATGTCCACCCTATTAAACTTTAATCAATTGACTACCGGTTACCTCCAAAACCGGAAAACACAAGAAGTAAGCACTCAACTCTCGGCCCTGCTGCGCAGGGGCGAACTAACGTGCTTACTGGGTGCCAACGGATGTGGCAAGAGCACCCTCCTGAAAAGTCTGTGCGGCTTCCTTCCTCCCCTATCGGGACATATCCAAATAAACGGTCGACCCCTTGAAATGCTCAACCGAAAAGAACGAGCACGTCAAATCGCTGTGGTGCTCACCGATCGGGTAGATAATCCCCTGCTTACCGTAGCCGAAATGGTGGCCCTGGGCCGAAGTCCACATACTAATTTCCTGGGCAAGATGAAACCCGCCGATCATGAAAAAACCTGGACGGCCATGGAAATGGCCGGAATTGCCCACAAAAGGGAGTCTCCCCTGAATCAACTCAGTGATGGCGAACGCCAAAAGGCTTTAATAGCCAAGGCTCTGGCACAGGACACTCCTCTAATCGTACTCGACGAACCCACCGCCTTTTTAGATCTTCCGGCCAGAGTAAGCGTCATGCATTTGCTTCGAAAACTTTGCAAGCAACACGAGAAAAGCATTCTGCTCACTACACACGATCTGGACCTGGCCCTACAAATGGCCGATCGACTTTGGTTACTCGGAAAGGGCCCCGGAATAATGACAGGTGCTCCCGAAGACCTTTTACTGCAAGGAAAACTGCAATCGCTCTTCGAAAACCACGGCATCGAAATGGATCCCAAAACAGGCCTGTTTCAGGTCCGCCACAGTTGCTTTCAAAAACTCCGTGTAGAAGGCCATGGCTATCCCTATGTTCTACTGCGACGGGCACTGGCCCGTCACGGCATTGCCCCTGCACCAGCCAACCATCCTCATCCACTCCATGTAAAAATTACGGGCCACGAAGTGCCGCTGTTTCATCTGCACTACGATGAAACCAGTCTGGTTCAGAGTCCCTCCATAGAACCACTGCTTCAAAAAATTATTCTTTTAATGAAACAAGACCCATCACTTTTCCAGGACCACAAGCACTTTTATAATAACCCAAATTCTGTACAATGAATAAACCACTGTTAACGCGCGCCCAACGAATACCATTGACCGCAGTAGGCCTCGGTCCGGGAGATCCCGATTTGCTGACGCTGAAGGGTTTAAAAACCCTGCAAAAGGCCCAGGTTATTTTTTACCCTGCCACCCTCAGTAAGGATGGCAGTTTCCACAGCTATGCCCTCCGGATTTTGGAAGCCCACTCTTTTAAAGCCCGCCTGTCGCCACTGATTTTTAGTATGCAAACCAGCCAACGAACAAAGGATTACGACAGTGCCTGGCTGCAGATAAAAAAAGAATTGGACAAGGACATAGCAGTCTGTGTAGTGAGCGAAGGGGATCTGATGCTCTATTCCACCTTTGGGAACCTGTTGTCGAGGGCTAAAGCTGCGAACTACCCCTGTAATTTGGTGCCCGGCATCACCTCTTGGCTACACGCCGGCGCCTTGGCCCAAAATCCCCTGGTGCAGGAACAGGAAAGCTTGTATATTATTGCAGCTCCAAACAGCATTGACGAAGTAAACCGGAAGCTGGCTGCCCACAGCTGCGTAGTTGTAATGAAACCCGCTCGACTGAACCACGCGTGGAGCGACCATCTGGCAGCTTGCGATCGACCCTTTTTCTACATCGAGCATGCAGGTATGCCGGAACAATTCTTCACCCACGACGCAGGTGACCTTAAAAACAGAACCATGCCCTACTTCTCCCTACTGATATTTTTTCCAACAAAAAGAAATACTGAAAACCAACTGAAATGAAAGCCCCAAAAATATACATCATTGGCATTGGGCCAGGCCACGAAAAATACCTGACCACAGAGGCTCTGGCCGCGCTTAACCATTGCGAAGTTATCATCGGTTACAAGCGCTACCTGCAGCTCATAAACCAAACAATAGAAGGCAAAACCCTCATCAGTTCTGGAATGATGCAGGAAAGAGAAAGGGCCGAAAGCGCCTTCGAAAGGGCCGAAAGCGGCCTGGCCACCGCAGTGGTCAGCAGTGGCGATGCCGGGGTATATGGCATGGCCCCACTGTTGCTTGAGATGAAAAAGGAGCGCCGGTCGGTGGTCGAATTAGAAATAATCCCGGGAATCAGCAGCCTTTTTGCAGCCGCAGCCCTCTTTGGCGCTCCACTGGGTCACGATTTCTGCGTGCTTTCACTATCGGACCTACTGACCCCCTGGACCACCATCGAAAACAGAATAGAGGCAGCCGCCAAGGGCGATTTTGTTACAGCAGTGTACAACCCCGCCAGCAAAGAACGATATTGGCAACTTCTGCGTCTGAAGGAAGTGTTTTTAAAATGCCGAAAAGCAGAAACTCCGGTTGGCATAGCCCGGCAGGTTGGTCGCAGCGATCAGGAGCTGCGCATTGTACAACTGAAAGACCTGAAAGCAGAAGATGCCGATATGCTTTCGATCCTCATTATTGGCAATAGTCAAACCGAAAGCATTGACAAACAACTTCTTACGCCACGAGGCTACGCCACCAAATACAACAATATGCCAAAAAAGAAAGGCAAAGTAGGAAGGCGCATCATGAAGGAAAGCTTCTCCCTCATACGAAAACAATTGCAAGGAGCCGACCACATGGATGCAGAAACCCTTTGGGCCAGTCTTTATGCTATTCATACCACCGCTGACTTCAGCCTGGCTCCCCTCATCGAGGTACAAGCCAACAGCATACGCCAACTTCATGCCTGGCTCACCCAGAATGCAAGTACACATATAGTGTGCGATTCTGAAATGGCCGCAGCAGGAATTCGTAAAGGAGTATTGGCACCCCACAACATACACCTGCACTGCTACATTTCGCACCCGGAAGTCATCGAAAAAGCAGAAAACAAAAACATCACTCGTGCCCAGGCGGCCTTGCACAAAGCCGCGGAAATACATCCCGATGCTTTATATGTTTTCGGAAATGCACCTACCGGCCTCAGGGAACTCATCAAACTAAGCAGAAAAGGACTTATGAAACCATCAGGAATTATAGCTGCCCCAGTGGGTTTTGTCAATGTACTTGAATCAAAGCTTGAACTAAAACATGGTTTGCCCGCCACAAACAAGATCATCATAAAAGGAAACCGGGGAGGCAGTAATCTGGCTGCCACCCTGGTAAATGCAATTTTAAGTTGGGACCAGGCCGAAGCCTTTAACCCAGGCGAAGGGATGTAAAAAGAATACATGCAAAGAAACAAACCCGATTATATTTTAGTGGGAATGCCAGATGCAGCACCACTTGCCTGGGCAACGGTTCACAGGAATCTATTATTGAGTCACCATTGGTTTGCCGGCGGCACTCGTCATTATGAATTGGTTAAGCACCTTCTGCCACCCACACACCATTGGATCGAAATCCGGATGCCTCTGAAAGACTTTCTTAAACAACTGAGCAAGGTCGACGGAACAGTGGTGATCTTTGCTTCAGGCGATCCTTTATTTTTTGGTATAGGCAATACCATTCAAAGATCTTTCCCTGAGGCTACAATAGAAAACCACCCTGCACCCGGCTCCCTCCAGCTTTTGGCCATGCAACTGAGGCAGAACTTTGGTCTATTCCGTTGTGTTTCCTTAACCGGCCGACCCTGGAAGGAACTGGATCGTTGCCTGCTTATGGGAGAAAGAAAGCTGGCGATACTCACCGACAGAAAAAAGACACCGGCAATCATAGCTCAGCGAATGTTGGAATATGGCTATGGACACTACCATATGACGGTAGGAGAAAGAATGGGGGGAACGGCTGAAAAAATAACGGAGGGAACCCTTGACGAAATAAAAGACAAAAGTTTTGACCATCCCAACTGCTTGCTGTTGCAAGCCGGCGAAGAAAGCGGCTTTGGCCCACACAAAGGCCTGGATGAAAGTGAATTTATTCACCTGGAGGGTCGACCAAACATGATAACAAAATTGCCCGTACGCCTGACCGTATTGGCGGCCATGCAACTTTCACGACGCAGGGTCTTCTGGGATGTGGGCTCCTGCACAGGAAGTATGGCCATTGAAGCACAATTACAGGCACCTCATCTGCTGGTCACAGCCTTCGAAAAAAGGGTCAACAGCAAACAACTCATCAAAGCCAATGCACGTCGCTTTGGCGCTCCGGGCATTCAAATCGTAGAAGGCGACTTTTTATCCAGCGGGGGCCTGCAGACAGATCGACCAGATGCAGTGTTTCTGGGTGGCTATGGTGGAAAAATGACTGCGCTCCTCGATGTCATTCACAACCAATTAAAGGTTGGTGGGGTACTTGCCTTTAATGCGGTAAGCAACCAAAGCAAGGAGCGCTTTTGCCAATGGTTGGCACAGCACCAATACCCCATCACTACTTCCTACCAGGTGCAACTTGCACCCCATCAACCCATAAACATTATACTTGCACAAAAACCAAAAGAAAAATAACGACACGCCATGCGACAAAAAAAACATTCCCTTACTCAATGGGCCCTGCTTTATGCTTCGGCTGCGGGTCAGGCCTTAGCGGTAGACCTGCTTAAAAACGGCCTGAAAGCCGATGTCTTTCCCATAAAAGAAGCCGACCTCGCAGCCATCACCCGGAATTATTCGGCCATCCTTTTTATCGGAGCCCTGGGCATTTGTGTCCGCAACATTGTCCCTCATCTCAGAGACAAAAAAAGTGACCCGGCGCTGCTCAATACCGATGTGCAGGGCCGCTTTGTACAAACGGTGTTGGGCGGCCACCAGGCCGATGCCAACCGCTTAACCCAAAAACTGGCTGCGCGACTGGGTGCCCTGCCGGTACTGAGCACAGCCAGTGAAAGTCTGAATCTGTGGCCGCTGGATTTGCTCGCCCGGCGCTTTGGTTGGAAAACCGAAGTGCGCGGAAACCTGAACCAGCTGATGGCCCGTTTTGTGAACGGAGCTCCTACTGCACTCCTCCTCGAAGCCAGAGATTCCGGAACCTTGTATTTGGAAAACAGCCTGCCGGATCACGTCACCTGCTTTTATCAACAAGAAGACCTCCATCCAGAGACCTTTGAACTTTTAATTGTCGTCAGCCCATTCAACAGATTTGATAATCAAGAAGGTATATTTTTTCGACCGCCCATACTTTACCTTGGCGTGGGTTGTCAAAAGAACATTTCAGGACCTCTACTGTACGAAACAATACGCGACAGTTTAAGTCAACAACAACTCTCCCCTCTCGCACTGGCAGGCATAGGTTCCATAAGCCTCAAAAAAGAAGAAAAAGCCCTAAAAGTCTTGAGTCAGAAATTCGAAGTCCCCCTGCATTATTTTGAAGCCGACACCCTCCGGAAACATACGGTACCTCACCCGTCCATTCGGGCCGAAAAAGAGACGGGCAGTCCTTCGGTAGCCGAGGCAGCAGCCTGTGAAATGGCACAAAACACCTTACTCGTCGGCAAACAAAAGCTAAAAGCAGGGCCCCAAAGTGCAACCATCGCCCTGGCCTTGTCGTCCCAATACGAGCGAAAAGGCTTTGTTCATTTTGTAGGTGCCGGTCCGGGCCACCCCGACTTTATCACCGTTATGGGCCAAAAACTGATTAGAACCGCCGACTTGCTCCTTTACGCAGGCAGCCTGGTTCCGGAAATTCTTACCCACGAGGTAAAACCAGGTTGTCTCGTTAAAAATTCTGCCGAAATGGATCTGCCCGGACAAGTCGCTTTAATGAAGGAATTTTGCGATCGCAAACTACAGGTCGTACGTCTGCATACGGGAGATCCATGTATTTACGGAGCCATTCAGGAACAGATGGCGGTCTTAGACCAATTCGCCATTCCTTACGCCATTGTACCGGGCGTCAGCTCCTTTCAGGCCGCTGCTGCAATGCTAAAATCTCAGTTTACCATTCCCAACGGCACCCAGACCATCATCCTGAGCCGAGTCGCGGGGAAAACCCCTACTCCAGCAGCCGAATCGCTTACGAATCTGGCCAAATCGCAAAGCACCCTCTGCCTTTTCCTGAGTGCCGCCATGGCAGCACAGATTCAAAAGGACCTGCTGCAATCTTATCCGGCCCATACCCCCGTAGCCATTTGCCATAAACTCACCTGGCCAGAGCAAAAAATCATCCGCTGTAAGCTGAATCAGCTGACCGAAAAAATGCAAGACAGCGAATTACATCTTACTACCTTATTGGTCGTAGGCCAGGCCATCGATAACCGGAAAGGGAAATCTCAGTTGTACCATCCTGATTTTAAACACCTCTTTCGACCATGATTCTACTCTTTGGAGGCACCACAGAGGGAAGGGCAACAGCGCATCTGCTGGACCACCTGGGAATGCCCTATCTGTACCATACCCGTACACCTGGCAACCAAAGCGTAAAGGGGAAGCACCAATGGGGACTACTGGACCAACCTGCCATGGTAAAATTATGCCGTCAAGAAAATATCAGTCTGTTGATCGACGCTGGCCATCCGTTTGCAGAACAATTACACAAGAATGTAACAAACACCGCACAAATAACCGGACTTACTGCCATCCGAATCGAACGCCCTGAGCTGTCTCTAGAGCAACGACACCTGAGGGTATTCGAATCCTGGCCCCAGATGATGGACGCCCTCGAGAAACTGCCCATACAACGCATTCTGGCCTTAACCGGTGTACAAACCATAGGTCATTTTCAAACACTCAAAAGCCCCCACAAAATCCATTTTCGCATTCTCGATTCGGCACTTTCCTTTCAGAAGGGCTTACAGACCGGTGTACCAAAAGCCCATCTTCACCCTGCTCCGGCCCATCTGAATGCACAGAATTTGAATCAAATGCTGAAATATATAGATCCCTCTTTACTCATAAGCAAAGAAAGTGGTACCAGCGGATATCTTCAACTAAAAATAGATACAGCAGCGTATAATAATCTGCCTTTATGGATTATAAAACGACCAAAACTACCAAGGTATGCGCATTTGGTTTATCAAATTTCTGAACTCCATCAATTGTTGTTGCGAATGCGACGAACCAAACGACAACCAGACTTGCCCCTAAGAAACGGCTACACCACAGGAGTTTGTGCTACAGCAGCAGCCTTGGGCGCATTTGAATGGCTAATGACCAACCAATGTCCAGCGCAAACCAAACTTTTTCTGCCAGATGGGGCTGAGGTAGAGCAAAAAATCTATGCAGAAGCTGCACCACTGAACAATACAGCAAGTTGTACTGTAATTAAAGATGCAGGTGATGATCCGGATGTAACTCATGCTGCTGTAATTGGATGCAGGGTAAAACTCCTCTCCTCTTCAGAAATAAGGTTCGAAAGAGGAGAAGGCGTGGGCCTGGTTACGCTACCCGGGCTAAATTGCCCTCCCGGAGAGCCCGCCATCAATGAAGGGCCCAAAAAAATGATGGTTCATAATCTAAAAATTTTGGCGCAACGCTATGGTTACAAAGGCGGGTGGATTCTTTGTCCCTTCATTCCGGAAGGCCGCACATTGGCCCAGAGAACCTTCAATCCGAGAATTGGCATAACAGGCGGCCTAAGCATAATTGGAACCACAGGAATCGTACGACCTTATTCGCACAGCGCCTTTGTAGGGGCACTGCAAAAACACATGGAAGTCGCCAAAGCTATGGGTCATCGCCAATTGGTAGCTACCGCGGGCCAACGAGGAGAAAACCTCTATAGAGAAATCTTTGGCGACCAGACCGAAACAGCATTCGTACACTATGGCAATTTGATCGGAGAGACAATACACTGCGCCATAAAATGCAACTTTGAAAAAATCAGCATCGGCATTCTGCCTGGAAAAGCCATAAAATTGGCAAGGGGAGCCCTCGATACCCACAGCAAAAACGCTGCGTTGGACCCTGCTTATGTTCAGGAACTGGCCCAAAGAGCAAAACTGTCACTGCGAGGAAGAAAAGCGCTGAAAAAGATTATACTTTTCAACGAAGCCGAAAGTTTATTAGCCCCCTCCGACCTCCAAAGACTTTATCACGAAGTGGAACATGCCTGCCAGGAAACGCTCAATAAAAAATTTCCGAAAAACATCAAGATAAAGGTGATGCTGTTGCATTGTCCTGGGCATACCACTCGGCAAAAGAATTCGCCGTTTCGTGCAACTTAAGGCTGAAGAGTTCTACTTGGGGAGGAAGAGCCTTTTGCAAACGATCAACAAAATCGATGAGCATGTTTTCGCAAGTCGGCTGATAATTCAGAATAAAATGACGTTCGCCCATTTGACCTAAGGAGGCAATCAATTCTGGCGCAACTTTATTGCTGACGACAATGGCATGGTCGAGATCGTTCACGATCTCGCGGTTTACAATCGCCTTTAAATCACCAAAATCCATAACCATACCCAATTTGGGACTGGCGGGATTTTGTTCGGGAACCCCCAAAACGGTTACCTGCAAAATATAGGAATGCCCGTGAATGTTTTTACACAAGCCGTCGTAATTGTACAAGGCATGCGCCATTTCAAAGCGAAACTCTTTGGTTAAACGTATTTTTGTCATTATTTCCTGCTCCTCTATCCTACTGAACACTTACTGACACAATCGATGATGTTGCGGAGACTGTCGTGCCGCAAAAAATAAAAGGTGTTTTTACCCTCCCGTTGGGAAGCCAAAACCCCCTTATCCTTCAGAATACCCAAATGATGAGAAGTCGTGCTTTGCTCAATGTTCAACAAGGTATGAATTTCCGTTACGGTCAGTTTTTTCCCGTCTTCCAGGTGAGAAAGAATGGCGATGCGCATGGGGTGCGCAATGGCTTTGAGCATACTGGCGGCACGCTCCAACACCTCGGGTTGAAGATCGGTGATTTTCATATTCGACGACTTATTAAAAGAATACTTCTCCATAACTAAATAATGCTGGATTAAGCTTACAGTCAACAACAAATAAAACCTTCTTGCGCAAAGATAACAAGATTTGCTCAGTTGATATCGAAATTCTAAAAATATTTACATACATCTATATGTTTTCTTAGGCAAAACAAGTTCTTTGTCCGACTGTTGTTCATGCAGAGCAGGTCAACAAATAAACAAGGTCATTGCTGCCGAATTATGCGGCAAATTGCTATTTTTGTTACTTATCCGGTAAAAATGAGTGCAACTGCAAAAATAAAAGCCCCCATCAGCAAGGAAATGCGTGAGTTTGAGCACTATTTTAAGCAGCAGCTCAACTCCAAAATTCCTTTGCTCAACATCATTACCAACTACTTACTGCGACGCAAAGGAAAGCAGATGCGCCCGATGCTCGTTTTTCTGACGGCAAAATTAAACGGTGAAATCAGCGAGGCCAGTTATACCGCGGCGGGACTCATCGAATTGTTGCATACAGCAACGCTTATTCACGACGACGTGGTGGATGAAACCTATCAGCGCAGGGGATTTTTCTCCATTAATGCACTCTGGCGTTCAAAAATTGCCGTATTGGTGGGCGATTACTTTTTATCGGCGGGACTCATCAGCGCACTTAAAACCAAACAGATAGGCGTGCTCGAAGTGGTTGCGGATGCCGTACGAGAAATGAGTGAAGGAGAATTGCTTCAAATCGAAAAATCGCGACGTCTCAACATCACGGAAGAGATTTACTACGAAGTGATTCGTATGAAAACCGCCACCCTAATTGCTGCCTGTACCAAAGCAGGAGCCTATTCGGTAAATGCCGGAGAAGAGGCCTTGAACAAAATGCAGGAGTTTGGAACTTGCCTGGGAATGGCTTTTCAGATAAGGGACGACCTGCTCGATTATGAAAAGACCAACCTTGCGGGCAAACCAACAGGCAACGATCTGAAGGAAAAGAAAATCACCCTGCCCCTGATTCATGTGCTCGATCAGATGTCGCCTGCCGAACGAAGGCAGACTTTACAAATCATCAAACGCCACCACAAAAAAGAGCGCAAGATTGCACCCATCCAGCGAATGGTCAAAGAACGTGGCGGCATTGCCTACGCCAAAGCAAAAATGACCGAATACCGCGACAAGGCTTTGGATATTTTACACAGCTATCCCGAATCAGAGACACGCAGTGCGCTGGAAGAACTGGTTTATTTTACCACCACCCGCAAACTTTAAAAAAGTGCGGGGTCGTCTCAAAATCAGAGACTCCCCCATATGTAGTATGCAAGTTACTTGAAAGAATGGCCCGTGGCAGTAAGCTATAATCAGCCCGTAGCAAACGCTGCCACTTTGTACCTTTAAGTCTTTTAAAAATACTTTTGCGTTCTGCCACTGAGGGCCGTCAATAAGTTGTTGGCCAAACGACTGGCACCAATTCGGAAGCGTTCAGACTGCAACCACTCTTCACCCAGGACCTCGGCAACGATATGCCAGTACAGCAACGCATCTTCCACGCTGACAATGCCCCCGGCCGGCTTAAATCCCACCACCTTTTTACGCCGAGAAGCAAAAGCCTTAATGGCATGCGTCATAACCCAGGCTGCTTCAGGAGTAGCCGCCGGTGTATGTTTTCCGGTAGATGTCTTAATAAAATCTGCCCCCGCCTCCATGGCTAAAAGACTGGCCTTCCAAATGTTTTCGGGACTTTCGAGCGCTCCGGTCTCTAAAATAACTTTTAAATGAGCCGAACCAATGGCCGCTTTTATGCTCGAAATTTCGTCGCCAACCAACTCATAATTCCCCTCTAAGAACTCTCCGACCGAAAGTACAATGTCGATTTCATTGGCCCCAAAGAAAACAGCCTTGCTGCACTCTGCCACCTTATTGTCCAGAAAAGTCTGCGCACTCGGAAATCCACCCCCTACCACAGCCCGTTGAACCGGAAGCTCCTTCAAACGGGAGTAAAGTATCGAGGCAAATACCGGATACACACAGATTGCAGCCACATTCGGAAAATCGGGAAATGCCTCCGGAAAGCCCACAACTTTGGAACAAAACAGTTCTATATCCTCACTGCTGTCGCTTGTATTTAAACTTGTTAGGTCTATACAGCTAAATATTCGCATTAACACATCGTCCTCACCACTTAACTGGGTAAAGCGCGAGGGATCATAAGCCGGCAGTACAGCAAAATCCTGCAAAAACTCATCAAACAAAGGAATGGTATCCATGATTGGTCTATTAAATGTTGGTCTAAAATATACTATTTCAATTTTGAATTAGTCAAATGTCGCTGCGCATCTCTTCTCGTTTTCTTTTCTATACTTTGCCGCAGCGCCGAATCCAAGTCAACACCGGTTTGATTGGCCAGGCAAAGTAAAACCCAAAATACATCCGCCATCTCGCCAGGCAAATCCTCCGGATTCTCGCCCTCCTTGAACGATTGGTCTCCATACTTGCGGGCCATAAGGCGTGCCAGTTCACCCACCTCCTCCATCAATATGGCCGTATTGGTTAACTCACTGAAATAGCGGACGCCATAATTTTTTATCCAGTCGTCCACTGCTCGCTGCGCTTCTTTAATGGTCATAGGCCAAATGCTATAATTTATTTTCGGTATCAATAATCAAAGTAACCGGGCCATCGTTAATCAATTCGACGCTCATTTGAGCACCAAAGACTCCCCGCGCAACACCTTGTCCGCTGAGACCTTCCATAACTTGCAAAAAATATTCGTACAAAGGAATGGCCTTTTCTGCCCCGGCTGCATCCACATAAGAAGGCCGATTGCCCTTTTTGGTTCGGGCATGCAAGGTAAACTGACTCACTACCATCAGTTCGCCACCCGCCTGTTCCAAATTGAGATTCATCACCCCGGCTTCATCATCAAATATTCGTAAACCCAGAATCTTTCGTGCCAGCCAATCCACATCTTCTTTTTCATCACTATGCGTTATCCCAACCAAAATTACCATTCCTTTGTTAATTTTGTGGCAATGCCCTTCCGGGGTACGCACCGTGGCCGAACCAACTCTTTGAACAACTGCTTTCATCCGCTAAAACTAACTTTAAAAATGCCCCATTTTGGGTAAAATTAAGAAAAATGAACCACACCATCATCAGCAACTCTATGGATCCGGCCTTTAATTTGGCAGCGGAAGAATACCTATTAAGACAAAAAAAGGAAGACTATGCCTTTTTTTATATCAACAAGCCCGCTGTGATTATCGGAAAGCACCAAAATGCACTGGCCGAAATCAACCTGCCCTATTTGGAAGAACAAAATATTCCGGTTTTTCGGCGTATGTCGGGCGGAGGAACGGTATATCACGATGAAGGAAACTTAAATTTTTGCTTTATAAGAAACGGAAATAATTCTGACCTTGTGAATTTTAAAAGAGAAACTGAACCCATCGTAGCAGCCCTCCAACGAAGAGGCCTTCCTGCTCGTAACGGAGAACGAAACGACCTCTTACTTAACTACAAAAAGATTTCGGGCAATGCCTGTCATGTTTTTAAGCGACGGGTAATGCATCATGGAACACTTCTTTATCGGTCCGACCTGAACCGCTTAACAGGCAGCCTAAAAAGTGATCCAACGCGCTTTGAGGACAAGGCGGTAAAATCGGTTCGCAGCGAGGTGGTGAACATCAATGAGCTGCTACAATCAAAGGAGACGACCCCCGAATTTTTACACAACCTGGTGGAGGATTTATTGCGTCATAATAACGATTGGGAAAAAGCCAGCTTTAGTACGACCGATCTGGAAATGATTGAACAACTAAAAAAAGAAAAGTACGACAACAGCGAATGGAATTACCGTTATGGACCAGCCTACACCTTTAAAAAACGCTTTCAAAGCGGTCGTTTGGTTTTGGGGGTAAAGCTGCGTGTAGAAAAGGGGAGAATAACACAAGCAGAGATCAAAGGCAACCATCAGCCCACAGAACACTTAAGCATCCTGGAAAATAAACTAAAAGGCTGTTATCACGACAAAACCAGCCTGTTTGAAATATTGCTGAAGGAGGAGAACATACTGCCCTTACCGGCCAGTGAATTAATTAATTCTTTTATATAAATAATTATCTTATAATTTTGTAAATCAAGTATATATAAGTTGTTTTTGTGCTAGCTCTTTCCATCCAACCAATCCCTCAGTTTACGGGCACGGGCTTGACCAATTTGTTTGGCCAGATCGTCAACACTGGCTTGACGTATGTTGCGCATCGACTTAAAATGACGCAATAAAAGCTCCTGACTTTGAGGCCCTATACCGGGTACATCCTCCAATTCAGAAACTAAGGCCCCCTTACTTCTCTTGTCGCGGTGAAAAGTTATTCCAAAACGGTGTGCCTCATTTCTCAAATGCTGAATAATTTTCAGGGAACTGGTATTCTTATCCAGATAAAGAGGAACCGGATCTCCCGGGTAGAAGATTTCTTCCAGACGTTTGGCAATGCCAATAATGCTGATTTCGTCATCCAAACGCAAGGATCTTAGTGCTTTTACCGCAGCCCCTAGCTGACCCTTACCCCCATCAATAACAATCAATTGTGGGAGTGAACTCCCCTCCTCCTTTAAGCGTTTGTAGCGTCGGAAAACGACTTCTTCCATAGAAGCAAAATCATCGGGCCCAACTACGGTCTTAATATTGAAATGCCGATAATCCTTTTTAGCAGGCTTTCCGTTTTTAAAAACAACACAAGCAGCCACCGGATAGGCCCCCTGAATGTTGGAGTTGTCAAAACACTCTATGTGCACCGGAAGTTTCTTTAAACGCAAATCCTTTTGTAACTGCTCCAACAACACAACATGTCTGGGCGTTTTCAATTGATTGGCCTCCTGTTTTAATTTTTCCAGACGGAAATACTTCACGTTACGCTCCGATAATTCAAGCAATTTCTTTTTATCTCCAATTTGCGGAACAGTAAACTCCACCTCTTGGAGGTCGGCACTTGGTTTAAAAGGAACAATAATTTCGCGGGCCGTACTGTTGAAGCGTTCCCGCATGTCAACAATGGCAAAAGCCAGCAATTCTTCCTTCGTTTCCTCGAGCCTTTTCATTATTTCTACTGTGTGGGCCTGAATAATGGCCCCATTCATAATACGCAAAAAATTGACGTAGGCCGATTTTTCATCATTCAACAAACTGAAGACATCTACATTGTCAATCTTTGGATTTACAATGGTAGATTTACTTTGAAAACCCGACAAAATCAGAATCCTTTGTTTTAAGGATTCCGCTTCTTCAAAACGATAAGCTGCAGCCATTTCATGCATACGCGTTTTCAAATAGCGAAGCACCGACTGAATGTTTCCCTTAAGAATATTACGGATGTCTTCTATATAAGTAAGGTAATCTGCTTCACTTTGCAGTCCTTCACAAGGTGCTTTACAATTTCCAATATGATACTCCAGGCAACGTTTAAATTTTTGTTGGGCAATGTTGTCGTGGCTCAATTGTAGACGACAGGTGCGCAGCGGATACAAATGACGAAAAAGTTCCAAAAGCGTACGGACCATCACCACAGAGGTATAAGGTCCAAAATACTGGCTGCCGTCTCGAATAAACTGCCGAGTTTGATGTACCCGCGGGAAAGGTTCATTTCGTATGACAATCCAGGGGAAACTCTTATCGTCTTTAAGCAGTACATTGTAGCGCGGTTGATACTTCTTTATTAGATTGTTTTCCAGAAGCAAGGCGTCCTCTTCTGAGTTGACCACAATATGACGGATGTCCCGAATCTTTTTAACCAAAACACGGGTTTTCCCATTATCGGGTTCCCGATTAAAATAGGAAGCCACCCTCCTTTTCAGATTTTTGGCTTTACCGACATAAATAATGCGATTGTGCTCATCAAAAAACTGATAAACACCAGGGCCGGCTGGAAGAACAGCAATAATGCCACGCAAGACTTCTATTTGCGGATTTTGCAACACAGCAGATCGCTTTATTCAAAAAGGGACACAAAAGAGAACTGGTCAACATCGAACAAACCCCGGTCACCCAACTTTAAGGAAGGAATGACTAAAAGGGACAAAAACGACAGTGTCATAAAAGGTGCTTTTAAGGAGGTTCCCAAAGCACGCGCCTGTTGGCTCAGCGAAACATAAGCTTCAGCCACCTGCTTACCCGGCTTTGGACTCATTAGTCCGGCAATGGGAAGGGGTAATATTTCAGCTTGCTCCCTGGACCGCCAACCGATACCTCCCCCCGAAGAGATTAAGTCCTTTAAGAGCGCAAGGATATCCTCATCATTGGTGCCTACTACAATTAGGTTGTGGCTGTCGTGAGCAATGGTGCCGCCTATGGCTCCTTCTTTAAGCCCGACGTTTTTTACAAAACCTACGGATGGTTGAGCTGGGGTGTAGCGATTAAGAACAACCATTTTAAGAATATCCTCTTGAAGGGAAGCTTCAATAAGATCCCCTTTCTTAGCTGCAGGCTGCCAAAAATAGGTTCCGGTAAGCAACTCGCCATCTTCCACCTCAATGACTCGCAGTCGTGCATCATCGGAAGGCATCCTAAGCATCAAATCTTCCGGCTCAGGGATACGGGCATTAAATTTATTGGGGAGATCTGTCTCTGGGAGCGAAAAAGACAGGCCCCCTAATTTATTATAAACCTCTTTTCCGTCAATATAGGTGGCTTCTACCGCGAAATCACTAAGATTGTTTACTACCACAAAGTCGGCCGAATCCCCCACCCTCAGCAAACCTACCGGCAGATTATAATGAAGTACCGGAACCAGACTGGCGGAACGCAAAAGATCAAAAACATCCAAATTAAACTCCTTGATGCCCCTACGCAACAAACGGTCGATGTGGCCATGATTAAGAATTTCATCAGGATGACTGTCGTCGGTACACAGCATCAATTGATCACCATAGTTGGTATACAAGGAATGTAAGGCCTCAAAATTACGTGCAGCACTACCCTCTCTAATTTGAATCTTCATTCCCAGACCAATCTTTTCAAGGGCTTCTTGTAGATTTGCACATTCGTGGTCGGTAGAAATTCCAGAAGAAACATATTTATTTAGATCGGCCCCTTTAAGACCGGGGGCATGCCCATCAATAGGCTTTCCGCTGTCCGCTGCAGATTTTAGCTTGGCCAACACCTCCTCCGAATCATGAACCACACCTGGATAGTTCATCATTTCAGACAAAAACCAAATATCCTTTCTTTGCATCAGAACCTCTACTTCGGAAGGGCCCACGACAGCACCGGAGGTTTCAAAGGGTGTAGCTGGAACACAAGAAGGAGCACCGAAAAATGTTTTTAAGGGGGTCTTTGCGCTGTTGTCGATCATAAACTCTACGCCTGCCACTCCCAGAACATTGGCAATTTCATGTGGATCGGTTACGACGGCCACAGTTCCACGTGGAACCACCAACTCGGAAAAACCAGCCGGGGTCAACATCGAACTCTCAATATGTACATGGGAATCTATAAATCCAGGAACAATATAGGACTCACTTTTTACAGGCTTTTCCACAATATCTACGATACGTCCCTCTGCAATATGAACCTCCCCTTTAAAAACACGTCTGTTGTGAATGTCCACAACATTTCCTCGAACTATTTTCATGCCAAAACAAATAAACTAATTAAAATACTGCTGACTCCTGGCGAAATAATAAGGCAAATAAATCGGCCTAAAACGATCAAAATACAAAGCACTATAAAATCCGTCAAAAACGAGGGTGTCAGATTGAGTAAAAGTCGTACACCCCCAAAAAATAAAATTCAAAAAAAAACAGTTTGCCCCATCTACAAAACTCAGCCAAAAATCAATTATTGTCGCTTCATCTAAACTGCATTAGTACTAAAATATCCCTTACAATGCTCGCCATCTTCGAAATCTGAGGATCCACTCTAAAATTGTTTGAAAAACAATTTTGTATTTATCTCATCTGTTTTCTTTGCGCTTGTTTCTATTTGTTGGCCTTAATTATCGTATCGCAAAAACTTATGATTTAAGCAGACTAATCCCATTAAGAGCGATACCAAGTTAAAGAATTAAACAAACCACGCTTAGTCAATCCAAAAACAGGAAACAAAAAAGTTGGATCCAAAACCAACCAAGCAATTAGTTCCACGTGGAACAGCCCTACCTCCCCAACAAGACAAGCAATACATTTACATCGCTGGGGCTAACCCCACTAATGCGTGATGCTTGCCCAATGGTTTCAGGGTCGATACGCTTAAGCTTTTGACGACCTTCGGTACTTATGGTCAAGAGCTTTTCATAATCAAATTTGCCTTTAATTTTTAAATGCTCTAAGCGGCTCAACTTGTCGGCAATTAAACGCTCCCTTTGAATATATCCTTTGTACTTAATGTTTATTTCAGCAGCCTCAATAATCTCTTCTTTTCGGTCTACAGGGAATTCAGAACAAAAGGCAGCCAGGTCGGGAAGCTCATCCAGCAAATCCGTCAAACGAACTTGAGGGCGAGATATTAGATCAATCAATTTTATGCCCTGATTCAAGGGCGAAGTTCCAACTTTCAGCAAATAGGAATCTACATCCTTGCCTCGGATCGAAAACTTGTTCATAAAATCAATTAGGTCGTCACGCAAAGCCACTTTCTCCTGCAAAAGATCGTATCGTTCCTTACTGGCCAATCCTAAAGCAAAGCCTTTAGGCGTTAGGCGCACATCGGCATCGTCTTGTCGCAGCAATATCCTGTATTCGGCACGACTGGTAAACATTCTATAGGGTTCATCTACCCCCTTGGTAATTAAATCATCAATTAAAACACCTATATAGGCTTCATCTCTTTTCAAGACAAATGGATCTTCCCCTCGCTGTGAAAGCACGGCGTTGATCCCGGCCATGAGTCCTTGAGCGGCGGCTTCCTCGTATCCGGTTGTGCCATTGATTTGACCGGCGAAATACAGTCCATTGATTAATTTGGTCTCCAAGGTGGGTTGTAACTGTGTGGGGTCAAAAAAATCGTATTCAATGGCATAACCCGGCCTAAAGTAACTGGCGTTCTCCAAACCAGGAACTTTTTTTAAGGCTGCAAATTGGGTTTCCATAGGTAAAGAAGAACTGAAACCATTCAGATAATACTCAATGGTCGTTTCGCCTTCAGGCTCAAGATAAAGCTGATGCATTTCCTTTTCGGCAAAAGTTACAATCTTTGTTTCGATACTGGGACAGTAGCGCGGACCTAAGCTTTGTATGGTTCCATTAAACATGGGACTCTCGTACAACTTACTGTTAATAATGCCGTGTACAGAGGGATTGGTATAGGTGAGGTAGCAACTGCGCTGCTTCAGTATTCTATTATTAACAGGCAAATAACTGAATTTATAATGGCCCTCCTCGCCGGGTTGTTCGCTCAGCTTCGAAAAATCGATGGTGCGCGCATCAACGCGAACTGGCGTGCCTGTTTTCATTCGACCTACCCTAAAGCCAGCAGAGAGCATTTTCTCGGAAAGTCCATAAGAAGCTGAATCTGCCATTCGACCACCTTCCATTTGAAGGGAACCCACATGCATGAGTCCATTCATAAAGGTTCCGGTAGTCAGCACAACCGCTTTAGCAGATATGCGAACACCCATCTTGGTCAATAGCCCAACAATTTTGCCCTCTTCCAAATCTAAATCCACAACGGCATCTTGCCAGAAATAAAGATTAGGAAGTTGTTCCAGCGTCTCTCGCCATTTTTGTGAAAACACCATACGGTCGCATTGTGACCTGGGACTCCACATGGCAGGTCCTTTACTGCGATTGAGCATACGAAACTGAATAGAGGAGGCATCGGTAACCAACCCCATAAAACCTCCAAGCGCATCTATTTCCCTAACAATCTGACCCTTGGCAATACCTCCTACAGCCGGATTGCAGCTCATTTGAGCCATTTTATTCATATCCATGGTCACAAGGAGGGTTTTAGCGCCCAGTCCAGCGGCGGCAGCAGCAGCTTCACATCCAGCATGTCCTCCTCCAACTACAACGACATCAAAATTAAATTCCATTATAAAAAGTTGTTTCAGTCATTACAACAAAGAAAACACAAATTTGCTTAATGGTCAATTTATTAAACATAATTAAGGCTTGTAGCTTTTCACAAAAACCCACAAGCCGAACAAGAATATAAGACAAAGAGAGTAAGAATTAAAAACAGTGCGTCGATCTGACTGTAACTTACTGATTAAAAACATACTAACCAGCTAGTTCCGAGAAGTGATTCAGCCAAATTTCTTCTTGTTGGCGCATCGTCTTAATATCGCTTTCCTTATGGTCGTCGTAACCCAACAGATGCAGAACCCCATGAATAATAACCCGACTCAATTCAGATTGAAACGTTCCGCCCAAACGAAGTGCATTATCATCGACCATTTGTATACTGATGAAGAGGTCGCCGGAAATAATGCGTTTAGAGGAGTAATTAAAGGTAATAATATCCGTATAATAGTCGTGGTCCAAAAACTGCTGATTAACCTTAAGGAGGTAGCTGTTATCGCAAAATATCACACTTAGTGGTCCACAACTAAGACCGTGGTGCTCGATAAGATTACTTAAGCCTGCACGGACCAATGAATAATCTATGGCCGGCAAATCTACATCTTGTGTAAAAAACTCGATGTTGTGTTCCATAAATGTGTTCCAAAGGCAACTTAAAACTTAAAAGTGAGTTTCACCTCGTTTCCTTTATCACTAAAGGCCAATTCATCGGCAAGATGCTTCATTAAAAAAACTCCTCTTCCATGGGTTCTTTCAATGTTCTCAGGAGTGGTAGGATCAGGAAGTACAGTATGATCAAAACCCTCTCCTTCATCACTAATCGTAAATAAAATACGATTGCTTTCCACCGCGTAGGATATCGACACCTTTTTCTCTGCTACCATTTTGTTGCCATGTACAATGGCATTGTTAACACCTTCAACTACAGCCAACAACAATTTACCATATACATCAGAATGAAAAGCATACTGTTGCGAAAGATCGTCGATTAACTTCTCGACGAGACTAATATTTGAAATGTCAGAATGAATGGTAATCTTACTCATTTAAGTATTATTTACTTACCCAAAAATAGGAGTGTTCAAAACAATTACCCCTTTATACTTAAAAAATCAAAAGAAGTTTCTAAAAAAAACTCCTTTATGGCTTTAACCATGAAGATGGATCTAATTTTTGGTTTTCTTGCCAAAGTTCAAAATGTAGCACTTTGGAATTGGTGCTATCGTCTAAAAAGATACGACCCAAAACCTGACCAGCCTGCACCTGTTGCCCTTGTTTTACAACCACTTCCTGAAGATTGGCATAAACAGTTAAATATTTGCCATGACGAACCAAAATGGCTGTATTATATCCGGGAATGCCAACCACTCGACTTACTTCACCCGAGTGAACAGCGAGTGCTTTGTCATCGGAAATACTTTGTATATCGAGGCCATTATTTTTAATGGTAACACTTTTTAGTACCGGATGGGGATGTTCACCAAAAGCGCTAATCACTAACCCTTTACTAACTGGCCATATGAGCTTACCTTTAAAATCTTCAAAATCGGTACCCGTTAGCCCTGCTTGCGAACTTCGAATGTATTCTAAAATTCTGTTTTCCAAATTCTTTGCCTTAGCTTCTAAATCACTTATTGAGGACCTTAACCAGGATTCATCCTGTTGTAATTTACGAAGTAATTGCTGATAATCTGAACGGGAAGCTGAAAGGGACTTTAAATTTACTTCGATTTGTTGCAAGGCAGCTTCTTTCTGCGCTTTTTGCTGACCAATATCCCTTTGCAAACCCTTTAGTTTTGATTGACTTTTAACCAAAAGCAGCCCTTGCTTGCGCCTATAATCACTGTACTCTTTAAGAAGTCTAAAACGACGATAGGAAGAACTGAAATCGGCAGCACTAAGAAAGTAAACCAGTTCGTCCTGGGCGTTTTTACGAAGATAGGAGTCTTGCATAAGACGTGCATATTCTTGTTTCAATTGATCAAGATCATTTTCAATTTGATTGATTTCTTGCTGTAAGTGATCTATATTACCATCCAAATCGTCTATTTCACGCTGCAAAGTAAGCAGCGCGTTTTCACGTACGGAAATTTCAGTTTGCAATAATTGCATCTCCCGAAGAGATCGAGCTCTAGAAGAACGCGTCTTTTCTAAATCACGGCGCGAACGTTCTATTTCCTCCAGCAAAGCTTCCCTCTCTGATTGAAGATCCTCTACTACCTGAGCAGAAGCAGAGTGAGTCCACCCCAAAAAAATAATAACAAAAAAAACATATTTAAAAATGAACTTCGTCATATCCACTTGGTATAGAGAAATTTAAACTTTGACTCCCATCTACTTCAATGGATGAAAGTTGAATGCTGAGTGTAATACTATCCTGAAGTCTTTGCCCCTCCATAAAAATAAGGCTGGGAAATAAAAACCCTCCATCTACCTTTAGAAAATCTGAATACGCCAATTCCATAACAATATCACGATCCGGAAACTGTACCTCAGAGGATAATAGTCTGTACGCATCGGGCATAAACCGCAAATACTGATGGCTACCGTCTTGATTTGTTCCGGAAGTAAGCAAATATGACATAGAATCACGTTGCATCTTAAAAGATCTTAAGGAACCACGACCTTCGGGAAAAACAAAAACACCATTACTGAGAATCTGCTGAAACTGTAGAAAATTAAAATCAAATAAAAATCGTTGAGACAGGCTTTTATAATCACTTCGCATCACCTTACGGTTAAGACGGTCTAATACAATAATCTCATTTTTAGATAACTGGAGACGATACATTTCGATACCCATCACAGGAATTACAGAAACTATAATGGCCGAGTCCTTTCGTATGTAAATATTGGCCCTGACAGCCTGTGACTTCCCATTTTGCTTAAATTCAACAAAGGCCCGGCGAAAAAATAAATGTTGGTAATCAAGGGCGTTGTCTTCAATCGCCTTAATAAGCTCCCTTTCATTCATCTCCCTTTTAACAACCCCAGGGAAAAAAGTGTCCAGACTTTTACATGCGCTGAACAAAAAAACGAATAAAAAGGGGCACAAAAATATTATAAGCCTCCTAGTCATGATCGAGATTTTCAGGAATGTATTTTTGTTCAGCAATCTTTTGTTCTATAACGGAAGAAACATCTGTACCTAATTCCAGGGCTTTATTCCACATCTCGAGGGCCTTTTCCTTATTGCCAACTTTATAGAGAATATCACCATAATGCTCCCATAAAACGGCACTATCTTCTTCCATATTAGCCACGGCTTGTTCAATAAAATAAAGCGCATCGAGGTACTTTCCCCGTTTAAATAAAACCCAAGCATAGGTGTCGAGATAGGTAGGATTGGTACCCTCTAATTCTATCACCCGGCTGATCATACGCTCAGCCTTATCTAAATGCAAATCTCTTTCACTCAAATAATATGCATAATTATTAAGCACAAGTACATTTTCCTTATCCAGTTGAAGACTTTCTTCATAGGCAGCAAAAGCCTTTTCTGTATCGTTCTCCTGGAAATACAAATCTCCCATAAGGCCATATATTTGAGATTGTAAGGAAGTATTTTCAGCTAAAAGGGGCAGCGCTGTCTCAAAGGAGGCCAGAGCCTCCTTATTTTGTTCTTGAAAAAGATAGCCATAACCTACAAAATAATGAAATAAACCATTCGAAGGAAAGAGAGTGCTGGCCTTAATACTTTCCGTTAAAAATTGATGTTGCGTTTCTTCTTCAAAAAGCAGAATTAAATAATCCTGCCAAACATCCTGATTACTTTCATCAATGTATAAAGCAGTTTGCAGTGCTTCACGGGCCGCAGCAACTTCTTCGATATGCTTGTAAAAATTTGCAGCTAAAATATGCGCCTGCAGATCATAAGGATGCAGTTCACGCAAACCGACAATAATGGTACGCAAATCGGTCTCATTAAGGTCCGCGTCCTCTTCCTCTATAGCCATCAAAAAAGGCAGAATGCGCTGCATTTTAAGCTCAAAAGGCGTATTGGGATGTGCAAAAGCTTTAAAAATACTTTCTTTAAAGCTATCCATTTGACCCTGTGACAGATAATAATTGGCTAAACTAAAATGAACTTGACCATTTGATGGAAATTCACGAGCCACTTCTTGATACAAAGTGTAAGCCATATCGGCCCTTCCAGTTTCGAGATAAAAATCAGCCAAATAAAGCCTGTAATTGCTCACCGAAGGATAATGATCAATCAGTTGTTCCAATTCTTCACGAGCAGCCTTATTATCGCCTTTTTGACGCCAAATCAAGTGCTTCTCCAGACTCAGGAACTCCTGAATACCTATAAGTTTTTCAACAGCAGCAAAAGTAAGCAAGACGTCGTCAAAACGCGCCATCTCAGATTCTATCTCGGCCTGTTGAAACAAATAATCCGGTTCATCAGGGTGAAGGCGGTTCAAGTAACGCACTGCTTGTAAGGCAAGCTGATTTTTTTCCAGATGAAAGTAAAGACGGCTCAATAAAGAAAGATAATGCGGATTATCCGGTGAAAACCGCACAGCTTCAAAAAGAAATTTTTCAGCTTCGGCATATTCACCGTTGCTAATCAGTAAATTACCAACTTCAAAATAACAAACCGCACAAGTGCTATCCAATTTCAGTGCTTCCATATAACTGAGGGCGGCAGCACCATTATCTCCCAACATCTTGAGTCGATTCCCCTCCATAAAGTAGAAATCAAATTGACGGGACGCCACACCATTAACAGGCTCCTGAACCGAAGTACGACCTTCAGAAAATAAAATTGTTTCAAAATCAGCCAGATCGGAAACCGATCGACAACCGTTAACCAATAAAAAAACAACAATTAAGCTCCCGGATAGAACGAGAGATCGCAAAGATAAAGACATAGTATAATTTATAAACCCGTATGACCAAAACCACCACTACCTCTTTCAGTAGCAGACAATACTTCTACGTGTGACCAGTCAAAACGTTCATATTTATTAAGTACCATTTGACAAACCCTATCACCGGGTTCTACAACAAAGGTTTCTTGCCCCAAATTAATTAGTATAACTTTAACTTCCCCACGATAATCAGCATCGATGGTACCGGGAGAATTTAAAACAGTGACCCCATGTTTAATGGCCAAACCACTTCGCGGTCGGATCTGCACCTCATAACCCAAAGGAATTTCCATAAAGAGGCCTGTTGGAATGAGTTGCCGCTCTCCGGGTAAAATAGTTATACTATCCTCCAGATGAGCACGCAAATCAACTCCCGCACTATCCACAGTAGCAAAATCGGGCAAAGGATTGGTACTGGTATTAATAACTTTAATGGTAAGCATTTGAAGGCAAAAATTTTAAATGAATATATCTGATATAAAACAAAAAGCTCAAAATAAGTACAGCTTTAAAAGCAAGATCCAAATAATACGAGGGGATACTAAGCAAAGAATCGGCCAAAACCACAGTTCCGGCAACTAAAAAATGCAAAAAAATCCGCCCCAGGGGATAGGCAATAGGATAAAATCTTTGGCCATAATAATAAGACACCAACATCATGGAACCATAACCCACAGCAAGCGCCACAGCAGCACCCATAAAACCGATACGGGGAACAAGTACAAAATTTAGGGCTACGGTGAGCGCCATACCTAAAAGTCCAAAATAAGCACCATAAATGGTTTTATCGCTCAATTTGTACCACAGCGACAAATTAAAATATATACCATAAAAAAATAAAGCCAACAAAATTAAAGGAATAACCACATTACCCCTTAAATATTCAGGAGTTAGGAGAATATTTACAAAATCCTGAAACAGCAGAACACTTATGAATATCAGCAGACCGAAAAATATAAAATACTCCATGACCAAAGCGTAAGCTGATCTTCCCTTTTCACGATTCTTAAAAAAATAGGGCTCAAAGGCAAAACGAAAAGACTGGGTAAACAAACTCATTAAAACCCCTATTTTAAAATTAGCGCCATAAACAGCCAACTCTAAAAATCCATTCCCTTTTACCAATTTGGGCATCCATATTTTATCCACATTTTGGGTAAGCATACCAGTTAATCCGACCAACAAAACAGGCCACGAATACCTAAGCATGCGCTTGATCAGCGGAAGTTCAAAGGCACCTTTCAAAAACTTCCAATCCGAAAAAAAGAAAGCGAACTGAAAAACACTGCTGAAAGCATTACTTAAAAGTATCCAAAACACACCGCTAACTTGTTCATAAATAGTCGACAAAGAAGAAAATAATCCTATAGAAAATAGGAAAGGAAGCAGCAACAGAAAGAAAAAATTCAGAATAATATTTAAAAAAATCCCGCTCAACTTAATCCAGCCAAAGCGTAAGGATAAATTTTTAAGACGCAATCGTGCGAAGGGTAAAGAAAGAAACGCATCAGAAGCAACAATTATACCCGTTAAAACGATGGCACTTTGATGTGCTCCGTCATAAAAAAATAAACTAAATGGCTTTGAAAAAACTACAGTTAAAATAAACAATAAGGTACTGCTGATACCCAACATTTTAAGTGAAGAAGAATAAACTGCATCTTCCTTACCTTCACGCGCATAGCGAAAAAAACCAGTTTCAAGACCATAGGTAAACAAAACTAAAAGCACAGAAATCACTCCATAAATGTTCACTATGACCCCATATTCTTCGGGTAAAATAACCCGAATATAAAAAGGCATTAATAACCAGTTCAACAAACGCCCAACCATAGTACTGGCGCCATAAACCAAAGTCTCACCTGCTAAACGTTTTATACTTAAACTCATAAATCAAAAAGTGAGGACTGCAAATGACCTGGAGCAATGCCAAAGTGTTCGTAGGCCAATCGGGTGACCACACGGCCCCGGGGAGTGCGCTTTAAAAAGCCTTCTTTTATCAAAAAGGGCTCAAAAACTTCTTCAATAGTACCGGCGTCCTCTCCTACAGCAGTAGCAATAGTAGTTAATCCTACAGGTCCTCCGTCGAACTTTTGCATCAAAGTCAATAAAATTTTACGATCCATTTCATCCAAACCATATTCATCAATATGTAAGGCTTTTAATGAAAAACGCGTAATGTCCACATCGATACGCCCATTTCCCTTTACCATGGCAAAATCACGCACCCTGCGCAATAAGGCATTGGCAATACGAGGAGTACCTCTGCTGCGGCGTGCGATTTCAGAAGCTGCATCCTCCGAAATGGGCACGTTTAAAATGCCGGCCGAACGAACAACAATTCCACTTAAAATTTCAGTATCGTAATACTCTAAATGACTGTTTATACCAAAACGTGCTCTAAGGGGACTGGTCAACATTCCACTGCGGGTGGTGGCGCCAATAAGTGTAAAGGGATGCAAGTCAATCTGTATGGATTTGGCACCTGGACCCTTATCAATAACAATATCGATCCTGAAATCTTCCATTGCCGAATACAGGTACTCCTCAACAATGGGACTTAAACGATGTATTTCATCTATAAATAAAACATCGTTCTGTTCCAGACTGGTTAAAATACCCGCTAAGTCACCGGGTTTGTCTAAAACAGGCCCACTGGTGAGTTTAAAACCCACATTGAGCTCATTGGCAATGATATTGGAAAGTGTCGTTTTACCCAAACCGGGAGGACCATGCAACAAAACATGATCGAGAGCCTCACCACGCATTAAAGCAGCCTTAACAAAGACCTTAAGATTAGCAACGATATTGTCCTGTCCGTTGAAATCAGAAAAAGACAGCGGTCTAAGCTGCAAATCCATATCTGTCTCCCTGGAAGCCTCTTCCTGAAAACCTCTAATATCCATATCCATGCCCAAACCCACGCTATTTTTAGGATTTACTAATACCTAAGTTCTCCAATATGGCTTTAAAAACAGTGAAATCAAAGGGTTTTGCCATATACTCGTCCATACCAATTGCCAAACACTTTTCACGATCGGCATCAAAAGTGTTGGCGGTTAATCCTATAATGGGAGTTGGGTGTACATTTTGTTCTTTTTCAAAAGATCTGATGCTGACAGTAGCCTCGAAACCATCCATAACAGGCATCATTAAATCCATCAATACCAAATCATAGCGCGTTTCCCTTACCTTTTGCACTGCTTCGGCCCCATTATTGGCAATATCAATAACAAAGCCATACTTGGTTAAACTAAGAAATATAAGCTTCTGGTTAAGCACATTGTCCTCTACCAATAGTAAATGCAAACCGTCCATTCTTCAAAGCTTGAATAAAAAACTAAAAGTAAGGAATATATAACAAATATACAGCAGACCAAAACTACAATTTAAGTTGAGCAGATATTTCCAACATACGTTCGATCGGAACAACAGCCTTACGCCTCACGGCTTCGTCAATAAGCACCTCGGGACGCTCATTCTTTAGTGCAAGGTAAATTTTTTCGAGCGTATTAAGTTTCATAAACTCGCAATCGTTACAGGCACAGGTTGAATCAGAGGGGGGTGCCGGAATAAACTCCTTGGCCGGTGAAGCTTTTCTCATTTGATGGAGAATGCCCGCTTCAGTGGCGACGATAAAGGAAGTGTGCTGCTCGTTTTGCGTGTATTTCAGCAGAGCAGCAGTACTTCCAACAAAATCGGCCATCACAAGCAAGGGTTGCTTGCATTCAGGGTGTGCGATTAACCGTGATTCAGGATGCGCCTTTTTAAGCGCCACAATCTTTTCAATAGAAAACTGCTCATGCACATGACAAGCCCCATCCCATAATACCATTTGTCGCCCGGTTAAACTCTGCAAATAAGCCCCCAAATTTCGATCGGGACCAAATAAAATGGGCTGATCAATAGGAATACTGTTGATAACCCCTACAGCATTGGTACTGGTAACAACTATATCGGATAAAGCCTTTACATCAGCCGTAGTATTTACGTAAGTAACTACAGTGTGATCGGGGTGTAGCGCTTTAAAAGCAGCAAAATCGTCGGCCGGACAACTGTCGGCAAGGGAACAACCCGCCTTTACATCCGGAACCAACACTTTCTTTTGCGGAGATAAAATTTTGGCGGTTTCACCCATAAAGTAAACACCCGATAAAAGAATGATGTCTGCATTGGTTTTTGCAGCCTGCTGTGCCAGGGCCAAACTATCTCCCACTACATCGGCCATATCTTGAATAACATCTTCCTGATAGTAATGCGCCATAATAACAGCATTCTTTTCTGTTTTCAATTGCGCAATGGCCTCTCTTAGTTCCGCTCCCTTCAACATACTATTATTATTTATAGTTTAATTTTAATAGAAAAATAAGATAATGATAATACCCTGTTGATATTGTTTAAAAAAAAACGCTAAAGGTCTTGCAAACTCCTTTAGCCTATTTTTATTCATAGGCTGTCAACAGCTGTTATTCTTATACTGTACTGAAAATAAGTGTTTAGCATTCAGTATTAAGAAGCTGTTAATAACTTCCAAAGTTAAGAAAAAGTTTGTGGTTGCTTTTAATAATGGCCCTTAAAACCGTTGGTAAAAACAAGGAAAAACAAAAGCTTAAATTTTGCTTTTCGCTTGATAAAGCTGGCTTAGTTGTTTCAAGTTAGAAAAACAAGTTTTATTTTTTAGTAGTTATCCTCCTATATCCACAAGTTATTAACGAGCTCTTCACCGATTATTATTTTATTTCAGGTTTTCAACTCCTTTGCAATTAAGTATATTTGTATCCGAAAATTTACCATTAATCCGAAACAATGAATAAGCAACGAATTGCCATTGCCTGTGATCATGCAGGTTTTCCCCTTAAGGTGGTGCTGAAAAAGGTTCTTGAAAGCAAGGCTTTAACGGTTATTGATTTTGGTACCGATTCTGAAAATAGTGTGGATTATGCTGATTATGCACATCCTTTAGCCGAAGCTGTAGAAAAAGGTGATTGTGCCTTAGGCATTACCATTTGCGGCAGTGGAAACGGCATTAATATGACGGTTAATAAGCATCAGGGTATTCGGGCCGCCTTATGCTGGAATGCTGAGATTTCACGTTTGGCCCGGGCACATAATGATGCCAATGTATGTAGTTTGCCCGGACGCTTTGTCACCGAGGAGGAAGCCATTAAAATTGTTGATTTGTTTTTGACGACGCCTTTCGACGGTGGCCGACATGAAGGCCGGATAAGAAAAATTAGTTGTAAATAGTCTGTTGTGGCTTTAAAGTAAATACTATGCTTTCCAATACCTGTAAGTACGCATTACGATCCATTATATATATTGGCATCAATAGTTCTCCCGGTAAATATGTTAATGTTAAGACCATTGCTGCCGAGTTGGATGTACCCATGCAATTTTTGAGTAAAATTTTACAGGTGTTTGTACGTAAGGATATATTGGTAAGTGTAAAGGGACCCTTGGGTGGTTTTCGATTTAAAGATGACCCGTCAAAGGTTAGTTTGTATGACGTGGTGGCCATTATTGATGGACCCAATTTATTTGAGCATTGTTTGATTGGCACCCGCCCTTGTAAAAGTCATGATGATGCTCAAGATAAATGTCCTGTACACGATAACTTTTCAGCCATTCGTAAGGATCTGATTGCTTTTTTTAAGGAAGAAACATTTGGTAGTATAATAGCTAATTACCAAAATAACTCAAAAGATTTTTTGGCCCTTTAGTAAGGGCAGAATGCCTTTGTGTAAATAGAAACCCAACACTACTCCGGTAGTGTTGGCTACAAAATCCCCAAAATCCCTGGCACGATCCGAAAGCAGGGGCTGTAAAATCTCCAGGAGTCCTCCCATCAAAACAGCCATGAGCAGCAGCAGCATATTATAAACCTGTCCTATTTTTTGATTTGGACTTACATTGTTCCAGTTTTTTTCCAAAAATAAAACCATCGATAAACCTGTGTACATGGCAAAATGAACCAGCTTATCGAGATATGGTATATTTAAGAAAGGTGTAGAAGGCAGGTTGGGCGATTCTGCCATACTTAAAAAAATAATGATGCTGCTGGTAATTATACTGAATTTGTATTGGAAGATTTTTTGCCTCATGTTATATATTTTTCTCTTTTTCAAAGCTACGCATTTTTGTTTTTTGGAACTTAACTCATTTGCTTATAACCACATTTTGAGCTTATATTTTAACCTGCTGTATTCATAAGTTGTTGTTATGAGCTGCTCAAATACCAAAAAGTATGGATAAGTGCAAAGAAAATGGACGCAGGGAATAAGAGAATATTTTCAAGTCCTTTTTATTGAGGACGTTTGTTTTTAGCAAGAAGTTGGGCATGGTAATAGATAATTTATGCATAATGCCGTTTCGTTTTGATAAGTATTTAAACAGTGTGTTTGTGTTGTTTGTTAATAAGTAAAATTGAATGTTTGAAAAACGGTTGAAAAACTGTTGATAAGCTGTTATAATCCTTTGTTTTTAAGTGTTTCACGTGAAACATATCTACTTGTATGGCTGGTTTGTATTTTCATATTCCTTTTTGTTTTACCCGTTGTGGTTATTGTGATTTTTATAAGACCACGCGTCTTGAATTTATGGATGCTTTTCTGAAAACTTTGTTTTCCGAAGTAGATCATTATAAGGAGGATTTTAATCATCCGCTTTCTTCCATTTATTTTGGAGGGGGTACACCTTCGCTCGTTAAAGGAGCCGATTTTGCTGCCTTATTTGCTGCTGTTAAAAGCGCTTATCATTTACAAAGTGATGCGGAGATTACTATTGAAGCCAATCCGGATGACCTGACAGCTGAATATCTGGACGACTTACTTGAATTGGGTTTTAACAGGATAAGTATAGGGATTCAAAGTTTTCACCAACGTGATTTACAGGAAATGGGGCGTCGGCACAACGCACAACAGGCTCGGAATGCAGTTGAGTTGGCTTGGCAAAGAGGTTTTAGAAATATTGGAATGGACCTGATTTACGGATTGCCTTGGAGTTCGACAGCCTATTTTAAACAAAACCTCGAAATTTTTACTCAATTGCCTGTTCAACATTTATCTGCTTATCATCTTACTTTTGAAGAGGGTACGCCTTTTCACCGGCTGCTTAAAAAAGGTATTTATCAAGAAGTGAGTGAGGAGGACAGTTTGGAGCAATATCATTTGCTTCGTGCCTTTACCCGGCAAAAAGGTTTTGAACATTATGAGTTGTCTAATTTTTGTAGCCCCGGTTTTCGTTCACGGCACAATTCTTCGTATTGGAATGGGGTGCCTTATTTGGGTTTCGGACCTGGCGCACATTCGTATTTTGGAAATACAAGACGTTGGAATAAATCGGATTTGAATTTGTATTTGCAAGGTGATTGGACTAAAGTCTGCGAAGAAGAACAGTTGAGTGAAGCAGATGCTTTTAATGAAACGCTTATGTTGGGTTTACGAACCTGTGAAGGTTTGGATTTAAAAGAAATGCGGACGCGATTTCCAAAATTTTACGCAACTTTGATGGAGCAAAGCAGCAGATGGATTTCGGGAGCAGCTCTTGTGCATGAAAACGACCGCTTGTTTTGTACGCCTGGTTCCTGGTTTGTTGTTGATGGTATTATTGAAGATTTGTTTGTTTCAGAATAGCTTATGCTGGTTCTTCGATTTTTTCTTATTTTGGCTTGGTTTCGGTCGGCCGATGTGGAGTACCTCCAACCGGAAGTCTTTTATCAGCGACTTCATACCGAATCATCCGTACTCTTGCTTGATGTGCGACCATTTTCGATGTACGCTCTGGGACATATTGAAGGTGCAGTTTGGGCAGGAGAAGCTGCTGTTTTGGACGTACTCCTCCAAAATTGCGAAAAGGATACTGCCCTTTTTATTTATTGTAGTAAGGGAGAACGCACCCGGGCGGTTCAGAAAATCTTAAAAAAGAAGGGATATAAAGCTGTTTTTGAGCTTAAAGATGGTTATAAGAATTGGGTCGAACAGGGATTTCCTGTGTTTCATCCCTGAGCCTGTATATTTGACTTTTTAGCTGATGAATTCATATAGAAAACCGATTATACTGAGTTGGCTGTCGATAGTACTTAATTTACTGTTATTTGGGCTTAAATATTGGGCTGGCGTGGTATCTAATTCTGTTGCTCTTATTGCCGATGCCTGGCATACGCTATCCGATTCCATCAGCTCTTTGGCTGTTTTAATTGGTCTTAAATATGCTCAACAACCCGCCGATGAACAGCATCCCTATGGCCACGGTCGGGCTGAATTGATCGCATCGCTTGTTGTGGGGGTTTTGTTGGCGGTAGTGGGTTTCAATTTTTTGGCCGAATCGGTGGTGCATTTGCGTAATCGGGTTGCTTTTTCTTATGGACCGGCAGCTATTTGGGTTACTGTGATATCTGTTGTGGTAAAGGAAATAATGGCCCGTTATTCCATTACTACCGGTAAAAAACTTAAGTTGAGTTCACTTAAAGCCGATGGTTGGCACCATAGGTCCGATGCACTGAGCAGTCTGGTTATACTGTTGGCGATTTTTTTGGGTCGAAATATTTGGTGGATGGACAGCGTATTGGGGATGTTGGTTTCGCTCCTTATTTTTTACACCACCTGGGGTATTTTAAAAGACACCATGAGCGCTTTATTGGGAGAGGGAATGGAAGCAGATATGGAACAACGAATTGCAGGCTTGAGTCGACAAGTGGAACCCTCTTTGACTTTGCAGCCACATCATTTTAAATTGCATCGTTACGGTAATCATACTGAACTGACTTTTCACATTCGTTTACCTGGTGAATTGAGTTTGGATAAAGCACACGAAATTGCCAGCAGATATGAAATTTTGGTGGAAGAGCAACTGAATATGGTGGTTACCATTCATGTTGATGCACGCACCCGTAGGGAGGCCTGATTTTGTATTTTGATGAACTACGAGCCAGGAAGCAACAGACAACATCTTGCTAAAATCAGTATTTAACCTGCATTATTCATAAATTATCTATTACGATGTCCAACTACCTGCTAAATCCGGACGTCCTCAATAAAATGGATTTGAAAATAATCTATTATTCCCGGCGTCCATTTTCTTTGCGGTTGTCCATGTTTATTGGGTATTTGAGCATCTCATAACGACAACTTATGAATAAAGCAGGTTAATGGTGTTTTTGACGAGTTTCAGTTTTTTACAAGGGTTTGTTGGCCTTTTGAGCTGCTGTTGCTTTACCACTTATCTGTGAGAAAGCTTTTTTAGCTGCTTAGAAATTCATTTCGCCTTCTGAATATTGCTTAACCAGTGAGAGCACTGCCTCAGCACAACCCTCCTGACCGCCTGCAAAGGAAAATACCAATTGGTAAACCTTGGTGGCACGACAAACAAATTCGAAACCGGCGTATTTTTTACCGCCCTCGAAATTGCTGCTGAGGAGCTCTTCCTTATCGTACAACTGCATGATGATGCCGTCGGGATTGGCAGCACCGTTGGCCACATTAAATTTGTAATGGTTGCGGTTGTTTAAAAGTACATTGAAACGCACCATACCGGTCTTGGCCTCGTTGGGAGCTTTTTCCAGTGTAACGGAGAAATCCTTGATGTATTGGGCATCTCCCATCAGTTCCAAAACCGCTTTCTTCACCGACTCGTTGCACTGGGCATACGTAGTGGCAGAAATGGTGGAAAGGAGAATTATAAGACTGAATACGAACTTTTTCATTGGTTAATTATTTTCAGTTGACAATTTTTGCACGTATGTTTTCGATGGTAGCCATAATGTTCTCCAAATCCTCAGGGGTATAGTGAACAGTACTGACTTCAGCCTGAATGAAAATCAGGGAACCATCCTTTTCAATTCTTTGGGGTTCACCCAACTCGGTAGTAATGCGTACAGGGGCATAGGCTGCTTTCAGGTCTTCGACCGACTGCACCAATTCTGCAAAACCGGCATCCGAAGCGTAGTTGCTGAGGATGATCTCCAAAATATTGACTACGTTTTTCTGCTCGGCAATACGGTCCGAAAGTTCTTTATCGCCCGATTCACGTACAATGCTGGATGCAATGTACATACCTTCTACCCAGGCACCGGTAACGATGAGACTACTGACATTGCTTCGGTTTTGTTCGCGCAGGTACGAATCCATTTTGTTGAAACTGGTCTGTGACATTTCCATCAACGAATCCAGGTTGGTGGAGCTGGAAGCCATACGACGAAGCGCGTTGAAATCGAAGAATTGACCTACACGGATGCCGTCGGCAAGATTTTTAACGGCCAAGAGGTAGGAAACCACAATGTTGTTTTTATCAAAGGTATTGATGTAACCCAAATCGGCACTGTAAACCCCCAGGTTGAGCGCTCTTTGGTAAGAGGTTTCGTAATTGGATACATTATCGGGGTTATTGAGTATGCGCTGGGTAAAATCTACACCGGAATTCTTAAACAAGCCGGCCATTTCAACCGGAGAAGAAATGTTGCCAATGACTTCGTTCATGATTTCTTCCGATAAGCGCAAGGGGGCGTCTGAAATAAGGGAATCGGGCAATGTAAGGGCATCTTCATCGCCTTGTGATTTTTTGCCCGAATCGGAACATCCTGCACAGGATGACATCAATTGCATTCCGGCCATTATCAGCAGGGAAAAAAGTAAATTTTTGTACATGGTGCTTATTTTTATGTTTTCGGTAGTTAATGCTTGTTATACTGTTGGTTTTATACTGTTTTAAAGGGTTTAAAGTTTCTTTTTACGCCATTTTATTCCGCCCAGGTAATTCATCGACTTCTTCAGCAGGTCGAAATACAGCACCCCGTAGAGCACTATAGTCAATAACCATACCATAGTGATGTTGAACCACAGGGTTTCGTAAAAGTGGCCCCAAAAATGCTTGGCCGGAGCAAAAAAGTGGGTACGGAAGGACCAGGGATTTTCGGGTTCGGGCAACTGGTAGATGGGGTCGGCCATCTGCACCAGCGCATTGCCCTGCCGCAGCATTTTATTTTTCTCGAATTCGCGACGTACAATGGACGAAACACTTTCGTTGTAGTGGTCGTCCTTAATGCGATTGAAGCGCTCGGGATCGGTATTCAGATGGTGCGTAATAAACTGGTCTTTCTTTGCATTGGCGGTATTAAACAGATCGCGGTAATAGATACTCAGTTGATTCAGGTAAGCTTCTATGCTGTCGCCGGTTTTGCTGTCGAAATCTTCGGGATTAATCGCCTCCAGCTTTTCAAAGGCAATGGAGGGGACTCTGCGGACTTCCTTAGACAACTCGTTTTGCAGCAGTTGCAGGTCGTTTGTAAATTCTTTCTCTCCCCGATCGCCGTCATCGAGTACGTGCACCACGCAGCTGTTTAACAACTCACGCAATTCAGGCAGGTAATGCACTTGCTTAAAGTCGGCCATACTCTCCTGCTGCTCGATGTCGAAAAAATTCTTTTTATAGTTGTTGTGCTTGTACTGGTGCACAATCAAGCCCTCGTAGATGTACCGCGATGGCATAAATTCTGCGATGGCCGGAACCTTGTCCACACTGGTAAAATCTTTGTTCAGCTTGTCGAAGGTAAACATGGCTCCACCCAGTACCATTTGCGGAATCATTACCAGGGGAATGAGGATGTAAATGGTCACAATGGAGTTGAAGGAGGCCGATAGGATAAGGCCCAAAATATTGGCAAAAGCTGAAATGGAAAACAGGGCCATCCAGAATTCAAAGTTCATATTTTGTATGCCCAACACGCCGTTTCCTACCCACACAAAAAGGAACATTTGAATGGCCGAAATGGTAAAGAGCAGTAATATTTTGGAGGCCAGGTAGCTCGAGCGACTCAGATTCAGAAAGGACTCGCGCTTGAGTATTTTGGCATCTTTAAATATTTCTTCGGCACTGATGATGAGTCCGAAAAACAGCGCCACCACGATACCCATAAAAATGTAGGGTGGAAAGTTTTCGTTTTCGCGGAAGAGGTAGACGTTGGAGGTGGGGTCGGCAATGTAGCGAATCAAATAAGCCAAAATGAAGCCCAGTAAGGGGGCTTCCAGCAGATTTAGCGCAATGTATTGGGTGTTGCTGATTTTGGCAAAGAAATCGCGCAGGGTATAAATTTTAAACTGGTTGAACCACGAAGGGATGTTCAGGCTTTTTGGTGGTTTGGTTTCCACCCTTTTTACCTGGGGCAAAGTCACTTCTTTTTGATAGTGCTCGTGCCATTCGGTGGGACTGACCTTGCGCTTATTGGTGTAATTGCCGTACTCGTCGATGACACTGGCATCGAGGATGTTGAATATCAATTCGGGGTTGAGGTTGCCGCAAGTGGGACACTCGCCCTGATCGCTGTTGATTTGGGCGTCGAGTTGCTTAAAGTAAATAAGCGATTCACCGGGATTGCCATAGTAAACGGGATAGCCCCCCGTATCCAAAATAAACATCTTGTCGAACATCTTATAGATGTCCGACGAGGGCTGGTGAATCACCACAAAGATCAGCTTCCCCTTCAGCGCCAGTTCGCGCAAAAGATTCATCACGTTTTCGGAGTCGCGCGACGAAAGTCCGGAGGTGGGCTCATCTACAAAGAGGATGGCGGGTTCACGAATCAACTCCAAGGCAATATTCAGGCGCTTGCGCTGGCCTCCGCTGATCATTTTATTCAGGGGCGAGCCTACTTTAAGGTCCTTGCGCTCAAATAAGCCGAGATTTTGAAGCGTGTCGTGCACCATGGCGGTGAGCTCCTCCTCACTCTTATCCTTGAAGCACAGTTTGGCGTTGTAGTAGAGGTTTTCAAAAACGGTCAACTCTTCAATCAGCAGGTCGTCCTGCGGTATGAGTCCAATAACTCCTTCAATTTCCTCTCTTTCGGTATGCAGGTTGTAGCCGTTGATGAGGACTTCACCTTCGGTGGGACTTTCAATACCGGAGAGTACGTTGAGCAGGGTGGTTTTACCTGCTCCGGAGGCACCCATTATGCCTATCAGCCTACCCTGCTCCTCGGCCAGATTGATGTTGCGCAGTCCCACCGTCCCGGTTTTAAATCGGAAGAGCACGTCTTTGACCTCATAACTGATGCGCGGCGAATCGGCATCGGTCAGGAAGTGGCCTACCACATCGGTATAATAGATGGGTTTGCCCTTGGGTATGCGAATGAAGCTGCCCTTGGGAAATAGGTAGATACGCCGGTTGCTGATGGTCATTCCGTTCAGAAACAAATCCTGATCACCGGTGTAGCGCATGAAGTACAAATCGGCACTCTTTACCCGCAATATGATGATGCTGCCATCCAGACCGATGGTCTGGATGTGCTTATTTTCTGTGTCGCCGCCTTCTTCATTGTTCACCAACATGAAATCCGGCTGATTCAGCTTTGCTGCTTCGTTGTGCAAGACAAAGCTTTCGATGGCCGAAATTTCCTCCTTAGGCAGTTTAAAGACCTGCGCCACAGTGCTGATGATGGCCATGCGCTGTTCGGTCAGCTTCATGTCCATACTGATCAGCTCGTAGAGGCGCACCAGTACCACGACTTTTTGTTCGCGGTTGAGCTGCTTATTGATTTTTTTACAGATGCCCAAAATCCGTACAGAATCCTTCATGGAGGTAAGGCGCACCTTACCGGCCTCCTCTCCTTCGTCCTTGTTTTCGTCTTCAGAATGCTTTAGAAACAAGGCAAAGTATTCCTCTACAGCCTCCGTATTGAGCTGTTGTTTGAGAAAAACCCGGACATATTCCGTTTCATTGGATCCCACGCCACCGTCCTGTTTGGTCAGCAGACCAAACAGTTGCATCAGCGCTTTTAGAATTTCTTCACTCATCTTATAAAAAAATCAATAATTGCTCCCGGGGGACAATTATCTAGTCGGTGTAAACAATGTAATCAAAGGGAATCTCCACAATGTCGGAGTATTCCTCTCCTGCTTCCAGCATGTCCTCTTCATCTTCGTGGTAGTGCCACTTAATGATCACTTCCTTGCCGTTTTCAACAATCTCCTCAAATTTGAGCAGGATGTCAAGAATCACTTTGGAAGAGGCTGTGTTGAAGTATTCCAATTTGAAATTAAATTCAGTGTGATCCAAAGGATCTTTGGCGTATTCATCGATCCAGTCGAGGATCTGCTCGTAAAACTGGTTGACATCTTCAGGAAGGGACCTGCCTGATAACTCAAATTGCCCGCTCGCTTTGTCCAGAATTACATTTGGGGTATCGTCTGTGCCCTTGATGTTAATTACTTCCATTGTCTGTATTGTTTATGCGTTTCTTTTAATGGTGGAGGTCAGAATAAAGAAAGACACCTGATCGTTCAGCTCCTTAAACTGATAGCTCAACTTGCTGCCGGTTTTCTTGGCAATATCGATCAAACCCAAACCGGCGCCTCCTTTTTCCGAAATGGTCGATTCCTTAATTTGCTGCTTAAACAGATTCGACAAACCTTGCTTGTCGAGGCTGTTGATGAGTTCGAGGCTCTCTTTAAGACCCGGTACGCGTTCGTTTTTAATGATGTTTCCGGTAATGATGTTGTAGCTGTCGTCGCCCTTGCTTACCATTACGATGCCCCGGCGCTCTTCTTCCTCATCACTCAAAGAGTCGGCGTGCTTGCTGATGTTTTGCAAACATTCTACCATTACATTAAAAACTTTCTTCTGAACCGTATTGGATTCAGCGTTTTTAGAAAGGCTTTTCTCAGTCAGTGAGGTAAAGGTCTTGGTAATTTCCTGGGTTACCTCGCCTTCGTAAACCAGACTGATTTCGTTGGTTTTCATGGTTTTGTACAACTGGTAGGCAAAATCCAGAAAGCCTTGTTTTTCCTGTTCCATTTTATGTAAATTCAAAGGTTCTAAAAACTATGTAAATATAACTACAATTCAATTCCTATCAATAAAACATCGTCAACTTGTTTCTCGTCGCCCATCCATTCGTAGAATTCCTGTGAGAAGGCCCGTGAAAAATGAGCCATACTGGTGCCGGGTTCTGCGGCCAGGATTTCACGAATGCGCCGGGGTTGAAACTTTTTGCGATCGGGTCCCCCAATCTGGTCGGGCAATCCGTCGCTGAAAATGAAAAGCTGGTCGCCCGGCTCATAGTCAATGATGTGATTCTCAAAGTCTTTTTCTATTTTTTTACGTAAGGGGATACCGCCAATGGCCTTGCGGCTGCCGTTGTATTCGTTGAGTTCGCCGTTGCGCACCAGGAAAAGCGGACGGTGTGCGCCTGAAAATTGCAGGGTCTGTTTTTCCTTGTCTACCATCAACAGCGCCAGGTCCATCCCGTCGCGCCCCAAGGCACCTTCCTGATCCTGTTTGAGGGTGGTGCGTACCTGTTGGTGTAATTCGTCGAGAATTTGAGCCGCCGTGTAGTCGGTTTGTGCATTCACAATGTTGTTCAACAAAAAGTAGCCGATGAAACTGATCAGGGCTCCAGGAACGCCGTGGCCCGTACAATCTACCGCAGCTATGTAAGATATGCCCTCTTTCTGGAAAAACCAGGGGAAGTCGCCACTGACCACATCCTTGGGCCGGTAAAAGATGAACGAGCGCGGAAAGTACTCCTGAATGTGCCGGGTTTGTGGCAAAATGGAGGTCTGTATGCGCTGGGCGTAGTTGATACTGTCCGAAATCTTTTTGTTTTTCTCCTTGATGTCCTGTTCAATTTTCTTGAACTCGGTCATATCGTGGGCCACAAAGAGGATGGTTTCCAATTCGCCCTCCTCTCCCAATTCGGGGATGGACTTAATTTCCATGATGCGCTCACCTTCCTGGGCGTTCATGGTTACTTCAGTGATGGTCTGCTCCTGGTTTTGTCGTATGTTGCTGAGGGCCTCTTCAGCAAATTCGATGAAGCGGGCGTCTATTTCCAGTTCGTTGATTTTTTTCTTAACCAGCTCCTGAGGGGCCACTTCAACGAAGCGGGCTACTGCAGGGTTAACATACACCAGTTTACCCAGCAGGTTGATGCGAATGATCATATCGGGAGAGTTCTCCGAGAGACTCTGCATCCGGCTCTTCATGCGCTCCTCCTTCTCGGCGCGCTTGCGTTCGGTAATGTCCTGGGTATTAAAAATAATGCCCTTTATGGCCGGATCGTGCAAGAGGTTTTTCCCCTTGGTCTCCAAAAAGAGTTTTTCGCCGTTTTTGCGCAGGTAGGTGTATTGGGCACTTTGTTCGCCACCCGGTGTTTCCAGGAGGTATTGAAACAGATTGTTGATGGTGCGTAGTCCTCTGGGCGTTAAAATATCCGGGTCCATACCCGAAATTTTGTCCTCATCGTTGTAGCCCAGGATGCGTTTCACCGAGGGACTCTCGAAGAGCAGTTCCTGGTTTTCGTTGTAAATAGAGATGAACTCCGAGGCGTTGGTCAGCAAGGCCTCCAGGCGCTTACGGGCGTGAGCCACCTCCTGAATCTGGGTTTCCAGCAATTTGTTGGAGCGCTCCAGTTCCTCCTGGGCAGCAATCATTTCCTCAGCATTCTTTCTCAGCTGGTCCTCGTTTTCACGCAGGGTAGCCGTCATCTGCTGCGATTCGACCAGCAGCTGCTCGGTACGGGTGGTAATGCGCAAATTGTAGATGGTCTGACCAATAATCGAACTGATTTCATTGGCAAATTGCAACACATAACCGGGTAGAGCTTTCTTTACAAAGGCAATTTCAAATACCCCTTGCAAGTCCTCCTCCTGCATCAGGGGCACCAACAAAATACTGCGTGGCTTTTGCTCGCCCAGCAAACCGGATGTAATGCTGTAGTACTCTTCTGGTATTTCTGTTCGGTAAATAAGTTCCTTTTCGTAGGCCACAGCCCCCAATAATCCTTTACCTACCGGAACTTCGTGGTATTCGAAGCGCCGGCGCCCGTAAGCGTACATGGCGTGTCGTTTCAGCACTTTGCCCTCGAGAATATAAAAGGCCCCCTGAATGCCTTCGGTATAGTCGATGACCGCACGGATGGTCTGCAGGGCCAGTTCGTCGAGGTGGTGGCTGTTGCGCAGGATGTCCGATATTTTTTCTTTCCCGCTGGTGATCCAGTTTTGTTCGTCCTCCTTGCGTTTGCTTTCCCGGATATTTTGTCCCAGGTCAAGCAGGGTTGCGGACAGCGGGTCCCCCTGGGCCTCAATATTGTCCCAGTTGTTACTTTTCAATGCATTGGCCAGGGCAATGTTCCGTTCAATGCGTTGGCGACTGTTTAAGGATTGGCGGGTGGCCTCAGCGGTCTTCTCGTTAAGACGGTTGATGAAGAAAAGCAGGGAAAGGGGCGCTGCGACAATGAGCGCATTTACCAGCCACACCGGAAAATAGCCGTGGAGGTAAACGATGTTCAGAAAGGACAGAGGGCGGTCCAGTAATGACAGGAAACCCGACCAGGACAGCAGCAGGAGCAAAATTACCCCAAGCAACAAAAACATTTTGTCGCGTGGATGCAACACCTTTGGCGAAAAGTACTTCTTCAGCCAAAGGAGGTAAGCGTTTGTATTTTGGTTTCCTTTAATCATGTTCTATAAAATTGCTTGACTTACCAGACGACTGGCAATTTCATTCCACATTTTTTCCACTTCCACTTCCTGAAAACAAACCATCTCAATCAGGTGGGTACAGTGCCCGTCCTTACAAACGGGCAGCAGGTATAGCCATCGACCATTTGTCTGGCCCAGGCCCGAGCTTATCGGAAGCATTTCCTCGTCGAGTCCGCTCACCACCTTCACCTGGGCGTCGGCAACAGCCTGTCCGTTGAGACCTTCTCCTTTTGAAAAGGGGGCCACTTCAAAATCTTCAGGAAGGGCATAACTCTCTTCTACGATAAATGTTCCCTCGGGTTCGCTTTCCCGGTAAAGAACTGCTGCTCCGGCTTTAAAGGTCTCGGCCAGCAAAAACAAAAAATGATGGCGATTGGTTTTACTGCGGCTCCCCTCAAAGAGTTCCTTAAGTATTTTTTCACGATAGGAGGCAAAACGCTGCGCATCGTTTTGCAAAGCCTCGTAGGCCGCAATCCGTTCTTTAAGGAGCTTCTTTTCTGAGTCCCAATCCTTGCGCTCCGACTGGTATTGCTCCTTACTTTTGGTCAATTGTTTATCGGCCATACGGTAATTTGCATCGGCCAGATATACGATGGCCAGAAACAGAAAGAGGGCCATAAATTCAAGTATATATACTGCAGCAGGGGTGCTTGCCGGCAGGAAAAGGAGTTTTCCGATTACCAGACCAAAGGCCAGTGCTGCCAGGAAAAAGACCTGCAGCAGACGTTTTTGCAAACTGTTTTTAGGACTTAGTTTATTTTTCATCCGGGCAGCGCATTTAAAAAGTGAAGTATATCTTCAGGATTCATCAGTCGGTCGGGATGGAACAATTTCAGGGCCTCGTTGGGCATAGTGGCTATATCGCAGCTGAGGGGGTCCTGCACAATGGTAAAACCTTTGTTGTCGGCTATTTCCTTCATGCCTGCTGCCCCGTCACGGTTGGCGCCGGTCAGCAAAATGCCCAGCAGCTTATCTCGGTAGGCATAGGCTGCCGAGCCCAGGGTATGGTCGATGGAAGGTCTGCTGTGGTTGTGGCTTTCTTCGGTCGACAGGGCCACCGTACCGTCCAGTTCAACAAACAGGTGATAATTGGCCGGTGCCAGGTATACGGTGTTTTGTTGCAATTTTTCCTTGTCGTTGGGTTCAATTACCCTAAGTTTCGATTTCAGACTCAAACCCTCTACCAGACCCGATCGCACATGCTTAAGCCGATGCAGCGAAAGCACAATAGGCAGTTTAAAGTCGGGCCGTAAACCTGCCAGGATGTGGGATACTACAGAAAAACTGCCGGCCGATCCCCCAACGACAATGAGTTTAAAATCTGTGGATTCCATAGCTGGGTTCTTTACTTAAAGGTTTTTGGTAGATGCGTTCGGCCGAATCGCAAACCATCAATTCTTTTTCCAAATCAGTCGGCAAGTGGTCTTTTAGTCCAAGTACCAAGTAGCCCCCCGGCATAAGGGCATCGATGAGCAGACGCAGCGCCTTGTGGTTCAGTCGGGGATTGAAGTACAAACCTACATTGCGAAACAGGATCAGTCCTATATCTTTACGCTTGGGTTGCCGGTTTAAAAAGTGGCCTTGCACGCAGTTAATGTTCTGGCGCAGGCTTTGTGCAATACAGCTTTTACCCGCCTCTTCTACCAAGTAGTTTTCGTAGGCATCGCGGTCCTCCAGTCGCTTGTAATTGCTTAGGTTTTGTTCATGGTGCTGCTGGTTGATCAGGCCCGCTTCAACAGCTTGACAGTGTTGGTGGCTGGGACTTTGAGCAATAATTTGAAACGACCCGGGCAATTCTGCCTCATGTAATATCAGGGCCAGGGAGTAGCTGTCCTCGCCACTTGTTTCGTGCGGCAGCCACAGGCAAGTGCATTCCTGTGGCAGCGCGGGTAAAAACTTATCTCGCAGAAGGCGCCACAGGGCCGGATCGCGAAACATTTCGGTATTGGCTACGCAGAGTTCGGTAAGCAGCAAGGCCCTAAAATCTGCTTCGTGCAGTCGTTCCAAAAATTGTTCTTTGCGCCTAATGCGTTGCTGTGTAGCGAGTCGCGTCAGTCTTCGTTTCAAAAACGAAAGGGAATACTCCGTATAGTCCATGCCGGGATATTCCAGCATAGCTGTGGTGATTTCCTTTATATCGTTTATTCCGAGCAGCACGATGTTACGCTTAATATTTAAAGTGAAAGGAATTGGTGCGGTGGTAAACCGGACCGTTTTTTGAAAATTTGGTTTTGAAAAATCCGCCCAGACTCTCATGGGATCCCAGTACCATGGTTCCACCTGGAAACAGGTTTTCATGGAAACGTTCAACGATTTTGCTTTGCAGACTGCCCTGGAAATAGATCAGTACGTTGCGGCAAAAAATAAGGTCAAATTTGTTGTAAAAGGGCAAGGGGCCCTTTACCAGATCGTGTTTTATAAAGTGCACCTTTTCCGAGAAATCGGGCCTGATTTTCAGGTGATCCTTGTCCGGCTCGGCCGAAAAATATTTGGAGAAATCCGGCTCGCTTTCTCCTTCAAAACTGGCGCTAAAATTCTCACGGTACTTATCGGCATTGAAATTGTAGAAATAGTGTCCCTTTTTGGCTTGTTCCAACGCTTTTTTACTGATGTCGGTGGCGTATACTTCGGCCCGGTCGAGCAGTTGCAAATGGTCCAGCAGAATCAAAAGAGAATACACCTCCTGACCCGTGGAACAGCCTGCGTGCCAAATGTTGATCTTCTTTTGATGCTTTAAGGTTGGAAGCACTTTTTTTAAGAGGTGGTTCCATACTTGCGGATCGCGAAACAGCTCGGTTGTATTTACCGTTATGGCTTCCACCACCTGTTCAACAAAATCAGGTTCCGTACGGGTTTTCAGGACGAGTTCTTCCATATTCAACCCCTGGTCGCGCATAATTTTTTTTATGCGTCGATCTATCGAGTTGTCCGAATACTCACTGAAATCGTAGGGAGAACATTCCTTTAGAATCAGCAGATATTCCTTATAGTCGTAATCTTTCTCACTATTCTGCATTTAAGGTCTGCGGGTTTAAAACAATTCAACTTCAACATTCTGAATAAAGGCGGTGTGTGAGTATTCTTCGCCCACCTTGGCTTCAGACAGCAACATCAGTACCGGGATATCTTCGCCATACTTGTTGCGAATGGGAACCTCCCGTCTTTCTCCCACAATTTTTTGTCCCCCTACCGAAACAAAGGCGGTGACAAATTCGTCCGTTTTTGCCGTTTCTTTAGAAAAGAGCATGGTAGAGGGCTGACCCAGTACTTCTTGTCTGTCGTAGCCCCACAGCTTTTCAGCAGCCGCATTAAAAAACTCGATGAGACCGCCGTTGTTGGTCGTGATAATGGCATCGAGTGCTCCTTCGAGCATTTTTTCGTTGCGTATTTTCACCGACTCAATTTCGGCAAATTGCTCTTTGACTTCATTACGGGCCTCTTCGAGCATCTGTCCCAGTTCCTCCTTAGAGTGTTTCAAGGCCTCCTCCATTTTCACCTGATCGGTAATGTCGTTTTCGAGACTGATGATTTTGAGGATGTTGCCGTGATGGTCCATAACGGGACTGTAGGTCGACAACAAGTAAATTTCACTGCCGGTTTTGGTTCTCCGGCGCACCCTTCCCCTAAAGTTCTGTCCGTTTTGCAGGTCGGCCAAAATACGGTCCAGCTCACTTACATCGTCTTTAAAGAAAAAGATTTTGAGGTTTTGTCCCTCTACTTCTTCGGGCTTGTATTTAAAGGTCTTAAGAAAGTTCTCATTCACCGACAGGAGATTTCCTCCATGGTCGAATTCGCAGCTGATGGCTGCATGGTCTATGGCATCCAAAATACCTTTGCGCTCAATTTCCCGGCGGTCGCTTTCTTCCTGAGTCGCCCGCATTTCTTCGAGGTTTTGACGAAGTTCTTCCTCCTGTTGGGCCATTTTTTCAGCCTGAATCTGCGTCTCCCGCAGCAGCTTGTTGGTCTGAATGTTGTTTTTCACCATGGCTATGGTGGAGGCGATGCTTTCGGCCGATTTCTCGACCAATTCGACTTCGTAGGGCTGCAAAATCTGGAAAGAGGCCAGCTCAATGACTCCAAAGAGCTCGTCGTTGCTCTTGAGCGGAACCAGCAAAATGGTTCCCGGATTGGCGCCTCCCAATCCCGAGGTAATGTGTATGTAATCGTTGGGTACGTCGGTAATTAATATGGTTTCTTTTTCCAGTCCGCAACGGCCAATGAGTCCTTCGCCCCAGTTGATGGTTTTGTCGGCAAATTTTCTGCGGTCGAAGGCCACGCTGGCGGTCATTTCAAAGAAAGGGGTTCCGCCCTTATCGTGGTTCAGCAGAAATACCCCGCCCTGGTTTATTTTCATGTAATCCACCAGGTAGCGAATGATTTCGTAGGAGAGTTCTTCCAGATTGTCGTTCGATTTTCTCAGAATCTCGCCGAACTGGGCCAAGCCGTGGGTAACCCAGTTGCGTTGTTCTTCTTCAATGCGACGTTGCTGCTGTTCCTGCTTGCTTTGTACCATATATTCCCGCAATTTAAGCAGGGCACGGGTAAGGGCATCTTTTTTCTTTTGCTCATCGATGGGCACATCCAGTTTATCCTGACGCAGGTTTTCGATAAAGGACAGCACCATTTTGGTGCGTTGGGCCTCTTTTTTAAGTTGCTTACTTTGTTTGGCCACAATGCCGGCAAAGCGCTTGGAGAGATAAAAGCTGACGACTCCGAAGAAAATGGGTAAAAGAACTACTGCCCAAAGGGCAGGAAAGACCATAAACAACCCCCTGAGATTGACCGGATTCTGGGCAAAGAGGGGGGCATCCAGACTGATGAGGAGGATCAACACCGCCAATACAAAACCCAAACCAGCTCCCTGAAGGGTCGCTTTGGATATCAGTGCTTTAATGTTTATTTTTTTCATCTGCATAATGGGGTTTTCTTTTCTTAGTCTTTGCCTATTCAAAAAACTGTCGGATGAGGAAGGGCGCCATTTCACTTATCCCTAAAATGTGATTGGCTGCCCCTAATTTGGCCGCCTCTCTGGGCATCCCGTATACGACGGAAGAGGCCTGGTCCTGCGCCAGGGTATCGGCTCCGGCTTCTTTTAGCTCGAGCAAGCCCTTGGCGCCGTCGGCCCCCATTCCGGTAAGCAAAATGCCGGTGGCATTTTGTGCGGCATAACGGGCTGCGGAACGAAAGAGCACGTCTACTGAGGGGCGGTGCCGGTTGACCAGCGGTCCCTTCTTGATTTCTACCGAATATTCTTTTCCACTTCGCTTCAGCAACATGTGAAAACCGCCGGGAGCAATTAAAACCCGGCCCTGGTAAAGGCGGTCGCCGTCCTCGGCTTCTTTAACTTCGAGCTCCGAATTGGCATTGAGGCTGTTGGCGAAGGACTTGGTGAAACCGGCCGGCATGTGCTGTACAATGGCAATACCCGGCATACGGGCCGGCAAACTTTTCAGCAGCAGACGGATGGCTTCGGTACCTCCTGTAGAAGCGCCCAGCGCGATAATTTTTTCGGTATCTACAATGCGCGATTTCAGAGAGGCACGTTCCAACATAATGTCGGCATTGTGCTTGGGTTTCACCACCATAGCTGTTGGTGGCGAACTGATTTTAAGGCGCGAAAGTTTGGCTTGTGAAGCCGCTTTTACCGCATCGCAGAGCATGATTTTCGACTCGTTAAAGAACTGAGCCGCATTCATGGCTGGTTTGCCTATAATCTCTGAGGCCCCGTACTCCAGAGCTTTCATAGCCACTTCTGTCCCTTCTTGCGTCAGCGAAGAAATGACGACCACCGGTATGGGATGCTGCGACATGATTTTGCGCAGGAAAGTGAGCCCGTCCATACGCGGCATTTCGATGTCGAGGGTGATTACATCCGGAATCTGCTTCATTATTTTTTTGACAGCAATCAGGGGATCGGCAGCCGTGCCCATCACCTCTATCTGGGGATCAGACTCCAGAATGGTAGTCAGACTTTGCCGTACCACGGCAGAGTCGTCCACAACTAAAACCTGAATTTTTTTCTCCATATCGCTGTCCTCAGTAAGCTTAAGATGCCTTAATACGTCCTTTTGTCGATGAATTTATGTCGGACTTCTCCACTGTCGGTAAAAAACAGAATTTTCCTTCCTTTCCGTCCTCCTGTGCTGGAGGCCACCACAGGAATGTTTTTTTCTTCCAGCATGATGCGGGCTACCCTGATGTTCCTTTCTCCGATGAGCATAGCACTTCGGTCGGCTGCAATCAGGTCTCCGCCTCCAAATATTTTTGCCTGCAGGTTTTCCCGACGTGAGCCCAGCTGAACCATGCGTTCGATGAGCTTTTCAATGGCAATGTTGCCATACTTGGGCGATGCCAGGTCGTTCCCGTTCCAGTTGGGCAGCATGTAATGATTGATGCCCCCAATCTTGGTCACAGGATCCCACAGGCAGATCGCCACGCACGAACCCAGGATGGTCTTAACCATATAAGGTTCCTTGCTGGCAAACAAGGTGGAAGGATACAAAAAATGTTGTAAGTATTGATTCATTTAATCTTCCTTAAAAAATCTCATCATCATCGTCGAAGAAGATGTCGTTGCCTTCTCCACTAAATCCATCCACCACATTTTTCGCCTCGGGAACCTTTACGGTAAAGGTTGAACCCTCTCCTTTTTTGCTGTTGATTTCGATGGATCCGCCCATAACATCCAACAGGGCCTTGGTAATGGATAAGCCCAAACCATGTCCGCGGTTGATGGAGTTGATGCCCGAATCGAGGCGCTTAAAGCGTTCGAAGATGATTTTTTGATTTTTCTCGGATATTCCGGTGCCAAAGTCCTGAACATCAATGGTCAGGAAATCCTCATCGGCTGTAACATTAATGATGACTTTACTGTCTTTGTAGCTGTATTTGAGCGCGTTGTTAAGCATATTGCTCAAAATCAACTTCAACTTTTCACTGTCTGTTTTAAAATAGAAGTTTTTGCCAAAACCGTATTCAATATTAAAGTTGAATTCTATTTCAATAGCCATTTTTCGGGCTACCAGACTAAAGGAATCGATGATGGTTTGAATCACATTGCGAATGTTTACCTTAGCAATGTTCGGAACCACTTCACCCGCTTCAATTTTAGCCGCTACAAAAATGTTCTTCAGCTGAAAGTCGAGGTTAAAAGCTTCGCTGTGGATCAGCGCCACCATACTGACCACTTTTTTCCAGTCGTTTTTCTCCACCGACAAAATGGACTTGGATAAGCCCAGGATGGAAGTAAAAGGGTTAACAATTTCATTGGAAATGTTGGAAATAAAGTGGCTCTTGAGCGCCTCCGATTCCTTAAAGCGTTTGGTCACTTCCTGCAGTTCCTGAGAAAGCAGTTTGATCTCCTGTTCGTATTTGGAACGCTCCTGGAGCCGGTCTTTGAGCTCTTTTAGTAATTGTCTGTCCGAAAGATTCGTCATAATGTTGCTAAATTATGGATGACTTGTTGTTTATATTTTTTCGAAAATGGTTGGTTTTATGTGCTTGAGTGGAACATCCATGCCCGAAAGCGACTCTGAATGTCCTATGAAAAAGTGCCCTCCCCTTTTCAGGTTCTGACACAATTTATTGATGACCCGCTCCTGGGTAGGCCGATCAAAATAGATCAGCACATTGCGGCAAAAAATTACATCGTAAGTCTCTTTGACCCCATAACTGCTCTCCATTAAATTGAGGTAGTTCAGTACCAGGTTTTTTTGCAAGAGGGGATGCACCCTAACGGTTGGGTTACCTGCATCCTTACTCTTCAGCAAGTAGCGCTTTTTGAGCTCGAGCGGGATCGTAGCTACCTTAGTCATCGGATAAACCCCTTTGGCTGCCTTCTCGAGCATTTGCGTGGAGATGTCGGTGCCCGTAATTTGAAATTTAAATAAGGGGTTAAGGCGCTGAAATTCGTTCAGTGTAATGGCTATGGTGTATGGCTCCTCCCCACTGGAGCAGCCCGCACTCCATACCTTAAACATTTGCTTGGTATCCTGCTCCTGAAAGGCAGGTAAAATATTTTCTTTTAAGAAAATAAAATGCACCGGTTCCCTAAAGAAGTCGGTTTTATTGGTGGTGACCACATTTAAGAAATGGAGCAATTCCTTTTCCTGACCGGCCTGACTGAAAAAATACTCTTTATACTCGGAGTAGGATTTCATGTTCAGTTCACGTATGCGCTTGAGCAGACGACCTTGCAGCATGATGCGCTTAATGGGAGGCATTTTGATGCCGTACTCCGAGTAAATGAATTTACTGAAGACCTCAAAATCCTTCTCGGTAAGCTCTGCCTTAAAGCAGGCAAGTGCCCCTTCCGGGTTGCCGTGTCTGTTCGTTGTGGTCATTTATGCTTTAGTTCTTTTCCTGATTTTTTTGCAAGTACTCCTGAATGGCAACGACTTCTTTTTGATTAAACACCGCATCGGCGTTAAGAATATACACAAATTCGTCCTTGTAGCTGAGCGTGGTTGAAATGTAATCGGGCCGGTAATCGTCGCCGATGGTTTTCATATCCTCCAACTCTGCCTCCATAACATCGGCCACATTGTCGACCAAAACCGCGACCCGATAAATTTTACCCAGGTCGGTGTTTTCGAGCTGCAGCACCACAATGCAGGTGGCTGCGCTCAGCACAACAGGTGCCATACCAAATTTGATCCCGGTATCGATCAGGGGAAGTACTTCGTCCTGGTACTCCACCACACCGCTTACATAAGGCAGGGTTTGCGGGAGGGCTTTGGGCGCCTGATATTCTCTGATCTCCATAACCTTGGTAACATTTACTGCAAAGGTCTCCGCCCCAATTTTAAAGCTCAAATAAGTATGTTTTGCTTCAGCCATTTTTGGTGTATTATTTTTCAATGATTTCGCACAAATGGGCGATGTTGATAACGTGCACAAAGTCCTCATTAAAGACCAGGGTTCCTTCAAAATGTTCGATGAGCCCCTTTTTTCCTTCGGTGATGGTTTCCTTTAGCGCCTCCTTTTTCGTTTCAATTACTTCCTCCACTACATCTACAAGTATACCTATGCGGGCATCTTGTATGTTGGAGGGGTTGAGCACAATAATGGAAGCGTCTGACCGCTTGTCCTGGACTTCCTTGTCCATAATCAAACGCATATCGGCCACCGGTATAATATTACCATGCAGGTTGATGATGCCTTTCATATAGTGGGGCGTGTTGGGAACCGCGGTAATGATGGGCGGTAACTCCAGAATATGATCTACCTGTAGGGCATCCACTGCAAAGAGGTCGTCCTGAATCTTAAAAGATAAAAGGGTTATGTTTTGTGTTTCCATATGCAGTGTGGCTTATTTCCTGTTTTTTTGTTTTTGGAGCAAACGCGTGGTGTCTATTACCAGGGCGATGGTTCCGTCGCCCATAATGGAGGCGCCGGATAAAATTTCCTGTTTTTTCAGATAACGTCCGAGCGGTTTTACCACCGTTTGGTACTCGCCTATTACCGCGTCGACCAGCAAACCGGTTAGTCGGTCTTCGGCCTTTACCATTATCATTTGCAGTTGTTCCCTGTCTTCGGCATCCGACACTTTAAAAACCTTTCTGAGGTCGATGTAAGGATATTGTTCATTATCAATGACCACCACCTGGTTGAAAGATTGTTTTAATTGTTCCGGTTGCAGGGCATATAGTTTATCGATGGCCGATATGGGAATGACGTACTGGTTTTCGCCTACGCCCACCAACAATCCGTCGATGATGGAGAGGGTCATAGGCAGGGTAATGCTGATGAGGGTTCCCTTGCCTTTTTCCGATTCGATGCTGACTTCTCCGCGGATGTTGGCCAGTTTGCGTTTGACCACATCCATACCAACCCCTCTGCCCGATACGTCGGACACCACTTCGCGGGTGCTGAATCCACTTACAAAAATCAAATCGAGCACCTCCTTTTCTGTGAGCGCCGCGTCGCTTTCAATCAATCCTTTAGCAATGGCTTTCTGTCGGATAAGCTCTGCATCAATGCCTTTGCCGTCGTCGGATATTTCTATGATTACGTTGGCACCGGAATAAAAGGCTTTAAAGAGGATGTTGCCTTTGGGCGCTTTTCCTGCCTTAATACGGTCTTCCGGAACCTCAATGCCGTGGTCAATGGAGTTGCGCAAAATGTGCAGCAAGGGGTCCGTTAGGTTTTCAATAATGTTCTTATCCAGTTCCAGGTCGCCCCCTTCAATTACAAAGTCTATGTCCTTGCCCTGGTCTTTAGACAGGTCCCTGACCAAGCGCTGAAAGCGCATGAGTTCGCTTTGCAGCGGAATAAGGCTGATGTCGAAGGCATTTTCACGGAGTTGTCGCGACAGCTTCTGAACATTCTCGCTCATCGAGAGCATGGTGGCATCCTGAGTGTTTTCGGCATACAGACTCAATTGGGCCTGGAGGGTTACCAGCTCACTGACCAGGGTTACCAGTTCATCAATTTTATGGGAAGAAACACGTATACTTGAAATCTTGTGTTCCTTAATGGCTGCCTTCTTTTTTTCTTCGGTTTGTGGTGCAGGGCCTGCTACCGGCGCCTGGTTTTCCAGTTTAAAATCCTCTACCGTTAACAGGGTGCTGTTTTTGACAGCTTTTTCAGTCTTTTCCAGCACTTCCTTATCCTGGAGAATATTGCGACCGGCCACCTGGTCGATATGCAGTTCACACTCGTCCTCTACAAAGATGAAAACGTCCTTTATTTCGTTGATCGATTCGGCGGTGCTCACCAGAATCTGCCAAAGACAGTAGTTGGCCTCTGCATCGATGAGGTCCAGGGAAGGAACCTTGTGGGTATAAGCCAAGGTCAAAGCCTGGCCCAGAGCATGAATGTCGTCCAGCAGATACAGGGGATTGGTTCCGTTTTGCAGGAGTTCTTTCTGGGGGATGAAGCTGATCAGATAGGTCTTTTCGTCTGATTCTTCCGGCGCTGCAGCGGTCTGCGAGGCAGCCGCTCCGCTCGGTCCGGTGCTTCCTTCGCCCGACAGGAAGGCCTGCAGGCGCTGAATAAAGTTCTGTTGCGCATTGAGGTCTTCCGCAGCGCTTAGATCACCTGTTTTAAGCAGAAATTTAATTTGATCAATGGCCGAAAAGGTCAGCGTAATCAGGTCGGTAGTGACTTTGAGTTTGTTGGTTCTAACCCAGTCGAAGATGGTTTCGAGGTGGTGCGTGAATTCACTCAAATGGTTGAATCCAAACATGGCTCCGCCCCCTTTCAGAGAGTGCATAGCCCTGAAAATACGCTCAATCAACTCCTTATTGTCCATGTCTTTTTCCAGAAGAAAAAGTGCTTCCTCCAGATCGTGGACATTGTCGGTCGACTCTTCAACAAATTTTGCCCTAAACTTATCTATCATATTCGCTCCTGCCTTAGGCCATTTAATTAATTATTCTCCCTGCTCCTTTTGCAGCACCTCCAAAAGGTTTTGAATGGTACGCTGTGTTTGTGTCAGCAGCTGTGCTGTAAGCGTACGTTTACCCGAACGGATTTCGTAGAAAGTACGTTCCAGTTTTCTCGAAAGGAGCGCACTGTTGTCGAAACCCAGCATGGGTCCTGTGCCGCTGATTTGATGAGAAACAGTAAAAACTCTTTCTACCATATTGCGCTCTTCCTCCCCCTCCGGTGGTGTTTCCGACAAGGCCTCCTGAATCGAGATCAGGGTCTCCAGCGTATCGTTGTAGAACTGATTCTTTATTTCCGTAAGCATGTTTTTGTTGCTTATCGAATTACTCTTGAAATGGCAGAAAGCAGTTTGGCGGGTACAAAAGGTTTGATGATCCAGCCTGTGGCACCTGCCTCTTTGGCTTCCATTTTCTTGGCCGCCTGTGATTCGGTGGTCAGGAATAAAATGGGAATGTGTTTGTAGTTCTCCATTTCACGAACTTTGCGAATCAATCCCAGGCCGTCGAGGTTGGGCATATGCAGGTCGGTAATGATGATATCGATATGTCGTCCGTCCAGAAACTTCAGGGCGTCCTCACCATCGATTCCCACTAAAACATCGTAACCCTCGTTTTGCAGGGTGAAATTGACTACTTCCCGGATACTTTCTGAATCGTCTACGATTAGAACCGTTTTTGCCATAATAAATGTGTTATTGTTATTGTTTGCTTCTGTTTAGTTTTTCTTCTCTTGGTTCAGGAGTTGACCAAAACCGGCATTGACCATTAAGCTGCTCAGGTCGTCGGGCAACTCCATTTGCAAATCAACCGGATAACCCAGTTTTTTCCCGGTGTTTTTTAGTGCATACAGCAATTGAATGAAGGTCAGGTCGATGTTTTCCACTTCCTTCACCACCAGATGTAAAGCCTTAGGCTGGCCCAGCTTTTCCTTCACCTCCTGAGTCAGCTTTTGAATAAAAGGGATGGTTAATTGACCACCAAAGACAATGGCGGTCTCGCCATTGTCTTCTTTAAACGCTATGCTGAAATTTTCTGTCATAAACTGAATTTTAAGGGCAGCATTTTAGAACTTCTCATAATTGTCCAGGTCAAATTCCTTGCCCAGATTCGAAAGGTCCTGTTTCAAATCCTTTTTGGCCGAAGACCCCGGAGCAGTCGCTCCGGCCTGCTTGGGTTTGGGACTGCTCGCTGTGGCGGTTTCCTTTGCCTGGTTCTTTTGTTTTTGTTCTTCAATGCCAATGTTGAAATAGCCCACGGCTTCCTGAAGATTCTGTGCCAATACCGACAGTTGGTCTGAACTTTGAGTCAGTTCATCGGAGCTGGAAGCATTTTCCTGAGTAATCATATTGAGTTGTTGCATGGCCAGGTTGATCTGATCGGCTCCGGTCTTCTGTTCCATACTGGCAGCTGCAATTTCCTTAATCAACAAAGTGGTCTTTTCGATGTCGGGCACCAACAGGCGAGCCTTTTCTCCGGCCTCATGTGAAACCTTGAGTCCACGGCTTACCAGGGTAACAATTTCATCGGCAGCCACCTTACTGCGTTCGGCCAGCTTGCGTACCTCTGCGGCAACTACCGAAAAGCCCCGGCCATGCTCGCCGGCACGTGCCGCCTCAACAGCCGCATTCAGTGCCAGAATGTTGGTCTGGAAAGCAATGTCGCTGATCATCGAAATTTTCTCCGAAATGGCCTGCATCGCCTGAGCCGCTTCTGAACTCAACTCATTGGCAATGTTAACGTCCTTGGCGGTTTCTACCGTAATTTTCTCGGTCTGAATGGCGTTATCGGTATTTTGATCTATGTTGGCCACCATTTCTTCAATAGAAGTGGATACTTCCTCGGCAGAAGCAGCCTGATCGGCCGAACCGCGGGAAAGTTGCATAGAGCTGGTTTTAAGCGTGTCGCTCGAGTAAACCAGATTGTTGGCATTCTCCTTGATCGAAAGAACGGTTCTTTTAAGGTTGCTGGCCATGTTGCTGAGCTCGGTAGCCAAAATCCCAATTTCGTCGTTTTGACGGATGTCCACCTCGGCGGTCAGGTCGCCCTTACCAATGGCCTGGGCAAAGGTCACGCCCTTGGTCAGCGGCACCACAATGGCAGAATACAGCAGCCAGGCGATGGCCAATGAAGCCACGATGAGGATAATTCCCATCAATACAACAACCCAGCCCAAGGTGGTAAAAGCACTCTCCATATCGGCCAAGGCATCATTGTTGAGCTGTTCCGATTGGCTGGCCAGTGCACCAACTTTCCCTGCAATTTCATCCGAAAGGGACATGATGCCGCGGCCCTCCATAACCATATCTTCCGCTTCAAAAAACACCATCACATCTTCGTAGGCATCAAAGGAATTGAGACTCTCCATCACGTAGCGGTGCATCCCAAAGAGGGAGTCCATCTGGTGGGTAACTTCCTGGAGCAAGGCTACATCTTCTTCCTTTTCCCAGTTTTCGGTCAGGGGCAACAGCCTTTCCTGAAGCTCGGGCCAGTCCTTCGCATGCAAATCGGCCAGGCGCACTTTATCGGGCGTGCCCGGCTGCTTGTCAACAAACACCCAGTTGCGGATCAACATCTTACTTTGGGTAATCATGTTATCCAAATCGCCCAGCGCCTGTACGGTGGGGCTATAAGTCTCTGTCACCAGATTGTTCAACCGGGTACTGCGTACCAGGGTAGTTACCGAGAGAATGGCGTTCAGCAACACGACCACCAGGATCAGGCCAAATCCGTACAATAGTTTATGGCGGATTAAAAAGTTCTGGCCCAAATTCAGTTTCATCTTCATGCCTTGCAGATTTCTAATAAATATAAGTAACTATTTTAAAAACGACACCCTGCTCCCTTTCTGAAAATCATCAGCAGGGAAAGGGAGTCCTTATTAGGTATACCTCAGCAGAAAAGCTGCTACAGGTTGATGGCTGCGGCCATCCCTTCCAAACGGGAACTGAACTGCAGACCCATCCAGGCGGCATTGCCCTTATGCAACTCAAATTTCAACACCCCGTCGCGGACCACAAAATTGATGGCCGCTCCATGTGCCGTAGCTCCTTCAGCTTCGGAAACGATAAGGCTGTTGGTTTGTCTGGCCTTTTCGATCAATACTTCCGAGTTGTTTCGAATGTTGATGGCCGAGGACACAAATATAACCTGGCAGCCATCGACTTCTTCAATACTTCGGTATTCCCTGACCACAATGTCCTGGAAACCGAATTTTTTGCCGGCAGACTGGTCTCTGATCCAGTCGGCCACCTCCCTGTTGCGTACCACGCCGATCACAAAATCGCCCTGCAGCGACTGATCCGGCCAACCAATATAGCGTATAAAATTCAGGGTAAAAACCGCCTTAAATTTCGCTTCCTGTGCAACCATGGTGGCCATGGGCAGCATCAACAACAGGAGTAAAACATAAATTTTCTTCATATCGTCCGTCCTTTAATCAATTTTATGCTTGAGTGAATGTTACGAATACTTTGTTTTTTGGTTACTCTTTTAGATTTTTTTTTAAAAGTTTAAGCCCTTATTGGTCAAGTATTGCCACTTCTTATACCGGCTTGTGTATCTTTTTTTTAAAAATCAGGACTTGTTTTAACAGAATCCGCAAAAGTGAGGATTTTCTGTCAGACCTGCAATTTTGGGGTGGCTTTATCAATTAGTTTGGGTTGTTGGTGGAGAAAAACTGCTTTCTTGTCTGGTCTTTGGTGGTGCTCCTCAAAAAAGATCCTTCTCCTTTTAGAGGCGCCTAAGTTGTTATTTTTTCAGTAAATTCGCAGCATTTTTCACGACGAACCGTTTATTGGGCCAATTATGTGGGTAAAAGTAGCCGGAATCATTCTCCGAAACAGAGTCAGTATTCTCATTCTTCTGGCCATTATGACGCTGTTTATGGCTTTCCAGTCGCAGCGCATCGAGATGTCCTACCAATATGCCCCCCTATTGCCCGAAGACGATCCCGTATTTTTGGACAACGAATATTTTGTCCAGGAATTTGGGAACAACAGCGAAATGGTGGTGCTTGCTGTACAGGATTCGGCCTTCTTTAATACGGAGCACCTGCAGCAATGGTTGCAATTGAAAGACGAGCTGGTCGCGCTGGAGGGGGTAAGCGGCGTTTTTTCAGTTTTGGATGCCTACGACCTGGTGCGCAATGCCGATGAGCGGAAGTTTGAAGTTCAGTCGCTGTGGACAGAAGGGAAGGCTGAAAGCATCGCTCAGTTTACCCAACGCCTGAGCGAGCTGCCCTTGTACGAACACTTACTCTACAATCCCGAGACCCACACCTACCTCATGGCCGTGTTTTTGGTGCCTGAGATCCTTCAAAGTCCCGAGCGTGTAGCGCTTATAGAAGGCATCCAAGCCGCCGGGGCCCGCTTCGATGCAAACAACGGGACCCGCCTGCATTATTCCGGTCTCCCCTACATTCGTGTAGAAACTGCCGAAATGGTCAAGCGCGAACTCAACATGTTCATATTCCTGACCCTGGGCGTTACCGCCCTGGTCATCTTCCTCTTCTTCCGCTCTTTCAAAGTCGTTCTGTTTGCCATGCTGGTCGTCGGCATTGCCGTTATCTGGGCCCTGGGCAGTCAGGCCCTGCTCGGCTACAAGATCACCATCCTCACCGGCATGATTCCGCCCCTGATCATAGTCATCGGCATTCCCAATTCGGTGTTCATGCTCAACAAATACCATCAGGAATTCCGCCTGCACGGCAACCGCATCAAGTCGCTGCAACGCATGATCCGGAAAATCGGCAACGCCACCTTTCTGACCAACCTCACCACCGCCAGCGGATTCATCACCTTTGTCTTTACCAGCAGTCGTTTGCTGGTCGAGTTCGGCATCGTGGCCGCCATCAACATCATGGTGGTCTTCTTGCTTTCGCTCTTGCTCATCCCCATCGTCTTCAGCTTTTTGGGCGACCCCAAAGAAAGGCATGTAAAGCACCTCGACCGAAAATGGATGAATGTGCTCGTCGAACGCCTGTTGCAGATTTCCCTTTACCATCGGGGCAAAGTGCTGCTGTTCACCCTGTTTTTACTTTTGGCAGGCTTTTACGGCATCGGCCGCATGCATACCACCGGCTATATGCTCGACGATGTGCCCCACGACAACAAGCTGTATACCGATTTGCAGTTTTTTGAGCAGCATTTCAGCGGACTCATGCCCCTCGAGATTCTTATAGACACCCGAAAGCCAAACGGCGTATTGCAAAGCAGCACCCTGCAAGGTCTTAATCGGGTGCAGGAGCGGCTCGACTCCCTGCCCGAACTGTCCAAGCCCCTCTCCTATCTCAATGTGGTAAAATTTGCCCGTCAGGCTTATTACAACGGACATCCCGATTTTTACGGCGTTCCCAACAGTCGCGAGCGCAACTTCATCATGTCGCACCTGCAGGGCGGTCAGGACGGTCCCCGTGCGCTGATGGCCACCTTCATCGACAGCACACGACAAAAAGCCCGCATCAATCTGCGGATGGCCGACGTGGGTACCGGACAAATGGCGCGTCTCGATGCCGAAATCCGTGCCATCGTCGAAGCAGAATTTCCGGCGGAGGACTACCACACCCTGCTCACCGGCGCCAGTGTGGTCTTCTTCAACGGCACCAGCTACCTCATACGCAATCTGCTGCTCAGTCTCGGTTTGGCCGTCGTCCTCATCGCCAGCTTCATGGCCTGGATGTTCTCTTCCAAGCGCATGGTGCTGGTCTCACTTATTCCCAACCTCATTCCCCTCATCACCACCGCCGCCCTCATGGGCTATTTCGGCATCCCCATCAAGCCCTCCACCATCTTGGTCTTCAGCATCGCCTTCGGCATCTCGGTCGACGATACCATCCACTTTTTGGCCAAGTACCGTCAGGAGCTCAGCGAAACCAACTGGAACATACGTGCCGCCGTAATGCTGGCCACCAAAGAAACCGGACTGAGTATGATTTACACCTCCATCATCCTCTTCTTCGGCTTCGGCGTCTTCAGTCTCTCCGAGTTTGGGGGCACCGTCGCCCTGGGCCTGCTGGTGGCCTTTACCCTCTTTGTGGCCCTCTTCTCCAACCTTATATTGTTGCCCACCCTGCTGCTTACCCTCGAGCGCTTCATCACCAACCAATCGTTTAAGGAGCCCCTCCTGGCCATTTACAACGAAGAAGAAGACATCGAGCTCAGCGAGCTCGTAATTGCCCGGAAAGGAAATCCTCAAAGCAAGGACCGGTCTGTCGACGATCCGCTCGACTAAGCCCCCTTCGACCCATGTACCACCCCCAAACGGAAAGCATCATGACATTGACCGAAAAGTACCGACAGCAAATTGAAAGTGAACTGGAGCGCCTGGTGCGCGACCGTCGCCCCGAGGGCCTCTACGCCCCCGTATCCTACGTTTTATCGCTGGGCGGAAAGCGCATCCGGCCCGTGCTCTGCCTCCTGGGCTGCGCCCTGTACAACGCCGATCGGGTAAAGGACAGCCTTTACCCGGCCCTGGGTCTCGAAGTCTTCCACAACTTCACCCTCCTGCACGACGACATCATGGACCAGTCCGACATGCGCCGCAATCGGCCCACCGTGCACAGGAAGTGGGACAGCAATACCGCCATACTATCCGGCGATGCCATGACCATCCTCGCCTATCAGCTGGTGGCCCGTGGTCCCTCCGAAAGTCTTCGCGCCGTACTCGAGCTCTTCAGTCGCACCGGCCTCGAAGTCTGCGAAGGCCAGCAATACGACATGGAATTTGAGCAAAGCAGCAGCGTGGGCGTCAAAAATTACCTCGAAATGATACGACTCAAGACCGCCGTACTGCTCGGGGCCAGTCTCCAAACCGGCGCCCTCATTGGCGGCGCAGGCGAAGCCCAGGCCCAGGCCCTCTATCGCTTTGGCATTGCCGCCGGCATTGCCTTTCAGTTGCAGGACGACTGGCTCGATGTTTATGGCGATGCCGCCACCTTTGGCAAAAACATCGGCGGCGACATCATCAACAACAAAAAAACCTTCCTTCTGCTTCAGGCCCTCGAAAGTCTCTCTCCCGCCGGCCGTGCCGAACTTCAAAACTGGATGAGCCGCAGCGATTACGATCGGGAAGAAAAGATTGCTGCCGTACGTAACCTTTACGACCAGGTCAACGTTTCTGATACGGCCCGAAAACTCATGGACAGCTATCATCAGGAGGCCCTGGCCCATCTGCAGGCAGCAGGCGGCAATGCCCAAGTAGCCGATGAGTTAAAAGATTTTGCGCGTGGATTAATGGAAAGGGTACGTTGAGGTTTTTCGGGAAATGTTTTGTACCTTTTCACCTTACAAACAACTTTATTTTTACCGCACATGGCACAATTGACCGGCAAAGTAGTTCAAGTCATCGGCCCGGTGGTCGATGTCGAATTTGAGGCAGGTATTTCCGAATTGCCCAATATTGACGAAGCTCTTGATATCGTCAGTCACGACAACCAAATGGTTGTAATAGAGTGTCAGCAGCACATTGGGGAACACACCATACGCTGCATTGCCATGGATGCGACCGACGGACTGCAGCGCGGCATGGAGGTCAGAGCTCGCGGCACCGCCATTACCATGCCCCTGGGCGACAACGTCAAGGGGCGCCTCCTCAGCGTAACAGGGCGAGCCATCGACGGCCTGGGAGCGGTGAAAACCGAACGCTATGCCCCCATTCACCGTGCGGCACCCGCCTACGAAGACCTCTCCACCGAAACCGAAATCCTTTTTACCGGCATCAAAGTCATCGACCTGATCGAGCCCTATTCCAAGGGCGGGAAAATTGGCTTGTTTGGTGGAGCCGGCGTAGGTAAGACCGTACTCATACAGGAACTCATCAACAACATCGCCAAAGGCTATTCCGGTCTTTCGGTTTTCGGAGGCGTAGGGGAACGTACCCGTGAGGGCAACGATCTGCTGCGCGAGATGATCGAATCGGGCATTGTGGATTACGGTCCCGCCTTTCGCGAAAGCATGGAAAAGGGCCAATGGGATTTGACTAAAGTAGACCAAGAGGCCCTGCAGAACAGTCAGGTCAGTATGGTCTTCGGACAGATGAATGAACCGCCCGGCGCCCGCGCCCGCGTAGCCCTTTCGGCCCTGACCATCGCCGAAGGCTTCCGCGACGGAGACGGCAGCGGACCCGGACGCGACGTGCTGCTTTTTATCGACAACATCTTCCGTTTTACCCAGGCCGGCTCTGAAGTCTCCGCCCTTCTGGGTCGCATGCCCTCCGCCGTAGGTTATCAGCCCACCCTCTCGAGCGAGATGGGGGCCCTGCAGGAGCGCATCACCTCTACCCGTCACGGTTCCATCACCAGCGTTCAGGCCGTGTACGTCCCCGCCGATGATCTTACCGATCCGGCCCCGGCCACCACCTTTACCCACCTCGATGCCACCACGGTGTTGAGCCGAAAAATTTCCGAACTTGGTATCTATCCCGCCGTAGATCCCCTCGATTCCAGTTCGCGCATCCTGTCGCCCGACATCGTAGGCGAAGCCCACTACCGTACCGCTCAAAATGTGAAAGAAATCCTGCAACGCTACAAGGAGCTGCAAGACATCATCGCCATCCTGGGTATGGAAGAACTCTCCGAGGAAGACAAGCAGGTGGTACACCGTGCACGGCGCGTGCAGCGCTTTTTGTCGCAGCCCTTCTTCGTAGCCGAACAGTTCACCGGTCTGCCCGGTCAGCGGGTCAGCATCGAAGACACCATCAAAGGCTTCAACATGATCATCAATGGCGAGCTCGATCAGTATCCCGAAGCCGCGTTTAACCTGGTAGGCACCATTGAACAAGCCATCGAAAAAGGCGAAAAACTATTGAAGGAGGCCCGACGCAAATGAACGATCTCTACCTCGAAATAGTCAGTCCCGAGGCCATCCTTTTCGAAGGACCCGTTGGCATGGTGGACATCCCCGGTACCGTGGGGCGCTTTACCATTTTACGTGATCACGCCCCCATTGTCTCCACCCTTAGCGCCGGCAGGGTTCGGGTCATCAGTAAAGACGGCCGGGAATTGTTCTTTCCCTGTCGCGAAGGGGTGGTAGAGTGCAAAGACAACCACCTCACCCTCTTGATCGATCACCACCAGAGCGAGGGGGTTAAGCCCTCCGATTTCTAAAAGGCAATAGCCCCCCGGGTCCTGCGCAGATACGATAAAATTTGGTACCTTTGTAGATGTAACTTTAAAAATGCGCATTATGAGCTTTAGTGAACGCTGCAACCAAATTTTCGATGCCACCACCGAGCACTATCATACCTTCGACGATGTAGATGCAAAGCCGGTTAATCCCTATGAGGAGGGAAGTATTGAGTTTTTGTTGTTTTCAAAAAACTGGATCGATGCCGTACAATGGCACCTCGAAGACATCATACGCAATCCCGAAATTGATCCCGTAGAAGCCTTAAAGATTAAGCGCAGAATCGATGCCTCCAATCAGGATCGCACCGATTTGGTAGAGTTCATAGACGGCTATTTCATGAACAAGTACCAGGATATTAAGGCGCAGGACAAGGCCGGACTCAATACGGAAACACCCGCCTGGGCCATCGATCGTTTGTCCATTCTGGCCCTTAAAATATACCACATGAAGCAGGAGACCCTGCGCAGCGACGCTTCGGCCGAACACCTGGCCGCCTGTGGACAAAAGCTTGACGTACTGATGACTCAGCGCACTGATTTAAGCGGCGCCATCGACGAATTGTTGGGCGATATCGAAGCTGGAAGAAAGTACATGAAACTGTACAAGCAAATGAAGATGTACAACGATCCGGCCCTCAACCCGGTTTTGTATCAGAAGAAGTAAAAACACGGAGTACGTGAACCAGACCGGTAAAATCTTGGTATTCAGACTCAGTGCCTTTGGCGATGTGGCCATGACCATTCCGGTCCTTGCTTCATTTTTAGCGGCACATCCCCAGGCGGAGGTGGTATTTGTCTCTCGTTCCTTTGCGGCAGCACTTTTGGCACCCTTTCCTCAGGTTCAGTTTGTTGCCTTCGATGCCAGGGGCAGGCACAAGGGGCTGCCAGGACTGTGGCGCTTGTTCCGGACCCTTCGGAAAATGGGGCCTTTCACCAGCGTGCTCGATTTGCACCAAGTACTCCGTACCCGAATCTTGAGCTTCCTTTTTCGCTTAAGCGGTCGCCCGGTCTTTACCCTCGATAAGGGCAGAGCCGAGAAGAAGGAGCTGGTTCGAAAAAACAATAAGTTGCTGCGGCCATTGCCGAGCATGTTTGAACGCTACCGTGAGGTATTTGTCCGGGCTGGCTTTGATTTTTCCCTCGAACCCTTTGACGGAAGGATGCATTATTTTAAGGAACCGCTCCCACTGCCTCATGCAGCCTTCGCCCTCGAAGGCAAGCGCATTGGCGTTGCTCCCTTTGCCGGTCACCATTGGAAAACCTGGCCTTTTGAAAAAGCAGAACTCTTGGTTCAGGAGTTGGCTGCTCGTGGTTATCAGGTCTTTTTGTTTGGCGGAAGAGGCAAAGAACAAGAACAACTCGAAGCCCTTGCTTCAGGCAAGGACCGGGTACACAACCTGGCAGGCAGTCTGAGTCTGCAACAAGAATTACTGGCCATGTCGCTTTTACATGTGATGGTGGCCATGGACTCGGCCAATATGCACCTGGCGCGCCTGGTGGCAGCGCCGGTGGTCAGCATTTGGGGAGCGACCCATCCCTGGGCCGGTTTCTACGGCTACGATTTGCCGGGCGATTGGGCTGTGCAAAGTGATTTGGATTGCCGGCCCTGTTCGGTATTCGGCAATAAAGTTTGTCATCGGGGCGATTTTGCCTGTATGCAACAAATCAGCGCCACCGTGGTCCTTAAGAAAATTGAAAAAGTAATAGGCAGCCCAATGGCGCCTGCCAAATTATAAAGCATGCGGGTTCTTTTTTTAAATTCCATAGGAAGGAAAAAATGGGGAGGTGGTGAAAAGTGGATGCTGATGGCCGCAGAGGGACTCGCTGCACGAGGTCACGAAGTGCTTATAGGCTGTGCCCCTGGTAGTATTATTCGGGAGAACGCGCAAAAAAAAGGATTGCCCCTTGCGCATGTACACTTTAAAAGCGATTTTGACCTGCCCGGTTTTCTTCGACTTTTGCAGGTGCTTCGGCGCCGGCAAATCACCCATGTGATTTGCGGACAAAACAAAGACACCAAAATAGCCGCCGTTGCCGCCATGCTGGTGCCAGGGGTGCGCGTATTGGCCCGCCACGGGTTGCAGCTCATAGCAAAAAAGTGGAAGTACAAATTCATCTTTACCCGTTGCATACACGGTATCTTCACCAATTCTGAAACCATCCGTAAAGAATACCAAAGCTACGGCTGGTTTCCCGAGGGTTTTGTGCAAGTTATCCACAACGGTTTTACCCCGCCCGATGAGGTGGAGCCTTTCGATTTTAGAGCAAAGTATGGCCTGGATAAAACGGCCCTGGTGCTTTTTAGTGCGGGACGCCTGGCCCGTCAAAAGGGCTTTGACGTAATGATTGAAACAGCAGAGCAGGCACGGCAGGATGGGTACAACTGGTACTTTTTTGTGGCCGGAACCGGAAAGCTTGAGCGGGAACTGCAACAGCTGGTGCGACAAAAACAGCTTGAAAAGCATTTCATTTTCCTTGGTTTTGTGGAGGATGTATTGCCCTATGTGAAGGGGGCTGACGTATTTGTGCTGTCCTCCTTTTACGAAGGCATGCCCAATGCCGTAATGGAAGCCATGGGTTTGGGCAAATGCTGTGTAGTGACCGCCGTTAATGGCAGCACCGAGTTGATAAGGAATGAAAAGGAGGGGCTGCTTATTGTCGCCGGAGATGCCGATGCTTTGTATCGGGGACTCGTAAAAGTAGCCCAGTCCGCCGAATTACGCGAAAGCATGGGCGCGAATGCTTCTTTTCGCATGAGAGAAGTTTTTTCTGAGCGCCGCATGGTCAATGACCTGGAAGCTTTTTTACAATCTAAAATGCTTTAATAGCTTGAGTTCATCTACTAAAATAGGAAAGGTTTTGATAACCGGTGTGGCCGGATTTATAGGCTTTCATGTGGCTAAAAGACTCTTGGCATCGGGCCTTGAGGTCTTTGGCATCGATTCTATGAATGGTTATTATTCCACACAGATTAAACAGGACCGACTTGAGCTGCTGAAGCGTTTCGCCAATTTCAGTTTTTCGTCGATCAACATTTGCCAACGTAATGATCTGGAGAGTTTGTTTGCCGCCAATCCATTTGATTTGGTTATACACCTGGCTGCTCAAGCGGGTGTACGCTATAGTCTGGATGCGCCTCACAAATATGCCGAAAGCAATCTCATGGGATTTGTGAATGTTATCGAAGCTTGTCGTCAACAGGGCGTTACTCGTTTTCTCTTTGCTTCCTCCAGTTCGGTTTATGGCAATCAGGAAGGTGGTGTCTTTTCTGAAGATGGCTTTACGGATGCCCCTGAGTCCTTGTATGCAGCCACCAAGAAGGCCAATGAGCTCATCGCCCATTCCTATTCAAAACAGTTTGGTATGCAGACCATTGGACTGCGTTTTTTTTCGGTGTATGGGCCTTGGGGGCGTCCCGACATGGCCTACTTTTCCTTTACAAAGAAAATTCTGTCGGGGGCACCTATTTCCGTCTTTAATAGGGGTCAAATGGTTCGGGACTTTACCTACATCGATGATATTGTAGATGGTGTTGATCAGCTGATAGCTAACTTGAATCAACTGCCCGGATATAAGATTTATAATTTAGGGAATAACCATCCTGTTAAAATCATGGATTTTATCGGGGCTTTGGAGCTGGCCCTGGGCAGAGAGGCACTGATTGATTTTCAACCGATGCAGGCTGGTGATGTTGTTTTCACCTGTGCCGATATTTCTTCAGCACAACGCGATTTTGATTATAAGCCTTGCGTAGATATGGAAAGCGGGCTAAAGGTTTTCGTGAAATGGTATCGTGGTTATTTTGGTAAGGGAGAGGCAGCAAAAAGTGAATAGTGAAATTGAGCTATGGGAAAAAATAAAGTGCTTTACTATTCAAAAGGGTTCTTTAAACTTCTGGTCCCACGGTGGGTTTACAGACGACAGTTGCCCAAATTGTTGGATGAGGCCAAATCCATAGATCAGAATGCCTTATGGGAGCGTGTTAATTATTACAATAAGTTGCCCAATAGCAGCATTCTCCCTGGTGATGCTACAACTGTTGGGGCTTTTAGGTATCGCAAGAAGTTGAAGACTTATTTTTTTGATTTGCTGGATTCCTTGCGCTACTTCCCCCGCGAATGGCGGTTTATGTATCTTTTTGGCGATATCACTACTGTTCCTTTGGCGCCCACTTTTGTCAAGAGTCGGCCCATTGTCAGGGGTAATGAAAACTCCGTATTATTGAAGTTAAATGCGGTTCGTCATTTTAATTTCGTAAATGATACGGTTCCTTTCCAGGATAAACAGGACAAGTTATTTGGCCGAGCAAAGGTCTTTAAGCGGCAGCCGCATCGTGAAAGATTTCTGGAAATGTACTGGAATCACCCGTTATGCAATATTGGGAAAATCAACAACGACGGCAGAAACCCGCACTGGTTGGTGCCAAAGACGAGTATCCGGGAGCATCTTCGTTACAAATTTATTCTTTGCCTTGAAGGAAATGATGTCGCCACCAATCTGAAATGGGTAATGGCTTCCAATTCTATTGCTGTAATGCCTCGACCTAAATATGAAACATGGTTTATGGAAGGAACGCTTATTCCCGATTATCATTACATTGCTGTTTCTGATGATTATTCAGATTTGGAGGATAAGCTGCTTTATTACATCAAGCATTCTGATAAGGCTTTGTCCATCGTTGCACATGCCCATGAGCATGTTGCAAAGTTTGTTGATCTCAAGGCCGAAAAAATGGTTGCACTCATGACCGTAAAGCGTTATTTTGAAAGAACTCAGCAATAGACATTCCATTGTAAATTAAAGTACTATGAAGATAGGATACGATGCCAAGCGAGTTTATCATAATCGAACTGGACTAGGTAATTACAGCCGCGACCTGATCAGGATTCTTAGTACTTTTTTTCCCGAGCACAGCTATGTTCTCTTTAATCCAAAGCGGAATTTTCCTCTTTTGTTCCAAAGTTCCTCGGAGGCCGTAATTGAAGTCCTTCCTTCAACGCGTTTGACGCGTTTTTTTTACAATTTATGGCGACAGTTTTTTATCAAGAGTGATCTGTTGGTGCAGGGCATTCAAATTTTTCACGGTTTGTCGGGAGAAATTCCGTTCGGACTTGGGCGCACGGGTATAAAAACTGTTGTTACCGTTCATGACCTTATCTTCTTAAGATATCCGCAGTTTTATTCAGTTTTCGACCGTTATATTCACAAGTTGAAGGCCAAATATGCCGTTAATCACTCAGATGTCATTGTGGCTGTTAGTGAGCAAACAAAAAAGGACATCGTATCCTTTTTCAAAATCAATCCCGATAAAATAAGCGTAATTTATCAGGGCTGTCAGGAAGTCTTTAAACAACGTTTTAGTCAGGAGGCGCACGAAAGCGTCTTGAAAAAGTATGGTTTGCCCGCTCGTTTTATCTTGAACGTGGGAACCATTGAAGCGCGTAAGAACATTCTTTCCGGGGTAAAGGCCATTCGGGATATGGCCATCGACCTTGTTATTGTTGGTTCAGAAACGGCCTATACCCAGCGTGTGAAGGATTTTATTGCCGAAAACAAAATGGGGACAAGAGTGCATTTCTTGAAAGGGGTAAGCAGTGAAGAATTGGCGATATTGTACCAAACTGCGCAGGTTTTTGTGTACCCTTCCTTATTTGAGGGCTTTGGTATACCCATCATAGAAGCCCTATTCTCCGGAACTCCTGTAATTACTTCAAAGGATGGTTGTTTTTCCGAGGCTGGCGGTCCCTCCAGCATTTATGTCAATCCCCATAAACCAGAGGAATTGAAGGCTGCGCTCGAATCGGTCTTGAGTGACGAAAACTTACAGGCGCATATGCGTGAGGAAGGTTTGCGCTACGCCCAGCGTTTTACCCCGGCGTATATAGCCGATGGTTTTCAAAAGGTTTACCAGCAATGTTTAAAAGGTTAAATATTCACTAATTATATAAGCCTTTCATGAAGGGAGTTATTCATATCAATTTGGCAAGGAGCTGGAGAGGTGGGGAACGTCAGGTTGCCCTGTTGATGAAAGAGCTTAAAAGGGCATCCGTCCCCCAGGTATTAGTTTGTTTACGTGGCAGCTCCTTGCACAAGTATAGCCGGGACAATCATCTGCCCCATAAAAGCTTCTCCAATGTAGGACTGTTCTTTTTTGTGCCCTTGCTGATAAGGATTTGGGGACTACAGAAAAAGTACGATGTGGTGCACTGTCATGAGTCAAGGGGGCATACATTGGCCTTTCTTGCGCGTTATTTGTTCGGTAGCAAGATTAAAACCGTGGTTCATCGTCGCGTACTTTTCCCCATTCGCTCTAAACCTTTCACTTTATTAAAGTATTCTCCCAAGTATGTTGACCGGGTGGTGTGCATATCCAGGGCGGTAGAGCTTGTCGTTAAACAGGCGGTCCCTCATGCCTCTACGCTGGTTATTCCCTCGGGGGTGCCCATACCAACAGAGGTAGGTGAAAAGGAATTTGATTTGCGCATGAATTTTGGTGTTGCTTCAGATATAAAGATTGTTGCTTATATAGCAGCCCTTTCTGAAGAAAAGGACCATCGCACTTTTTTGAAAACGGCCAAAATCGTTCTGGAATCGCGGAAGGATGTCTGTTTTATGCTTATCGGTGACGGAATTCTTTTAGAAGATTTGACCCAATATACTCGGGAATTGGGCATTGAGGACAAGGTGATATTTGCTGGATTTCAGACGATGATCAATCAGATCATCGGGCAAACAGATCTTCTTTTATTCACGTCCAAATCGGAAGGACTTGGTTCTACAATCCTTGATTACTTTGTACATAAAAGACCGGTTATCAGTTCAAGAAATGGAGGCTCCGAAGAGCTGATCTTTGAAGGAGAAACGGGTTTTTTGTGTCCCGTAGGAGATGCCCAATGCTTTGCGAAGAAGTTGTTGAACTTGTTGTGGGATGAGAATGCCATCCAGCGTATTACACAGAATGCTTACGGTTTTGCGTCAGAGAATTTTTCTGTAGAAATCATTGCGCAGCGTACCTTAGAATTATATGAAAATCTATAGGTCTTCGTTGCTTATTTCGTTCATACCCTGTTTGGCTCTTGATCTTTGGCTTTTTATGGTGTCTTCAAAAATAAGCTGATTGGTTTTAATGAGATTCCTGCTCAAGGGTTCGTGATAAAGGTGGTATTGGATTATTCTGAATTTGGGTAGAAAAACTTCGTAACCCAGTAATTTTAATCTGTATTCAATATCGGTATCTTCACCAACGCAGGGTAATTCATAGCGCATATCAAAGCCGTTAACCGCCAATAAGCCTTTTTTGAATAGTGAAAAATTGCATCCTTTAACTCCGCGCGTGGTGCTTCCAAACCACCTGTTGATTCTTGGGATGGGTAGGTACAGCCCGCTTTCGGCATGTCTGGTCTTTTTGCGCAGACTGTCGGCTAAAATCTTTAAAAAGAAACCAAAGGAAAAGAGCTTTTTGCGTTGAATGAAGTTTGGTTCTATCTTTTGAGAAAGGACGTTTGACATCATTACTCTGCGTCCTGCAACAATTCGTTCAGGTCTACTAAAAAACAGGTGATCTTTCACAAAAGATCGGTGGGGGATGCAATCCCCATCTACAAAGATGATGTAGTCTGCCTCTGCCGCAATGATGGCTTTATTTAATATTCTGTTTTTTCTGAAGCCTTTATCCTCCTGCCAAATATGTTTTAAGGGGTAAGAAAAATTGTTTTTCCAGGCGTTTATTTGTTCGACAATTTCAGGCTTGGAACCGTCATCGGCAATAATTACTTCAAAGTCGGAAAAATCCTGTTGTTCGAGTGCGGTTAAAATGAGCTGGAGCGCCCTTATGTTGTTGTAAAATGAGACGATTACAGAGGCCTTTGTGGTCATGGTTGTTTTTTGACAAAGATAAATTATTTACTCCGGTCTGGCTTTCCGTGTTTGTGTTTTTGTGGTCTGACTTTTCCCCGATAAGTTTTGTTATTTTTGCAGCAAAGCTTTTGTATGATTAAATATTTGAAATACCTGCTGCAAACAGCCTTGTTCCTGCTTCTGTTCTTTGCCTTTTATCAGGTGCTGTTTCTGTTTTTTAACCGGAGCTACGCCGATGGGGCGCCCTTTGGTGTGTTGGCCCGTTCGCTGTGGGTGGGTTTGCGCCTTAACCTTTCCATGAGCAGCTATGTTTTGTTGCTGGTTGGCGTCATTCAAACCGTCGTATTGTTGTTGACCGGACGCTTCAGCTATAAAGTTGTCAAAGGCACTACTGTTTTCTTTCTTGTGGTTTTCAGTGGCATTTTGTTGGGCAACATTAATCTCTATGCCTATTGGGGGCGCTTGCTCGATGCGGAGGCCTTTGCTTTTTTAAAAACGCCCTGGGTCATCCTGGCCTCGGTGAGCTGGTATGAGAGTCTGGCCTTTTTTGGCCTGTGGCTGTTGCTTGGCTGGACGGCAGCCAAAGGCTACCTTTGGCTGACAAGCAGTTCGGCAGCCTCCGGCGTGTTGCGCTGGCCGGCACGGGGACTGGCAGCTTTTTTCACGCTGTTTATGGCGGCTTTTATGTTGCTGCCCATTCGGGGGGGACTGGGTGTGGCACCCATCAATACCGGGGTGGCCTATTTCTCGTCCTACAATTTTGCCAATCATGCGGCGATTAATCCGCCCTGGAACCTGTTTTACAGTTTTAAGCGGATGGATGCGCGCACGCATCACTATTCCTTTATGGAAGAGGATGAGGCCCATGCGGTGTACGATCAAATGCGGGCGAGGGCTGACGACGCACCGCTTGCTGTGCTCAACACCCCTCGGCCCAATGTGGTGGTGATTTTGTTGGAGAGTTTTTCGTCCCAGGTGGTGGGGATCCTCGGCGGGGAGCCCGTCACGCCGCATTTGGACGCCCTTGCGCGGGAAGGCATCCTCTTCGACAACATTTATGCCGCCAGCGACCGGTCCGACAAAGGTCTTGTGGCCACCATGGCCGGCTACCAGGTCTTGCCCGGCTATTCCATTATTCAGTATCCCCAAAAGTCACAGTCGCTGCCCTTTATGCCCGGTAAATTAAAGGAGGCGGGCTACGATAAGCTCACTTATCTTTATGGTGGGGACATCGGTTTCAAGGGGATGAATTCCTTCGTTACCCTGGCAGGTTTTGAGGAGGTGTTAACCATCAACGATTTTCCTGCAGAGACAAGGGGGGAAAAGTGGGGAGTGCATGACGAGTTTACCTTTGAGCGGTTGTTGCAGGAGATGGAAAAGAGTGCCTCAGCGGAAGCGCCATTTTTCAAATATTATTTTACCCTCAGCAGTCACGAGCCCTTCGATGTACCCATGGAAAAGATCCTCGACGATCCCTATCTGAATTCGGTGGCCTATACCGACCGTTGTCTGGGCACTTTTATGCAGGGCGTGAAGGAGCGTGGCCTCTGGGACAATACCTTGTTTGTGCTGGTGGCCGACCACGGGACCCCTGGTCCCAAAAGGGCCACTTCGCAGATGCGGGAGCGTTACCAGATTCCTATGGTGTGGACCGGCGGGGCTTTGGCTGTGAAAGATACGGTGGTGCACACCTTGGGCAGTCAAAAGGATGTGGTGGCCACCTTGTTGGGGCAGCTCCAAATTGATGCTTCTGATTTTATGTTTAGTAAGGATTTATTGGTCCCCGATCAGGAAGAATACGCCTTTTTCACCTACCCCGATGCCTTTGGCTATGTGAGCCCTCAGGGCTATCAGGTCTACGACAACGCCGCCCGCCGTTATGTGGTGCAGGAAGGCAGCATCAGTGCCCTCGACAGCATCCGTGGCCGGGCCTACCTGCAAGTGGTGTCGGCCGATCATTTAGAACGATAAGCAAAGTAAGTACAAGTTGATACAGCAAAGTATGACCAGGAAAGATTTTGAGATTATGGCGCCGGCAGGTTCTTTTGAATCCCTGCACGCCGCCATTCAGGGAGGGGCCGATTCGGTCTATTTTGGCGCCGGTAATTTGAACATGCGCTCGCGCTCCTCGGCCAATTTTTCGGCCGACGATTTAAAAGAAATTGCCCGAATTTGTCGGGAAAATGGGCTTAAGTCCTACCTCACCCTCAACATTACACTGTACGACCAGGATCTGGAGGAAATGCGGCGAATGGTAGATGTGGCCGTGGAGAGTGAGATTTCGGCCATCATTGCCAGCGACATTGCTGCCATTCAGTATGCGCACAGTCGCGGTATGGAGGTTCATCTTTCTACCCAATGTAATGTGTCGAACATCGAGGCCCTTAAGTTTTACAGCAATTATGCCGATGTGGTGGTGCTGGCGCGGGAGTTGAATATGGATCAGGTCAAAGCCATTCATGAGGCCATCGAACGCGACCAGGTAAAGGGTCCTAAGGGGGAGTTGGTACGCATCGAGATGTTTGCCCACGGCGCGCTTTGCATGGCCGTATCCGGGAAGTGCTACCTGAGTCTCCACCAAATGAACAGCTCGGCCAATAGGGGGGCTTGTCTCCAGCCCTGTCGCAGAGGCTATGTAGTTACCGAAAAGGAAACAGGAGATGAGCTGGAAGTGGACAATGAATACATCATGTCGCCCAAGGATTTAAAAACCATCCACTTTCTGAACAAGATGATCGATGCCGGGGTGCGGGTTTTTAAAATTGAGGGAAGGGCACGCGGCCCCGAGTACGTCAAAACAGTCTGCCGCAACTACGATGAGGCCATTCACGCCTATCTCAAGGAGGATTTCAGTCCCGAGCGCATCGCACGCTGGGACAGCAGTCTGGCTTCGGTTTTCAACCGGGGGTTTTGGGATGGTTATTATCTGGGACAGCGCCTGGGTGAGTGGAGTGCAAACTACGGCTCTCTGGCCACCCATAAGAAGGTCTATTTGGGCAAAGCCACCAACTACTTTCCCAAAATTGGCGTGGCCGAATTTGTTATGGAGACCCAAAATCTGGCAGTCGGCGAGTCTATTTTAATAACCGGTCCCACCACCGGCGCCCTCGACTTGAAAGTGGACGAATTGCGTTATGAGCTGGAACCGGTTCAGGAAGTGGTCAAAGGTCAGCGCTTCTCTCTGCCGGTGGCCACCAAAGTGCGGCGCAACGACAAACTGTATAAGATGGTTGCCAACACAAAAAAGTAAGATGACTTACACAGGCAATATACAAAAGATGGGGGCCTTGGCCGATGAGCAGGGGCGTGTGCATTATACCCTTCAAATGGGTGGGGACGAATTGGATATGAATGCTTTGATGGGAAAGGAGCTGGAAATCAGTTTTCTGGGAGAGATTTATTGCAGGTCCTGTGGTAAAAGGACCCCCAAATCGTACGCTCAGGGTTTTTGTTTTCAATGCATGCAAACGGCGCCCGAGGCCGAAGAATGTGTGCTGCGTCCGGCGCTTTGCAAGGCCCATTTGGGCGTAGCACGCGATATGGATTATGCGCGACAGCATTGTTTACAGTCGCACTATGTCTATTTGGCCAATACCGGGGAGCTTAAGGTGGGTGTTACCCGGGCCTCGCAGATTCCCACACGCTGGATCGACCAGGGTGCCGTGGCGGCTGTTCCCCTCTGTATTACGCCCAACCGGCACATTGCCGGTCTAATAGAACAGCAGCTGTCGGCCCATATTTCGGATAAGACTTCCTGGAAAAAAATGGTCAGCAACTCCATCAATGGCGACATCGATTTAATGGAGGAGCGCGATCGGGCGGCAGCATTGCTTACGCCGGGGATGCGTCGTTTTGTATGTAGTGATGTTGCGCTGCGCCACTTTATTTACCCGGTGGCCGCCTATCCTGCGGCTCCAGTGAATCATAATTTGGATAAGCAGGCGAGGCTAAGCGGCAAGCTGTTGGGTATTAAAGGGCAGTACCTCCTGTTTGACGGAGACCGGGTGCTGAATTTACGCCGCTTTACCGGCTATCGCCTTTCCATAAGTGACTGAGTCGCTCGTCCTGCCAGGGGGGCAGCACTACAGGACCGCCTCTTTTCCGGCCCTCCCTGTTGAAGGAAAGTTGAGAACTGATGGGATGATGTCCTCTGAAAAGCTGCTCCAGAAAAGGCGTTTGGTGTACCTGGTATTTTTCTATCTTAAAAAAACTGTTGATGAAAATATGGTCGGTCAGAATCAGGGGAAGGTTCTTTTCCAAGCCGGGTTCTTTGGTTTCCATCAGTCGCACACTGTTTTCGAAGGAGTAGAGTGGATCCCAATTTGCCGCCAGTAAGCGTTCGGCAGGACCATCGGTCAGACTGTTAAAGTTGCCGGTGATAACTACCGGAGCATGGCCGGCAATTTCATTAATTTTGCGAAGCAGGAGTGTGGAACTCATCATGCGGGCATCTTCGTTCAGATGGCAAAAATGGGCATTAAAAACGAAGAAGATATGTCCCGTTTGAAGGTTCACAAACTTACCCCAGGTGACCGTTCTCGGAAACAGTGCCCCCCAGCTCTTGCTGCCTGGAATATCCGGTGTTTCAGACAGCCAGAATTGCGAATCGGCCAGAAGCTTCAGGCGATGGGGTAAGTAAAAAATCGGACAGGTCTCCACCAATTGCGACAAATGGCTGTCAACGGCCGGAAGACTTTTATATGCCTGCAACTCTTCGGATAGTATTTGCAGGCGTTCTGGATGGATTTCCTGCAAACAAAGCAAATCAAAGTCGTGGGCTGCCACCAATTTGCCAACGGTGGTCCATCGCTCTTCCTGCAAGGTCTCCACCGGCTCATTGTAACCGGCCCCGGTATAAAGGGTGCACACCTTAAGGGGCGCCTGCGGCGAACAGGCCGTCAGCAAAGCTGCTGCGCCCATTCCTAGTAAAAGTAAAATCTTCCTCATGCTTCAAATCCTGGTTGAAGCAAAAGTAAGCGCAAAGCATTTAGCTGCTGTTTTTTTTACAGGAAGGGTCGGTTTTATTTGACCGCCAGCCTGTTTTGCGTCGATATGTCGAATAGACTAAAGGCCTGTTGCTGCCCAGGTCTGTTCGGTGTCGGATTTTCGGATGGCATCAATAACACGCATATTGTTTAGGGCGTCTTCGAGACTCAGCGGCATTACTGTTTTGTTTAAAACAGCATCGGCAAAGGCCTCGAAAATCAGCTGATAAGGATCGGCGCTTGGGAAACTGACTTCCCTGCTGCCCTGGGGGGTTGCAATGCTTATCGTTGCGGGGGTATCCACATAGGTGTTAAAGGGAATGTGCACGGTAATGGCTCCACCAGTTCCCACAATGTCGACTTTTTGAAAAGGCTGTGATGAGGTGGATACATGAAAACTTGCCCGGAAGGAGCCAAAATCCATCAGGGCAGACTGGTGTTGGTCGGTATTGAAGTCGGGATGCCGATCGGCCAGGGCCAGTACGCGTTGTGGCTCCTTGTCCGACAAGAATCGGGGTACCGAAATGGCGTAACACCCTATGTCCATTAGCGCGCCTCCGCCGTATTCTTCAATGTTGCGGATGTTAGACGGGTCGGGATTGTTGTACGAAAAAGCCGTATGGATGTAGGTGAGACTACCAATTTGACGGGTGCGGATGAGGTTGTGTACGTGCTGCCACAGGGGGTGAAAGCGGTACATAAAGGCTTCCATCAATGGGGTTCCGGTGGATTGCGCTGTTTCGACCATCAGTTCGGCCTGGGCCGTATTCATCGCCAGCGGTTTTTCGCACAAAACAGGTTTGCCTGCTTTCAGGGCCTTGATGGTCCAGTCGGCATGCATGTGGTTGGGCAGCGGAATGTATATGGCATCCACATCCGGGGCATAAATCAGGGCCTCATAATCGTCGGAAGTCACCGGAATGTCAAAGGCCAGGGCCGCTTCTTCTGCCTTGGGCAGTTCGCGGGAGGCAATGGCATAGGACAAGGCATTGCGACTGGCTTGCAAGGGCAATACAATGCGTTTTAAAAAATGGTTGGAAACACCTAAAATTCCGATTTTGAGCTTTTGCATAATAAGTTCGTTTCTGTTTTGTTTATTTTCTGAGGCCCGATCGCTATTCTACCCGATAATTGTAGAGATAGTTGTAAGGGCCACCGGTAATCAGGTTAAAGCGATAGGCTGAACTTTTCAGGAAGCCTATGCTGAAGCGGCTGGTGCCCTTCAGTGGGAAGCCCTGATAGTGGGAGCCGTCACTGTTGATCAGGTGAATTTTTCCACCTTCCTGTTCCACCACACCAAATTTGGTGTCGCTGGCCGAAAAGCGATACACATCGGCCAGGGGCTGGATCTTATTTTCAAAAGTAACATTAAAAAGGCTTTTATGTTCCTGATCAATGAGTCTGAGTTGATTTTCGGTGGTCAGCAGATAGCGGGGACGGGGCGATGCTGCGTCCACCAGGGCCAGACTGTGCTTGCCCCGAAGGCCTTCGATGTCCTGTAAAACGGTCTGACCAGAAGGCAGTGCAATGGTAGCCAGTTGGCCCAGCTCCGTGGTGCTGACCAATGCCGCCCGATCGCTGTCTTCTCCTTGCAAAAAGAAGGGTGAGTCCGGATTACGCACAAAAGTTCGGTCGGGCCGCACCCGAATATCTCCCCTACGGTCGAGAATATAGGAGCGGTAGGTATCGCTGAAAACCAAATAATCTCTGCCCTGACTCACAAAATGTTGCACCGGGGTAGTCACCGCACCTTCCGTCTGAGGGCGGTTCCAGCCCGTTACGCTGTTGCCCGTCTTGTCGAAAAGATGTACTTGCCGGTCGTCCAGCGCCACAAAGATGCGGTAGTCCTTATTATTGTCGTAATCAAAAACTGCCAGTCCGTTGGTGGCCTTTGCCGACAAATTGAGGGGATAGCGCGCCACATGGTTGCCGTTGCGGTCGAGCAGATAAATGCGATCTGCCGTGTTGAAGAGGTATTGTAGTTTGTTGTTTCGGTAATAATCTATCTGGTAGACTTCACTGAGGATGGGTCCCTCCAGATTTCTTTTCCAAAGAATCCGGCCTTTGTTGTTGAGCAGGTATAAGGTGTTTCCGGCATCCTGCACCAATATTTCCTTCTCGTTGTTGTTGTGGTTGTCGACGAGGGCCGGCTTCATGGTCAGACTGGAATCGAGGCGGCTCTGCCAAATGGTTCTGGGCTCCTTGTCGCGATGTGGCGTATGCTGCGTAAAAAGCGAGGTGTACACCAGGTCTGCGGCCGACGAAAACTGCAGGCCCAGCCCGTAGAAGTTCGATAAGGCTTTGTTTTGTTCGGTGGTGCTGTGGAACACCGCCGGGTTCAGGACCTTTTGGGCCAAGGGCAGAATGTGCCCGGGTTCAGCAAAGAGAAAGAGGTTTTCGCGATAGGAAAAGTTCTCGGCAAAGGAGTTGAAATAGGGATGGGTGGCAAGCGTTCTTTGCAGCAGATTGGCGTAAAAGAAGTGCTCCAAAACGGCCGGGTCATCGGCAAATACCAGGTAATTTCGGTAAAAGGAAAAGTAGCGGACGGGCGTCTCGGGCAGGATGGGCTGCCAGTAGGCGCTGAAACAATCGGCTTCGGGTGTGCGGTACACCGGATAGCGGGTCTGGCTGTCTATTTGTAGCCATTGAACGGGTTCAGCTGCCGGACTGTTGGGGCGGCTCAGTCCCTCCAGTAATTCCAGGCTGCGCGCTTGTCCCACGGTGTTGAATACCAGTAGGGCTTGATATGCAGTTGTTTTATCGCTTTGTACGTAAGCCAGGGTGGCTTCTTCCTGGATGTACGAAAACACATGCGCATCAAACTCTTGCTGATGGCTGCGCTTAAAGGCCTGCAGTTGCTCTTCTCTTTTTTTATCGGCAGGACGAGCAGCCATCAACGCTCTAAAGTTATCGCGAAAGCGGGAGCCGGAGCCCAGACTGTAAGCCATCATAAAGCGGGTCTCGGCAGGCAGAATGGCCGGCAGCTCGGGGCGCTGCGGTTCTATGTGACGAAAGAGATGAAGCAACAAACTGTCGCCCTTCCCACCCGAGAAACCATTCATCATTAAACTGTTGTTGCGCAGGTTCAGATCCAGCTCGGTCCATGTGCCAAAAAAATCAAAGACCGGATGGCGGATGGCGTCCTGACTCAGCTGCGTCAATTGCTCAAAATTGAGCCATAGACTGGCCGATCGGGGCCTTTTGTCGCTGCTTTGCCAATGTGTAAAATTATTGTGCATCAGCAGTCCGTTCTTCCTGTCTAAAGCCTGGAGGCTGAGAAGGAGGAGCGAGCGGGAGGGACTGATCAACACATAGGGCTCCTTCAGTGCCAGGAAGCTCTCCTGCGGCAACAGCTGGCCCGCCTCGGAATGATAAATGCGCTTGTCTTCGCGATCGGGAAGAAAAGGAGGACCCTGTTTAAGCAGGCGCTTAAGCGCAGCTTGTTCGGTTCGGTTATTCAGCTGGGTGGCCAACAACCAGCCGGGTAGCGAATCGTTTACCCAGGCCAAGGCCATTGGTCGCCTGGCCAGGAGACCAGGCACCTCTTTTTGAAAAACGGCGGCAGAATCGAGGTGGCGGACAGCTTTATCAAAGGCCTGATATAAGGCAAAGTTGCTCAGCTCCTGTTGGTAATCGCTGTTTGTTAGTTGGCTGTGAAATTCGGCCGGATGGGCAATGTTTAAAACCAGGGCGGTCTCCATAGGCAGTGCCAGGGCCGGATTGCTGTCGCTGTATTTTTGGTGTCTGTAGAAGTACAAAAAAGCGGCAACAATTATGGCGCAGAGCAGTACTATTACCGAAATGGTCAAGTATTTCCTGGTCATATACTGAGTTTTTCAGGTTATCATCTGACTATAGCAATTTTGGTTGCGGCCGACTGACTGCCGTCTTCTGTGGCAACAAAAATGAGGTAAACGCCCGATTTAACTTGCTGACCCCAAAGGTTGCGACCATCCCAGAAGGCCTGAGCGCCTATCGAATTGGTTTCGAAGACCAGCTTGCCCGAAACGTCTGTTATTTTTACTGTCGTTTTATTCATCAGTCCCGCAATGGTAATGTTCCCCGTAAACCCGGGTCGCACGGGGTTCGGGTAGGCGTACAGCGCATCGAAAGAGGTTTCAGCCTTGGTGGCATTTCCTTTATATACCACAATTCCTTCACCGGTTGCGATGTACAATTCGCCGCTTGCCTCATCGATGCTCAGGTCGTTGATGTAGTTAGAGGGTAAGGGACTGTTTTCGGTATTGAAATGTGCCAACTGGCGCATGCCGTTGGCAGATACCAGGTAGAGTCCATAGCCCTGGGTTCCCAACCACTTGCGGTTTCCCGGGTCTGTCAAAATACTTGAAACAACCTGTCCGTCAAGCAGGTAGTCTCCCGTCCCAGAGCCGTCGTTTCGGGGAATCAGAATGCGTGAAAAAATTGGTCTTTCCTGGGAGAAGATACTGCCGGGCTGATATTGAACAACTACCCCCAGGTCGGTCCCCAGCCAAATATGCCCGTCGGCATCCTCCTCCAGGGCCAAAATATTGTTGGTCAGCTCCTGTCCTTCATCATTCCAAAGTAAAATTTGCCCCATGTTGCGGCGGTCGCTGTCCGCACTTTTGGGAACGGCACTTCGGTAGTAGTCGTCGCTTTGGCTTTCGGGCGTTCCGTTGTCGTTCCAGATAAAAAGACCCTTGGCATCGCCCCGGTAAACCGACAGCCACATGTCGCCATAGGAGGTGGCGAGCATAGGTGCCATCCCCTGATTGTCAGACAGTGCACCATAGGAATAGCGTTGCCAGCGGTCTTCTTCCGGAAAATAGGCCACCAGGGACGAAGCTACCTCTGAGTTGGTCATCCACAGCATCCCCTTATTGTCAAAGGCTGAGGTGGCTACCCGGACATAACGCGAGTTGTTCTCAAATATGTTTACGAGTCCGTTTTCCGGCGTTAGAAAATGACGGCTGACTTCAGCTTCCGAACCGTCCGCCTCTACTTCAAACAAACCGCTGCCCCAGGAGCTGATGTAAACTTGATCAGGGTTTTTCGGATGGGGAGTGATGCTTAATAAATCCTTTGAGTTTTGCAGCAGGGGACTGTTTTGGGTATGGAGTGCCTTCCAGCCATCGGGCATGAGAACCGAAATGCTGGAGGCTGTATTGGCGTTGTTCCAGGCACTGGTCAATCCCCCGGGAACCACCCAGAGCTTGTCTCCGCTGAACCGGAGACTGTGTGCCTTATTGCTGAAAGGGCCGTCGGGCAACAGCTGTATCCAGGCTTCATCTTTATAAACCAGGAGCCCGTTGTTGAAGTCGGCCACCCAAATATTGCCCTCAGAGTCGACATAAGCCGAACGGAAGGCCGGCATAAGCGGGTGATTGGCAGGTAGGCCCAGTTGGCCTGTCCTTTGTCCCTGATCGTTGTAGTAATAGAGGGCCGTACTGGTAACTGCCAAAAAGCTGTCGCCTGCCTTTGTCCACTCACTAAAGGCCGAAGAGCTCCCCAGGTTTGTGTTTTGCGTGTCGTTAAGCAGCCATAAGGTGTTGCTGCTACCCTTTTCTCCTTCGCTTGCGACAACATGGCCCGAGCGTACTTCAAGGGACGAATAGTTGTTGGTGTTGGTCGATATGGTTTCCCAGGCGCTGTAAATCGGAAGGTCCGGAGCCGTTTTTCTGGCTCTTTTGACGCCCTGTCCGGTGGCCGCATAAAGATAATCGGCATCTGCGGTCATTTGGTTTACTTTAAGGTCCGCAGCCTGGTCGCCTATGTAATAAGTGCTTTCTATTTCCCGGCGCTGTAAATTTACAACCAATATCCCAAAATCGGTCGACAGGTAGGCCCGGGTGCCTTCGGGAAGAATGTGGTTGATGGCTTTGGAGCCGCTCAGCTGTTTTATTTTCAGGTCGTTAATGTTGTAGATCTTTTCCTGCGTAAGCAAGTCGATGTTGCCGTTTTCGTAAGCAATGATAAGGGTGTTTTGCTCCTGGCTGTAGGCCAGACTGCTGATGCCGTAATCGGAGAGTCCGTTGATTTTATTGAGGGTGGTCAAAGCCTGGTCGGCCTTGTTGTAAACCACCAAGCCCAGGCGGGTGGCTGCATAAATTGCCGCGGGTGTTTCCGCCAGGGCAAAACTTTGCCTGTTAGAAAAATGGTCTTGCCAGCCATTGGCTTTCAGGTCCGGGCTCAGCCACCCGGTAAAAAGCAGTCCGAAGAGAAGCAGGCTGTTAACGAATTTGCTCATAAGTGCTGTTTAAAAATTCCAGCAGGCGATTTACTGCACGACCGCGGTGACTGATGCGATTTTTTTCTTCGGCACTCATTTGCGCAAAACTCAGCTGCTGTCCTTCAGGAATAAAAACCGGGTCGTAACCGAAGCCTTCTGTGCCGGTGGGCTGCCTGCTGATCTGTCCCGCTACACTGCCTTCAAAAAGGTATTCTTTGTCGTTTAAAATCAGGGCAATTACGGTTCTGAAACGAGCCTCTCTTTGACTCTGGCCTTCGAGTTGCTTTAAGATTTTTTGCACATTCGCACGGGCGTCGCATTCGGGACCAGCCCAGCGGGCCGAATGTACGCCGGGAGCTCCTCCCAGTGCCGCAATTTCAAGTCCGGTATCGTCGGCAAAAACGGGTTGGCCAAAATGTTGGTAGATGGTTCGTGCCTTAATCAGCGCATTGGCTGTCAAGTCCTTCCCGGTTTCGTCAATGGCATCGGTGTAAGACAGGTCGTTGAGACTTTTAAGCACGATGCCCGGGGGCATCAGCTGTTGCAGTTCTTTCAGTTTATTTTGGTTGTGCGTAGCAAAAATCAGCTGCATATAGCTTAACAATTTGAACAGACCAGTGTTGACCTGCGTAGCGAAAATACGAAAAAACTCACAAATTCCTTTGGCTTACAAAAAACCCTCCTGGTTTTGGGCAGGAGGGTTGGCTTAAAACAGTGTTTAAAGGTTTTTTGCTTAGCCAAAATTCCCATAACCGTACTTCATCAAATCGGTTCGCGGGTTGATGACCATAACGGGAATTTTTGCAGAGTTGGCAATCATGTATTGTTCCTGTGCCCCAAGCACGTAGTCGTGGAAGGCAATGTCGCGGGTGGTCATAATGATGATGATGTCCGCTTCTCTTTCTATGGCAAAGTCGATGGTTTCCTGACTGAAGGAGGCGGTGTTTTTAGCCAGAACCAACTCGTAGTCAATCTTCTTATCTTCCAGGAAGGTTTTGCAGAAGACCAGGTTGGCCTTGGTGCGGGGGTCCAATGCACCTTCTTTGGAACTGGCTGAAAAAAGCAGGGTTTTGGAAGGAAAATAGCGCGACATAAATTGTACCCACTTGAGCTTTTCTTTGTTTTCGCCTTTAAAGTCTACCGGAAACACCAGTTTAAGCGGTTCGTCCTTTGATTTGGGCGCATCCTGAACCACTAAAAAGGGGATTTTTGAACCAACAATTACTTTAAGCGCCCAGCTTCCGGTTATTTTTTGCAAACCCTTCATGCCGTGTGTGCCCATTACAATGAGCGTTGCCTCAATTTCATGAGCAACCTGGTTGATGGTTTTAAATATAGAACCTTCCCGAATGAGCCCGTTGGGTCGAATGTTATGGATTTCATGAATCTTTTGAAGTTCTGCCTCCAATTGTTGCTCCATCTCTTTTTGCTCACTGTCTTTTTTAATGATGTGGAGCAGAGTGAGGCCGGTATTCAGGTTCTTGCACAGACTGGCTGCGTGCGCTACGGCGTTCATCGCAACTTCTGTGAAATCATAGGGTACAATAACACTGTGATTCAGGGTTTCCATAATGCATTAGGATTCAGAGATTGTTTCAGCAACTAAATATAATACAAAATGCAAAAGTAACACAGTTTTGTCAAAAAAAAATTAAAATTCGCAAAAATACGTATTGATCTCTTTTTGACGCCCGGTGGTCAAATTTTCATCCTGTAATTGTGGCAATAATCCCACTTTTGTTGTATCTAGTAGTATTGTAAACAAGATGTAAATGGTGTGACAGGCATTTTTACTTTTTCAGGTCAGACTGTGTTGTTGTTCTCAAATCCGGTGCAAGTGGCCGGTTTTTTCTCGGGGACGCTGTTTTTGTATGTTTTATTGCCGGTTTCGGTACTGGTCCTCCTGTACCTATTGCGACGCTGGTTCCTGCTCAGGATTGAGAAGGAGGTACAAAAGCGCCTCGACAAGGCTTTAAGGATTAAAGAAAAGGCCTTGCGCATGCGCCTTGGCTACGATGCTGAGGTGTTGGTTAAGAAGGGCGATCAGGCTAAGGTTCGTTCGCTTAAGTATAAAAGTGTCACCGTTTTGTTCGCCGATATCCAAGGTTTCACACGCATCGTGGAGCAATTGAACCCCGATTTACTCATCGACGAGCTCGACCATTTTTTCTTTCGTTTTGATTCCATTGTGGAGCAACACGGCATTGAAAAGATAAAAACCATTGGCGATGCCTATATGGCCGCCGGAGGGATACCCGATAAAAGTCGGGTACATTCGGTAAGGATGATTTTGGTGGCCATGGAAATCCACGCTTACATGTTTGCGCTTAGGGCGCAAAAAATTGCCCAACACCAGGATTTTTGGGAACTGCGCATTGGTATTCATACCGGTCCCGTTATTGCCGGACGCGTGGGGCGAAATAAAACCGCGCTGGACATTTGGGGCGACACCGTTAACATCGCCAGTCGGATGGAGTCGTCGGGTGTGGCCGGAGAAATCAACATTACCGGGGCCACCTACCAACTGGTGAAAAGCTTCTTTGTATGCGAGTACCGCGGGAGAATGCCCATTAAGTACAAGGGAGAAATAGATATGTATTTTGTGCGAGGTATTCTTCCTGAGCTTTCGGTCGATGGTCTGGGCCAGACTCCCAACGCCTTGTTTCGGATTCGCTTACAGCACATTCGTTTTGCTGACCTGGAGGAGGCGGTACTCGAACGGCTGGAGGAGGAGTTGCCGGCCGATATTTGTTACCATAATGTAAAGCACACCATCGACGTAGTTACGCAAGTGGAAATCATTGGTCAGGGAGAGGGTGTTGGTGAAGAAGATTTGTTGTTGTTGAAAACCGCAGCACTTATGCACGATGCGGGTTTCATTGTGGACTACCGCAATCATGAAGAAAGCAGTATGCATCTGGCCCGTGAGGTCTTGGAGACTTACGATTACTCCGCTGTCCAAATTGAAAAGGTGGTTGCCCTTATTGCTGTTACCCGTCCGGATGCGGAACCCGGAAACTTGTTGGAGTGCATCATGAAGGATGCCGATTTGGATTATTTGGGACGCTCAGATTTTTTGAATGTGTCGGATACACTTTATAAGGAATTACAGCGTTACAAAGGACAGATGACGCCTGATGAGTGGCTGGAAAAGCAGTATGGTTTCCTATCGGCCCATCGTTATTATACCACAACTGCGCGCAATATGCGCCAGGTGAATAAGGAAAAGCAGCTGGCAGAATTGCAACGCCTGATGCAAAACGCGACCTGAAATTTTGTTACATTTGTTTTTTGGCTAAGTAAGGAAAGTTTTAACGTGTAATGAGCAAAAAAATGAAAAACGCTGAAATCGAGAGCAGATTGCCCAATATGATTGGTCCCGGAACCAAAATCGTGGGCAACATTGAAACCAACGGAGACATTCGCATCGATGGCAACATTGAGGGCAATATTAATTCGAAGGGGAAAGTAGTGGTAGGTAACAATGGTTTTGTAAAGGGAGAAATCATTTGCAGTAATGCCGAGATTTCGGGTACGGTCAGCGGAAAAATGGCCATCACCGAGTTACTTTCTCTTAAAGCCAGTTCAAAGGTGAATGGCGACATCAAGTCGGGCAAGTTGTCTATTGAGCCCGGGGCCCTTTTTTCGGGCACCTGCGCCATGGGCAATCAGGCTCCTTCAGGGGCTCAGGTTGCAGCAGGTGCGTCTGCCGAGGCTGCCAAAAAGAATTAAGGGAATACCCGTAGAGGTGTTTGCCTGCCATTTTTTTTTGAACCTTCCAGGCCTTGGCTGCGTATAGTGGCCAAGGCAGGTTCTAATTCCTGTCTGATTTTTAAGCTGTTTGTGCATGAGGGCTTTTTTTCTTTTGACAGGGCTGTTTATGTGGATGGCCGTTGGAACTTTGTCCGCAGCTTCCGAAGGGGAAGCAGCGACAGGTAAGGACTTTGATGTGACCGATATGATCATGCACCACATCGGCGACTCCTATGTATTTCATATCATTTCTTTTCGCAACGGAGAGGGTGAGCTTGTGGATGTATCGCTCCCTCTGCCCGTCATCGTTTGGCATGAAGGTCACCTAAAAGTCTTCCTTTCTTCCCGTTTTTCCGGAGGAAATGAGCTGGTAGCCCTGGGAGATGACCATCTGCGGCTGTATCACGAAAAAATTTACCTGACCGATGCCGCCGGTACCTTGCACTACGGAGCCGATCATGAAGTGCTTAACCCGAGGCCACTGGATTTATCCATTACCAAGAACGTAGCCAGCATGTTGCTGGCCAGTTTACTCCTGTCTCTTTTGATGATAAATATCGGGCAGCGCTATGGGCGGAGAGGTGGCCTGGCGGTTCCTAAAGGCATGCAGCTGGTGGTAGAACCCGTTGTGCTGTATGTGCGTGACGACATTGTTAATGCCCAGATTGATAAGGATAAGGCAGGGCGTTTTATGCCCTTTTTGCTCACCATTTTCTTTTTTATATGGTTCAACAACATGTTGGGCCTAATTCCCTTTTTCCCGGGAGGGGCCAACATGTCGGGCAACATTGCCTTTACGCTTACACTGGCGGTCTTCACTTTTTTTGCCAGCAATCTTTTTGGGTCCCGTCATTATTGGCAGGAGATTCTTTGGCCTCCCGGTATTCCCATCTACCTGAAGTTCCTAATGATTCCCATCGAGTTCATCGGGATGTTTACCAAGCCCTTTGCCCTGATGCTGCGTTTGTTTGCCAACATTACCGCCGGTCACATCATTGTATTGAGTCTGACCTCCATCATATTTGTCCTTCAGTCCATTTATGTGGCCCCTCTGTCGATACTGTTGTCGCTCATGATCTTTGCACTTGAATTATTGGTAGCCCTCTTGCAGGCCTACATATTTACCCTTTTGTCGGCGCTATTTATAGGGCTGGCTGTAAACGAACATCATTAATTGTAAAATTTCTACATTATGGAAGGAATCAGTTTTACCGTGATCGGTTTGGGCATTATTATTTTGGGTGCTGCACTAGGAATTGGCCAAATTGGTAAAGGCGCCATGGAAGCCATGGCACGTCAGCCCGAAATCAGCTCCAAAATTCAAACTGCCATGATCGTAATTGCTGCGCTTATAGAGGGCGCTGCGCTGTTTGCCATCGTAGTTGCCTGGTTGAAAGGCTGAGTCTTATTCAATACACAACTAAAGCTATTTTGCTATGGGGATACTAACACCGGATCCCGGGCTGGTTTTCTGGACCAGTTTGTCGTTTCTTCTCCTTTTATTGCTGCTTCGGCGTTACGCGTGGAAACCCATGTTGCGCGCGTTGAAAGTGCGGGAGGAGTACATCAGCTTTTCCTTGCAGGATGCCCACGATGCCCGTGAAGAACTCAGGGGACTGGAAGAAACCCGTAAGAAAATGATGGAAGCAGCTCGTTTGGAGCGGGAGAAAATCATCCGGGAAGCCCGTGAGCTGCGTAAGGAAATTGTGGCAGAGGCTAAGAAGGTGGCCGAAGCCGAAGCCATTCGTGTATTGGCCGCCGGGCGGGAGCAGCTGGAGCGGGAACGCAGAGAGACGATGGCGGCCCTTCGACAGGAGGTGGGTCTGGTGTCCCTCGAAATTGCCGGAAAGATTTTGCACGACGAATTAAAGAACGATGCACGCCAGCAGGCTGTGATTGCGCAGTACATGAAAGAAATGGATCTAAACTAAGCCAAGCTTATGAATGCCGGATTAATCGCCAGTCGCTATGCAACAGCATTTTTTCAGTCGGGACAAAATGACCCGGCTGTTTTGGAGCGCCTGTATGCCGATTCTGGTTATTTGCTGGACTTGCTGCGCCAGGGGAAGGATTTGGACCAATTCCTGACCAATCCGCTGATTAAGCCAGGTGCACGTAAGAAAGCCTTGCGTCAGATTTTGGGCAGCAGTTTGCATCCTCTTAGTCTGAGTTTGTTAACTGTCCTCATCGACAACCAGAGAGAGAGCCTGCTGAACCTGGTCTTGTTGGATTTCTCGACCTTGTACCGGCAACATAAAGGTCTGCGACAAGTTGTTGTGCAGACCGCCGTTCCCGTAGATAAGGAATTGCGCGCGCAATTGAAGAAGATGGTGGAAGACCAATACGACTGTCGCGTAGAACTTGATTGTAAAGTCGATCCTGAATTAATGGGTGGCTTGGTTTTGCGTATGGACGACCGGCAATTGGACGGAAGCGTAAGGGGGCAATTGCGCGCCATGAAAAAGAAATTGTTAGCACTTAGATGAGTGAGAAATGGAACAATTGAAAGCATCTGAAGTATCTGCCCTGCTGCGGCAACAGATCGAATCCTTTGAGCGTAATTCTGAACTCGAAGAAGTAGGAACCGTTTTGCAGGTGGGCGATGGCATTGCCCGTGTTTACGGTTTGCAGAATGTACAGTCTAACGAATTGGTGGAACTGGACCGCTGCATGGGTGTGGTGCTGAACCTGGAGCAGGACAATGTGGGTATTGTACTCTTTGGTCCTTCCCACTTGGTTAGTGAAGGAGATACCGTTAGGCGTACCGGAAAAATAGCCTCCCTGGGGGTAGGAGAAGGGATGCTTGGACGGGTGGTCGATGCCCTGGGCGAACCTCTCGACGGGAAGGGCCCTATAAGCGGTGCCCGTTACGAGATGCCGCTGGAGCGAAAGGCCCCGGAGGTCATTTTCCGACAGCCCGTTAAGGAGCCCCTGCAAACCGGTCTTAAAGCCGTTGATGCCATGATTCCCATTGGTCGCGGTCAGCGTGAGCTGATTATTGGCGACCGCCAGACAGGAAAAACGGCCATTGCCATTGATACCATTCTGAACCAGCGCTCTTTTTACGACAAGGGAGAGCCGGTTTATTGCATCTACGTGGCCATTGGTCAGAAAGGCAGTACCGTGGCCCAGCTGGTAAAAACCCTGGAGCAACATGGGGCCATGGCCTATACCATTGTGGTGATGGCCACCGCCTCTGATCCGGCCGCCATGCAGTTCTATGCACCTTTTACCGGAACGGCCATTGGGGAATTCTTTCGGGATACCGGACGTCACGCCCTCATCATTTACGACGATTTATCCAAGCAGGCGGTCTCTTACCGTGAGGTGTCGCTGCTCCTGCGGCGTCCCCCCGGTCGAGAAGCCTTTCCCGGAGACATCTTTTACCTGCACTCCCGCTTGTTGGAGCGCGCAGCTAAAATTGTAGAAGATCAGAATATTGCCGAGAAAATGAACGATTTGCCTGAGAGTCTCCGCTCCCTGGTCAAAGGCGGCGGGTCACTTACAGCCTTGCCCATTATCGAAACACAGGCCGGCGACGTATCGGCCTATATTCCCACCAACGTGATTTCGATTACCGACGGTCAGATTTTTCTCGAAGCCGGTCTTTTTAACGCGGGCATCCGGCCCGCCATAAACGTCGGGATTTCTGTGTCGCGGGTGGGCGGAAGTGCACAAATCAAGGCCATGAAGCAGGTGGCCGGAACGCTTAAGCTTGATCAGGCGCAGTACCGTGAGTTGGAAGCCTTCTCCAAGTTTGGTTCCGATTTGGATCCGGCCACCATGGCCGTGCTCGACAAAGGACGTAAAAATGTACAATTGCTGAAGCAGCGACAATACCATCCCATGCCGGTGGCACAGCAAATTGCCCTGGTTTATTGCGGCACCCGCGGACTGTTGCGGGATTTGCCCTTAGATCGGATCGCCGAATTTGAGCACGATTTTCTGGAGAACCTGGAGCTGCGCCACCAGGTTGTACTGGATCAGTTGGCTGCGGGAAAGCTCGATGAGGATGGAGAAGCCTTGTTGCGCGACGTTGCCGAGGACCTCAGTGTGCGTTACCGTCAGCAGGACGAATCTTAAAGTTCAGGAAGAGTTATGGCCAATCTACGCGACATCAAAACCCGTATTCAGTCGGTAAAGACTACCCGACAGGTTACCAGCGCCATGAAAATGGTGTCGGCTGCGCGACTGAAAAAGGCCCAGGACGATATTTCGCATATCCGGCCCTTTACCAGTCGACTGGCAGGCATCATTCAGGACTTGTCGGCGCAGGAAGATGTAGCGGTTTTTAGTCCCTATACCCAGGCTACGGCAACGGGAGATAAGGTTTTGATTTTAGCCTTGGCTTCTAACCGGGGTTTGTGTGGGGCTTTTAATACCAATGTGGTGAAGGAGGTCCAAGTCTTGTTACAGGAAAAATACCGCGACGAGTTTCGTGCCGGGAAAGTCCAGCTGGCCGTGATGGGCAAGCAAGCCGAAAAGCAGTTCCGGTCGCGCGGTTTGCAGGCAGATTTTTGCTACCACGAACTACTGGCACAGGCCGATTACCAACAGTTTTCGCGTCTGGCCGATCAGTTTATGCACAGTTTTGAGCATGGGGAAGTGAAACAGGTGGTTTTGGTTTACAACGAATTTGTAAATGCCGCCGTTCAAAATGTGCAGGTGCATCAGTTCCTTCCTTTTGAGGTGCCGGAGCACAGTCAAAATTTGAATCCCGATGAGTACCTGCTTGAGCCCAATGCTGCCTGCATCATTAATCTTCTGGTGCCTAAAATGCTTCGGAGCATGCTCTTTCAAGTGGTGCTGGAATCTTTGGCCTCAGAACATGGGGCGCGAATGACCTCCATGCATAAGGCCACCGATAATGCCACCGACCTGATTCGTGATCTGGAGCTGAGTTACAACAAGGCCCGGCAGGCCGCCATCACCAACCAAATTGTGGAGATATCGGGCGGTGCCGAGGCCCTGAATAAGAGTTAATCGAAGCGACTCAGTGCTTTCTTGCTAACCGATTTGAGTAAAAGCCTGCTCAAAGTCGGCCTGAATATCACTTAGGTGCTCAATACCTACCGATACACGCAACAAGCCTTTTTCTACACCGGCTGCTTTTTGTTCCTCGTCCGACAATTGCTCATGGGTCGTTGAGGCCGGGTGTATGATGAGGGTCTTGGCGTCGCCCACATTGGCCAGGTGACTCACCAGTTTCAGGGCGTTGATGAAACGGTCGGCCGCCTGGGCATCTCCCTTTATTTTAAAGCTCAACATACCCCCAAAGCCCTTCTTCAGATATTTTTTCGCCATGTCGTGGAAGGGACTGCTCTTCAGGCCCGGATAATTAACGTAAGCTACCCGGGGGTGGTTTTCCAGCCATTGGGCCAGCGCCAGGGCATTGGTGGCATGGCGTTCCATGCGCAGGGAGAGGGTTTCTACCCCCTGAATAAGCATAAAAGCGTTGAAGGGACTCAGGGCGGGACCGTAATCGCGCAGTCCCTCAACCCGGGCGCGGATGCTGAAGGCGATGTTGCCCATGGGACTGCCGGCGCCAAATACTTCCCAAAACTTCATGCCGTGGTAACCCTCTGAGGGTTCGGTGAACATGGGGAATTTGCCGTTGCCCCAATTAAAATTGCCGCCATCGACAATAACTCCGCCTATGCTGGTGCCGTGTCCCCCAATCCACTTGGTAGCCGATTCTACTACAATGTTGGCCCCGTGCTTCAAGGGTTGAAAGAGGTATCCGCCTCCGCCAAAGGTGTTGTCCACTATCAGTGGAATGCCGTTGCGGGCAGCCACTTCGCCCAGGGCCTCAAAATCAGGGATGTTGAAACGGGGATTGCCAATGGTTTCGACGTACAGTGCCTTGGTTTTTTCATCAATGAGCGCCTCAAAGTCGGCCGGATCGTCGCTGGCAACAAACTTTACCTGGATGCCCAGTCGCTTAAACTGCACCTTAAATTGATTGTAGGTGCCGCCATAGAGGTAGGAAGTACTTACAAAGTTGTCGCCCGATTCGAGGATGTTGCTCAGCGCAATAAACTGCGCCGCCTGTCCCGATGCCACCGCTACAGCAGCCACCCCGCCCTCGAGGGCCGCCATGCGTTTTTCAAACACATCTGTGGTCGGGTTCATGATGCGGGTATAAATGTTGCCAAACTCTTTCAGTTGAAACAGGCTCGAGGCGTGCTCTGCATCCTTAAAGAGGTAGGATGAGGTTTGGTAAATGGGTACGGCACGCGAGAGGGTAGTAGGGTCAACTTCTTGTCCAGCATGCAGTTGAAGCGTATCAAAGTGCAGTTCTTTCATGGTAAAAAAATATTTATAAGTACAAATATCGAAAAATTTAAACGTGGAGCGAAGGTTTTTGCGTGGAGCGGTGTCTAAAGAGTAAAGGATGCATCCAAAAAGAAATTAGAAATCTTCATTAAAACCGATGAGTTATGAAAAAGTTTTTTGTTAGTATGGCAGTGCTTACCACCATGGGCTTGCTGACCCTCACCGAAGTGTCGGCACAAAAGGCAGAAGCCCAGGCCCCGGCGAATGATAGCGAAACAGCAGCTCCCGCCAGGGATGCTGCAACAACTGCCCGGCCAGGCTTCATCGACGCCAATAACGACGGCGTTTGCGACAACTACGACGGACAGCGTCCCGGTAAGGGTTTAGGTCCTGGTAACGGACAGGGTGAAGGACGTGCTGCGGGTAAAGGTTTGGGTCGCGGCAAAGGCTTACGTGATGGCAGCGGCCAAGGTCTGCGTGACGGCAGTCGCCGACGCAACGGTCAGGGACGCGGTCTGCGTCAGGGACTTCGTGACGGCAGCGGCCCCAACTGTAATCCTGCACCGACTAAGTAAAAAATGTTTATCTTCCCCTGCGGAGCGTTTTCTGTCTCATGATGAATAAGTAGCATGCAGCACGATCAGGACATCATTGCAAATATCCGCAGGGGAGATAAACAAGCCTATCGGCTGTTGGTTGAACGTTATCAACAGAAGGTTTTTCAAACCTGTATGGGCTTTGTGCATCATGAGGAAGATGCGGCCGACTTGACTCAGGAAGTATTCATTAAAGCTTATGAAAAGCTGGATGCTTTCAGGGGCAAGGCTGCTTTCAGCACCTGGTTGTACCGCATGGCGGTCAACCATTCCCTCAATGCCGTTCGCAAAAACAAGCTAAAAGCTTATTTTAGGGGGAACGATGCGAGCGATGGGCCCGACCAGGTGGATGAGGATCAGGCAGCGGATGGCCAGTTGAGGCAGAAAGAAGATCGTGCCTTGCTGCGCAAGGCACTGGGGGCTTTGCCCGCTTCGCAGCGTAAAGCCTTTGTGCTGAGTTACTATCAGGATCTGAGCAGCCAGGAAGTCGCCGAGGTCCTCCAGCTTAAGCTGAAAGCGGTGGAAAGTCTGCTCTACAGGGCACGGCAAAATATGAAAAGCGCATTAATACGGATGAGTGATGAAAAAGGATAAGAACCGGGAAGAAGCCCTATGGCAAAGGATGGAGGCTGCAGTGGCCCGGGAGAAGGCACAGCAGGTTTCGCCCTATTTGGCTACGCGGGTTATGGCCCGTCTGGACGACAACCCAAGTCCGGGTTTTGTTTGGGCACAGCTGCTGCGCAGTGTCGCCGTACTGCTGGCTTTGGTCTTCGGTTTTTTGAGTGCGCATTGGTCTTCGGTACCACAGGTCTCCGATCATACCGCCCTGGTGGAGACTTATTTTGAGAACAACCAAGCCGGTCTTTCCCTGGAAGACAGCTGGCTCTATTCCGATTTATATGAAGCAGAGTAAATTTCCGTGGTGGCCGCTGATGGTGGTCCTTGCCCTGGCAGGGGGCTGGCTTATTTATCATGCACTGCCGACTGAAGATCCGGTGGATCCAATTCAGGACGATGCTGAATATGCCGCAGATTCGCTGGCCGGCACCGGTTTTTACCGGATGGTCCGCTTGCTCGAATTGGACAGTATGCAGCACGCTGCTTTTCGTCGCGCCGAGGTGAATTATCGGCAGGAGCTGAATGCCTTAAGGACTTCGCTCCAGGAGATGGATCGGGCCATCATTCAGGAATTGGCGCAAGCTGCACCAGACACCCTCGTTTTACAAGGCTACGCACAAGCCTCTGGCCGCATTCAGCAAACACTAAAACAAAAGACCATCGATCATTTTTTGCAGTTGCATCGACTTTGCAGTCCCCAACAACAGCAGCAATTGGCCGAAATTTTCAGCAGCTTTGAGCAGGGCCTCCCAGGTCGCGGCAGGGGCCAGGGACAGGGCCGCCATGGCGGTCGGGGATGGGGACGTCGGCCTTGATTTTCAGAACATAGGTTCCGCAAACAAACCGCTTGGCCGGCGCGCTTTCTTTCCGAAATAGAAATGCAGGTCGATAAAGGGCAAAATCTTTACGCGGGTATTGGCAAAGGCGGCATAGGAGAGGGCGTAACCGGGGGATACACTCAGACGTGGTGCAAAGAAGTACTGCAGCAGGGTACTTTGCTCCCAGGCTGCCCCGGGGTGACCGGATCCGTTTAGGTATTTGAGACTGCCCGATAAGTAGAGGCGGGACCGAATACGGGCATCTGCCCGCAGGGTGATTTCGGTCTGCCAGCCCTTGCCCAGCAGGGCATTGGTCCTGCTGCCCCAAAAATGTAAGGCCCGGGCCTCCAGCGCCGGGTCCTTGCTAAAAGCCAGTCCGTAATCTACCCGCAAGCCGGCGCTCAGCACCAAATAGGGGTCCTGTGTAACACAAGCTGCCCGGTCTATGAAGTATTTACTTACCAGCACTTCGTTGCTGAGGGTAAGCAGACCCGGTACAGCTGCAGTACTGTCCACCAGTCCCCTGAAGCCTCTTTTTTTTGCCCATTCGAGTCCCGGTGTAGTGCTGTAAAGGCCGTGTCGGCTGGCCCAAAGCCAGCTTTCAGCGTGTATCCGTCTTTTTATGAACAGGTTGGGCAGCCAGGGCAGCAGGCCCAGGGTGGACTGGAGTTCTGTCTTCGGGTTCAGCCCCAGGCGCGAGGGCGTGGTCAGACCGATATTGCCCGCTTCTTTGGTGGAGAGGTAGGCCGATTGTGCCGGCCATATAAAGTCGCTACGGGCCTCACTGGCTCTCTGGCCCTCCGCCTGCAGGGGATTAAAGTAATTGCCCTGTCCCGCCCCCCGCTGGCGTTTTTCCAGGTCGCGCTGAGCCTTTTCAATTTTGTTTCCTCCGCCAAAGGGCCACAGTCGGCCCTGCCCCTTCAGCGGCAGGCCAAAGAGCATCAGCAGGGCAAATAGGAAAAGCGACTTCAACATACCCCTTTTTTGTAAAAGGATTTAAGCTGCATTATTCATAAATTATCTAATACGACAACTTATGGATAAAGCAGGTTTGAATTGCTTATACCGTATTGATCAGTAATAAGTTATAGTTTGCGCCGCTTTTTAACAAAAAAGCGGGCACTGAGGCCCGCTTATCTGTAACAGTATTTGGATTACATGTGCGGATTGGGCCGCGTTTTGCGCGAAGCCACCTCCTCCAGCGCCTCTGAAACGTTGATGACGTAGTCGGCCAGCTTTTCACATTCCGAAAACAAATCGTTGAATAAGATGCCCGCTTCGTAGGAATAAACTTCCTTGCCCAGGTTGTCGAGGTGTTCGGCCTTAAGCTGACTGCGGTAGTTGTTCACGCGCTTCTCCAGTTGGATGGCCTTGTTCAGGTTTACCGCTGTTTCATCCATGTTGAGGTTGCTGCGCATCTCCTCCAGGGCTTCTTCCACCAGGTTGAACATCAGCTCCAGTTTGTCCATCGCCTCCTGATTAAAGGTGATTTTCTTTTCGCGCATGCGGTTGACCGTACGCGCCAGGTTGAAATTGCAGTCGCCCACACTCTCCAAATCGCCCACCAGTTTGAGCATCGAACGCATGCGGCGCTGCCCGGTTTCGCTCATTTTGTATTGCGAAACCTGACTCAGATAGTTCGTAATTTCGACCTCCACATTGTCGCAAATGCCTTCGTATTTCTGAATTTTGGTAAACAGCTTGTTGAATTTCTTGTCGCTCTTTTCATCGATCAGCTTGCGGAAGAAGCCAAACATCTTAATGGTGTGCTTGGCAAAGAACTGCACCTCCTTTTTGGCCTGGAGCAGCGACAGTTCCGGCGTGGAAAGCATACCCGTGGTAATGAATTTGAGACGGAATTCTTCCTCGCTGTCCTTGTCGCGTTGTGGAATCATCCGTACCACTATTTTTTCGAGCAAGGGTGTAAACCAAACAAAGAGCAGCACGTTAAGCACGTTGAAAGTCGTATGGAATATGGCCAGTGCGGTGGGGATGGCGGCCGGAGACTCCGAAGGCGATACGCCCTGGTGGTTGGTCACGAAGTGGTCGATGGCGCCCGTAAATTGTCGGAATACCAGCAGCATCCAGACGATGCCCAGTACGTTAAACAGGAGGTGGACCAAAGCCGCTCTTTTGGCGCTGAGATTACCGACCGAGGCAGCCAGGTTGGCGGTAATGGTGGTGCCTATGTTTTCACCCAGCACCATAGCCGCTGCCATTTCAAAGGAAATCCAACCCTGATTCACCATCACAAAGGTCAGGGCCATGGTGGCCGAAGACGATTGAATGACCACGGTAAGCAAAGTACCAATAGCCAGAAAAATCAGCGTAGAGCCAAAGCCCAGGCCCATAAAACTCTGCACAAAACTTAGGATTTCTGGATTTTCGTTGATGTTGGGCACCGAGCCTTTTAAAAAGTCGAGTCCCAAAAACAGCAGGGCAAAGCCCACCAAAAATTCGCCCCAGGAACGGCGGCTGGCCACTTTAGAAAAGATCAGAGGCAGTCCAATGGCAATCATCGGCAGCGAGTAATCGCTGATCGACATTTTAAAGCCAAAGATGGTGATGATCCAGCCGGTAACCGTGGTCCCTATGTTGGCCCCCATAATTACCCCAATGGATTCTTTCAGGGTAATGAGTCCCGCATTTACAAAGCCCACCACCATAACCGTGGTGGCGGAGGACGACTGGACTACAGTGGTAACAAAAAATCCTGTCAAGACGCCAAAAAACCGGTTGGAGGTCATGGCCGACAGGATACTTCTCATTTTTTGTCCGGCTACTTTCTGCAGCGACTCACTCATCATCTTCATTCCGTAGAGGAACATGCCGAGTGAGCCCACCATGGTCAGAAAGTCGTAAAAGGAGTAATTCATTTTCTTTCAGTTGGGTGGACCAATGTCCGTTTTGTGTTCAGCTAATTTCGCATTTTATTTCAGCAATGCGACAAAAATATATTTTTTTTCCGAGTCATTTGAGCAATCCAATACTTTTAAAGTCTGTTAAGCAACAGCCCAATTGTCCCCCTTGGGTTAATTATTATTAATTGCCTGAGGGAGCGGAGGACAACGACAACAAATAAGCCTTATGTTTGTGTGTTTTTTTAGTAAAAATCAATAACAAATGGAACCCATCTTTTCTCCCAAGCTCTTTACCACCTTAAAAGCAGGCTACACCCGCCACCAATTCACCAAAGACGTGATGGCGGGAATTATTGTGGGTATTGTAGCCCTGCCTTTGGCCATCGCCTTTGCCATTGCTTCGGGCGTAGGGCCCGAAAAGGGACTTCTTACCGCCATCGTGGCCGGCTTTCTCATTTCCATGCTGGGCGGCAGTCGCGTTCAGATCGGCGGTCCCACCGGGGCCTTTGTCGTTATTGTGGCCGGCATCATCGCCACCTACGGCATCGAGGGACTTATTATTTCTACCATCATGGCCGGCATCATCATGGTCATTTTTGGTTTGTTTCGTCTGGGCGTGGTCATTCGCTTCATTCCTTATCCGCTGGTCGTTGGCTTCACCTCCGGTATTGCACTGCTCATTTTTGTGACGCAGATAAAGGACTTCTTTGGTTTGCAGACCGGAGAATTGCCGGCCGACTTTATTGGGAAAGTCTCCATGCTGGCACGGAGCTTTCACACCCTCAACTGGGTCAGTCTGGTATTCGGCTTGGGCAGTTTGTTGCTCACTCTGTTTTGGGGTAAGATTTCCTCCCGTATTCCAGGCTCCCTCATTGCCCTTTTGGCCGGCGCCCTCCTGGTGGCCTTCGGCGGGGTGCAGGTCGAGACCATCGGCACTAAGTTCGGTGAAATCCCCTCCACCCTCAGTCTCCCGACCTTCCCCAACCTCAGCTGGGATACAATCTATATGTACATTGGACCTGCTTTTACCATTGCCTTATTGGGGTCTATTGAGTCGCTCCTCTCAGCCGTCGTTTCCGATGGTATGATTGGCGGACGGCACCGCAGCAACACCGAACTCATTGCCCAGGGAATCGCCAACATCGGCAGTGGCCTCTTTGGAGGTATTCCCGCTACAGGTGCCATCGCCCGGACCGCCACCAACGTTAAAAACGGCGGCCGTACCCCCGTAGCAGGTCTGGTCCATGCCCTGGTGCTGCTGCTCATCATGCTTTTTGCAGGGAAGTGGGCGGGACTCATTCCGCTTTCGGTGCTGGCCGGTATTTTAATGGTGGTGGCCTACAATATGAGTGAGTGGCGCTCCTTTGTATCCATACTTAAAGGATCGCGCTACGACGTGTTGGTCCTCGTCACTTCCTTCGTGCTCACCGTGGTGGTCGACCTTACCATAGCCATTCAGGTCGGTATGGTACTGGCAGCCTTGCTGTTTATGAAGCGTATGGCCGACGTCGGAGAGGTAAAACCCCTGGTCGCCTATCCGCAGGATGAGAAGGACGACGCCGCCATGGTCAACCTGGAACTTCCCACAACTTGCGTAGTTTACGAAATTTCCGGTCCCCTCTTTTTCGGTGTTGCCAACAAGTTTAAAGAATTGATGCACAATATTCCCGACCGTTCCACGATAGTGCTTATTCGCATGCGCAATGTGCCCATGATCGATGCCACCGGCGTGCACAACTTTAAAGCCCTGCTGCAACGCTTTGTACATCAACGAAAAACCGTGGTGCTTACCGGGGTGAATGCTGCCGTTGCACGTGATTTGGGTCGCCATGGCATCACCGAGCTGGTGGGTCCCGAAAACATCTACGCCACTTTTGAAGAAGCGGTGCTGCGGGTTAAAAAGATGTAAAACAGGCCAAATGCCAATTGTAACGCCTTTGGGGGACCTTCTTGGAAGAGGGTCCCCTTTTTGTATAGGCGTGCTTTATTTAACCTAATGTAGTGTGCGCATTGAAGATTTTAGATCTGCTGTTTTGAAGATTTTGCTTCCATTTATTTTATTATAACTCAGTTATGATTTATATTCGTAATTGATAAGTGCTAAAAAGGCTTAAATAGGGCAGAGGTGAACAATGAAATGTTTGCTTTTCAGTTATTATAATTCTCGATAATGATAAATAATTAATTCGCTATACCCTATGCAACCCATATCCAACACGAGTGTTTCCCTTGCTTTAATTTTTTTCTACTTTTTATTTCCCCCAGGGGCCTTCGCTTTACAACGTGAATTTAGAAGCATCACGGTAGAGGACGGCCTGCCCCATTACACCATAAACAAGCTGTTGCAAGACAGCGAAGGTTATTTGTGGATGGCTACCGACGATGGTTTGGTTCGTTACGACAGTCACCGTTTTCATGTATATAAAAGTCTCCCCACCTATTCGGACAGCAATGTGTTTGCCCGACAGGCCCTTACTCTCTTCGAGGACAGCCAACATCGCCTGTGGGTCGGAACCAATAATTCCTTATGTCTTTTTCATCGGCGACTGAATCAATTTTCGGCCACCTATTTGGTCAATGTCAATGGGGACATTGTTGAAAAAGTCCCCGTAACCGCCATCTGTGAATACAACGATTCTACTTTTTTGCTGGGCACCGATGGTGGCGGCCTTTATGCCTTTAACCCCCATACAGGTGGCTATAAGCAGTTTCACTTTCAGCAAAACGACCAAAGTGCTGCCAAGGGCTTGCGTATCGCGCAAATCCTGGTCGATGGGCGGGAGCGCATTTGGGTAGCCTCGCTGAGTCATGGTTTCCTTGGATTTGATCTCGAAACGGGGCGCCTGCATAGCCTCAATAAGGGTGCTTTTGCGGCCAGGGAAATTCGGGCATTGTTTGAGCTGAACGACAAAGAGCTTTTGTTGGGGACTTATGGGTGGGGGCTTTGGCGTTATAACCGGGATACCGGTCAATTTTACCCCGACTCCCTCAATGCCGGAAGGTATGGCGGGGACTTGCAGCGCATTTATTCCTTCCATGCTCAGGATTCCTCCTTATTTATTGGGACCGACGGGGGCGGCTGTCTGGTTTATGATTTCGCCCGTCACACGACCACTTCCTACCGGCATTATGGTTACGACCCTTACAGCATTGCCAATAATGTGGTGAAAAGTATCCTGGTCGATAAGGATAAAAATCTATGGCTGGGTCATTTTAAAGGGGGCGTAAGTTTTTCGGGCAGGCGGCAGCCCTTCTTCAATATTCGACACAATCCTGCACTGGCACAGTCCTTGAGCAATAATATGGTCAGTGCGGTTTTGGAAGACGAGGGCGTGGTGTATATTGGCACCGATGGCGGAGGCTTAAATGTGATGAACACCGATGGACGTATTGTGAAGGCCCTGGAGGGGACCCACGAAGTATATGGACAAATTCGAGCAAAGAGTATTTTGGCCTTACTCAAATTGCGCAATGGAGACCTGCTGATAGGTACTTATCTTGATGGGGTATTACGTTACCAACCCCATAGCGGAAGGGTCGATACCTTTTTGAACAGCAGTACTACCAAGCTGCGTTTAAGTAACGACGATGTGCGTTGTTTGTTTGAAGACCGTCAGCAACGCATTTGGATAGGGACCAATGGCGGTGGCGTAAATGTTTATTCTCCTGCAGACAGCAGTCTCACCATCTTGCAGCGTGACCAGAACAATGTAAGCGGTTCACTGAGTCTCGACTGGGTGCGCAGCATTACCGAAGACCGTTATGGGTTTATATGGATCGCCACCGTGTACGGCCTCAATATGTACGATCCGGTGAATCAGCGCTTTCAGAAGTTCTTTCATGACCCCACCGACGATGGAAGTCTCTCCAACGAATTTGTGTACAGTGTTGAAGAGGATTCGCAAGGCAATATTTGGGTAGGTACTTCTCATGGTCTCAATAAGTATCTGCGCCAGGAGCAGCGATTTATTTCCTATACCACAGCCGATGGACTTCCGGACGACATTATTTATGGTATGGCAGAAGATGGATCCGGGAATCTTTGGATAACCACCAATAAAGGACTTTCGGTGCTGCACAAGGACAGTAAACGTTTTGTCAATTATGATGTTTCAGATGGATTGGTGAGCAATTCGTTCATTAATGGGGCACTGTATATGTCCAAAGACACTACGCTGTATATGGGAACCGTTCGGGGCTTAAGTTACTTTAAGCCCGACCAGATACAGCCACGCACCCAGGCGGCCACTTTGGTGTTGACCGATTTTCGTTTAAACAACATCAGTGTGCCGGTTGGTCAAGCCGTTAATAATCGGGTGTTGCTGGACAGGCACATCAGCTGTACGGAGCACTTAAGTTTGTCGCACGAGGAAAATTCTTTTTCTCTGGAATTTGCTTTGCTCGATTTTTCCAGTCTGGGTAAGGTCGGTTACGCCTACAAACTCGAAGGTTTTGAAGAGGATTGGACCTTTGTATCCAGTGAGCAAAGTACTGCGCATTATACCGAATTGCCGCCGGGGACTTACCTCTTTCGGGTAAAGACCACCAACATGCCCAGTAACCTTGAACGCAGTCTGCCCATACGCATACGTCCCTCTTTTTTACAGTCGGTTTGGTTTAAAGTACTGGCCATTTTATTGACCCTTGGGTTGCTGTATTATTGGAATACGATACGTATGTTAAAAACAGAGCGGCAAAAGGCCATGCTGCAGCAGCAGATTCTGGAAGAGAAGCTTGGCCATGAAAAAGCCCAGGCCGATTTGCGTACGCAAAATTTGCGCTACGAAATGGAGAGTAAGAATGCGCAGCTGACCTCCACCACTTTACTGATTTCGCACAAGAACGATTTTATGCGTGAGGTGAAGAAGAAGTTGGAGACAGCCTGTTCGGGTAATGCACAAGGATTGGGGCAGCAAACCCTGCAGCAATTAATTGCCTCCATTGATGAGGAGTTTAAGGTGGAAGAGGATTGGCAACGTTTTGAAGAGCATTTTAATCACATTCATAAAGATTTTTTCAAGAAGCTTAAGGAGTCTGATTATGAGTTGAGTGCCACATACTTGAAGCTTTGTGCTTATTTGAAAATGAATTTGACCTCCAAGGAGATTGCCTCTTTAATGAATATTTCGGTGCGGGGTGTAGAGAAAGCCCGGTCTCGTTTAAAGGGAAAGCTACGGTTGGCCGAAGGAGAAAATCTCATGACTTTTTTATCCAACTTGTAAAGCGGTCCTTTTGCTTTATCTGGCTTGTGTTGTAGCTTCCTCAGTTTTGTCTTCTAGTGTACATAGTTTAGTTTTTGATAAATTGTGTTTTTTGGCAAAGATCGGCTTGTGTCTGGCTGTCGTATCTGGTTGTCCGCAATTTTTCGACATTGGTCAACGCTTTTATGCTTTTTATCCTTCGACTAAATTGTCCGATGCCGCTAAATTTAAACTGTAGTATTTCTTTGAAATTGGCTCTGTTGTCGCACTACCGCCGCTTTACAGTTGTTTGTGAGTGCCTGAAAATGCAAGGTGTTTCTGCCTTCTTGTCGTAGTTTTGTACGGATTGTTTTTTTGGCGCGTCGTAGTTTTGTCGTAGGGTTTTACACCTCTTTTGCGAAATAAAGTGCATAGTTTTGTTGGTGTCGAAAATACACTTATGCGGCTTCTATTAGCATAATTTAAGCCGCATGTTTATCAACTCCAGTATTTGTTGAACCTTAACAATGCCACATGAAAACACTTCTATTCCACGTTCGCTTACGAAGGAGCGTACAAAAAGGCCTTCAAGGCTTACTCCTTCTTTGTTTCTTGTTCTCTTCGATGCTTTACGCCCAGGCACCCGTAGCTGCCAATGGTCGGCTAAGTGTGTCTGATGGCCGTCTGGTTAATTCAGGCGGATCGCCCGTTCAATTACGGGGAATGAGTACGCATGGTCCCCAGTGGTACGGATCCTGTATTAACTTTTCCTCCCTTACGGCCATGGTTAACGATTGGGGAATTGACCTCCTGCGCCTGGCTATGTATGTAGAAGAAGAGGGTTATGTGACCAACCCCGCTTATTGGAAAGGCTGGATCAACGATATGGTGGCGCTTACAGAGCAGCACGGGATTTATTGTCTTATCGACTGGCATGTTCACGATCCCGGTGATCCCTGGGCCAACATGGATGCTGCCCGGGATTTCTGGACCTATATGTCTCAGCAGCATGCAGGAAAAGAACATGTCCTTTACGAGATTTGTAATGAGCCCAATGGGGTGGACTGGTCCCGGGTAAAGTCCTACGCCGAAGAGATCATTCCGCTGATTCGGGCCAACGATCCCGATGCGGTAATTATTGTAGGCACGCCCAATTGGAGTCAGGATGTTGATGTAGCGGCTGCTCAAGCCCTGGACTTTGACAATATTATGTATGCCCTTCATTTTTACGCCGGCAGTCACGGTGCCTCTTTGCGCCAAAAGGCCGAACAGGCCTTGGCGGCCGGCGCGGCTGTTTTTGTCACCGAATGGGGGACCAGTATGGCCAATGGCGATGGGGGCCCTTATATCTCAGCCTCTGAAGAATGGCTCACCTGGATGAAGGATAAAGGGCTGAGCTGGTGCAATTGGAGTTATGCCGATAAAGATGAAGTTTCTGCTGCGCTGGTGGAAGGCAGCTGTCTGGGTGGTGCCTGGAACAGCACTTCAGCATCTGGAGCTTTTGTAAAGGAGGCCCTTTTGGAGCCGGCCGATTCCTGGAGCGGGAGCCAGGGCAATATTCGTCCCGTAGCAGCACTTACAGCGCCTCAGGCCAATGCTGTTTTTGAAACCGGAGAGACCTTTCGTCTGAGCGCTGTAGTCAGCGATGCAGATGGGGAGGTTGTTTTGGCCGAGTTTTTCGCCAACGAAGAGAAAGTTGGTGAGGCAGCAGGGGCAGCTCCTGTTGTGGAGTGGCAGGCTCCGGCAGCCGGGAATTATGGTCTTACCGTTAAAGTTACCGATAACAATGGAGCGGTGGGTGTTTCTTCGGAAGTCCCTGTTCGCATTCTGGATGAGGTGGTTCAATATGCTTACCCAGATGGTCTTCCTCACGCGGTTCCCGGCCAGTTTGAAGGCACTCATTTTGATGTAGGTGGAGAAGGTATTGCTTATCACGATGCCGATGCCGTACACAAAGGTGGAGGGATTCGCCCCGAAGAGGGGGTAGATACTGAAGGCACTTCCGGTGCCGGAAACGTGGGTTATGTTGTTAATGATGAATGGCTGGAGTACACCATAGATGTTGCTTCTTCAGGTATTTATAAGGCAGCACTGAATGTTGCTTCCCAGCCGGGTGGGGGTGCGTTTCGTCTGGAGTTCAACAACGAAGATCTTTCGGGCTTGGTTCGCGTTCCTTCAACCGGCGCCTGGTCGTCTTACCAGACCTTAAACATTGAAAGTCTTTCTTTAGAGGCTGGTATCCAGGTACTGCGATTGTATGTGGTTGTGGGTGATTTCAATTTTTCAGATTTTCAGTTTACGCTGGTTTCAGAGACCGATCCAGAGACCGATCCAGAGACCGATCCAGATCCAGACCCCGATCCAGACCCCGATCCAGATCCCGATCCAGACCCCGAGCTTCCTTGTGCGCATCCCCAAGCCATAAGTCTGCCTTTTGCCTTTGACGGTGCAGGGGAATACTGCTGGGTACTTGAAGAGAATATTGGTTTTATCAATTCCTGGAATTTGGATTTGCTTGAAATCAACGGGACCGATTTTACCAATACCTGGTCGAACACGTTGCCCGCTCCCATCGATGGCAAATACTACATTCGTTATGAAGCTGCTTATGCCTGGTCGCATTTTGAAATTCCTCAAAGCAAAGTGGCTACCAGCGATGTCGTTATTGAGCAGGCCTTCGTCTCAGCCCTTCCCAATCCCTTTGTAAACGACTTTGTATTACGACTTCCGGCGCCCGATCAAATCCGTTTTGTCCGTGTTTACGACCTTACCGGGCGCCTGCTCGAAAGCTATTCCGGCTCCAGTTTAAAAACCGGGTTGCGCTTGGGCAGTAAATGGCCCAGTGGCGTTTATATGTTGCAAATAGAAGGGCTTGATAATAAGCAGGTAATCAAGCTAATTAAAAAATAAAGCACCCCAAAAACCTAAGAAAACTTGAATGCTCCAATTCGTTTTAAGTTTCACCAAACATTTAATGTAAGAAGAATGAAAAAGAGAAAAAGTGCAGGGTTATTATTGGCGGGCGCTCTATTGATGAGCGGCGGCAGTTTTGCCCAAGAGAACAAGTACACCCAAAGGTTTTTGGATTTGTATGAAAAGATTTACGACCCGGCCAACGGTTATTTCAGTGCCGACGGAGTGCCTTACCACTCGGTGGAAACCCTCATGTGTGAGGCGCCCGACCACGGCCATGAAACCACCAGTGAGGCCTATTCTTACTGGATTTGGCTCGATGCCATGTATGGCGGTATAACCGGAGATTGGCAGGCGCTTGAAAACTCGTGGGACAAGATGGAGCGCTTCGCCATTCCCACTGAAGATTTGCAGCCTACCACCGGGGGCTACAACCCTAATGCGCCGGCCACCTTTGCCGGAGAGCATCCGCTGCCAGATTTTTATCCCTCGCCCTTGGAGTCTGGAGTTCCGGTTGGTCAGGATCCCGTTTCTCCGGATTTGACCGCCACCTATGGCAGTAATATTTATGGAATGCACTGGTTGTTCGACCTCGATAACTTTTATGGTTATGGCAATAAAGGCGATGGCGTAAGTACTCCTTCTTACATCAACACCTTTCAGCGTGGCGAACAGGAATCGGTGTGGGAAACCGTGCCGCATCCCTCCTGGGAAGATTTTACCTGGGGCTCGGACGATGGAACCGGTTTCTTAAAGCTGTTTGTCGCCGAAGATGCTGCCCCAGCCAAGCAATGGCGTTATACCAATGCTCCCGACGCCGACGCCCGTGTGGTTCAGGCCATGTATTGGGCCAGTTTGTTTGCTCAGGAGCAAGGTCATAATCCCAGCGAATTGTTGCCTTTGGACAAGGCCAGTAAAATGGGTGATTTTATTCGCCTGGCCATGTTCGACAAGTATTTTAAGCCCATTGGCGTGGAAAATAAAATGGGTCAAGGTGGTTCCGGTTACGAAAGTGCTCACTACCTGTTGTCGTGGTACTATGCCTGGGGAGGTCCTCTGGAGCCTCAAGGCTGGGCTTGGCGCATAGGTTGCAGTCATGCCCACTTTGGCTACCAAAATCCGGTAGCTGCGTATGCCTTGAGTCAGGTCAATGAACTCAAGCCCATTTCGGCCAATGGCGTTCGCGACTGGGGAAGGAGTCTCGATCGTCAGATAGAGTTTTATACCTGGTTGCAGTCGGCCGATGGCGCCATCGCCGGAGGTGCCACCAACAGTTGGAACGGTCAGTACGAAGCTTATCCTGCCGGTACCTCAACTTTTTATGGCATAGCCTATACCGAGCATCCGGTTTATCACGACCCGGGCAGCAACCAATGGTTTGGTATGCAAGCCTGGTCGATGGAGCGTATTGCCGAATTGTATTACATTACTGGTGACGAACGCACCAAAAGATTGATGGATAAGTGGGTGGATTGGGTTAAGCAGGAGGTGCAGTTGCACAGCAACGGAGACTTCGATATCCCTGCCACTCTGGAGTGGAGTGGACAGCCCGATACCTGGAATCCCGAAAGTCCCTCCAATAATCCCAATCTGCGGGTGACTGTTAAGGATTATGGCAAGGATCTGGGTATTGCAGGTTGTCTGGCCAAGGCGCTTGTTTATTATGCTGCAGCCACTGAGAAATATGAAACGCTGGACGAAGAAGCCAAGAACCTGGCTAAGGAAATTCTTGATCGTATGTGGGAAAACTATTACGAAGAGAATGGCAAGGGAGTGGCCGTAACCGAGACGCGTGGCGACTTCAGCCGATTTTTTGATCAGGAAGTGTATATTCCCGAAGGATGGACGGGCAAAATGGCCAATGGCGATGTGATTGAGCCCGGTGTTCGTTTTATCGATATTCGTTCGGAATACCGCAACGATCCAGATTTTCCCGCTTTAGAAGCGGCCTATGCAGCGGGTACTGATTTTGAAAACAAATACCACCGTTTTTGGGCACAGGTGGATATTGCCCTGGCCAACGCCGAATACGGACGTTTCTTTGGCGACGAAGAACCTGGAGAGGTGGTTGCTGTTAGCGGCGTGGAATTAACACCCGATACGCTGGAGCTGCAAGTAGGTGGCAGTGCCTATCTGAATGTTCGTGTACTCCCGGTAAATGCCAGCAACAAAGCGGTAAGCTGGAACAGCAGCGAAAGCAGTGTAGCCAGCGTTAGTAACGGCAGAGTTACAGCTTCAGCTCCCGGAACCACTTTGGTTACTGTGACTACCCTGGATGGCGATTTCAGTGCAGTTTCCGTGGTGTTGGTTAGTGAATCAGGTAATGGTGACGACGACGAGGACAATGGCGATTTCTGTGCCAATCCTCAGGAAATTACCGTGCCCTTTGTTCAGAATGGAGAAGGAGAGTATTGTTGGGTTACTTCATCGGGTATTGGTTACATCAACTCCTGGAACCTGGAAACACTGGAAATCAATGGTGTTGATTTCACCAACACCTGGTCCAACAGTCTGCCCGAGCCCATTGATGGCAAGTATTACATTTACTATAAGGGCAACTATCCCTGGTCGCATTTTGAAATTCCACAAGCCAAAGTGGCTACTATGATGAATGCCGGGGAATTGGAAAAAATGGTGGCTGTTTATCCCAACCCCTTTAATGATTACATCAATTTTAATTTGGCGCAACCCGAAGCGGTTAAGTCCATTCAGGTTGTGAATGAGGAGGGCCAAGTGGTGGCACAGTATGCAGGTTCAGACCTTAGTCCCTATATTAAAATTGGGGCGGATTTGTCGCCAGGACTTTACCTGGTTAGGATCGTTGGCTCAGAAGGGGAAGCCGTGGTTAAAATAAGAAAGCAATAATGGAGAGAAAGGGGCCCTCCTTCAGCTGTCAGCTGCTTTAGGGGAGGTCCCTTTCTTTAAAAAACAGCATCAGATGAAAACCAAGTTGTATACAATCGTAGCATGGGTCTTTTTTCTTGCACCTTTTTTAAGCCAGGCACAAACCTACAATTATGCCGAGGTGCTTCAAAAGTCCATGTTTTTTTATGAGTGTCAGGAGTCTGGTCGTCTGACCCCCGACAACCGGGTCAGTTGGCGCAGCCATTCTGCGCTGGACGATGGTTCCGATGTGGGACACGACCTGACCGGCGGGTGGTACGATGCCGGTGATCACGTTAAGTTCAATTTTCCCATGGCTTTTACAGCCACCACCCTGGCCTGGGGTGCCATTGATTTTGCCGAAGGTTATCAGCAGGCGGGACAAATGGCCTATTTGAAGAGAAATTTACGTTGGGTCAATGATTATTTCATTAAATGCCACACGGCACCTAACGAATTGTACGGGCAGGTTGGCAATGGGGGCACGGATCATGCCTGGTGGGGATCGGCCGAGGTCATGCAAATGGAGCGTCCTGCCTATAAAATTGATGCCGCCCATCCCGGTTCCGATCTGGCAGCGGAAACCGCCGCAGCCATGGCTGCGGCCAGCATTATTTTCCGTGACGACGATCCAGCTTACAGTCAAACCCTCTTGCAACATGCCGAGGAGTTGTATGCCTTTGCCGACAACTATCGGGGGGTTTATTCCAATTCGATTACCGATGCTGCCGGTTACTACCGTTCGTTCAGCGGCTACAACGATGAGCTGGTGTGGGGCGCCATCTGGTTGTACCGGGCCACCAATGAGCCCGCCTATTTGCAAAAGGCGGAGACCTACTACGATAATTTAAGTTCGGAACCCCAGTCGGTGGAGAAATCTTACAAATGGGGCCTGGCCTGGGACGATAAGTCTTACGGGTGTTATGCCTTGTTGGCTAAGCTGACTGGTAAAGACCGCTATAAGACCGATATTGAACGCCATTTGGATTACTGGACCAGCGGTTACAATGGCAATAGGATCAGCTATACGCCGGGGGGACTGGCCTATTTGGATGTTTGGGGCGCCCTGCGTTATTCGGCCAACACCAGTTTTTTGGCGGCCTATTATGCCGATGACGCCACCAGTCCGTCCAAAACTGCTGCTTACCACGATTTTGCTTCTGCACAAATGGCCTATATTTTGGGGGCCAACCCTCAGCAACGCAGCTATGTGTGTGGCTATGGGGTGAATCCACCTGTTAATCCGCACCACCGTACCGCCCATGGTGGCTGGTCCAACAATCAAAACGGTCCCCCAGCCCAGACCCGCCACATTCTTTATGGTGCGCTTGTTGGAGGTCCCAACAACGACGACAGTTATGAAGACGATCGGGCCAACTACATCAATAATGAGGTGGCCTGTGATTACAATGCTTGTTTTAGTGGCTTGTTGGCCAGCTTTGTAGAGAAAGAAGGCGGGAGTGCCCTCAGCGATTTTCCCCAGGCTGAAGTGCCAGAAGACGAGTATTTCGTGGAAGCCAAGTTCAATGCCCAGGGCACGACCTATTCAGAATGGGCTGTTTGGGTCAACAATCATACGGCCTGGCCTGCCCGTTATGGCAGCAGCTATAAGTTTCGGATATTTGTAAACATTTCCGAAGGCGTGGAAGCCGGTTACAGTGCAGCCGATTATGTGGTTTCCTCCAACAATGCTGGTATTGTTGATTTTACCGCTTTGTTGCCCTGGGATGAGGCGGCCCATATTTATTACACCGAGGTGAGTTTTAAGCCGGAGATTAAAATATGGCCGGGGGGACAAGGAGAGTCGCGCAAGGAAGCGCAGATGCGTATCCGCCTGCCCTACGAGGCGCCTGCTTCTGCCTGGGATGCCGGCAACGATTGGAGTTCTCAGGGAGTGGATGGCAGCCTGAAGCAAAATTTGAATATGCCTTTGTATGTCGACGGTGAGCTGGTTTTTGGTCAGACCCCCGGAGAGCTTCCAGAGGTTGAAGTGACGTCTGTTTCGCTCGATGCCACGGAGTTGGCACTCGATATCAACGAATCTGCCCTTTTACAAGCTACAATTTTGCCGGCCAACGCCACCAACAAAACACTCAGCTGGAGCAGTTCCAACGAGGAGGTGGCAGCGGTAGATGCCAACGGCCGGGTGCTGGGCTTGTCTCAAGGAGAGGCTGTGATTACCGTTAATACAGCTTATCCCGCTGTTTCTGCTTCGTGCCAGGTAAGGGTAAGTGAACAGGTTGTTGAAATCCCCAAATACACCCTTACCTTAAGTATCGTTGGAAGCGGCTCGGTAAGTCCCGAGGGCGGCGTGTTTGAAGAAGGAAGCACTGTGGAGCTGGTGGCCCAGCCCGATGCCGGATACGTGTTTGGTGGATGGAGTGGCGATGTAAGTAGTTCCGCGACCACCCTTTCCTTCATCATGGATAGCGATCTTTCTGTGATTGCAACCTTTACCGAAGCGGGTGGCGGAAGCTGTGATAATCCGCAGCCCATTTCGGTTCCCTTTGTACAAAACGGAGAAGGGGAATTTTGTTGGGTCTGCAGCGACGGGATTGGCTACATCAATTCCTGGAACCTGGAGGTTCTGGAAATCAACGGTGTGGATTACACCAATACCTGGTCGAACAGTCTGCCCGAAGCCATTGATGGGAAATATTACATCTACTATAAAGGAAATTATGCCTGGTCGCACTTTGAAATTCCTCAAGCCAAAACTGCCGAAGTAGTTACCGGCCTAAACAGGACCGAACAAGCGACGCAAGGCCAGTTGCTTGTTCAAAGCAATCCTTTTAGCGAACAGGTGGATGTGTTGGTGACCAGGTCTAACCAGGTGAAAGAACTGCTGGTTTTGGATATGGCCGGACGTGTGGTGGAGCGCTTTGAGACTGTTCCCCCCGTGCTGAGCCTGGGCCAGCAGTGGGCGGCAGGTACTTATGTTCTTCAGCTTCGTTACGCCAATGAGCAAGTAACAAAGAAAATAGTAAAAGCACATTAAGCTGCTTAACCCAAGGGAGGGCGCCGGATTTGATCACCCGCGTAATTCGTGATCCAGACGATGTGGTTGATGAACCGGTGCTCTACCCTTTCCTTATGACTTGTATTCCCCTTACCACTTGTTTTGCCCTTTGTTTTATTCAAAATTTCTTACGATGAAAAATTACAGAACAACGGTTGTTGCCTTTATGATGTTTTGGTTGGGGATGCTCGCAGATGCTCAAAATCAAGCTTCCTACCGCTGGGATAATGTGACCATTGGCGGCGGAGGCTTTGTCTCCGGCGTATACTTTTCGCCCATTGAGCCCAATGTTGGCTATGTACGCACCGATGTTGGGGGGGCTTATCGTTGGGATGCCGGTAGCGATAAATGGCTTCCCCTGATGGATTGGGTCAATGCCGATGAGCGCGGATTATTGGGCATTGAATCCCTGGCGATTGACCCCAATCTGCCCGGAACCCTTTATATGATGGCCGGAACCGTATATTGGAATCAGGCCAATGACGGCATTGGCCGTTCTGCCTTTCTGCGTTCCGACGACTATGGCGCCAACTGGGAAAGCATCCCTGTTTGGAACGATGAGGTGAAATACTTTAATGTACATGGAAATGGGATGGGACGTGGCAATGGGGAAAGACTGGCGGTGGATCCGGCCAACTCCAACACCCTTTTTTATGGCTCGCGCAACAAGGGCTTATGGAAATCAGGCAATAAAGGAAGCACCTGGTCTAAAGTCACTTCTTTTCCGGTAGATACCACCTGGAATGGGGCCGGAATTTCATTTGTGGTTTTTGATCCGAGTACTGCAGCAGCTGGTCAAACACAACGCATTTATGTGGGCGTACTGCGTAAAACCGACAACCTCTTTGTCAGCAACGATGGTGGCAACAGTTGGGAGGTCTTGCCCCAGCGTCCTTTGTCGCCCTATGCGCCCGATTTAATGCCGCAGCGCATGGTGGTACATCCCGATGGGGGTTCCCTGTTTATCACCTTTGGCAATGGAGCCGGACCCCACAGCATGCAATGGGATGAAGGTTGGGGCAACATCAACGACTGGTTCAACCGTGGTGCCATTTATAAGTATCTGGTAAGCACTAAGCAATGGCGCGATGTCTCGCCACAAAATTTTATTGATCCCTCAGGAGATGGTGATCCCGCTGATCCTTCCACCTTCTATGGCTGCTACAGTGGGCTGGCCCTTGACCCCAATAATCCCGAGCGTATGGTGGCCTCCTCCATTGCCAGTTACCGCGGGCCGCAATTTTGGCAAGTCGACGGACAATGGGAAGCTTCCTGGGGTGATAATATCTACGTTACCGAAGACGGCGGAGAGAGTTGGATTCCTTCCTTTCAATATTATTGGCTGGATGGGGGACAAACCCCGCCTGTTGCACAAATGGATGAGAACGGAGTGCCCTGGATGGTGGGGAACACCATCCATTGGATTGGCTCCGTAGCCATAGATCCTTTTCGGCCCGAGCGTGTTTTTGTGACCTCCGGCAACGGCGTCTTTTCTACATCAAATATTTACAATTACGAGCGGACCTTTGTCAATGAGTGGGGGGCAGCCGATACTTCCTATGTTCAGCGTACCGTCTGGCAGTTTGCAGGTCAGGGAATCGAGGAAGTCGTTCCTGAAGAAGTTGTGAGTATTCCCGGAGGGCCTTTGGTTTCAGTAATTGGCGATTACGATGGATTTGTGCACGACAACATAAGGGAGTCGCCCGCCTTGGGCAGACACAGCACCCTGGCAGATGGTGGCGTACACCACTTGGGCAGCACCCGTGGCCTGGCCTATGCTCCACTCAGCGGAAAGTTGGCGAAGTGTGCCGATGCCCGTTCTGTAAGTACCGGCTACAACGATATCCCCATTGGTCCGGTGCAGTATTCGACCGATGGCGGCGCAACATGGACGGTAGAAACCTACAGCTCGCAGCCTCCGGCTGCATTAAAAGGCGGAAAAGTCGCCCTATCGGCCGATGGAGAAGTTACCCTATGGATGCCTTCCGAGGGACAAGTCATGTACCGCCACCAGGCCTCATCGTGGACAACAGTTGAAGGCATTCACTTTAATGGTCGGCCCGTAGGTGATGAGGCAGACCCGCTTCGCTTTTATATGTACCATCCGGGGGATGGTTACATGTACGTGAGCAGCGATAAAGGGGTCTCATTTGTCCGTGGCGGCTATGTCGGCACCAGTGCATTTAAACGGGCCGTTTCGGTTCCTGAAATGGCCGGGCACGTTTGGGTGCCCAGGGCCGAAACCAGCGGTGGACGTACAGGAGGTCTGTACCGCTCTGAAGATGGTGGCCTGAGTTTCAGTCGGGTACCCGGGGTGGACTATTGTGAAGCAGTAGGTTTTGGCAAGGCCGCCGAAGGGGCGGACCATCCCACCGTATTTGTATTTGCTGAAATAGAGGGCGTATTGGGCCTTTGGCGCTCGACCAATGCCGGTACAAGTTGGGTGCGCATTAACGACGATGCCCACGAGTATGGCGGTCTGGCCAATGGCGAATTTGTGGTAGGCGACCGCAACGTATTTGGGCGGGTGTATATGAGTACTGCCGGGCGGGGTATTGCCTACGGCGAACCCACAGGAGAGTCCGTTGAAGACCCCGATCCTGACCCCGATCCCGACCCGGTATTTTATTCTTTACACGTCTCTGTGCAGGGCAGCGGGACTGTTAATGTGCAAGACGGTGAGTATGCTGAAGGCAGCCGACTCACCCTTGTCGCCGAGGCCAGCGAAGGATATGTATTTGAAGGATGGAGCGGAAGCCTAAGTAGCACTTCCTCGGTTCTCGAACTGGTTATGAACAGCGACATAACGCTTACCGGCACCTTTGCACCCGAAGGGATCAATGACCCCGATCCCGATCCCGATCCCGATCCCGATCCGATGACTCCCTGTAACAATCCCCAAAGTATAACCCTTCCCTTTGTTCAGAATGGCGAAGGTCAATTCTGTTGGGTGACCAATCAAACCCCCGGCTACATCAATTCCTGGAATTTGGATGAGTTGTTGATCAACGGAGCAGACTACACCAATACCTGGGCGTCTTCTCTGCCTGCACCCATTGATGGGATGTATTACATAAGCTACAAAGGCAGTTTTGCCTGGTCGCACTTCGAAATTCCGCAAATCAAGACCGCCACTATGGCGCAGACCACCGAGGAGGTCTCTGAGCCCGTTTTTTCGAGCAACCCATTTACAGATGAGCTTCGCCTGCAGTTACCCGATTATGAAAAGGTGCGACAGATTACTGTAAGTACCACCTCGGGAAAAGTAATTGACGTGTTGTATCCCGAGGCCAATGTGGTACTTATGGGTGCACAATGGCCGGCAGGGATTTATTTGGTAGCCATCAACTATCCCGAATCGCGACAAGTTTTTAAAGTCGTTAAAGAGTAAACCCTTATCAATTTATTTATTTATGAAAAAGACATTATTCATTTTGATGATCCTGGCAGCTTGTTTGGGCCTGCAAGGGCAAAAGGTAGTCATCAGTGGCAACCAGTTTACCGTTGATGGTAAAACCATTTGGTTCAATGGCATCAATACCCCCTGGCACAAATTTGTCGATTTCGGACGTGTTGATTTTGAGGCAGCCTGGTGGGAAGGTGAATTTGCACGATACGCCGACAATCACATCAATTTGGCCCGGGTGTGGATCCACTGTTCCGGTGAGGTCAGTCCCGATATCGATGCCAATGGTTACGTAAGCGGAGCCAGTGCCTTATTTTGGGAGCACATGGATAAACTGTTTGAAGTTTCGCGTACCCACCAGGTGTATTTGCTGCCGGCCCTGTTTTCCTTTGACATTACCAAGCAAAGCTACTCGACCAGCGCGCAGTGGCGGGCCTTTATCCAAGACCCCGCCAACATACAGAGCTACATCGACAATGTATTGATACCCCTTGTGCAACGCTACGAAGATGAGCCCTATTTATTGGGTTGGGAGATCTGTAACGAACCCGAATGGATGTTTGAGAATTCGGAACATGGGCCCCAGTCCTTTGCTGATGTGCAGCGCTTTCATGCCCTGCTGGCAGCCGCCATTCACAACAACAGCAACAGCTATGTTACCACGGGTTCTGCCGCTCCCAAATGGAACAGTCCCATTTACGACAGTTGGGGTGAAAATGAGGGCAACATGTTTTCGGATGCGGCCTTAAGGGCGAGTGGTGCTGACACTGCTGCCTTTCTCGATTTTTATCAGTACCACTGGTATCCCTGGCAGTCTGAATGGATGGCTTCTCCCTTTACCCAAACCACCGTAGCGTATGAGGTAGACGATCGTCCCGTAATTGTTGGAGAGTCGGAAGGCAACGATGTGTGTGACGCCTTTGTTTGTATGACTGTGAGTGAAATGTACGAAAACGCCTATCTGAACGGCTTTGATGGTGTGTGTGCCTGGAAGACGCCTCAGAACGATGGACACGGGACCTTTGAGAACATTGCTGCTGCCACCAACGCTTTTCATCAAAAGTATCCCGGGTTGGTGTACCCCGATGGCGGAGAGCAGCCTGAAGAACCTGAAGAACCTGAGGACCCCGAAGAAAGCCATTCCTTGTCGGTGTTGGTTGAAGGCAACGGTCGGGTAGAAATAGCGCCCGAACAATCGTCCTACCCCGATGGTACTGAGGTGATACTGAAAGCGTTTGCTCAGGACGGCTTCCGCTTCAGCTACTGGAGCGGCGACTGGAGTGGCGAAGCTGCTGAAGTCCGTTTAATCATGAACAAGGATTTGACTGTAACAGCTCATTTCGAAGTCCTTTCAGGTGAGATTCCCTGCAGCAATCCTCAGACGATCTCCCTGCCCTTTACCTTCGATGGTGTAGGGAGCCATTGCTGGGTAACTGATCAAGCTATGGCTTACATCAATTCCTGGAACCTTGATGTATTGAAGATTAACGGAGTGGATTATACCAATACCTGGTCAAACAGCTTACCGGCTCCCCTAGGCGGGAAGTATTACATTGAATACAGCGGAGCCTTTCCCTGGTCGCACTTTGAGGCGCCTCAGCTTAAGGTCAGCACCATGGTTGACGAGATACAGGAAGAGGCCTTGGTGCTATCGTCCAATCCCTTTGATCAGGAATTTAGCTTAAATCTGCGCAGTTTCAGGCATGTAGAGCGTGTAGTAGTCAGTGATTTACAAGGTCGTGTTTGGGAGGAATTTGTGCATCCCGTTCGAAGTACACTGACTTTAGGTCGTCCTTTGTCTTCAGGCCCTTACATCCTGTTGCTTCAGGCCGATGGACACAAATACAGCTTTAAACTGATAAAGCGTTAAGGCAGTCCGGCGCACGAGCCGGCGGTTTTCTTGGGTGAATTGGGGCCATCGCAATCGTTGGCCCCAATTTTATTTCCCGGGAAACGCATAAAATTGTATCTTGCTACAGAAGATGTTTTGCGGTATTGTTTTATTTAATTAGCGTTTATGGGGAAAGGCACACGCTTGAACAAGGAGTTGGGTTTGTTTGATGTTTTTGCAATCAGTACCGGAGCCATGTTCAGCTCAGGCTTTTTTCTACTGCCTGGTTTGGCCTCGCAATATACCGGTCCCTCCGTTTTTGTCGCTTATCTGGTGGCGGGCATCCTGATAATTCCGGCCATGTTCAGCATTGCCGAAATCTCTACCGCCCTGCCCCGTTCGGGAGGCGCCTACTTTTTTCTGGATCGCAGTCTCGGTCCCCTCATGGGCACCATTGGGGGCCTGGGCACCTACTTCGCCCTGATGTTTAAAACCGCCTTTGCCATCATTGGTATTGGCGCCTATGCTGCCTTTTTTTGGGACGTGCCGGTCAAGACCATTGCCATTGCCGCCACTTTTATGTTTATGGGACTTAATCTGGTAGGGGCAAAGAAGACCTCCGGCCTCCAGAATATTTTCGTGATTTTTTTGTTGGTGGTACTGGGCACCTTTATTGTGGATGGCCTCTACAACATTTTTTTTACCGATCGGGTAGACCTGCCGGCAGCCAACACCCATTTTAGCCCCTTCTTCACCCAGGGCTTCGAGGGCATCATCGTCACCTCCGGTTTTGTGTTTGTGTCCTACCTCGGGCTGACTCAAATTGCCAGTGTGGCTGAAGAAATAAAGAATCCCGAGCGCAACATCCCTTTGGGAATGATGCTCTCTTTGCTGGTAACGGGACTGGTTTATGTATTGGGCGTTTTTGTGATGGTGAGCCTGATAGAGCCCGGCGAGTTTGCGAACGATCTGGCACCTGCTGCCACCGCGGTAAAGCAGCTGTTTCATTGGTTGCCCGAGGGATGGGGCACCTACCTGATGACCGGAGCAGCCATGGCCGCCTTTGCCAGTACCGGCAACGCCGGTCTGCTTTCTACCTCCCGCTATCCCTTTGCCATGAGTCGCGACACCCTCTTTCCCAAGGGCTTCTCCAAAGTAGGAAAAAGCGGGACCCCTTATCCGGCCATTCTTTTGACTGCCGGACTCATTATGCTGTTTATTTTCTTGTTGAGCGAAGAAGGCATTGCCAAGCTGGCCTCTACCTTCCAGCTGTTTATTTTCATGCTCATCAACTTCTCCGTAATTGTCTTTCGCAAAAGTAAAATCCAGTCCTACGACCCCGGCTACAAGTCGCCCCTCTACCCGGGTATGCAGATTGCCGGCATCCTCATCTCCTTTGTCATGATCATTTATATGGGCTGGATGGCCATTTTGTTCAGTCTGGCTATTGTTTTGGTGTCGGTACTCTGGTACCATTACTATGCCCGTATGCGTGTGAAACGCGAAGGCGCCATTTTCCATTGGTTTGCCCTGCTGGGCAAGTACCAGTACGAAGATTTGGAGCATGAATTCATGACCATTTTGAAGGAAAAAGGTCTGCGACAGGGCGACCCCTTTGACCAGACCATCATCAATGCGCGCATTTCACGGGTAGATCAGAGCGTAAAAAAGAAGAATTTCGAAAAAGTAGTGGAAGAAATCTCCGACGTATTTGCCACCGAGATGCATGTGCCTGCCGAAAGTCTGGTTAAAGAGTTTTATGCCACCTCACCCATCGAACCAGCCTTGGAGATTCCCGGAGTATCGATGCTTTATGCCCGGCACGAAGGCGTGGACCACCCCTCTTTGCACATCGTACTGTGTGCTCAGGGTGTACGCAAACCAGTTAGTAAGGGTGCCATATCGCGCAGCGACTACATCAAAGTCTTTTTCTTTCTGGTGAATCCCGCCCACGAAACCCGTCAACAGTTGCGCATGCTCTCCCGTCTGGTCGATATTGTAGAACGGGACGATTTCATGGAAGCCATGTTGAAACTGCAAAGTCACCGGGAGATTAAAGAGTACCTGTTGCACAACGAGCGCTACCTTACCGTTCAGCTATTGCCCGATACCGTTCAGGCCGAGGCCATTGGTAAGGCCCTTAAAGACGTACGCTATCCCAGCGATGTGCTGGTGGCCATGATCGAACGCAACGGCGCCACTTTTCCTCCCCACGGAAGCACCATCTTGCAAGAAAACGATGTGCTTACCATCATCGGGGAACCGCGGTCGATCAGTCAATTGTTCGACCGCTACATCCGTATGAACAAGGAAAATGAAAAAAAGCCACTTAGGAACGGAAATTCCTGAAGTGGCTTAAAATGAAGGTGGGCCCAGCTGGGCTTGAACCAGCGACCCCCTGATTATGAGTCAGGATTTCATGGTTTAAATATATTTTCATATTTTTGTAGACACCTTTCATTTTGGCCATTTATTAAGCAATACAAATAAAGGTAATTCTAATCGATTTTTCAAATTTCATGCATTTTTTTCAATTTCGTGTAGTAAATTGTGTAGTAAAAGTATTTATGATATAAATTTGAGGGGTGAATTCATGATAAAGAAATTTCCAAAAAGCAGAATATAAGATTTACTACTGATGAAAGGAAAACCAACATTTAGCTATTGGCACGACACAAAAAGGGTTAAGAAAGATAACAGGTATCCCGTGAAATCGAGAGTGACTTTCCAAAGAAATCGCAAATATTATGGAACTGGAATAGATGCTAGTGAGGGAGAATGGAAGATTATGCATTCCTCAGAGGCAAAAGGTAAGCTCTTAAAAGCCAGAAGAGAATTAGACCAGATTGTCCAGGAGGCGGAACAAATTGGTTTACAATTGCCTGTTTTTTCTTTTCATCAGTTCGAGGAGTTGTTTTTTAACGCACCGGATGATCATCAAAGTGTTTATGAGGCTTATGACAGAAAAATGGAGAGACTGCATAAAGAAGGACGTGAAGGCACACGTAACAGTTATGCGGATTCTAAGGGCTCTTTAATGAGATTCAAACCCAACTTAGCATTCCCAGACGTAACAGCCGATTTTCTTAACCGGTATGAAAAGTACATGCTTGAAAATGGGCGTAGTTTAACTACCGTGGGGATTTATTTAAGACCCTTAAGAGCCATTTTAAATCAGGCTATTCAGGATAAGATAATAAGTGCTGATTCCTATCCCTTTAGAAAGAACAAGTATAAAATACCAACAGGAAAGAAAGGAAAGGTCGCTTTAAATGAAGATGAATTAGCCATCCTCTTTAATTATCATCCAATTCCGTTTAGTACGGAAGACCGGTCAAAAGATTTCTGGTTTTTTAGTTATTTGTGTAATGGGATGAACTTTAAGGATGTTTTTAATTTGAAGTATCATCAAATCAAAGAGGAAAGCTTCAAGTTTATCAGGGAGAAAACCAGGCTTACCACCAAAGATGCACCTATTATTGTAGATGTGCAGCTTAATGATCATTCCAAAAAGATTATTGAGAAATGGGGGAGTAAAGATAGAAATCCAGATAATTATGTGTTCCCCTTCGTTAATAGTGAGCGGTCTGAGGAAGCCAGGCAAAAAGTTAGGAAGCAGTTTATTAAATTAACCAACCAACATTTGAGTAAGATTTGTGCTAAAGCTGGTATTAATAAAGAAGTAACAACTTATGTAGCGAGGCACACCTTCGCTGCAATCATTATTAATAAGGGTTATTCTATCGAAGTGCTGAGGGAATTATTAGGGCATACCGATATAAAAACCACCCAGAACTATATCAATGACATTATCCCTCCTTCAAAAAAGAAAGAAATTGCCAGTTGTCTTCTTGATTTCAATGGTGAATCTGGCCTTTAGTATTGACTTGAGGCCAGAATAGGATTTTGGACAGCAAAATGGAACAAATTGCAACGGCCTTTCGGTAGGTTGTGGTGATTGTTTTGTTCTGTAAATCTGCGTTTTACTGTGATTCGTTATTCAGGGAGAGGCAAAAGTTGCGTTCCGTTCTATTCGTTCCGTTAGTCCTATTTGTTGCAAAGGTTGCACCTTTTCCATTAGTCTCATTTGTTGCAATGGTTGCAGCATTTCACCAGTTGCAATTGGGAGCGGGTTTTTTACTATGGTAAATTAGTAAGGTTATAGGAGTCAACTATGGTAAATTAGTAAGGTTATCATACAGTTTTTTCCCTTATGCCCACCATAAGGGAAAAGTATATTGAGAGTAAATTACCAAAGAAGAATAGGGTAGATAGGCATTTCCCAAATGGGAAAGGAGAAAGAGCTAAATAGACATTATTTTAGATCAAGAAGATTATTCGAAAAGTCGTTTCATAAAGCAATGTACAACACCGTAATATTCGTTTTCAATCGCTTCTGGAGTTCCATGCTGGATATCATTGGATACTCCCAATTTACTTGTCCAAGTACCATCACTTTTTTGCCTTGAAGCATGGGTACATAAGGTTGTTTCAGGGATCACATACAATGCAATTTTACGATAACCGATTTCAAAATCAGATGTTTCACAACATTCATATCCTTTTAACCTGAATGCATCTATGAAGTTTTTTACATCACAATCTAGGATTTCATCTGATGGCCAAAAGTGTACCCCATCTAAAAATTGATATTCGCCTGTATTAGGCCACATCCAACGGTTATCTTTATTATACGCCCATGCTATACAATTATATGCAGGCGTAGCTTTACTTGTAATCTTGAATTGATTATCTTGGGATAGCTTTGGAAAGGCTTTGACCAGATTTCGTTTTATTTTTTCAATTCCTTCACCCATAGGTTACATGCTTCTGAAATTGTAATGTTGGGTAAATCAGTTATTTTCCGGTTATAAATAAGATTTAATGCCCAAACAAGAGTTGAAGGATTCGTTTCAATACTTTCAAGAATATAAGGAACAGCAGAATTTCCCATCGCAACAATAGATTGAAAATCGTCATTTTCAATAATAGCTTTTGTTGAGGATAGAAACATCGTTCTATTTTGCCAGTTGATTAAATGGTTCTGAAATCTAAATTTTTGAAGAAAAGCAACACTGTCATCTCCGTCAACCGATTGAAGATACTCAGTGGTCCTATTATTGGTCATCATCGTCAGCACTCCACTAAAAGCATCTATATCAGAGTATGCAAATGCTGCATTACTGGACAACATTCCGGCGACAAGAGTAAGAGGTTTAAGTTTATTTGAGAGTCTTGCTAGTTGCATAAATCTATAGTCTTTTGTGTAATATTATTGAAAAAAATCTCATTCTTTACATTACGAAGCTTTTCCAAATTTACAGCAAGGGTTTCTTTCTCGAAAAGAAGTTTCTGTCTATCCAATACATCAATATCGAATGTGTAAATGTATGAATTTGTACGTACATTATCTACATTTTGGTTCACAATAGAAAAAATATCCGTATCAGGTATATCCATTAATAATCTAAAGCCGTATTGTCGTAATGGGAAAGGGAGTTCATTGTCTTCACTGCTTGAAATCAATGTTTTGAAATAGTCGGCAGGATTATCGAATGTTTCGAATGTAAAGCGATTAATAAAACGAATAGAAGTACGAGTAACTTCAAGACTATTTAGGATGTCGGATAAAACTAATAGTGACTTCAACGTCGAATCCTTGAAGTTATCCCAGCCCTCATATGGACGTTCATCAATATATGTGATAGTGTCTTCTAAGATTTCAAACTTAGCTTTCTGGTCTATCGTGAGATAAACATAACTGCCAATTTTCGCATTTGAAGTCCCACTAAATTTAGAAACTCCTAAAGGAATAGAAGACCCAAAATTAAGACCTACTTTAATATTATCTCGCCGAATTGGAAAATTATGTTTTATCTGAGTATCAAACTTCAGGAAGTCACTCAGTTTTATGCCGATTGAGTTAAATTTCAGTTGAAACAATGCTACAACAACTGGTGGTTTTTTTAAAGATGGCCAATTCTTCATTTATTTTTACATTGAATTGCAAAGTTACTTTAAATAATTAATACAGCAAAACTATAATCTATTAAGCGAATGATTAATAGCCAGTACATAAAATTCTTACCGCAACAATTAGAAATTGATATTGTGGTAAGTTAAATTGATATGTTTTTTCATTGCCGAACATAGATGGAATGCAATTGAAATGGTTATATGAAGAAAAGAATCAAATAAGAAAAGAATCTTTTTCTTCACCGTAAACCCAACAAACATAAGCAACTCGTAATTTTTTTTGTATATTTAATACTTTAATCCAACACTGTTTTTACACCTTATGAAGGTTCAATACTGCTCTGATTTACACCTCGAATTTTTTCAAAATGCAAAGTTTTTGAATGAAAACCCCATCAAACCTGTTGGTGACATTCTGGTTCTGGCCGGTGACATCATCTATTGGGAGCAAGAGAATTTTAAGCATTGGTTCTTTGATTACATTTCTGACAATTTTAAGGAAGTTTACTACATTCCGGGAAACCATGAGTTTTATTCAGGAAAGAAGTGCAGATTTTAGACAGTCCAGTATTTGAGCCATTGAGGGAAAATGTCTTTCTAGTGAATAACAAGGTAATCAATATCGAAGGTGTTGATTTCTTTTTCACCCTGTTTTGGTCACATATTCCCGTTAATGAAGAAATAATTATTGAACGAAAGATTAATGACTTTTACAAAATAAGGCATAAGGGAAAGAAGTTAAGAAGTCCTGACTTCAATATGCTACATGAAGAAAGCCTTAACTTCTTAAACCAGGAAAGCAAAAGGTCTACTGCAGACCAAAAGGTTGTAGTCACACATCATATTCCAACACAGCTTTGTAATCTGGATCAATTCAAAGACTCACAAATTAATGCCGCCTTTGTCTCTGAGAATTATGATTTTATTGCAGACAATAATATTAATTACTGGATTTATGGTCACCACCATATCAATATGCCCGAAATTGAATTCAACGGGACAAAATTGGTGACCAATCAATTGGGATATGTACATATGGGGGAGTATTTAAGTTTTAGGGATACCGCTGTGTTTGAGATTTAGGGTTAATTGCGAATTTCCCTAAAGTAGGAAAAGGGAAAAGAATTAAAGAAGAAAAAGATTTTTTAATCATAGAAGAAAAGTGTTTTTTTTCTTCTTCACACCCTAACAAACTCAGGCTATTCGCATAAAAATAAGTATCTTTAATCATGTTATCTTAAACCGTTTTCGCGACTTATGAAAATCCAATATTGTTCCGATTTGCATCTCGAATTTGCTCAAAACGCACTGTTTTTACACAAAAATTCCATAAAGCCGATTGCCGACACCTTAATTCTGGCAGGAGATATTACTCTATGGGGCCAAAAGCATTTTGGGCATTGGTTTTTCGACTATGTTTCCAAGCATTGGGAAAAGGTTTACTATATACCAGGCAACCACGAGTTCTATTCAGGAAAGGATCTCAGGATATTAGATCAACCAGTTAAAGAAGCTATTCGCGACAACGTGTTCCTTGTAAATAACCAAGTGGTCTCCGTTGAAAATTGTGACCTATTCCTAACCGCATTTTGGTCACACATCCCGGACAATAAAAGTTTGCTGATTGAAGCCCATGTCAGCGATTTCCGTCTTATAAAATACCGAGGAAAGCCACTTAAGGCAAAAGACTTCAACAAGCTGCATGCCCAAAGCATAGACTTTTTAAGCACAAGCATTCCGGAATCAAAGGCCATACACAAGATTGTTGTCAGTCATCATGTCCCCAGCCAAATCGTCAATCCGGAGATATACCGAAATTCTGACATCAACCCCGCCTTCGTATCAGAGCAAAGGGATCTCATAATGGAACTTCAACCCGACTACTGGGTTTATGGCCACCACCATGCCAATATGCCCGAAACTGCCATTGAAAGAACCAAATTGGTAACTAATCAACTTGGCTATGTTCAAATGGCCGAACACCACCAGTACCGACACTATGCCTGTATTGATTTGGGTTAAACCTGGACCTTCCCCAGACCTTTGGAAAAACTCATATCAATTAAAAGAAAAAAACTTTTAACTTAGTAAGCTCTTTGGTATTACAACATTTGTATTTTGACATAATACTTCTAAACACAATAGCCGCATTTACAATGTTAGAGCCAATGCTAAAAAACGCATAGTGTGGAGTTTTATTTCAAAAATAAATTTCAAAAAATGGCTGGATTTGATGACCTATTAAATAATATTCGACTAATCCAAAATGCTACAAAACAAATGGGATTGTCTACACAGTTGACTGAGATGTTTAAGGCGCAACAATTGTGGAAAAAGAATCTTACAGATATGTGCATGTATTCTGAGATTCTTAAAGGTCTTAACCAACAAAACCGTATAAATCAGACTCGATTTACAGGAATTGATGCAATGGCTAGATCATTAAATGCATCTTTAGCTAAATTTGCGATTCCTAGTTCCACATTAAATGCAATAAGTTTAATCAATAAACAAAATGATTTAGTTTTTGAAAATTTCAGAAATGCTCTTAGTGCTTATAGATATCATCCCTTATTCTCTCAATTAAGTAGTTTAGAGTTAGCATTAAATGGGATATCTGGTCAATTGGCAGCTATAGCTGCTGTAAATAAAAAATGGAATCTGATTGAAGAGTTTGAAGGGTTTAGTGCTGAAGCGTCAGCCATTGGAATCAATATTTCAAATAACCAGCATGTAACTAAGGAAGATCTTCAGAATCTCTATAATTTAGTCGAGAAAATTGATACAAAGTATGATGATAAGGATAAGACCTTTAAAGCAAAAGCGCTGCTATGGTTAAATATTATCATCATGATAATGACTATCCACATGTACATTGATTTTGTAGTTACAAAATCTAAGACGATAAGCAAAGACGATATTGTAATTTTAAAGAAAGAGATTTTCCAAAAAATTGAGACTAGACTTAAAGAACAAAACGAATATAGGACGACTAATCGAATTTGTAAAGTTTATGCAAAACCCAATGGTAAAAGAGTATTAAAATGTCTTCCTGTAGATTTTGATGTAATAGTAATACAGGTTAACCATAAGTGGGTATATGTTAGTTATATCAATCAAACAGACAATTTACCTGAGACTGGATGGGTATTAAAAAAGTATCTGAGTAAACCGAAGTAATCAAACAGTATGATAAATAATTAAAAAAGTACAGGCAATAATGACATAAAAAGAGATTTTTCAACTATCCGATGTGCGGTGATAAAAATTAACCCATTCTCCTAAATGGTGGAATTTGCCGGACTTTTGTCAACTCTCGAGTGTCAATGTTAATGGCCACAATGAACCGGTCACCGTTGGGATGTTCCTCAATCATCAGGTTGTTATCCTTCATTGTCTCCGGATAATCCTCATCACAATAAACAATCGGAAATCCTGCAGCTAAATCTCTTTTTGCTGCAAATTCGTCGGCTGTTGGGTCGTTTAAAAGATATTCCATTGTCTTATCTTCGTAGTGTTCCATTGCTCATTTATTTTTTTCAAATTGAAAAGCTAAGATAATATTTTCATTTTTGTAAATTCGATACAATGAAACCAATAGAGACTGAAGAACAGTATCTTGTCTGTTTAAGGCGATTAGAGGAGAACTTTCAGGTAAATCCGAATTTCTTACCAGGCGGAGATCCCCTGATTGCTGAAATGGACGAAATTGCTGCTTTGGTGAGAGAATATGAGGAGACCCACTATCCTATAAAATCCAATTGGTGGGTGGCGTTGAATGTCTTTCTCTTTGATGTTAAATACCAGTTCCGAAGACTCTGGAACAAATTTCAACATTAGAAGCCCAACACCTAGAAATAACATTATGAATTTTACCGAACAAGAATATAACATAGCTTGCAAGCGTCTGGAAGAGATTATTGATCTGGTTGATGATGAAGCACCAGAGGATGATCCATTGTGGCAAGAATTGGTATATGTTTCAAGAATTATTGGGGCATACGAAGAAGAACATTATCCTATTGGCTTACCCACTAAGCTTGAATTACTAAAGCTTAGAATGACAGAATTATTGCAAAAGGCTCTCTCAGGATTCAAGCGATAATGTTATGGAGGCAATCTTTACTTCGATTCAAAGGGAAAAGGCAAAATTCATTCTAAATCATGATTGGGCGAAGTTTTCTGAATTAAGTTCAACTGAGATTAAAAAACTAGGCGTTATATGGAGTTACTATTCTGCTAAAATTGAAGGGAATGCATACACCTATTCTGAAACTGAAGCTCTACTGATTGATGGCGTTACCTCCATCAGAAAGTTTGCAGATGCTCAAATGCTTTTTAATCTGCACAATTCTTTTTCGTCATTGATCCCATTCATTCGGAGTAGAGAGCCACTTGATCTGAACGAAACATCAATTAAAGACATACACTCTGAAATAACCAATGGGTTGGTTGAGAACAATGAAAGAGGATGTTTTAGACGAAGATTGGTTGCAATTACTGGTACAGACTATGTGCCACCGGAGGAGGAACATCAAATTAAAGAAGAAATTGCAAGGATTATTAAAGAGCAGAAGGAGTATTCAGATCCATTGGAGAAAGCCGTGTTCTTACATTGCAACCTGGCACGACTCCAACCTTTTATTGATGGGAATAAGCGAACAGCCAGGATGGTTGAAAGCCTGGTTCTAATGAAGAATAATATTGTACCAATTTATTCTACCAAAGATGAAGATTTCGTGCGTTATAGAGATGGTCTTCTTAAATTCCTTATGAGATTGATAGATACAATACAATGTGCAGAGCTCTAAATTTACCTAAATGGCAGCAAGATAGCAGAGATGATAAACATAGGTATAAGGGCAGAAAGATTGCATTTATGAATGAACTAACTCAATTTTGTAAAGTGAATAACAAGTTTCTTGATAATAAAATTAAGGATGATATTTGGATTCAAATACAATATCATCCCAACCCATTTAACTTTGATTTTCAAATTGCGTATGAAAATGCGACAAATCCGAATAGGGTGTAAATGCTTAAATTAAAGACGCATTGCCCACTTTTCACACTTTTTAACACAAATTAACACGCAGGGGTCACTTAAAGGTTTAGTTTTGTATGTGGGTGATACGCCCTATATTAATTAAGAAACCCCACAAAGAAAGTGCGAATTTCTTCATGGGGCATAAGAGGAGCTAAAGTGCTCAAGGACTACCGAGCTTTCGTTTTTAACGACTGCTTTTTACTCTGAAGGGTGAGGGACCCTATAGCAAGACAAATAAAATTATCTTTGCTATCACCTGAAGCAATCTAACTACTTCAGGTGAAATCTCAATAGTGATTTTCATTGATCTAATCTAAGAGATGAAACGCCTCGGAACGTTTCATCTCTTTTTGTTATTCATAAATAGTTCCTTTTTCATTATTATACGGAATATTCTATTTTTCCTGAATGCAAGATACTTAGACTATACTTTTCGGACAAATATAATTTATCAACAATAACAAAAGTTGTCCATTTTGAATGTTTAACGTTCTGTCTATTAACGATTTGAGATAGTATTAACACCCAAAAAGTTTTCCATAAAGAAAACTTTTCTCAAAAAGAAACAGTCTATTTGCTTGGTAATCAACACTTTTATGTTCCCGTTGTGTGGAAACTTATTAACAATTATCCACCATTCCCTCAAATAAGGAATCTCCCGGTGCCGTAAAATGGGTCAAGAATATCCATTACAGATGTGGTTTATTTCAAAGATAATGTAAGCTCTCTGATTCTTCTCAAAATAGAATTCATTTTGAGGCCAAGAAACTACCTGGTCCACCTAATGGATCAATACCTGAAACGTTTATCTGTTGCGGTACCCACATTTCTATTTAAATTGCTACTTTTATTGTCAATGATAGAGCAGTTGGATCTTCCTTCATCTGGTTAGTATTAACTTTCGAATTTGAAATAATGACAATAGAGCAATACATTGATAACATTAACAAACGTTTCAAATTAGGAAATGCGACTGAACACACTTTTAGGGGTGACTTACAACAGCTTTTGGAAAGCTCCATGCCGACTATTAGAGCAACCAATGAACCGAAAAGGCAGAGTTGCGGTGCACCTGATTATATACTCACCAAAAATGACATCCCTGTAGGTTTTATTGAGGCAAAGGACTTGGGTGATGGTGACCTGGCAGGAGCTAAGAAAACAGGAAATAAGGAGCAGTTTGATCGCTATAAGGCAGCTCTTCCCAATATTATCTTTACTGATTACATTGACTTTCATTTTTACCGTAATGGAGAGTTTACTACCAAGGTATCCATTGGTGAATTGACAGGGAAGGGAGTAGTACCACTACCTGGTAATTTCCATCAGTTTGAAGCGCTTCTAAAGGACTTCTCCTTCTATGAGGGCCAGACCATAAAGAGTCCTAAAACACTCGCTATGATGATGGCTGACAAGGCTCGACTTCTAGCTGATATAATAGAAAAAGCCTTAACCAGCGATGAGGAGAACCAGGAGAACAGTAGTCTTCAGGATCAGATGAATGCCTTCAAAAGCATATTAATCCATGATATTACCCCCAAGGGATTTGCCGATGTGTATGCCCAGACCATTGCCTACGGAATGTTCGCTGCAAGGCTTTACGATACTTCCCTTGATACTTTCAGCAGACAGGAAGCTGCTACCCTAATTCCAAAATCGAATCCTTTCCTCCGGAAGCTATTTCAATATATTGCCGGGTATGATCTTGATGAACGAATCAACTGGATAGTAGATTCTCTTGCTGATATGTTTAGATCTGCTGATATTGCTACCATCCTCAAAAACTTTGGAAAGTCCACAAAACAGCACGATCCTATTATTCATTTTTATGAAACCTTCCTTGGTGAATATGATCCTAAGCTCCGGAGGTCAAGAGGAGTTTGGTACACTCCGGAACCGGTCGTTGATTTTATCGTTCGTGCTGTGGATGACATTCTGAAAGATGAATTTGACCTTCCGATGGGATTAGCTGATACGAGTAAAACCAAAATTCAGGTAGATGCTCAAGGAAAGAAGAAGATTGATCAGGAAGTTCACCGGGTTCAGATTTTAGATCCAGCAACTGGAACTGGCACCTTCCTTGCAGCTGTAATAAAGCAAATTCATAAGAGTTTTGAAGGTCAGGGAGGTTTATGGAACAATTACGTCGAAGAGCATTTGATACCAAGGCTGAATGGTTTTGAGATACTTATGGCTTCATATTCCATGGCTCACTTGAAGCTTGACATGCTGCTTTCCGAGACCGGTTTCAAATCATCCAAAGATCAGCGGTTCCGTGTGTTTTTAACAAATAGCCTAGAGGAGCATCACCCTAATACAGGAGAGTTATGGGCAACAGTTCTGGCAAATGAAGCAAATGCAGCTAACTATATAAAAAGGGATACACCAGTAATGTGTGTCATTGGAAATCCTCCCTATAGTGGTATTTCTTCAAATAATGGACCATGGATTAGCAGACTCATTGATGATTATAAATATGTTGATGGTGTTCATTTTAATGAACGTAAACATTGGCTGAACGATGATTATGTGAAATTCTTACGTTACGGTCAACACTTCATTGAGAAAAAACGCAGTGGTGTTTTAGCGTTCATCAATCCTCACGGTTTTTTAGATAATCCAACTTTTAGAGGTATGCGTTGGAATTTGCTGAAAACGTATGATAAAATTTACACGATTGATCTTCACGGAAACACTAAAAAAAATGAAACAGCCCCAGATGGAAGTGCAGATGTAAATGTTTTTGATATACAACAAGGCGTTTCTGTCAATATTTTCATAAAGACTGGGAAAAAGAAGCAAAACCAATTAGCAAAGGTCTTCCACTTCGACTTGTTTGGTAAACGCGAAGCCAAATATGATTTCCTTTATTCTAATTCAATTAAGTCAACGAAATTCAAGGAATTAAACCCTCAAAAGCCAAATCTCTTCTTTGTGCCGAAAAACGATACAGGTGATACCAATTACTACAACGGAATCAATGTTTATCAAATTTTTAAAATGAATAGCACGGGAATACAAACATCTCGTGATAGTCTTGTCATAGATTTTGATAAAAAAGCACTTCTCAAACGAATAAATCTTTTCTGTGATACTTCTAAATCTGATGATGAAATAAGAAATATGTTTTTTCAAAATAAAAAAACTGACAAGTATAAAAAAGGAGATACCCGTGGTTGGAAAATCGAATCAGTAAGAAAGAAATTGATAAGTGAGGATTTAGAAAGTCAAATTGTAAAATTAAGCTATAGGCCATTCGATAAGCGTTATTTATTCTACTCTGATTCAATGGTAGATTGGACGAGGCGAAATGTAATGCAACATATTGAGTCAAGAGATAATGTTTGCTTACTTATTCCCCGTCAATTGGCTGAAGATTCATTTCATCACATTTTAGTCGAGAATACTATTTCAGAAATGTGCGTAATATCAAACAAGACGAAAGAACAAAATGTTGTTTTCCCTTTATATCGTTATCCTGAAACAAACGGACAACACACCAATGAGCTAACAATAGAAAGAACACCAAACCTAAACACAGAAATTGTAAAGCAGATTGCTGAAAAATTGGGATTAACGTTTATAAACGAGAAAGATGATACTGATGGAACCTTTGCTCCAATTGACATCCTTGATTACATCTATGGAGTTCTTCACTCTCCCTCGTACAGGGAAAAGTATAAGGAGTTTCTGAAAATCGATTTCCCTCGTGTGCCATATCCAAAAGATGCTGACCAGTTCTGGAAGTTTGTTCAGCTCGGAGGAGAGTTAAGACAAATCCACCTTCTGGAAAGTCCTATTGTAGAAAAACGTATTACCACCTATCCAAATTCCGGCACTAATGAAGTTGAGAAGCCGGTATACGAAGACGGCAATGTGTGGATTAACAAAGAACAGTATTTTGATGGTGTACCAGAGGTTGCCTGGAGCTTCTATATCGGCGGTTACCAACCGGCTCAAAAATGGCTTAAAGACCGTAAAGGCCGGGTTCTTAATTTCGAGGACATTCTCCACTATCAGAAAATCATTGTTGCCCTTTCGGAAACAGACCGGCTGATGAAAGAGATTGACAAAATTGAGTCTGGTTAGATAATAAGCACGTTTAATAAAATTAGGTTTCAATCTTTGAAGAGGATTAAATGGAATATGGACCGGTTACGGGGGTGTTAGCAACAAGCATAATTGACGATACATTAATATAATCAAGAAAAAATGAAATTGAAAATTGGGATCCTATTTATTATTCTGGGGAGTTTTTGTCTTGCTAACTCGCAGACAGTAATGTCTTACAAAGATTCTGGAAGCACTATTGAATTTTTTGAATCCTTACTTGGGAATTCTAAAGAGTATGTGAAAAAAGCTTTCGAGGCTTCCGATTATATCGAAACAGATTCACCTTCTGATAATATTGTTTTATTCAAGCATAAGATGTTTGTGTTTTCTATTGCATTATCTTTTGATAATAATAGATGCAGTTCAATTATATGGAATAAATTGCTTTTTGATGAAGCTTATAGTGAAGCAATTAATTTTGGAATGTATCAAACGGACAAGTCAGGTATCGCCATAAATGATGAGGGTTTTAAGCGCCAAACATATTACTATCATCCAGAATTAGATTTAGTCTACATAATAAATTTAGAAGGTGCTGGTAAAGCAAATTATACTTTAGGCTTGAATAGGGCTAAGAATGTAAGTAGTTATTTAATGACTAGAGAAAAATACTATAAGCAGAAAATTGAAAGGGAAAAATAATTTGCAAGAAACAGTTCTGATCTTATGAAGGATTAATGTCACATGATAGTGGCCATTGAAATGATTCGTAAATTGAATCAAAAATATCTTTCTATACTTGTTTGGACTTTAGCCAATCCTTTTTGTTTGTAGAAGTGGTGCAGCCCTTATTTCCTTTTTGGGTTTTGAAGCCGGAATAGATGCGTTTACTGGGGTGCATGCGTTGGAACGATTTTTAAAATTTGAAACTCAAGGTGAAAGCCTTGAGTTTTTTATTGAAAATTCTGATTCCTCATAAGGGGAAGAATAAAACTGTTGAACAATTAATGTGCTACATACCAAAAGTTTTTTAAATTTCTAAAGCTTTTTGTTGACACCTTGTCAACTTTTCTTTATCTTTGTGTTGATATATATTAATAGTAACCTAAAATTCGACATCATGAAAAACTTAAAAGAGCATGCATATTTTTAGTAGAACGACGTTGCTCCGGTTTAGTGAGCAACATTCAGATTTAAGTGGCCAGTTTATTGCTTGGTACAAACAAATTGAAAAGACTCAATGGAAGACACTCAATGAAATCAAAGAGAAGTTTCCAAGGTCTAGCATTCTGAAGAATTCCAGAATGGTTTTTAGGATTAAAAGCTACCGATTGGTAGTAGAATTTATGTTTGAGGCCCAACGAGGCTTTATTAAATGGATTGGCACTCATGATGAATATGATAAAATTGATGCCAACACCATAGACAGGTCAAAGCCATAGAGCTTTTTTTTCGATGTAAATTTATCAGCAGAAGCCTTCCCTCCAAGTAGGGAGGGCTGACTCTGCAACACATATATACAATTTGTAAACATTAATTTTTAGAACCACTTTTAGGGGTTTATTTATGCAAATCAAAATTTTAAAAACAGAGGAAGAATATTTTCAAGCCCTAGATCGACTTGAAGAAATTTTTCAAGCAAAGCCAGGAACTCCCGAAGGGGATGAAGCAGAGCTTTTGAGTCTTGTTATACGTAAGTATGACGAAGCAAATTTTCCTTTACCGGAAACAGATCCAATTGAAGCCATCGAATTTATGATGGAACAACAAGACATTAAACCAAAGGATCTGGTTGGAATAATAGGAGATAAGACCCTTGTGTCAAAAGTTTTAAACCGCAAAAGAAAGCTAACCATTGATATGATTAGAAGATTGAATGAAAAGTTGAATCTGCCTTTTGACGTTCTTTTAAAGGATTATTCCCTATTATGTTAGCATAATTCAAAATTCTATTTCATTATAATCAAACCCAAGGTGAAAACTTTGGGTTTTTTTGTACCTTAAAGGATTGTCTTGCCATTTCCTAGAGACTGTAAACTAAACTGTGTCAAATGAAGTAAAAAAAATATTACATTTACACAGAAATTAGCTTTATGGAAAATTTTGATTACAAGGCCATGGAAGCCTTAGCGCTGGAACAATTAAAATCCGGCAAACCGTTATTAGGCAAAGGCGGAGCTTTTGCTCCCCTGTTGGAGAAACTCCTTAATGCCGCTCTGGAAGGAGAAATGGACGCCCATATGGATTCAGAAGAACGCTCATTGGGCAATCGTCGCAACGGTTACACGAGCAAACAGGTTCAAACCGGGATGGGCGAAGTAACCGTACACACGCCTCGCGACCGGGATTCGCGATTCGAGCCCGAGTTCATAAAAAAACGTGAGCGTATTTTGGCGGACAGTGTTTCCGACCGCATCATCGGCTTATACGCCTTGGGCAACAGTACACGGGAGATAAGTGACTGGATGGAGGAGAACCTGGGTA
>NZ_MWUJ01000019.1 GCF_002210225.1 Geofilum rhodophaeum | reverse complement strand
AGGAGTCTACGGCATTGTCTGAGGCGTTACCCATAAAGTCGTTAAAGTCATCGTAATAATTGATGTCTATATCGCTGTCCCCATAGGTGTCCTCGATGAAATCCCACCAGTTGGCCTGAGCTGTGCCGAGACAAAGGAGAAGCACAAGCGAAGTTACAACGCTGCGTTGTAACTTTCGAAATTTTCTTTGAAAACTTCTCATAACGCAGCTCCCTTTTTAATGATGACTTCTGATTCTGAAATGGTGCTGCCTGTGACCTGGACAAAATATACACCGGGTGTTCCACCTTCTAATTTTATTGGGAAGTCGTGCGTGCCTTTCTTGAATAGGAAGGGTGCTAGTTTGTAGACGCTTCTTCCTTTGGCATCAAAGACTTCAATAGTGAGAACTTCTTCGCTATTGAGTTTTATTTGTAAACGGAATTCGTTGTAGAAGGGGTTGGGGTAAAGGGTTAAGAGTCTGGTGTCTTGTGTATTGGAGGCCTTGGTTGGTTGAAGGGCAAAGGCCGAGGGAGGCATCCGATCTCCTGTATGGTTGGAGTACCTTAGGGCATTTCCATATAGAATCTTTTGATCATTTTCGGACTGGAGGGTCAGGCGCAGTTGGCGGAAATCAAAGTTTGGCTTTGCGTTGGGGTTCAATGGAATCATCTCTTCCACCTTCCAGCTGTTTTTGTCTTTGATCATTTTTAATCTGAATTGCGATTGTTGACCAAAGTTCCAGGTAAGCCAAAGTTCTTCTCCCGCAGATTGGGCTGATATCTGAATGGGCTCCTCTTGATCCAAGGCTTTCCCTGCCCAATCATAGGCATAGAACGTCCCTGCCCAGTCGCCTTCCAGTTCTTCTGCTTTCGCATTGTTCTCAAAATTTACAAGGGTGTCTAATTTAGAGGTTGTGCCACTTTTTAGTTTACGGTGTCTTTTTTGGTGTTTGGTCTCTTCTTTTGAAAATTCGTTATTTTCTATGAGGTCTTCCACCCATCCATGTCCTTTATGCATTGCCTTTAGGAAATGCTCTTTGCTTTTTTCGGTGTCGGGTTCCGTTCCATAGCCTTTTAGGTGTATTACCCCCAGCATGTAGATGCATTCTTTGTTTCCCAGGGCCGCGCCTTTCTCAAACAAATTGCGGGCTTTCTGATAATCTAACTGGGTTCCAAGTCCTTTCAGTGCCATCTCTCCGGCTTGATAACAGGCTGTTGGATGGCCTTTTTCAGCGGCCTCACGCGCCAGGTGGAAGGCGAGTTCGTAGTTTCTGGATATGCCATCGCCCTTGCGTAAGGCTCTGACGAAGTTGCTTGTTCCATGAAGTGAACCTAATTGGTGGGCTCTGTCGTAGCACATAACGGCTTTTTCTTTGTCAATTTCTACACCCAGTCCTTCCTGATATATTTTTCCCAGTACGTTAAATGCTTCGGCATTATTTTTTTTGGCGAGGTAATTGAGGAGGTTCCTTGCCTTGTCGTAATCTACGGTCCGGTTGATGCCCAGTAGGGCTGCCAATGCGTGCTTCATTACAGCAGTATCTGAGGGAGCCGCTGAGGGTGTCTGGCTTTGTGCGTTGGTTGTGAGAAAGGAAAAAGCAAGCACTAAGGCTGCAAAGCAGCCAGATATATATTTTTTCATTGTATTATTATTTGGTGATTATTAGGTCACAAAAAGTGACTCTTATTTTTCCCACTTAACTTTGCCTTTGTTGGTGCGGCCGTTGTGTTTGAGCTTACGATGGGATTCTGCGGCTTTTAGGTATGGGGGCTGAATGGCTTTTAGGCGATGGATGTTTTCCTTTTGTTTGCTAACATCGTGCTTGTCTCGCATGTAAACTACTTTTTCGAGCATCAGATAATTGAAGATTTGTTCTTCTATTTTCTTGAGTTCTGCCTCGTTGTAAGCTCCCGTTTCCCGCAAAAGATTTAATTTGTCTGCTGTTTTTCTCTTAACATCAGCATAGCCTTTGTTGTAGGCGTATTGTGTTGTTTGCTTGTCTGTTAGAATGGTGTAAAAAGTTTGTGTGAACTCTTTTTCGGCTTTGTTGATTTTGTTTACATAGCTTATGGGGTCGTCTTCAAAATACAAAGCGGAATCCAATTGGAGCTGATAAGTCATGCAGAGTTGCTTAAATTCTGATTCCTGCGCAGACGATAAATCGACAAGCTTTTTAATTTCGGTCATTCTTCTTTCAGCTGCCAGCCTTGTTGTTTCAACTTCAAGGACTTGTGCTCTGATCATTGTTCCTCCAAGGAGCATTATTCCCAGGAGTAAACACATTTTTGTGTCAATTCTCATAACTTTGGTTTTAAGGTTAATATAAATCGACACAAATTTAGGTTTATTAAGCTTTTGAGGGGGGTAGAAAATAACCAAATACAGTAGACGTTTTGGTTTAAAACTTTCTCAGCGCAGCGACTCGGTCAGGAGTTTTATTTCGATGGCCGGAGAGATGCGCTCGTAAATGATGTTGTAAACAGCGTCGGTAATGGGCATGTTCACTTTGTATTTGTCGTTGATCTCCTTGATGCTTTTTGCGGCGTAGTAGCCTTCGGCAATCATCAGCATTTCGAGCTGGGCACTTTTTACCGAGTAGCCTTTGCCTATCATGGTACCGAAGGTGCGGTTGCGACTGAATTGCGAGTAGCAGGTAACCAGCAGGTCGCCCAAGTAGGCCGAGCTTTTGATGTCGCGGGTGATGGGGTGTACGGTATCTACAAAGCGCTTGATTTCCTGAATGGCGTTGGAGATGAGTACGGCCTGAAAGTTATCGCCGTAGCCCAGTCCGTGACAAATTCCGGAGGCCACAGCCATGATGTTTTTCAGTACGGCCGAGTACTCGGTGCCGTAAATGTCGTCGCTCACTACGGTTTTGATGAAGCTGCACTGCAGGCGTTCGGCAAATTCGCGGCCGCGACGGGTATCCTGACAGGCAATGGTGAGGTAGGACAGGCGTTCGAGGGCGACTTCCTCGGCGTGGCAGGGTCCGGAGATGACGGCAATCTGGTCGAGGGGCACTTCGTGCATTTTGTGAAAGTAGCTGCCCACTACCAGGTTGTGTTCGGGTACCAGTCCTTTGATGGCCGAGGCGATGAACTTGTCCTTCAGCGGAACGGTGAGTCCCTGTATGGTCTCGATTAAGAAGGCCGATGGGTTGGCGAAAATGAGGATGTCCGAATTTTCGACCACTTCATTGATGTCGGCGCTGAAATCAATGCGGTCGGTATCGAAGCCGACGGAGGTCAGGTAGTTGGGATTGTGCCCAATGCGCCGGAACTTTTCGATTTGTTCGGGATTGCGGAAGAACCAGCTGATGCGTTCTGAATTGATCAGTACCATTTTGGCAATGGCTGTGGCCCAACTGCCACTTCCTACAATACCTATTCTCGCCGTGCTTAGGTCCATGATGTTTTATTTAATCCAGTCGGCCACCTGCTCCTTCGAGGGGTTGGTCAAGCCGAGCTTGTTCTTTTTGTTTACGCCGCACAAATCCTGGTGGAGTTTGTTGGGGTTTTCTACTTCGCTGAGTTGTTTCAGGGTTTGTAAGCCTGCTTTGCGCAGGGCCGGTACCCATTCGGCGGGAATGCCTTTCTCAATGAATTTTTCGTCGCTGTCTTTTTCGGCTTTCTTCTCGGGCCGCATTTGGGGGAAGAAGAGGACTTCCTGAATGGAGGCCTGGTTGGTCATGAACATGGTCAGGCGGTCGATGCCGATGCCCATGCCGGAGGTGGGGGGCATGCCGTATTCGAGGGCACGCACAAAGTCGTGGTCGATGAACATGGCCTCGTCGTCGCCTTTTTCGGACAGGCGCAACTGCTCCTGAAAACGGCCCAGCTGGTCGATGGGGTCGTTCAGCTCGCTGTAGGCGTTGGCCAGTTCTTTGCCGTTGACCATCAGCTCGAAGCGTTCGGTGAGTTCGGGATTGTCGCGGTGCTTTTTGCAGAGGGGCGACATTTCTACGGGGTAGTCGGTGATGAAGGTGGGCTGGATGTAGTGCCCTTCGCACTTTTCGCCGAATATTTCGTCGATGAGCTTGCCCTTGCCCATGGAGGGGTCGGTTTCTATACCCAATTGCTTGCAGACTTCCTGCAGCTGGACTTCGTTCATGCCGGCGATGTCGATGCCGGTGTGTTCTTTTATGGCATCGAGCATGGTCACCCGCTTAAAGGGGCGCTTGAAGTCTATTTCGCGCTCGCCCAGCTGCACTTTGGTGCTGCCGTGCAGGGCCAGGGCTACACGCTCAATCATTTCTTCGGTAAAGTCCATCATCCACTTGTAGTCCTTATAGGCTACGTAGATTTCCATTACGGTGAACTCGGGGTTGTGGGTACGGTCCATACCTTCGTTGCGGAAGTCCTTGGCAAATTCGTACACGCCGTCGAAGCCTCCTACAATGAGGCGCTTCAGGTACAGTTCGTTGGCGATGCGCAGGTAAAGGGGGATGTTGAGGGCATTGTGGTGGGTGACGAAGGGCCGGGCGGCGGCACCGCCCGGTATGGCTTGCAAAATGGGGGTCTCCACTTCGAGGTAGCCTTTTTCGTTGAAGAATTCGCGCATGGTGTTGATGATTTTACTGCGCTTGATAAAGGTGTCCTTCACCTGGTCGTTGACAATCAGGTCGACGTAGCGCTGGCGGTAGCGCTGCTCGGGATCGGTGAAGGCGTCGTACACCTTGCCTTCTTTTTCTTTGACTACGGGCAGGGGCTTGATGGATTTGGCCAGCAGGGTGAATTCCTTAACGTGTACCGATATTTCGCCGGTCTGTGTTTTAAATACGTGGCCTTTTACGCCTATGATGTCGCCGATGTCGAGCAGGCGCTTGAATACGGTGTTGTAGAGGGTTTTGTCGTCGCCGGGACAAAGATCGTCGCGGCGCAGGTACACCTGGATGCGGCCTTTGTCGTCCTTCAGCTGGGCAAAGGAGGCGGAGCCCATGATGCGGCGCGTCATGATGCGGCCGGCCAGGCAGACTTCCTGGTACTGGTCTTCGTTGCCTTCGAAGTTATCGAGAAGGTCTTGTGAGTAGTGACTTACGGGATATTCTTCTGCCGGAAAGGGGTTGATGCCCAGTTGCTTGAGTTCTTTGAGGCTGTCGCGGCGAATTTGTTCCTGTTCGCTGAGTTCGTGCTGCTCCATGGACGGTAGTTCTGTTTAATGGAATGTAATTAAGCTGCAAAGATAACCGCAAAATCTGCAATTTAAAAAAAGAGGGCAGGTAGATTTGTTGATTGTGAGTGGGATGCCTGAACAAAGCGGGTCGTGATTGGTTATCCCTGCACAAACATTGCGTGTGGATGTGTTGATTTTATGTTATTTTTGTGATTATGGAGCAAGTTAAAAAAAGAAGAGTAGCCAAGCCCGACTGGCTTAAGATACAATTGCCGAATACCTCGGATTATCAGTGGATGAACAAGACCATTCGCGACCACAAGCTGCATACCATTTGTACCAGTGGCAAGTGTCCCAATGCGGCGGAATGCTGGAGTGCGGGTACGGCCACTTTTATGATTTTGGGCGATATTTGTACGCGGGCCTGTAAGTTTTGTAACGTGAAGACCGGTAAGCCGGAGGCGGTTGATTTTAAGGAGCCTTTGCGTATTGCGCGGTCGATTAAGATTATGCAGCTGCGCCATGCCGTGATTACTTCGGTGGATCGCGACGATTTGCCCGACGGGGGGGCCGGCGTTTGGGTGGAGACCATTCTGAAGGTGAAGGAGTTGAACCCGGGTATTACTATGGAGGTGTTGATTCCTGATTTTCAGGGTACGACTTCGCTGGTGCAGCAGGTGATTGATGCACAGCCTGAGGTAATCAGTCACAATGTGGAAACGGTTCGTCGCCTGACGCCGCAAATTCGCTCGCGAGCCAAGTACGATGTGAGTCTGGATGTGCTCCGCTACATTGCTCAGGCCGGAGTGGTGGCCAAGTCGGGCCTCATGCTGGGACTGGGTGAGCAGCCGGAGGAGGTGCTCGAAACGATGGACGATTTGGCAGCTGTTGGGGTGAGTGTGCTGACCATAGGGCAGTACCTGCAGCCTTCGAACCAGCACTTGCCGGTGCAGGAGTATGTGACCCCTGAGCAGTTTAAGTTTTATGAGGAAGAGGGCCTTAAGCGCGGCTTTAAATATGTGGAGAGCGGTCCCCTGGTACGCTCCTCCTACCATGCCGAAAAGCACATCAATGCCTTAAAAAAGTTATGAGCAAACATACCGAATTTCGTGATCTGGGATTGATCGATTACAAGGAAGCCTGGGACCTGCAGGAAAAACTCTTTGATGAGGTGGTGGCGGCTAAGCTGGCCAAGCGGGATGCGCCCGATGCAGCGGTGGAAACCATTAATCATCTTTTGTTTTGTGAGCATCCGCATGTTTATACCCTGGGTAAAAGTGGGGCGCAAAGCAACCTCCTGATCAGCGATGCGCTTTTGCAGCGCATCAATGCCACGTTTTACAAAATTAATCGCGGCGGCGACATCACCTACCATGGCCCCGGTCAGCTGGTGGGCTACCCCATTTTCGATTTGGAGGCCATGGGCCTGGGCATCAGAGAATACATCCATCATTTGGAGGAGGCCATTATTAAAACCGTGGCGCAGTATGGGCTCCCGGCCAGTCGTCTGGACGGGGCCACCGGGGTGTGGCTCGATGCGGACGATCCCAAAAAGGCGCGGAAGGTCTGTGCCATCGGGGTGAGGGCCAGTCGCTTTGTCTCCATGCACGGTTTTGCCCTCAATGTGAATACGAACCTCGACTATTTCCGCCACATTAACCCCTGTGGCTTTGTGGATAAGGGCGTTACTTCCTTGCAACAGGAGCTGGGTCGTGAACTGTCGATGGAGGAGGTAAAGGACGACTTGCTGAAGCATTTAAGTGCGGAATTTGGTCTGGCCGACCGGATTGTTCATAAGTAACAGGCGGCTTTTTGCGCCGGCGGGCGCAAAAAAGCTATCTTTGAAGGTCGAACAGAGCGGTGCCCGAGTACATGGAAAAATGCTGGAACGTAAATGAACGGGGAGACGAGAACCTGATAAAAGAGCTCGAAAGCAGTCTGGAAGTCCCCTCTTTGGTGGCTTCCCTGCTGGTGCAACGGGACATTAGTACCCCGAAGCTGGCCTATGCTTTTTTTGATTCCCGACTGGAGCATTTGCACGATCCTTTTCTGATGAAGGATATGGATGTGGCCGTGGGTCGTTTGATGACGGCCCTGCGCAACGGTGAAAAAATCATGATTTACGGGGATTACGATGTGGACGGGACGACTTCTGTAGCGCTGGTTTACTCTTTTTTGCGTCGTTTTCATGCCAACCTGGAGTTCTATATTCCCGATCGCTATAAGGAAGGTTACGGCATTTCGTCCGAAGGCATTGAAGCCGCAGCCGATGCCGGCTGTCGGCTCATCATCTCACTCGATTGCGGCATCAAGGCGGTGAATAAGGTGGCTTACGCCCAAAAATTCGGCATCGACTTTATTATTTGTGATCACCATACGCCGGGCGAGGTTTTGCCGCCGGCTGTAGCCTGCCTGGATCCACGACGAGAAGATTGTCCTTATCCTTATAAAGAACTGACCGGTTGCGGTGTTGGTTTTAAGTTTATGCAGGCATTTTGTCGCCGCAACCACTATCCCGAAACGGCGCTGTATGCGTATCTCGACCTGGTGGCGGTGAGCATAGCCTCCGACATTGCCCTGCTGAGCGGGGAGAACCGGATTATGGCTTTGTATGGTTTGGAAAAGCTCAACACCGCCCCCCGGATTGGTTTGGAGAGCATCATTCGCGATGCGCACATGGAGCATAAGGCCTTTGTGATTTCTGACATTGTATTTAAGATTGGTCCACGCATCAATGCTGCCGGTCGCATCGAATCGGGGCGCGATGCCGTGGAATTGCTCATCAGCGAAGATGAGGAGCTGGCGCGCATGATGAGCAGCAACATAGGGGTGCAAAACAATACCCGCAAAGATCTGGATCGCCTAACCACCCAGGAGGCCCTGGAAATGTTGGCGGGCAGTCCCGACCTGCAAAAAAGCAGCGCTACGGTCCTGTTTAAAGCCGACTGGCACAAGGGGGTAATTGGCATTGTGGCTTCGCGGCTGACCGACCATTACTACCGCCCTACTGTAATTCTAACGGAGAGTCAGGGCCTGGTTACCGGCTCGGCGCGCAGTGTCGATGGTTTTGATTTGTATGCTGCCGTGGAGTCGTGCAGCGATTTGCTGGTGACCTTTGGGGGACATATGTATGCGGTGGGACTGACCATGAAGCATGAGAATCTGCCGGCCTTTCAGGCGCGTTTTGAAAGCTGGGTGAAGGCACACATTCAGCCGGTGCAGCAGGTACCGCGTCTGGATATCGATGCCGAGATCAAACTTAAGGACATCAACAGCGCATTCAACGGCTGGCTCAAGCGCATGCAGCCTTTTGGTCCGGGTAACCCCAAGCCTCTTTTTGTTACACGACGGGTTTTTGACTACGGTACCAGTAAGGTGGTAGGGCGCGATCGCGAACATCTCAAACTCGAATTGATTGAAGAGTGTTCGGGGGCCATTCTTCAGGGCGTAGCCTTTGGCATGGGCCGGCATTTGCAGGCCATTAAGAGCGGTCAGCCCTTTGATGTGGTTTACGCGCTCGAAGAAACTGTGGTACATGGCAAAACCATGCTTCAATTGATGGTACGCGATTTGGATTTTCCATACGGCGATGAGCACTTTGATTACCTCGACTAAAAATGCCGGGCCTGCCGTGCATAATAAATTATTATCCTTTATATTTGTGGAAACAATAAAAACAGCCATTGCTATGAGAAAACTCTTTCAACCCAAAAGTATGGTGGCCCTGCTGGGAGCGGGACTTATGCTTTTTTCGGCCTGCAACCTTAACCGAAAGTCATCGGGTGAGCAGAATGACGCCGGCGAGAAGCTCGAGAAAGCCCGTGTGGAGGAGGATGTCCGTGAGTTTGTTTATCCCCTGCCCACTTCTTTTGAGGTCACCGAGATGCTCAACCGGGTTGGTGCGTCATACATTCTTACCCTGTCCAACCCCGTTTCCAATGTGGAGCGTTACCTTACAGAAAAATCTAAGGCCCTGAACCTGGGTGTGTACAGTGCCGACCTGAGTTACGCCAGTACTTACAACCAGAAGCAGGCCACCATCGACTATATGGACGTGTCCAAAAAGCTGATTGATGCCCTGAACGTTTCTGCCGCCATCAGTCCCGATATTCTGGATCAGATTGAGGCCCGTCAGGACAATAAAGACGAGTTGGTGGACTTGATTACCAATACTTTTTTCGATACCTACGAATTTCTGAATCAGGCCGATCGTGGGGCTGTTTCGATGCTGGTTTTGGCCGGCAGTTGGGTAGAGGCCTTGTATATTGTTACCCACATCACCGAAGACACCTTTAAAAACAAGGAGATGGTGGCTATTGTAATGAATCAGAAAGCCTCGCTGAATACCTTAATGGGCTTGATGGAAGTGGCAAAGGATAACCCTGCCGTAGCAGATGTGATGAATGATTTACAACCCTTGTACAGCATTTACAACAGTATTGAGGACGGCTCCATTACCGAAACACAAATGTCGCGCATTACCGAAGAAGTGTATAAAGTTCGTACAAAGATTGTGGAATAGCTCTTTGTTGCGCGAATGCATGGTATTAGGGCGCATTGGTTTTTACCAATGCGCCCTCTTTATTGTGAATTTTTGTAAAAAAGTTCAACAATAATTAGGACATGTCGCCGCAGGTCTTTATTTTTGGCATCGAAATATAGCTCACCAAAAAATAGTTTGGAGAAGAATTTAGAGTGTGGAACCGTTCTGCGCTTGTTTTTTTAGCAGGCAAACAGAACAGAACAGACTAAAAGTTGTGTTCAATATAGTGTTCTCTAATTCTTAATTTAACTCTAAAACTATGAAAAGAAAAGAGCTGATTTTGATTCTTTGCTTGTTCTTAGGCTTTACCACTTTTGCCCAAAAAAGGGTCGGTGGTTTGGTTCTTGAGGAACAAGGTTCTCCGGTTCCTGGCGTTACAGTGCTTGAAAAGGGGACGACCAATGGAGTAATCACCGATATGGAGGGACAGTTTAGTCTCGAAGTAGCCGGTGAAACCTCTGTTTTGGTTTTCTCCTTTGTGGGTATGCAAACTCAGGAAGTGGCGGTTGGCAGCCAGGCCAACTTTGAGGTAACTATGCTTGCTACTTTCTCCGACCTGGATGAAGTGGTGGTTGTTGGTTACGGGGTGCAAAAGAAAAAGCTGGTTACCGGGGCCAACATCTCTGTAGGTGCCGAGGACTTGCAGCGTCAGAATTCGACCGAGGCCCTCGAGGCCATTCAGTCCCTGTCGCCCGGTCTAAACATTACCCAGGCTTCGGGTATGCCCGGAGAAGGTTTTCAGGTGAATATTCGCGGTTTGGGCACGGTGGGTAATTCGGCTCCGCTTTATGTTATTGATGGGGTAGCCGGCGGCGACATCAATAATCTGAACCCTGCCGATATCGAATCGATTGATGTTTTGAAGGATGCTGCATCGGCCGCCATATATGGTTCACGTGCTGCCAACGGCGTTATTTTGGTTACCACCAAGAGTGGCCGTAAGGGCAAAATGCAGGTGACTTACGATGGCTTTTGGGGTGTTCAGAATGTGGCCAACATGCCCGACTTGCTCGATGCCAAACAGTTTATCGAGATTTATCAGGAGGAACGACGTGGCGGAGACAATCCGGAAATTGACTTCAATGCCAAAATGCCTGATTTGTACCAGAAGATCATGAGTGGGGAGTGGAAGGGAACCAATTGGATGGAGGAGGTGGAAAATGCCAATGCCCCCATTCAGAACCATGCCATCAACATCAGTGGAGGTTCCGACCAGTCGGTTTTTGCACTTGGTTTTTCTTATGCTTCGCAGGAGGGTGTTTTGGGTAAGCCTGTTCAGCCCAAACACGACAAGTACACTTTTCGTATGAACAGCGATCACGTGATTTATGAAACCAACGGCCTGGAGGTGATTAAAGTTGGGGAGACCTTCAATTACAGTTTCAGAGAGCGCTCCGGTGTAGCCATTGCGGGTATGTATTACAACGACATACGCAATATGTTGGTGGGTAATCCCATGGTTCCTGTTTACAACGAAAGAGGCGATTTTTTTGCCCAGCCCGACATCGATGCTTCCGGCATTGGTAGTATTTCGTCCCGTTTGTACAACCCTTTGGCTCAGATGGTGCTGAATCGTGGAATGAACCAGACCCAAAATTACAACATCAACAGCAATGCTTACTTGCAGATTCAGCCGGTTCGGGATTTGGTATTCAGGAGCAGCTTTGGTTACCGTATGTTTGCCGAAGCCTATCGCCAGTATCAGCCGGAATATGCCTTAGCCGGTGATGCTCGCCTCAGCCCGGGACGCATTTCGCAGCGGGCGAACAGCGGCTATGCCTGGACTGTTGAAAACACGCTGAGTTATGCTTTTGATTTGGACGCCCATCGTTTTGATGTGATGGTGGGACAATCGGCCGAGAAATGGGGCTGGGGTGCTGAAATGGACGTTACCAACGCCAAGCCCACTTTTATTGGGTTTGAGTATGCTTATCTCGATAATACCGACGGCCTGACGCCCGGGGTTACTTCGATCAGCGGAAATCCCATGGACCAGGGCGCCCTGGCTTCGGTCTTTGGTCGTATCAATTACGACTTTAACGAGCGCTACTTATTGACGCTGGTTATGCGGGCCGATGGTTCTTCCAACTTTGCCGAAGGTAACCGATGGGGGTATTTTCCATCTGTTTCTGCCGGCTGGATTTTGTCCGAGGAGGCCTTCCTTACCGACAATGTGGTGGTTGATTTTCTTAAGTTGCGCGCGAGTTGGGGTCAAAACGGGAATGCCGATATCGATGGCAATCAGTTTCTGAATCTTTTTACCTCCGATGCGGAGAACAATTATACTTTTGGTAATACACGCAATCAAATGCAGATGGGTACTTATCAGGCCCATATCAAGAATGAGGACGTTTCCTGGGAGACTTCGGAACAGTTAAACCTGGGTTTTGATGCTTATTTCCTTGGTTCGAGACTGCAGACTACCTTCGATTACTATACCAAAACGACCAAGGATTGGCTGTTACGGGCACCGATTCCGGATATTTACGGACCTATTGGGGCTTTTGTTAATGCGGGTGATATCGAGAACAAAGGTTTTGAGTTGGGTTTGCGTTGGAACGACCGGGCAGGAGAACTTAATTATGGTGCGCACTTCAATATTTCCAAAAATACCAATGAGGTAACCCGTATGGGCGACAACAGTGGTTTCTTGCAAAGTGAAGCCAACATCATCTCTCAGGGAACCGATCCCGTATGGCGGGTTGAGGTGGGTTATCCTGTAGGTTATTTCTATGGTTACAAAACCGAAGGGGTGTTTCAGAATGAGGCGCAGATCGCTTCATGGACCGGCGGGTTTCTGCAGGAAGACGCCAAGGTGGTTCCCGGAGACCTTATTTTCTCTGACACCAATGGCGATGGCGATGTAACGCCTGCCGACAAAACCATGATTGGTAATCCGCATCCCGATGTACGTATTGGGTTTGGTATAAACCTGGCTTACAAAGGTTTCGACTTTTCATTAAGTGGGAAGGGAGCCTTTGGGCACCAAATCCTGAAATCGTACCGTTCGTTTGGCGACAATGAGTTCCATAACTATACGACCGATATCCTGGGCCGCTGGACTGGCGAAGGTACTTCCAACCGCATTCCACGCATGTCGCCCGGTAACAGCCCCAACCGCATCAACATCTCTGAGCTGTATATTGAGGATGGTGACTTTGTGAAAATCCAAGACGTCTCTTTGGGTTATGATTTTGTGAAGCTCTTTCCGAATCTTCCTTTTAGTCAGGCTCGTTTTTATGTGGCCGGTCGCAATCTTTTCACCTTCACCGACTATTCGGGTATGGACCCTGAAGTGGGTTATGGCGACGACCAACCTTTTGTTTCAGGCATTGACCTTGGTTTTTACCCGGCCCCCAAGACTTATTTGATGGGCATTAACCTTAAGTTCTAAAAGATTAAAATGAAAGAGATTATGAAAAGAATCAGCTATATTATTGCGGCACTGCTTTTGTTGAGCAGCTGTGAGGATTTTCTGAGTTTTGATCCCCTGACTCAGAAAACAGATGCGATTTTTCCGCAAACGGCAGAGGATGCCAAGCAAATGATCACCGGGATTTATACCACCATGAGTAATGAGCAGCAACTCTGTGATATGAGCTACCATTTTGTGATGGAGATTGCCTCTGATGAGAAGCTTGGCGGTGGTGGCAACAACGACCTTAAGGCGCAGGCTTATGAAGGCTTTATGTATTCGGATCCCAATATGTTGAGCCACAACTGGGAGACAACCTACGAGGGCATTCATCGTGCCAACTTTGCTATAGAAAAGCTGCCGGGTATGGATGAAACCATTTTGCCGCCTGCCCGCAACAACCAGTATCTTGGCGAGGCGCTTTTTTTGCGTGCCTTTTTCTACTACCGCCTGGTTACGCTTTATGGAAGTGTTCCGCTTAAGCTTACTTCGGAGCCTGTAAATATGGGTGGCGCTGCGGTGGACGATATTTATGCCCAAATTGCCAGCGACTTGACGCAGGCCATTGAATTGTTTCCCGATGTGGCTTATACTGCGGTCGAAGACGGCAGGGCCAACCGTTGGGCCGCTCAAGCTATGTTGGCGCGGGTCTGGTTGTTTTATACCGGATTTTATCAGAAGGATGCACTGCCTTTGGCCGGTGGTGGCTCGGTAAACAAGCAGGATGTGATTGACGGACTGGAGGAGTTGGTATTGAAAAGCGGTCACCGTTTGGTGGGCGATTTTCATGAGTTGTGGCCTTATACCAACTCCCTGACCATTGGTGAGTACGACTACATTCAGGATTATATGAACGAAACGGGCAAAGATCTGCTTTATGCCAGCGATAACGGCGCACGTAATCCTGAAAGTCTGTTTGCCCTTAAGTTTTCTAATTTTGCCGATTGGGACATTCGTCGTGGCTATGCCAATATGTACCAGTTGTTTTTTGGTCTCCGTGGCCTGCAGCCTGTTCAGAATACCTGGCCATTTGCCGGTGGATGGGGACAAGGCAACTCCATTCCCAAGCAGATGGTCGACGATTGGTTGGCCGATGAGCCCGGGGATTTACGTCTCGGTGCTTCGGTGCTCGATATTGAGGCAGAGCTTTACTGGGAAGAAGAGGTGAAGCAAGAAGATGGTTCCTATAAAACCGAGGTGCGTCAGTATGCCAAAGGCCAGTGGGATTTTGTTTGGGAAAGCAATTACTGGGGAAAGAAGTACCTGGGAGCGGCCTATCGTGAAAAAGAAGGCGACAAATTTAAATATTACAACGATTACAGTGTAAAAATGTACGGCAACCCCGACAACAATCAGTTGTCGCATGCCGACGACCTGATTTTTATTCGCTATGCCGATGTTTTGCTGATGTTGGCTGAGTTAAGTGAGGATGTCCAATACATCAATGCGGTGCGAGAGCGTTCTGGTTTGACCGAAGTCCCTGCCTATTCGCTGGAAGCTCTGCAAAAAGAACGTCGTTATGAGTTGGCCTTCGAAGGTTTGCGCTGGAACGATATGCGTCGTTGGGGTGCCGACTATTGCAAGGCGGCTTTGGAGAGTCAGGTGGGTACCCCCGTGCTTAACTTTGGTAATCCCGCTACCTTTAACGGCGTACATCCCGATGGTTATAGTGCCCGTTACGAGGAAACCAAGGGTTTTTATCCCATTCCTCAGGCACAAATTGATCTTTCAGACGGTTTGTTGGAGCAGGTTCCCGGTTACCGCGATGGCAAGGGCCTTTATCCTGGTTTTAGTCAGTAAGCACAAGAGGGCTTAAACCCCCAGGGGTTTCGGCAAAAATAAAAAGGAGCTGTCGATGTCGACAGCTCCTTTTTATTTTAAAATACCCTGTCGTTTTACTTAACCAATACCTTGCTTACCTTTTGGTCCACTTTTACCAGGTAGAGTCCGCCAGGCAGAGCAATACTCAGGTCGCCACTGGCAGCGTTTTGCTCAAACACCTTGGTGCCGGTGAGATTGTAAACAGTAATGCTGTTGTTTTGCAGTCCCGCCACTTGTAAACCACCTGCTTTTGAAAAGACGCTTGCGCCAGAATTTGTTTGTGGTGCATTGGGCAGAGAGGTGGCTGTTCCAACCAGACTTACATCATCGGCATACCAAATGGTGGTCACTTCGTCTTGCGTGCCGTTGCAATTGATGCCGAAGCCAATGAATACAGTACCCTCCAATTCCAGGGTGTTGGTAATGTCTATTTCGGTGTATTCCCAGCTGGTGCTTGCTCCTTTTTCGCGGTTGATACTTCCCAGCAAGGTTCCTGCTGAGCCGTCGTCATCGAAAGCGCCTGAAGGCAGCGTTGACCAGGCAAAAACCTTGATGTGTTTATAGCCTACATCGCCCTGGGCCCAATGGGCCTTAAAGGTAAAGGTACTGTAAGCGGAGAGCTTGTCGCCCTCGGGCAAGGTGAAGGCCAGAACCGGCGCTGAATTGTAATTGTTGGGTGTGAATTTCAGAACCTGGTTGCCGCTGGCCAAGGGGTCCTCTGCAATTACTGCCTCCATGCCTCCCCAGCCAATGGCGTGCTCGGTGTCGCCCAATTGTTTGTCCTCAAAATCGTTGGTTAATTTGGGTCCGCTGTTTTCGGGATAGCTTACGGTGATGTCGTCGAAGTAAATGACGCCTGCCGTTTTGGGCTGAAAAGCCAGTTGCTTGTATTCTGCCCAATTGACATCTCCCGCCAGGTTGAATTCGATGCGGGTCCAGGTGTTTTGCGCCACTGGTTTAAAGGTCTCCGTCTCGTTTTTCTCTTCCCCGGCGCCGCCATTTTCGAGGTAAATTTTAATCTCATTTTCGGCATCGGTGGAGTATACCAATACCGAAATCTTGGCCGACTCTTTGGTCAGGAAGCCGTCTCCCATCCATTTGGCGATGGAGCCCCAAGCTGTCTCCGGGGTCAACTTTAATGCTTTTGATGAGGTGTTGGGCTCTGTTGCAGAGGGGTTGTCCACCACTTCCACGGAAGCTCCCCCTTGCCAGGAAGCCCAGCTGTCCGCGGCACCATCTTCAAAATCATTCAGTTTGATGTTCTGTGCTGTTACGGTGGCTGCTGCAAAAAAAACAGCTGCACAGGCTGCGTAAAATTTTTTCATAAAATAATAATTTGGTTGTTAAAGAATGTGAATAAAATTCGTTTACCTTTAGGACAAATACAAGTATTTTTTCAACAAAAACCAATATTATTTTATTCTTGTGAAGCATTCTTTCTACCATCAGGAACCCACCACCAGATGACTGCTGTTCCCAATATTGCGGATCCGGCAGCCACCCACCTTAATATGGGCTGGGCTAGGAGGAGCATGGACAGGCCAATCATCACCCAAGTGAGGAGTATGGCATAAATTTTTTCTTGTTTGAGCATGCCTTTGTGCTGGTGATAGCGTTTGATACGGGCACCCAGGTACCTGTGGTTCAGCAGCCAGTTGTGTAGGCGGGCAGACCCTTTAAGAAATAGGGTGGCGCTGAGCAACAAGAAGGGCGTAGTGGGCAGTCCCGGCAGCACAATTCCTGTTACGCCAAGCGCCAAAGAAAGGGATCCCAAGAGTATGTAAAGGGTTTTGCGCATATTAATTTGCTTGCTTTTGCTGGGTGCTAAATTACCCTTTTGGCGGGATCGGTTTTTTTATAAAGATGTAATAATATGTAAAAATGATAAAAAAGTATTAGCCTGCTGAGTCAAGTAAGCTTAATTTTACATCACCTATAAAGTGTATTTGTTACACTAACAAAAATTGGATGTGAAGTTCTTCTATAGGTTGTCGGGGCAAAGAAGGGGGTGTTTTTAATGATTGGCGGCATTTATAGAATACTATAAAATTTGGATCGAATTGTATTAGATAGAGTGCAAACTACACCCTATGTTTGTAACATAAATTAACAGTTTTTGATTAGCCCAATGTGAAACCAATTTTCAATTAAACTATTAACTATGACAAAAAATCTGCGTTTGTTGTCTTTATTGCTGCTCCTTTTTGGCCATTTACTGGCTTTTGGGCAGACAAAGACAGTCACAGGTACGGTGACTGACGACAGCAGTTCACCCCTTCCCGGAGTTACCGTTGTGGTAGAAGGTACCGCCATTGGTGTGGTTACCGATATCGACGGCAATTACAACATTAGTATCCCTCAGGAGGCCGAAACCCTGGTGTTCAGTTTTATTGGTTTTGAAAACCAGATTATTGAGGTGGGCGGTCGTTCTGTAATCAATGTAATGATGCAGACTTCCGACTTGCGCCTGGATGAGGTAGTGGTTGTTGGTTATGGAACCATGAAGAGGAGTGACCTTTCGGGTGCTTCTGTTTCTGTAGGTGAGGACAAAATTAAAGGTTCGGTAATAACCAACATCGACCAGGCCCTGCAGGGGCGTGCAGCCGGTGTAACTTCCATGGCTACTTCCGGTGCCCCCGGTGGTTCGGTATCCATCAGGGTACGTGGACAAAGTACCATCAATGCCAATGCCGAGCCGCTTTATGTGGTCGATGGCGTTATTTTGCAAGGCAGCAGCGCCAGCGGTGCTTCTTTGGGTCTGGGTGATCGACTGGGTAATGGTTCCGTTTCTTCGGTCTCTCCCATTTCTTCTTTGAACCCTGCCGACATCGAGTCGATGGAAATTCTTAAGGATGCCTCTGCAACCGCAATTTATGGTGCGCAGGGTGCTAACGGGGTGGTATTGATTACCACCAAAAAAGGCCGCAGTGGCCAAGCCAAATTTTCCTACGACGGGATGTACGGTATGCAGCGTCAGGCCACCCGCCTGGAAATGATGAATTTGCGCGAGTTTGCTGAGTACAGCAATACGGTGGCGATGGACTTCAGTACAAGAGATGAGCGTGCTGAGTTTCAGGATCCTTCTCTCTTGGGTATTGGAACCAACTGGCAGGAGGCTATTTTTCAGTTTGCCCCTATGCAACAACATCAGGTCTCTGCCCGTGGAGGTACCGAGGCGGTTCGCTATTTTGTTTCGGGCTCCTACATGGACCAGGACGGAACCATTGTTGGTTCTGAGTTTAAGCGTTATTCTTTCCGGGCCAACTTTGATGCCGACTTGAAGCCCTGGATGAAGCTGGGTGTCAACACAGCTTATTCGATGACCGATGAGAAACTGGGTCTGGCTGAAGGAACCGAGGGCATCATTACCTTTTCTCTTTTGACCCCTCCGGATATTCCTATTTATGACCTTGAAGGAAATTATGCCAGTGAGGTGAGGGAAGGTTACAGTCGCATCAACCCCATCGCCAAGGCGCATGATGAAGACCTCTTGCTGGAGCGTTCTAAACTAAATGGCAATATTTATTTGGACCTTACACCCATTGAGCAACTCACCTGGCACACTGAACTGGGTTTTGATATCGGAGGCACACGTGGGGAGGTCTTTCTGCCCGAAGTTGCCTATGGCAACTGGTCCAGAGACATCAACGAGAGTTCCATCCAGAGGAACAACAGCAGTTTTATGCAGTTTAAAAACTATCTGACCTATGCAGATTCATACAATCAGCACTCCTACTCCGTAATGGTGGGTCAGGAGGCCTGGGAATCAAAATGGGAGAATCAACGTGTGATTGGTATTGGTTTGCCCGGCAACGAGGTGCGTAATCCGGTATTGGCCAGCGAGAATAAAATCAGCTCTGGTTTTGGCAGTTCTGCCATGGCTTCCTTTTTTGGTCGTTTAACCTACAATTTTGACAGTCGTTACGGCCTTACCTATACCTTCCGTCGGGATGGTTCTTCCAACTTTGGTCCCAAGAACAGGTGGGCTAATTTTCATGCCTTTGCCGGTTCCTGGCGATTTACCGAGGAGGACTTTTTTCAGGGGCTGGACCATATCGTAAGCAATGGTAAGTTGCGTTTTGGCTGGGGACAGACCGGTAACTCCAACATTGGCGGCTATGCCTGGGGCGCTGCCATCAGTCGCATGCCTTCGGGCCTGGGTATGGGTTACCGCCAAAGCAACATTGCCAACCCCTATATCAAATGGGAAACCCAGGAGCAGTTGAACCTGGGCGTAGATGTGGGTTTGTGGCGTGATCGCATTAATCTGGTCGTGGATGTGTACGACAAAACATCTAAGGATATGCTGATGGATTTGCAGTTGCCCTCTTATATGGGAACCCGGGGCAACCAGTCCTCTGCACTTGCACCACCCAAAGGAAACTATGGTACCATCAACAACAAGGGGATAGAGATTTCTTTGAATACCCGAAACATGGTGGGTGCCTTTGAATGGGATACCGACATTCAATGGTCGGCCAATAAGAACACCCTGGAGGCTTTGGATGGAACGGCCAATGCCTTTATAGAAGGCTATGGCCAGTGGAGCGACGTGGTTACCATAACCAATGTAGGTGAATCCTTGTACAACTTTTATGGCTATAAGGTGGTGGGTGTTTACAAAGACCTCGCAGATCTGCAGAGTTCGCCGAAGTCGGCCAAGTATCCTGAGGACGGCCAAACTTTTGACCGCTACAATACGGTTTGGGTGGGCGACTTGAAGTTTGCTGATTTAAGTGGTCCGGATGGTAAACCTGACGGAGTGATTGATGAGTACGATCGCACCAACATTGGTTCGCCCATGCCCAAATTTACTTTTGGGGTAACCAATACCTTCCGTTACAAAAACTTTGATTTGGCTTTGTTTCTGAATGGATCCTACGGCAATAAGATTTTCAATTATACGGCCATGCAACTTTCCAATATGAAGAGTGTATGGGACAATCAGCTGGCGGTGGTTAACGATCGTGCGCAGCTGGTGCCAAAAGATGATCAAATTGCTTATCCCGGTCTGGCCATTGACGGAGTCACTGAGGTGTATGCCTGGAATGAAGACATCAGCAATATTCGGGTGGCCAATCCAGGTACAAAGGTGCCCCGGGCTATTGCCAACGACCCCAACGACAACGACCGCATCAGCGATCGTTACGTGGAGGACGGTTCTTATTTAAGGATCAAGAACATTACGCTTGGTTATACCTTGCCCGGGCACTTGACCCGACGCTATCAGGTAGATAATGTTCGGATCTATGTAAACCTGCAAAACCTGTACACTTTTACCGAATATTCGGGCTACGACCCGGAGGTGGGCGTAAGCACCTTGAGTAACAATGTGTATGGCCTCGATAACGGTCGTTATCCGGCACCCCAGGTTTACACTGTGGGCTTGAATTTGTCTTTCTAAACAAAAAAACACAAACAGATGAATAACAGAACATTAAAATATCTGGCATTGTCTCTGGGGGTACTGGTAGGCTTGAGTTCTTGCGAGGACTTTCTCGATCGCCCTACGGAAGACAATTACAATGTGGATAATTTTTACCAGACCGACGAGCAGTGCTTTCAGGCGGTAAATCCCATCTACAATTCGCCCTGGTACGACTTTCAGCGTGGCTTTTTCAAAGTTGGAGAGGTCCTGGCAGGCAACTATTACTGGGGTGGGTCGCCCTATATGACCTACACCATGAATTCGAGCGACGAAGATCTGGTAAATATGTCGGCCTCTTTGTGGTCGGTGAATGCTTATTGCAATGGCATTTTGGAAAACATTGATCTTAAGTCGGGCCCCGAGGTAAGCGAAACGACCAAACAAACCGTTAAGGGTGAAGCCCTTGTTTGGAAGGCGATGACCTATTTCTACCTGGTTCGTGTTTTTGGAGAGGTGCCCATTGTGCACAATAATTCTGCGGAAATTGCCGCTGGCAATTACAACGAAAAGTACAAGGCCACGATTCCCAATATTTACGATTACATCCTCATGACCCTCGATAAGGCCATTGAGTGGTTGCCCGAAAAGAATGCGACCGGTCGCATTGACCGTTATTCGGCCTATGCCTTAATGTCGAAGGTTTATCTGACCAAGAGTGGTTACGGCATGGACGGCAGTCGCAACCAGGACGACCTGGATAAGGCAGCGGCTTATGCTTTGAAGGTGATTGATGAAAGTGGTCGGGAATTGGTTCCCGTGTTTTCAGACATCTTCCGCTTGCAAAACAACTTTTCTTCAGAAAGCCTTCTGGCCTGGCATTGGCGTGGCGATCGGGATCCCTGGACCCAGCAAAACACCTTGCAGTCCGATTTGGCCTTAACCGGATTCACCGAGTTTGGCGACAGTTGGGGCGGTTATGCCGGTCCCTCCGTTGACCTCCAGGAAGCCTTTGGTGAAGACGCTCTGAGTCTGGACCGGGTGAATCGGGATACCCGACGTAAGGCCACCATGATGATGTATGGCGATAAGTACGAGTACTTCTGGGCCGATAAGGGTGGTTTCGACTGGGCCGATTACAACTTAAATGTTTTGGAGGAAGTGCAGAGCGGAACCGGAGCCAACCAGGTGAAGCACCTGGTCGGCAACAACAACGACCATGTACTTGGTCTGGGCTATGGTATGGCCAATATGGCAACCGGATTGAGTACGCATTTGATTCGACTGTCTGATGTTTATTTGATTTATGCCGAAGCTGTTTTGGGCAATCAAGGTTCCAGCAGCGATGCCAAAGCCCTGGAAGTATTCAACCGCGTACGGGCGCGTGCTTTTGGAAAGCCTTATGACGAGTTTCTGAATACTTCGGATGTGGCGACTTCGCTTACCTTCGACCTTATTTGGAAGGAGCGTCGTTTGGAATTGGCCACAGAGGGCGATCGTTGGTACGATTATGTGCGTCTGCACTACTTCAACCCCAATAAGGCCATCAATGAGCTGCGCGATCAGGCCCGAGGTACTTACAACGGATTGAAGGCCTTTTATGAGACGGGAACATTGGATCCTTCGACCACCTATTACAACGAGGTGCCCAAGCCCAATATCAACGATTCTCACTTTAAGCTGCCCTTCCCCGATACGGACCTGACAATGAACAAGCATTTGTTGGAAGAGGCCGTTGAAGTGGACATCTCTCAATTCAGTTATTAATGGGTCGTGTTGTTAATGTTTAAAATGATTTTTATGAAGCGATATAATAGCAATCATCTGGGTCGTTTGCTGCTGATTGTGGCGGTGGCTCTAATGGGAACTGCCTTTCATTCGTGCGAGGAATACCCTGATGCCTATGAGAGCACAGGTGGGGTCCCCGAGGTAGTGTATGTTCGTCTGCCGGCTCCTGAATCTGCGGATTCACTGATCACAGCCGCCTTTATGGAGAATACGGTTGTTCTGGTTGGAAAAAACCTGACCAGCATTAAGGAGATTTATTTCAACGATCAGAAAGCCATTCTGAACAACAGTTTTATTACTGCCAATACTTTGTTTGTCAATGTGCCCAAAACCATTCCGGAAGTGGTGACCAACAAAATCTATATGGTGACCACCGGAAAGGATACCGTTGATTTTGATTTCTCGGTTTTAGTGCCTGCTCCTGCAGTGAATAGTATTTCTAACGAATACGCCCATGACGGACAGGAAGTGGTGCTGAGGGGGGATTATTTCATTGATGACCCCAACAGTCCCTTATCGATTACCATGGCTGGGAACTTGTCGGTGCCTGCGGAGAATATTCTCAGTGTGGAGAAAAATGCCGTACGTTTTGTTGTGCCTGAAGGCGCCGAGAAAGGCTACATTAATGTGAGCAGCATTTATGGAACCAGTCGCTCCAAGTTTCAGTTTCGCGACGATCGGGGGATGATTCTCGATTGGGACAATCTGAATGCCAACGGTGGCTGGCGTGCCGGTAATTTGCGTACGGATGATCCTGTGGAAGGCATATCGGGTCAGTATGTTTATTTCTCAGGCGCTATCCCTGGTGACCTGAGCGATTGGAACGAGGATGGTTTTTCCTTTAATTTGTGGGGTTCTGCCAATGGGCGACCCGAAGGAGATTTGTTCGACATCGACCCATCTACCGCTCTGCTGAAGTTTGAGGTGAATGTGCTTGACGGCTGGTCGTCCAATGCCCTGCAAATGATCTTTACCCCCTGGGAAACCAACGGAACCAACAGTTACATTGCCGATGCAAGTGTTCCGCGTGGATTGTGGTCGCCATGGAAAAATGAAAGTCCCTTTACTACCGATGGCTGGATGACCGTCGTGGTTCCGCTTAAGGACTTTAAATACGATCATACGGGTAAAGACATTGGTGCTGCAGGTCCCGGTAATTTTGGCGGATTGACCTTCTTTGTTTACCATGGTGGTGTTGAAGGTCCGGCTAGTTCGCCTCAGATTTGCATCGACAACATTCGTGTAGTTCCTGCTGAGTAATTGACTAAAAAAATATTGAATTATGAAGAAGAAAACATATAGTTGGTCGGCATTGCTGCTGATGTGTCTTCTGGTGTTTGGTGCCACTCTTTCCTCTTGTGATGAAGGGGAGGACTTGGATACCAACCAGATTAAAGCAGGCGACATTGCTTTGAATGCCTTTGGTCCCTCCCCCGCCATGCGTGGGGGAGAGCTCCGCTTCATTGGAACCAACCTGGACAAGGTGACCAGCATAGATTTGCCGGGTGCCGAGGGCATTACAGAAATCACTAAAGTTGGAGCGTATGAAATACGGATTATCATTCCGCAAACGGCCCAGCCGGGTGTGATTGTTCTGAATACCCCGGAAGGGAAAATCACAACCAAAACACCTATTGGGTTTTCTGAACCCATTTCTATCTCGGGTATGACCCCTCTTGCCATTAAGGCGGGTGCTGTATTGTCGATTCAAGGCGACTATCTTAACACCGTGGAAGAAGTGATTTTTGCCGACGGGATTCACGTGCTGAAAGCTGATTTTGAGTCGCAAACACGTGCTAAGATTGAAGTTAAAGTGCCGATCACTGCGCAATCCGGGAAGGTCATTGTTTCTGATGGGGCGGATTTGCTTTCTGATGGCGAGGAAATTCCTGCCTGGGTTTACAGTGAAGAGGAACTGGCGGTTACGCTTCCCTCTTTTTCGGAACACAGTCCCGAGACCCCGAAAGCGGGTAATACTATGAGCATTTCCGGTGCCGATCTGGACCTGGTGGCCAGTGTTCGTTTTGTCGATGCAGAGGTGGTGGAATTTGAGGTGGCCGAGGATGCCAAATCATTGACTTTGGAGGTCCCGGCAACAGCCAAAGATGGTGCCGCCAGTCTGGTTGCTTATTCCGGTCTGGAAGTAGCTTTAGGTGATCTTGCTTTTGTAAAGCCAAGCGCTGTTATTGAGGAGATGAAGGAGGCTTACGGAGTGGGTGAGGCGCTGGTCTTGAGCGGAAGCGATCTTGATTTGGTGACTAAGGCTGCCTTTACCAATGGAGAGGAAACCGAGGTATCGGCTACTCAGGATGGAAAGATTAATCTGACCGTAACGGAAGCTGCACAAAGTGGTCTTATCACCTTGATACTGGCCAATGGTGCCACCGTCACTGTGGATGGTTTTGAGACGCTGAAGCCTGTGGCCGAGCTTCCTGCCGATGCTACGCCGCTTGATGAGCTCGATGTTGTTTCAACCCTCGGAAACAGGGTGAAAACTGTGCTCTTTGGCGACCTGGAAGCAGTGGCCACAGCTGGTGGAAGCGGCTTCCTGGTTACTGTGCCACTTGCAGCCGAAACCGGTGACGTGACTTTGGTTATGGACAACGGGGAGACCGTTGCAGCCGGAAGTATTGTAATCAATGCCTATACCTTTGCTGCGATTTCTGAATTTGCTGAGGAATCCACCACGATAGGGAATTTACTGGAATGCTCTGTTGTTAATGGAGAGAGTCTGACCAATGTGTTGCTCAATGGTGTCGAGACCCCATATTTGCTTGTAGGAACCGTGCTTTACGTGGCTGTGGGCGTCAATGTAGGGGATAATGTAATCACCTTGGTGTCGGACGAAACCAACGTGGATTATACGATTAGTGTTGTTGCAGCCGGAGAAGTAGAAACCATTCTGTACAATACTCCAGTTGATTTGACAGCCTGGAGTACCAACTATGAGTTGAATGTAGATTTCTCGGGTGCACCGGAAGATGCCGTGGTGCGTATCAGATACACCAAAACCAACGATGCGCCCCAGTTTAAGGCGTTTAATGGTCACTGGGAACCTCAATACGATGGCTCAGCTGACGGTCATGCTGCCGATGTGGCTGCTGCCGATTACATTGATCTTCCCTTGTCGATGTTCCCTTACAGTGATTGGGGGTATTCGATCATCCTGCAGGGTGATGGTATGATTGTTTCGTCTATTTCCTGGGTGAAGGATTATTCTGCACCAAAAGCAATTTGGGAAGGTTCTTTTGATAATGCAGGATGGGCAGGAAACCAAGACTTAGCTTATGGAGCTTTCGATTGGTCAACTGTAAAAGCGGGACAGACTCTCTATTTCACCTTTACTGTGAATGAGGGAAAAGACTGGGCATGTATATCTCTTAGACATGGTGAAGGATGGGGTAACTTACCTACTCCGGAGACAGCTCAATTTGATTTTGGGCCAGGCGATACAAGTTTGGCGTACACCCTGACTCAAGCTGATGTGGACGACCTTGTGGCGAATGGAGGATTGGTGGTGACTGGTGATGCGTTAACATTAACTAAGATTGCCCTGAAATAACCGGCCATTGGAATTTAATTATAAAAGAGCCACTCCGCTAAGGGGTGGCTTTTTTTATCGCACAATGACGAAATTGTACTAGGGAAAAGCTTCTGCTCCTGTTATTTTTGCCATTGAACATTTTATGCAACAGTATGAAAAAATTTGTTTATATCATTTTAGCCTTGGCTTTGACTGCTGCAGCCTGTGACGATAAGAAGCAGGAGCAGCATGAGGCCCCCGTTTTATTGAGTACCTCCCCCGCCGATCAAGCTGTGGATGTTTTGTCGGATCAGGTGATTCAGCTTCGCTTTGATGAAGTGATTACACCTGCCTCTCCATACAATATTACCGTAAACAATGAGGCGGTGGAAGTCCGGGTTTCCAACTTGTCGCTTACCACCCTGGAACTGGTTTTGGTATTGGAAGCAGGTCGGACCTATACCGTGCAGGTACCTGCCGGTGCGGTGGTGAACAGTTTTGGCGTGGCTTTAGAAAATGCTTTTTCATTCTCTTTTACCACCAAAGCAGTGCAGGTGGTGGCACCCGATGAGCAGCCGGTGGTAGCGAACCCCAGTCCGGAGGTCGTAAAGGTGTACAACTACCTGAAGGAACAGTACGGCAAGAAGTCCCTTTCAGGAACGATGTCTAATGTGTCGTGGAACATTAACGAAGCGGAATGGGTGCATCTGCATACCGGAAAGTGGCCGGCTATGACAACGGTGGACTATGGTCATTTGAATCACTCTCCCGCGAACTGGATTGATTATAACCACACCCAGTTTTTGGAAGACTGGTGGTTGGCTAACGGGCTGGTTGGAGCAGGTTGGCACTGGGTGGTGCCTAAAACCGAGTCGGTGGTTAGCGATCCCTTTACCTACACCTATAAAACTGAGGAAACAGTCTTTAGACCGGGTAATGCGCTTACAGAGGGCAACTGGGAGCATGAAGTCTTACAGGCCGATTTGGCTGAGATGGCCGATTACCTCTTGTTGCTTAAAGAGAAGAACATCCCGGTGCTGTGGCGTCCCTTGCACGAAGCCGCCGGCAACATTTATGAATACAACAATGGTACCGCCTGGTTTTGGTGGGGTGCCGGAGGTGCCGACAACTACAAGGCTTTATGGATACATATGTTTGAGTATTTTGAGTCGCGTGGTCTCAACAACCTTTTGTGGGTGTGGACTACCCAGACCAAAGACGCTGCCTTTTACCCGGGCGATGCCTACGTTGATATAGTGGGGCGCGATATCTACAACAATGGTTCAGGCAGCGATATCGCTGCACAGTTTGCTTCCATTCAGGCCGAGTACCCCAATAAGATGGTGACTTTGAGTGAGTTTGGCTCTTCAGCGTCCTTTTCTAAGCAGTGGGAAGCTGGTGCTTCCTGGTCTTACTTCATGCCATGGTACGATTACCATCGCACCTTAAATCCCGGTTCCGAGGCTTTTGCCGGAAGCAGTCACGAACACGCCGATGTGGCTTGGTGGCAGGATGCCGCTGCGCATGCCGACGTGCTGTGGCGGGAGGATCTCCCCAGTTTGAAATAGTCAGACGCGTAAATGCTTAAAGTTGGATTGAATCTAAATTGTATTTTCTAACTGTTATTCAAAAGGTTGCTGTTGCAGCCTTTTGTTGTTTAATTGACTTTATTGTTAATGAGGGTGTTTGGAAAAATTAAAATAATACTTAATATTTGTATCTGTTATGCACCTTTCCCTTAACGTATGAAACACTTATACCTGATCGCCCTTTTTCTTTGGAGCCTTTCTGTTAACGGACAGGTGAATGCCTATATGGATGACTTCCGCTTGTCTGGCCATTCTGATTTTGAAACAGAACAAGAACTCCTGGCTCAAAGCGAGTCGCTTTTACCTCAGATGCTTCCTTATTTGCAAGATTCTTTGTCGCAGGTTCGGCAAAAAGCTTATTACTTGATTTACCGCAAGGGTCTTCAGCTGCCTTCAGCTGCACGCGACCCCTTTGTTATGACCTTGCTTCAGGGCTGTAATGATGAAGATGGGAGTGTGGTGGGGCAAAATATAATTTGGTTGCAGGGTTTTGATAAGTCAGATTTTTCGCCTCCGGCTCATGATCTGTTGGAAACGTTAATTAGAAAACCGCGCTTGCCTCACCGACAGCACTTGCTGATGTTGGCCGGATATGTGGAAGCCGGCAAGGAATTGATGAATCGGTATTTGCTGCAGTCCGACCTTGTGGCCAGGGACCGTTGGTACATGAATTTGGCTTTGGCCAGGATGGGTAATTCAAACAGTGTTGCTTTTTGCCTTCAGACTTTTGAGCAAATGACGCTCAGCAACGAGTTTGTGGAATATGCGGTTCCTGAAATGATTTACACCCGTCACAAAACCATCGTGGATTTATGTGTTACTTACCTTAACAGCAATGAGCCCCTTTGTTCTTCTGCTGATCCGGATAACGAAGGTGCGATGCTTTGTGGTTATCGAATTTTGGAGTTGGTGGCTCCTGTGATAAAAGACTTTCCGTTGAGGGTAAGTGCTCTGGGGACTTTGGTTACCAATGATTACGAGGCAGCACTCTCCGCCGCCCGTATTTGGTTTGAGCGACACCCCGATTATGTGGTGAATAACGAACGATTTTAATTGAATGACATTGTTAACCTGAACCCGGTTATGCGCTTATTTTCTAATCTTTTCTGGCTGCTTGTTTTAACCCTGCACATTTTTGGGGGGACTGTAAGCTTTGCATCTTCTACACATGACAATTTGTTGGCACGGGTAAAACAAAAGGAGCTGCTTAATGAGGAAAAAGTTGCTGCAGCTTTGGCAGCGATGGAAACGGTTCAGCAGACCGGAGCTTACATTGATGCAATTTCCGATTTGTTTGAAGATGGTGTGGTAACGTTGCCGGTAGGCATTCGCAAAGGCGAGTATGAGCTGATTATTCGGGAACTCTCCTATAATAAAGAAACCGATAGGAATCGGGTGCTGGCCTCTTGTGCTTTTCGGTTTAAAGACGATGGACAGCCTGTTGCTTTTGAAGGTTATGTAGATGTGGAGGGGCAGAAGGGTCTGGGAACAACAGGGATGCTGGAGTTGATTACCCCTGTCAGCAGAAGAATGGGGTCTGAGCTGGCTTTGGTCTTTAATGAGGGAACCCGGGTGAATTTTGGGTGTGAAGGGGTTGAGTCTTTTTATGCAAACATGGTCCTATTGGTCGATTCTGCAAAGATTAAGCCGGTTGATGCTTTGGGGAAACCCACGGGTGGCATGCTTAGAGCTGATTTCGAGGGTTATTTTGAGGATTTTGATAACTTTTCGGTCGACTTTGATTTTGCTCAGTCCTTTGGTTTTGCGGGACTGGACGGTTTTGTCTTTACTTTACACGGTGCAACTCTGGATCAAAGTGATGTGTTTACTCCTACTACCGCACGTTTCCCTGATGGGTACGGCGTGCAAGAGGAGGAGGCCCTTCGGAATTTATGGAAAGGGATAGCCATCAGTAGTGCAAGCGTAACGCTTCCCGCTTTTTTTAAGAAGCCGGATATGCAACTTGCAGAGGGCCAGGGGCCCACCATCCAAGATCGTTTGATGCTTGGATTTGAGCAGGTCATTTTGGACCAGAATGGCTTTTCGGGAAAGGTTAGTACCGATAGTGAAATATTTAGCAGTGAGTTGTTGGACCAGACGCAATGGGACCTTTCACTAAGTGGCTTTTCGTTGGAACTTTTAAAAGGAGCGGTCTCGGGCCTTTCTTTTTGGGGGGATATGAATATTCCCCCTTTCGGAAAAAATTCGCTCCTGCCCTATGAAGCCAGTTTTAATCACAGTACCAACAGCTATGAATTTGAGGTGGGTATATCCGGGGCGTTTGATTTGCCTGTTTTGGGTGCTTCGGTAGATTTGAACCGCAACTCGTATGTAGAAATTGTTGTTGAGGACGGCGGCATTTATCCTACGATAAATGCTTGTGGCTTGTTGTCGATAAACGCTGCCTTGGGTAAGGGTGATGGGGCTAAAAAATTGAAGATTCCTGACATTCCCTTTGAAAATATGCGTATCAGCAGGGCCGCCCCCTATTTCGAAATAGGGTCAGTGGCGCTAACAGGGGATTTGAGATCCCCTGAGTTGGCCGGTTTTGAACTTTATTTGGAGGAGATAGCACCCTTCACTTCTGAAAAGGGTGGCGGCTTGGGTTTTAAAGGAGGAGTAAAATTGAGCGATGTTTTTGGCGGGGAAGCTGGCGTTCAATTGTATGGCGATTATGCAAAATGGAAGTTCGACAGAGTTGGTGTAGATCAGATTTCTGTTGATTTTAATTCCGATGCTTACAGCGTGTTGGGGGCGGTTGAATTTAAGAATGGAGACGAGTTGTATGGCAGTGGATTTCGTGGGGAGGTTACTTTTACTTTATTGGATAAGTTTAAGTTGGATGCCGTTGCTGTTTTTGGAAAGAAAGACGACTACAGGTATTTTTTGACCGATGTGTTTTATGAGACTTCCCCTGCTGCCGGGATTATTATACCCCCGGTACCGATATCTTTTTATGGTTTTGGAGGGGGGCTGTACCGCCGAATGCAACAAACCTACAATCCAGAAATTGACAGCGATTTTGGAAAGTCCTTATCGGGGATTGGGTATATCCCGGATAAGAAAGTAGGTATGGGTTTTATGACTTCTACCAAGTTTGGCATGGCTGGAGTGCCTTCGGCCTTTAGTGCTAAGGTGGGTTTTGAGATACAGTTTAATGACCATGGGGGACTCAACTTTGTGCAATTGAGAGGTGATGCCACCTTTATGGACTCCCCGGATAAGTGGGGGAATTTGGCCGACAACATTAATGGGGCCGTACAAAAGCTGGAAAAGACCGGAGGGGCCATTGAATTGGCTGCCAAAAGCGACTTGAAAGTGCCTGAAAACATCCAAAGTGGGTTTTTGACAGCATCCCTTTTGATGGAGTACGATGCTGCACACAAGGTGTTTAGTGCCGACCTAAACTCCTATTTGAATGCCGGATTTATTAAAGGGGTTGGGGAGAACAATCGAATGGGCTGGGCATCCATACGTATGGCGGAGGATTCCTGGCATGCCTACCTGGGAACGCCAAATGATCGTCTGGGAGTAGAGATTCTGGGCCTGGCACGCACTGATGGTTATTTTATGATTGGCGACAATATTCCGGAGTTGCCGCGTCCTCCCGAGAAGGTGTTACAGAACTTTAGTCAGGCCAAGCAGGATAAGTTGAACAATCGTTCGACCTACGACATGGCCCAAGGCAGCGGTATCGCTTTTGGGCAATCGTTGCAAGTCGGATTTAAAGCTAAGTTGACCCCTTTTTATGCCAGCATGGGGGTGGGCATGGGCGCTGAATTTTTGTTGAAGAATTATGGAGCCAGTGCTTATTGTGCCGGAAGTGAACCTCCTTTGGGGATTAATGGTTGGTACGCACGCGCCCAAGCCTGGGCCTATGTAGAGGCCGATATAGGGATGGAGGCCACTGTCTTTGGATCGACCCGGAAATTCAGCATTTTGGATTTGTCAGCCAGTACCTTGCTGGAGGGTGCCGGTCCCAATCCCTTCTATTTTTCGGGTGCCGTAGGGGGGCGGTTCAGTGTTATGGGCGGTTTAATTTCTGGTAGGTGCAACTTCGATTTTGAAATTGGAGATGAGTGCAAAGTGATGGGGGGTAGTCCTTTTGGCGAAGAAATTATCGCGCAGTTGACTCCTTCTACCGGAGAGAAGGATGTGAATGTTTTTGTGGCACCGCAGGCAGTGTTTAACATTCCTGTGGGCTTGGAGATGGAAGTGGAAGAGGCTGAAGGGAAAAAAGCCTGGTACAGGGTTACCCTCGAAGAGTTCAAATGCTATTACAAAGAGACAGGAGAGGAGATTTTGGGGGCCCAGGAATTTACTGAAGAAGGCCGGGTGTTGGTGCTGGATCCGGAGGAGGCCTTAGAAAGTCAGAGGGACTTGGTTGTACGAGCAAAAGTGGGCTTTGAACGACGCGTAACAGGCAACTGGAGCAAGGTGCTGGGCTACGACGGGAAACCGGTATTTGAAGAAAAGGAAGTGGCCTTTACGAGTGGAGATCGCCCCGATCATATTTTGCCTGAACACGTAAAATACAGTTACCCCCTTGATCGGCAGTACAACTTCTATTCTCAGGAGTACGACCAGGGCTATTTGCTGGTGACTGAGAACTATGCTTACCTGTTTTCTGCCGACATTCCCGAAGGTTATACCCAAACCTTGAGGCTGACCGACAGTGATGGGAAGGCTCAAAATACTTCTTTCGCTTACAGCACGCGTAGTGCTGGGAGCGACATTCGTTTGGAAATCAATTTTTCTACTGCCGGGTTCTCCTTTAAAAATGACGAGGTCTATCGCATGGCCATTTTGAACGTGCCGGAGACTGTTTCGGGGCTCAACGACAATATTGCCACTACCACCACCGGACTTGGCGACTCCGATTCGCTTTTTGTTGAGAAAAAGCAGGCCGAAGGCTCTCTGGACTTGTTGGAAGAGGATCAGATTTATGCCCTCCATTTCAGAACCAGCTCCTACGATACTTTTGTGGAGAAGATGAAGAATGTGAAAAATTTCGAGGGTGGTAAATGGCAACTTTATCCTTATGTATACAGGGTGGTATCTAATCTTAATGAGACAGGCCAAACCCCTGAGATGTTCGATTTTTTTGAACACAATATGCCGCAATCGGAACAGAACCTTATCGGCATCGTCCCTGATTATCGGAATACTCAATGGTATAACTTCCAGGTTAAGGATTTAATCTATGAAAATGAAGCTTTAAAACAGTATTTGGGAGTGGAGTCCTTAAACCCTCCAGTGCAGGAAAAAGTGGTTCTCTTGGCTCTGTATTCAAATAATATCACTTTAACTGATGAATATTTAGGATCAGGGGGCAGACCATCAGTGGTTAATATAGGCGCGATAAATTTTAATGCAGCTAAGTATGTTGATGGTGATTTTGTGGATTTAAAGAATCAATTGGCTAATATGTTGATTGCCAAAGGCAAATCAAATGCCGCGATAGAGGATTTTTTGAAGGTAAACCATGTTCCAAGCCTTGGGAATGGAACCTATGCACTTAGTTTTAATTATCGTTTGCCTGGAAAAGAAATTCAAACGTCAACGGTAAGTCGGCAGATATTGGTGAAAGAGTAATCAGGATTATTGTTGTAATTAAAATGGATAGAATGAAAACATTAAAATGGTTAGTCCTGCCTCTATTATTAATGGGGGTATGGAGTTGTGAGAAAGATCCGGAAACAATTATTGAGATTGAATTGATTTTTCCGAAAATGGATCAGTTACTTCAAGATACCTTGAAGCAAAAGTTTGTGTATACAGCTAGAATGATGAAAGACGGTAATGAGGTTAAGAAGATATTTTTTGATCATATATGGATGGGTACGGATCCTGATAACCTAATGAAGCAATCTGGTGATCTGATTGACTTGGAATCCGGTAGAACTTATTACTGGCAAGTTAAAGCTACGCTAGACAGTGGGAGAGAATTTGTTTCAGAAGTCAGGCGTTTTTATACTGCACTGCCAAATGTGACGAAACTTCAAACCAGCACTGGGAATATGACTCTTAATATTACCTGGGAGGATAGTCCCTTAATGAGATATGTGGAATTCACTTTTAGTCCCGAGTTGCTCGAAGAACCCAATCCCATCAGGGTGGAGAAGGGGGTTGAGAGCCTGGTGCTCAATGGGTTGAGTAATTATGTTGAGTACGACATTCACTATCAAGCGATAGATGCCCTGGGGCACATTTCTTTGCCTGATTCTACCTGGGACGTTGCTTTTGATCCTTCGGTCAGCATACAAGACATTGATAAGAATGTTTACAACATTGTAACGATTGGTAAGCAAATTTGGATGCGCGAGAATCTAAAGGCTACAAGATACAGTGACAGTCGTGAGCCTATTCCAGCTAAATATCATACTGCTGTGACTACACCATCGGGCAATAAAGAGCGGTATTATGATGCATATAGGTTTGGAGAACTAATGGAATTGGGCAACCCCTGCCCCTGTGGTTTTCGGGTGCCTACTGATGAGGATTTTATTGAACTGGAGCGTTACATTCAAATGTCCGAGGAGGATTTGTATTTGATGGAATACCACAGGGATAGGGGGGCTGAACAGCAGGTTGCTCGGTACCTTAAGAGCGAGGAGGGTTGGAAAGCTTATGAAGGGGTTGAGTCAGGAGTGGATTTTTATGGGTTTAATGTTTATCCGGTAGGATTTTATGGAGGCCCTAACGCTAATCAACTCGTAGGGTATGGGGAAACTGCAGTTTACTTAACGCAACCATTGAATGACGAATATGGTACCATATTGTTTCGAGAGTTTTCTTACAAGGACAATGCCATTGAAAGGTGGAGGGTTGCCACTAGGACGAGTGATTATAGTATTCGCTGTGTCAAGGATGTTGAAGAATAAGGATACGCTTCGTAAAACGTAAGAAAATGAAAATTGCTTTTACCCTGCTTCTGCTTGGACTGTGCTTACCCGGAATATCTGCACAAGGGGCTCTTGATGAGGAGGCCTGGTTTAGGTATTGTATTGGGGTAAAGGGGCGGTTTCATTCCGGAAGCGAATGTCTTACGGGTCGAAAACCGGCTTTTGAGAGTCTTAAAATTGAATTATGGGGTGGAAAGGAGGCAGGATCCCTTATTGAGCAAAAGGACGGGCTTACTCAAGATGCCTTGAACGAGGGGGTGTATTTTGATTACTTGCTAAAAGGGGCAGTTGATTTTAGTTCGGACTCGTTTAAAGTCCATTTGCCAGATAATAGAGACTTAACCCTTTATTATGACCTGAGGGTTAGTGAAATTAAGAACGACACGCGTAGTCATGGCACTTTCTTTAATGGCATAGATGGTGTTGTCGGCTTAAATGTCTTAGAGGAAATCAAGGCAAGCGACCCTTGTTCCAACAGCTTTAATTGGCTTGGTAAGGATGAGTTTTATAGCATGTCTTTTGATGTAATAGTGGATGATCCTGTTCCATTAAGTTATTTAAATGGAGAGGACGATAAGGGACTTCGATTGCATCCGGAGCAAGATCAATTGACGTTGATTGTTGGGGACTTTTATCAAAACTCAAATGGAAGTCCCCGCCTGCAGGTGGCGGTTGGTAATGACCTTTCAAAAGCTCAATGGGTGACCATCCCCTATATCAATGTTCTTCCCAATACTACGATTAATTTGGCCTATGCTCAAATTTCCGGAGGAAAGACTTCGGCCAGGTATAAGGATTGGTTGGGAGAAAACCTGATGTTCAGGGTGTCCAAAATATTGATGAATGGCAAGGAGAGTTACAGCTCTCTGGTTACGGGTGTTCAGTTTGATCCGCCCGGTCCACAGTTTTATATTCGGGAAGTTACGCGTAGTGCTTGCGAAAGTTCTATGGTTAATGTTTTTGTTTGTCTTTCTGATGCCCGGGATGCTTGGTACATGAAGGAGGAGAACAGTAAGTTCAAGTGGATGTACGAAGTTAGAAGGCAGGGCGAGAGTTCTCTTGATAATCCATTTAATACTGGAACTTGCACCATGGAATTTGATCGGGTTTTAGAGACCGGTGAAACTCAATATAAGCTGAAACCTCATCCTGAAGGGGGAGGTTTGAGTCCCTTTACAATTGATGAGGAATTGGTGTATTTGTTGCAATTACAAGACCTTGACAATGATAGCGTTAACTACTGCACTCGGGAATTTACTGTGCCTGCCAGACCGGATTCGGTGGAGGTGAGTCAACAAGCTGCAGCTTTTTCACTGAATGGCTCCAGCTACAATTTGCTGAGCTTGGATAAGCCTTATGCAATACTTGATATTAAGGACACCTGGGATTTGGCACACCTTCGTCAACCCTATAAGATCTATAAGGGAACACATAGAGAAGGGGGGCCTTTGCTTCTTGTCAACGGGGCGTCCTCAACTTATGAGGATTTGAGTGTGGAGGAGAAGTACCAGGTATATCTTCTTTTTATGGAGGATTTTAACAGGCAGTTCTATCATGGCACCATGCCAGTTAGCAGGCTTAGTCCATTTGGTCGCTATTTTGAATCGCGTTTTGCGATATGGAGAGCTCAGAAATCAGGGCCAGCTGAATATAAGGGGGACTATACAGAGCCGCCAAGGTCCTATTCTCTGCCTTCCATTAGTAAAGAGATAAAACTGCTTTCCAGTAATAAATTGTTTTTTGTATTTGGAGATATGGCAGACCAATCTTTCGATGCTATTAATTTCTCATTTCCTATAGGGAAAACTGGTTTTGGAGGCTATGGAAGCAGCACCACGAAGGATAGTCACGTTTTTGCTGTAGATGACAATGGGAATGTTTACGATGTATTTGATGGAGCTAAAAAATCTGTTAAAGTGAATATAATCGCTGATGTTTTTGTGGAGGACTATAATGCAGATGTTTTAATTACACGTGATCCCTCGAACACTGCCAGCACAGCCCCATTTTACTGGACAAAGATTAGTTCAGACGGAAAGGTCAGCAAGACAAAAATTGCAGATGCGGGAAAGAATATAAAGTTGACCTCTGATGGGAAATTCTGCTTTTATACTTCCATGGACGGCACGATTCTGTATGTTTTTAATGGGACCAATACAACTACGCTTAATAGTGCTTACCAAATAGCAGAAATTGTGGGAGTGGATGTAAAAAACAAACTGTGCTTATTTCGTAGTGGAGGGATAGTCTATTCCCAAATTTATGACATGAATCATTATTACAATGACTTTTTCCACCTTAGCTACTTTCGCTCCTGGCGCAATGATTTTCAGAATGATTTTTGGAAGCGATGGATTCAAAATAAGTACGGGCATCGCCTTTTAGGGGTAACCCCCAATGTTAAAGAAACCTATATCTTAGTCGACCAGGATGGCTGTGATGTGTCTTTTGATGTTGAAGTACGGATTCCGGAATTGCCCAATCTTGACGTTTCGATTTCAAAAATTCCAACAGATCGTTGTGCGGCAAATGGTGAAGCTGAATTGAAGTATTTTGGAGGTGGCAATCCCCCATATTCTTACGGGCAACAAGCTTTTCGGACTCCGGAAGATGTGATTACCATTGATGATCTCAGATATGGTGAGAATTGGGTGGACTTGTTAAACGATAAGGGGGAAATTGCGGCAAGAAAACTGATTAATATCGAATTGACCGATGGGGCCTCCTCTCATAAGAAAGATGCAACTTGTTATGATGGGGCGGATTATAATGGGCGCATAGAGTTGGTGCTAACCTCAGAATTTGCGAATACCGATAACAAAGTGCTCATTTTAACAAATCTTGCCACCAGGGAAGTGAAAACCCTGGCAGTTGGATCCACTTCTTTGTCGGGGGCCTTTGATAATCTGGATCCTGGCGAGTACGAGATTAAGGCTGAGGTTGGTGGATGTACTGTTCATCAGGAATCTATCGTGATTGAGAATCGCCTGTTTTCGGTTATCTGTCAGGCTGATGATGCTGAGACTTTTGGTGGTACAGGAGCCTTGGAGTTTGATTTTTCACATCGGAGTGGAAATGTGTCCTGGGCTGGTGATTATCCGGTTCAATTAAGAACTGTTTCTGTTCCTAACTTTAGTTTTTCCGATGTGCTACCAGATGTGTATGACGGTATTATTGCCGTTCATACCGATGATTATAATCGGACTTGTGAATATCCCGTGCCTCAGGTTACTGTGCAGGCGCCTATGTTTTCTGCCGAAGTAACACTAAACGCTATTAAAGAGGAGGGTGAGGCTGCTGTTAACTTATCATGTGTTTTTACTCAAGTGAACGAATTGGCTTCTGACGAAGCGAGCGTGTTGTTGTATAAAGATGGAGTCCTTTTTCAACAGAGGGAGGTTGATTTAAGGGAGAATGAACTTGGGTTTTCTAATCTGTCCATAGATGACGGTGCCTACAAGGTCGTTTTTTCGTGTGTAAAGGGGGCGATAGATTTGGCTGAATTTAGTCTTCCCTTGCCTGAAGTTCACTACCGAAGGGAACTAACTCCGGCTGCTTGCCCCAACGGAAGTAATGCGTTGGCCTTAAGTGAGCTGTCAGGAGGATTTGGCTCAGGGAGTTATTTGTTGAGCATTGATGGGAGTACTTTTTCCAAACAAAACAGCTGGTCCTTTTCCGGTTCAAATGCAAAGGTGTATGTTAGGACCAGTGAAGTAGCTACATTTCATGTTCATAACAGCGAAGTCGTTTTTTTTAAAGAATATACACACATTGTTGATGAGGCCTTGAGTTATCCGGAAAGAGTCTCTGCCGATTTCTCAGATTTTGACGTCAGCTGTTTCGGAAGGAACGACGGACATATATCCATCATGAATGCGCAGAACGGCAGTGGCAGCTATCAGTGGCGTTTGGGGAACAGTGATGTGTGGAAGGATACTTTTGATACTTTTGGTTCTTTGTCGCCCGGAGTGTATGAGGTGTTTTTACGGGACAGTGGGAATGAATGTCCGGAAGTAAAGATTGGAACGGCTAACATAACGGAGCCGCCTGTATTGGAGGTGATTGCTAAGGACAGTATTGTCCCGATTTGTGCTGATGGTACCGGCTCTGTGTCTTTGCGCATTGATGGGGGTAACGAATTTTATAAATATCAGTTATTGGTCAATAATGATTCCATTGTGGCGCAATATCCTTCTGGAGGGCAGCTGGACGAAGACAGCGGTGAAGAAGTGTTTTTTGCAGCGGACAGTACTTATGAGGTTTCCGGTTTAACTGCGGGGTCGTACAGAATATTGGTTCAGGATGTGGCCGGTTGTGAACTTGCTGAAAGCTTTGAGTTGCCCAGCTACCAGAATCCTACCGCAGGGCAGGTAAAGGTGGAACCGGCTAAGTGTTTTGCTGATGCAAATGGGTTTATTGAATTGGATGGTGTTTCGGGAAGTGATGTATTAGATAGCTTGTTTTTGACGGCTGATGATGGCAGCCGAATGGATACCCTAAGATGGCCCAATGCTCGTTTTGATGGACTGGCGGCTGGCGGCTACAGCTTGTATTTGAAGGATAAAAACGGCTGTTTGTCCGACCACATGAGGAGAACGGTGCTTCAACCCGAACGCCTAGAAATTCATGAGGACACGATTGTCCCTGTAGTGTACACGGGTGCTGAGACCGGAAAGATTATGGTGCATGTAAGTGGGGGCAACAATCCTGCCTTTATGCATGCCCGCTTGTTGGAGTTTAATGCGGAGGATGGAGAGGAAGTTAATATTGTGGCTGAAAGGGAGGGCCGGATTACCGGCTTTGAGGGTTTAAGAGGCGGGACCTACACGCTGGAGGTGCGGGATGTTAAGGGTTGCCTTGCAAGTATGTCGCCCATAAAGGTTGACGAGCGGGAAGATGCGTTGCGTCTGGAGCAAAGAGTCGTGACCGATGCGCTTTGTAATGCCGGGGTTGGTAGTTTAAGTGTGGAGGCTTCTGGTGGTTGGGGTGGATACACCTATCGGGTGCTTGGCCAGGGAGGGGCGTCCAAGGTGCCTACCTTCGAGTCTTTATATGCGGGCACTTATCTTGTTATGGTTGAGGATTCGCTTGGTGCTGTGGACAGTGTTAGGGTTACCATTAATGAGCCAGGATTGCTGCAGGCCAGGTTGATTGATGAGGTGTTGCCTACCTGTGAAGATAATGGCGCATTGACGTTTGAGGTTTCTGGTGGTGTTGGTCCTTATCAGATGTTTAATGAGGGTGGTACGGCATTGGCCGGGAGTGATTCGGAGGCTTTTACTGCGCCTGAATTGGGGGTTGGAGATTACCGGTTTACCGCCCTCGATGCCAATGGTTGTCGGACTGATTTTACCGGCTCTCTGAATGGTGAAAATCTGTTGGATGTCTCCCTTGTTGCAGTGCATTTTGTTTCCTCACCTGGTGCTGAAGACGGCAGTTTGCGTGCCTTGGTTAAGGGTGGGGTTGCGCCCTATGTGTATCGTTGGACCAACCTGTTTGAACCGGATCTTGCCTTGGATGCTGCAGGCGACGAGTTGAATGGTGTTGGTTCGGGTTATTATAGAGTTCTGGTTAGTGAGGAAAATGGCTGTGAAAAAAGTGCTGCTTTGCTTCTTCCTGACTTTAATGATGGCTTTATGGTGGTGGACACTATTGGACATGAAAGGGGTTTGGGTGCCAGCAATGGTTTCGTGCGTTTGTTGGCACAGCAGGCCGGCCTTGATTCTGCACATGTGTTTTTTCCGGATGATTCTGTTGTTCGTTTGTATGGTGCTGCCGATGGCCTACATGAGGGTGTGCTTGCGATTAATGGTTTAGGGGGTGGAACGTATGCGGTTGTTGCTTATGGGCCTGCAGGGCGCGAGGTGGTTGATTTTGAAGTGATCGCTTATGAGCCTTTTGTGTTTGGCAGGGTGGATGTTTCGCATGTTTCGAAGGTAGGAGCTGGTGATGGCAGTATGGTGGTTTCGGTGCAGGGTGGTGCTCCTGATTTTACTTTTGGATGGGAAACACTTGATGGTGATTTGGTACCGGTTCCTAATGGGGTACTGGGTAATGAGGGCCGGATCTCGGGTTTAGCCGCCGGTACTTACAGGGTCCGTGTGCGCGATCGTTACGATAACGAAATTAACCGGGAGGTAGAAGTTGACGAGCCTCAGTCTGAATTGGAGCTTGTGATTACTGATTCGGCCAATCAGTCTTGCTTTAACTATACGGATGCATGGGTGACTGTTGAGGCGCAGGGTGGCTGGGGTAACTATCATTACCGCCATGCCAGCGAGCCGGAGTTTTTGAAATCGTTCCGTTGGTCCGATTTGCCTGTAGGAGAGCATAAGTTCTTTACGATGGATCAAAAAGGAATCGTGGACAGTGTGGATATAAACATAACTGAACCGGACTTGCTTCGGGCCAATGTGGCATTGGTAGACAGCGTTGATTGTTATGGCGGAGGGGATGGAAAGGTCTATTTTGATGTGGATGGCGGAACGGGTCCTTACCGTTATGCTTTATTGGAGGAAGGGGCTGCCTGGAGGGCATCTACCGCTGTACTTGGTACGGATACTGAGGATGGTTTGTTTTTGTTTGCCGACAATCTGCCTGAAGGGCGGTACGTTTACCGTTTTACGGATGCCAATAATTGTATGGCTGCCGACACGCTTTCGGTGTATGTGCCGCAACCCGATGAGCTGATTTTTGGTGTTGCCGATGTTGTGCATACCACCTGCGATACCGATAATGGCAGCATTGAAGTGCTTATGCAGGGTGGTTCTGCGCCCTATAGGTATGAGTGGACCGACAATTCGGGAACTGTTTTCAGTTCCGGGTCTTCAGTAGATGGCTTGGAGCAGGGAGGTCATTACAGCTTGAGGGTGTGGGACAAAAACAATTGTACAACGGGTTTGGAGCAAACCGTTAATGCATCTACACTTCCTCAAATTTTGCAAGTCGTTACTACTCCTGTGCTTTGTTTTGGCGACAGTAATGGTAAGGCTGCTGTAACCGGGGTTACTCCTGCCGAGCCTTTTGCTCCCTATGGTTTTGAATGGTCGAATAGTGCGGAGGGGGATAGTGTTGATGGTTTTTCTTCGGGACGCCATTGGGTGACTGTACGTGATTCCAATGGTTGTGAAACAACCAGGTATTTTGATGTGGCTAGTCCCGATACGCTGGGATTGAGCCTTGTTGAATTGAGGGATGCGCATTGCTTTGGTTACAGTGACGGTCGCATTGAGATTCGCCCTTTTGGAGGGGTGGGCGACTATCGTTTTTTGTGGAGTAACGGGGCCGACACCCCGGCTGCTGAGAATCTTAGTAAGGGGCTTTATACCTTGTCGTTTACCGACGCCAATAATTGTTTGTTTGAGGAAAGCTTCGAGATTAATGAGCCGCCCAAGGAGGTGGTTGATGTGGGTGAGGACTTAAGTATGTGTCCCGGTAACTCCATAGTGATTGATGGCCGTGATTTTATGGCCCATCGCTGGACCAAGGGGGAGGAACTTTTGTCTGAAGAACGCTATTTTATGGTAGCTGCTGAAGGTGAGTATGCGCTTAGGGTGACCAACGATCGGGGATGCTATGCCTACGACACCCTTTCGGTAAGCATCGGCAACGATGCTTTACAGGCTGATTTTTTGATGACTTCTGAAGCTGTGCTCGGTGATACCCTTATGCTATTCGAACTTTCTAACCTCCCTCTGGACAGCCTGAGTTGGGCGTATCCCGACGCCGCGTTCAGTAAGGAGCTGGCTGGAGAGGTGGATGACTATGTTTTGCATCTGAAAACGCTGGATGAGGGGATGTATAATGTGACGCTTTATGCTTATTCGGGGGGCTGTTTTTCACGGAAGGTGAAGCAGGTCGAAATTATGGTTGATGGCGATGTCGACCCGGAGGATGAGCTGTTGGGCTATCAGGATCCGCTGATAAAGCGCTTTGGTGTATCGCCCAATCCCAATGATGGTCGTTTTAATGTGGATGTTGAGCTTCGTGAGGCAGCAGACATTCATTTGGCTGTGTTTGGCGTTAGCATGGGCCAGAAGTTGGCTGAGCGGAGGAGCAGTGGGATGGAAACTTATGCCGAATCGTTTGTGTTGGCCAATGCGAATACTGGTGTTTATGTGGTTGTATTATCGGCCGGCAAGGAGAGAAGACAAGTTAAAATAGTAATTGAATAAGATCCTGAAATGCGCCAAGCCCTGCTCATATTCGTCTTTTTAGTGCAAATGGTAATTGCGTCATTTAGCGCCTTGGCGCAAAGTAATTACCCCATTTTTGTTAGTCCCTCTCTGCTGCCGCCCTACTCGCTGCAATTGAGCGATTACAGCGCCCATGGTTCGCAGCGTCTGATGGTTACCATTGTGGTGAACGATTTGGAGGTGGCTAACCTTCCGGTTAAGTTGCGCTTGACGATGGAAACGGCAGGGGCGACTATTGAAACCCCCGTTACGCTTAATACTACCCCCATTTATCTGGATGGGGGCAGCGCTACAGTGCTGTTTGGTGAAGACCTTTACGATTATTTTAATTTGAACAACCTGCAGTTTAAGGGTTTTAGTAAGGAGGCTTACCAAAGAAGCGGGCAGATGCCCGAGGGTTTTTACAGGTTCTCGATAGAGGTATTGCACTTCCATACCAATAGGGTAATTTCGAATACCGGTACAACCAGTGCCTGGATGGCTCTGGGTCATCCACCTGTTTTGCGTTTGCCCGCCAACGATGCAGAATTGGGACAATATGTGGGTGTCCCAATCACTTTTTCCTGGCTGTCCAGCAATGTTGGCAGTCCCGTTTCGGCCGGCAGTATTCGCTATAAGTTTGAACTTTGGGAAGTGCGTGTAAAGGGAGTTAATCCCTATAATATTGTTGGCTCCATGCCGGTTTTTTACGAGCATGTAACCAGTACCAACAGCTATTCCTTTAATCCTGCTTCCGTTATGATGGAAGAGGGGATGACTTATGCCTGGCGGGTAACGGCCTTCGATGAGAGCGGCCTGGTACCCTTTGCACAAAACGGACAGAGCGAGGTGCGCACCTTTACTTACAAGTCGCGTTGCGAAGCTGTAAGTGATATTAGCGCTACGGCCGGGGGGCAAAAGGGCTCTTTTGTCTGGACGCCTGAAAAGAACCATACTTCTTTTAACGTAGAGGTACGAAATGCCGCGACCGACTGGTTTTCAGCTAGTGAGACGTACGATAGTAAGGTGGAGTTTTTTCAGTTGGAAAGGGGACAGACTTACGAGTTGAGGGTGCAGGCCGTTTGTAATGGAGATGCTGCTTCGGTAAGCGATTATTCTTCCTGGACTTCGCTTCTTATTCCTGACAAAAAACCGGATGAAAGCAACGATGATTGTCCCGATTGTGCCTGCAGTGACGATTTACCCGATGTTGAGCTGACCAATTTTGAGCTGCGCCATGACCTGACTGTTGGAGATACCCTGACGAATAAAACGGGCACTACCCGATTTATTGTGCGCGAAGTGAATGCTCAAGGCAACGGCATTTATAGTGGCATTTTTTACTTCTGGGGCGAGTTGTGGGGCATGAAAGTCCCCTGCGAGTTCTCCGATTTGCAGGTGAACACCGACAATGTTATTGTAAACATGGATTACAAAAGCATCAACGACCCTAAATTTTTAGTTGGAGTAGATGTTTTGGTTGAGAAGGGAAACGATTTTTTGGATCAATTGGCTACTGTGACCGCCAAAACCCGCATAGTGGACACCATTTCCGTTCAGCAAGAGTTTGATTACGTTGTTGTAAAAGACGGTGAATTGTATGCCGTAGTTGTTGAACAAGACGCCGTTGTTGAGCGACCAATGGGTGTTAGCCTTGAAGAAGCCAAGCAGAAATTGATTGCCAATGCCGATGGAGATGAGGTTGTAATCAGCTCCAAAGGGGAGCCTATGGGTGTACAGGAGTTTAAAGCAACCGGTGGGAACAATCGTTTGGTGAAAAGCTACAATGAGCAGAAAGAAAAGGAGCAACTTACCGAGGGCTCCATGGTTGGTTTTTTACCCTACGATAAGCAGAACTATGGTTTTGATGCCTACGACCCTCTAAAGCAAAGGATTCAACGTTTTTATCCAAGTCTGGATAATGGGTACCGACCCGCCTTTAAGAGTGTTGAAAGTTTCAGGTACGATAAGGTTTTGACCGATGCCTCAAGCGACATCAGTTTCCGGGATGAAATGGGTATTCCCGCACTATCTGCCACTGGCGCGCTTAATGTTCAGGGTCATATAGCCGGTAGTAATCGGGCTCTGTATGCTTACCGGGCCCTCAGCGACAGCACCGAAGAAGTTGTAGGAAAACTCAACGTTGTAAGTTTTGACAACACACTCAAACGCGTGCATGTTGTACCTGTAAATGGGGCAAAGATGCCCACCCAAAGTCAGTTGGAGCATACCCTGAAGCAGGTTTATAAGCAAGCCATTGCCACATGGACCGTAGTCTCTGAGCCCGGTGTAAGTGTCCATTTCCCTGGAGGACGAATGACTCATGAGGGATCCGGTACATTCAGCACCTACAACGACGACCAAACTGCCATTGTAGATGCCTATGTAGCCACCGGTCGTAAAATTGAGCGAGGTGACCTATACCTTTTCTTTGTGGAGGGAGCCACCTTTAAAGATCGCAGTCTGGCCGGCTACATGCCCCTTAATCGTCAGGTAGGTTTCATTTACGACAATCCCTCCCCCATTATTGTAGCCCACGAACTGGGTCACGGCGCCTTCAATCTTCGCCACACCTTTAGTCCCGAAGAATTTATACAGGATGAGTCCAAAACCCAAAATCTCATGGACTACAACGGCGGCACCGACCTGTGGAAATACCAATGGGACTTGATTCATAACCCGGAAAGTATACTGTTTGCTTGGGCGCAGGATGAGGAAGAGGGGGCGTATAAGATTAACCTTGCAAATTTAAATTGGATTAAGGCTCCAAAAGCTTCGGGTTTGTATTTAGCTCCGTCATTGTTTCCGATATGGCTTGAGGGTGTTTCAGAAGTTGCTGTTTTAAAAGATGCTGAACATGGGATTGATGTAAAACATATTTCCTCTGAGGCTATCTACGGCTTTAAAACTTCAAGTTTATCTTTTCAAGCTGAGGTTACAACGGATTTGTTCGCCGGGTATAAAGAAGAAGGTGGTAACACGAATATTTCTTTCATGGGGACAGGGAAGGAAACTCAAACTGAAACTGAAAAATCAAGTTATTCCCTGCTTTTGTGGGATATTGACAAGGATGAATTTATTTCCCGGCAAATTAATAATAACAAATGGTTTCCAGAGCCAAGCTCCTGGGGGAGTTATAGCGCAGCTGGTACTCTTGTTTCAGGTATTGATGAATTTACCTTCATGCCTTGCGGTCATTTGCTGCGTGATTATGCCGAATCGCCAATAATGGATAGCCGCATTTTAAGGACAGCTATATATAAAGACCCTTGTTTGCTTGAGCATCCATTTGTTCCAATGGGTGAAGGTCTTGGCTACGAGACTGAGTTTATGAAGGGGCTAAATACTATGGTGGGAGCTGGACTTGGTGCAGCGTTTTTCCCAGCTGCAGTAGAGATCCTTCTTGTTCCTATTTTAGAGCAATCACTTCCGGCAATTGTAAATGAAGGGGGCTCATTTTTTACCGGTTATTTAACTCGGAAGAAGGCTATTGATGTAGCTGTTGGAGTTACTCTGGATGTGACCCTTCAGAGTTTTATACTGCATGTTTTTGAAGATGTCCATTTGTCTGAAGTTCCTGGCAGAATTGATTATTATCAAACGACCATTTCTGGCACTGAGGCCCTAATTGACAATCAGTTTCTTGAGACATTTATAACACCTCTTTATGGAGCTTTCTTTGATAATGGCAGAATTAAAGAGGATGTGCAGTTTGATCGGGTCTATTCGGATTATTTACAGGGAGCAGCGACTGCATTATTAATACGTATTGCTACTGAAAGAGCCCCTGGAGCAGGGAAAGCACTTAAGAATAACCTGATTAAACTTAAAGGGATAGCCAAAAAATCGCTTCCAGATTTCAGAATAAAATTAAGAAGTAAGGGGGTTAGTGATGCCGATATTGATGAGATAGTTAGGTATTTAGATGAGTTGGATGATGATGCTGCGAGATTTAGGGAAAGTGCTTCTGTTGGGTTAAGTGAGGCAGAGTTGCTATTTAAAACAATTAATCGGACAACAATAAAGTTCAAGCCAGGGACTGTTGTTAAGAGAGCTCATAATGAGCTTTATGCATCTTATAAAATTGAAAATCCCCGATATGAAAACTATCCGTATCATAGGGGGATGCCTGTAACTGATATGGAGCTAGAGGAGACAGCCTATTTTGCTCGGATTTATACTGGTGAACGTATGCAAGGGGAATGGATTATTCGTATTGAGGATTTAAAAAAGTATGATAGTATTGATGATATTATTGAAGAGCTTGCAATACCTTATAGCGGAGGTTTTGGTGAAAAGCCTACCAAGGTAGCTCTTGTGGAAGTGCCAAAGGGTACAATTATAAGGAAAAGTACCGCTGGTTTCCAAGAATGGAGTCATGTTAGTCCAGCGCTGATTCAAGAAGGTGGAGCAATTCAGTATCAGATTGTTGGTTTTGATTCAGGTAATCCGATGTATGATGCATGGTTTAAGCCCGTTGGCGAGTTTGAAAGACTAAATGATTAAGAAGATATGAAATATGGTTATTCGAATAATGTGCTAATTGTCAATGAGAAGCCTGTTTGTTTTGTGCTTAGTATAAATAGAGTTGTGGAGTTTTCCAATGTGTTAGTGGTTCAAGTTCGAGCAAAAGATGCGGTGGAATTTGAAGCCCAAAGGAGTGAGCTCCTGAAGATGGATGGAGGATTAGTGTATGGGGTAGATTCTTGTGCAGAGATTATTTGGCAGGTCCCCTATAAACATGCTGCTTTTGTTAATTGTCGGACTGATGATTGGTTTAGGCAGGAATATGCTAATCGTGATGTTGTTGAAATTCATGATGGTTCAATGATGAGATATCATATCGATGTAAATACTGGGGAGGTTTTAGCTGAAATACATGGCCGGGTTTAGTTTTTCTCCCTATTACGTTGGATAGCCGGCATTTTGTTAGTCTGCTTTTTTTAAGTAGTCATTGAGTATTATCAGTAGTCCAATTCCAATAAAAATACTTATTAAAAGAACCTTGCCACCCCAATCATCAATTCTAGAAAAAAGAGCGAGAATCATTTTGTTTTTGGCAAGTAGGGTGCTTTCAGCGTCAACGGTCACCCATTTGTCATAATTCCAGTTGATAACTAATGCGAAAAGCATAAAAGCAAGCCCTCTAAATGAGGGTTCAATGATGTTGTATATTTTCTTAAAAGAACAGGCCATAACTAAACTGTCTGATATTTAATTGGAATAGCAGCATAATTTTACAAAGCAAAGGCCTTTCTGCCTTTAGATTCCCGTATAAATGTGTCAATCACGTCAAACAATGTTCGTTTTTTATCTTCTTCCAGGAGTTCAATTTCTTCGATACGCTTAAGCGTGTTTTTATCAAATTTGCTGTTAACTCCCTCTCCAACCAGATAATCGAGAGAAACCTCAAGAGCATCAGCAATTCTTTTGGCCACTTCGATTGATGGTATGGCATCGCCACGCTCGTATTTACCCACCATAACCTGAGATATGCCAGTCTGGCTTGCCAGGTCACCTTGTGACATGTTTTTGGACTTACGTAAGTCAGCAATAATCTTACCTGTTTTCATAACTACAAGATGCTAAAACATACAATAGTTCTCATTTGTTGCAAAATTACATAATTATAAGACAGGAATAAAGTGGATAGTTTTTGGAGTTCTAAAAATTATAAGATGTTTTTGTATCTGATAGTTTTATTGAAAAGTTTTTAAAATAATTTTCCAATGCAAATCCCCGACATCAAAAAACATCTGCCCATAACCAAGGTTTTGTCCCATTACAACATCAAAATAGACAAAAACCACCACATCAAATGCCCCTTCCACCAAGACGACAAACCAAGCTGCAAAATATACCCCGAAACCGGTACCTTCCATTGCTTTGGATGTGGTGCCACCGGTGACCAGATAGAATTTATTGAGAAATACGAAGCTTCGACAGGCTCAGCTTCCGGTAAGCATGAAGCTTTGAAGAAAGCTGCAGCACTTGCAGGAGAAGAAACCAACGCTAAAGATGTAATGGGGATTGCATCCAAAGGAGCTGCCAAGGGGAAGGCCGAAGATTTTGCAGGGCTTTTTGCCCGGCAAATAGCAAGCCTTCCCCGCAGCCCCAAAGCGTTAGACTACCTTAAAGGCCGTGGCCTAAACCCCGAAATGGAAATCGGCTATAACAGTGGCCAGTACTGGAACAAACTCAAGCAGTGCATCACCTTCCCGTTGAAAGACCAGGCGGGCAATATCACAAGCCTTTACGGCCGCAGAATAACAGAAAGCAACGGCTATAACATAGAGTACGGCCGCCATTACTACAGCGAAAACCGCAAAGGCCTTTATCCAAGCTATCCGCCACAAGACACCCATACATTAATCATCACCGAAGCCATCATCGATGCTGCCAGTCTTATCCAAATCGTAGAATTAAAAGATGCTTCGATACTCTCCGCCTACGGCACTAATGGCTTAAGCGCAGAACACAAGAGGGCCATAACAGCATGGAGCAATCCTTTAGGAATAAACACAACAACAGAAAAGGAAATCATCTTCTTTTTTGATGGCGACCGGGCCGGCAAAGAAGGAGCCCTTAAATACGCCGAGGAACTGGCAGGGCAGGGCGTCACAATCAGCATTGTTGCCACGCCCCAAGACGAGGACATCAACAGTCTTTGGATGAACTACGGAAAGGAAGCCATACTGCAACTAATCGAAGAACGACAGCCGGCCTGCAGCACCAACCACCAACCTTTACCACCATCTTCTTCTTCAACTGAAGATTTTTCAAATGTTGAGCGAAGCGAAATCCCGACCTGGAGCCTCGGGAAAGAAAAAGGAAGCCACCCATCCAAAGCTTTGCAGATGGCGCAAACCCAATCACCCTTAAATACAGAGCAGCCCAACAAAATCACTTATACTACCCAAACCGCCCGTTATATTGTAAAAGGCAGCCTACCCAAAACCTTCGACCGCATGACAATCAGTCTGGACGTCCAGCATCTGGAAACCGCCATCAAATACCGCACAAGACTGGATTTGTACGAAGAAAAGCAAGTCAGAAAAGAAGCCCGGGAAGCAGCCGAGAAACTGGAACTCAGAAGCGACCTTATAGAAAACGACCTGTCGCAACTAACCGACCTGCTGGAAGAATACCGGGAAAACCAGCTACAGCAAAGCACCAAAGATGCAGACAGCGATAAAACCCTAACCCTGGCGCAGCAGGCCAGATGCAAAGCTTTTCTGCAACAAGCAGACCTAATCCAGAAGCTAAACCAACTCATCGGCCAAAGCGGCATTACCGGAGAGGAGAATAACCGTCTTTTTTTGTTTGTGATAGCTACCAGCCATAAAATGCCCGATACCCTGCACGCCCTGATACAAGGCAGCAGCGGCAGCGGTAAAACCCACCTACTCTCCAAAATAGCCGAACTGATGCCAGGCGAAAGAGTGGTGAAATTTACCCGGGTAACCGAAAACAGCTTTTACAACTACGACGAATACTTTTTTAGAGGCAAGCTCATCTGCTTAGAAGACATTGATGGCCTAAAAGAAGAAGCCCTCTTTGCCTGGCGTGAGCTGATAAGCAACAACCAACTAAGCAGCTCCACCAGCCAAAAGGACGAAAACGGCAATATCCGTAGCGCCCAAAGAATCGTAAGAGGTCCCATGGCCAGCATCTGCGCCACCACCCACGGCCAAATATATGAAGACAACATGAGCCGTCTTTTCATCATTGCTGTTGATGAAAGCCAGGAACAAACCGCCCGGATAATGAACTACCAAAAGCAGAAAGCTGCCGGGCTCATAGATGCAGAGAAAGAGCGAGAGGCAAGCACCCTTTTGCAAAACCTTGTAAGAATGCTCAAGCCCTGCAAAGTCATTAATCCTTTTGCCTACCAAATCCATTTGCCCGAAAAAGCCCATAAAATAAGACGCCTGAACGAGCTCTATTTAGCTTTTGTTAAGCAAGTCACCATCATCAACCAGTACCGTAGAAAAAAGGACGCACAAGGCCGGATAATAACCGATACCGAAGACCTTAAAATCGCCAATGAAATCATGTTCGACAGTATCTTTTTAAAAGTGGATGAACTCGATGGCTCCCTGCGCCAGTTTTACGAAGAACTAAAGCACCATATCAAAACAAAATCCAACCCCGAACAATACGAGTTTATGCAGCGTGAAATCCGCCACGCCCTGAACATCAGCAAAAGCCAGTTGCAACGCTACATCAGCGATTTGATAGAACTGGAATACATCCAACAAATGGGTGGCTACCAAAACCGGGGCTACAAATACAAAATACTCTGGTGGGACGATATCGCAAAGCTGCGTGAAGATGTAAAACAGCATCTTAAAAATCAAATAAATAAGCTCAAAAACGAAATCCGGCGATAGGCTGGCGACCCTCTGGCGGTTCATGCGATTTGGGTCACAGAAATAACTCATTAACAATACTTAAAGCCTTGGCGACCCGTGACCCAGAAAAGTGTTAATAGAGAAATTAAAAGCAAGCAGTTTCTGCACCTGGTGGAAAGCTTTACCATCTGGCTCGAAACATTAGGCTACAAAGCCCGGAGTATAAAGCAAATGAACTGGAACGCACAAGAGTTCTTTGCCTTTTTGGAATCCCAAGGCACCCGCAGCTTAAGAGACTTTAAAAACAAGCAGGTAGGCCAGTATTTAGAATACCTGCAACACCGCCCCAACTGCAACAAAACAGGCGGTTTAAGTCCGGGTTACATCAACAAGCACATCACAACGCTACGTCTGCTCGGCAAATACCTGCAGCAAAGCGGGAAAGCCCTGATTAGCTTCAAGGCAGAACTGTTAAAAACCACCGAAGCCGCTACCTACCTAAGCAAAGCAGAAATACAGACCCTTTACCAAGCAGCCAAAGACGAAAACAACCTGTACAACCAAAGAGATACCGCCATGCTTGACATCTTCTATGGTTGTGGCCTTAGAGCCAGCGAAGGCGCCGCCCTTAACCAGAGCGACCTTCTTTTTGAAAAGAACCTTTTGTATGTACGAAAAGGCAAAGGCTACCGGGAAAGATACGTACCCATGAGCAAACAAGTAAAAGCCGACCTTCAAGAATACATCATTAACCAAAGAACCCACTTGTTAAACGCAAAGCAATCCAAAGCCCCCGATGAATCAGGGCAAGCTTTATTACTTGGCCGGGGTGGCATAAGATGGAGCATACAGGGCATGTACCACCGCTTGCAGCTCCTGAAAAGTAAAACCAACAATGAAATGCTGAAACAAAAATCCTTTGGCCTGCATATTTTGCGGCACTCCATTGCTACGCATCTTTTGCAAGATGGTATGCGCTTAGAAAACATAGCCCTGTTCCTGGGCCATAAATCAATAGAAACCACACAGAAATACACCCACTTAGCAAAGGAGGAGGAATGCTGAGTAAAGCGAAATCCAAAGAGCAAGGCGAAACAGAAAGCTTTGAAAAGTACCTTACAAGCAAAGGCTTTGGTAAGAACACCATCCTTGATTACACTCTTTTCATTGAAAAGAAGTTCAAACCTTATTTGAATGCATCTGCCAATATGGACTTAAGTTCTTTTTCTTCAATTGAAAGAAAAGAACCAATTGAATTAATTGAGCCAATTGTTGAGCCAATCGACCATGAAACGCTGATGGGGTACATCCGCTACCGGAAAGGCCAGGGAATAGGTCCCAAAACCATCAACATGGAGCTAAAGAAAATCAGTTATTACCTAGACTTTAAAGCCTTGCCCAATGTAGCGGAACCCATACGTGTAAAAGGTGTTCAACGAAGAATACCCCACGATTTATTTACCCAAAAGCAGCTCGACCACATCTACCAGAACTTCCCGGAAAGCCAGAGCCAGTGGACACATAAAAAAACATTAAGAATCTACCACCTTATTTTAGGCCTGCGCATTTATCAGGGCTTGCAGGAACAAGAGCTGGCAAAGCTTGAAATACACCACCTGCAGCTTGATAAAGGCAAGATTTACGTTCCATCAACCAAACGAGCCAATAAGCGGATATTAGACCTAAAACCCTTTCAAATACTACCCCTGCACGAATATCTTTTAACTGATAGAAAGTCTTTAAACGATAAAATAGAAGGGAATTACCTGTTCCACAAAAAGCGTCTAATTCGCGGCATGTCCAGAATCAAAGCCATGATAAAACGCTATGAACCCAGACTCACAAACATGGCCCAAATCCGTGCAAGCACCATTACCAATTGGCTCAAACATTACAACCTCAGAGAAGTGCAATACATGGCCGGCCACAAATATGTTAGTAGTACTGAACGCTATAGAATGGACACTCTGGAGGATTTGCAGAAGGAGTTGGAGAAATATCATCCTTTAAAATAGAACTAAAACCAAGTTTAAATCGTTAAATTTGTAGGAGATAAAACAATGGAAGTTATGAACGTAGTTGAAAAAAGAGACTTCATCCATAGTTATTTGCATCGAGCAAATGAAAATACTATTAATGAGTTTTACGAGAAGCTCCGTAAAGAGGAAGTCTTAAAAGCTAAGCTGGGAAATAGAGCCAGAAAATCAGAAGATGATATCCAGTCGGGGCGGGTCTTTTCAAGAGCAGAAATGGAGAGAAGAACTGCAAATTTAGGGTTGTAATGAAGCTTGTTTACACAGAACAGGCTTTGTTTAGCCTTGAAGAAGCTTTGAGTCTTATTGCTCCTAAAGTAACTCCTGAAAAGTTAATGGAAATCAGGGATAGTATATTTGATACTGCAGATACCCTATTGCTGCATCCATTACAAGGCCAAAAAGAACCCTATTTAGAAGATTTAGGATTAGGCCATCGTCGCTTAATTGAAAGTCATTATAAAATTATTTATAGGGTTGTTGGAGAATATATTTACATCACAGATATTTTTGACTCCAGACAAGACCCCGATAAAATGAAGGGATAAACCCCCCGCACAGACCCGGTAAAGCGGTGTTCGTCCTCGTCAGTCAGCAAAAAAGCACGCCAAACCGTCCGGCACTTTTTTTAAAAAGAAAGTTTTATAAGGTGAAAACAAGCGCCGTCCGCCCTTCGGTTCCCTCCGGGTTACGCTACGCTCCAGTTTGTCATGATTTTTGCCTTCCTTCCTCTTCCTCACTGCAGCTCCTTTGTCTGCTTAGGCCACTTGGTCCAGAGCTCCGTTCGTGCCTCTCTACGCTATGGCCCAAGCCGCCACGCATCCAACCGCTGCTGTGTTAGGCTCGCCTGCTAACTCCCTCGGTTCGCCTTTGTCATGGTTATTGTCCGCCCCACAAAAGCCAACCCAAAAATCAATAACCACGCCAAAGCCTCAGCGTAAACGCCACTGCCGGCTTCGCTTCCTCATTCTTCGTCAGCTCTCACCGTCAGGCCTCGGTCATACTCGCAGTCGGCTCGCGCGCACAGCGTCTGCAAACCGCTTCGTTCGTGCCTCACTCCACTTTTTTGCAGCCACTATCCCAGCGCTGGCTCAAGGCTGTTTTACCTTCGCACAGTTTCATATTATCAGCAGGTTGTAATCAAAGAAGAAAAGAAGGAAATCACTCATTTACAATAACACTTCAACCCCTAAAAAAACCGCCATTTAAACCTCTTCGGCCAAGTTAAAGCCCACCGGCCAACCCCGCGCAAGGCCAAGCCCTTCGGGTTTTGAAAAAAATCTCCACCCGTCGTTCCTCAGGGTAGTATTTTTTCCAAAAGCCTTGACCTGCCAACGCCAGGCTTAAGAAGTTGCCTACGGGTTGTAAATGCCTGGTTCCGCTCAAATCCGGGCACCACTTCACCCTTGAACTTTTTTTTCAATTGAAAATCCCTTCAAATGAAAAACCCTTCAAATGAAAAACTTCAATTGAAGAAAAAAGTAACTAAGGGAATTTTTCTATCTTGCAGAGCATTAGATGTAACGTTCTTTGAAATAAGGCTTAAAAGGCCATTTAGTGGAGCTGGTGGCTACCGGTTTTTACCGTGCTGATGATAACCTCAATGGGATTTGATTCATAACCCGCAGACGATGTTGTTTGCATGGGCGCAGGATGAGGAGGAAGGGGCTTATATTGACCCTGCTTACCTGACAATGGAAAACATTTCTATCGGGAACAACCCCGATGAAACCCAAAACGCATACACCTGCCTAACCCCCGCGGGAATCCCGATAACCATCCATGACAATGTAACATCATTGAATTTTGCCTCTAGGTTCACGGACAACATTGCCGATGGCGCATTGACAGGCTTTAAAAACAAACAGGGGAATTATGTTGCCCTCTACAACTTTGAAAAGAAGAAATTCTTGGGCTATGCCCGGATGATCAACCCCGGTGCCGAAAAACCTGTGGACAGGGTAAAAGATAGCGATGGGAATATCGCATTTTATGAAGAAGACCTGACCGCATCAAATAACATTCCTGCCACTTTGGTTTATTTGGGCTACCGTAAAAACTGCGCCATAGAGTTTAAAACAGTGATGCTTTCTGAGGCTGGAAATAAACCAACAGCGAAGCATAAAGGGGATGGCGATTTAAAGCCGTTGGACGGGTTACAGTTTACTACAGCAAAATTCTTAAAAACCATCACGGATGATGATGCCTGTATACTTCCACCGCTCAACCTTACCGAACTTGATTTAAGGGAAAATGCCAAACAGTCAGTATTTAACATTTACGGGCAGGGTGGTTTGCTGATGATGCTTTCCATCGGCAGCAAAACCGAATACATATATACAAATGCAGACCAGGAACTGAACAATTACTTCTACCGATGGGACGAGGCCAAAAACATGTGGGTGGACTGGTCGCCACAGACCCAGCCACAACTGGAGGCCAAAGACATTATCCTTGCCGTTTTTGCCATTTGGGGCGAATTCTTCAAAGACCCTCATTTCACCCTTGATGCACTTGGCACAGTACCTGTTTTTGGTGCGCCTTTTGACCTTGCCAATGGCTTTCTTTACACCCTTGAAGGAAAATATTTTTACGCCTCGCTTTCTTACCTGGCAGCGATACCATTTGTATTTGAGGGGGTAACCTATGTGAAGTATGTTTCCAAGGTTGGTGGTGTGGTAAAAACCATTGACTTGACTGTAGAGGGCGCTGCTGCGGTAAGCAAGATTGGCAAAAAGTTCAAAGCGGCCAAAATTGCGAAACTGGATGACGAACTGTTCGAGGTGGCCAAATTGGTTGACAGGAACCAAAACCACATAAGCACCATAAGCAAACTGGCCGATGAAATACCCACAGGAAACCAGTTAAATGCTGTTTTAAAGAAGCTAAACGGGCTAAGCGAAGCAAAACAACCCGAATTCCTTGCCGATATTGCCAAAGCTGATGGCCGGGTAAGCGATGCAGCCAACCTGCTTAAAAACAACCTTTCCAAAATTGACGAGGGTATTGTAGAGGCTTGGGGGTTGCTTGATGGTTCACCTGTTGTAAGGTTGGATATTAAAAACCTTGAGAATCTAAAAACGGTAATCAAACACCCGGATTACACGTTTACAGCTGACCAACTGACGGATCTTTCAACAGCTATTAATAACAGCAATAGCAAAGCTAAATTACTGGACGAATTATCAGAAGCCAAAAAACATACGGACAACTATCCTGATGCAAGCAGCATAATAAGTTTGGCAAAAGGAACCAATCCCATAAAATACGGGAAGCTGCATATCGCCTCGTTAACCGGCTTTTCCGACAACATTGATGCCCTTCTTGCAAAAGAAGGTATTGATATGAATACTTTTAAAGAGATCCAAAAAACACCTTTTGCAGACTTATCTATAAAGCAAAGATCTTTAATTAACAAGGTTAGAAATAGCATCCCAGAACCTACATCAAATACTTTGATGCAAAAAACAATTCCTTATTCTGACATTGCCAATTATACATCAGGTAAATATACAAGTTGCAAGGGATACGTAACTACAGCTGCAGATGCAAAGCACCTTTCCAACGTGGAAGATATTTATTATGGCATGCGACTGGATTATAGTGGGACTAAATTTTCCGCTGCAGATAAAAGTTGTGGGATTATCCGCTTTAAGGCGGATAATATTACTAAAATAGAGGTCCCAAAAAGTCCTGCCAACCTTGGCACAGTTACAGATCCCCCTCCATTTACCGGCCATGGTTTTACTGCAGCCAACAAGGGAAGGCTGGCCGTTCCGGAATGGAAGATGGATGACTGGTTTGAATTACAGGAAGGCGCTGAGCTTTGGGAAGTGTTTTCGGATGGTGCTGAAAAACTCCGTGCAGTTTATTCAAAAAGTGCAGGAAAATTTGTGCCAATAAACTAAAGGATCGTTATGAGAAACAGTGATTATACGTTTTTTAAGGGGCTACACCTTGAACTTTCAAACATAAGAGATGATGATGAAAGAGTACTTTTAAGTTATAAAGGTGAAAATAGCCCATCCCCCGGGTTTGAAAAAAGTATACATAGAAAAGATACATACGAGCTAATAGTAAACGTGAAAGATATTGATAATGCTTACCAGGTAAGGACATATGGTAAGTATAGGGGTTATACTTTTGGTGTTTTTAAGTTAGGTAAAGAAGGTATGGTCTTTATTGGCACTACAGATAAAGCAGCTTACAAAAAACTAAACTTAACGGAAGTAAACCAAAATTGGTATGGTGATGACATCCAAGGTACTGAATTAGATAAAATATGGGAAGAGCGAACACCAACAAGGGGGCTTCCAATGCCAGAAGGGCTGGAAAGAATAAAGGTTGTTAAAAGTTAGCGGATTAAGTTGTAAGTAAATGTAGCCTTCCCCAAAAATAGGACA
>NZ_MWUJ01000018.1 GCF_002210225.1 Geofilum rhodophaeum | reverse complement strand
GATGCTTTCAGGGGCTGCATCTTCCTTGTAATCGTCGGTATTGGGGTCGTAGTCGTACAGCTCGGTATTCAGCTGCTCCAGTCCCGCCGAAATGTTCAGCGACTGCAACTCCACATCAAAAGCCGCACGCGTAGTATCCTCCCGCTTCGGATTGCCCAGCACCAGCTTCTGACCATCGTAATAAAACCACTCCCCACAAAGCGCCGCCATGCGCGACAAAAACTGCCACGAAGTCTCCCGATACTTCACCGCATAAGGCAAAATCCCCTCAAAAATCGGCTTACTCTCCAGCTCCACCTTCACCCCCGAGCCCTCCAGCTCCTCACTCACCAAATTGCCCAGCGTGTAATCGACATAAGCCCCCATCGACGGACCCCGGTCCAACAGCAAGGTGGGACTGCCCCCAAAAAGGCGTGCATAGCCCTGATCGCCATCGCGGCCCCCCACCTGAATATTCGTCACCACACCCGCAAACTCCGTCAGCTCACCCGTCACCAGGTGCTCCATCTTAATATCCACAGCCACCCCCAGCTGCTCAAACACCGTCTCCGGCGTAGTGCTCCAAAGGCTCGGCTTATTGGGTTTGTAGTTCACTAAAATCTCGAAGGAATGATGGCCGTGCATCGACTGGTGCAGCGTTAGCGTCTCGTAATCGCATGTGCTTCCGGCAATTTGAATGGTGACATCCACCTGGTTAAGGTTCTCAGACATAGCAGAAATTTGAGTTAAGCGTTAAGGTACAACGCAAGCGGGGTCAGCCCCGCTTGCTACGATTCCAAAAATATACAAAATATCAGAATCCACCCAACTCAAACAGCAAATATTTTTGAGCAAAACACCTTAAAAAGAAACACTTACCCTCAAAAACAACTACAACAGTAATAATTATTATGATTTACGAAACCACCAACACCAAACAAAATCAAAGCCTTAAATAACCCAGCACCCCACTCAAAACCGACCCAAAAACACAAGCCACCCCAGCCCAACGCCCCTCAAAAAAAATCGATACATCCCCCCATCAACCCCAGCATCCCCATCAACCCCATCAACCCCAACATCCTCATCCTCCATCTCCCCCCATCACCCAAAACACCTTCACCTACCCTCCGCTTAGAAAAATCAGCCCCGCTGCGCTTCAATTCGTGCAAATTCGTGAAATTCGTGGACCAATTAGTGGACCCAATCCGTGCAATCAAAAAATTCGTGCAAATTCGTGAAATTCGTGGACCTAACATCTAAAAGCCCCTCTCATCAGCTCCACTTCACTTCTTGAAATACCCAAATCCCTCGCAATCACTTCCCACCGAGCAACCCTCTTTTTCATGCAACAAATGATACCATCAGCCTCCCCTTCCTTAATGCGAAAATACGGAGCAACCTCCTTCACCAAAGCAAAATCCAGGGAATTATCGTCCTCCGATATATTGAGCTTTAATCCCACACCATACTGATTTGGATTAATGTCGTAGGCAGGTGATAATTTCCAGCCCTCAGCGGTCAATAAGAAACCATGATTGCGCAAGTGATCATCGGTATTGGAAATACAAACATTAAAGACAATCCGCTGCCATAACTTTTTAAGATCCCCGGCCGCGTCGGCCCCATTCTGAATAATAAACTCCACCAAATCCAAATAGCTGGCCCCATCGTGGTAGTCTGTCCCATCGGTATGCCCCAGTAAAGTCATTGCAGAAGCAAAATGAATGCGACCTCCATCGTTCAGCCTGTCAAAGCGCTTAGTTAAAAATGTATGCTGGTAATGCGAAAACCTCTGCATCCTTGAAGGCGCCATATCAATACCACACGCAATCGCCAGCCGATAAGCCAACATTTCCCACGCCCCCACATCCTGTTCGTCATGCTGACTCGGAAATTTTGCAATCCACATACTGCCATCCACATCCTGAACATTGGCCTTAGGCCTGGCGCCACCCAATGACGATCCGGGAGCCATCAACATATTTAACCACTTCATGTAATCCGGGCTATCCGGAGCATCCTCCTTTTCCAGTTGTAAACTCGCAAACTCCAAATCCCTTAATGCCGCAAAAGGAGGTGCCGCCATAGCAACATCATCATCCAAAAAAGCACCACCCGACTCCGTTTTAAATCGAAGTCCCCCCATCCGATTGCCGTCAAAAACGCCAAGCAGATAGTCCGACTCATTAAGCATTTTAACACGCCGTCCCCCCTCCCGCGCCTTGGCTGCCTCCCTGCGGAGCATCAAAACCCGACCCCAGCGATCCGGCGAAGAATCCAGAAACACACCAAAATTGGCTTTCTCATCCCTAAGGTATTGAGCCCCTTCAAATAATTGTAAATCAGGATCAATAATTTGGGCATAATCGGATTGAAGCCAACCCTTGTCGTACTCAAAAGAAAACAACTCCTTTCCTCTTGATGGAGTGGCATACAAAAGCCCCATTAAGCATGGGACTTGCATCCCCACCCAATGAGCGTATACCAAAATTTCTTTCCGTTCCATGACCTTCATTTCCTTTTCATTTTCGGACCCCGTTCCTTAACAAGAAGCTCAGCATCCAAAAGCTTTCTTCCCAAAACATCATCTTCCGCCAAAAGCAAAAGATCCCTCTCCAAACCCAGCACCAACAAAACCTGAAGAACAACCCCCAAAGAAACAGCCGGACTCCCCTTTTCCAGAGCAGAAAGCGTGGGACGAGAAATCCCTGCCCGTTCCGCCACCTGACTCATCGTCAACTTCCTGCGCAAACGCGCCAACTTTATATTCTCCCCCAATGTTTGCAAAAGCTTCATGCTTTTAGGCAACAACACCACACTACCCCTGGCCATAACGTAAATTATTTAATATAAAAACACTCCACAATGTATAAACTATTTTACATTATTCAAAATACACACCACAAAATAATACACCTCAAAAAAACACTCCACCAGCTCCGCCCCCCCATCACCCCCAACATCTCCATCTCCCCCCATCTCCCAAAACACCTTCACCTACCCTCCGCTCAGAAAAATCAGCCCCGCTGCGCTTCAATACGTGCCAATTCGTGAAATTCGTGGACTAATTCGTGAAATTCGTGGACCAATTCGTGAAATTCGTGTACAATCACTATCTTTAATCCCCACAAACCCAACACCATGCCAAACTACAAAATCGAAATCCAGCTCCAGCTGCCCAACGGCAAGCAACACCAGCTCCCCTTGTGGATACTGGCACCCAGTCGCCACCAAGCCCAGGAACAAGGCCTGAAAATGCAACAACAACTCCAGGCCGACCTCCAAAACAACGGCAGCGACAGTCCCCCAAAGCAGGCCCAAACAGCCCCCAAAAGCAAAGCCCGCAAAGCCACCAGCAGCGCCAAAGACCCAAGTCCGGCCCAACCCGGACTCGTCAACAAAGTAATAGGCGCCTTTAAAAACCGAAGATACTAAGCCCATGGACCTCCAACTCATACTCATCGCCGCCGGAGGCGCCCTCGCCATCCAGCTGCTCAGTCTCGCCGAACTCCCCAAAGTACCCAAAGAAGAACGCCCCAACTTCCGCGACCCTGTGTACTACCTCCCCTACCTCATCAACCCCATGTTGGGCGGTTTCCTCGCCTGGGTGTACCTCCTCAGCAACCAACCCCTCAGCGCCCTCGTTGCCCTCAACGTGGGCGCCTCAGCCCCCCTGCTGCTCCGCACCCTCGCCGGCAGTCTCCCCAAATTTTAAGCAAAAACAGCCCACAGCCAATCCCCATCCCAAAAAATTCTATCTTTGAGGCCCAAACAACAGCAGCCAACAACATGCAAGGAAAAATCATCACCATCGAAGGCCTCGACGGCGCCGGCAAATCCACCCAAATAGAACTCCTCACCCGGCACCTCACCCGGCAAGGCCACAAACACCGCTTCATCCACTTCCCCATGCTCAACCAAGGGCACTACGGCAGCCTCATCGCCCAATACCTGCGGGGAGAATTCGGCAGTCTCGAAGCCGTACACCCCCAACTCGTAGCCCTGCTGTTTGCCGAAGACCGCAACGAACACAAAGCCACCCTGCAACAATGGTTAAACGATGGCTACACCATCGTTATGGACCGCTACGTCAACTCCAACATCGCCTTTCAGTGCGCCAAAACCCCCGATCCACAGCAAAAACAACAACTCAAAGAATGGATCCTGCACTTCGAATTTGAGCACAACCAACTGCCCCAACCCAGCGCCTCCTTCTTCCTCAACGTACCCTTCGCCAGCATCCGGGCCAGCCTCAGCAACCAGCGCACCGGGGCCGACCGCGACTACCTCAACGGCAAAACCGACATCCACGAAGCCTCCCTGCAACTGCAACAAAACGTCCTCACCGAATACCTCACCCTCCTCACCGAGCAGCCCAACTTATTCGAAATACCCTGCTTCGGCCCCAACCACCAATGGCTCCCGCCACAAGTCATCCACGAAAGTATAGTGAAGAAGATAGAGGGGTAAGCCCCCCACTAAAACTTAAACGCAGGCGCCATCACAATCCCATGCAAATTCATTACATTTGAAGGAGCAAAAAACCAACAAAATGAAAACACTCACATCCATTACCATCGACATTCCATCAGACCTCCTACTTGCCATAAATGCTGATGAAATAGAGTTGAAACAAAATATTAAGATATCGTTGGCCATTCATTTGTACCAACAAGAAAAACTAACGATTGGAAAAGCCGCACAACTGGCGGGCTTATCGCGACTCGAATTCGACAAACTTTTATCGAATAATCGCATACCCATTTCCCTCTTGAACAAACAGGACATAGAGAAGGATGCAGAAAAACTTTCTTGAAAGCAAAGGACAGCAAGAGCTCTTTGGTTCAAAAGACACCTCCAGAAGAGCCTTCAACCTTGATCTTATAAGCAATGGAGAAATATGGATGGATATGATCAGCAGCCGCAACCTGTCCTTCCATACCTACGACGAAGAAACCGCCGATGCCATTCTGGAAAAAATAATCAACCATTATTTTAAGGCCTTTGAAAGCTTTGAACAAACCATGCTCAAACACAAAACAGAACAATGAATTTTGGGCTGACAGAGAAACACCTAAACAGCATCACCGATGCATTAAAGCTTCATCCAGAAATTGAGGCAGCTAAAATTTTTGGTTCACGTGCTCTACAAACCCATAGACCCGGTTCTGATATCGACATTGCACTATACGGAGAAGCCGTTACCCTGACCACCCTATTAAAGCTGGCCCCAACAACCAAGCAGTCGCCCAGGCTCCTGCTTTAAAAAGCACCCCTCAGAGCCTTATTAACCAGCCCCTTATCAAACTCTTTCGGATCAAACGGACCCCCCATCCACTCCATATAGCTTTTATACTCCTCATGCTCCGGCTGCTTCAGCACCTCCAACATATCCATATAACCCCAGGCCCCGCCACAATCTTCCGGCGGACAACTCATCCGGCCCGCAACACAAACAGGATACTGCAGCTTGTCATCAAACGGCAGAATCTTCTCCAAAACAACCGTATGCTCCCAATTATCACCGAAATCGTAATCATACTGCAACTTATCCTTTTCCTTTTTCAGAAAAGCATTCAGTTTAAGACCAGTATAGTCCTCCACCCCAAAATCATCCAAATCATCCTCCATTGGTGATCCGTACAACAACCCCTTAATATAAAACTGATGCAAGTGCGTATCGGTCCACCCCATCGACATCTGAATAATCCTATGAAAATCAGACAATAAAACATCCGACGGCACCAAAACCCGCCGCCACACCCTTGGCTTTACACCTTTCAAAGAAATCTGAATCTGAAACACCTTTTTCATAAAATTGAATTTTAGATTTCTACAAATATATAACAACTACTAACCATTGCCCTACTGTTGGCAGTAGGAAGCTTAAACGCACAAACACCCAACAACAAACAAATCCCTGAAGAGCTGCTACCCAGTCCTTCAGGGATTTTTAGTATCCCAAATACAGTCACCCCCATCATCACACCATCACAATCCCATGCAAATTCATTACATTTGAAGGAGCAAGCAGGCCCCAACAACAAAGCAGTCGCCCAGGCTCCTTCTTTAAAAATCCCCCCTCAGCAATTTGTAAGCCAGCGGTCCTTAGCCCTACCCCATCGAAGAATTGCGAATGGCAACCATTTTAGATAAATTTGGTGCAACAAAACGCAAGGCCATGTATTTAGAAAATTTCCAATATCAGAACATACTGATACACAATCGGCATCAACCCAAACCCGAATTGCTGGGGTATTCAAGCATAGAGATGCATAATATTCTATATCACCCCTTTGAACCCCACAAAACCACGTACTAAGAAAAGTAGAAACCGACAAACAAAGATGCAGCACAGCCTTCCATCGCAAAACATCTCGCTAAAAAAACAGGTCCATTGGCAAAACAAAAACATGGAAGAACTTATACCCAAAGAATTTTTGAAATACATCGTTCGCAACGGCTGCATTGGGTCAAATATCATATCGATGAAAAAACAAATAAAAAGATAGAAATATTCAGTACCGAAGAGCGCATAAACGGCAAAAAGAAAATGAAAAAGAAGATGAAAAGCAAACTCAAAGATATATTATAAACGCAGAGGACGGTGCATATCCAGATGCATCGTCCTCCGAAACTCCTTCTCCCTAAATAAGGAAAGATGAGCATCACAAAGATACACTAAACTGTATGCAAAACAATACTTTTGGTCCATTTTAACATTCGACTGTCAACCAACACCAAACAACCATACCATGAAAACACACATCTTCATCACCCTCCTAACCAGCCTCCTACTCACAAGCGCATGCGTACAATCCCCAAAAGACCAGCGCGTAGTAGCCGAAGGCGCACAGCCCATACTCCTCAGCAATGCCTTCACCTTTACCGAAGGCCCGGCAACCGACAAGCAAGGCAACGTCTATTTTACCGATCAACCCAACAACCAAATCATTAAATGGACCCAGGAAGACAACTCCTTCTCCGTGTTTACAGACAGCTCACATCGCTCCAACGGCATGTACTTCGACAGAGAAGGCAAGCTCATTAGTTGCGCTGATTTAAACAATCAGCTCATCTCCATCAACCCAAACGGCGAGCTAAGCATTTTAGCCGAAGGATACAACGGCCTACCCCTTAACGGACCCAACGATTTATGGATCGACAACAAAGGCGGCATCTACATCACCGACCCCTATTACCAACGCCCCTGGTGGAACCACCAACAAATGCCACAAGATGCCCAATGCGTTTACTATTTAAACCCCCAAGGCACACAACTCACACGCGTTGCCGACAAACTCCAGACCCCCAACGGAATAATTGGCACCCCCGACAACACCCTCCTCTACGTCTCAGATATAGCAGACGGCAAAACCTATTCGTATCAAATCCAGGCAGACGGCAGCCTCAGCAACCGAAAACTCCTGTTCGAAAAAGGTTCAGACGGCATGACCCTGGACCAGCGCGGCAACATCTACATCACCAATGCCGATGGCGTAAGCGTATTTAACAAAGAAGGACAACAAATTGATCAAATCCCCATCCCCGAAGACTGGACCGCAAACGTCACATTCGGTGGAAAAGAACGCAACAAACTGTTCATCACCGCCTCCAAATCAGTGTACCTCGTTGACATGAAAGTAAAAGGCGCCTACTAACACCGCAGCTCCTCAATTAGTGCAATTCGTGCAATTAGTGTAATTCGTGGACCAATTCGTGGACCCAATTCGCTCTAGTAAACCCCAGTCTGCTAGTCTTTCAAGATTGCCACTTCAAGCCTGGATAACCAAACAATCTGCGCCTCAGAACCTAAGCACTCTGCTACAACAGCTTGAATCTGCTGCTTTAAGGCCGGCAGATCCGACGCCATAATTTCGACCGAAGCAAATTTTGTGAGACGTGATGCGTCTGAAGTAGCCCCTGAATAAAAAAACTCATTCAAATAATGTAATGCGCTTTCGGTAACCCAAGGAGCAGCTCTGTAACCACCATGAATAAATAGATGAGTCCAATTATAAATTAATTCAATTATCTCAAAATCAAAACCTCGCGCATTAAAATAAGCCGAGTTCCTTCTAAGAAACTTAAAATAAAGCTTGGCAGCAGTTTGATGAGGCCTTCCTGAAATTGCTATAAAATCAATGCCAAGAATACGCTTAATTTTGTACTCAATACTTTGGCGAATAATAAATGGTGTTGCAGAGGATAAAGTTTGCTGCTCTTCCTGATTGCCTCCCGGTTTTCCATGGTAAAAAACATTACGGGCCAGACTATAATAGAAATTTGAAGTATGCGTATTGGTACTCCCAACTAACCAGTTGTAATTTTGCTCTTTGTCAAAAAAAACAACAAACGGCTTTAAATCACAGATAAAGTCAATAAGCACACGCTTTAAAACACTAGATATTGCTTGCTGCTGGACAATTGCTATAAGCCTAATTAAACTATCCTTCGCAGCAAAAACATTTGCCCTATAATAATCATCTATACCCCTTCCGCAGGGAGCGGTATTGAAAATAAATTGATGAATACGCTTAGGCTTAGGAGTCCTTTTGTAGATACTTTTAGAAAGACTTACCAAGTATTGACAAAAATCTTCAATAGAGCGGATTACCGCCAAGTTATCCAAATCACCATTAGATTTTAAAGCTTGATAAGCTAAATAGGCTTCGTTATTTTTTTCTGGTATGCTTTTGACCATAAGAGAAATTTTTCAGACTGCCTGATTCAGGGCCATAACGCTCGGATATTGAAACAGCTTAATCAAAGGTAGCTAAAAACCAGCGGCCGAATCCACTTCCATAGTGAAACAATTTTCCACACTTAAGAAAGATTCAAGAATTGATGTACATCCTTCGACATTTCATCCACTCTAAAGGCCCCCTAATGGAAAACCACCATATTACATATTGACATTCAGAAATATACATCCGAAACTTTGTGTGACGTTTCATCAAAGAATTGCCTCTTATGAAAAAAATTGTGTTAATCTCCTGCGTTTCGAGCAAGCTTAATCACAAAGCAAAAGCTAAGGACCTATACCTGGGCCCACTTTTCACCAGCAGCCTGGCATACGCCAGAAAATTACAACCAGACAAAATATACATTTTATCTGCCCTGCATCACGTAGTTGACCTCGAGCAAGAAATTGAGCCCTACGATGTAACTTTAAGTTATGTCTCTCCGCAAAAACGAGCTGAAAAACCTGGGCTTAAAGTTCTAAACAAACAAGAAGCAGCCCATTGGGGTCAAACAGTACTCCAGCAGCTCTCGCAAAAGACTGATTTGCAAAATGACGAATTCACAATTTTGGCTGGCAAATCCTATATAAACCCAATTAAACACAGTATAAAGCACTCAAAAGAACCACTTGAGGGACTAAAACAAGGTGAAAGAGTGAAATACCTAAAAACCCTTCTGTCATGAGCAGCATCACATTCCAACTCCACCAAATACTCAACCAACAAAGGCGTTTCAAGTACCCATTTGAAGAGCAGGAGCACTTAATTCCATCAAATGGGATTTATTGCATTTTTGAAAAAGGAGAGCGTTATGGAGATAATGACCGTATTGTCAGGGTTGGCTCTCATACAGGCAACAATAAATTACTCACCCGGCTTAAGGAGCATTTTATTAAAACAAACAAAGACCGAAGCATCTTCCGAAAAAATATAGGAAGAGCCCTACTCCATAAAGCAAACGACCCCTATTTAAGCATATGGGAAAAAGATTTCACACCCAAAGCAGTCAGAACGGAGCACCACCACCTCCTCGATCCGGTATATCAGGAAAATATTGAGCAAAAAGTCAGCTCCTACATTCAAGAAAACCTAAGCTTTGCTGTTGTGCCAATCTTAGAGCGGGAAGATCGGCTATATTGGGAAGCCAAATTGATTGCAACCCTGGCACAATCAAGCGAAACAAGCCCCTCCGCTAATTGGCTTGGGCATGATTCGCCTAAGGAGAAGATTAGGAACTCTGGCCTGTGGCAAGAACATCACCTCAACGACACTCCGATGGATCAAAAAGATTTTCTGCAATTTCTGGAAATCCTCTCCTGACCATCACCCCAGCCAGCACACCAATCAAGTAAATGTAACCCTCCACACAAACACCACGTATCCTTGGGTTAAGCAATACACCAACAACCACTTAAACCCAAAGGAGCATGAATTTTATTGCAGTTGATTTCGAAACCGCCAATTTCAAGCGACAAAGCATTTGTGCGGTAGGCCTCGCTGTTGTTGAAGACGCTAAAGTTGTAAAAACCATTCACAAGCTGATTAAACCAAGCCCCGATTATTATGAGTCCATCAACAGCTCAATTCACAGAATAACGGCAGAAGACACCAAGAACGCACCAACTTTTAAGGAGCTTTGGTCAGACCTAAGACCCTATTTTGAAAAGCAAAATATCGTAGCCCACAACGCAGCATTCGACTTCAGCGCCTTACGCTACGCGCTCGACGCTTATCAAATCGATTACCCCGAACTGGACTACTACTGCACCATGCTCCTGAGCAAAAAAGCCCTCCCCGGTTTAATCAACTACCAACTCCCTACACTTTGTAAGCATCTCGAGATAAACGACCTGAATCATCACAACGCCGAAAGCGACGCCTTGGCCTGTGCCAAGTTGATGATTGAACTTTTTAAAAAGCACAACACACAATCATTCAAAGAACTCGAAAAACAACTTAAATTCAACAAAGGCAAAATCTACCCCAACGACTATTTGCCTTTCTCCTGTTGCATCAAAAAGAAAGACCCACAAACCCTTTTCAAAGAACCAAAAACAGGCTACGAGCCCGACACCGAGCACCCCTTTTACAACAAAAGAGTGGCGTTTACCGGAGCTCTCAGCAATCTCTCACGAGAAGACGCGCAACGGATAGTCACCGACATCGGTGGCATAACCAAACCAATTAACGTAAGTCGCAAAACCAACTATTTGGTAGTAGGTTGCCTCGAATACACCAAATTTGGCGAAGGATTTAAGAGCAGCAAACTAAGACTGACCGAGGAACTTATTGCAGAAGGCCACGATCTCGAAATAATATCCGAGGTCGATTTCTTCAAAATGATTCATTTCGACACAGCCTCCTTTGAAATAACAATTTCTCAAATAGAAGCGGACAGTAAAGAATTGCTCAGAAGGAATAAATACAACGACTTCTCAAACAAAAACATATACTTCACCCCTGACCTCAAGTCCGAAAAAACAACTGTCTTTCAGGCTGCAGGCTACTGCGGAGGTTACGGACACGATTACGACACAGATGAAATAGAAGCCAGCGATTACTTCGTTATAGCAGACCAAATCGTGGAAGAGCTGAAAAACGGCATCAAAGTACAAGCCATACTCGACTTTGAACAAATTAGAAACAAAGCACGCAACAAAAGCGACCTTAAAGCAGTCAAGCTACTTTCCGAAACCACTTTTCACGAATACATTAACCGCCGCCAACAACACAACAATGGCGAAATACAAATGGCCATCCACCCCTGGGAAATCAAACAAAACAACTAAGACATGAACGAAACTACGGCAACGAACTCCAGTACCCCAAAGCTCCTAAAGATTTCAACAAATACGGGCTGATGCTTTACCGTTCTGTTAAAATCCCATCCGATTTCCCATTAAAAGACTTTCTTAACATTATCGAAAAGGACTTTCTGCTAATGATGCAAGCATGGCAATAAGATCCCCCTCAGACATAAACTGAAAAGAAAGTACCATCACCGCCTCCAAATCCGTCTACCTGGTTAACGTGAAAGTGAAGGGCGCCTACTAACACCACTAATCTTCGATTCGGGAAATTCGGGAAATTCGTGGACCAATTCGTGGACCCAATTCCCCACTCTCCCAATTCGTGAAAATTCGTGTAATTCGTGCCCCAATCCCTGTAACTTCGCCCCCCAATTCTTCGTTATTACCCCTAATTGCACTATTTTTGCAAAGCCTTGGTGAGTAACAGCTGTGACTCACGGGCCGGAGGCATACCCAGCCCCAAGCAGCGCCAAACCGTAAAACAAACACAACCAACCCCTTTCGCTTGTTGCGAGAGGTAAATATTTTAAACAAAAACAACTTCAAACACCCAATGGGGTATATCTACATCGCAGGCTGCATCCTGTTTACCGTTTACGGGCAATTGGTTTTAAAGTGGCGCATGAACCTAAAGGGACAACTGCCCGAAGCACTCAACGAAAAAGCACTATTTATGGTGAAGCTTTTTCTGGATCCGTGGCTTGTCAGCGGCTTTGCCGCCGCCTTTATAGCCAGCTTATTCTGGATGGCAGCCATGACCAAATTTGAAATATCCTTTGCCTATCCTTTCATGAGCGCTTCCTTCATCCTCGTCTTTTTACTCAGTATGTTTCTTTTTGGAGAAACCTTCACCTGGGGCAAAGTAATAGGCTTATTGCTCATTACAGCTGGCATCTTTGTAACGGTAAAACTATGAGCAACACCTGCATTTCCATCGTAGTACCTCTATACCGCTGCGACAAAGCAGTAGAGGAGTTAACGGACAGGATCTCCACTACCCTTGGAGCACAAAAACTCAGTTTCGAAATAATTTATGTAAATGATGCCAGTCCATCGGCCGACTGGGAGGCAGTTACCCAAATAGCCCAGGAAAACACGCGTGTAAAGGGACTCAGCCTTTCCAGAAACTTTGGACAACACTATGCCATAACAGCCGGGCTCAATTATGCAAGCGGCAATTGGGTGGTAGTAATGGACGGCGACCTACAAGACCAACCCGAAGACATACCCTTACTCTACAATAAAGCACAAGAAGGGTTCGACATTGTATTGGCAAGAAGAGTAGAAAGACAACACTCTTTTCTGAAAAGGATAGGGTCAAAATGGTTTTATAAAACCCTCGCCTACTTAACAGACACCGAGCAGAATGCCGAAATCGCCAACTTCGGCATCTATCGAAAAAATGTAATCGCAGCCATTTTATCCATGAAGGATAAAACACGCTACTTCCCCACTATGGTCCGTTGGGTTGGATTTAAAAGAACCGAAATTGGGGTAAACCATGCCGCCCGCAAAGAAGGAAAAAGCAGCTACAACCTTAAAGCCTTGCTAAATTTAGCACTAAACACCATTCTTTCCTTTTCCGACAAGCCACTACGACTAACCGTAAAGGCAGGCATTTTCATCTCATCTGCCGCTTTCATTTTCGCTGCCGTGACCTTTATTCGTGCTTTAACAGGACATATCGTGGTAAGTGGTTACAGCAGCATGATAATATCCATCTGGTTACTTTCGGGTGTAATAATAACACTCATCGGAATGCTAGGGCTATACATTGGAAAGATCTTCGACCAGGTTAAAGACAGACCCACCTACCTGGTGGCAGAAAAAATTAATTTTGAATGAATTCATTGCCAGCAATTGAATATCTGGATTGGGACAGTCGCTTTTTCAACCAGAAAATAGGCAAAATCACCCAAGCCCAAATCAACGTAAAAGATGCAGACTTTATAATAGCCAAGAAACAAAAAGAAGGATACAGCTTGATTTATATTAGCACAAAAAGCATAACTCATGAGGCCCATAAACTAATTGAGGAGCATCAAGGGATACTGGCCGACCACAAAGTCACCTACCAAAAGAACCTAAATGTAGCCCAGCCAAAAGAGACAGACAAAAACATCCAACCCTACAACGGACACTTATCCGATGAATTGCTCCAGCTGGCATTGTTGAGCGGACACAGCAGTAGGTTCAAGAAAGACCCTCGATTAAATCAAAAGTTCGACGAACTTTATCAAAACTGGATTCAAAAATCAATAGATCGCAGCCTAGCCGACATAACCGCTGTTTATAAGCAGAACGACGAAATACAGGGCTTCATAACCATAAAGAAGCAAAACGATTATACGCAAATAGGCCTGATTGCTGTTGCCCCAAAAGCCCAGGGGAATAACATCGGCGCTAAACTCCTAGCATTTGCAGAAAAGTGGACCCAAGTCAACGGCTATAAGCAGCTGAAAGTAGTAACGCAAGAAGACAATCTGCAAGCTTGTCGGTTTTACTCCAAGACAGGGTTTATTCCTGAAACGACAGAACTCATCTACCACTTGTAATACGAGTTAATCTACCCATGATCCCCTTCAACAAGCCCCATATCACCGGAAAAGAAGTGCACCACATTTATGGTGCAGTAGCTACCGGACACATCAGCGGCAACGGCAAATACACGAAACTTTGTCAAAACTATTTCGAAGAACGATGGGGCTTCAAAAAGACCCTCCTGACCACCAGCTGTACCGATGCACTGGAAATGTGTGCCCTCCTGGTCGACATACAACCCGGCGATGAAGTAATACTGCCCTCTTACACCTTTGTAAGTACAGCACTCGCCTTTGTGCGCCAGGGAGCAGTTCTGCGCTTTGTCGATAGTCGAAAAGACCACCCCGGGATGGACGAAGAACAGATTGAGGCACTCATCACGCCAAAAACCAAAGCCATTGTACCCGTCCATTATGCCGGCGTGGCCTGCGATATGGACAAAATCATGCAGCTTGCCGACAAATACAATCTCTTTGTAATTGAAGATGCCGCACAAGCCATAGACAGCTATTTCAAATCACCCAAAGAGCCCCCGCAAAAACCCAGAGCACTTGGATCCATTGGACACTTGGGATGTTTTTCGTTCCATGAAACCAAAAACATTCAATGCGGCGAAGGAGGCCTCTTGGCCATTAACGATCCGCGCTTTATAAAACGAGCCGAAATTCTTTGGGAAAAAGGCACCAACAGAGCCGAATTCTTCAGAGGAGAAGTCAACAAATACGGATGGGTAGATACCGGCAGCAGCTTCCTACCCGGAGAAATTACCGCCGCCTTTCTTTGGGCACAATTAGAAGAACTGGACCCGATACAGAACCAACGGAAGGCCATCTGGAATCAATACCAGGCCTCATTGCAAACCTGGGCAGCCAAAACAGGTGTAATCCTCCCCTACACACCCGATTATGCCACCCAAAATGCCCACATGTTTTACCTCGTCTGCCCCAGCCCCAAGTTCCGTTCCCAGTTAATCGAGCACCTCAAAAAAAATAACATACACGCAGTATTTCACTACCTGAGTTTACACAGCAGTCCCTATTACAAACCGAAATACACCGGCAACCAATTGCCTCAATCGGACTACTACTCCGATTGTTTGGTGCGTCTCCCCTTGTATTTTGACCTTACCGAGGCTGAAGATATTTGCGTTCGCATAACAGAATTCAGTTAAGAAAGATTTTCAATGAACCAAACCATCAAGCATATTATCAAGAACAACATAATCACAGGAACCCTGCTCAAGCTTAGGCGCGTGTTGCCACCCGCCTATCGCAAAAAATCCTTTAAAATGATTGTGCTGCTCTTTCTTAACTCCATGTTTGAGTTGGTCGGACTAGCAGCCTTTCTCCCACTATTTTCAGTCATTCTGCAACCCGGTGTTATTCAATCGCACCACACCATCAGCAAAATATACAACTTTGTAGGATTCACCTCTGAAAACCAGTTTGTACTAACGCTTGCAGGACTAATTGTCGTAGCCATAGTATTCAAAAACATAGCCAGCATCTACATCGTTCGTTCCCAGGCACGATTTTCATTATCATTATATCAATATTTCTCTAACAGATTACACCAACTGTATTACAGCAAAGGGTTTCCTTTTTTTAAGAAAACCAACTCTAATGTTATCCTAAGAAACATCAGCGCAGTCCCCAGTCAATTTGCCAACCAAATTGTGCTACCCACCTTTAACCTGCTCAACGAACTCTTAATCCTGGTTCTAATTCTCACAGGTCTTTTTCTATACGACCCCAAAGCCATACTCTTACTCACCATCACCATCCTACCGGTTTTCTTCCTGTTTTACAACTGGGTAAAGGGGCGTGCACTTAAACTCGAAAAAGAAGTCAACTCGATAGCCCCAGAATTAACCAAAAGTATTTTTCAGAGCGTACACGGCTTCCCCGATGTAGAAATCACCAACACCCAACCAGTCTTTCGCAAACGCATTTCTGATTTCATTGGCCGCCTGGTTGAATTAAACATCCGCCGAACCGTTTACAATGCTGCACCAACCAAAGTTCTGGAAACAGGCATGGTCATCACCGTTTTTGCTATAACCGCCTACGGACTTTGGTTCTTGCCCGATCGTGCCGGACTAGCCGCCCTCCTCGGAATGTACGCCCTGGCAGCCTACCGTATTCTGCCCTCAACCAACCGCATTATGTTGGCACTGATCAGCGTCAAAGGCTACCAATACACCTTCGACATTGTAAACGAAGTCAATGGATTCATCCCAGAGAACGAACAACACGAAGAAATTCAGTTTAACAGCGGCATTCATGTAAAGGACCTTTCCTTTCAGTTTCCCGATGCCAAAGAAAAGATGCTTAACAAAGTGAACCTAAGCATCAACAAAGGAGAGAGCCTGGGACTAATTGGCGTATCCGGTTCCGGCAAAACCACCCTCATGAATCTCCTACTCGGGTTTTGGGAGCCTACAGAAGGAGAAATCCTCATTGACGACAAGCCACTAAATAGAAACACACTAAAATCGTGGCGCGACAGCATCGGTTATGTGCAACAAGAGGTTTACATCATCGACAGCTCCGTAGCCGAAAACGTAGCTTTCGGATTGAAAGGTTCCGAAATTGACCACGATAAACTAGAACAAGCACTAAAGCAAGCAAGCCTCTGGGATTTTGTGCAAAAACTACCTAATACAGTACACACAAAAATTGGTGAAAGAGGCACCAAGCTATCTGGTGGCCAAAGACAAAGAGTTGGAATAGCACGTGCCCTTTATGCAGGAGCAGACGTATTGCTTTTCGATGAAGCCACCTCAGCCCTGGACACCAAAACAGAAGAAGAAATCACAGAATCAATCCGCTCATTGGCAGATGGCAACTTAACCCTTATCATCATTGCTCATCGAAAATCTACTTTGAAGTATTGCTCAAGAATTGTCAAGGTGGCAAATGGTGAATTGGTTGGAGAAGTAGAATATCAAAGCTTGGTTTAGAACAAATCAACTACCGCCAATTCAAGTACCCAAATACATCATTGTAATCCACAACATCAATCACAAATAAGATTCGATACTTATCGACTTTACCCCATATCACGACAGATGACTTTTAAATTTTTCATTACACCTGTATATCCCTATGGAAATGACCACTATTATCATGAGATAATTTGTCTTGCTGAAGGGCTAAAAGAGCTGGGATATAAAGTATTCAGCAACCACGATTATTGGTGGCAACCAGAGAAAAACGAATATCTACTAAATGGAGATTTATCCGAGGACTATGATGTCGGAATTTATGATTACCGATTTGTTAAGTCTTTTGAACATCTTTTAATGCGGCCCGGATATCCAAATTTCCCAAAAGGCAAAAAACATATACTTATTGACCGGAATGACTGGATTGCCCCTTTTTGGCTAAAAGAAAAATACAAGATTTTTCATTTTATCTTTGCCGGCAATCTATTCAAATCTCAAAAATATCCTGAAAATGTTCATCCATGGGCGATAGGCCTAACAACAAGGATAATTAATAATATTGATAAGGTTTATAAATCAGAAGAAAAGGCATATACGATTGGGTATAATTTCCGAGTTCCGCACAACATGCGTAAACATGTACTTGAAAATTTACAGAAATTAAAACAACCCTATCCCATCCAACCAGCATTTTCAAGCCCCGTAAAAATTGGGGAAGTGCAGCTAGAAACCCAAAGTGAGGATCAGCTATATTGGCAAACAACAACAAAAAGACATAACCCCGAATATTTTAAACTTCTTGAACGACATGCATTCTTCTTAAGTTTTGGAGGATATATGGAATATAAACCTATTCTTTATCAACCATATTCCATTACCGATAAGATAAAAAGGAAGCCTTGGTTTTTCTATGCGAACTATTTAAAACGATGCCGGAAAGACCTTTCAAACGCCATGTTTGTCTTCCAACATGACAACTTTAGGTTTTATGAAGTGCTATACTCCTCCTCAGTTCCTATTAATCTTGACCTAGAATCATGGGATTTTCTTTTGCCATACATGCCAAGAAATGGAGAACATTATTTAGGTATTAAAAAATTCAATTTCAACGATTTTGAAGCTGAATTAAACGCTTTGAATACCAATAAAATTCGTTCAATTGCAGAAGCTGGTCGTAACTGGGTCTTTGAACATTATTCCCCCATTGCCATGGCACATTATATGTTGAGTAAATTGTAAGCCTAAACAAATGATAATTCAAACCGTTTTCCTTACAATCATTGCATTTGTCATTGTTTTTTTGAGTGCTATTATCGGCAACCTTTTCATCAACATAATTGCTCGTGATAAAATATTCGCTCCCAAAGACACCCTTTTCAGCACCTACTGGGGCATAATGCTAATGGTAAGTGGCGCAGCTATGTTTGCCACAGAAATCTCAACAGTCTTCATTGTAATAATAATCCCAACAGCTTTCCTAACTTTCTATCACATTCCTTCTATCAAAGCTGTTTCCACTAAAAGTTGGTTAATAAACATAAGTCTAACATGTCCAATCTTTCTTCTCCTTTCATTAGTTTCCCAACTATTACCTTATTCATGGAGCATTGAGAATGATATAAATTTCTATTCTCAGGTTTCTCAAAGTCTTATTAATAGTGGAATAGAAAACACCTTTCACTATTTCAATGAATACATCAATGATTCAGCCGGCAATAATGCCTACCATTATTTTGAGTTATGGTTTAACGGGATTATCAGTTTACCACTTGAGGGGTACTTTTCCAACTTGCTACTTTTAAAACACTTTACATATCCATTTTTTATCACACTAATTGTAATAGGGTTATTTTCAATAATAACAAATTTGGCTTTATCAAGCCAAAACCTATTTTCACTTTTACTTATTGTAAGCCTGCTATTTGTAAACCTATCGACGTTAATAAATTTTGAAAATACCGCTTGGGATATTTTACATTCGGTTTTTGATAGACCAAACTTTATCTTTTATTTCTATGGTTTGATACCTGCTACTTATGTGTTCATGCAGGGTGAAAATTACTCTGCTTTTTTTGGCTATATTCTTATTTTACCAATATTGTCAATAACCACAGCTCCTTCAATATTTCTTTCTGCTATACTTTTCGCCTTTTATCTGCGAACCAACAAGCTATTAATGCCAAAACAATTTTTGAAAACTGTTGGGGTTATAAGTGCTGTGGCAGGCTCAATTGTTTGCTTTTACGGGATAACAGGATCATCTGTTGATAGCCAGTTAAGCCAAGGCACATCAATTAGCAACCTTTTTCAAACAGCAATCCAGCTATGGAAAGCAATTCTACACCAAATCGTAACGCTTTCGTTAAAATCTCTTTTGTTGCTGATCATCCCTTTGGGTCTTGGAATATTTCTTATTAAAAAAAACAATTCAAATTTCATACATTTAGCCGTATTTGCTTTGCTAACAAGCTTCTCAGGGATACTAGTGTTTCAAGTTTTCCCCACAACAACAAACACATATCAATTTGCCTACATGGGCTATGTAACATTATTCTTAGTTCTCATCCTTTCAATTCTACTTGTATCATCTTTCTTCTCAATCAGACAAAACATCCTGCTTTTAACAACAATTCTCACATTGGCGATAATCTTTAATGCAAACAATTTTAGACTTCCTGAATGGAGCAAATCCATCGAGGATAATTTTATGTCTTTGCGAGGTTATAAATCGAACACAATCCAAACATTAAAATCTGAGTTAACAAATTACGAAGAGAAAACGCCCCAAAACATCGGCTTCTTGATTAATAAAGAGAGTACCGTCTCCCCAAACCATAAGCATTCGCTTACATATCAGTATGGAAATGAGATCTTAATATACATGAACAACCTGCATTTTTTGCCCCTTACTCCACCTAAGCTTCTTTATCAAGACAGCAAGCAAATAAGCAAATACGAACGTGCAAAAGGATTTAACGATAAACTCACATTCTATCAGCACTTTGATTCATCCAATTCAACGGGATTTATAAATCGATTCATTAAAGAAAACAGCATTCTTTTCATCATCTCAGATTCTGTTGTTACCCACTTAGACCAAAAGCTAATTACTATTTCATCAAATGAGTAATAGATTCCTAATACTTAAAGGCACCGCAGGTATAGGGAACAGACTTATTACCTTGGCAAATGCCATTGCTTATGCAGATAAAACAAATCGCACCATCCTTGTTGATTGGAGCGATGGCCAGTTTGGCATTAAAGAGGAAAACGTATTTTACAGATATTTTGCGCTAAACAAAACACCACATATTCAAAGCATTAAGGATATAAAAAACTATTATAGCCTATCACACTACCCAAAACGCTGGGCCCTGCACCCTAACTCTGCTGTATATGATATCTACAAACAAAGCTCTTCATATTTCTTTACTAGGATTATCCCTTCAAAATTCCCAAAAAAAAGCGGATACTGGTGTTTAAAGGAAAAACAAAATAACACCTTGGCACAGCAGGCATTAAACCTACTCAACAAAAACAATCCACCTTTTGGCGGCAATTATAGCACGAAAATGAAAGAGGATGTAGTTTTCTTCGCAGACTTCTGTCCACCTTTCTCTCCAGATATCCTCAGAAACCATATTAAACTAAGCGACTGGCTTAACTCAGAAATCGAGCACTTAACTAAAAAACATCAATTAGAGAGAGATACGGTTGGCGTCCATATAAGAATGACAGATAAACAACCAGTTTCTGATTTAGATCAACTAATTAAAAAGATTAAAAACCTTGGCTTTGAAAAGAAACAAGTTTTCCTAGCAACCGACAATCCGGAAATTGAGGATTCTTTTCAGGGCATATTTTCAAATTTAATTTTTCTTCCTAAATGGAGGCCCGAGCACATAGGTAAGCAAATGGGGGTCCACCAGTACGCCATCAGGAATAAAGATTACGGAATGGCCGAACGCCAACTTAAAGAAAGCATAATTGACATGTGGCTGCTATCAAAGTGCGAATATTTGATTTATCAAAAAAATTCAAGCTTTTCACGAGTGTCCGCTGTACTAAAAAATGAACCAACCAAAACCGTTAGCTGGTAGCTCAATGCCCCCACTCTGCCTCTATACTGGTGGCTTCCCCTACGGCCTGGGCGAACAATTCCTGGAAACGGAAATCAAGTACCTGGCTGAGTACTTCGACACTATCCTTATCATCCCCAACAATCCCACGGGTACTATTAGGCCGATCCCGACCAATGTCAAAGTACTACGACAAAAACCAACACCCTACACAACACTTCGTGGCATAAAACAGTTAGGGAAATGGGTATTAGCAAGTTTAGAGGACCTTATAAAAGCACCAGACAAAAAGTACTTCCTCAGCAACCTCCTCAGAACTGCCCATCAAGCCAACGAACTGAAAAAGTTTTTAGAACAACATAACCTTTTAGAAAAGACCATTCATTACACCTACTGGTTTAATGAGCAAAGCACCTTGCTCTCCATCCTCAAAAGTCAAAACAAAATATCAGGATATATTTCAAGAGCACACGGGTTTGATCTGTACGAAGATCGCAACAAGAATGGCTATATCCCTTTTCGTTCTTTTCAGTTGCAACACGTCACCAAACTCTTTTTAATTTCCAAGCATGGCCTAAACTACATCAGCTCAAAATATCCGCAACACCAGCACAAATTTCACCTAGCATATCTTGGAGTTGAAAACCCCGCACTATTTTCATATCATCCACCCAAAGATGAGAGTTACCATATTGTAAGCTGTTCCCGGATGGTAGAAATAAAAAGGATACACCTTATTATAAAGGCACTTTCAAATATAAGGTCCAAAAAAATCTTGTGGACTCACATTGGTGACGGCCGTTTGTTCGAACAAATTAAACATCAAGCAAAAACAAGCCTACCCTCAAATATTCAATACAAATTTCTTGGCCATATTGACAACAGTGAAATATTTTCATTTTACCGGCAAGCTAATATAGATGTATTTATTAATGTATCTTCATCTGAAGGTCTGCCAGTAACCATTATGGAAGCAATTAGCTTTGGAATCCCTATTGTGGCAACCAACGTTGGAGGAACTAAGGAAATTGTAACTAAAAATACAGGTGCGATAATTGATGTTAACACTAAACCCGAAAGAATTGCCCAAATAATTATCGAAGTACTCAATGAAAAAAGCAGAAACGCAAGTGAGAGAAAAAGAATAATAGAATTCTGGAATCAAAATCTCAATGCTGCGACGAACTACGCAAACTTCTGTAAAAAACTTACCCAATGCTTTCAAAAATAATATCTCTTCCTCAACAGTTATTAAAACAAATAAGGGAAAGAATATTTGCTACAAGGAATATCAATACAAGCATCATCGAATCAAGCTTGATTGATCCCGAAGCTAAAATTGGGAAATACAACTATATCTACAACACAAAAATTGGGAAATACACCTATACAAGTAGAAATGTAAGTATAATGCAAACTTCAATTGGGAACTTTTGTTCGATAGCGAAAAATGCCTCAATAGGTATAGGAGACCATCCTACAAATTATATAAGCACCTCTCCTATATTCTATTCCCCAAACAATCCGTTTAGAATTAAACTGGTAAAGCAAAAAATTTTTAATGACATAAAACCAGTTGAGATAGGGCACGATGTATGGATAGGAGCTAATGCCGTTATCAAAAACGGAATTAAAATTGGGAATGGGGCTATTATCGGAGCAAATTCGGTTGTCACTAAAAATGTTCCAAATTATGCAATAGTGGTGGGAGCTCCGGCGAGGGTCTATAAATATCGATTTAGTAGTATCAATATTGCAGAAATAGAAGCATCAAAGTGGTGGGAAGAAAGCATTGAGCAACTAGCGAAAAGAATACAGGATTTTACCGAACCAATTAAATAGAAAGAAAATAGGGCTGATGTTCATAGAAAACCTAACAAAAACAGCAATGCAATTTATCAAAAATTGCTATTTCAAAATAAAAAGAAACAAAGCAACACGATATGTAAATGTTGTGATACAACCTAATTGCATTATTTCAGCGGATACCACAATAGGAGAAAACACTTATATCTCTTTCAACAGCAGTGTTACACGCTCCACAATTGGAAGATACTGTTCAATAGGAAGCAATGTCAGCATAGGAAATGGAGAACATAACATCAATGATATCTCAACTAACTGCGCTTTTCTAGAGTCTGCTTATCAAAAACTAACTGAAAAGGATGTGATAATAGGAAATGATGTTTGGATAGGAGTCGGCTCGATTATTAGAAGAGGTGTAACAATTGGTAATGGCGCAGTTATTGGGGCCAATTCCTTTGTTAATAAAGACGTACCGCCATATGCAGTTGCTGTTGGCTCACCTGCAAGAGTAATAAAATACCGCTTTAAAAAAGAAATGATTGAAAAAATCGAAGAATCATGCTGGTGGCAATATGAAAAAAAAGAAGCCTTGAAACGAATTACAGAACTACGCAAGTTACTATAAACATGAGTCCTAACAACCAGCCTCCTATTCGTATTTCCCTACGAATAAAATATTTTATACTGAACAGACTTTTAATCATTCTTTACCACATGAGTAAGAGTGTCAAGAATAACAGTTGTGCAGGAATCGTATTTTCTAAAGATAGACCGCTGCAATTAGATGGCCTACTTAACTCATACAACCAGTTCATTAAAAACAAAGAACCATTATACGTTCTTTTTACCGCAACAACATTAGAATTTGAGAATGCCTACAACGAAGTAAAACATAGACACCCCCATGTAGCATTTATCAGGGAAAATAACTTCAGAAATGACCTAATAAGGATTGTGAAAATGATAAACACCCATAAGCTTTTTTTTCTGGTTGACGATATTCTTATCACTAAAAATTTTGATCTAGGTGCAATAGTTAGAGTTAATACTGATTACTATATCCCCTCTTTAAGGTTGGGAAAAAACATCACCTACAGTTTTATGAAAAAGAGAACAATCCAGCAGCCAAAATTTTCCAATTATGATTATGATGATCAATTAATTCAATGGAAATGGATTGAGAATAACAGTTATTGGAGCTATCCTTTATCAGTTGACGGCCATATATTCACAAGGAAAGAAATTGAAATTGCTCTTAGACTAATTAATTTTACAGCACCAAATTCTTTAGAGTGGGCACTCCAAATATTTAACAACTATTTTTTTAAGAAACTTGGCTGTTCATTTAACAATAGTGTGTTAGTCAACTTCCCTTGGAATAAGGTCCAAACAGAGAACAACAATGAATCAGGGAATATAACAGTGGAGGAATTACTAGTCTTGTGGAATCAAGGAAAACGAATCGACATAGAGAAGTATTTAACTAGAAATTTCAGTAGCGCTCATGTCCATTCTACTCTAGCAACAAAGGAGGGTTAGTTTCATAGTCAAACTTATTCAATTGCTATGCTTGTATCTGTTGTTATTCCTTGTTATAATGTAGAAGATTACATCGAAGAATGCATCCATTCGGCCTTTGCACAAACCTACAAACCCATTGAAGTACTATGCATAGATAACAACAGCACCGACAATACCTGGCAAAAGCTTAAGCAACTGCAAGAAACCTACCCCAGCCTCATTATCGAAAAAGAACTAAAGCCCGGCGCCCCTGCTGCTCGCAACAAAGGTTTAGTGCTCAGCAAGGGAGAATGGATTCAATTCCTGGATGCTGATGATTTGTTGCTTCCCGAAAAAATTGAACATCAGGTGCACCTAATAAAAAACAAACCCGAGGTTTGTTTTTTAGCTGCTGCGTCCAGAAAAAAACACATCAATGGACAATCAACAATTTCAATTCCAAAGCAGGACCATCCCTTTAAAAGTCTGTTCACAACAAATTTAGGAATCACAAGTTCCAATTTATGGAACAAAACCTGTATAAATCAGATTAATGGCTGGGACGAAGGTCAGAAAAGCAGTCAGGAAGCCGACCTAATGTTCAGACTGTTACAAATCAACAGTCAGGTGATTTTTGATGCTGAACCCCTCACCATTATCCAAGAGCGGGAAACCGGACAAATCTCAACCAAGCACCCGCAGGATAATTGGGTTCGCTACTTCAATAAGCGTGTTGAAATCCTAAATTGGATCAAAGAAAACGAGACAAAACTATATGCCAACCACCAGGCGTTTTTTAACGACAGACTGTTTGGCATTCTTAAGATCATCAGTAACCAAAAGCCGGATGGACTAGACACAGCCATATACCTGTATAAAGCATACTTTCCTAATGGATATAAGCCATCACCAAAACAGGAACACTCAACACAAACTTACCTGTTCCTATTTAAGGCACTGGGCTTTAACTATACTGAAAGATTTAAGCAAGCCCTTGAACGATTTTCTGCACAATTACGCTAAGCACAAAAACAGAAAAGTCAAATGATTCCCCCTCCAGTCGTTTCAATAATAATTCCCAATTTCAATAAAGCCACGTTCATAGCAGAATCAATTCGTTCTGTTTTAGAACAAGATTTTGAAGATTGGGAAGCCATTATTGTTGATGATGGTTCTACAGATAATTCTGTTGAAATTATTAGCAACTTGGTCAGTAATGATCCAAGACTAAAGCTCTTCCAAAGAAATCGCCTCCCGAAAGGAGGATCAACTTGTCGCAACATCGGGATTGAAAATGCAAGAGGAGATTATTTGTTTTTCTTTGATTCCGACGACCTTATGACAAAGGATTGCATTGGAGAAAGAGTAAACCTAATGCAAGATAATACCACTTTGGACTTTGCAGTATTCCCGGTTGGCACTTTTTATAAAGCGATTGGTGATAGCACAATGGTATGGCGTACAAAAAAAGGAGACCATCTTAAACAATTCTTAAGACATGACCTGCCTTGGAATATAATGTCACCAATATGGCGAACCCCCTTTGTGAAAAACAAATTAAATGGTTTCGATGAATCGTTTCCGCGCTTACAAGATGTGGAGTTCCATACTCGGGCATTACTACAAAAGGGGCTGGAATATAAAATAGTCCACAACACCACCCCAAAGTGTTTCTATCGCATAGATAATGAAAGGACGAAGCAAAGTCAGGCTCAAGGACTACAAACAATGTATCAAGGGGTAAAACAATACATAAGTAGTTTTGACAAACAAATACGGAATCCAACAATTAAACGAAATCTAAGAGGAACTTTGTTTAGTTACCTGACACAAGTAAACTACTCATTATCAAACAAATCAATTCAAAAGAAAGAGTGCGATCAAATAATTGCATCTATCACGGAATTTACAGAGTCTTGCCCTATCTTCACCAAATCATCAAGGAAATTACTGAATTGGTACAATAATATGTATGCTCTGGGTTTTTATAACATTAAAGGCTTCAACTACTTATACAAAAAGATTTTTCAGTTAAAATTTAAATTCCATTAGAAGCCTGCTATTAAATGAATAAGAAGCTTATAATTGCTCTACTAACGGATGGAATTTACCCTCTCCAACTTGGAGGAATGCAGAAGCACAGCTATTTTCTATCAAAGTATCTTTCACAAAACAATGCAATAATACACCTATATATACCTCAAGTAACTACAATACAAGAGGTCGCAAACACTTCTAATCTAAATTTGGAGAACGATTGTATTAAAATAAACCTAGTCCCCCTCCCTAGTGTTAGAAAATTTCCGGGACATTACCTCTTTGAGTCATATTTATATTCAAAAAATGTTTATAACATTTTAAACAACAACACTCAACCTGACTTAATTTACATACAAGGATTTTCTGGATGGCATCTCCTTAACCGAGGTACAGAGCCTAATTGGAAAAGCATTCCGACAATAATAAACTTCCATGGCTATAACATGTTTCAGCTTGCCCCAAACATTAAGTCACACTTTTCTTATTACTTTTTTAGACAAGCTGTTTTACAAAACATCAAAAAGTCTGAATATGTTATATCATTGGGGGGCAAAATAACTTCAATTCTACAAGCTATTGGCGTTTCAAAGAAAATTAGAGAAATACCGATTGGGATTGAGAAGATATGGCTAAAGGATAGTGCATTATTACAACCAAATTTATCAATTTTAAATTTTGTCTTTATAGGCAGATATGAAAGACTCAAAGGAGTAGAGGAGCTTAATCAAGTTGTTTGCAACATAAAAGAAGATTTCCAACTACATTTTATCGGCCCGATACCAGAAAACAAGCAAATTAAGAACTTGCCTAATGTCAAGTATTTCGGAGCCATTAACGACGAAAATCGGATCAAGGAGATTTTGCGCAATTGTGACGTTCTGATATGCCCTTCATGGAGCGAGGGCATGCCTACCGTTATTTTGGAAGCAATGGCCAGTGGCTGTGCCATTATTGCCACGGATGTGGGGGCTGTAAGCGAACAAGTTGATGCAACTAATGGCATTCTTATCGAACCAGGCAATAAACCCGAACTAAAAGCAGCCATCGAACGAATGATTGCTTTGCCCGCTGAACAACTGCTCGAAATGAAAAAGGCTTCGATAAAAAGAGTGGAGGAAAAGTTCTTATGGGATAAGGTGGCAGAGTTGACCATTGCTGAAATCAAAAAGATTATCGAAAATCGCCCATGATTCAACTGCTGCGTACCGTCTTACTCGAGAAACAAAACTACCTCATCCTCCTTTTCTGGGTAGCTTTGGGCATTTTCACAGGTCCTGTGGCCTATCTGGCTGTACCCTTACACATGTTTCTACTGCAACGTAAGGGAGAGTGGCTTTGGCTGCTCTTGGGTTTTTGGTTGATCTTGACTTTAAGTGACAGCCGGCAGGCTGTTTTTGGTTTTGCGCAAAGCCTGAAATCGGTATTGATGTTGGCGCTGACGTTCTTCTACATAACCTTCCCGCAAAAAGAGGAAGGTTTTTCTTTTATTAAGCCCTTCATTGCTTTTTTTGTGCTGGCTTTCTATTCTTTATTGGAAAATCCGCTCATGTTCTATGGCTTCCAAAAGACTCTGTCCTACGTTCTTTTGCTGCTAATAGTCCCCGGGGTGGTTTTTCTGTTACTGAAATACGAGCGGGAACGCTTTCTTTTTCATTTGTGTTTGATGGGGGCAGGAATTTTGGCCCTGGGACTGGTCTTGCGTTTTGTAATGCCCGACTTTGTCATCTTTAAAGGCGAACGATTTTCCGGCATGTTGGGCAACCCCAATGGCTTGGGAATTTACAGTTTTGTGTTTTTAATGCTCTTTACTTTTGTATCTGCTTTTCACAAAAAACTGTTTACCAATTGGCAGAAGATTTTGGTCTATGTGCTGATTGGCTTATCTGCAGTGTTCGCGGGTTCACGGGGCGGTATTTTTTCTTCCTTACTGTTCATTTTGGGCTGGTTCCTGCTTAGGCGCGATGCCATATTGGGCTTTATTACCATGGCGGTGGTCTTTGCCTCCTACCAACTGGTAATGGCCAATTTTGTGGAGATTGTGACCTACCTTAACTTGGAGGACTACTTTCGCCTGGAGACTTTAGATACGGGGTCGGGACGCGTGGTGGTGGCTGAGGTGGCGTGGCGGCACATTCATGAAAACTACTGGTTCAGCAAAGGGTTTACCTACAACGAGACGGTGTTGGCACAATATCAGGATTACTTTGAACAACACGGGCACCAGGGCAATGTGCACAACAGTTGGCTCACGATGTGGCTGGATACGGGACTGGTGGGACTGGTACTTTTTTCGTTTGGGTGGCTGGTGAACTTTATTAAGGCAGCGAAATTCACCCCTATGGTATGGGCGGTTATGTTTGGTTTGTTGCTTTCTATTTCGGTAGAATCGTGGTTAACGGCCTCCCTGAATCCTTTTACCATTGTGTTGGTCATTATTCTCTCGATGCTGGCCAATCCTTATTTTTATCCTCAACTGTATCCGGCTGCGGATACCAGCCCTGTAACGCAATGACCATCCTCTTTTTATACACCGAGCTGGCCAGCTATTTTGTGGCGGGGGTCAGAGAACTTTGCCAGCGGGGTCACCGGGTGCACATTGTCCGCTGGCCGGTGAATAAGGAGGCGCCTTTTGAGTTTGCTTTTCCGGATGCGGCCAGGGTGTACGAGCGCAGCAATTACAAGTCTGCCGAGTTGTTGCAATTGGCCAGGGATTTGAACCCTGATGTGGTGGTGGCCAGTGGTTGGGTGGATAAGGCCTATCTGAGGGTATGCCGGCACTTTAAAGGGAAGGTGCCTACGGTAATGAGTATGGACAATCATTGGCTGGGGGGCCCCAAGCAGCAGTTGATGCGCGTTTTGGCGCCGTGGGTTTTGCATCGCAGCTTTTCACACGCCTGGGTACCTGGCAGTCCACAAAAAAACTATGCTTTAAAGTTGGGCTTTAAAGCGGAGCGCATTCAAACGGGTTTCTACTCGGCCGATGTGCCGCTGTTTGCTCCGGAGGCAGTTTACCGTACGCAGGCCGGGGACTATCCCAGGCGTTTTGTGTATGTGGGGCGCTACATTAAGGCGAAGGGTCTGGATTTGCTGTTCCGGGCTTGGCTGGAACTGGTTCAGGAGGAGCAGCACGCTTGGGAGTTGTGGTGCGTGGGCACGGGCGATTTGTTTGAGCAAAGGGTGCAGCACCCGAGCATTAAGCACCTGGGTTTTTTGCAACCGGAACGGTTAAAGGAGGTGTTGCGCGAGACGGGCGTGTTTGTCCTCCCCAGTCGCTTCGAGCCCTGGGGCGTGGTGGTCCACGAAATGGCTGCTGCGGGCTTCCCCATGGTGGTATCGGATGCGGTGGGTGCGGCTACGCAGTTTCTGGCGGACGGCAAAAATGGCTTTTTGTTCCGTAACAACGACTTCCGGGATTTAAAAAGCAAACTCCGCAAGATCATCCAAATGGACACGGACGAATTGAAAGCCATGGCGGAAAAAAGTCGGTCTGAGGGACTAAAACACAGTCCCGCTGCCTGGGCCGAGCGTTGCTTGTCGTTTGCACAGTTAAGCTGAAAGCAACTATTCCTTACTCCATTGGGCCAGCACGACCAATGGCCAAATGCGTGAAAAGGTGACCCTGGGGTCGCCTTTGAGGAAACTGTTCCACAGTTTTAATATTTCGCCTTTTCGGAAGGCCTCATTTTTATCAAGCAGTTTCAGTCGCTCATCGGCATAGCTGTGCAGCTCGTTTCTGAGCCAGTGTTCCCACGGAAATACAAAGCCCATTTTGGGGCGGTTTACAATGTAGTCGGGTAAGAGGTCGGGCAGACTGTCGACGAGCAGCTTTTTGGGGGTACTTGGATATTTGATCTGGTCGGGTAAGGCCAGCACGTATTCTATCAATTGATGGTCCATAAACGGAACGCGAAGTTCCAGTGCATGGGCCATACTCATTTGGTCGCTGTCGCGCAGCAAGACGTTTTGCATGTAGGTCTCCATTTCGGCAGCAGAGACTCTGCTAAGCAGGTGCTTGTCGCTTCCCTCCCATCCTTTTTGCTGTAACCAGTCTGCCGGCAAATGGTTGCCTGGCAGCGGCTGGGTGAGCAGATCGGCAATCTGGGCATCGCTGAGCACCTGGCGCGATTGCACGTAGGCGCTGTTGAAGTTGTACCGCTTCATTGCGAGGAGACTGGCCATTTTGGTACTGGCCACGCCGGGCTTTAGGGCCATGAGGGTTTTGCCTGCCAGTCGGCGCAAAGCCGGCGGCAGTTGCCAAAGGGCTTTCATTTTCTGCAGTTGGGCCATCCGCGTAAAAATAGCGTAGCCGCCAAATACCTCATCGCCTCCGAGTCCGCTCAGCGCCATATCTATACCTGCTTCTTTGGTGGCTTTGGATACCATCCAGGTGTTGGGACCGTCGCCGCTGGGGTGGTCCATGGCTTGGAGGGCTGCGGGTAGGTGCTCCAGGAAGTGAGCGGGCGACAGCTGTATCTCGTGGTGATCGGTTTGGTGCAGCTCTGCGATGTATCGGGCATAAGGAGCTTCGCTGTAGGCTTCTTCGGCAAAGCTGATGTTGAAGGTTTTAACGCGGCGACTGGCCAGTTGGGCCATGGCGCCGACTACGGCGCTGGAGTCGATGCCGCCGGATAAAAAGGCGCCAAAGGGCACATCGGCCACGAGTCTTTTTTCCACGGCTTTGAAAAAGAGTCGGCGGACTTCCTGTTTGATTTCTTCGTAGCTGCCTGTGGGCGCTGGCTTAAGCTTGCGCAGCGTCCAGTACTTTTCTTGCTTCAGCTCCTGGCGGTCGGGCCAATACTCAAGGATACCGGCGGGGGGCAGCATCTGTACTTTGTCGAGGATGGTTGCCGGGGTTTGCACGGTTTGGTAGCGCAGGTAATCGACCAGGGCAGTGGCCGACAACTTCTTTTCTGCCAGTCCCGATGCCAACAGGGCCCGGACTTCGGAGGAAAATACGAAGTGGCCGTTTTGGTGACTGTAATAGAGGGGCTTTACGCCCATACGATCGCGCACCAAGGTAAGCTTCCGTTCTTGCTTGTCCCACACCGCCAAGGCAAACATGCCTTCAAAAAGGGGTACTGCGGCTTTGCCCATCTGTGCCCATGCTGCCAACAGCACTTCGCTGTCGGTCTGCGATCGGTAGGGATAGGCAAACTGCTTGCGGAGTTCCTGAAAATTATACACTTCGCCGTTGTACACCATTACATAGCGCCCACAAGCCGAGGTCATGGGTTGGTGACCGGCAGCGGATAAATCGATGATGGAGAGGCGCTGATGGCCCAGGGCAAGGGTGTCGTCGACCCAGCTGCCTTTATCGTTGGGTCCGCGATGCGCCAGGCGCTCGTTCATGCAATGGATACGCGCCTCCTTTTCGGTGGCGGTGTGACTAACAATTCCGTTTATTCCGCACATAGGCTATCTTTCACTATTCCCTGTAAATAGAACTTTATATTGCGCCAATAAGGAGGAATCGTTGCTGCACGCTGCGCCCAGTGCCCAGGCCCCTTTGCACCATTGGTCGTATTCGTCCTGTGCCATGGCTGCCAGGCGTGTCAGCGTTTCAGCAAATGCAGCTTGATCAGCCAATGGCAAATCCCAACCTGCCTGCTTCTCAGTCAGGTTGCGCCAGGGGGTTTGGTCGCTTATAACAACGGGGCGACCGGCCATGAAACTCTCGAGAATTACGTGACCAAAGTTCTCTCCCCTGCTGGGTAAGAAAACAGCGTGATAATCTTTTAACAAGTCTGGGATCATTTCTGCATCCACAATGCCTTTGTGTGCCACCTGTATATGGGCCGGAAGTTGTTGAATCAGCGCCTGGCAGTCCCTCCAGTAATCCTGATTATATATTTGGCCGTAGAGGTCGAGTTGCAGCGCAATTTCCGTACCGACATGCTGCAAACATTCGATGGCAAACAAGGTGTTTTTCTCAGGTGCTATACGGGCTGGAATGCATACGCGAAGTTGCCCCTTCTCTTTGCTCAAAGCTTCAAAAGCAGCCTCAGTCTTCCGAGCCAGATTATTTGCAACAACAAGCTTAGCTTCATTTCCAAATCGCGCTTTTACCTGCTCCCCTTCTTGTGTATTCGTTACGTGCCATACCACCTTATTGTAGATTGGCAGCAATCTGGATATTCCCAAAAACAGCTTTTTTTTGCCTTGCTTTACGTTAATGGCGCTGTTGGCCAACATGCCCCGTGGTGCTACAATTACCCGCTTAAATTTCAGCAGCTTTGCTGCCAGCAAGGGCAACAGGGAAAACAGCGGGGAGTATATGCCGTTGATGTAAACCACTTCGCACCGGCTTTCTTTGATCAATCTTTTCCACAGGCCGACAGAGGGTGTTCCGGCACTGCAATACCAGACCTTCACGCCCTGGGCTAAGTCGGTCCACCTGTCGGGCTGTATGCCTTCATAAGGGGCGACTTCTCCGTACTCGGAGTTGCGTGTTACAATATAAAAATCGAGGGTGTCCGACAAATGGGCCGTCATATTGGCCATAGAGCGTACCGGTCCCCCCGCCTTATACCCGGGCAGGTACCAGTCAATAAAAACTAGAATACGCTTTTTGGTGGTGTTTGCTTTCACTCCTAATGTTTTTCCTAATCGCAATGGCTGTAAAAAAGACCCTTTGCATGCCGCTTATATGGCTACGCAAAGATAAGTATTTATGACACCAAACGCATATCCTGACGAAGGTCTTCACTTAGCGGAGGACGGTTGACCTTCGTCAGATGTGTTCTGTGACTTTCGTCTAAACAAATCCTGCATGTCAACTGGAGGCAACAGATAGGGGCCCATTGGCGCTGAAGCGGTCATTGTACTAATAGCAGCTCTTAAATAACCAACAACTATATTAACTGAAGAGAAAAACCTCAAGTTATTAATTACTTTTTCCTCGCCCTCTGTTTGCTTAGGTATTAAGAACCTTGCTCCTCCTTCAATAAATATTTTATATCCGGGTTTGGGCTTGCCTGAATTATTAACCTCAATTTTAGCAAACACGTAGAACTGCTCTTCATCTACAGCATTATTTGAAAAATCAATATCAATTTCATAATCCTTAAAGAAAGAATCAGGAGATTTTGCCATTGACTTCTTTGCAGGCGGGATGAATTTATACTCCATCCCAACAACCATAAAGTTCAAAAGTCTAATTGGCGATTCTTTTGCTTCCATATTCAATTTGTTCAAGTCTTATGCAACAATGTTAAAACACTCGCCAGCCTCGGGCAGCGTTTCCATTTTTTCATAATCAGGTTCAACGAATGGTTTATAAACCCATACTCCTTTACCATCTCCTTTGGGAATATAGTCTTTAAAATTTTCTTCCCTGATGGCTTCATTTTTAATCTCAAACTCGATGCCCAAAGCTTTCTGTAGTTTTGCCAAATGGACCAGATTAAGCAGCTTGTCCCCATTAAACAATTGCGAAACAAATGCAGGACTAACGCCCATACTTTCAGCCAAGTCTTTTCTACTAAAATTCTTTTGCTTACGCTCCTCTTCGACTATCTCCAAAAAGCGGAACATCAACACCTTGGCATCAATATCAGACCTATCCTTTTCAGAAATACTACTAAACAAGGAATTAAACTTTTCCTTGATATGATCTGATTTACTCAATTTTATACTCATAGCTGGCGACTTTATGTATCAAACTCTTCCCTACCATATAAATCCGCATTCTTTATGCCCCTAATAAGCAGCTCACATATCATTGCAAACTTTTTGGCCAGTTTTTTCTCTTCCAGGAATTCAAAAATAGATTCCCCATTCTCTTCATCAACAGCAATTTTCCGCTTGCCATCCTCTGAGCTTTGTATTATCTGGGCTTTTCTCTCCATGCGAAGTTAAGCTATAGGTTAACTACCTGCTATGCATTTAACTTTTTTAACATTTAACAATCACAGCATTTCACCAAATTCAATGATTGATATTAAAGGTTCTTGTGGCGGACCTTTCGTGACACGTGGCAGCTTTGAAACTTGTCGATATAATATACCCAAACCATTTGCACTTGCTCTATGCAAAGCATAATACAACTATTCCTCAAATACAATCTCAACTTGAATCCGGTTAGATTCAAGCCCCTTAAGCGTATAATAAATTTCATAAACACCCGGCTTAAAGGGCATGTCAACATATTGCATTAGGTTCAAATTCCGATACTCTCCCCCCGCTTGGCCTTCATCAAGTTCTTCCTCTGAATAGCTTTGTGCTTCTTCAATTCTTTTCTGCTTCTCTTCTTCCATCTCTTGCTGCCAGGGTGGTTGCACTATTGGAGTACCATCCTCTAGTGTTTCATCAAAAACTTTTCCTGAAAACCAGAAATCAGAATCTGCTCTACGAATAAAAAAAACTTCCTCTGACAAATCTGGGTATTTATAGGTCCGTCTCAGCGTAATAACGGATGCTAAACAAACCGGGATTACAGGCCTTACGGTATCACCAGACTTTTTCAAATTATAAATTATTCTTTTCGGTGCATTTATTCGAAGCTCATTTCTAAGCTGGCTAATTGCGCTTTCAGGATACATTGGGGAGCAAGGGTTAAAATCTGAGGAAAGAAATCCCAACTCTAAATCGTTAAATGTTTCGGGGATGAACTGAATGGTTGATACTGGTATAGCACTATCTTGTTTTAGGGTTTGACATGAAGTGGATGCGGTAAGCATCCAAAGGATTAAGGGCAATAATGATTTCATTTGTTGACAAAAAAGACCACTTACTATTTGCATAAGAATTAGAGCTTAGTTATAATCCATTTTTCAAGTCTGCTTTCTTCAAGGCATCAGAGCAGTGATCACAGAAAGAGGTGTGTCCGTTTACCGCACCTCCACGCATCCTGTCAACAATATTGACTTTCATTTCTATTTCCCCTTGTTTTCTGGGCAATGTACTAACATCAATTTCTACAGTGTCGTGTAAACCGGTAAAGCCAACTCGTTCATAAATTTTGCATTTTTCGATGCCAATAGGTATGGCCTTGCTACCATCTGCAGGTTTAAACTCACAGCTGACAAGCCAATCTGTACCATCTAAATTATGCCACAAAGCATACTGGTCACCACTGTGCAAATCAGCAATTTGAAGCTTTATCTTCCCATCAGCGCCTCCTCTTGTTATTCCTTCAACTTCAAACACTTTCTTCACCGCCAAATGATCGGTATAGGCAATGGTTACACAATGAGGGTTGTAGTTGACAGCCGGTGAGTTTACCAATGCAGTTTGTATGTTTTGAAGAAAAGTATTGACGTCGGCACGGGTGTCAATATTTTTTAGGTGCGGTATGTTAACCGTTGGCAGATCCTTTAGGATTACTCCATTTCGTTTGAACTCACGAACAAAAGGATTCAAATTGGAGGCAATGGACTTCAGATTATTCATTTTGACTTCTACATAGTGGAGTAGCCTTTCCGTTTGAATAAAGCCATTGCTCAGGAGCTTATTCCCGCTGTCATCGGTGGCAGCTACTGAAAAGATGGCCCCGCTACCGGGCCTGACAAACAAACGGCGGCCTTCTACAATTATTTCCCCATTGCTGTTGGTGCTGAGGTTCAGTTCCTGATCCTGGTGCTTAAAGTTGGCATTTCTCGATTTTTCGGATGCAGAATAAACACGCTATTACAACTTCAACGACCTTTTGTTACTCAACGATTCCCTCCATTTTACGACGCGCACCACCTGAATCAACTCGGCGTGGAGGCCTTCAACCGGGAGTTGATTAAATTATTGAAAGCGGAGCCGGAATGGCTTAAGTGATGAAATCAAACATCAGCTTTCAGCCCTAAAGCTCAATCTGAATTCTAATTTTCCCTCCAAGGCCTTTTTCAACTATATCATATAGTGTTTTAAGCGTCATATTACTGGAATCATTTTCAACCCGGGATATGTAACTTCTCTTCTTATCAATAATTTCCCCTAGTTGACCTTGTGTCATCTGTTTCTTTTCCCTTGCTTCTCTCAACAGAAGGCCGACTCTCAACGACTTGAAGTCACGCTCTATACGATCCCGTCGTTCTGTTCCAATCTTACCATATACATCATCCTTCAATTCGTCCCAGGTGGTCGTATCATTCTGTTTCATATCTATCCTCCTTTTTATAAAAATACTCGTTCATCAGCTTTTCAGCTCTTTCAATTTCACTTTTGGGGGTCTTTTGTGTTTTTTTTTGAAATCCATTTAAAAGGATGACCAATCTGTCTTTATCGAAAAAACAAAAAACCCTCCAAATATCAGAACTAAAAGAAATTCTTGCTTCATACAAGCCCTGTGCTCCTTTTATTTGTTTCAGGTACTTGCTAGGAATCCTTTCCTGAAATTCAATTATCTCAATAATTTTAAAGATCTTATCTTGAACCTTAGGTGTTTGCTCGAGTAGAAATTCTTTAAAGTAATTTCTATATGCAACAACTGTTCGGACTCGCTCCATTATAAAGGACATTTACAAAGTTAACTTATAAGTGGCATTTATGCAAGCATGCAGGTACCAGATCAGGATTTAAAACCATCCTGCCCAGAATTGGGATTTAATTGTGCAACCAAGAAAACCTTAATACACTTGCAACTCAGTGGCTCCTTCGGGGAGGTAGAGCAAAAAATTATGATTTACATCAAAGGGCTCTTCTTGGAAATTGGTATTGTACTCAACAGTCCTTAATGCCCCTTTCTTGTTTTCACGCCCTCGCAATTGCACCAATTTACCATCCTTATAAAGCGCCAGTTCATAATAAGATATAGGGTAAACAACCTTATCAGGGTGATTGGGCGCATAAATGGTTAAATCACGCTTAATATCGTTCAGCATAAGCGCTCCGGAAGCAATATAATTCGTTTCATACTCACGTTTTACCTTACCTGATGACTGCTTAACTATCTCGGTAACATCGCAATCGATAAAGTTCTGGCGCAACTGCTCGTACTTCTTCAACACTTGCTCCTCCAAATTGGGCAGGGTGCGCAAATCGGTGGCCCTGGCCAGCCGCTCGCTGTAATCCCAGGGCACCTGGGCCTGAAAGGTGATGGTGGTATCCCAATATACCGTGAGCCAATCCTGGGCATAGGCAGGCACTTTAATAGAGTCCGTTAAATACTGCGGCTGACTTTCACGCTGACGAATATCCGGGGCATAACCTACGCGCAGAAAAAAGTAGTCGCTGTCGTCCAGACCTGCATTTTCAAAAACTCTGATTTTCAACTTCTGCTCACCACTTTTTTCAATTAAAGGATTTATCAAATCAACACGAAATTCGTTATACCTGGTGGTATAAGCATACGAAAACGGAATTCCATTAAGCTCCAAAAGGGTACTTGCTAATCCTCCGCTGTGTATCTCCACCCAATACACGGGCTGGTCTTCATAAGAATCAACCTTCCTGGCCATTTCAGCGATCAGGCCATCAAGCTTTTTCAAGCTCGCCGCATACTGCTGTTGCTTTTCCGGCCCATCACCCACCACAACCACATTGGTATCGGGCAAGCCATCCACTCCCTTTAAAGGTACAACTTCAATAAAGTGATCTTCCACGTTTGGGCGCTCTCCCCAGTGAACCGCAGCTTTTTTTCTTGGCTGTTGGCACGCCATTAAAACAACCAAAATCATCCCTGCCCAAATAAGCTTCTTTGTTATCATATTCATTTTGATTTAAAAAAATTGGTGATAAACCGTTCGGTTTCCGGATTAACTTCGTCATTCAACCTTTTGATGGTGCTTATGCGCCCGGGTTGTAAGCCGGTTTCAGCCATAAACTCATCCACACTCCAAATGGTTAAGGTCTTTCTTTTTTGATAGTCCTCAAATGCTTCACGGGTGTTTTCTTTGTTTAAAAAATCTGTTGAGGACCTTGAATATTCTCTACCTACAGACGTTCTGTACAAATCATTTAGGTCGGCTTTCACCTCCCCACTTTCTTTTAACCTGGCCTTTACAACGTAGTATCTTGCTTGCTGATTATTCGCAGTAATGGGCCAATACTGGCCCTGTCCTTCATTAAGTATTAAGCGGATGAGAAACCAGGCATCGTCATAAAATCGCTCCTCCGAAACAGATCTGATATCATATCTAATAGAAAATCGAAGACTGTTCTTAAAAAACTCCACTCTTTCAAAGCCGGTGAAGAAGACTCCCACGCCATTACCACGCTGCTTATCGGGCCGTACAGAAAGCAGGCCATACTCCACCGCCATGTCTGACGAGAATTGCAAAAACTGTCCTTCAAATTTTATAACCTCTACCCTATTTTCAAACTGCTTATCCGCTCCCCGCCTGCCATCATATACCAAAACACCCTTTTGCTGATCCTCAGAATTGGCATTGATGACAAGCATGGGGTACAAACTTTCGAACTCCCGGATGGCCGCGTCAAAATCGCGAAAATGAGCAAAGGTCTTGGATATGATCTCGTTTTTGCTGGACTCAATTTCAGCCATAAGGGCCTCACAAGTCAGCTCGGCGTAGTTCAGCTTTAGGTCTTTTAGGCCATCCAGATTAAACAGGTAATTGGCATAAAAAAGGACCTGGGGCGAATAAGCTGTCGATGCAGTCAGCCAGGCAAAGAAAATGGTCAGCGCAGCTAAAACCAAAATGGGCCATATAGCCAGAAGGACGGTTCCGGCGACACTTGCTCCTGCTCCGCTGGCCATGATGGCACTCAGACTTATTGAAACGCCTTTTACGCTAAAGACCAGACTGGCGGCTGCGGCGGCAGCGGCGCCCATGTAAGCAAAAGCTTGCATCTCGTTTTTCTCTAAAAATGCCTGGCGCATATTAAAAATGGACTCCACTATGGTTAGGCAGTCGCCTACGTACCCGATCCGTGTCACCAGTTTTTTGCTTACTGCACGACCAATAAGCCGTTTCGACAGTTCTTTGCGGGCATAAAGGTAGCTGGCCAGACTGTGGGTGACGGCGAAGGAGGCTGCGCCAATGGCTACGGCTTTATGGCTTGCGCTGCGCCCATCATTTTCCTGGGTGGCTCTGATGCTGTTCACCAGGTTGAAAACGGCCAGTCCCATACCCACTTCTTCGAGCTTGGCTTTTTGCAGCAATTCATCGACTTTTCGGATGGCGGCTGTGGCTCGGGGCGCAATTCTTATGTAGGGGATGCTTTCTCCGGAATCGAGCACCTCCAAAATGGTTCTGGAAATGATATTTTTATCATTTGAACGCTGACCGGAAAGTACGCCAGCCAGTCCTATTTCCTCGGCATAGGCCAGAATGTCGTCGAGGGTGGCCAGGGCGGTTTTAAACTCAAAATCGCTAAGCTTAATGCTGTTCAGATACTTGGTAATGATTTTGATTTCCTTTTCGCCCTTGCAGTAGCTGATGTAAGTCTCGAGTATGCTCAGTATTTGCCGACCGCCTTCGGCGGTGCTGAGTATCTTTTCTCCCACATTTACTTCCTGCTCCATCAGCTTGCTGAATGGAGAATCCGCAGCCAGCTTTTGTTCAAAGTACTGGTCTAAATCGATGCGTTTCTGATAAAACAGCACGATGTCGGCATCGCGGGCCCGGGGCTCGCGTGCCAACATCGTATCGTGGGTAATCAATTCTCCTTTAAAGCCGTGCAGCCGGTCGGCATAGTCGTTAAACTCGGCCAGCAACAGGTGTTGATAGTAGTCACTTTGCAGTAAAGTCAACAAACTGCTGCGGGTGTTGTTGATGTTCACCCGCATGTGCTTGCGTGCTCTGATTTGTAAAATCTGCGTTATGGCCGCCCAATCGACTTTCGCTCTCTGTTTATTGAGTTCATCAATGGCTTCGGCACTGCCTGCCTGGGTGTATTGCAAACGTTCCAGCTCCAGCTGAATGGCGCTGAAGGTACTTGCGGCCAACAGATACTGCTTTTCGTAGCTTTCAAAATTGTGATGCCCCTGTTTTTTTGCCTGATACCGGGCTTTGGCTGTTTCCACTCCGGTTAAGGGATCTTCAAGCAAGGCGCTGAGCAGCTCACCAAGGGGTATTCCGGTTTTGGGGTTGTGGATAAGGGCTTCGTGCAGGGCTTCGAGTTGATACAGGTCGTGACAAATATCGTTGGCGGCTCCCAGGCGATCGTGCAGACATACAAATGGGTGATGCAGCGGGTTTACCTTGTCCTCGAGTCTTTCCTTGTACAGGTCCTTAAAACCCAGGGTGTCGCTGGTGTTGGGCAGGTAGTGTTCGGGGATGTCGTCGCGACTGAACACGCCGCTTTGTGTGCCTTCCTGGTTCACCCATTGCTGTACATCAAAAAGCTGAAAGCCCTCGATAAAATCTTGCTTTCGGCCCTGGAGTACTTTGGAAGATAAAGTCTCATCCCATCGGATTTCAAAAAACTCCATCCGGAGTTTTTTGGTTTCAGGATCCACTGGAATGCCCTTATAGGCCTTTTGTTGCCGCTCTGCTTCCTTGAATTGGGTCTCGCCTGCTTTGTTGTAGCGCATTAGCTTGCACTGAATCTGACCATTGCCCTGAATCACTTCGTACTCGCGCAGCACTTTATCCTCTTCGTTGAACACATAAATCCATCCGGGGCGAACGGGAGCAGCGGCAAACTGGTATTCGTAACGGCCTGCTGTCGCGGGTTCCTCCAAATCTCCCACCTCCAGTTTATCGGTTTCGGTCTCCTTCTGCAAGTGGGTATAGGGTCTGTGATAATACGTTGCTACACGGGTGCTGGAAGGCTGCTGAATGGTAGCCTGCAGTGCCTCCTGCTGTAATACGCCTTTAGAACTGTTGACTTCTTTAATTTGAGGTTGCCCGTCAAAGGCCAGCCCTGTAACCTCTCCATAAGCATCTGGAAAGGGAAAAAACCGATGGGCCATTCCCAGAAAAGGACTTTTCCGAAACAGGGTGTACCTCAGCGGATGAATGACAATGCTTTTACGCAATACGGTTACCTCGGGCCGTTCGGTATCGTTAATGGTGGCGGTGCTACTCATGGCGTACGGTAAAATAATAGTTTCCTAAATCCATTTCTTCGGAGAGGGTGTCGTGGTCCGCCTGGGCGGACAACTCTTCCGGCTTAAAGTCCCATTCGGCACTGGCTTTATGGTCGCTGACTTTGCCCTCCGCTTCGCCAAGGAGCAGATCTTCTTCGTCGGCCTTTTCTGCTTTTTGATATACAGCAAAAACAATGGTGGCTCCGTCGTCAATACCAGCTACTTCGGTGGTCATCACCAGCTTCTCTTCCAGCTGGGCATCGCGGGTTGACGCTTCTTCGTAGGTCCACTTAAGGTTAAACAGCCTGGGGCTTTGCGCTGCCTCTTCGCTGGCGGCTTCTTCTTTGAGCTGCTGTTGATTTTCTTTGGCTTGCCTGAGCTCGCCACTCTTGCCCTTAATGGCGGCGCCGACTCGATCGGCAAAACGGATTTTCGGAAAGGGGATTTGCTTAACGGGCATTATGGTGGTAGGCTTGGATGTGGTGCCGGAGCCTATAATTACATTGGGCTCGCCGGAGACTATGCTCCCGCCGTGTGCGGTCATACTGCCCATAGTGGCCACGGGTACGCCGTTGATCAAGACGGTGGGTTCGCCCTGTACTATGGTGTCGGGGGGACCTGAACACACGCAGATGTCGCCCACCAGGGCGGCTGGTTTTCCGTTAATAAGTACGTTGGGGGCTCCGGGACCGGCTACGGGTCCGCCTACATGTGGAACAAGGCCGGTGCACATGGGGCATACATGCATACTGCCCAGGGTGGCAATGGGTTTTCCTGCCATAACTAGTTGGGTTAAAGTGAACAGTTAAGGTTTTCAACATTTTCAGCTACCAAATATAGTGAAATATTTCACGAAAAAGCGCTGCAAAACGAACTTCAACACGCTGACATGCTGAGTTTTAAACAAGAACTATTAATTATTATGTTAGGATGGCGCAGATGGTATACATCAAGCCAGACTTAAGTCAATCAGGCTAATAAAATCTCTGCTGGTATCTTTAATCCCTTGTAAAGTGATTTTATCATACCCAAGGATAGACTTCTCTTTCTGTTAAGAACTTCACTTACCCGACTTTGACTACCAAGATATTTTACCATATCAGCATTAGTCATTCCCATTTGCTCCATACGGAATTTAATCGCATCAATAGGGTCTGGCGGTGCGATGGGATAATGCTTCATCTCATATGATTCAACTAAGGTCACTAATAAGTCTAATTCATCACCTTCAGGAGTATCTTTTTTTGCTCCCCACAATTCTTCAATTCTGCTTATGGCAGTATTGTAATCTTTTTCTGTTTTTATTGGTCGAATATTCATAGTTAAATCGTTTTAGAGTTAATTTTATCGTATTGTTTATGAGTTCCAATAAATCTTATAAAAATCACTTGAAATTCATAATCAATCGCAGCTACTAGTCTATAATCGTTGCCCTTTATATTGAAAACTACTCTTCCGTCTCCGACAATACTGGCATTTATATATTGCTTTTTCAACTCATTTGAGTTTTTCCATTCTGCTGATTTAGCATCATGATACCAAGCTCTCAAAGAGACTTCGGAATCAGAATACTCTGGTTTTTCAAAAAACTCTCTTAGCGTTCTAAATGCAATAATTCTCATGAAGTAAAGATACAAAAAAACGATCAACAAATCCCAGTTTGGGATATAGGTTTTATCGAGTTGCTTAAGTGTTTTTCTTCGATGTGCTACAACAAAAAATAATGAGGTTCTTCATCTAATTGGTTGGGCCAAAACACAGCCTGACTTTCACTCAAAACCAGTCGAACATAACAAGGAACCAATTCGCTTTTCTCTTTTTGTGAAATCCTTCCGGGACGTACGGGGGCAGCGGCCTTCAGAGAATTACTCGTCCGAGCGCAGATGTGTACCATCAAGCCTCAGGTTATTTCCGAATAAGAGTCTTTGTTAAGTGAACGTAAAAATCCGGGCTGTTTGAGCCGTAGGCGAGTTCCCGGATTTTAGTGAACGAAGCAAAGGCTCCGGAAATAAGCGAAAGCGCAGATGGTACACATCAAGCCAAACTCTGGAAGGGAAGTGGTGTATAACAGTGGCATTCAGAAAATTTCTCGTCCGAGCGCAGATGTGTACCATCAAGCCTCAGGTTATTTCCGAAAAAGAGCCTTTGTTAAGTGAACGTAAAAATCCGGGCTGTTTGAGCCGTAGGCGAGTTCCCGGATTTTAGTGAACGAAGCAAAGGCTCCGGAAATAAGCGAAAGCGCAGATGGTACACATCAAGCCAAACTCTGGAAGGGAAGTGGTGTATAACAGTGGCATTCAGAAAATTTCTCGTCCGAGCGCAGATGTGTACCATCAAGCCTCAGGTTATTTCCGAAAAAGAGCCTTTGTGAAGTGAACGTAAAAATCCGGGCTGTTTGAGCCGTAGGCGAGTTCCCGGATTTTAGTGAACGAAGCAAAGGCTCCGGAAATAAGCGAAAGCGCAGATGGTACACATCAAGCCAAACTCTGGAAGGGAAGTGGTGTATAACAGTGGCATTCAGAAAGTTTCTCGTCCAAGCGCAGATGTGTACCATCAAGCCTCAGGTTATTTCCGAAAAAGAGCATTTGTTAAGTGAACGTAAAAATCCGGGCTGTTTGAGCCATAGGCGAGTTCCCGGATTTTAGTGAACGAAGCAAAGGCTCCGGAAATAAGCGAAAGCGCAGATGGTACACATCAAGCCAAACTCTGGAAGGGAAGGAGTGTATTCCTGGGGCATTCAGAAAACTTCTCGTCCGAGCGCAGATGTGTACCATCAAGCCTCAGGTTATTTCCGAAAAAGAGCCTTTGTGAAGTGAACGTAAAAATCCGGGCTGTTTGAGCCGTAGGCGAGTTCCCGGATTTTAGTGAACGAAGCAAAGGCTCCGGAAATAAGCGAAAGCGCAGATGGTACACGTCAAGCGTAAGGAACAGAAATTTTGTGTCAGCCCCCGGAATACACCACGACCACCCTAGAACCGCAACGCCACATACAGCTGCCCGTACGAGTGCTTACTGTCCCCCAGCAAAGCACGACTCGCATCACTGTCGGCCAGCTCCTGCAGTCCCACATAATAACGCGCACCCGCCTGCACGCCCCCAAAATTCAGCGCAACACCACCGGCCACACCATAATCCAGCGTATTAAAATGATCCCGGTCCAGCTCCTCCTCCCCTTCAATCGCTCCCGAGTACTTAATGTTGCTGTTCAGCATAAAACCAAGGTAGGGACCCGCATAAACTTCCAGCACCTCCACCGGACGAAGCACCGCAAACACCGGAATATCAATGTAACTCATATTAAAATTCACCGTCTGGTCCACAAAACCATCGTACTCACCCTCCGTCCCCTTCGTCGTAAACAAAAACTCCGACTGAAACCCAAAAGTCTCCGCAAACATCGCCTGACTAAAAAAACCCGCATGGAAACCCATCCGCGCATTTTCATCATCCAGCTCATCCCGGTCGATGTACAAATTACTCAAGGTAAAACCACCCTTAATACCATGACTCATCTCCTGCGCCAAAACCCCGGTCGCACCCACCATTAACGCCGCACTCAGCAGCATCCATTGCTTCACATTTTTCATAGCTCAATCATTTAAGTTCAACTTTACTTGTGTCGATAGGAGGTACAAAACCGTGCCAAAATCACGGCGGGCACCCGCCCGCCTTGCGACAAAACCCTCTCCTTCAACAAGCTACCAACACGCCACCTCCCTCCTTTCTTTATCCAATCCAAATAAAAATTGTGGAGCAGGCTCCACAATTCCCCCTGCCCTTCCACAATAAACAATGCTGATCTGAACCATCATCACATCACCAACCACAAACTGATCTGGTCACGTTTATTAACGCCATAGTACCTGGCATTCCCTTATAACACCTCCGCCCATCCCATCCCAATTATGTGTGAGGCCAGCTCCACTACGGAAGGAAAGTAATGCCAGACAGCGGCCTGCAAATACGCTTATAAATGAACAGAATTTCGCTATTTTAGCACCCAACTCATTATTAACAAAAACTTAACACTATGCGATTAAAACTACCCCTAATCCTTGCGCTGTTCTTGTGCGTATCCGGCACCTGGGCACGAAAAGTTGTGGTAACTTCTACCGGCGATGATGCATCAAACCCAGTTGAGGGCATGCTGCGCTACCACATCAACAATGCCCAAACAGGCGACACCATTGTTTTTAATGTTAACCAGGTAACCCTGCAAGGAGAAATATCCATTGCAAGCAAAACCCTCGTTATTGACGGGGAAGCAGGCGTAACCATCGATGCAAACGAAAGCGGAAGGATTTTCAACATCACCTCCTATTCAAGAAACGCCCTACTGGTAATTAAAAACCTGAAACATATCAACGGAAAATTATCCAGTTCCCTGGCAATGGGCGGCGCCATGCGTGTGCACCTTGCCAGCGGCGAGGTGCTGGTAGAAAACTGTATTTTTGAGAGCAACACGGTGGAGTCGTCCGGAGATGGCCAGGGAGGTGCACTCAGAACCAATGGCGGCACTTTCATCAACTGCGCTTTCATAAACAACCGGGTTACCGGCTCTACTTCGATACTGGGCGGTGGCGGAGTTTTTGCCATTGGCAATTCGCGTTTCGTCAACTGTGTGGTGGCCGGCAACACGGCCAGTTATGCTGGGGGCATCAGCAGCAGCGATGGGGTGGAATTCATTAATTGCACCATTGCCTTCAACACTACACCGGAGGCCGACAAAGGGGGCGGCATCAGTAATGAGGGCGGCATCCTTACCAATTGCATCCTATGGGGAAATACTGCCGGTGGACTTTCGAACAACGTTAAGCATTACAGTGGCAGCTATACCCACTGCGCCATGGAAACAGGCGATGCTTTGGCTACCGGCAGCAACTTTGGCTTGTCCGACTCGCCCTTTGTGTCGGACTCGGAGCCCTACGATCTGAGTCTGTTGACAGACTCAGAATGTGTGGATGCGGGTACGGTGGATGGACTAACGCCTACTGATTACGATATTGCAGGCAAGGACCGCATCAGGGGCAACACCATTGACATCGGTGCCTACGAGTACCCTTTACCGCCGCTTGCTGTACCTGTAGCAGCTGATTTTTCATCTGATGTCACAAGTGGACATGCCCCATTGACCATTTTGTTTACAGATGCCTCAACGGGTGATGCAACTTCATGGGCATGGGATTTTAACAACGATGGCGTAGTGGATGCAGTAACGCAAAATCCGGAATACACGTTTAACGAACCGGGGGAGTACACCGTGACCTTGACTGCCTCTAATGACTTTTCGAGCGACCAGGTGGTGAAAACCGACTTCGTTATGGTAGATGACCCTGCCACCGGACTGGCAGACAGGAGCCCAACAGCCTTCGGTATGTACCCCAACCCCACCTCCGGCAGGCTCCACATTGTAGCTCCCGAAGGCGCTGCTCCTATCCAGAGCATTGAAGTGGTTAACCTCTCCGGAGCACTGGTGATGGTCATCGATGGCAAAAACTTCAAGGGGCAGGCAATTGATGTATCGCACCTACACGAGGGCGCTGTCTTTGTCCGTATTGTTTGCCAGGATCGCGTCATTACACAAAAGCTCCTCATCAGCAAACCCTAACGCCACCCCTCCCCTTCAACCCAAAGAGCGTTCAGCCGACCTTCTCGTCTGCCGAACGCTCTTTCCTTTTTAAGGCACGGCCCAACTCTGGAAGGGAAGCAGCGCATAATAGTGGCATTCAGAAAAACTCGTCCAAGCGCAGATGTATACCATCAAGCCTCAGGTTATTTCCGAAAAAGAGCATTTGTGAAGTGAACGTAAAAATCATGGCTCCACTCTGGAAGGGAAGTACTGCAAGATAACGACATTCAGAAAAACTCGTCCAAGCGCAGATGCAGCTGTTCAAGCCTCTGAATGTTTCCGTAAGTGAACAAAGGAGTGCAACGTAACAAGCACTCCATAACTCTGGAAGGGAAGTGGCGTATAACAGTGGCATTCAGAAAAACTCGTCAGAGCGCAGATGCAGCTGTTCAAGCCAGACTCTGGAAGGGAAGTGGCGTATAACAGTGGCATTCAGAAAATTTCGTAATGAACAAGGATGCGTAACGCTACAAACACTGCTCCACGCTGGAAGGGAAGTGGTGCCAGACAACGGCCTACAAAAAAGACCGTAAATGAACAATGGAACGCAGCGTAACAAGCACAACCCCACTCTGGAAGGGAAGTGGTGCAAGATAGCGGCCTACATAAAATTTTGTTATGAACAAGGATGCGTAACGTAGCAAGCACGGCTGTCTGAGCCGCAGGCGAGTTCCGTGCTTGTAGTGAAGTATCCGTATGTGAATAGAAATTTTATGTCAGACGCAAGATTGCACCACGACCACCCGAGTTCGATGCTTGTAGCGGAGTGACTGAAGTGAATAGGTCTTTTTTGTCAGACGTAGTATGGCACCACGACCACCCGAGTTCGATGCTTGTAGCAAAGTGACTGAAGTGAATCGGTCTTTTTTGTCAGACGTAGTATGGCACCACGACCACCCGGAACAAAACCCTCCCCTCCCTTGTTCTACTCCCACAACTAAAACACCCGCTATGAACCAACAATCAGCAAATAAAAAATGGCTCGCAGTCGCCACCTTAATGCTCCTTATGGCCTCCCTCGCCACCATGGCACAAAGTAGCTTCTACGATTTTAAAGTAAAAACCCTGCAAGGCCAGGACTTCGACTTTGATCAACTGCGCGGCAAAAAAGTAATGATCGTCAATACCGCCAGCAAATGCGGACTCACCGGCCAGTACGAACAATTACAGGAGCTCTGGGAGACCTACGGCGGCGACGACTTCGTAATCATCGGCTTCCCCGCCAACAACTTCATGAACCAAGAGCCAGGCACCGCCGACGAAATCGCCGAATTTTGCCAACTCAACTACGGCGTCAGCTTTCCTCTGATGGAAAAAATATCGGTAAAGGGCGACGACCAGCACCCCCTTTATGAGTGGCTCACCTCCAAGGAACTCAACGGCGTGGAGGACAGCAAGGTGCAATGGAATTTCCAGAAGTACCTCATCAGTGCAGAAGGGCAGCTCGTGAAAGTCATAGCACCACGCACGCTGCCCAACGCGCCCGAAGTCATCGACTTTCTCACCGAATAACGGCCCCGCCCGCTGAGCCGGTCAACCAGAAAATTGAAGGCGCCCACCTCATCAGTCTCCATTCCGCTGTTTACGGAAGGTTCGACTTGCTGCTAAAAATCAGTTGTCAAATAATTGATATGGAAACACCAAAAAAGTAAACAACTCCGACGGCACTTTTTTCTACATTTGTTCAGCTGCTCCCTAACAAACAGCTGCAAATAACTTTAATATGAAAAAAAATCTACCTGCCGGCACCTTCAAACGGATCCTGAAACGGACTCTTTTCCTGACTCTTTTTCTGAGTCCCACTTTAACCATGTTGCATGCGGCCGACCCTTCAGCCTCAACGGCCGATCACCTGAGCGCACAGGCGGTGAGTGACCGCAACCTGTTTTTTTCGGTGACGGAGCAGGGACAGGCATTTCCCATCATTTGGGGACTGGATTTGGCTTGGCTGAGTGAGGGCAATATTCGTCGGGGACTGGCTTTTATGGGGCCCGAGCGGGTGGACTTGGTGCGCTCGTCGTTTACGCCGACTGCGCCCTTGGTAGATGGGCAATTGCAGTCCGCCGAAATGGCGACCCTTAACGAGCGCCTGCGCATCATACGCATGCTGCCGGCCCATACGCAGGTGGTACTGAACTGCGACCACCCCACGGTGGATCCCTGGTTCGATAAAAATCCCGCTGGCTGGGCCCAGCTGATCGACATAACTACCCGCCATCATCAGAATGAGGGACGTACGGTGGTGACCGTATCCCCCTTCAACGAACCCGACTACGGTTGGGGACAGGGTACTGTGAGCGACTTTTACGACATTGCCGGTGAGTTGCGCAACAATCCGCTGTTCGACAACATTCGCATATCGGGGGGAAACACCCTGAACACCGATGCGGCCCTGAGCTGGTACAATCAGCTGTCCGACCGCCTCGATGAGGGCAACACGCACCAGCTGGCGGGGAGTTTCGACAACTATGCACTCTTTCACCAGACCGTTAAGGCCAATGGGCACCACGGCACCAACGACGAATTGCACAATGTAATGGAGGCCATGGTGGGCGTGGAATATGGTATGCAGACGGGCATCTGGTGGGGTACCGCGGAATATGCGCGGGGCGAATTTGTGAAGGCCAGCGACGGAGAGCGCCTGGCCTATGCCGAGCATAGGCCCAACTGGACCGCAGCTTCGGTATACCGCGCCCCCGACGGCAAGGTGCAGGCCTTTGCCGGCACCTCCGAGCGTCAGGCCGTCACCACCACCTACAACTTCGTTTCCAAAGATCGGGAAGTATTTTTCGACGGACACGGGCCCCAACGGGTCTTTGCCCTCACTCTGCCGGGCGGCACGGGTTACCAAACGGGACAGACCAACGCCGAGCGGGTGGTCAACATCAGCTGGGGCGACGACATTCAGCCGCTTGTTAACGGTACTTACTTACTCATCAACCGCCACAGCGGAAAAGCGCTGCAGGTCACCGCAGGCTCCTCTACCCCCGGCACCCTACTGCGCCAGTACAGCCCATCGACTGCTGCATCCCAAACCTGGGAGGTGAAGCCTGTTGATCCGCGCATTGGCGAAGACTTCAGCTATTTTATCATCAAAAATGCGGCGAGTGGACTGGTGCCCGATGTGCTCAACTGGTCGCTCGACGACAATACCGACATCATTGCCTGGGACGATACCAAAGGAAAAAACCAGCAGTGGTACCTCGAATATGCCGAAGACGGGTGGTTTTACATCCGCAGCAGGCACAGCGCCTACTGCTTACAACCCGCCGGCGGAAGCACTTCCAACGGCATCAAAATTACCCAGGGCATCCCCAACGGTGCCCACCACCAACAATGGCGCTTTATTCCGGCCGGCACAAATATCGAATTCGATGCGCCTGCGGCTCCTGAAAACCTAAGCGCCCAGGGGCGTGAACTCAGCATTCAGCTGCAATGGTCGCCCCTCGAAGAAGCCGACCTCAGTCACACCATTTTCCGCTCCACCACTCCGGGTGGCCCCTACCAAACCATTGGTCGCGATGTTACGACCACCTCTTTTACCGATCATACCATTGAGTCCGGAAAGACCTACTACTATGCGGTTAAAGCGGTAGACGGCGCCCTCAACCGCTCGGCCTACTCCAATGAGGCTTCGGCCCAGGCCAGTGGTGCAGAGGCCCTGGTGGCACGACTGACCTTCGATGGCGACACCCGCGACCAGTCGCCCAACCTCTACCATGGCGCCGGCTACGGCGGCATTACTTATGTGGTGGGACAGACCAACGCCCAGGCCTTACGCCTGAACGGAAGCACAGGCTTCGTTCAGCTTCCGCCCACCATCGTGCACCACGACAAACTTACGGTAGCCACCTGGATTCGACTCAATCGCAACGCCATGTGGCAACGCATTTTCGACTTTGGCAACGGCACCGACCAGTACCTCTTCCTCACCACCCAGTCGAACAACAACAAACTCCGCTTTGCCATAAAAAATGGCGGAGCAGAAGAAACCCTTGAAGCTCCTGCCCTCACCCTGGGCAAGTGGACCCACCTGGCGGTCACACTTAACGGCAACACAGTACAAATCCTCCTAGATGGCGAAGTGGCTGCCGAAAGCGACCAATTCAGCATAACACCCAAGGACATTAAACCCCTGCTGAACTACATAGGTCGCAGTCAATTCCCCGATCCCATGCTGGGAGCAACCCTGGCCGATTTCCGCCTGTACAACTACCCGCTGGCACCAGAGGAAGTCCAGAGCATTGCTGCCGACCTGCCCACCCACCTGGAACCCAAGGCAGGTCTCCACAAGCCGCAGCTTTCCGTTTGGCCCAATCCGGCCAGCGACCTGCTTTACCTCAATTGGAACGACACCGCTGCCAACCCCCTGCAAACCGCCACCCTCTATACCATGAGTGGGCAGATGGTACGCTCACACGACTTGAGTACCCACCCCGGCCCCATCAGCATTGCTCAGGTGCCCCCAGGCATTTACCTCCTAAGGGTAAGTCACACCAACGGCACCCTCACCCAAATAATAACCATTCAACGCTAATCAAAGAACTGTAGCCTCCTCGTCCAGGCGCTGATGTGTACCATCAAGCCCAACTCCGGAAGGGAAGTAGTGCCAGATAGCGACCTACAGCAAACAACTCGTCCAAGCGCAGATGCCTGTTGTTAAGCCTCTGATTATTTCCGGTAAAGAACCATTGAGAAAGACGCGTAAAAATTCTTGCTGTTTGAGCCGAAGGCGAGTTCAAGAATTTTAGCGTCTTGAGCCATGGTTCCGGAAATAAGCAGTAGCGCCAACAACAGGCATCAAGCGAAATGAACAAGGATGCGTAACGTAGCAAGCACTCCATTACTCCGGAAGGGAAGTAGTGCCAGACAACGGCCTACAAAAAAGGCCGTAAATGAACAAAGGCACGAAGCGTAACAAGCACAACCCCACTCTGGAAGGGAAGTGGTGCAAAATAGCGACCTTCAGCAAACAACTCGTCCAAGCGCAGATGTGTACCATCAAGCCTCAGATTATTTCCGAAAAAGAGCATTTGTGGAGTGAACGTAAAAATCCGGGCTGTTTGAGCCGAAGGCGAGTTCCTGGATTTTAGTGAACGAAGCAAAGGCTCCGGAAATAAGCGAAAGCGCAGATGGTACACATCAAGCGTAGTGAATAGAGATTTTATGTCAGACGCAAGATTGCACCACGACCACCCGAGTTCGATGCTTGTAGCGAAGTGACTGCAGTGAATAGGTCGTTTTTGTCAGACGTAGTATGGCACTACGACCACCCGAGTTCGATGCTTGTAGTGAAGGAACCGTAAGTGAATAGAAATTTTGTGTCAGACGCAAGTTCCAGACCACAAACAAAGTTTGACATACAAGTAAAACTTTTGTATATTTGAACAAAGTTTTACCTATACACCAAGCAGTGAGCAAAACACGCCCATACATCCCTCGCAACAGTTACTTTAAACAGGTAGAGCCCTATATCGGCTCCAACCTGATAAAAGTGCTTGTAGGCCAGCGTCGCGTAGGCAAGAGCTACATCCTCTTTCAACTGATGGATGAAATAGAAAAACGTGATCCATCGGTCCAGGTCCTCTATATCAACAAAGAAGATTACGCCTTTGATTCCATTAAAACCTATAGCGACCTCATAGAATATGTGCAGGAACAAAAACAAGAAAATAAAGACATTGCCCTTTTTATCGACGAAATTCAGGACATAGAAGAATTTGAAAGAGCGCTGCGCCATTTTCAGAACAAAGAAGAATATGACCTATACTGCACCGGAAGCAATGCCCAACTTTTATCGGGCGAACTGGCCACATATTTAGCAGGCCGCCACATACAAATCAGAGTTTTCTCTTTAAGCTATACTGAATTCCTTGACTTCCATCTACTGGCCGACAGCAACGACAGCCTACTGAAGTACATCAAATATGGCGGGATGCCCCATTTGATTAACCTGAAGAATGAAGAGCGGGTTTATTACGAATACCTTAACAACGTATTCAACACCATTGTCCTAAAGGACATCGTTATGCGATTCAATGTAAGAAACCTCAGCTTTCTGAACGATTTAATTTACTTTCTGGCCGACAACACCGGTAGTATTGTATCGGCCAAACGCATCAGCGACTATCTTAAATCACAAAAGATAAACCTGTCCCCCAAATTGGTCCTGGAGTACTTATCCCACCTCGAATCCGTGTTTTTCATTGATCGTGTAAAACGAGCAGATGTTGTTGGTCGAAAGATTTTTGAGATTGGAGATAAGTTTTTCTTCGAAGATTTGGGTTTACGCCATTCACTGGTGGCCTATCAGCAAAAAGACATCCACAAGATCATCGAAAATTTGATCTACCACCATCTGAAATACAGACAATACAAGGTGTACGTTGGTAAGCTGGACGACAAGGAAATAGACTTTATTGCCGAGAAAGATGGGTCAAGAACTTACATACAGGCAGCCTATCTGATAAAGGACGAAGCCACGCACCAAAGAGAATTTGGCAACCTTTTAAAAATAGCCGACAACTTCCGCAAACTCGTCGTATCCATGGACGAAGTTGCCGAAGGCCATCACTTAGGCATAGAACATTGGAGTCTGCGAAAATTTCTGACTGCATTTTAACCCACCGTCCTAAAAAACTCCGGAACGGAAGTGGTGCCAGATAGCGACCTCCAGCAAACAACTCGTCCAAGCGCAGATGTGTGCTGTTTAAGCCTCTGAATGTTTCCGTTAGTGAACGAAGCAAAGGCTCCGGAAATAAGTGAAGGCGCAGTTGGTACACATCAAGCCAGGATAATAACAATTGTACTACGTCAGGCTTAAAAATAATGATGCCCGCCATTTAAGGATTAATTATATCTTTGCAATAAGAAAACTTTAGGAATATGGCATTAGAAATAAAATCAACCCCAGTTTTAAAAGGCGAGAGTGCAACTCGATTTTTAAAAAAGGTGAAGAAAGTAGAGCAAAGCCCTAAAAAAGACTTCTCCAAACAGGTTGAGATTGCACGAAAAATTCTTAAAAAACCCTTGTAACCCAAAAACATGTCTATCAGTCTATTTGATGATTGTTCTTTTGGTTCTTTATCTGATAATATAGATCAGATAGATTTAAACGGGTTTGATTGCAACAATAATGACTTAAATGAGTTCTTCAAACAAGATGCAATAAAGTATTCTATAGACTTACTGGGTAAAACTTATGCTTTTGTCCTTGATGAGGATAAAAAAAATATAGTTTGCATGTTCACTGTTTCAAACGATAGTTTAAAAGCAGATGATCTCCCTAATAGCCGTAAAAAGAAAGTTAATAAAGAAATCCCTCGCAATAAGCAACGAAAAAGTTATCCGGCAGTATTAATCGGACGACTTGGAGTCGATTCACGGTTCAGCTGTGGAGGTGTTGGTTCACAATTAATGGATTTCATAAAAGCCTGGTTTATTGACCCATTAAACAAAACGGGCTGTAGATTTATTGTCGTTGATGCCTATAATAATTCTCGAGCAATAAAATACTACAAAAAAAACGACTTTGAATTCTTATTCTCCTCTGAAAACCAAGAGAAGGAATATATTGGCAAAGAGTATGCAGAAGAACTAAAGACGAGAATGATGTATTTTGATTTATTAAGTCTCTCTGTTGAAAGATAAAGGCAATCCTATTACCCTGTAAAACAAAGCATTCTCCCACCTCAAACCGCCCCTCAGCTCTGGAGGGGAAGTGGTGCCAGATAGAGACCTTCAGCAAACAACTCGTCCAAGCGCAGATGTGCACCATCAAGCCAAACTCTGGAAGGGAAGTAGTGTAGAACAGCTGCCTTCAGAAAAGTGGCGGCACCCGGTGTTGATGCCAGGCACAGCGAAGTGTTAATGGGTCAAGCCTTAGATTTTTTTTGAAAAAAGCGAAAAGGAGAGCAGCGTAAAAAATTCTTGCTGTCTGAGCCGAAGGCGAGTTCAAGAATTTTAGCGGAACGACTGAGAGCGCAAAAAAAAGCGACAGCGCAGAACCATTAACACGAGCGCACCCAATAAACACCGCAAAGCTGCTTTTATGTCAGCCACAGTTCTGCACTACGACCACCCCCACCGCTTTAAATGCCGCCTCCACCACGGCCCCTCCCCAAAATAATGCCGCATATACGCCGCAGAAGGAAACAGCTGATACCACACACCCAGCAGCTTGTTCTTCAAACCCGGCGTATGCCACAAATTCCGCAACACAATAAGCCGGTGCAAATCCTCCTCCCCCTTCGCCGACATAAAAATGCCTAAGGACGGAAAATCAACAAACTCAACGCGCCAGGCTTCCAAAGCCATCTGCACCCCGGTGCTCGTTAAAGGCTGCACCCAACCCAGGGTGCGGACCAGCGCCTTGCGGGCCGATTTGTGCAAAGCCAGCGTCTCCTCCACCAACGCTGCAGCATCCTCCGCCTGCTCCAACACGCGCGCCACATCAACCAGCCAGCCCAGACGAAGACCGCCCATCTGATAGCCATAATACAAATGCGTGCACAAATGGTACAGCAGCCAGGCCTCCCGCAGTACCGGGAAGGTACCCATACTCCCCTGTTTCTCCGTTGCCAGTTCCTGCCAGCGACGCTCTTTGGGCAAGTAGGGACTGCCCGTGGCGTAGAGCTTCGAATGGATTTCAATCAGGTATTTAAAGGGCGGCAACACCATGGCCCGCACATGCGCATTGTGCAGTTCATGCCAGTCGCTCATGGGCACATGTGAACTGCGCGCCCCCTCCTGCAAAAGCAAATCGCGGGCACGCAACACATCCTTTGGCGGCACCAGCAAGTCCAGGTCGCCCATCGGCCGCAAAGCCTCATCGGGGTAGACCGTAAAGGCCAGTGCCATGCCTTTCAGCAGCACAAAGGGAATGTCGTGTGCGTCGAAAAGCTGTTTCAGGTGATGGTAGAGCCGCAAGCGCTGTTGGTTGTCGATGAGAATGGCCATGTAGCGCTTCTTCATCCTTTCGGCCAGGAGCGGCAGCTCCTGCGCCAGTCCCTCCTGCTGCAACAGCCGGTGAAAGCACCAGGCCACCACCCCGCTCCGCTCGGCCATCTCCACCAAACGGTCCATCTCCGCCGCATCGTCCCAGGCCAGCGGATGGGCACGAAGCACAAATGGCTGTTCGGCCGAAAGAGCCATCAGGGTCTGAAAATATTTAAGCGTCGACTCCAAACTACTGCAGCATGGATATCAGCACGCCCGCAGCAACGGCCGAGCCAATTACTCCCGAAATGTTGGAGGCCATACAATACTGCAAAACGTGGTTGCTGCTGTCGTATTTCAGCGCCAGCTCATTGGCCACCCGCGAGGCCATGGGCACCGCACTCAGTCCCGTAGCCCCAATCAGGGGATTAATTTTCTTTTTACTGAACAGGTTGTACGCCTTCACAGCCAAAATACCACCGGCTATGCTTATGGCAAAGGCCAGGAAACCACCGACAATAATGCCCAGGGTTTGTCCCTTCAGAAACACATCGTGGGTCATGGTGGCCCCAACGGCCAGCCCCAAAAAGATGGTGGCGGTGTTCATGATGGGACCGGTAGCGGCATCGGCCAGGCGACTGGTGATGCTGCCCAGCTCTTTAATGAGGTTTCCGAACAAGAGCATACCCAAAAGCGGCACCGAAGAAGGCACAAAGAAGGCCACCACCACACCCAGTATAATGGGAAACAAAATCTTAGCCAGTTTCAGGTTTTTGATTTTGTGCTTGGGCGGATACAGCTTATCCTGCTGCTTCATATTGATTTTAAACTCCTTTTTGGTCATTAAGGCCTTAGCCACCAAGGGAATAATCACCGGCACCAGCGCCATGTACGAATAGGCCGCAATGGCAATGGGGCCCAGCAAATGCGGAGCCAACATAATGGTGGTGTAGATGGCGGTGGGACCGTCGGCACCGCCGATGATGCCCAGCGAACCGGCTTCCTGAGGGGTAAAACCCATAGCAATGGCACCCAGCAAAACCGTAAAAATTCCAATTTGCGCAGCGGCCCCGAAAAAGGCCAGGCGCAGGTTACGCAGCATGGGACCAAAATCGGTCAGGGCTCCTACCCCCATAAAAATAATGGGCGGCAAAAACCCGGTCTTAATCAGCGCATAATACAGGTAGTTCATGATCCCGTATTCACTGCCAATCTCAAACAGGTTCATATACCTGTCGTTCGGCAAATGAATCAGGTCCGCAGACACCACGCCCATGCCCCCACCCGGCAGGTTGGCCAAAATTACGCCAAAGCCTATGGGTACAAGCAACAAGGGCTCGTACTTTTTAGCAATCCCCAAATACAGCAACACAAAGCCCACCAACAACATCAGCAGGACCCCGGGCTGCTGACCAAGGGAGCTAAAAGCAGTCATTTCATATAATTCTTCCAGTATGTGCATATCTCTTGGGTTTAGGAAAGCATAACCAATACATCGTCCTCGTCCACATCGGCCCCATTGCTCACGACAATTTTCTGAACCGTTCCGGCCTTGTCAAACTTAACGGCATTGTAGGTCTTCATCGCCTCCACATAGCCCACAACATCGCCCTCCTGCACCCGATCGCCTTCCTTAATGGGCGTTTCGCTGCTGTCTTTGGTAAAGTAAAATTTACCTTCGAGGGGCGAAACCACGGGTTCACCGGTACCTGAAGCGGAATTGGGACTGGAAGCTGCGGCAGGTGCCGCAGCACTTTCCGGAGCATCTCCGGCTCCGACCTCGTCGCCGTAGCTCACACGCACCCGGTATTTCTGTCCGTCCACCTCAATATGCATGGTAGAAGGCTGAGCCACAGGGGCAGCAGCACCGGCACCGGCTCCTTCCGAAGCAGCCTCGGCCTTGGCAGCCGCCAAATCCTTCTCAAAATCACCCTTAGCAGCACCCGACTTGTAGCGACGGTACTGCTCGGGGTGCATGGCCAGCTCCAGCAACTCCTCGTCATCCTGACCGTAATCCCAGCCGTTTTCGTCCATTTCCTTGCGGAAGGTATCCAGCGCATCGGGATAAGGGTCCTGAGGATGGCCCTCGTAAAACTCTCGTCCCTCCTTCTTAGCCAAAGCCAGAATCTCCTCGCCCAGCTTACCGGGGAGGCGACCGCTCTTGCCCAATACCATGTCCCAGATGTTGTCGGCAATCATACTCCAACGCTCGCCGCCCTTCTCCATCTGAATCACATTCATCAGGGCCACGTTTTTCACGTACTGACTGAAAGGGGTAACCAGCGGCGGATAGCCCAACTTGGGCCAGGCGTATTCCACCTCATCGAAGAGCTTCACCAACAGCTCGTCCTCACTCAGCTCAGGCTGATTGTTCTTGCGCTTCCACTTATTGAGACTGGCCAGATTGTTTTGCAGGTCGGCCATGAGCGAGCCCATCATGCCGCCGGGCAAACCGGGACCAATCAAGAGGGAGTTCATCAGGCGGTTTTTGGGACTGATGAAATAGCCCAGAAAATCGTCCATGAACGACTGGGTCAAGCTCCGCACCTTCATGTAAGCCTTCATATTGATGTCGGGCACCTCAAAGCCCGCATCCTTAAGCATGGCCTGTATGGTCAGCAGGTCGGCATGCCCCGTACCCCACGACAGGGGCTCCATGGCGACGTCGATGTAATCGACCCCGGCGCGACACACCTCCAAAATGGTGGCCACCTGAAAACCCGGTCCCGCATGTCCGTGATAAGTCAAAGGAATGTCGGTATGCTTGCTCCGTATTTGTTTCACAATCTCGCCCAACCAGGCGGGGCGCGCCACACCAGCCATGTCCTTGAGACAAATCTCATCGGCACCGGCAGCAACCAGCTCATCGGCCAGTTGGGTGTAATATTTCACCGTATGCACCTTGGAGTACGAAATACTCATGGCCGCCTGGGCAATCATGCCGCCCTCTTTGGCGTATTTGATGGAATCGATAATGTTGCGCGGATCGTTGAGTCCACAAAAAGAACGGGCAATGTCGGTGCCCTGCAATTTCTTCACCTTAAACATGAGCCGGCGGACGTCCGCCGGCACGGGCGACATACGAATCCCGTTGAGGGCACGTTCCAGCATGTGCGTCTGTATGCCCGCATCCTTAAAAGGCTTCGTCCAGGCCCTTACCGCCTTGTTCGGATTCTCCCCAAACAACAAATTAATCTGCTCAAAACCTCCGCCATTGGTTTCAACCCGGGCAAAACAACCCATGTCCACAATGTGCGGAGCCACTTGCTCCAACTGATCGAGACGGGGTACGTACTTGCCCGACGATTGCCACATATCTCTGTACAACAGAGAGAATTTTATTTTTCTTCCCATAATGGTAAAACTTAGTAAATTATATGCATATAATCTGTCCCCCGGGGGGACAAACGCCACAATTCAAATTCCGATAAAAGCAACAGGAATACCAGCTGAATTAAACGCGCCTTAAGAGGCTGCTTCCTTCCCCTTTTCTATCTCTTGGTTCTCCGAAGGTCCTTAGTAACTAAGAATCGCTCCTGCAAACCACAACGAAGATGCGGTTCAGCCCTCCTTTTCAACCTTAAGCACACGCCCACGCCCGCCGGTAACCACCGATACCGCAGCGGCAATAACCGCCAGGTGCTTGCGATCAACCTGCCCGGGCGGAGAAGTATTACTTAACTTACTTTCCGTTTCCGGAAAAAATCGGTTGACAAACATAATTATGGCATTCCCCAGGACTACCACCAAAAGAAGTATTACGAACACGGTCAGCATACCAACCGCCATGAGGGTAAGTGCTTCCTGAAAATTTTCGCTCATAGCTAATAATTAAAGAAGTACACAATATTAGCAAATATAGTTCAGGTTATCAAGCAAAAAGCCGCTTATACATACCAAACCACACAAACACCCCACCAAAACCGATAATTTATTACCCCAAATCCATCCGATTTCACACTGTACCATCCTTCACCTAAGGGCATAAAAAAACATAAAGGCAAACGTCCTTCAACGACCTGCCTTTATGCCATCCAAAACCAAAACTTAATAAGTACAAAAACAACTTCAAAGCAATGTCAAACTTGCTTTTCGAATTATTTGTTCCAAAAGTATAAAACAAGAATTGAACCACCAAATTACCCACAAGCTTTTTTCACCATTTTCCCAACTTCCTTTAATCCCCTGCCTCACACCTGACCCCACTCAAAGAAAAAACAGCGGACCGTATAATGGCCCGCTGTTTTTACAATCCCGAGAAATTGCTTTATTCCTTAAATCTTCGGTGAAGCGTAAGCTCGGAGTAAAAATATTCCTCAGGATTACTGTCGTCTTCAAACACCCAAGATATAATACTCTCATCATACTTAACATTATCACGCTCCCAGGTATAATCATCAGTTTGAGCATTCGGATAATCAGGAACTTTATAACTGAATGTACTTTCAGTTTTATTTGAAAGCTTAAACCCATAGCTCCACATATACTCAATACTGTGGGGATTGGTCTCATCCCAAATCCCGTAGAAATATAAATCGTTCTGCAAAACCATAACTTCTTTCAGAATACGATCGGGACTTTCACGATTTGCCTTATAATACTCTTTGGTGTCCCCACTATAAACCTTCACCGGTTCTTTTGCGGTGTGGCACCACAACCACCCGGGTTTACTTCACATCCGGAAACAAATTAATTTTCCCCTACAATCTTCAAAATTTCGTTCTTGAGCTTTTCACTTATCCAGACATCCTTATCTGTCAACTCATTAAGGAGCGGCTTTAATTCAGATATTAGGCCTACAGTTTTAGCTTTAATCAAAACCCCTATTGTTCCAGTGACTCTTAGGTCAGCATTCCTGGCATAATAACGCCCAAGTTTTTCATCAAGAATTATCAAGTCTGCGTTTATTTCAGACGCCAAAATAATGGCCTCTGCCTCCCCTGCATCAAGGTCAAGCAAATACTTCACCGCTTGCTTGTCTTTAATTTCAACAATTTCTATCCAATTTACAGCAGATAAGTCTTTGTAAAACCCTTTTGCTTTTCCAGCTTCCACTTCATGATAAACAGCATACGGAATCTGGATCTGTTGATAAAGACGCCTCAACAAATCCAGCTGATTCAATTTAAGCAAAGAAATAATCGGAGTAGTATTGGAAACAACTTTAGGCATTTGCGATGTCTTCCTTTAAATCATCCAAATCATACGCTCCCAAAACAGAGACTTTGTATTTTGAGAGCAACTCTAAAAATTCCAACCGCGATAATCCTAAAACACTTGCCGCTACTCCAGATGAAACTTTCCCTAATTCATAAAGCTTAACCAAGGAACTGGTTTTAACCTCAAGCCCAAACTCCTCCTCACTCATTCTCAACGAATTGGCAAGCGACTCTGGAAATGCTATGTTTATTGTTCCTTTCATAACGCCATTTTTACCAAATATACACAATCTGTCCTTCAATAGTAAAATTCCGCTTTGCTTTTTATCTTTCCTAAGCGTAAGCAAACCAATATCAATTACCATCATAACAATTCCATTCTGCCAATACCCCTCACTTGTACAAAACGCAGGCCACATAAAACAACTCACCCAAGCGCAGATGCAGCTGTTCAAGCCAGACTCTGGAGCGGAAGTGGTGCCAGACAACGGCCTACAAAAATGGNTGCAGCTGTTCAAGCCAGACTCTGGAGCGGAAGTGGTGCCAGACAACGGCCTACAAAAATGGCCGTAAATGAACAAAGGAACGCAGCGTAACAAGCACAACCCTACTCTGGAAGGGAAGTGGTGCAAGATAGCGGCCTTCAGAGAACAACTCGTCCAAGCGCAGATGCCTGTTGTTAAGCCTCTGATTATTTCCGGTAAAGAACCATTGAGAAAGACGCGTAAAAATTCTTGCTGTTTGAGCCGAAGGCGAGTTCAAGAATTTTAGCGTCTTGAGCCATGGTTCCGGAAATAAGCAGTAGCGCCAACAACAGGCATCAAGCGAAATGAACAAGGATGCGTAACGCAGCAAGCACTCCATTACTCTGGAAGGGAAGTAGTACCAGACAACGGCCTACAAAAAAGGCCGTAAATGAACAAAGAAACGAAGCGTAACAAGCATCGCTGTTTGAGCCGCAGGCGAGTTCGATCCTTGTAGCGGAGTGACTGCAGTGAATAGGTCTTTTTTGTCAGACGTAGTATGGCACTACGACCACCCGAGTTCCTTGCTTGTAGTGGAGCATCCGTAGTGAATAGAAATTTTATGTCAGCAGCAGGAATACACTACGACCACCATTATTTTTGATAAATCAAATTGATTTCAGAAAGTTCCCGCCCAATCTGATGAATCCCCTTCAAAATCTTCTCAGTCTGCACTCCGGAAGGCTTCTTATGCCCCTGCACATATTGAGACAACAACGACGGATTCATCCCAATCTTTTCAGCCAGAACATTGGCATTAAGCACTTTGTAGTATTGGAAAAACTGTTGGAAATCAATTTCAAATTTAAGATTCTGAGGAGCAAATACCAGCCCCTCCTCCTCCCAGGCAAGATTGGCAGCCTCCAGGGCATTTGCCATCAACTCCACAATGGTTCTTCCTGTTGTAAAAATGGGATAATCCTCAGCAAACGCTGAGTAACCGGTGTCGGTTTTTTCAATTACCATAACAAGCTTCCCTTTTTGCTTTTCCATACCCTCCAATTTCACTTATTTGATTCTGAAATACCTGCATCCTTCAGTATCCTTTTCTCCAAGCCCTTTCCGAGCTCCTGACTTCCATGATTGGGAAAAATAATAACCCCCACTTTTACCCCATGCTTCAACTTAACATGTGACCCCTTCTGAGATACTGGATATCAGCCATCTCGAGTCAGTATTCGATATAGTTCAGAACATTTCATCCGGGTTAAGAGTCAAAGTCAACCGTAAAGGTAAATAATAATTTACCTTTTATCAAATACTCTAACACTTAAAAGGAAGTGGTATAAAACAGCGACCTACAGAAAACAGCTGCATCAAGCCAGACTCTGGAAGGGAAGTGGTGCAAGATGGCGACCTACAGAAAACACCGTAAGTGAACAAAGGAGTGAAACGTCAAAAACATCGCTCCACTCCGACAGGGAAGTAGTGTAGACCACCTGCC
>NZ_MWUJ01000017.1 GCF_002210225.1 Geofilum rhodophaeum | reverse complement strand
TTTTTGAAAGTTTTTTCGGGGCTTAAACTTTTTCGTTACTTATCGATTTCCTTTAAGTGACTTACAGTTTTTGAAAACGAAACTTTCGTCTCCAACACCCCGTTGGCCTTTGCTTTTCAATCTTGTCTCTTATGCTCCTGCCTGCCGCGCTTGGCCTGCATACTTTCTGTTTGAAAGCGGATGCAAAGTAACGACGAAAATCCTCATCATACAAACTTTTTATTTCCATTTTTATATTAAAAATTGTGAATCGATTGATTATCAACTCTAAAATTCATCTCCAATCCACTCAAGTTTATCTCTGATATACCCAACTAATCAGCTTTTATCGTACCTTTGTGCCCGAAATTTTACATTTATATGAGTCATAAAGCAGGCTTTGTCAGCATTGTAGGCAACCCGAACGTGGGAAAATCAACCCTTATGAATTTATTGGTAGGGGAACGCTTATCCATTATTACCTCAAAGGCACAAACCACCCGCCACAAAATACTGGGGATCGTTAATAAAGAAGATCATCAGCTGGTGTTTTCAGATACACCGGGCGTTTTGGAGCCCAATTACAAACTACAGGAGTCGATGCTGAAATTCAGCAAATCGGCGCTGATCGATGCAGATATCATTCTTTATCTGACCGACACGGTGGAAACGGCAGCTAAAAACGCCGACTTTATAAAGGAAGTAGCGGCGGCACAAGTCCCCGTATTGCTCGTCATCAACAAGGTGGACCTGAGCACCCAGGAGGGCTTGGAAGCCCTCACAGACCAATGGAAAACCTTATTGCCCAATGCGGAGATTTATCCCGTTTCGGCACTGCATAAATTCAATGTAGACCAACTTTACCAGCGCATTCTGGAACTCACTCCGGAGTCGCCCCCCTATTTTGATAAGGATGCGCTTACCGACAAGCCGGAGCGCTTTTTTGTATCGGAAATCATTCGTGAGAAAATACTGCTCTATTATCAGAAGGAAATCCCCTACTCGGTAGAAGTTGTTGTAGAGGAATTTAAGGAAACACCTAAGCGCGTCAACATCAGTGCCAGCATTCATGTGGCACGTGACTCACAAAAAGGCATATTGATAGGCCACCAGGGCAAGGCGCTTAAAAAACTGGGGACAGAGGCACGCAGGGCCATTGAGACCTTCCTCGATCGCAAGGTGTTTCTGCAACTGTATGTGAAAGTCTCGAAAGACTGGCGAAATCAGGATAATTTCCTGAAAAACTTTGGCTACGACCAATAGACAAACTGAAACAAGTAAAGAAATACAATAAGAAATATGGGAAATATAGTTGCCATTGTAGGACGTCCAAATGTTGGAAAATCGACCCTCTTTAATCGTTTAACAGGAACGCGACAGGCGATTGTTGACGAAATGAGCGGGGTGACCCGCGACAGGCTATACGGAAAGGCCCACTGGAATGGCATCGACTTTTCGGTGATCGATACCGGTGGCTATGCCATCAATTCGGAAGATGTTTTTGAGGAAGCCATCCGTGATCAGGTGCTGATCGCCATCGAAGAAGCCGACATCTTACTTTTCGTAGTGGACGTTACCACCGGCATTACTGATTACGATGAAATGGTGGCGGAAGTCATCCGTCGCAGCGGCAAAAAAGCCCTGGTGGTCGTCAACAAAGTCGACACCCACGACAGAGAAGCGGAGTCTGCCTACTTCTATTCCCTGGGCCTTTCTGAGCTCTATTCGATTTCTTCTATAAATGGTGCCGGAACCGGCGATTTGCTGGATGCCCTGGTAAGGGAATTGCCCGACAAACAGATCAACCGGCCGGAAGAGGAAGACCTCAGCCTTCCTCGTTTTGCCATTGTGGGACGACCAAACGCCGGTAAATCATCCTTGATTAATGCGCTGACGGGTGAAGACCGCAACATTGTAACGCCCATTTCAGGGACTACCCGCGACAGTTTATACACGCGTTACAACAAATTTGGCCATGATTTTTTTCTGGTCGACACGGCGGGTATTCGCAAAAAGGCCAAAGTGCACGAAAATCTGGAGTTTTATTCGGTGATGCGCGCAGTTCGTGCCATAGAAAACTCCGATGTTTGTATCCTGATGATTGATGCCACCCGGGGTTTTGAGGGGCAGGACCAGAAAATATTCAGTCTTATTGAACGCAACCGCAAAGGCATTGTGGTTGTGGTCAACAAGTGGGACCTCATCGAAAAAGACACCCACAGTACCAAGTTGTTTGAAGCAGAGATTCGTGAAAAAACGGCGCCTTACGTAGATTATCCCATCATCTTTACCTCAGCCATCACCAAACAAAGACTCTTTAAAACACTGGAAGAGGCTGCTCGTGTTTATGAAAACAGGACCCGTAAGATTTCGACCTCGCAAATTAATGAGTTCTTATTACCCCTGATTGCGAACACGCCCCCTCCTGCAACCAAAGGAAAGTACATAAAAATTAAATTCATCACCCAACTGCCTACCATACCACCTTCTTTTGCCTTTTTCTGCAACTTACCACAATATGTCAAGGAGCCCTACAAGCGTTTCCTTGAAAACAAAATCCGCGGTAAATGGGACCTCTCGGGCGTTCCTGTAAATATTTTTATGCGCAAAAAATAAGGATTCAAAAAAAAACCTTATTTTTACACATTCTAAATAACTGACTTATGCGGATACACGCCGACATGAAGATGGCGGATTTGGTGCACTTAAATTTTGAGGTGCTGGCAGTGGTTCAGCGCCTTCAAATCCCTTTTGGGTTTAAGGACAAAACCATCTCCGATGTATGTAGAGAACACAACATTAATGTGGACTTCTTTCTCCAGCTGGTTCAGTGGTTCAACGAGCGCGAGAACTTTCCTCAGGAGCAGCTGATTCAGGGCGATGCTCAGTGGCTGGTGCGCTACCTGCATCACACCCATCAGTGCTATCTGAATTACCAGATTCCACGAATCGAAAAGGAAATTGAATTTCTGGAGCAATTGCCCGATATGCCCGACCATTCGGCCCGACTCATGCTGGAATTCTTCAGAGAGTACATTCGGGAGTTTACCGAACACATCGAAGACGAGGAAAACACCACCTTTCCCTACATCCTTGCCCTGGGCAACACCCTGTCGGGAAATATGGATCTGGAAACTTTCAGGAAGCGCTACAAGACCTACACCATTGATAAATATCTGGAGCACCACAGTGACTTAGAAGAGAAAGTCTTTGATCTGCAAAGCATTCTCCTGCGCCATCTCCCCCCACCAAGCAGCAACTGCCATTTCACCAATCTGCTTTTAGAAATAAGTCGTTTGGGCAACGACTTAAAAGATCACACGCTGCTTGAAGAAAATGTGCTCATACCAAAAGCCCGTCAAATGGAGCTGGAGCTGAACCAAGGCTCCACCAACCAATAAGCTGCAAAACCTATGGTAAGTGTCCTGCTGGCAGAGCAATCCTATCTTTTAAGAAAGGGTTTGATTCACATATTAAGGCAATTTCCCGAAGTGGGCGAAATTGAAATCCTGGGATCGCAGCTGGGAATAGGGGAAGTTCTGCAACATTTTGAACCCGATCTCCTCATTGTAAACTCGGCCATAACTGCAGCCAGTCCCGACAAAAAATGGGACAGTCTTCTGCCCGAAGGCTGTCGGTTGTTGCACATCATTAACACCGGTCTCCCCCAGGGAGCTCCGGAAAACCAATTATCCATTTACGACTCCAAGGTTGCCCTCACCGATAAAATATCAAAAGCACTAAAAACCATAAGCGCCGACAAAGCCCAGGAGGAATCCGAAGAACTCACGCCGCGCGAAAAACTCATATTGCAACATGTGGCACTGGGAAAAACCAACAAAGAAATAGCGGCCGACCTGTTTATAAGCACCCACACCGTCATTTCGCACCGAAAAAACATTACACGGAAATTAGACATCAAAAGTGTTTCGGGACTCACGGTTTATGCCATTCTGAATGGCATAATTAATATGGAAGATATATCTTAGGAGCCTGATAAAACACTTGGGTATGTCAACAACGCCAATTACAGAGGGAGCTGCAGCTCCTTTTACAGATCGCATCTTAGCAGCCGTCATAGACCTGATTATAGTGGCTGGACTGATGATGCTTCCCCGTGTGGGTTGGTTACTGGCCTTACTGTATTTCCTTTCGAAGGATTCCCTACCCTTTCTACAAGGGCAAAGCCTGGGCAAACATTTACTGCATCTTAAAGTCATCATCCTGCCCGGGCAGGATGATCTGATTCGCTACCCCGAAAAGTCCATCATCCGCGGATTGGTTTTTCTGATTCCCATTCTCAACCTCGTAGATCTCTGGTTCTTTTTTTCCCGAGGCAGACGACTGGCAGATTTTTGGACACAAACAATCGTAGTGCGCTATTCACCCGAAGACAAAGACCGGGCCTGAGGCAGCTCAACATAAAAGACAGACCCCTCTCCGGCTCTGGTTTCAAACCAAATTTGTCCCCCTGCATTTTCGACAACCCTTCGGGAGATGGCCAGTCCCAATCCCATGCCCCCCGTCTTTGTAGTAAAGCTGGGGACAAACAAATGGTCCCGCACCTCCTCAGGCACCCCTTGCCCATTATCGGCCACAGCCACACGCACCATATCCCCGTTTAAGGCTACAACAATATTGATTTGGCCCTCTCTGTCTTCGGGGACAGACTGCAAGGCATTCTTAATCAAGTTGTTGAATACGCCCAACAACTGCTCTCCATCTGCCCGAACCATTACAGCACCACCTACCTCATTGTGCAAAGCAATCTCCGCTGTTCCCGTATCGCCAAAAAGCGTACGACAACTCTCCAGCTTATCCATTAAATTAACCACCTCTGCCTTGGCCAGGGGCATTTGAGCAAACTTACTGAACTCCGAAGCAATGCTCGACAAACTGTTTATTTGCTCAATAAGCGTACCCGTAACCCGAGCCAGGTAGCTGTCAAAATCTTCCACCTTATCGTTCCATGCTCTTTGCAAATACTGAATACTCAGCTTCATCGGCGTCAAGGGATTTTTAATCTCATGGGCAATCTGCTTCGCCATCTCCCGCCAGGCCAAGTCGCGTTCGGTTTTGGCCAATTTAGCAGCACTAATGGCCAACTCATCAACCATCCGGTTGTACTCTGCCACCAACCCACCAATCTCGTCTTCTCCTTTGTAATCGATCTTCTCGTTAGATCGATCGAGCTTTACCTGAGAAATCTTACTTTGCAACAACAAGAGGGGACGAGTGATCTGACGCGCCAGAAATACCGCCAGGCTAATTACAACTAAGGTAAAGACAAGGTAAAAATTGACCACCGTTACCACCACCGAACTGACCTCCTCGCGGAGCTCATTGTTTCCCACAAAATAGGGCAAATTAACAAAACCCGACAGCCGATTTTCCGCATCAAGAAGCGGAACATAAAAAGAGGTGTAGGACATGGTACCTATTTGCTCCTCCTCCAAATGCCGCACCGCATCCGTATAGGCCAGTTTGTAATAAGCTTTAGGGTTCATTTGCGCCCCCATCAAACCATTACGAAACAACTCGGGGCGAGAAGTACCCAACAGCGTTCCCTCCACCCCATAAAGATTGATGTCGCAATAAAAAACATTGCTGATCATTTGCAGCTGATAATTAAGGTACTCCTCAGGCCGGGCCGTCTCCGGCCCATCCAGTCCGATTTTATACTCCAGTTCGAGCAAAATAGATTGCACCTTGTTTTCCAAAAGCTCCAGATGCTTTCGCTTAAACTGGTTGACGGTATAATAAACCGTGCCTGCAGCCACCACCACCAACATCAGCAATAACAGCAAAACAAAAACCAGCTGAATGCGTTTTTGAATGGTTAGTTGAAAAGAAAAGCCGACAGAACGCCACTGCATCAGCAGCAACAACAGCGCCCCCAGCAAAAAGAAAAAGAGGAAAAACAAGGAAAAAGCGATGAGCACCTCCCCAAGACTGTAATCTTCTCTGCTCAATACAATTGTCACCTCCTCATCGGGCTGATAAACCAAATGCGAAAACGATTCGTCCTTTACAAACACCTTACTGTGCGGTACTGGCTGATAATACTGGGCTTCCCCCTTATAGGGAAACTCGCCGGAACGCTTCACCAAACGACCATTCAAATACTTGGCATAAGAATAGTTGTCCAGCAAACCCATTCGTGCCCTTTCCCGTTCACTCACCAACAACTCGGGATAGCCCAGTCCCTCAAAAAATGGTTTTGATTGCAACTCAATAAACAAAGACGTCTCACGTTGGGGATCGTTGGCAAAAAAGCGAAAAACCCCCAGGTAAGAAACCCGGCCATTTAGATTATCGAGGTAGTGAAAATGATTGCTTCCAGGAATGGCATAGCCAAAGCTCTCCAGCATTTCATAAAAGTAGTCGTAACAATTCCTCACCTCCTGAGAGCCTTCCAGGTACAAATCTCCCTGCGGCCAACAGGGAACAATCTGCAGATCAAAGCGCCCCCAATAACCATAAAAATAAAACTTTACTAGGTGGTTGCGGATAAGGTCACCATCGACCTCCCCCTGCGCCAACAGACGCATAAGCGTTACATCGTTCGAAAGCTGCTTCTCTATTTCAGAAAGATACATTTCTGCCACGGGATCCTCGTCCCTGAGTAACTGAAACGAAAGGTTCTCTGCAAGAAGTTCCCGATTGGCCTCCTCTCGTTTTACAGTCAAATCCATCATTACCATTCCCGCAAACAGCGAAAAGCTAAGTGCCAACCATAAAAACGAAGTGTGCGTGAGTCCGTATTCCGGCTTACGCCTGGCAAAAATCAACAAGCCCCCCACTACACAAGAAAACACAAAAGTCCAGTCGCTGTTGCCCACCCCCAAACCGCCACTCCATAAAGCAGCTGATAAAGACAGCAACAGCCAGGTCAGGAAAAGCCACTTTCGGGAGAACAAAGCCAGAAACAACAACACCATACGCTCGGCTACCAACAAATAAGTCAGTAACAAAAAGGCAATAGAAAAAAAACGCACCAGAACTATAAGATCCAGATCAATGACCCGCATCAGCACAAGGGGCCCTGAGCTGTGATTGGCCAGGATATAAAAAAGTCGGGTAACAAAGACCAACAGCAATAAGGTGAGCGCAAGGAGAAATGCCATCGCTGCCCCTTTTCGAAATCCCGCCATTTTCTGCTTATAAAAGGACGGCAGGCGATAAAACCGGAAAAACCAGAATGCCAGGGTGAACAACCAAAATCCGAACAAGAAAAAGTGCCCCAATGAAGGCAGAAAATTGGACCAGGCAAAATGATAGGGCGAAAACAACTCGCAGCGCTCCATACAAGCCAACCCAAGTTTCCAAAAAACAAGATAATAACCCAAAGAAAAAATGGCGCCGGCCAAAAGCCAACTTAAATTACCCATCTGCCTACGATAAAAGAGGCTTTGAAAACGGAAAAGGCCCAACCAAAAGATCAGACTACTGAGCAATAATAAAACATCGCTGATCCAGGAAGCCATAGGCGGACGTTGTGCCGTATCAGTTCCTACCAAACTAAAAAGATAGCTCCCCTTACTGTCGTGTAAATCCATACTGCCTGCTACCGGCTCACGACTGATCATAAGGGAGGGATCCAATCCAAAATGTTCGGGAAAACCATTTTGCAAAAACTGATTTTGGTAGAGGTACGTTCGTTTAAACAAACTAAAAGCCACCAATAAAACATCCCCCTCCTGCCGCCACCTGGTCAAATACCAACCATTCTCCAGGCGCACCAGCGCCTGCTTAAAATACTGAGGATTAAACCCATCAACAGGCAAAAGACTGCTGTTCCACCCCACCATTTCGTAACCCTGAAACACCAACAACTCGTAACTATGCGGCTTGAGCGAATCAATATGTTCCCACAAGCGCTGATGAGAATTAAAGGTAGCCACGGGCAGGGCATCCAGGAAATCCTGCATCTCGTGCTGTTCCTGCTGAACCAGTTTTTCGATCCGAGCCGCTGAAAGCGCACGCCCAGGCAACTCTTCAGCATGCTGTCGCAGTATAAGACTGGCAGCAACCAACACCAGGAGGGTCGCAACAAAGAAGATGGGATAATATGTCTTAGACAAAATGCGTCTCATACCAACCAATGGTTAATTAGCAGCAGGCTTACCCACCAATTAACATGCCCAACTTCAAAAACCAGGCCGCTAATCATGGTGATAAGGTTCATTATTCAAAATACTGTGGGCCCGATAAAGTTGCTCCACAAAAATAAGGCGCACCATCTGATGAGAAAACGTCATCTTGGAAAGACTAAGTTTATAATTAGCACGCCCATACACCTCCGCCGAAAAGCCATAAGCTCCCCCAATAATAAAAAAAAGTCTACGCACCCCGGCGACCATCTGCTTTTGAACAAAACCGGCAAACTCTCTTGAGCCAGCCAACTTTCCATTTTCATCCAGCAACACCAAAACATCGCCAGACGTCAACTGATCCAGAATCAAACGCCCCTCCCTTTCCTTCAGCACTTCCTGAGGGAGACTCCCGCCTTTTTTCACATCCGGGATAACCAGCAATTCAAAAGGAGCGTAATGCCCGAGACGCTTCACATACTCATCGATACCAGTCTGCAACCAGGCCGCATTGGTGCGGCCAACCATAACCAAAACGGTTTTCATTACGTATAACACTTTTGCAAGTGCAAAAAACAAAAATAAGACAGCGCATCCAAATTTATGGTTTAGTTTTTGTATGTTACTGAAGTTGTGTTTCTTAAAAAACCGATATGAAAACCTTTAAATTATTCATTTTTAGCGGATTGATCCTGCTCTTCCTACCCTTGGCGACCCTTGGACAAAACAACGGGAGCATGCCGGACGGCATTGCCAATGCGACACGCAGCGGCGATGCAGCCACACTGGCAGAATATTTCAATCCCAGAATTGAATTGGTGCTTCCAGGCAAGTCGGGTGTATTCAGCAAGGAACAGGCCCAGTTTCTGATGAAGGACTTCTTTGAGCAATATCCGCCCGCCTCTTTCCAGTTTATTCACCAGGGAGAGCGGGAAAATGCTACCTTTGCCATTGGCCGCTACCACTACAACCGGGGGCAATACCGCCTGCTGTTTTTGATTAAAAACAGTAATGGGCAAACCCTGATTCATCAATTACGCGTAGAAAAACAAGATGACTAAAGCTTTACTTCAAGAATTTATAAGCAATGCCCTAAGGGAAGATTTGGGCGATGGCGACCACTCTTCTCTGGCCTGTATTCCTGAAACTGCCACCGGAAAAGCCCGCTTGCTGGTGAAGGAAAACGGTGTTTTAGCGGGAATGGAAATAGCACCGCTCGTATTTCACACCCTGCAGTCGGATCTGCAATTTAAGCCCCTGCTGAAAGATGGCGACCTCATTAAGCCGGGAGACATAGCCTTTACCGTAGAAGGGAAAACCAGAACCCTGCTTCAGGCAGAACGACTCGTGTTGAACATCATGCAACGGATGAGCGGCATAGCCACCCATACACGGGAGTATGCCACGCGCATTGCAGATTTAAAAACCAAGGTGCTCGACACGCGCAAAACCACGCCGGGTATGCGCTGGCTCGAAAAGGAAGCGGTGCGCATCGGGGGTGGCGTAAACCACCGCATGGGCTTGTACGATATGATTATGCTCAAGGACAATCACATCGATTTTGCCGGAGGTATTGAAAAGGCCATTAAAGCGACCCAGGCCTACCTGAAGCAAAGTGGCCGTTCCCTTAAAATAGAAGTAGAGGTACGCAATATGGATGAGCTGGAACAGGTCATGCAGACCGGCGGCATCGATCGCATCCTCATTGACAATTTCAGTCCCGAACTCACCCAACAGGCTGTTGCGCGAATAGCCGGCCGTTACGAAACAGAATCATCGGGTGGCATCACTTTGGATCAGTTGCGCGACTATGCCCTGGCAGGGGTCGATTACATATCTGTGGGCGCCCTGACCCATCACATAAAAAGTTTGGATTTAAGTCTCAAAGCCTATTAAAGGGACTTTTTATCAAAAGAGTGTGATTTTTATCACGTTTTTACACAACGGACAATCCGCTCAAAACAAACGACTTAAGCAAACAACCTGAAAAAAATTCAAAACCAGTGTTTGCTTTTTAGAAAATCCTTACGTAAAATTGCAGAACGATTAGAAAACGAAACCATGCAGACAATCATTCGCAACAACAATTGGTGGTGGCACACTTCAGTCCTCATACACGGGAGATGAAGCGATGCCCTTATGCTCTGTTGCGAACCAGAATAACTTAAGAAGGCTTGTCGGAATCCCCGGCAAGCCTTCTTTCTTTTTATGCAAATCCAACGAAAAAATAAGTACTCATGCAAAATTATTCCATCAACGTCCACCATCGCCGCATTCCCCCTCACATTGGAGATGTGGTTACTCCGGTAAGTCTTTACCTGACCTTGCGCGACCTGTACCCCAACACCATCCTGCTCGAGAGTTCGGATTACCACGGCAACAACAATTCCACCTCCTTCATTTGCTTCGACCCCATGGCCGACTTTCTGGTGGAGGGAGAGCAGGTGACTTGTCGCTTTCCGGACAAGCACAGCGAAACCACCCCGTTGCCAGCCAGCAAGCCGGTGACCGACTTGCTGCAGGACTTCATCGACCGCCTGCAGGTGGCCCCCAACGACTGTCCCCTTGCTGCTACCGGACTCTACGGCTATACCACCTACGATGCCGTTCGCTACTTTGAAAACCTTCAACTGAAACTTGACCCGGCAGCTCCCTATGCCATACCCGACATGCGCTACCATTTGTACCGCTCGGTCATTGCCTTCAACCATTTCACCAACCAGCTCTATCTGGTTGAACACCTCATCGGAGAAGAACAAAGCAGTTACGATAAACTGTTGAACATCCTAAAAAACAGAACAGTACCCTCCTTCCGCTTTGCGCCGGTAAATGGCGAATCATCCTCCCTGAGCAACGAAGATTACAAGGCTATGGTCAGCAAGGGCAAGGAACATTGCTACCGCGGCGATGTCTTTCAGATCGTCCTCTCCCGCCAGTTTGCCCAACAGTTCAAAGGCGACGAATTCAATGTATACCGGGCCCTGCGACACATCAATCCCTCTCCCTACCTCTTCTTTTTCGATTACGGCAACTACCGCCTCTTTGGCTCCTCACCCGAAAGTCAGTTGGTGGTGGACAAGGGTACCGCTACCATCAATCCCATTGCCGGCACCTTTAAGCGTACGGGCGATGACCTGAAGGACCTCAAATTGGCCGAGGAACTGGCTGCCGACCCCAAAGAAAATGCCGAGCACGTTATGCTGGTCGATTTGGCACGCAACGACCTGGGACGCAACTGCAATGAAGTTAAAGTTAAGACCTACAAAGAAATTCAGTACTACAGTCACGTCCTGCACATGGTCTCTGAGGTGAACGGAAAACTCAAACCCGGCTCCACCACCCCAAGGGTGATGGGCGATACCTTTCCGGCCGGCACCCTCTCCGGAGCACCCAAGTACAAGGCCATGGAACTGATCGACCGCTACGAACCCCAGCAAAGAGGCTTTTATGGCGGCTGCATCGGCCAGCTGGGCCTCGACGGTAGCTTCAACCAGGCCATTGCCATCCGTACCTTCCTGAGCAAAAACAACACCCTGTTTTACCAGGCCGGGGCCGGCGTGGTTTCCGAGTCGAAAGAAGAAAACGAACTGCAGGAAGTCAACAACAAACTGGGCGCCCTGAAACGCGCCATTGAACTCGCCCGTGAGTTTTAACACATTCTCCAACTACTAAAACAAGAGTCATGAAAATACTGGTGCTCGACAATTACGATTCCTTTACCTACAATCTGGTGCATTATCTCGAAGAACTCACCGACGCCCAGGTAGATGTGTACCGCAACGACGAAATCAGCGTAGAAGAAGCCGCCGCCTACGACAAAATTGTGCTGTCGCCCGGCCCCGGCATCCCCGACGAAGCCGGCATTCTGAAACCACTCATCAAAGCCCTTGCGCCCACCCACAGCATCCTGGGCGTTTGTCTCGGTTGCCAGGCCATTGCCGAAGTATTTGGGGGCCAAATCTACAACCTTTCCAAAGTGTACCACGGCATTGCCACCCCCATACGGGTGGAAGACCCGGATGAAATACTGTTCAACGGACTACCCACAACATTTGAAGCGGGACGCTACCACAGTTGGGTGGTTGATGAACAAAAACTGCCGGAGAGCCTTAAAATAACGGCACGCGACGAGGAGGGTCAGATTATGGGCCTGCGCCACAGCAGCTGCGATGTTCGTGCCGTGCAGTTTCATCCCGAATCGATATTGACCCAAAACGGAAAAGAGATGATTAAGAACTGGCTGCAACAATAAGCACTTCCACGTCATCACTCATTCAGTATTCAGCTTAAAACAAAAGAAAGATGTTACAGCCCATATTAAAAACCCTTTTCGATTACCAAACCCTCAGTCGCCCACAGGCACGGGAAATCTTAGTAAACATTACGCGCGACAGCTACAGCAAATCTGAGGTTGTTGCCTTTTTATCGGTTTATATGATGCGCCCGGTTACCGTAGAAGAACTTTCGGGTTTCCGCGACGGTCTGTTGGAACTTCGCCTTCCCGTGGACCTGTCGGATTTCGACACCGTAGATTTGTGCGGCACCGGGGGCGACGGAAAAAACACCTTCAACATCAGTACCCTGGCCTCTTTCATCACGGCTGGCGCCGGCATAAAAGTGGCCAAGCACGGCAACTATGGTGTAAGCTCTGGTTGCGGATCGTCCAACATGCTCGAAGCTTTGGGCTACCGCTTTACCAACGACAGCGATACCCTGCGTCGTCAAATCGACCGGGCAGGCATTTGTTTTTTACATGCTCCGCTCTTCCATCCGGCCATGAAGGCGGTAGCGCCCATCCGAAAAGAATTGGGCATCAAAACCTTCTTCAACATGTTGGGCCCACTGGTCAATCCCTCCAGTCCCCAAAGCCAGCTGGCGGGGGTGTTCGACCTCGAATTGGCGCGCTTGTACCAGTATTTGTTTCAGGAAGGCGACCAACGTTTCACCATCTTGCACAGCACCGATGGCTACGATGAAATTTCGCTGACCTCCCCCTTCAAGGTCATTACCCAGAATGGGGAACAACTGCTCACAGCAGCCGATCTGAAGCTGCCCGAAAACAGTCCCGAAAGCATTCAGGGAGGACACGAAGTAGCAGAAGCAGCCGCCATATTCAACACCATACTCGATGGAAAAGGAACTGCGCAGCAGAACAATGTCGTTATTGCCAATGCGGCCTTTGCCATCCAGTGTAACCGTCCCGAACTCAGCATCGACGAGGCCCTGGACAAGGCACGCGAATCGCTGCTCTCGGGCCGGGCCAAAGCCACGGTAAAAAAACTACTGGATACCCAAAATTAAACGTCGACCAGGCGACAACAACCGAACCGTTTCAAAACCAAGGACCATGAATATTCTCGATAAAATAGTAGCCCGCAAACGCGAAGAAGTGGCTGCGGCCCAGGCCCAAACCCCACTAAAACTGCTCCAGTATTACCGGCATTACGACCAGAAGGTGCCCTCGTTTAAAGCGGCCCTGCTGGCTCAGGGCGCCACCGGCATCATTGCCGAATTCAAACGACGTTCGCCCTCTAAGGGTGCTATTCATGCCGGGGCGCAGGTGGCCGATATTGTACCGGCCTATCAAAAAGCCGGCGCATCTGCCCTGTCGATTCTGACCGACCGCGACTTTTTTGGGGGCAGCGACGAGGACCTGGCGCAGGGCCGCGACCTCAGTCAGCTGCCCATCATCCGAAAGGAATTCATCATAGACCCTTATCAGGTTTACGAAGCCAAAGCCCTGGGGGCAAGCGCCATCCTGCTCATTGGAGCGATTCTGGATAAAGGCCAGGCCAAAGAACTGGCCGCCCTGGCCAACTCTCTGGGTATGGAAGTCCTCTTTGAAATCCACGAAGAAAAAGAACTGGAGCTGCTGAACAGCTACGTCCAGCTGGTAGGCATCAACAACCGCAACCTCAAAGATTTTAAAGTAGACCTGGAACACTCGATGCACCTGGCAGCCCAACTGCCCAAGCACCTGGTGCCAGTCGCCGAAAGCGGAATTGCTTCGGCGGAGGACTACAAAAGGCTGCGCAAAGCAGGCTTTAAGGGCTTTTTGATGGGAGAGTACTTTATGAAACACCAGGATCCGGGAGCCGCCTGTGCCGACTTCTGCCAACAAATACAAACCACTGTAAGTCAGACCAACTATGCTGATTAAAGTCTGCGGGATGCGCCATCCCGAAAACATCAAGGCGGTGGCCGGCTTGCAACCCGACTATCTGGGCTTCATCTTTTATCCGCCTTCGCCCCGCTATGCGGGCGAGCTGCTGCTGCCCGAAATGCTGGAACAGATCCCTGCAGGCATCAAAAAAACCGGCGTCTTTGTCAACACCAGCACCAGCGATATGCTGCATGTGGCCCAACGGTACCAGCTGGATGCCCTGCAACTGCACGGTCAGGAGGGCGCAGCACAGTGCAGGCAACTGAAGGCCGAAGGCCTGGAGATCATCAAAGCCTTTGCGGCCAGACAGGGCAGCGATTTTGCCAATACCAGGGACTATGAAGGGAACTGCGACTATTTTCTATTCGATACGCCCTCGCAGGCCCACGGCGGGTCGGGACAAAAATACGACTGGCACTTGCTCCAGGACTATCGGGGTACTACCCCCTTCTTCCTGAGCGGGGGACTGGGTCCGACCGACGCAGAAGCACTACGTGCCTTTCACCATCCGCAACTGGCGGGCATCGACCTGAACAGTCGCTTCGAAAGTGCTCCGGCACACAAGGATGTGCCCGCCCTGCAAGCTTTTCTGAATAAGTATCGTCAAAGCAATCCACCTTTATAAATTCAACAAGCATGTTTCACCCCAACGAAAAAGGTTTCTACGGCGCCTACGGAGGCGCCTACATTCCGGAAATGCTCATCCCAAATATCGAGGAGCTGCGCGGAAAATACCTGCGCATCCTGGAATCCGACAGCTTTCAAAAGACTTATCATCATTTGCTCAGCGACTACGCAGGGCGCCCCTCTCCCCTGTTTAAAGCCGAGCGGATGTCGCAACACTACCAAACCAACATCTGGTTGAAGCGGGAGGACTTGAACCATACCGGCAGTCACAAACTCAACAACACCATTGGTCAGATTCTACTGGCGAAGGAAATGGGGCGCCGGCGCATCATTGCCGAGACCGGCGCCGGTCAGCATGGCGTGGCCACCGCTACGGTATGTGCCCTGATGGGCCTCGAGTGCGTTGTGTATATGGGACAGACCGACATGGAGCGCCAGGCGCCGAACGTGGCCCGTATGCGCATGTTGGGAGCCGAAGTGCGCCCGGCACTTTCAGGCAACCGCACCTTAAAGGATGCCACCAACGAGGCACTGCGCGACTGGATTGCACATCCTACGGACACCTTCTACCTCATCGGTTCGGTAGTGGGCCCCCATCCCTACCCCGATATGGTGGCCCGCCTGCAGGCGGTCATCAGCAGCGAAATCAAGCAACAGCTCAAGGAAAAAACAGGCACGGAGCTGCCCGACTATGTGCTGGCCTGTGTGGGAGGCGGCTCCAATGCAGCAGGCAGCTTTTATCACTTTCTGGAGCACCCTTCGGTGCAACTTATTGGCACCGAAGCAGCCGGCATGGGGGTAGAAAGTGGGGAGACTGCCGCCTCCATGGCCTGTGGCGAAAAGGGCATCATTCACGGCAGTATGACCTACCTGATGCAGGATGGGGACGGACAAATTACCGAGCCCTACTCCATTTCCGCAGGCCTCGACTACCCGGGCATTGGTCCCCTCCACGCCTTTTTAAAGGACAGTCACCGCGCGACCTATTTGCCGGTGACCGATGCAGAAGCCCTGGATGCCGCCCTGGAGCTTACCCGCCTCGAAGGCATCATCCCAGCACTGGAATCGGCCCATGCCCTGGCGGCCCTGGGCAAACTGCGCTTTAAACCGACCGACCAGGTGGTGGTTACCGTCTCCGGAAGAGGCGATAAAGACATGAAAACCTATATGGAACACTTCAAACTGACCGAAAAATGACGCGACTGCAAAAACTCTTCAGCAGCAAAAAGGACCTGCTGTCTATTTATTATACGGCCGGCTACCCACAGCTGAATGCCACCCGCGTGGTGCTGGACGCGCTGCAGGAAAGCGGGGTGGACTTTGTTGAAATTGGGATGCCCTTTTCGGACCCGCTGGCCGATGGACCCGTTATCCAGCAAAGCGGTACCCAGGCCCTGCAAAACGGAATGGGCCTGGAAGTCCTCCTGCAACAGTTGGCGGATATGCGCCCCGGCATCACCATGCCGGTGGTGCTCATGGGCTACCTCAACCCGGTGCTCAAATTTGGTATGGAGCGCTTTCTGGAGCGTTGCGCCCAGGTTGGGGTCGATGGATTGATACTGCCCGACCTGCCATTGGAAAACTACCTGGAAGAATATCGGCCGCTTTTCGAGCGCTACGGCATCAGCAATATTTTTCTCATCACCCCGCAAACCCCCGAAGAACGGGTGCGCAAGCTCGATGCCCACAGCAACAGCTTCCTCTACATGGTTTCCTCTGCGGCAGTAACCGGGGCTAAGAAGGGACTCAGCGACTTTCAGCTGGATTATTTTCGACGCATTAAGGCTATGCAATTGCAGCATCCGGCGGTAGTGGGCTTTGGCATCAGCGATAACGAAAGCTACAAAACGGTTTGCCAATACGCACAGGGCGCCATCATTGGCAGTGCCTTTGTGAAATTGTTGGGACAGGCAAAGGACCTCAAAGGGGAGATTCACCGCTTCATTTCCGAGGTGAAAAACGGGAAATAGTCCACGCACAACCCTCAAAAAGCAGGTTTGCAAGTTTTTCTGAAAGTATTTAACTTTGCAAAACCAACGCCTTAACACGCGGCAGTCCACCATGGGCTGACCGCATTTTTCTTTCACAAACCAAACGCATGAGTCCCTATAAAAGCAAGTCAAACGACAGCAAACTGTTGCGCATAGGCGTTTTTTACGACGGCAATTACTTTTACCACGTCAGCAATTATTACAACTATGTGCATGAACGTCAGTCGCGCATCAGCATCAGCGGTCTGCATAATTTTATTCGCGAACAGGCCTCCCTGCTCGAGTCGGTCAGCGGAACCAACCGCTGCCAAATTGTAGATGCCCATTATTTCAGGGGAAGGCTCAATGCCATGGAAGCCAGTCAAAAAGGCAATCAGTTGTACTACGAAAGGGTATTCGACGACATTCTGATGTCGGAAGGCGTGACCACCCACTACTTTCCCATTAAAACCAACAATGGTTACCGCCAGGAACGGGAAGTGGACCTGTGGCTGGCAATGGAGGCCTTTGAGCTGGCGCTGTACAAACAGTTCGACATTTTGGTGCTCATTGCCAGCGACGGCAGCTACGTGCCCCTGGTGCGTAAGCTCAACACCCTGGGCACACGTGTGATGTTGTTGTCGTGGGATTTTGACTTTCGCGACGACTACGGCAACCACAAGGTAACCCGCACCTCACAAGATTTACTGGATGTGGTGAGTTACCCCATACCCATGCACATACTCATCAACAGTCAGCAGCCACGCGACCGACAAATCACCGAAGACCTTTTTGTATCCAGAGATGCTTCGGCCGATGCCCGCAAAAAGTTGCACACCCCAACTGAGGACAACCACATCAGCACCATCTTATCCATCAAATCGGGCTACGGCTTCATCAAATACCCGCCCACCAACCTGTTTTTTCATTTCCAAAGTGTCAACGGCTGCGACTTTAACGATTTGGAACCGGGCGATCAGGTTTCCTTTCGCATTGCCCGCAATGAAAAAGGAGAAGATGTAGCCATTGACGTGGAACTGGCAGAATAAAAAAGCGGCCTCCCTTGGGGGAGACCGCTCTTTCACTTGGTATTAAAACAAACCTCAAACAAATCCTTAATCTTCCTTCTGTTCTGCTTCATAAGCAGCCAACAACTGCTCCTGTACTTCAGGCGGCACCTTATCGTAGCTGGCAAACTTCATGGTATAAGAAGCACGCCCCCCGGTAATGGAGCTCAGCGAAGTCGAGTACTTATTCATCTCCTTCAAGGGCACCTTGGCCTTGATCACCTCAAAGCCTTTTTCGCTGCTCATACCTTCAATAATGGCCCTCCGGCCCTGCAAATCGCTCATCACGTCGCCCATACGATCGGCCGGCACCCGCACCTCTACATCGTACACCGGCTCCAGAATTTTGGGACCCGCCTCCTTAAAGGCAGCCCGGAAGGCATTACGGCCGGCCAGTTTAAAGGAAATCTCATTGGAATCGACCGGGTGCATTTTTCCGTCGTAGATGCACACCCTAATGTCGCGGGCATAAGAACCCGTCAGCGGACCTTCTTCCATTTTTTCCATGATCCCCTTAAGGATGGCCGGCATAAAACGGTTGTCGATGGAACCCCCTACGATACAATTGCACAAAACCAATTTTCCGCCCCAGGACAATTGAATCTCGTCGGTATTGCGCACACTCATTTTAAACTCCTGGCCGTTGAATTTATAAACAGAGGGGGCAGGCATGCCCTCGTAATAGGGCTCAATAACCATGTGTACCTCACCAAACTGTCCGGCACCCCCCGACTGCTTCTTATGTCGATAATCGGCACGCGCCTGCTTGGTAATCGTTTCCCGATAAGGAATTTTGGGATTATAAAAGGTCACCGGCAACTTATCGTTGTTTTCCAATCTCCACTTCATGGTATTTAGGTGAAACTCGCCCTGGCCATAAACAATAATTTGCTTCAGCTCCTTAGAATATTCCACACTGATGGTGGGATCCTCCTCGTGCATACGAGTCATGATTTCACCCAACTTTTCTTCATCGCCTTCATTATCGGGCTTAATGGCGACCCTAAACTTGGGATCGGGATACTGAATGGGATTAAATACATAATTGCAGCCCTTTGCATTTAAGGTGTGATTGGTCTTAGTTTCCTTCAATTTAACCGTAGCACCAATGTCACCGGCCACCAGCTCCGAAACTTTCTGACGGTTGCTGCCGGCCACACAATACAGCTGCGATAAACGTTCCTTAGCCTCACGATTCATATTGATCAAATCGTCGCCCTCCTTAACCGTTCCCGACATCACCTTAAAGTAGCTCACCTCGCCCAGGTGCGGCTCAATACTGGTTTTAAATACAAATATGGAGGCCGGACCTTTCGCATCGGGCGCCACCTCGGCACCATTCTTGTCTACAGGTTTGGGCATTTCGGAAACAAAGGGCACGATATTGCCCAGGAATTCCATCAAACGGCGTACGCCCATGTCCTTTTCTGCCGAAACACAAAAAATGGGAAAGAGGTCGCGGGCCACCATGCCTTTACGCATGCCACGTCGCATCTCCTCCTCATCCAGCGAGCCCTTTTCAAAGAACAGCTCCATCAAACTCTCATCGTTTTCAGCCGCAGCCTCCACCAGGGCGTTGTGCAATTCATCGGCCCGCTCTTTTTCTCCATCGGGTATATCCAGTACCTCCGGAACGCCGCCGTCGGGACCCCACTGGTACATCTTCATTTTAAGCACATCAACCACGGCATTAAAAGCCTCTCCGGTATTCACGGGATACTGCACAATCACGGCCTTCTTGCCAAAGGACTCGTAAACGGCTTCTATGGTGGTTTCGAAGTTGGCCTTCTCATGATCCAATTGATTCACCACAAAAATGACCGGCTTGTGATACTTATCGGTATAGCGAAACAGGTTTTGCGTACCCACCTCCACGCCTTGCGTGGCATTAAGCAACATAAGCGCTGTATCGGTTACATTAAGCGAGGTAATGGCACCATTGATAAAATCGTCAGCCCCGGGACAATCTATAAAATTCAATTTTTTCCCCAACCACTCGGTATACAAAACAGATGAAAAAACCGAGTAGCCGTACTCATGCTCTACCCGGTTGTAATCCGATACCGTATTCTTATTGTCCACATCGCCCCGCCGGCTGATGACCCCACCCTCGAAAAGCATTGCTTCAGCAAGGGTGGTTTTACCCGAGCCGCTACTTCCAAGGAGGGAAATATTTTTGATTTGATCGGTTTGATATACCTTCATGGCAAAACATTTAAAAAGGTTAATAAACGAGCGTCAGTAAAAAACGTATTTGTAAGGCTACGTCTTCAAAATTAAGAATATTCTGCATAGAAACAAGTCGCCCCTCGTTAAATATGCTTGGTTTTTTTTGGGCTTTTTTAAGTTTTTTATGTCGAAAACACATTTTGACAACTGCGCTTGAAATTATCACGGGGTATTGCTAACTTGACTTGAAACTAAAAGCGCCAAACATGAATCTATCCGGAGCAACCAGCAGACTTAATATTATAGTGGGCGAAAACGATCAGGTTTACCAACGCCCCCTCTACGAAGCCATCGTTTTCGCTGCCAAAAAATACAAACTCTCAGGAGCCACCGTCTGTAAGGGTTTACTCAGTTATGGCGCAGGCAGCAATGCACACAGTGTAAAAGTATTCTCCCTTTCAGAAGACGCCCCCATGCACATTCAGCTGGTGGACTACCCCGAACGACTGAAAGATTTTTCGGATATTGTTCGCAGGCTGATGGACAAAGCCGGGGCCGGAGGAATCATTACTATGGAAGCGGTGGAAGTGCTGCATTACCAAGCTCCGGCATAAGACCTGCTGCTGATTTTTTTTGCTAACTTTGCAGGAAACCAACTTTGCTGCAACGGCATGACTAAAAACCACAGTCGCCCCTCCACCAGGCGGGCCACCCAAAAAGCAGAATACTTCATCGCTGAGCGCATCCATTCGGGAGGCATTTCGGGAAAACGCTTTGCGGGTCCTGTAATTAAAGTAGCCACCGCAGGCATCGTATTGGGTGTTGCTGTTATGTTGCTTTCCCTGGCGATAGGCAACGGCTTTAAAAAGGAAATCAGAGAAAGGGTTAGTGGTTTCAGCAGCCACATTCAGGTGGTCAATTACGACTTCAATCAGAGTTTTGAAAGCAACCCAATAACGCACGACAGCCTGCTGCATGGGCGCCTGAGTGCAATAAGTGGCATTCAGAATGTGCAGCGCTTCATCACCAAACCAGGTTTACTCAAAACCGACAACGAAATACAGGGTTTGGTGCTAAAGGGGATCGGTAAAGATTATCGGACCGACTTTCTGGAGAACATCCTAACAGCTGGGCAACTGCCCCTCACCGACAGCACCGGAACAAGCAACGACCTTCTGTTGTCAGAGACCTTGGCCCAACTGCTGCAGATCCAGGTGGGCGACGAGGTGTTTATGTATTTTTTTCAGGAACAAATTCGCATCAGGCGGTTTAAGGTTTGTGGTCTTTTTAACAGCCATTTGCCCGACTTCGACAAGCGTTTCGCCATCACCGATTTGCGCATTCTTCAAAGACTTAATGGCTGGCAGGAAGAGGAAATCGCAGGCTATGAGATTGTCTTGGAGGACTTTGACCAGATGGATCTTTTGGGCCAGGCGGTGTACGACGAAACTGCAGATTACCTCTCTGACCATGGCAACCTGTTGCGCACGCAAACCATCCGCCAAACACAGCCTCAAATTTTTGGCTGGCTCGATCTCCTGGATATGAACATTGCGGTCATCATCCTGCTGATTGTCCTGGTTGCGGGCTTCAATATGATATCCGGTCTCCTTATCCTCATCCTCGAACGCACCAATATGATTGGCCTGCTCAAGTCTCTGGGGATGGCAGACTGGCCCCTGCGACGAATATTTATTTATCTGGCCACCCGAATAGCATTGAAAGGACTCCTTTGGGGCAATGCGCTCGGCCTGGGCTTGGCTATGCTGCAAAAACAACTGGGTTGGGCTCGTCTCGACCCGGCCAATTATTTTTTAGATACCGTTCCCATCGCACTGCCCCTGCACCACATTATACTGCTTAACATTGGCGCACTGATGGCCATCTTCCTGATGATGATCGGTCCTTCCTATCTGGCCGCCCGCATTTCTCCGGTAAAAGCCTTGCGTCTGGAATAAAAAACACCGTACAAACCATCTTTGGCATACTTTTTATAATAAGTATAATGGTTTAAATTAATAATGGGACAAAGGAGCCGCCGACGCAAACGTGAGTCGGCGGCTTTTTTATTCTTAACAATGGAGAGCTGTCCACAATTTTGTAACTTTGCAGCAACAGCCACCACCGCATCAAACAAAAAAAGCATGTCCTGGCAAACCGCGCTACGCAAAGCTCTGCAAGAACCACTTCCCGGAACCAGGGCCCACGCAAAAATGGCCCCATCGGCACGTCCGCTGCCACCCACCTATTTTAGTGAGCGGGGCAGACCGCGCCAGAGCAGTGTCCTCATACTGCTTTACCCGGGCCAGGATGGCTTATACATCCCCTTTATTCAGCGTCCCGTTTACGAAGGTCCCCACAGCGGACAAATCAGTCTCCCCGGCGGAAAATGCGAGCCCTGCGACCCCAACCATTGGGACACGGCCCTCAGGGAAACAAGAGAAGAACTGGGGATCGATACACGGGGGGTTCAATATTTGGGAACACTGAGTGAAATTTTTATTCCCTACAGCAATTTCATTGTGGTCCCCCAGGTAGGCTTTCACAAGGACACCCTGCATTTTCAGCCCGACCCGTATGAAGTGAATGAAGTACTTGAAGTTAAGGCGGCCGCCTTACTGGACCAGCCCAGGCGTACCAAAACCATTGAATATCCGGCGGCCCCACCCATTGAGGCCCCTTATTACGATGCCAACGGCCGCCACATCTGGGGAGCCACAGCAATGATCCTCAGCGAGCTGATTGAGATCTTCAACCAAAGAACACCCTATTGGGCTAACGCATTACGTTCCTGTAATGCTCGTAGCGCTCCAGAATCTCTCTAACGTAGTGATAGGGTTCTTCGCCGCGACAGTAACCAAACTCCACCACCGGATCGTTGTAGTATTTGGGATGCGACTTATTCAGAATGTAGTAATCCACATTATTGTCCCACAGCTTGGGATCCTTTCCGTATTTCTCAGCGAGTCGCATGGCATCCAGAACATGCCCGATACCCACATTATAAGAAGCCAGAACAAACTTTAAGCGCTCCTCCGGCTCCTCAACACGCAAGGCCATACGCTCATCGAGCCATTGCAACAATTGCATGCCGCCACGAATGTTTTCCCTGGGCGAGGTAAGGGTCTCCACCCCAAAGCGGTCGGCAGTCTGAGGCATCAGCTGCATCAGCCCCAGCGCTCCGGCCCAACTTTCGGCATCCGGAATAAAACGGGACTCCTGATAAATAATGGAGGCAATCAAGCGCCAGTCCCATTCAAATTGGGCACTTTCTTCCCGAATCAGGTCATCGTAAACCGAAACCTGTCCCCCCTTTACCGAATGAAAGTCAGAATCAACCAGGTGAACCGAGCGCCTGTTCAGAAAATATTTCTGATACACCCGCTGATATTGGGCAGTTCGTTTAAAGCCCAGCATCCAATTATCGACGGCATTCAACAATTCTACGGCCCCTTTATTAACTGCCCAGGCTTGCTTTTGCTGAAAACTTACAGCCGTGCCCACGTCCAGGTTTGGAAAAAAATTGAGATTCACCCGCGCCAGATTCTCATCGCATACCGTGTAGGGAATCTCGCCCTCGGCCACCAGCTCAATCAACTGTTCCACTTCATAATCAGGTATCTCCACAATGTGTATGCTGTCGCCAATTTCATTCGACAAACTGCGCAAACGCTGAACAAAAGCGGAGCCTTTTTGAACATAAACACTCTTGCCACCCAGGTCGAGCTGATTCCTAATCAGTCGGTTATAAGTGATGCTCATAGAACCCAGCTGATCGGGCGTATAAGCCTGCTGAACCAGCACCTGCCGACTGAAACTGTGCGGCTCGGTAAAAGCCACCATATTTTCGGTTTCCCGGGTGACTGCCAGACTGCTGGCAATGATATCGATGTGCCCCTTCTGCAAAGCCTCAAAATTACTCTGTAAATCATTGTTTACCGTAACCTCCAGTTGCACCCCCATAAAGTTGGCAAAAGCTTGCAGCAGCTCAAATTGGTAGCCCATGGGCTGACCCTTATATACAAAATAATTGGTGGAATTGTAATTGGTTACCACCCGTATTTTACCACTCTCTAAAATTTGGGGCAAATCGGCCACTGCCACAGCTTCCGGCTCCGACACTTTTCGTCCGCCTCCGCCTCCGCTACAAGCGCCCACAATCTGAGCCAATAAAATCAAGCTCGCAAAGTAAAGTTTTCCCATACAAAAAGATTTAGACAAGAAGTCGTAAATACATGTAGCCAGCAAAGTTAGCAGAAAAAAACGACCTGCAAACAGCAATCCTTAGTCGTAAAAATTCCACGACACCCCAAAGCGCAGGCCTCGCGGATTTGCAGGGTAAAAGGCCGTATGAAAATATTGGTTGGAAGTAAGCCCTTGCGTGACATGATCCATTTTAACAAAAATCCGTGCACGCTTCAACTGCATATTCAAAAACACATCGACAAAGGGATAATCGCCAACCTGTTGCTCGTTTTGAACATAAAACTGCCCTGTAGCCGGCATATAGGCCGGCGCATACCACAAAGAGTTGTAGCGAAAATCAAAGCCCAACTGAAAATGCAGCACCTTAAACAATACATTTTCATAGTAATTGGAACTGTAAATGGCCCACTCCGGCAGGGGCAGAATACGCTGCTGACTGCTCATTTGATACAACACCGTATTGCGACTGTTGAAGCCAGCACCCGAAAAATGCTTATAAAGCCGAATCTCCAACACCGAAAGCACCGTTGAAGTCTGTTCCGGAAGGGCTTCCTCATTCCAAAAAACATAATCGTTAATGACCCGTCCTTCGGCAGACAAACTCAGTCGCCTTCCCGGCAATTTCACAGCACCACCTAGCTTAAGCGTTTGTACTTTATCAAATCGCTCCTCCCAGGCAAAATGATTCGAAAAATAGTGCTCCTCAAAAAAGCCGGGCGTATTCAAATACATCCCGCCATAAGCCTCCACTTGTGCCGTATCCCGGCCCAGGCCAAAAGAAGAATTAAGGGCCCCGGTCAGTTCAGTATCCCCACTGCGGTAACCTTGAAAATAAAAACGCGCCCCGGCATTCCAACGAAAATGCGCGCCCAAATTCTTAAAGAGTTGACCACCCACCAGCGTGGTAGTCAGCGTAGTGTCCCCCTCAAGCATTACTGGAAGACGCTCGCCGTCCTCCTCAATGTATCCCCGCGCGGGATAACGCAACCTTTCCACCTCGTTGGTCACAAAACCCCTTAAGCCAAAGCGCAAAAGCGCATTGGCCTCCTCATTAAACTTAAGCTGCAGCGAGTTTTGAACACTGGTTTCATAAACCCTGTCGAAAGTCCGTTCCGTATCTACATAAACATTAGGGTAAAAATCATCCCCTTCACCGCCAAAATAACGGCCCAAGTCATCGATTCGATGCACCCGTCGTCTTCGATCAACATGCAAGGTGTGAATGGCTGTACCCACAGGAAGAACCGCCGACTCCCCTTCACGCCGGCTTACAGTAAGATTGCCAATATCAAGCGCCTGATTCAGATACAACTGATGGTTGTCCGTACGGTTCGAAGCGGTATAAAACTGAACAGGAATGTTTTCTTCCCGGCCGAAATCATAATCTTCCGGATTCAGCACATAATCCTCATCCATTACCCCCCCATTTTCGAGGTGATCGGTTTTATTGTACACATAAGCAGAATGCAATTCATAACGCTCACCCGAGTACGAGGAGAAAAAACGAAAATGCCGACTATCTGATTTTTGTGCATCGTAACGACCTATAGACGAAATCAGATCGTACTGAAAGCCCACATTCCACAAACGGTTGATATTCTGCGTAAACAAAATACCCACCACTTCTTCGGAGCGACGCTTGGGCCCCCCGTTCTGGTAATACAAATTGGTATAAGGCGTGGTGGTGTTGTACCAACGCCATTCTTCCGGACCTTTAAAAAAACCGCCCAAACTCTCCGTAAACAAAAAACCACGGGCAACCGGAAGTTTCGACACCACAGCAGGCATCCAGGGCGAACCCAGGTTGCCCAACTGCACGTTGGCTACAGCAGCACGATAGGCGGGACTGTGCACCTGAAAACCGGTGCTCAGGGTGTCCGGAGACAGACTGTCGGCACGCGTGCCCAAATCCAGCAGTTGCCAGGAACGAATCTTATGCGCTATCTGTGGACCGGGAGCAGCAGATGAAGCATTCGCTCCTCCGGGGGCAGCTCCGCGCCCCCCGATGGTCTGTTCCCTGTCGCCCTGCGCTGCAGCAAAGCCCGCAAGCAACAGCATTAAGGTAGTAAATAAGAGCAATTTTCTCATGCAGGGCAAAGATATTGAAAAAATGAAAACAGCGGTACAAAACGCGTGCCCACATTCCCTGCCCCTGTCAAAAAGCTATTTCACTTCCCATACATTTCCGCGTGTAGCCAAATCACGGAAGCTCTTCACAGGACTGTTTTGTTGCACCTCCTGAATTTGTGCTTCTACATCCCGGTTATAAACAGCTCCTTTAACACTGCGAATAACCCCCAGCGCCACCGGAAATTCGGGATACTCCATAGTGGCCAGCTTCAGGTGCATGGTGCTGTCGGTGCACTCAGCATCGTGCACCAAAAGATCCTTTTCCTCCACCCCGTTCACCCCCAACTGAACCACCTTTAGCGTAAGACCTTCAAGCATCAGGCCCTTGTCCCTGTTTTTGCCAAAGATCATCGGCTTACCGTGTTCCAACAAAATGGTCCGGTCGTCTTTAAACTCCTTATCGGTAATGGCCTGATGCGTTTTATCGTTAAAAATGACACAGTTCTGCAACACCTCTACCACCGAAGTCCCCTCAAAGCGATCGGCCGCCTTAAAGACATCTACACAAAGCTTCAACTCCCGATCGATGGTTCGCGCAAAGAAATGCCCCCTGGCTCCCAGAGTCAGTTCCCCGGGACGAAAAGGCTGCTCCACCGTTCCAAAAGGCGAGCTCTTAGAAACAAACCCATGCTTGGAGGTAGGTGAATACTGCCCCTTGGTCAGACCATAAATTTGATTATTAAACAGAATGATGTTCAAATCCACATTACGACGAACCGTATGAATGAAATGATTTCCGCCAATAGCCAGCGCATCACCGTCCCCGGTGATGTGCCACACCTTAAGATCGGGTCGGGCCACCTTTACCCCCGATGCGATGGCCGAACCACGTCCATGAATGGTATGGAAACCAAAGGTACTCATATAATAGGTAAAGCGGGAAGAACAACCAATTCCGGAAACCACCACAACCTCTTCGGGCTTCAGTTGCAACTCGGCCATGGCTTTTTGCACGGTATTAAGAATGGCATGATCGCCACAACCCGGACACCAGCGCACATTCAGAGCGCTTTTAAAATCAACAAAGGTATATTCCTGTACTTCACTCATAAGTCCTAAGCTTCCATTAGTTTAACAAACTGTTCCTTAAGTTCCTGCACGGTAAAAGGCTGTCCCTCCACCTTATTGAACTGCTCATAAGAAAACTGAGGGTGCTTCATCCGTAAAAATCCGGCAAACTGCCCCATATTCAATTCGCAAACCACAATCTTCTTGTAGCGCCCCAGCAGCTCAGCAGTATTCAAAGGCAGGGGATTGATGTAGTTGAAATGTGCCAACGCGACTTTTCGCCCCTCCTTATTCAAGGCCTCCACCGCAGCAAACAGATGACCGAAAGTGCCGCCCCAGCCTACAACAAGTAAATCGGCAGAAGCATCGCCTACCACTTCAAGGGCAGGAACAAAATGGGCCACCCGCTCCAGCTTTTGCTGGCGCAGACTCACCATAAGGTGGTGATTGGGACCGTCGTGCGAAATATTGCCGCTCACTGCATCCTTTTCAAGACCTCCAATCCGGTGCTCATAGCCCTTCATACCCGGTACCACCCAGTCGCGATTCAATTTATCCTCGTTACGCAGGTAGGGCTGAAACTCCCCTGGCTTTTGACGTGTTCTGGGGACCTCAATTGCCGGAAAGTCGCCCTCATCGGGCACTCGCCATTGTTGCGTACCATTGGCCAGAAAACCATCGGTCAGTAAAATAACCGGAATCATATGTTCCAGGGCTATCTTGGCGGCATAAAAAGCATAATCGAAGCAGTTGACCGGCGTACTGGCAGCCATTACAACTACCGGGCTTTCGCCATTACGACCAAAGAGTGCCTGCAGCAGATCCGACTGTTCGGTTTTCGTAGGTAAACCTGTAGAGGGTCCGCCACGTTGAACATTCACCACCACCAAAGGCAGCTCAGCCATAACCGCCAGGCCAATGGCCTCCGTTTTAAGTGCCAAACCGGGACCAGAGGTGGAAGTGACCCCAAGTGCCCCACTGTAACTGGCGCCAATGGCGGTACAAACTCCGGCAATTTCATCCTCTGCCTGAAAAACCTTTACCCCCAAATCCTTCCGTGCAGCCAGTTCCTGCAGGATTTCGGTAGCAGGAGTAATGGGATAAGACCCAAGAAACAAAGGCAAACCACTCTTTTCCGAAGCCAAAAGCAAACCCCAGGCTGCGGCAATATTACCGTTTAAATTGCGGTAAATGCCCTTGCGATTTTCGGAGGGACTTACATGGTACGAAGGCGTCATCGCCTGAATGTTATTGCCATAATCAAATCCGGCCTGGAGCACCAAAAGGTTGGCCTGCATAATGGCCGGATTTTTTCCAAACTTGGTTTTAATGTAGGCCTGAGTATGGGCAATGGGCCGATTAAAAAGCCAATACACCAAGCCCAAAGCAAACATATTTTTACTGCGCAACACGCTCTTATTGTCCAGATCAAGTTCCTTAACGCTTTCTTTGGTGAGGGTCGTAATCGGGGCTTTAATCAGATTATACCCATCCAGCTGGTCTTCTGCAATGGGATCATCTGTTTTATAACCCGCCTTTTCCAATCCCTTGGTATCAAAACTATCCACATCCAGGATAATGGTACCACCAGGTTTCATGAAACGCACATTGGCTTTAAGCGCAGCAGGGTTCATCGCCACCAAAACATCGGTCAGGTCACCCGGGGTGCTCACCCCCTGACCAAAATGCACCTGAAAACCCGACACCCCGCCAATGGTTCCCTGAGGAGCCCTAATATCAGCAGGAAAATCAGGAAAGGTTGAAATATCATTACCGTAAACCGCTGAGGTCTGTGAAAACAAGGTCCCTGTCAGCTGCATTCCGTCGCCCGAGTCGCCGGAAAAGCGGACAGCAATTTTGTCCACCTCAATTACTTTTGAACTTTTTCCCATAACATTCTGATCCTTCATTTAAGTTGTAGAGACTCACATAAAGAGCTGTACACAAGGAGCTAAATTAAACCTTATCTTACTTATTACCAAAAGAAAGCAAGTTGCGAAAATCCACTCCCGGCAAGCCCCAAAAGCTGTAACAGCAGCTAACCTTTAGAAAATCACAGAATTTGAAGTGTATAATAATACAAACAAGCGACCCAACTTTTTTCTAATTCAGAATGCATCCAAATAGAAAACCAGCGCCAAAGCTGAATCAATACAACTGGGGGGTTAAAAAATATACAAAACCCAGCACCAAAACCGTATAAATAACCACCCATTAACATCTCTTACTGCTTAATTAAACTCTTTTTGCAGAAACACTGTTACCTTTGCAAAAAAACAACTATGGCACTAATAAAAGAAGTAAGGGGATTTACCCCAAAATTTGGAAACAATGTTTTCCTGGCAGAAAACGCCACCATTATAGGTGATGTGGAAATGGGGGACGATTGCAGCATTTGGTACAATGCGGTACTGCGCGGCGATGTCAACTCCATCCGACTGGGCAACAAGGTCAACATCCAGGACGGAACCGTACTGCACACCTTGTACCAAAAGTCGGTGGTAGAAATTGGCAACAACGTTTCCGTAGGCCACAATGTAACCATTCACGGAGCCAAAATCGAAGACAACGTGCTCATTGGCATGGGTGCCACCATACTTGATCATGCCGTAATAGGCAGCAACTCCATTATTGCAGCCAACTCATTGGTACTCACAGGAACCAAGGTCGAGCCCAACAGCATTTACGCAGGAGTGCCTGCCAAAAAGGTCAAGGACATTGAACCAGAGCAGACCGCTGAAATGGTGAATAAAATCGCCAACAATTATTTGATGTACGCCAGCTGGTACAAGTAGAAAACACGTCACCCACGAAGCGGCAAATGCCGGGCAAGCACTTCTCTGCCCAAGAAGAAACTGGCAGAGGCATTAAAACGGAGCGGATCCTCACTGCTGTAAAAAGCCAGCTGGCCACCCCGCGTAAGTCGCTCGTCCATTTCGGGATGTCGTAAAAGATAGTCGCGCAAGCGATCGGCCACAACCGGCCCCTGATCAATAATCTCCACCCCGGCCGGAACGAAACGTTCAATTAGGGGCAGCAAAAGGGGATAGTGGGTACACCCCAGAATCAGCGTATCGGTTTCAGGTGCGCGGCCGAACAGTGCGGTCAAATTTTGCTGCACAAAAAATTCGGCGCCCTCTGAGGCCAACTCTTGATTTTCGATGAGCGGCACCCACATGGGACAAGCCTCTTGCACAACCTTAAAGGAAGGATAAAGCTTCGCGATTTCGAGCGGATAAGATTCGGACAACACCGTGCCCACAGTCCCCACAACACCAATGTGCCCACCGCGACTCACCTGTCCCAAATACTCTACACTGGGCCTTATTACACCTAAAACGCGATTTACCGGGTTTAAACCCGGCAAATCGCGTTGTTGTATTGTTCGGAGTGCTTTGGCCGAAGCCGTATTGCAAGCCAGAATAACCAGGGGAGCCCCCAGTTCAAAAAGATGCTTAACAGCCTCCAGAGTGTAGCGGTATACTACTTCAAAAGATCTTCCGCCATAAGGCGCCCTGGCGTTGTCTCCGTAGTAAACAAAGTCGTATTCGGGAAAAGCTGCGGTTAATGAGCGTAAAACAGTCAATCCACCATAACCCGAATCAAAAACACCGATAGGTCCCGATGACGGCATAAGCCAATGAACTGTGTTAGTTCACAGCCAATTTTGCCTTAACCAGCGGACCACAATCCATACTCTGGTCAGAATGATAAAGCACCACCTGTGCACTCAGGTCGAAAATATAAATCAAACCTTGCTCCTGTCCAACAGCATCTACCGCACCCTGAATCTTCTCCAACAAAGGCTGATACAACTCCTGCTCCTTGCGCTGAAGTGTTTGCTGAGCCATAGTCTGGTAATTCTGCAAGCGCTGTTCAATATCCTGGATTTCCTTTTCCATGCTGCTGCGAATCAATTCGGGCATGGTTTCGCGTTGCTCCAAATACTCCCGGAATTTTTTCTCATGCTCCTCGCTCATAGCCTGCATTCTTTTTTGCAGCACCTCTGCCTCGGCCTGCAATTTCTGGTCGGCTTCAGCCTTTTCGGGCAATTGCTGAATCAATTCCTGCATATTGATGTGTCCAAACTTCAACTCCTGGGCCTGAACAAAACCGGCAGTCAACATAAGCACTGCCAAAACGATAACTTTTGCTAATTTCATATGCTAATTATTTATTTTTCAATGGTAACTTTCAACTACAATCCCAATTTGGCTTTAACCAAGGGGGTAATGTCTTCACTTTTTTCAGAGTGAAAGAGCGTAAGCCCCGAATTCATCTCAAAAATGTATAAAAATCCCTGCTCCTCACCGACCTCCTGAATGGTGGCCCTCAGCTTTTCGAGAACAGGCACCTGCAAAGCCTGCTGCTTCTCCTGAAGACCCTGCTGAGCACCGGCATAAAACTCCTGAATGCGTTGCTGCATCGCTGCGTACTCCTGTTGCTTGGCTTCTTTTTGTTCTGCAGAGTAGGCTTCAAAGTTTTCTTCAAATTCCAACTCCAGCTTCTGCAGTTCTTCCTGCATGACGGTCAACTGACCTTCGAGCCGGGTGGTCTCCGTTTCCATTTCGACAGAAATATTTTTGTACTCGGGCATCAACAGCACTACGTCGGCAACATTAACATGTCCAAACTTTGGTGCCTGTGCCGCTGCAGACGAGAAAACCAGGCCCAACAGAGCCGCTATTAAAATGATTCGTATTTGCATCATCCTCTTGTTCAAATTTTATTTTTTTAGTCCTAATCTCTCCAATATCTGATCGCTGCGATCGTGTCGGGGATTCAAATACAGCACCCCGTTGGCTTTATCAAAAACAGCAGCCAGGTCTTCTTCCCGCGCCAGCTCACGAATGGCAGAAGCAATTTGCTCCTGAATGGGCTGTACAAGGCTTTCCTGTCGCTTGGCCATTTCCCCTTCCGGTCCAAAGTAACGGTGTTGCAACTCTTTTGCCTCCCGTTCTTTGGCAATGATGTCTTCTTCGCGTTGCACCCGCATTTCGCCCGATAAAAAGACACTCTCGGTCTGAAATTCCTTATACATCTCAGCCACCTCCTGATACCTGGCTTCAATTTCCTGCTGCCATTGTTGCGACAGCTGATTCAACTGCTCCTGAGCCGCCTGATACGCAGGAATATTGCGTAAAACATACTCGGTATCCACAAAGGCATATTTCTGAGCCTGCAGCGACCAGGAACCTGCCAAAATCGCCAGCAGCAAAATTAAAATTGTTTTTTTCATAACCATAATTTTAAATAAAAATAAGCGGTTACTATCCTGAATCAAAAACCGAACCACAAAAGTTCTTCTTATCAGAAATTCTGTCCCATAACAAAGTGGAAATTACTTCCGGCAGCACCGTTGTAACCAGGCACCTCATCGAAACCATACCCCCAGTCGATACCCATCAAACCAAACATGGGCAGAAAAATGCGAACCCCTACACCAGCCGAGCGGTGCAAATCAAAGGGATTGTAATCCTTAAACTCGGACCAGGAATTACCGGCTTCCAAAAATACGAGTCCGTAAACCGTAGCCGAAGGCTGAAGCGTTAAGGGGTAACGCAACTCCATAGTCATTTTGGTGTACATATTACCGTTTTGACGTGCGCCAGTTCCTTCGTCACTTGTAACAAGAGACGTTGCTGTTAAGGAATTGTTTTCATAACCGCGCAAAGCGATGGTTTCACTTCCGTAGTAGCTGTAACCCGACATCCCGTCGCCACCCAAAGTAAACTTCTCAAAAGGAGACCGAAGATGTTTGTTGTAGTAGCCCAGGAAACCTCCTTCAACCCGTGTCATCAAAACCATCTTATCGGCCCGGTCAAGGGTTTTGAACATACCTCCCTTAAAGGTCCATTTGTGGTACTCAATCATTCGGTACAACTCCTGATCGTCGGTTACCTTGGAATAATCCTTGTCGCTGAAAGCCGAATAAGGCGGGGTGAGTTCCAATCCCAGGGAAAAGTCCGACCCCGAACGCGTATAGAGCGGATTATCGATGGATCTACGTGCCAACACAAACTTAAGTCGAAGGTTGTTGCTCTGACCGGTTTGCATTAAAAAGTACCAATCCAACAAATCGTAATGGGTATAGCTCAGCTCCGAATACAAAGTAAAAAAGTCATCGGGCCAGGTTAAACGGCGTCCCAATCCAAGTGTTGCACCAAACACTTTCATGTGTCGTGAATCATCACCCTGCATCGAGTAAGGATCATTATAGCCATAGCCATAGGAACTGTAGCCATAGTAATTGTTGGGCATGTAGCGACTGCTCACGCCGGTCTGTATGGTTCGGTAAAGACTGAAAGAAAGCGAATTGGGTTTCTTTCCGCCCAACCAGGGTTCGGTAAAACTGAGGCTGTACGACTGGTAATACTTACCATTGGTTTGCGCCCGAAGAGCCAGTGTTTGTCCGTCACCTGTAGGCAGAGGCCGCCAGGCTTCCTTATTGAAAAAATTACGTACCGAAAAATTATTGAAGCGTAAGCCCAGAGATCCCACAAACATACCGGCTCCCCATCCCCCAGAGAGCTCCACCTGGTCGTTGGCCTTTTCTTCGAGATTGTATTCCAAATCAACCGTTCCCTTGTCCGGGTCGGGCAGTGGAACCGGATTTATTTTTTCGGGGTCAAAGTGACCCAGCTGAGCAAGTTCACGCACCGTACGAATCAAAGCTGCTTTATTAAAAAGCTCACCTGGCTTGGTACGTAACTCCCGACGAATAACATGCTCGTGGGTTTTGGTGTTGCCTCGAATAATTACCCGGTCTATGCTGGCCTGATCCCCCTCATAAATACGCATTTCCAGATCAACCGTGTCGTTATAAATCGCCACATCAACCGGAATAATGCGGCTGAAAAGATAACCATTGTTCATGTAGAGGTTGTGCACGGCATCGTCGTCCATAAAAAGGCGCTCATCCAAAAGCGTTTGGTTAAAAACATCTCCCTTCTGGATTCGAAGCATCTGTCCCAAATACTCTCCAGGATAAATACTGTTGCCCACCCAGCTGATGTCCCCAAAGAAATACCGATTCCCTTCTTCTATGCCGATTCGGATATCCACAGTATTATCGTCGTTCCGCGCAATGGAGTCATAGGTTATGTAGGCATCACGATACCCTTTCTCGTTGTACTTCTCGATCAGCGTTTCCAAGTCTGTACGATAGTCGTCTTCTACAAACTTCTTGGTTCTGAAAAAATTCCGCCACAGTCGACGCTGATTGGTTTTCTTCATAATACGGTTCACCTTATTGTCGGAGAACTCCGTATTGCCCTCAAATCCCAAATAAGAGATCTTAACCTTCTCCTTTTTATCGACATGAACATCCAGCATTACATGGTTCACCCGGGCAGTATCGTCACGTTGAACAATGTTAACCTCTGTATTATAAAACCCCTTCTCTACAAAATGATTTTTAATGAAACGCTCTGCCCGAGTTACCAAATAGGGGGTAACCTGACTGCCCCGCATCATCGCAACTTTCTCGTTAACCGCATCTATCTCGGATTTCTTTAGCCCAAAATAATTCATTTCAGACAATCGAGGACGTTCTTGCAACTGGATTTCCAGATCAATCTCACGTCCTTCCATTCGTTTTGCCAGTATCTTTACATCGGAAAACAAGCCATAATCCCAGTACTTTTTAATGGCTTTGGTAATGTCGTCTCCAGGAACAGTTATTTCTTGCCCCACACGAAGTCCCGATAAATTAGCAAGAATCTTGGGATCATTATTCAAGTCACCACTAACTTCAATTTTGGTAATGAGATATCTTCGAGGTGTTCCGGAATAGGAAATTTCAGCCGGGGAGGTTTGTCCATAAGTCAATAAGGAAAAGAGAAAGAGAACAAACAGGGTCGAAAATCGTTGCAACATTTTTATTTTTTTAAAATTAACTGGTCACTGGTCTTTCCAAAGCGGCGTTCTCTCTTTTGAAAGTCGAGCAGCGCCTCGTAAAAATGTTCCTTGCGAAAATCAGGCCACAATATGTCGGAAAAATATAATTCTGCATAAGCAATTTGCCAAAGCAGAAAATTACTGATCCTAAATTCACCACTGGTTCGTATAAGCAACTCTGGGTCTGGCACTTCTCGAGTTTCCAGATAGGAACTGAATACTTGGTCGTTGATGGCAGAAATCTCCAGGCGTCCATTTTTTACATCTTCGGCCAGACGCTTAACGCCTTGGGTAATTTCCCATCTGGAACTGTAACTGAGCGCAAGAATTAGGGTGAGACCGGTGTTGTTTGCCGTTTGTTTGATGCAGGTGTCAAGCTCGGCTTTAACTTTAGAAGGCAAACTATCCAGACAACCAATGGAACGCAGTTGCACGTTGTTTTTCATCAGCGTCTGAGTTTCAGAGGCAATGGTAGAAACCAAAAGCGCCATAAGCGCATCCACTTCGTTCTTAGGACGACTCCAATTCTCAGTGGAAAAAGCGTATAAGGTCAGGTAACCCATGCCTAATTCTGCTGCTGCTTCTGTTACCTCTCTAACCGCCTTAACTCCATTGCGATGCCCAAAAACACGAGCATTCCCTCTCTTCCGGGCCCAACGGCCGTTTCCGTCCATAATTATTGCCACATGCCGGGGCAATTTCTCGGGCACTAAAAGCGCTTTGACTGACATAAAACCTGCTTACTCTGTTATTTAAAAGCCGTCGCGACATTTTTCGCTTCTGCTGAAAATGGTGAAGGCAGCGTATACCGCCACCACGGAGTACCAGTCGTTATTGTGTGTGAAGGTAGTGTGTTCAAACCCATATGGATTCGATGGATAAACAGCTGTATTATGCCCAACCAGGTCTAAGTCATCAACAAAGGTCTTCCTAAAGATCCACTCCGTTCCCAGGCTCATCCAGTCGGTCACCTTCCACTTTACGCCGGCACCGAAGGGCAAAGATAATACAAAACTCGATTTTTCATCGTGATTACCATGATCTTCTGTATACCTTTTATAAAAAACTGACCCCAAACCAAAAGCCATATAGGGACTGAACAACGCATCCCGCTTTACGGGATGATCATAGGGAAACAAGGATATTTCCAACATGGTCGTCATGTCGAGCAGGGTCCGGTCAAAAGCGTATTGTTCAGAAATATTTTCTGGAAAAAAGAGTTCCTTTTGCGGATAGGAGCCACTGAGGCCTGCAACACCCAATGTCAGGCGAAGCGCCATACGATCGTTGAACGCGTACTTAGCCAGACCTCCAAAGGCGGGCTCCGGGGATGCGAACATCCGATTTGGGTTAAGGTCACCATTGTACCACGAAACCCCGATATAGGGCCCCGCCTCCAAGCGGGTTTGAGCCGACAGGTCAACAGATACCAGCAAGCCAAGCCCTAACCATATAAAAAATAACAACAATTTCTGCATTCCGGCAAGTCTAATTATGTTCCTAAGAAACGGGCATCCCGCCTAAATATTGCTTCAACAAAGGAAGCTGCCGGCTCAGTTGCGCTTATCTGCCCCCCACATCAGTTTCGATCGTAAGGTGGTATAAAAAGACTTTCCGGGCCGTTCAATTACAGGCACAGAAAAATCGGCCTTGCTCACCTTCAGCTCCAGGCCCTCGTCAAGGATGCAACTGCGCGAATCGAGTGAGGCCAGAAATTTTCCGCCACGTGCTTCGACCTTTAGGCGCAACTCAAAATCACTGGGAACCACCAAGGGGCGTACCGTCAGATTGTGTGGCGCAATGGGATTGATGATGAAGCTTCGGGATGCCGGATGCATAATGGGACCTCCCACACTCAGCGAATAGGCGGTGGACCCTGTTGCAGTGGACACAATAAGTCCGTCGGCCCAATAGGAGTTCAAAAACTCGTTATTGAGATAGGCATGAATGGTAATCATCGAGGAACTGTCCCGCTTCTGAACGGCCAGTTCGTTGAGTGCAAAATCCAAATCGCCAAAACAAGGTATACTGGTCTCCAGCTTGAGCAGATCCAATTCACGCACGATATATTTTCCTGCTATAATCTCTGCCACCGCAAGGGGTAATTCTTCCTTAGAAATATCGGCCAAAAAACCCAGGCGCCCGCTGTTTACTCCGACAATGGGAATGTGCCGATCACGCACCATGGTAACGGCATCGAGGAAGGTTCCATCGCCGCCAATACTGAACAGCAAGTCACAATCGGGCAAATCATGAAAATCAGAAAACAGTTCGCAGCATCCCGGTTTAAGTCCCACCTGCTTCACTAAAAAGTCGTAAAAAGACCTGTGAATAAAAAGCTCTGCTCCGGCATCATTAAGATGCTTCAACAAAATACTACAATAGGAAAAAAAGCCTTCTCCGAATTGCTTCCCGTAAACAGCTATACGCATAAATTCTGGCTTAAGATAAGACGGCTTTAAAAATTAGCCGCCTTTTTAAAACGACAAATTGAAATGAAAGTACAGTCGGTGTTCGGCGAAATTATTAAAAGAATAGTTCAGACTCAAAACTTTATCGTAAAAAGTCACCATATCAAGACCCAAACCGTAACCCAACAGCATTTCGTTGGCCATCTTATTAAGCGCTGACTCCTGTTCGTTAATGACGTACCCGCCGTCGATGAAGGCTTTAAGATAAAATGCATAATGAAAGCGGGCAAACTGCTCGAGGGGAATCCATTTTAAATAATGATCGCGACGAGGCAGCAATTCAAACAACAATTTGCTTTGTAAAATGCCATAAGCGCTTCCGTCTATCACATGATACTCAAAACCATTAAGATAGTCCTCATAGCCCAGGCCCGTCCGAAAAATATATGGAGCAACAGTCTGATCAATACCTGCCAGCGCTCCCGATCCCACCCAAAAAAAACGGGGCCACAAATCGGTCTGCCAAGAAGCACTAAGACGACCTTGAAAGAAGCCGCTGTCGTCTGAGAGTACCCCAAAACCCTTGCGGGCAAATGAAAAGTCGACCATATAGCCACGCAAGGGATACACTTTTGAGTCGCGCCGATCCAAAGCATAACTGTATCCCAGCTCCAGTGTCTCGCTGGTTTGGGCTCCACCAGGCAGGAAGTCCGGATTAACCTGCAGCAGGGTGTCCGCTGCATCGGCATACACATAGCCCATATAAACGCGATGGTGGTGATCTAAGCGGTGACGATAGGCATAAGACAATTGAACGCCAGCTCGCGTCATAAGCCGACTCCCCAGTGTTTTTAAAAAAAGCTGTTTGTCGTCCTCTGTAGCGTAAGGAACCTGATCGTTCCACAACCAGGTGACATTCATGCCCCAGCCCGATTTCTTATTGATGCTTGGTTTTTGATAATCAAAAACCAACTGCTTTTTATAGCCGGTAACCATTCGGAGCCGAAGACGCTCTCTCCGACCTCTGAAATTGTCGTGCTTCAAATACAGTCCGTAATTAAAATACGAACCATCGTTCAAACGCAAAAAGTCACTAAAATTTCGCCCTTCTGACTCGAACAGCGGAAAGGCCCACAGGTACCAGCGTTCGGTAACATCAACGCGGACAACGACATGATTGCGACTCACTTGCTCGGCCACCAGGTCCACCTGATTGAACAAGGAAGTATTCTGTAAATTCTCCCTGGCCCTGGTCAGCAGCACCGTTAATTCCGATGCATCAATCTGATCTCCAATTTGGAATGGGAGTTCGGCCAGTACAACGTGACGCCGGGTTCTGTGATTGCCCTGAATAAAGACATCCTCAATCATAAGGCGCTCACCGGAAAGGGGGGCAGGACCTACAGCCTGCAAGGAAAACACCTGCAGCCAGAGAAACAATATTATAATGGGCCGGGCCCGACTGATCCAACACCTCATGAACTGGTCTCCTCTTCTAAACACTCAGATATTTGAGCAGTGACTCGTAATTGCGACGGGCTGTTTCATCGACAGGCAGTTCGGCACCATATTCTGCCCTCACCTTATACCCGAAGCGTTCGAATCCCCGGACAACCGGCTGCAAATCGCTTCGATTCAGTTTTAGGGTAAGGTACAAACTGCTTCCCTCCGGATCCTGCGTTACATACAAACTCAGAATCTTCCCATCGGCGTCCTCTACAATGCGGGCAATTTCGGAGAGCGCATAATCACGCACCCCCACTTCTATTTGAAGGATGCCGCCTGGCGTGTGGGCGGCGATCAGTTCGCTGAAACGTTGCAGCAGATCCTGTTGGGTAATGACGCCCAAAAACTGCTTATCCATATCCAGGACCGGAACAATGGTGAGTTTTAACCTGGAGGCAATCTCTACCACATCGTAGATATGCTGACGATCGAACACGTAAGGGGTCATCAGCGACAAGCGATGGTTACCCAGGGGCTCACCGGCAGCATTCATATCGTAGATGTCGGCATCTGAAATCAGGCCTAAGAAAATACGATTATTAACTATTGGCAAATGCGACACCCTGAATGCCTCCATCCAATTGAGGGCATCCAAGCCGGTATCTGAGGTCTTCAGGGCCGGTACCAATTCGGAAATCAAATCTTTTGCCAGCATAAAAACAGATTAATGAAATACTTTATAACTTTGTTGCCGGTTAAACAATATTAGGTAAGATACGTTTTTCTGCCAACAAAACCAATACCAAAACATGACCAAGCTCAGTGTAAACATAAATAAAATAGCCACCCTGCGCAATTCGAGGGGAGGAAATGTGCCAGATGTTGTAAAAGTGGCGGTAGACGCACAAAACTTCGGTGCCGACGGCATTACCGTACACCCGCGACCCGACGAAAGACATATCCGACGCAAGGATGTACACGACCTAAGGGGAGTGATTCGAACCGAGTTTAATATTGAAGGCTACCCTTCCCGGGAGTTCCTTGAACTGGTAAAGAGTGTTCGACCCCATCAGGTTACGCTGGTACCAGATCCGCCGGAAGCACTCACCTCCAACGCAGGTTGGGACACCATTGCCCGGCAGTCTTTTTTACAGGATGTCATTGCGGAACTGAAGGAATGTGGCATCAGAACATCCATTTTTGTGGGCACGGAGCTGGAAATGATTCAAAAAGCGGCGGAGACCAACACCGACCGCATAGAGCTGTATACCGAACCCTATGCGAGCGGCTACCTGGCCGATCGCGAAAAAGCCATTGCCCCCTTTGTAGAAGCGGCACAATTGGCCAATAAAATTGGACTTAAAATCAATGCTGGTCACGATTTAAGTCTCGAAAACCTCAAATTCTTTAACGAGCGTATTCCCTACCTCAAAGAAGTATCCATAGGGCATGCGCTGATCGCAGAGGCCCTCTACCTGGGACTGGAAAAGACCATTGCCCGTTATAAGGAATTGTTGAACAAGGACAAGTAGCTATGGAGCTTTTCTGCAGGGAAATGGGCCAGGGTGCCACCACCATCGTAATTGTTCACGGACTCTACGGCGCATCGGACAATTGGTTGTCGGTAGCGGCCCAATTGGAGGACCGTTTTCGGGTGTTGTTGGTGGACCAGCGCAACCACGGACAAAGTGCCCATGCCGAGGAGCACAGCTACGACTTAATGGCGGCCGACCTCTACGAAACCATTCGCGCAAAGACCTCGGAACCCGTAGTTTTACTGGGCCATTCGATGGGCGGAAAAACGGCTATGCGCATGGCCCTGGAGCATCCCGAAAGCGTTCAAAAGCTTATCGTGGCCGACATCGCACCAAAAAATTACAGCTCCTTTGCCAACTATGCCGAAACCACCGCCAATCATGAAAAGATTTTGGATGCACTCTTGCAGCTGAAGCCGGAGGAGGCCAATAACCGGGCAGAATTGGAGGCTGCGCTGAAAAAGGATTTTCCTTCGCGCACTTTGCGCTTGTTTCTATTAAAAAACGTGAAGCGCAACAAACAGGGACAATACCAATGGCAGATTAATCTGCCGGTATTGCGGCGCAACCTGCCCGAGCTAATGGACGGCTTTTCCCATCTGCCCAAACCGGCCACAGATCACAATCCGGAAACCATATTCATCCGGGGGGCACTCTCTCCTTACATCAAGGATGAAGACACCCTGGTGATCAATCAGTTTTTTCCGGGTGCCCAGCTGGTTACGGTACCCAATGCCGGACACTGGCTCCATGCCGAGCAACCGGAACTCTTCTTAAAGACTTTGCTCTACTACCTGGAATAGGCAAGCTTGTTTCGGACTGCCGCCTTTTGCCGCAAATGGCTTACACACTCCAATTATTTTCTGTATTTTTGCATACATTTTTAAGTTTTTGAGCAGCAAAATGAGCAAGAATCACAGCGAAACCGCCATAATCCGCATTCATTGTCCCGACCAGCGGGGCATAGTGGCCCGGGTAACCGATTTCATTCACCGAAACAACGGCAACATTGTTGCCCTCGATCAGCATACCGATCGCGACGAGGGGCGCTTTTTTATGCGGGTAGAATGGGAACTGCAAAACTTTGAACTGGAGCGTGACCAAATTGAGCCGGCTTTTGAATTTGCCATAGCTACGCCCTGTAAAATGAAGTGGAAACTGCATTTCTCGGACCACATCCCCCGTATGGCGCTTTTTGTGAGTAAAATGTCGCATTGCCTCTACGATTTACTGGCCCGCTACCAGAGTGGAGAAATGCGGGTAGAAATCCCCCTGATCATCAGCAACCACAAAGATATGGAAGGAGTGGCGGCCAACTTTGGCATCCCTTACTTCCACCTTCCCATCACCGCTGAGACCAAGGCGGCGCAAGAGGCCAAAGAACTGGAGCTTTTAAAGGAGCACCGGGTCGATTTCATTGTGTTGGCGCGTTACATGCAGATTCTGTCCCAATCTTTTGTGGATCATTTTCCCGAGCGGGTAATCAACATACACCACTCTTTTTTACCGGCCTTCATCGGTGCCAAACCCTATCATGCAGCCCATGCCAGAGGGGTTAAAATCATTGGGGCCACCAGCCACTATGTGACGACCGACCTGGATGCCGGTCCCATCATCGAGCAAGATGTGGCGCGCATTACACACCACGACAGCGTGGAGCGCCTGATTCAAAAGGGAAGGGACATCGAAAAGATTGTACTTTCGCGTGCCGTGATGGCGCACATTGACCGCAAAACCCTGGTCTATAAAAACAAAACCGTAGTATTTCAATAGCAAATGGCGCAACCCGAAATTGTCATCATAAAATACAACGCCGGCAATATTCGCTCGGTGAACAACGCCCTGATTCAATTGGGTTATCGGGCTGAAATAACTGCGGACCCGGAAAAAATAAGTCGCGCCGACAAGGTCATTTTTCCCGGCGTGGGCGAAGCCAGTACCACCATGGCCTTTTTGAAAGAAAAGGGACTGGACACGCTCATCTGCCAACTCAGGCAACCCTTACTGGGCGTTTGTCTGGGCATGCAGCTCATGGGCAGTCACAGTGAAGAGGGAGGGGTCGACTGCCTGGGCATCTTCGACGAGCCCATTCGCAAGTTTGTCCTGCCCCGGCCCAACCCCGACAATCTTAAGATTCCACACATGGGCTGGAACCAAATCAGCAATTTGAAAAGCGATTTGTTCGACCAAAGTATGGAAGGCAGTTACGTGTATTTTGTGCACAGTTACTATGCGGCCCTGGGGCCGCATACGGCAGCCGGCACCAATTACCTTCTGCCCTTTAGTGCTGCCCTTCAAAAGGACAATTATTTCGCCACACAATTCCACCCCGAGAAGAGCGGACCGGTTGGTCTGCGCATCCTGAAACGTTTTATTGAGCTGTAATAATGAGTCATAACGCCCCAAAAACAGAACCCATACCGGCCATCGACCTGATTGATGGCAAATGTGTACGCCTGAGCAAGGGCGATTATTCCACCAAAAAGGTCTACAACGAAGACCCGGTAGAGGTGGCTCTGGAGTTTGAAAATCATGGCATTAGAAGGTTACACCTTGTGGATTTAGACGGAGCCAAAGCCGGACACATCATCAACCACAAAGTGCTCGAACGCATTGCTGCCAAAACCGGCTTGGTGATTGATTTTGGCGGGGGACTAAAAAGCACGGACGATTTGCGCATTGCTTTTGAAAGTGGGGCGCAGATGGTAACGGGCGGCAGTATTGCGGTTAAAAAGCCTGAAGAATTCGAACGCTGGATTGGCCAATACGGCCCGGATAAAATCATTTTGGGCTCGGATGTTAAGGACCGAAAAATAGCCATTTCGGGTTGGCTGGAGACCTCCGACCTGGAGCTTTTCCCCTTTTTGGAGCATTACCGCTCAAAAGGCATTACGCAAACCATTTGCACCGACATCAGCAAGGACGGCATGTTGGAGGGACCGGCGAACGGACTCTATCGGGACATCCTGGCGCGCTTTCCGGACCTTTATCTGATTGCCAGCGGAGGCGTAAGCAAGATGGCAGATATCGAAGCCCTTCAGGAAGCCGGCGTTCCGGCCGTAATTTTCGGAAAAGCCATATACGAGGGGCGCATTGCCCTGAAAGACCTGGAAAAATTAATGCAATAGTATAGAAGTATACAAACCCCTTAAACCAAAGCTTATGTTGGCCAAAAGAATTATTCCCTGTCTCGACATCAAAGACGGCATGACCGTGAAGGGTGTCAAGTTTGTTGAATTAAAAACCGTGGGCGACCCGGTTGAATTGGCGACGGCCTATGCCCAACAGGGGGCAGACGAGCTGGTTTTTCTGGACATCACCGCAAGTCACGAGGGACGTAAGACTTTTGTCGACCTGGTGCACCGCATTGCCCGCCACATCAATATTCCCTTTACAGTAGGGGGAGGCATCTCCGAGCTGAGCGATGCGGAAGCGCTGTTGAATGCGGGTGCAGACAAAATAAGCATCAATTCGGCAGCCGTGCGTAATCCCCAATTGATCAACAACCTTTCGCGCCACTTTGGCAGCCAGTTTGTGGTAGTGGCCATTGATGCCAAACAGGAAGAAGCGGCTGGAGACTGGACGGTAACGGTGAACGGAGGGCGCATTTTCACGGAGAAAAAACTGTTTTCCTGGGCCAAAGAGGCAGAAGACCGCGGTGCCGGAGAAATCCTGTTTACCAGCATGGATCACGATGGGGTGAAACAGGGTTTTGCCAATGAAGCATTGGCCCGCTTAAGCGAAGATTTGAACATTCCCATAATTGCCTCAGGGGGCGCAGGGAACATGGAACATTTCCGAGATGCTTTTATTCAAGGAAAGGCCGATGCTGCTCTGGCTGCCAGCGTTTTTCACTACAATGAAATATCGGTGCCCCTTCTGAAAGAATATTTGAGCGAGCAGGGCATCCCGGTTCGCTAACCATAAAAGTAAATATCATGAAAGTAGATTTCTCCAAAACCAGTGACGGACTGGTTCCGGCCATCATACAAGACCACCTCACCGGCAAGGTACTGATGCTGGGCTACATGAATGCCGAAGCGCTGGAAAAAACCCAAAAAGAAAAGCGGGTAACCTTTTACAGCCGCTCCAAAAAGCGCTTGTGGACCAAGGGCGAAGAATCGGGCAACTTTCTGGAAGTGGTTTCCATTTCCTCCGACTGCGACGACGACACCTTGTTGATCAAGTGCCAACCCATGGGCCCCACCTGTCACACCGGGTCCGACACCTGCTGGAACGAAGTCAACCAACAAGACGACCTGCTGTTTTTAAAGCACCTGCAGGACTTTATCGACCTTCGTAAAAAGGAGATGCCCGAAGGCTCGTACACCACCTCTTTGTTTAACAGGGGCACCCGTAAAATTACTCAGAAAGTGGGTGAGGAAGCCGTGGAGACCATCATTGGAGCTATGGCCAACGACGATGAAAACTTTCTTTACGAAGGCGCCGACCTCTTGTACCACCTCATCGTTTTACTGACGCATAAAGGTTACCGCCTTGAAGACCTGGCCAGAGAACTAAAAAAACGACATAAGTAAAGCCCAAAGCAAGCTTCGAAAAGCACCTAAAAGATCGCACGGTGCAAATATAAGAGGGGATGATGAAAGGCATAAAACCCTTCATCATCCCCTCTTTTTTTGGTAAAATTATCATCAAAAAGTGCATAAAAAGCAGACAGCTCTCCTCAAAAGTGGATTTTTCTGTTTATATGGGGTAAATAAATTCAAAGTCCATCCGAACTTCAGCCTTTGGGCCTATTTTTACCTCTGAAAACAATGGCAAACTTTTATTAACAAAACGCTGCCCCACATAAAAACCACATTTCATGGAAACCCGCACAGAAAAAATTTCCGTTCTCGAAAAGGTAGGTTATAGCCTTGGCGACCTGGCCGCCAACCTCATCTTTCAAACCCTTATGACCTTCCTGGCCTACTTTTACACCGATGTTTATCAAATCCCGGGCAAGTCGGCTACCGTCATCATCTTTGTTGGTGGTATGATTGGCGCCTTCTTCAACCCCATTATGGGCGTTATTGCCGATCGGACCAATACCCGCTGGGGTAAATTCAGACCATGGATCTTATGGACCAGCATACCTTTTGGCGTAGTAGCTCTTTTGGCCTTCAGCACCCCAAACTTCAGTCCTACAGGCAAAATCATATATGCCATGATTACCTACGTCCTGCTTGTGCTGGTATATTCGGCCAACAACCTGCCCTATGCCTCACTCAGCGGTGTATTAACCGGTAACATGAAGGAACGCAACAGCATTTCATCGTATCGCTTTACGGCAGTAACCATAGCTCAATTTGTGGTTCAAGTAATTCTGCTTCCGCTGGTGCTGATTTTGGGCGAAGGCGACCGGGCTGTTGGTTTTGAAAAAGTGATGGGTATCTTTGCGGCAGTGGGTGTGCTTTTCTTCATCATAACCTTCTTAACCACCAAGGAGCGTGTTGTACCCGCACAAGAAAACAAAACCAGCGTGCGGCAAGACCTCTCCGATCTGATGCACAACAAGCCCTGGGTAATCATGCTCATTGTTACCGTTTTTATTTTCATTACCCTTTCATTGAAGGGCGGGGTTTACATCTACTATTTCGAAAACTATCTGAAAGAAGCCGAAACCGCGGCCTTTTTATCGGCCATAGGATTCAACAGTTTTATTGACGGACTCAACGGACTGCTTACCGGGATGGGCTTACATGGTTTCCATTGGCCGGAGGATCCGGCATCATCCGCCTTCAGCCTCTTCAACGCTTCGGGCATTATCCTGATGATTATTGCCATTGCACTGTCCAAACCCATTGCAGACAAATACGGAAAACGCGATCTCTTTATCGGGGCACTTACCATTTCGGCCATAGCACAATTCATGTTCTTCTTTATCGGGCCCAACAACATAGGCTTGGTATTTATTACGCAAATAGTGCATGGCTTCTTCTACGGTTTAACCATCCCGTTGTTGTGGGCCATGATCGCAGATGTGGCCGACTTTTCGGAGTGGAAAAACAACCGACGTGCCACCGCCATCATCTTCTCAGCGATGATATTTGGACTTAAGGCAGGACTCAGCATTGGCGGCTCTCTGGTTTCAGGCATTTTGGCCTCCTATGGCTACGACCCTTTGCTGTCGGTGCAAAGCGACCAGGCCATCAACGGGGTTTTAATGACCATGAGTATTTACCCTGCACTCACTTTCTTTGTGGCCATTGCAGCCATGCTGTTTTATGAAATAAACAAAGAAAAAGAAGTCATGCTGGAAAGAGAGCTGGGTGCACGTCGCCAGCAATAAGCTACAAATTCTTATAAAAAAATACACGCTATGAAAACAGTATGGATCAGTACCGCCGTAATCCTGCTTGCAGGACTCTGGTCATGCAGCAGTCCCCAACCTGCCGAGCCGGTACTCAAAACGGCCTTCAATGGCAAATTCTTAATCGGAACCGCACTCAACACAAGCCAAATAGCAGGACAAGAACCTGAAGCCATTGAACTCACCCGCAAACACTTTAATTCGGTCGTGGCAGAAAACTGCATGAAGATGGAAAATCTTCAACCCAACGAAGGAACATTCTTTTGGGATGAGGCGGACGCCTTCATATCGTTTGCAGAGACCAACGATATGCATGTTGTGGGACACACCCTGGTATGGCATTCGCAAGCGCCGGACTGGCTTTTCGTTGACGAAGCGGGTAACGAGGTAGCAAGAGATGTTTTGATTGAGCGCATGCGCACCCACATACAAACCGTAGTAGGCAGATACAAGGGCCGCGTAAAGGGCTGGGACGTGGTAAATGAAACCATACTCGACGATGGCAGCTGGCGCGACAGCAAGTGGGTGCAAATCATCGGCCCTGAATTTGTGCAACTCGCTTTCGAGTTTGCCCATGAAGCCGATCCCGAGGCCGAACTCTATTACAACGACTATTCGGTAGCTACTCCTGCCAAAAGGGACGGCATTTATAATATGCTGAAAGACCTTATCGAAAAAGGGGTACGCGTAGATGCCGTGGGGCTGCAGGGGCACCTAACGATGACTTCGCCTACGGTAGAGGAGATGGAAGCAGCAATCCAAAAGTTGTCCAGTCTGGGCATCCAAACCATGATCACCGAGCTGGACATCACCGTATTGCCCTGGCCCTCGGAGCAGCTTACTGCTGAAATATCTTTGAATTACGAACTGGAAGAACAATACAATCCCTACGTCAACGGCATCAGCGAAAATGCGAACCGGGCGCTTATGGACCGTTACTCCAGCTTCTTTGAAATGTTTCTGCGAAATCATGAAGTCATCGACCGGGTGACCTTTTGGGGCGTTCACGACGGTCAATCATGGCGCAACTACTGGCCCATCAGAGGACGTACCGACTACCCCTTATTGTTCGACCGCAACTACAAGGCCAAAGAAGGGGTAGCTGTAATTATGGAAATGGCCCAACAGCAACAGCCAATTTAAAAAACAGGAAAAATGATTAGAAAACACTTAACCAAAGACATTTACATTGCAGATGCTGCAGTGCACGTGTTCAACGGCAAACTCTACATCTATCCTTCCCACGACGAAGACACAGGTGTGCCCGAGGACGATCTGGGCTCCCATTTTGACATGCGCGACTACCACATTTTTTCGATGGAGGACATCGATACCGAAGCGGTGGACGAGGGAGTTGGCCTGCACATCAAGGACATTCCCTGGGCGGGCCGACAGTTGTGGGACAGTGACGCCGCTTATAAAGACGGCAAATACTACCTCTACTTCCCGGTAAAGGACAAAACCGATATTTTCAGAATAGGCGTAGCCATCAGCGACAAACCCGAAGGCCCTTTTGTGCCCCAGCCTGCTCCCATGATTGGCAGCTACTCCATCGACCCCTGCGTATTTAAGGACGATGACGGCAGCCACTATATGTACTTTGGCGGCATTTGGGGTGGACAGTTGCAGTGGTACCGCAACAACAAGGCTTTGCAGTGCGGCGTTCTGCCCGAAGACCACGAAGAAGCACTATGCGCCAAGGTGGCGCGTTTGCGCAACGACATGCTCGAATTTGACGAAACACCCAGAGATTTGGTTATTCTGGATGAAAACGGCCAGGCCTTGCTGCAGGGCGATAACGAACGTCGTTTCTTCGAAGCTTCCTGGATGCACAAATACAAAGGCAAATACTACTTCACCTATTCCACCGGCGATACGCATAAGATTTGCTACGCCACCGGAAACAAGCCCTACGGCCCCTTTACTTACCAGGGCGTAGTGCTCAATCCCGTTTCGGGATGGACCACCCACCATTCGGTAGTTGAATTCAAAGGCAAGTGGTATATTTTCTTCCATGATGTGGAAATATCTGGTGTTACTCCCCTTAGGAGCATTCGCTACGCAGATTTAACCCATCGGGAAGACGGTTCTATTGAGACCATTACGGTAGATTACCCATAGTAGTTCAACAGTTCTCTGGCTAATGCGCCCCGGTCGACAACGACCGGGGCTTTTTTTCTTAACTTTGTCGACAAACAACACAGCACACTATGGCAGTCCGAGACTTTAAAACACGCATCAAAATCAAGGCAGAAAGCGAAGATGTTTACGCCGCCTTAACCAATCCCTTTACCATAGAATTATGGTCGGGCTACCCAGCCAGCATGCCTGAACAAATTCCCGGCGAATTTGAAATGTGGGAAGGCGATATCAGCGGCCGCATATTGGAACTGGAACCCGACAGCAAAATTATCCAGCAATGGTACTTTGGCGAACAGGAAGCAGCCTCTCTGGCCACCATCAAAATCTTCCCCCAGGGCGGAAAAGTGCAGGTAGATGTACTGCACACCAACATCCCCGAAGAAGCCTTCGACGACATCGCCGAAGGCTGGGAAAAATTCATACTGGGAGCCATTAAAGAGTTTCTCGAGATAGAATAAGCCCAGGCCGTCACTAATAAGAGCCGCTAAAAACGTTGGCTTTTGACTTGTTGAAAGGTTCGGCGCTCCCAGCCATCAAACTCAAGCAACAAGGCCTCACGTACATCCCGCAAAACCAAAGCCTGTCCCTTTTCGCTCGCGCCACTGCGAATGTTAGACAAGCGCACATCGGAAACATCCTCCAAAACAAAAGCAGGACGCCCGTCAGTTTTTTTCGTTTGCACCTGGATATTGTCCATTTGCAAGTCGCCGGCATGCCGAATATAGAAACCATAGGCTGGCAAATCCCCAAAATACATCGGATCGGGATACCCTTCCTCATTTTCAGGCACCACTACAGCGGCCTGAGACGACTTGGCCCCACCATCTACCAACATCTGAACATTGCTGATGCGAACCCCCTCCACCGGGTGCCCCGGAATACCCATAATCATGGCGCAATAACGTGGAGGAACGCCCGTCATAGTGACATTACTGATCTGAATACGCGCCGTTCTTCCCACCGGCACCCCATCGGGCCCTCGCATTCGGCGCCCCAGGCGAATAAAAAAGCCCGAATCGAGAATATTGCGCATAGTAATATTGGAAATACTGATGTCCTCCATTACAGCCCCATCCACCGACTCGAGGGCAAAACCACGACAATGATCAAAAGTCACGTTACTGATCGTAATGTTCTTAAACCCTCCGTTGGATTCAGTGCCCAGTTTAATGCGACCCGTTACCGCCCCTTTATCGGGCGCCGCCTCCTGCCTGGTTTGATAACTGCCGTCGAGCATACTGCCCAAGTCGTATCCAGACACATGACAGTTACTGATGGTGACCTGCTCAGTAACACGGGCATAGCCCAAACCAAAACTGCTCTTCAAAACTATGGCATCGTCGTTGGGCGTATTAATCTGGCAATTGGTAATGCGAACATTCTTACAACAATCGATATTGATTCCATCCCGATTCGAGTCTATTTTCAGATTGTCGATTGTCATATTATCCACCCCAGTCGGTAAAATACCAAAGTGCCCGCCCCGAAATATCCGCAGATCCCGGATGGTCACATTCCGACACGCCCTTAAGGCAATGGCCTTATTGCCCAAACCAGGTTTACGGCTCCCATGCTTGACCAAGCCCCGTCCATCAATCAAACCGTGCCCCTCAATCACAATATTTTCCAGACCAATTCCCCAAATCAAGCTGTTCTTCCAGTGGCTGTGTCCAAAATCCTGATATTCGAGCGAGTCGCCCCACACATTGGGCTCTGCTGCATCATAGCCAAAACCAGGATAATCGTCCGGAGAAGCAGCAAGCAGGGTAGCCCCCATATCCAAAAGAAGCCGGATATTGTTTTGCAAACGAATAGAAAAAGAAGGATAAACACCGGCAGGAAAATACACCGTTCCTCCACCCAATTCAGTGGCAGCATCAACTGCAGCATTAATGGCATCCGTATCCAAAGTACGTCCATCCCCCTGAGCACCAAAATCCCGCACATTAAAGCGTCCGGCCCGAAGTGCTTGCGGCAAAAGAAGAAGCAACATAAGCACCAACACAGCCCAGCCCTTGAAATAACTTTTCTTCATAATACGTATCGTTTCATCATTCATCTCTTCAACCACTCCTCGGGCACCGGAACAATGCAAATATCCATACTCCTGCCATCCTCACTCAACATAGCACTCTGAATCTGAATACGGCTCCCGTCGGGGCTAAAAGTCGGATGTGGATGGTCCGCCGCAGAAGTCTTATGTCCCGCCGACAAAAGCAGCATTTCACCATTTCGGCGATCAATCAGATAAACATTGCGCGCAAAGTCGTCCCCAGCCAAAAAGCGCTTGTCGGCCGAACCGGCAACATGCCAAAAGCCACTGCCAAAAGGAATTTGACCGGCAATATACATCTCTCTGGTATTGATGTTAACAACCCCCAAGCCCGTAGGCTTCTCACGGGTTCCGGAAGGGCCCCATGCCGCCTCCTGACCAGGATTTGCCCCCTGCACCCCAGTACCTTCGGCAGTCTCCCCGACTCCGGGAATACTGCGATGCCCCATAATGGCAAAAGCCACCTCATCGGGACTGATCACAGCCTCGTGCGTCACCCACTCATACTCCGACTCCGGGTACAAAGGACGCAGTCCGCTGCCATCGGCATTTACCACCCAGGTGCGCTGAGGCGACTTTCCACCCGTTTCCCAGCAGAAAACAATTTGTCCCGCCACCCAGGGATTCGTTTGCACATGCCCCACCTGAAAAGGTACCGAGGTCACATACCGCAACTCCCCGCTTTCGAGATGAACCCCGGCCAAACCACCAGGTCCCGCCCCCATCTTACGGGGACCAAAAGCCTCAGCCAAAGGCACCTCGCCCGGCAGATTTGCAGCCGCCATTGCACGCCCCACCCTAAACCACAACCAATCCTCTTCAGCATCTAAAGCCATATCGCCATGCGCCCCATAAGATGCAGGAACAGTAGCACAAACGCGCTGATAATGACGGGCCTTTTTTAGTCGACCAGCAGCACTGTCACGAAACAGAGCCGCCAAATCAACCACCATTACATCCATAGCCTTTTCATCCTGCTTATTGGGCCGCATAAAATACAGCTGCATGGTTTTGCGCGAAACATTAAGCATCCCCACATATCCGCCTTCGGTGACCTGCACCATCTCACCAGTCGATTCATTCACCGCCAAAGCCTCACCAGGCACACGGTCCGAACGAAAAATCAACCATTCCCCGTCTGCAGTCCACTGGTTATGCGTTTGATAAATTTTAGAATCACCAGCCGACGAACGCGTCAGGAACACCAACTCGGTTCCTGTAACAGGATCCACTACAACCCTACGTTCAGATGGGAACCTGGCACCCAGTTGCGCCAACAACTCACCCCCTAAAAAGACCATCACCAGCAGCAAAAGCCCCATTCTCCTGATTCTCACACTCATAATCGCTCCTCCGAAACAGCCTGACTGCCACCCGGCAGGCAGGCAAAAAACATTAATTCAACTCAAAAATGGGCCCATCTGCCTGCACAGCCTCAGGGAAAAAGATAATGGCACTGTCGTTCATACGCGGATGCGTCTGCTCCAAAAGTGCAAGCATCTCCGCTCCGGCCAACAAAACAGGACCGTAACCGTGCGCAGCATACACACTAATGGGACGATAGTAATAAAACGAAGGGTCAAAGCCCATTCCTGTTCCCACGCAAGTCCCCTCTACCTGCCCCTTCTCATTGACCTGGCCAGCCACAGCATTCCATGCCAGGGTTACCATGGGGCCATAAACCTGAGCGTCTACATAGCCTCTGTTAATGGCCCGGGCTATTGCATAAACATAAATGGCCGTAGCCGAGGTCTCCAGATACGAATCGTTGCGATCAATCAGCTGATGCCAAAAGCCATCCTCTCCCTGATGATTGGCCAAACCCCGTATGTGTTTTTGCAATAGCGCCAGGACTTCTGCCCGTCCGGCATAATTCTCGGGCAAAACTTCCAGGAGCTCTACCATAGTCATTACTGCCCAACCATTGGCCCGTGCCCAATGAAACTGAGGATGCTCTTCCATATCCTGAATCCAGCCATGCATAAAGAGTTGATTGCTCTCATTGAACATGCGCCCGGAAAATTGCAAAACCTGCTTCACGGCATCGTCAAAATACGCATCGTCACCCGAATAATGGCCCATATAAGCAAGAGCCGGAACACTCATAAAAAGATCGTCCAACCACAGCGAATTACGCATGGGACGATTGCGTGCCAAAGTCCCGTCCTCCAAACGAAACTGCCCATTACTGATGTAGGCCATAAAATTGTCGATCAAGGCGTCCAGATCGTCTTCCTGCCCCGCCAGCTTGGCCTTAATCATCGCGGCACACAAAGCGCCCGAATCATCCAGGGCACCAGGATGAATAACCGAATGCATCGCGTAAGAACGATGTTCCTCCCCCAGTTTGAGGAAATAAGGCTGAATCTCAGCCAAAAACTTCAGGCGGTCGTAGGTATAATTGGCATAGCGTTGGTCGCCGGTAACCTCAGCCGCCAAAAGCATTCCGGCATAGGTAACCCCCCATTCGTAACTGGTCAACCTAAAATCCCCCTTCTCAAAAATGGTGTTTTCATTAATTTCAGCATAATCGCTTACCGCAGCACCCGACGCTCTGTCGACCAACCCCATAGGGGTCACCTCACTCAAATACCCATACACCCGATCCAACACATCTATAATCTCCCGCTTCTCGGGCACCCGATAAGGAGTTGTATAATCAGGCTGCAACAAGTGCAGTGGCGTATTGGCATCGGTAAGCGGAGCCTCTTCACCAGCAGAGCCCGACGACTGGCAGGACGTAAGACCGGCAACCAGTACAAAAAGCAACAAAAACAATCCGGATTTTTTCATAGTAAGTAGCATTATCTTATAAATTGTAAATACAACACAATAGAACCTGCAAGATATAAAAATCAATAAAAAAGCGAAACAAAGAAGTTGAACTTCTTTGTTTCGCTTTTATTTGAAATTGTTTTAAGCCCTAGAACCGGTAGCCCAAAGAAAGACCAAAACCGGTGTTCTTAACGGCATCGTCTTCGTGACTGATGTTCACCAAACCGAGTTGGGTATTGAATTGCAGGGACAGACCTGCACCAAACATGTAGCCAAAACCAATGTTGGCACCAACATCCAAAGGTTTATAATTAAAAAGACTACCTTCTTCTTCTTCTGAACCCATTTCGATATCCGTATCTCCCTCATCTGATTTGGCCTTGCCACCCAGACCATATCCCACATAGGGCCCAAAGGCAACAATCAGGTTTCCATCACCCAAAACAGGCTTATATACCAGATTCAAGGGAACCTCCAAATAATTCAAACCTATTTGAATATCCTCTCCCAAAAATTCGAACTTACTACCCTTGGTCGCAAAAAGCAAACCAGGAGCAAAATAAAAATCGGGAGCAACGGCTATTTCATAATCCACACCAATATTGAAACGCGGTGCCATCTTACCATCCTCAACACCATCACCCGTCAAATTCTGAAAATTCAAGCCGGCACGCAGGCCAAGACCCTGAGCAAAAAGTGTGCTGCCACCTACAAGCAGAGACAACAGCAAAACCATCATTGTTTTTTTCATCATTTATAAAATTAAGGTTGGTAAAAAAGTTTATTGGGCAGCCGCCTCACGTTCGGCTTCCTGAATCATTTTCTCGTTGGCGGTAATAACAAATTCTACGCGGCGATTTTGGGCGCGCCCTTCAGCAGAATCGTTGGAATACTTGGGTGAAGTCTCCCCATAACCTACGGTCTTAATACGCGCTGATGCGATTCCTTTACCCAACAGATAGGAGGTAACCGCATTGGCCCTACGCTCAGAAAGCGTTTGGTTGTAGGACTCTGCACCGCTGCTGTCGGTGTGCCCCTGCACCTCAATATCGGTATCGGGATAAGAGGTGAACACAGTCATCATTTGATCGAGATTTCCTTTGGCTTCAGTCGACAAATCGGAACTGTCAAAACCAAAAAGAATGTTGTTGGGCATCTCAACAATGATGCCTTCCCCAACACGCTCAACGTTAGCCTCGGGCAGCTTGGCCTTCATCTCTTCGGCCTGCTTGTCCATTTTGTTGCCAATAATGGCTCCGGTAACGCCACCCACGGTAGCACCAACAGCCGTACCCACTGCCGTATTCCCGGCGGTACGCCCCACAATGGCCCCTGCTGCAGCACCTCCAACGGTGCCAATAATGGCCCCTTTCTGAGTCCCTGTGAGCGACTTACAGCCACTCATTACAAGAGCCAGCATAAGCGCGGCGAAAGTAATTTTCTTAAGATTTCTAGTCATGATGTTTTCATTAAGATTAATAAAACAAGTGGTAATTTTGTCAATAATACCGACAATGTCAAATGTTTCAACAAAAAACCCCCTATACTGGGGGCTCCTGTTTTATAAAACAACGCAATTAACGCCACTTAATTTTCACAATCTCCCGTGGCCGTGTAATATGTGCCGGCAAGTGCTCCCGCACCAAGTCCTTTATGGCCTCCAACAACAAACTGCGGTTGAAACTGCGGTGACAAACCAGACTCACTTCACGAACCGGCTGGGGCTGCGCAAAACGTTTAATATGGGGTGCATCCGCGGCTCCAAGGGCCAGCTCAGGCACCAAGGTATAGCCCACTCCTTTACGGACCAAAGCTTTAAGCGTATCAATAGAGCCGCTTTCGTAGTGAAAATTAAAGGCGGGGTGACTCAATTGACTCTTGCAAAGATTCAAAGCCTGGGAGCGAAAACAGTGCCCCTCAGACAGCAACAAGACCTGGGCCACATCCAGCAAATCAGACGACAACTCCTCTTCGTTAAGCAGCGGGTGGCCCTCCGGTCCATAAAACACAAAAGCCTCATGAAACAAAACGACCTCTTCCAGATCGCGCTCCCCGGCAGGAGTGGCCATTATGGCCAAATCCAGCCGGTCTTCCTGCAGGGCCTTAATAATGCCTTCCGACTCCATTTCCTCAATACGCAACTGCGTGTTGGGGAAACGCCCCACGAAAGCAGGAAGAAAAAGCGGCAACAGATGGGGCGCCAGGGTGGGAATAATCCCCAGGCGGTATTCCCCCTCCAGGGTATTTTTCTCCCCATTCAAGGCGCCATGAAGCTCATTAATTTCCCGTAATATCCTGCGCGCCCTAACAATAAACAACTCCCCCTCAGGTGTCGGTTTCAAGGGTTTGCGCGAGCGGTCAAAAAGCTGAACCCCCAACTCTTCTTCCAATTTGCGCAGCTGCATGGTAAGCGTGGGCTGGGTGACAAAGCAGCTCTCGGCAGCGGCGACAAAATGCCGGTGCTCATCCAGCGCCACAACATACTCCAGTTGTTGAATATTCATGAAGCCTTACTTAATCGAACATGTTTTTCATCCGGCTGAAAAAATTCTGACCGGCATCGGCACCGGGGGCAAAAACCTCCGACTCCCTAAGCTTCTCCACCAAACGCGTATCCTCCTTCGACAAATCCTTGGGAATGTAAACATTGATCCGCACCAGTAAATCGCCACGTCTGTAACCATTTATTTCGGGCAGTCCCTTCCCCTTTAAACGCAATATTTTACCCGGCTGCGTGCCGCCATCTATTTTTACTTTCACCTTGCCTTCCACAGTCGGAATTTCTACAGCTGCGCCCAAAATGGCATCCGGCACACTCAATACCAGATTATAAATCAGATCGCTGCCGTCCCTGATCAATTCGGGATGCGCCTCTTCCTGAATCAGCACCAGCAAGTCGCCATTGATACCACCCCGGCGGGCAGCATTTCCCTTACCCGAAACAGAAAGCTGCATACCTTCCTCTACACCGGCAGGAATCTGAATGGTCACCACCTCATCCTGACGCATCAAACCTTCTCCGTTACACTCAGCACACTTATGGGTGATGATTTTCCCTTCGCCCTGACAGGTGGGACAGGTAGAAGTTGTTTGCATCTGTCCCAGTATCGTATTGCTGATACGAGTAACCTGACCCGTACCACGACAAGTGGAGCAATCGCTGTAAGAAGAACCGTTGGCAGCTCCCGTACCTTTACAGTGGCTGCAGCTCACATATTTTTTTACCTTAATTTTCTTTTCCACACCATTGGCAATCTCCTGCAGGGTCAGTTTCACTTTAACCCTGAGGTTGGAGCCTTTATTGACACGCTGGCCGCCACGACTTCCGCCAAAACCGCCAAAGCCGCCACCAAAACCACCAAAGCCACCACCAAAAATATCACCGAAATGCGAAAAGATGTCGTCCATGCTCATACCGCCACCAAAGCCGCCGCCTCCCGAGGCGCCGCCAACACCGGCATGTCCGTACTGGTCGTAACGTCTGCGCTTGTCCTCATTGCTCAACACCTCATAGGCCTCAGCAGCTTCCTTAAACTTTTCTTCCGCCTCCTTATTGCCCGGGTTTTTATCGGGGTGAAATTGTATGGCTTTTTTGCGGTAGGCCTTTTTTATTTCGTCTGCGGAAGCATTCTTACTTACTTCCAGTATTTCGTAATAATCTCTTTTTGACATATCGGGTACTTTAGTATTATTCTCCTACTACCACCTTGGGAAAACGAATGACCTTATCATCCAGCAAATATCCCTTCTCTACACAGTCCAAAATTTTACCCTTAAGGTCTTCGCTCGGGGCGGGAATCTTGGTTACTGCTTCATGCATATCGGCATCAAAAGCCACCTCCCTGGTTTCCATAACCTGAACGCCATGGCGCGACAAGTAAGCCAGGAATTTATTGTAAATCAGGCTTATTCCTTCTTTCACAGCTTCCAAATCAGAGGCCGCCTCCAGATGCTGCAGGGCCCGTTCAAAATCATCAACCACGGGCAACATGCCGCTGAAAATCTTTTCTCCGGCACTCTTGCTCAAATCCATCTTCTCCTTAAGCGTACGCCGACGGTAGTTGTCGTATTCGGCCACCAGGCGCAAATGCTTATCGTTCAAATCGGCAAACTGCTTCTCCAGCTCTGCCACTCTGTCTTCATCGCAGGGGACAGCTTCCGCAGCTTCTTCAGGGGCTGCATCCGTTTCATCACCGTTCTCCTCCTTCACTTGTTCCGCATCAAGGGGCGATTCAGTGCTGTGCTCATCCTGCTCCACCTCCTTTTTCAGTTCCTTTTCCTTACCTTTTGCTTGTTTCTTGCTCATATCTGGTATTTTTTATAGACACTCTTTATTGAATCCTGCAAAACTACTCAATTTTTTTGCCAATTTGACCCCTTAAGACATTTTGACAGGGAAAGCCATAAAGGACCTCCTTCCACCTGTTACAATGACAAAGACAGTGTCGGTAAGCCGACACTGTCTTTCTTCAAGTTACTTAATCCCAAAAATAAATAACTGTTTGCCGTTGGACGATTAACGCCTATAAGCTGCAAAACGCGTCTGATCAACAGTAGCCAAACGCTCCAGCGTAACAGCTATCTCCTCCAAATCATTACCACGCTCTACGATACGGCCAGAACCATCCAGCAGAAACACCTCAGAGGGTCCATCCACTTGAAAAGCCTGAGCCAGAGGCGAATCGCTTCCTTTCCAGTCGCACAAATGTGCAAAATCTTCCAACTGATCCCTTTCAATGGAATTGTAAAGGGGACTTTTGAACCAGTCGAGCGAAATACTTACCACATCCAATCCCTCCCCATTCAGGAAAAGGGCATTCTTGTACTGCTCGAGCAGCTGCTTCTTTCTATAATTGTTCACTCTGGATGGCGCGTCGTACGACGCCCAAAAATCGACCAGCACCATTTTCCCTTCCCATTGGGCAGATGAAAAATGAGTCCCGTCCAGCAGATGACCCTCAATTTCCGGCGCCTTGTCACCCACCATCAGTCCCTCAGAAGGCTCCGAAGAGCTGTTCATAAAGGACAGGAAACAAAGACCCGTAAAAATTGCTGTTGCTACTGCTTTAAATCTCATGTGTTTTAATTTCGTGAATAACTACGGTACAAAATTCCGCTTTTTAATTGGTACCCCACCGTAATTTTAGATGAAGCCCCCGGAATTGTTGACCGATGAATTAACGCTGCAAAAATATGCTACAAAACAGTCAAAAACCAAACCAAGTTGTTTGCAAAAGTTAAATAAAATCAGTATACTATAAACAAATAAAGCTAAGATGCTTAAAGTAAGCATCTTAGCTTTCTGTTAAAAAGGCAAAAAAATGACTAATGGCCCGTTTCCTTTTACGAACTAAAGCCTAAACACGACGAATGTCAGCCCCCAGTAGATTAAGGCGCTTATCAATGTCCTCATAGCCCCTGTCAATTTGCTCAATATTATGGATTACACTCTTCCCCTTTGCCGACAAAGCGGCAATCAACAAAGCCACACCGGCCCTTATATCCGGCGAAGTCATTACGCTGCCCCTAAGCGAGGTGGCATGATTATGACCAATAACCGTAGCCCGGTGCGGATCGCACAGAATGATGCTGGCCCCCATGTCGATCAACTTATCCACAAAGAAGAGCCTGCTCTCGAACATCTTTTGATGAATCAGCACACTGCCTTTAGCCTGGGTCGCCACCACCAAAAAAACGCTCAGCAAGTCGGGCGTTAAACCGGGCCAGGGCGCATCGGCAATGGTCATGATGGAACCATCAATAAAGGTTTCAATTTCATAATTCTCCTGAGCCGGCACATAAATATCCTCACCACGAATCTCCAGCTGTATTCCCATACGCTTAAACGCAAGCGGAATCACACCCAGCTCGGAGGGCGCAGCATCCTTGATGGTAAGTTCACTTTGCGTCATCGCAGCCATACCAATAAAACTGCCCACCTCAATCATATCGGGCAAAATGCGATGCTGCGCGCCATGCAAACGCTCCACCCCTTCAATACTAAGCAAGTTAGAGCCCACGCCCGAAATACGGGCACCCATTTGATTGAGCAGGCGACAGAGCTGCTGCAGATAGGGCTCACAAGCAGCATTGTATAAGGTGGTGGTTCCCGGCGTCAACACAGCAGCCATCACCACATTGGCCGTTCCGGTAACCGAAGCCTCATCCAGCAGAATGTAGGTACCCCTCAGCGTTTCGGCATGAACGGTATAAAAAATCTCATCGGGTAAAAATTCAAAGCGGGCACCCAGCTTCTCAAAGCCATAGAAGTGGGTATCGAGCCTTCTGCGCCCAATCTTATCGCCTCCCGGCTTGGGAAAGTAAGCCTTTCCGAAACGAGCCAGGAGAGGCCCCATAATCATAATCGATCCCCTTAAAGAGGAGGCTCTTTGCCTAAAAGCCGGAGTCTGCATATAAGTCAGATCCACCTTATCCGCCTTAAAACTGTATTTGTTCCGATGGTGTTTGACCACCTCCACACCCATCTCGCCCAGAAGGCTGATCAGGTGGTTCACATCCAGAATATCCGGAATATTATCGATACAGACTTCCTCATCGGTCAACAAGCAGGAACAAATAACCTGCAGCGCCTCATTTTTTGCCCCCTGAGGGGTAATTTCGCCGGACATCCGGCAGGGTCCGTTGATCTCAAAACTGCTCATGCCTCAACCTTTACGACTCCAGTTGTTGCCGTCTTTCTTAGAATAAAACTTACGACGCTGACGATTATTCCCGTGACTTTGGTTGCCAGCAGCATTGTTGCCCTGATGCACCGTCTGCGGAAGATTGGCCTCCTTAAATTCGATGGCCTGCACCTGTTCCATAGTGGGTTCAATTTCCCCTTTGGAAAGCATGCGCAAATCGTTCAACACCCTTTCGTCGGTAGCATTATCGCGGTTCCAATTGAAAAGCGACTTGCGCATATGGTAGGCGATCAAAGCAATCAAATGCGCCTTAAGCGGCCCCTCTTCCATCACAACCGCCTTAGCAATCATCTGCTCAATCAGGCGACCATAATGCTTAAAACGCATGTGGTAATCGTTGTAGGGAACAGTTTCGGGACGAGTGGTGAAATTTGAAGCCTGAGGAATCTCATAGGGATAATCGATATCCAGACTAAAATCCGACATAATGGCCAAATGGTCCCAAAGCTTGTGTTTAAAATCACTTACGTCTCGCAGGTGGGGAAACAGATTTCCCATCACCGAAACGATGGCATGGGCGCAGCGGGTGCGCTCCTCACGACTTTCGAGTCCCTTGGCGTGCTCCACCATCTTATGAATGTGCCGACCGTATTCCGGCATCACAAGGGGACTGCGTGTTGAATTATAATCCATTAAAAAGAATTGATGTGTATGTTATGTTCTTATAGTCCGGGACCGAAGGAGGTAAGTTCATCACGGCCGGCCCAAACGACAGAAGGTCAGATCAATTGCCAAAATTAAGACAATAATCTCAGTTTGGCAAACTTTAGCAACAATTGTTTGGTACCGGCATTGTCAAAGGCAATCATCGCTTTAAGGTTGGGCGCCTGACCTTCAAGAGCCATCACTTCCCCCTGACCAAAACGTTCGTGCGCCACACGACTTCCAACCACTATGTCGCCGCCGGTTCCGGCAAAGGTTTCAGAGCTAAAGGCAGGCTTGCGTACCGGGGACTCCTCCCGAAACGAAAAGCTGCGCTTGGTCGCAATGCTTCCATTGTCGCTGTCGGCCTTGCGCTTAAAGCGGCCTCCCGGGGCCGTCGCGGAACGACCTACTGCAGCGGTCTCCACACCTTCCAGATAAGCAGTGTCTATATCTTTAAGAAACCGACTCGGGGTAACAAAATTATGCTCGCCATACTTAAAACGACTGCGGGCGTAGGACAGGGTTACCTGCTTTTCGGCACGGGTAACGGCCACATAAAAAAGCCTGCGCTCTTCCTCCAGGCCCTGTTCACTGTTGCCCGACATGGGAGAAGGGAAGAGCCCTTCCTCCACCCCGGCAATAAACACATAGGGAAACTCAAGTCCCTTGGCCGAGTGAATGGTCATCAGCGTTACCCGATCGGTATCCTCTGAATCGCCCTGATCCATATCGGTCAGCAAGGCCACTTCTTCCAGAAAATCCACCAGCTTGTTGTCCTCTCCACTTTCGATACGCTCCTCTGTAAACTCCCTGACCCCGTTGAGTAATTCGTCCAGGTTTTCGATACGGGTTTGCCCCTCCGTGCTTTTATCCTGATGCAAATCTTTAAGAATGCCCGATTGCGCCACCACCTCTGTAGTCAGTTCATAAGCATTCATCACGGGCAACAGGCGCTCAAAACTCCGAATCAATTGCACAAAAGCACCCAGCTTTTTCAGCGTTCCGGCATTAAAGCCCACACGCCCCAATTCGGGATGCGTCAGCACCTCCCAGAGACTCATCTGATTGTCCGCTGCGGCCTTTTCCAGCCGGTCCATAGTGGTTTTACCAATGCCACGCGCCGGATAATTGATGATGCGCTTGAGCGCCTCGCCATCGCGGGGATTGATGACCATACGCAGATAGGCCAAAAGATCTTTTATTTCCTTGCGCTGATAAAAGGAAAGACCACCATACATGCGGTAAGGAACATTGTTTTTGCGCAGGGCCTCCTCGAAAATCCTCGACTGAGCATTGGTACGATACAAAATGGCAAAATCGGCATAGGCGCAAGTCGCATTGAGTCGTCGATTCTGCAACTCCTTCACCACCATATAACCTTCTTCCACATCGGAATAGGCTTGCAACACTTTCAGTTTCTCACCTTCTTCCTTGTCCGAAAAAACGACCTTGGGAATTTGGCCCTTATTATTGGCAATGATGCTGTTGGCAGCATTAACGATGTTGCGCGTCGACCGATAATTCTGCTCCAGTTTAAACAAATGATAACCCGGATAATCGTTCCGAAAATTCAGAATATTCTCAATTTTTGCTCCACGGAAACTGTAGATACTCTGGGCATCATCGCCCACCACACAAACATTTTTGTGCTGCTCGGCCAGCTTACGTACAATCAGATACTGCGAGAAATTGGTATCCTGGTACTCATCCACCAAAACATAGCGAAACTGTTCCTGGTATTTGGCCAGGACTTCGGGATGATCCCGAAAAAGCAAATTGGTATTTAGGAGAAGGTCGTCAAAATCCATCGCGCCGGCTTGCAGGCAGGCCCGCAAATATCGAAGATAAATTTCATACACCATAGGCACCTTGGCGGCCTTGTCGGCCGCCAAGCGATGGGTATCGCGTGCATAGGCAGCCGGTAAAACCAAATCGTTTTTGGCGGCAGATATGCGCGAAAGGATCAGACCCGGCTTGTACTCCTTATCGGTAATCTGCAATTCCTTAAGTATGCTCTTAATCAAACTCTTGGAATCGGCCGTATCGTAAATGGTAAAACTCGAAGGAAAGTTCAGGTGCTCGGCCTCCACGCGAAGAATACGCGCAAAAACAGAGTGAAAGGTGCCCATCCACAAACGAGAAGCCACCTCCTTACCAGTCAGAGCCGCAATGCGCTCCTTCATTTCCCGGGCGGCTTTATTGGTAAAAGTCAAAGCCAGCACCCGCCAGGGGGGCACCCCCTGCTGCAAAAGGTAAGCAATTCGATAAGTCAACACCCTGGTCTTGCCCGATCCGGCACCCGCCACCACCAGGGTGGGACCGTCAATGGTGGTAACGGCAGACCTTTGCGCCTCATTCAACTGATCAAGATAATCCTGCACTTTTCTCGTCTTTTGAAGATTTAAATGGATAGCTAAACAACAAAAATACAATTATTCCCGAACAAATCCGTTAGTAATTGTTGCGACAAAAACTGTATATTCGCCCTTATATGAAATCTAGCCTCTCCATTCTTTTGCTGTTGCTGCTTGCCCCAAGTGCATCGCTGTTAACCCGGGCGCAGATCAGCCCCGCACCCGGCACAAGCTACCTCAACGTCGCCAACGAACTGGCTCCGTCCGACTCCATCTTTCTGGTCAGCCAGCTGGGCACCCTTATTCTCCAGGCACCCGATAACCAAAACAGTCTTATTTACGAATGGATCGGCTTCAACAAAGCCGAAGGCACCTGGTCGATTCCCCTGGCCACCGGCAACATCTCCACCTACATGCCTGCTTCAGAAGGAGGCATCTTGTTAAACATCCGCGAACCGGACACCAACGAAGTATTGCAGCAACACCGTTGCTGGATCTTTCAACCACAAATAAACACCGTAGGCATAAGCATAGACAACAATAATTGCGACCTTCTTGAACTGTTAGCGACCGCAGAAACCCGCGTTTTAGAGTATTTTGATGCCAACGGACAGCAGGCCACTGTTTCCTATCCCTTGCATTTTGAATGGCAGGCAGAAGCCGAGGTGCTGGATGGCCATTCCAACCGCCTTCTGCTGGATGCCCCAACCAGCGACCGCACCTACCGCGTCAAAGCTTCCTTGCCGGCGCTTAGCCTCGAGCAGGAAAGTGAGGACCTGGCCCACACCGCCATTGCCGTAAAAGCCAGCTTCTCCTACAACTCCACAAAACCAGAGGTAGCCCATGAGGGACATAGTGAAACGGAGGGCTCTGCACCCTACGAACTCCGATTTACCGACGAAAGCGAGGGACCTGTAAGCAGTTGGGAGTGGGATTTTGGCAGTCGCACCTCCGTTACCCGTGACCCTTTTCATGTTTTTACTGAGGTGGGAAAAGATACGGTACTGTTGCGGGTACAATCGGCACACGGCTGCGTAAGCATCGACAATCACTTGGTGGTCACCATCACCGAGTTGCTGGTGGAAGTCCCCAACACCTTTACGCCCAACAACGACGGGGTCAACGACGAATTCCGGGTATACTACCGTTCGGTACGTAAGTTCAGCATGGTCGTATTCAACAGCTGGGGACGCAAAGTTTACGAGTCGACCGACCCTTCCCTGGGCTGGGACGGTTCCATCGGCAACGGTTTGGCAGAACCGGGGGTGTACTTCTATGTGATTGAGGCAGAAGGTTACGAATCTAACGAGCGGAAAAAGCTCCAGGGACCGCTTCATTTGATTCGGGGCAAGTAATCAGGCCCGCTCCACCCGCTCAGGATCCAGCAAGGCTTCGCCCTTCAGACGCAAAAACACCTGGGCGGTAGCCAAAATGTCCTTTTCACAATACCGGGCTATCCGATCCACATCGTCCTCGACGTAATACACCCGGGCCACCTGACTCCCATCAATATCGTCCTTAGGCGTAGGCACCCCAAGAATTTTGGCCAGTAAGGCCAAAGAAGTGGAATGCCGAAAATCGCCAAACTTCCACAAGTCCATCGTATCTAAAAAATTAAGCTCCCACGGTTTTTTACCAGCCACATCCAGAGCCTGGGGCAGTTTAATGCCATGTATAAGCATACGGCGGGCTATAAATGGGAAATCAAAATCCTTGGCATTATGGCCACAAAGAAAGTGTCCGGGCTGGGCAGTAAAGCCATCCAGCACCCGACCAAAGTCGAGCAGCAGCTGGCGCTCGTCTCTGCCGTAAAAGCTTTTTGCCCGAAACCAGCGCGCCCCCTCCCGTTCGGTGATCACACCGGCCGAGATACACACAATCTTCCCAAACTCGGCGTAAATCCCCGCCCGCTCATAAACCTGGGCCGGCGTTTCCTCCTCCGTACGGAAAGCCGCCGACTTCTTGGTCCACAAGGCCTTAAAATCCTCATCCAGGCCTTCAAAGGAAGACTCCGCAGGCACGGTTTCCACATCGATAAACAAAACTCGCTCAGCTGCAATACGATCCAACATAAAGCAAAAATTCAAAAGTGACAATTAATGGGGCTGATCCAGATTTCTCATAATAAACTGACTCAGCAAATCAATGGCTGCCTTGTTGTTGCCCCCCTGAGGCACAATCAGATCGGCATAACGCTTGGTCGGTTCAATAAACTGCAAATGCATAGGCTTTACAGTTTCTTCATAACGACGAAGTACCTTCTGCACGGTCCGTCCCCGTTCCTCCATATCGCGATGAATGACTCTTATCAAGCGCTCGTCCGGCTCTGCATCTACAAAAACACGCAAATCCATCAACTCCCGTAAAGCGGGGTGTCCCAGAATCAGGATGCCCTCCACAATAACCACGTCGCGCGGAAGCACTGCTATGGTTTCGGGCTGACGGGTGCAAGTCAGATAAGAATAGACCGGTTGTTCAATGGCTTCCCCCCTGCGGAGCGCTTCGATGTGCGCCACCAGCAACTCAAATTCCAAGGCATCGGGATGGTCAAAATTGATTTTTTGCCGCTCCTCCAAGGGAAGGTGCCCGCTGTCTCTATAGTACGAATCCTGTGCCATTACGGCCACTTCTCCCTGTGGCAACTGCTCCACGATTTTGCGCACCACCGTTGTCTTTCCCGAACCGGTTCCGCCGGCTATTCCTATAATCAGCATAAGTCGCTAAAAAGAATTACATTTGAATTCAAATAAACAAATATTTTCACAATGATTAAGCACGTTGTTTTATTTAAATTCAAAGCCGAGGTCAGACAGGAAGCCGGACAAGAGCAGCTTCTGTCGTTGAAGAAAGAGCTTGAAATGCTCAAAGTCCACATTCCGGAACTCAAACATATTGAAGCGGGCATCAACGCCAACCCCAAGGAGGAATACGATCTGGCCCTGCTTACTGAGTTCGCCGACTGGCAGGCATTACAGGTGTATGTCGTGCATCCCGACCACCAAAAGGTTGCAAAAAAAATACGCGCCATTCTGGAAGAGCGGGCCTGTGTGGATTATGAATTCTAATTCTGAAATGTAAAAAGGTCGCTCCCCTTAGGCAGCGACCTTTTTTATACGCAAAAAAAACTGTTTTACAACTTGTCGGAATAAACCGAACCGGGCAGAGATCGCAGGTTGTATTGCGAAGCCATCACCTCACCGTATGCTCCTGCCGAACGCAATACGATCAAATCGCCACGCGAAGTTTTGGGCAAAGAAACCGCCTTGCCAAAGCTGTCGGACGACTCGCAAATGGGTCCCACCACATCGTACTTTTCCTCCGGAGCCGCACTGCTGATGTTTTCAATTTTATGGTAGGCCTGATACAAGGCCGGACGAATCAACTCGGTCATGCCACCATCCACAATGGCAAACTTCGTTTTGACTCCCTCTTTGATGTACAGCACGCGGGTAACCAGACTCCCGGCCTGACCGGTAATTGAACGACCCAGTTCAAAATGCACTTCCTGATCGTCGCGTAGCGTAAGTCCCTCCTTAAACACCTTAAAATAATTCTCGAAATCTGGAATCGGATGCTGATCGGGATCCTCATAATCGATGCCCAATCCACCGCCCACATTAATCACACGTGGATACAACTGCTGCTGAATAAACCACTCCTGAATTTCATTAACCCGAACACACAAGTCCTTAAAGGAGCTGAGATCGGTAATCTGTGAGCCTATATGAAAATGAATGCCCTCAAAAGAAACGTGCTGCAACTTTTTCAGAACCCCCACCACCTTATCCAGATCCCACTGATTAATGCCAAACTTATTCTCTTTAAGTCCGGTAGTTATATAATGGTGCGTTTTGGCATTTACATTGGGGTTAATGCGCAGCGCCACATGGGCATGCTTGCCCTTTTTAGCGGCCAGTTCGTTGATGATTTCCAATTCGGGAATCGACTCCACATTGAAGCAGGCAATGTCGTTGTCGAGCCCCAGCTCTATTTCCCAGTCGGCCTTCCCCACGCCGGCAAATACAATACCCGATGGTGCAAAGCCCGCATCCAGGGCACGCTGCACCTCAAAACCGCTCACACAGTCGACCCCCAGCCCAAAGCTGCGGATCATCTCCAAAACCCGGAGATTGGCGTTCGACTTTATGGCATAATGCACCACGAAACCATGCTGCTGCGAATGCTCACGCAGTTGCTTGAGCGTTCGCTCCAGCAACTCCATATCGTAATAATAAAAAGGGGTCTTAATGTTCTGCAACTTCTGTAATGGGAAGGAATTCTGCATCTGCTCTAATGGTTTTTATCGTTTCAAATGTTGTTCTGTTAAAGTAACAAGGCCGGACTAAAATAGTTTCTCGCTTAGCGTTCGCAGTGCCAGCTTCTTGTAATCGGCACTCACCAGCATAGATATGTTGTGGTCCGACCCGCCATAGGAAATCATTCGAACGGGAATATCGCGCAAAGCATTAAAAATGCGGTTGGCATAGCCCTTGTTTTCGCGCACCAGGTCGCCCACCACACAAATGATGACCTGATCGCGGTCCACCTCCACGGTACCAAATTTCTTCAAATCGTCCACTATGTCGTCGATGTGCCGATCGTTATCGATGGTTACCGACACCCCAACCTCGGAGGTGGTAATCATATCGATGGGTGTTTTGTAGCTTTCAAAAATCTCAAAGACCTTACGCATGAAGCCATAGGCCAGCAACATGCGCCCCGATTTGATGCGAATGGCGGTTATGCCGTCTTTGGCAGCAATGGCTTTGATGTCGCCTTTTATTTCCTTGCCCGAAATGGTGGTGCCGGGGGCCGAAGGATCAAGGGTGTTCAGGAGGCGTACAGGTATATCGGCCAGCTTGGCTGGCAGCACGCTGGTTGGGTGCAGAATCTTTGCGCCAAAATAAGCCAATTCAGCCGCTTCATCGAACGACAGCTCAGCGATGGACCTGGTACCCTCCACATAACGCGGATCGTTGTTGTGCATCCCGTCGATGTCGGTCCATATCTGAATTTCATCGGCACCCACTGCCGCGCCAATCAGCGAAGCAGAATAATCACTGCCACCCCTTTGCAGGTTGTCCACCTCGCCAAAAGCATTGCGACAAATGTAACCCTGGGTAATAAAAATCTGCACCTCGGGCTGCTCCTCCAATAAAGGATTCAAATTCTCCCGAATGTAAGCCATATCGGGCTCATTGTTTTTGTTGGTGCGCATAAAATCCAAAGCGGGCAATAAGGCCGATGCCACACCCTGTTCCTGCAGATAGTAATTCACCATGGCGGTGGACATCAACTCACCCTGGGCCAGAATGCTCTTCTCTTCATAAACCGTAAATACGTCCCTGGTATAGCCCTTGATTTCATCAAAATGCAAGCGAATCAATTCCCGTCCCAGCTCCTTATATTTGTCGGTGGCATACAGCGCCTCCACTTCCTCATAGTACTTTTTTTCCATCTGGCTGACAATCTCATTGGCGCCGTCGTGGTTCTTCTTATAAAGGTAGTTGGCAATCTCTACCAAATTATTGGTGGTTCCCGACATCGCCGACAATACCACAATCTTTCGATCGCCGTCGTTGACCAAAGCAGCCACTTCCTTCATCCGGTCGGCAGATCCTACGGAAGTCCCGCCAAATTTTAAAACCTTCATAGCCTAAATTTTTATCTTTTGGGTTGCAAAATTAAACCAAATAGCACAAAAAAGTAAAAAATCAACACTTTTTTATCGGCAAAACACGAAAAACATTATTCATGGGGCACATAAACCTCCAACAATCGGGCTTGTCCCTCCGGATAAAAGGTCAACTGCCGCAACTCTGCCGGAATCAACACCGTTTCGCCCTTAGCGACAGCCACTTCGCCGCCTTCATACACCAGACGTGCAGCCCCCTCGGTACAAATCAGGATGACAAATGAATCGAGACTGTAATAATCCCTGGTCAGGGGGCCATCCAGCTCCAACACCGAAGTCGTGAAATAAGGACAACTGACCACCGGACTCACCGTGTTCGGCACCACCTCATAGGCCGTACGATAATCCGGATAAGCCTTATAGTCGATGGCATCCAGCGCCTCCTGCGTATGCAATTGCCGGGTTTGTCCCTGAGCATCACGTCGGTCAAAATCATAAATCCGATAAGTTACATCCGAAGTCTGCTGAATTTCAGCCACCAAGATACCCGCGCCTATAGCATGCACTCTTCCGGCAGGAATAAAAAAGACCTCTCCCGCCTGAACAGGGTGACTGGCCAACAGGGATTCCAGGCGCTTCTCCTCTACCGCTTTCAGGTAATCCGCCCGACTAACCGTTTCGGCAAAGCCACTGATCAAGCGGGCGCCCTCCTCTGCTTGCAACACATACCACATTTCAGTCTTGCCGAAAGAATCGTGTCTCTGGCCCGCCAACTCATCGTCGGGATGCACCTGAATCGACAAATCTTCCCGGGCATCTATGAACTTAATCAACAAGGGAAACTCCTCACCAAAGCGCTGAAAAACAGCATCACCAACCAAATCGCCCATGTAAATCTCCAGCAATTCGGCCAGGGTATTTCCTTTCAAAAAGCCGTTACTGACCACCGAAACATGGCCATCTACTCCAGAAAGTTCCCAGCTTTCACCAATACCACTTTTCCCCGCAAGGGGCTTTTTTAATTCCGTTTCGAGTTTATTACCGCCCCAGATCCGCTCCATCAAAATGGGCTCAAACTTTAAGGGATACAATGCTTTTGTCATAACAGGTGTGAAAATTTAATCGGTTTTGCACAAAGATATAAAAACCAAAGGCAAGTCGAGGCGCCAAACTTTTGAATACCGGCAACTATCCTTACTTTTGCAAAAAAAGCACATGATTAAAAGTGCCCGTTTTGTTACCAGCAGTCAACATGCCGACCAGTGTCCGCCCCCAAACCGGCCCGAATACGCCTTCATCGGCCGCTCCAATGTTGGTAAATCCTCCCTCATCAATATGCTTTGCCGCTCCGGCAAGCTGGCCAAAACCTCCTCGACACCGGGAAAAACCCAACTCATCAATCATTTTTTGGTTAACGACCATTGGTATTTGGTGGATTTACCCGGTTATGGCTACGCCAAAGTAGCCAAAACCCAACGGGCCGTTTTCAGCAAAATGATTCTCAATTACCTTTCGAAACGAGAAAATCTTGTATGCTTATTTATATTAATTGACGCCCGCATCCAACCCCAGGCCCTCGATCTGGAATTTATGCGCAGCATGGGGCAGGCAGGCATCCCCTTTGCTCTGGTTTTCACCAAGGCCGACAAGCTTACGCCCACGGTTTTAAAAAACAACCTGGAGCATTACGGCAACGAACTGCTGAAGGAGTGGGAGGAGCTGCCACTCAGCTTTATCACCTCAGCAGAAAAGGCCGATGGACGGGAAGATTTGCTCAGCTACATCGAACAACTCAACAAGGAATGGGAGGGCTAAATCCTTTGATTTTAAAGCAAAAATCAAAATCTCTTGTAAACAAATCCTTAAGGATACATGATTTTTGCTATCTTTGCAAAGTCGAACCACTTTTTACAACAATCTGATAAACAGAAATTTAATGCCACCCAAAGCACCTATTAAGGTTTTTTCCGGAACCAATACCCAATATCTGGCCGAAAAAATCAGCTTATGCGCTGGTCGTGAACTGGGCAATGTAAATGTCATCCGTTTCAGCGATGGCGAATTCGCCACCGCCTACGAAGAAACCGTCCGCGGGTCCCACGTCTTCCTGATTCAGTCGACCTTTCCGCCTACCGACAACCTTTTTGAACTGCTCATGATGATTGATGCAGCCAAAAGAGCATCAGCCTACAAAATTGTAGCCGTGATGCCCTACTTTGGTTTTGCCCGGCAGGATCGGAAAGATCAGCCCAGAGTCTCGATTGGCGCCAAACTGGTGGCCGATCTGTTGAGCACCGCAGGAGTCGACCGCATCATCACTATGGATCTGCATGCCGATCAGATCCAGGGCTTTTTCAACATTCCGGTTGATCACCTGTACGCCTCCAGCATTTTCGTTCCCCACATACGTTCTTTGGGACTCGACAACCTGGTTATAGCCTCCCCCGACGTGGGCGGCACCAAAAGAGCCAACACCTATTCCAAGTTTCTGGAAACCCCAATGGTTATTTGTCACAAGTACCGCTCCAAAGCCAACGTGGTAGATGAAATGCGCATCATTGGCGACGTGGAAGGCAAAAACGTAGTTATTCTCGACGACATGATCGACACGGCAGGAACGCTGACTAAAGCAGCCGAAATGATGAAGGAGCAGGGCGCCCTCAGCGTGCGTGCCTTTGCCACCCACGCCATCCTTTCGGGACCGGCCTACGAGCGCATTGAGCAATCGGAACTGACCGAAGTCTACGTCAGCGACTCCATTCCCCTGCGCAAATCGTCCGCCAAAATCAAAGTTCTCAGTGTTGCCCAGCTCTTTGCCGACACCATCGAAAAAGTATACAATTACCAGTCGATCAGCACACAATTTGTAATTTAATTTATATCTTTGCGGCCCCAAAAGGGCATAACGTGTGATGGGAAATTAAGCTTTTACATCAGCACTTAATTTTGAGTAGCACAAACTAATTTTGTAAACATGCAAACTATTGAAGTTAAAGCGGCCAAAAGGGACAACCTGGGAAAATCCGCAACCAAAGAGCTGCGCGCCAGCGAAAAAGTACCCGCCGTATTGTACGGAGGTGAAGAAGTCGTTCATTTCTATGCCGAAGCCAACGAGTTTCGCAAGTTGTTGTTCACGCCCAACGTGTATTTGGTTCACTTGAACATCGACAGCAAAACTTTTACTGCGGTAATTAAGGACACCCAATTTCACCCTGTAAGCGACGAACTCATTCACATCGACTTCCTTCAGGTATTTGAAGAGAAGCCCGTTGTAATTGAGATCCCCGTTAAGCTGGAAGGTTTGGCCGAAGGTGTTAAGGCCGGTGGTAAACTCACCCTGGAGCAGCGCAAACTGCGCGTTAAGGGCTTGATGAAAGACCTGCCCGACCACTTGACTGTAAACATCGACAAACTGGGCTTGGGTAAGAGTATTCAGGTAGGCGAACTCAGCTACCCCAACCTGGAACTGCTCAACGCTAAAAACTCTGTGGTTACTTCTGTTAAGCTGACCCGTGCTGCCCGTGCAGCTGCTCAGCAGAAAGGTTAATCCACTTCACCAAACACAAGAGCCCCCGTATTTGTATATGGGGGTTTTTGCGTCTAAACGGGCAGCGCTTATGTGGCAAAAAATCAAAAACTGGGTAAGTTCCCCCAAAGGAGCAAGCGATACAACACCTCACGAAATGAAATACCTGATTGTGGGCCTCGGCAACATCGGCTCGGAATATGCACACACCAGACACAACGTAGGTTTTGATGTTCTGGACCACCTGGCCGGGGAGGCCGGCATAAGTTTTGAAGATGGTCGCTATGGATTGACCGCCCAGCATAAACACAAGGGACGCCAGCTGACCCTGCTCAAGCCATCGACCTATGTCAATTTGAGCGGCCGGGCCGTCAACTATTGGTTGCAAAAAGAAAAGATTCCTATAGAAAACCTCCTGGTGGTGGTAGATGATTTGGCCCTCCCCTTTGGTGTTCTGCGCCTTCGCGCCAAGGGCAGTGACGCCGGACACAATGGACTCAAAAACATCAACGAGGTATTGGGGCACAACCAATATGCCCGCCTTCGCTTCGGAATCGGCGACAATTTCCGCAAAGGTCAACAGGTCGATTATGTGTTGGGACAATGGGAGCGAGACGAAAAGGAGGCGCTGCCCGAACGTTTTGAGCTGGCCACAGCAATCATCCACAGCTTTGCAAGTATGGGCTGCACCCGAACCATGAACACCTTCAACAAAAGATAAGACCACGCCGCTAAACCTGAACACCATGGGAGAAACAGAAGCCTTGCGCATCGATAAGTACCTTTGGGCCGTTCGCCTTTTCAAGACACGCAGTCTGGCCACCGAAGCCTGCAAAAAAGGGAAGGTGCTGATGGACGGGATGCCGGTAAAATCATCGCGTACCCTAAAGGTGGGCGATGAAGTAGAAATCAAGGATCCGCCCGTGACCCGTCGCTACAAAGTACTGGCGCTTTCGGGCAAGCGAATGGGGGCCAAACTAACCGCCGACTTTATCAAAGATGTCACCCCGGCCGAAGAGCTCGAACTGCTTCGGCTCACCCGTATGGCCCAGGCAATGAACCGACCCAGGGGACTGGGGCGACCCACCAAAAAAGAACGGCGTGATTTGGATCAATTTTTCGACGCCGACGACGATTTTGAGGACCTTGATTAAAACTACAGCATGCTGACCGCACAAAAAAAGAAAAAAGAGAACATTGCCGAATACATCCTGTATATGTGGCAAGTAGAAGATCTGATACGCGCCTACGACTGCAATATGGAACGCATCCGCACCGAGCTGCTGCCCCAATACGGTCAATCCGGTGAAATTTTGCAGGAAATGGAACAGTGGTGGGACAACCTCAGCGCCATGCTCAAAGTGGAGCAAAAGGAAAAAGGCGGCCACCTGCAAATGCTGACCAACACAGTTAATGAACTCAACACACTGCATCACCTTCTGCTGAAAACCCCAAAATTTGTCAACTACCAAATTCAATTTCAGCAACTGCAGCCCCTCCTTAAAGAGCTCGAAACCAAAACCAGTCCACCCCCCGCCAACGACATTGAACTGATGCTGGGTGCCCTGTACAACACCTTTTTACTGCGCCTACAAAAACAAAGTCTCAGCGCCGAAACCCTATCGGCCATGAAACAATTTGCAAGTTTTCTGGCCCTCTTGTCCAAAAGATATCAGGAAGAACAAACAGGCAAGCTGGATTTGGAGGACTAGCGCTCTGGCACAAAGCAGGACTTTCTTTTACCGAACCAGACGTAACGATTCTTTGCCACCTTGCGGTAGAGGAAAGTAACCCAGGATTTGGGCAGCCAGCTGCCCAAACGGGCCAAAAGCGGCCAGCCTCCTCCGGCAACACGCAACAGATACAAAACGGCATCAGGCCCCTGCAACACTTGCTTGCCTATGAGCAATATCACCTCATCGGGCAGCAGATTCATGCCGCTCTGAGCCAACAAGGCCTGTCCCCGCACCCCCTGCATGGGCAACACCTCCAACTTCCCGTCAAAGCGCCGCAACACCCTACGTACAAACGCACTGCACAACACACAAAAGCCATCAAACAACAAAACGCCTTCCAGTGTCCGTTTCCCCATTTCTATTTCTTAAAAACCATATCTACCCTGCGGTTGGCACTGCGTACCACCTGAGAGCGCTTACCCTCTGCACCGGAAAAAGCACCCTGCGCACCTTGCGGAAAAACCGCGATGCGCTCGGGATCGGCACCCAATTCATTAACCAAAAAGTCGAGTACCTGTTCACACTGCCGGGCACTTATTTCCTCGTGATCCCCGGTATCGTCGGGATCTACATAGCCATAAAGAGCCAAAGCAGCTGTAGGATTCTGCTTCATATCTACCACAGTCTCGGCCATCAACACCTGCTCCGCCATGCCCAAATCGAGACGGGCACCCGGTTCAAAAAACAAACTACGGACCGAAACCGCCTCATACACTTCTACCAAACCATAACTCACCACCACCGAATCGCGCTGAACCGGTGCCCGGTCGGCATACTTTTGAATGGCCTCCTCCAACATTTGCACCTCGGCCTCCAGAGGATCGCGGCGACTGCGACCAAACAAATTGAAACCCTGCCCCCGGTAAGTCCAGCGCAAATGCCGCACATCCTTCCTGCCCACCTTATAGGTCAGGTTAACTCCGGTGTACATATACCGATCGTTGGTCGACCCGGTTAACACATTATCCAGGTTATCGGCAGTGCTGAAACGCATCGTCGACTCCAGTCCCACATCAAAATGCCTGTTGATGCGGTACTGCACACCCAATCCCACCGGCACCACCAATTCCATTTGATGTTCCACCTTTTCCTCCGGATTGTAAGGATCGTAGCCAGCCACCATGTAGCGGTCAGACGGCATACCAAAATCGCTCTCCTGAACCAGGGCATCGTTGTCCATAAAATGCAATTTTGAGCGGAAAAAATTGGCCCCCAAACCCATTTTAAAAACAAAATTCCAACGATCGCGCACCGGTCCCGGGAAAGCCCCCAGCTGGTTGATGTAAAAGACCCCATTCAGCGAGAAATCGTTGAGGGTGCCCTTAAAATAGTGGGGACTGTTCTCGCCATACATCTCACCATGCAGGTACTGCAAATCAATGGCCAGTGAAGGCGCCAACTGCTTGCTCAGCAACACCGTAGGAGCAAAGCGCAGCCGGTAATCGGGAACGATGGACGAAGAGCTGATGTCGCTGAACATCATGAGCGAGCCATAACCCACACTCAACGACCAGGTAGAAAAAGGCTTCTCTACCGAATAGCGCATATCTTCCGTAATCACCCGCGTATCGGTCTTTCGGTTTTGACCCGAAAGACCCGCTGCCAGAGAAACAACCAGAACAAACAAATAATACCTTTTCATGCAGCACTTCATTTAACGACTGAGCTCAATAATATCTACTCTGCGATTTACCAGGTGCACACCCCTTGGCGCCAGCTTACGGGTATCACTCAACAACTCTTTCTCCCCCCTGGGTTCCACCTGCAGACGTCCGGCATCAATACCGTAATCATTAACCAGCACATCCAACACAGCCCGGCAACGTCGCTCACTCAAACGCTGATTGTAGTCCTCGCTGCCCCGGTCATCGGTATAGCCCTGAATTTGGAAACGGGCTTCCGGGTGATCCATCATATAACGAGCCACACCTGCCAGGGCAAGGTGACTGCGTCGACTGATCTCTGATTTGTCAAAATCGAAGAAAACGGCAGCAGAGAAAGAACCATGACGAATGATTTGCTCCTTGTTGATGTAGGTGGTATCACTCACGGCACTGTCGCCCTCAGCAGCCAGTTGATCCAGATGCTGACGCAAAGAATCGAGACGCTGAGCCAGCGGATCGCGCAAGCGCTCCCGCTCGTAGGCCATATTGAAATCCTTGTAGGTCCACGAAGCATGCCGCTTGTCCTTCTTCCCAATCTTGTAAGTCAGCGAAAAAGCCGCCGACATATACGAATCGTTGGCAGCACCACTGATGTCCACATCCAAATCGTCGGTAGTCATGTTGTGCAAAACCACATCCATACCCAAGTCAAAGGACTTGTTGATGCGGTAGCGAACACCCAATCCCATCGGAACCACCACACTGGATTCCCTACTCGTCTCCTCCAACTCGGGATTGACCTCTGAGTAGCCATTGCGTCGGTAGCCCTCCACCAAAAAATCATCGGGCGCCCAATCGCTGTAACTGGTCGGATAACCCGACACCCCACCAAAAATATCGTCGACCATCAACAGCTGCTCACTGCCCTGCTCACGCATGGCTGAGCGGAAAAAGTTGGCCCCCAGACCAATGGTGGCATAAACATTCCAGCGGTCGCGCATGGGACCATTAAAAATCAACTGATTGATGTAGGCCTTCACATTAACCGTAGTTTGCAGCAAATCGCCCTCAAAATAGCGTCGATACTTCTGACCATACATATCGGCCATAAGGAAACTGCCCTCTACAGCCCACGAACGCCCCAACTGCTTACTCAGCTGGGCCGTAGGACCAAATTTAAAACTCGAGGAAGGCAGCAGGGTATAATCCACCACATCGGTATAATAAACCACCGGTCCGTAACCTACCGTCAGCGACCAGGTATTGTATTTGCGGTCGGGCCGGTAAATTTGCTCCTCTTCCAGACTGCTGAAATCAATCTGGGCATAAACAAGGGGGCCGCCGGCCAACAACAGCATCATTAAGGGTAAAATTCGCTTCATTTGCTAAAGAATTAACGGAATAACTCAACAAAATTAAGCCTAATCCCCCACCAAGTCCAGCCGGTGCAAGTCGCTTTTTATCAAAGGGCTCAAAAACTCCACCAACGCAAGTCCTGTAAATACAAAGAGGGGCTAAATGCCCCTCTTTGTGTAACAGCAGTATAGGCTACCAGGAATAAACCCGTGGCCCACCTGTGCTTATAACACCTCCTTCAGCCACTTTACAAAGTCCTCCACATCCGTATTAAACCCACGTGGCGTATTCATTGCCTCCTCCTCATGATTCAGCAGCACATAATAAGGTTGACTGTTGGTGTTGTAATGGGTAATTTGAAAATCGGTCCACTTGTTGCCCACCGTACGCACTTTACGTCCGGTAAGCTCCGACACATACTGTTCTGATTCGGGCAGGCGCTCGCGGTCGTCGACGTACAACGACACAATAACAAACTCCTTAGCCAGCAAGTCACGCACCTGCGGATCGGACCACACCTGGGCTTCCATCGTTTTACAGTTGGCACAGCCCAAACCGGTAAAATCCAGAAACACCGGCTTTCCGACCGCCTTGGCCGCCTCCAGTCCCGTTTCGTAATCGGTATATTTCACCAAGCCATAAGGCCCCTCCTTCATGTGCTCACCCAGCACCGGAGCGACAGTGGCCTGCGCACCTCCCAAGCGATTCATATTAAACTCCTGCGTAGTAATGCTGGGCAAAACAGATCCCACGGCACGCAGCGGAGCTCCCCAGAGTCCGGGAATCAGATAAAAAACAAAGGCAAAAACCCCGATGGCCAACAACAAGCGCGGCACACTCAGGTAGGGCAAATCACTGTCGTGGGCAAACTTGATTTTACCCAAGAGGTACAAGCCCAACAACAGAAAAATAGCAATCCACAAAACCAGAAACACCTCCCGGTTGAGCAGTCCCCATTGGCCCACACTGTCGGCCACCGACAAAAACTTGAGCGAAAAAGCCAGCACCACAAAGCCCAGTACCACCTTTACCGAATTCATCCAGCCGCCCGATTTGGGCAGGGATTTCAAGGCAGTGGGGAAGATGGCAAAGAGCGCAAAGGGCACCGCCAAAGCGACCCCGAAACCCAGCATACCTACAGCGGGGGAAAACATATTGCCACCAATGGCCGCCTCCACCAACAAAGTACCCACAATGGGCCCCGTACAACTGAAGGACACCAACACAAAAGTAAGTCCCATCAATATTACCCCCAAAAGGCCACCCGACTGATCGGCCTTGCTGTCGAGGGCGTTGGACCACTTGGCGGGCATCGTCAACTCAAAAGCACCAAAAAACGATGCGGCAAAAAAGATCAAGAGGGCAAAAAAGACCACATTAAACACGGGATTCGTAGCCATGGCATTGAGCGCGTTGGCACCAAAAATCACCGAAATGGCCAGTCCCAGAAAAACATAGGCAAAAATAATGGTCAAGCCATAAAAAAGTCCGTCGCGCAAAGCCCGCGCCCGGTTATCGGCATTCCGCAAAAAGAAAGAAACCGTAAGCGGTATCATCGGAAAGACACAAGGCGTCAACAAAGCCGCCAGTCCCCCCAAAAAAGCCAACCAAAAAATGCCCCAGTAACTTTCCGCCTCAGCCTCGTCTTCAGCCGGAACGAGCTGCTCCTCCGAGACAGGCGCTGCCAGCTGTTCTCCCGTGGCAATTTCCTCCACTGCAACAACCGAAGTGCTTCCATCGGCCTCCGCCGAAGCCTCAGCCCCAGCCTCAGCAACGACTGCTGCCTCAACAGCCTCCTCTACCTCCCCTTTCGGAGCCGAAAGCTGCATCTCAGGCAATTTCAATTCAAAATCGATTTGTTGTGGTGGCAGACAACGGTGATCGTCGCAAGCCATAAATTCCACGTAGCCACCCACTGCAGCAGGCGCACCAGCTGCCACAGTCACCAATTGCGAGAGGCGTACCTTGCCCGAAAAATAACCCACCTCCATCTGAAAGGCCTCATCGAACGAAGGCTCAGCCTTAGGCGCTGTTTCCAAAGCCCCCGTTGGCGTCAAGCCCGGCGCCTCCTCAAAATTCAAAGAAGTGGGAATGGGGCCACCGGCTGGTAAATCCGTCGAATACAAGTGCCAACCACGATCAATGCTTGCCTCTGCAACCACCATCACCTGAGTCTCGTCCACCTTCTCCAACGAAAACTGCCATTTAACCGGCTCCAATACCTGAGCCGAAACAGGTAAAAGGGCAACAAAAAGTACCGCCCAAACCAAGATCCAATTTTTACGCATATCCTTTATTTTTTAATCCGGCTGCAAGCAACCTCGAATAAAACTAATTATTTACAAATATAGATATTTCAGGATGTCAAAAGTAAAATATTTCAACGAGCCTACAAAATAACAAAAAGGCCATTAGCTTGTTGTTAACAAGTCAAGCTAATTTACTACATTTAATGCACCAAAACAGCTAACATTTACCGCAATGAAACACAAGTCCGCCCTCCTCACCCTGCTCTTACTGGCCATGGTGCTGCCTTTCAGCGCCCAGGAGGCCCTCTGGAACCAGCCTGAAGTACAATCGCCGGTCATCCATAAGGACAACAAAGTCAGTTTTCAAATCTATGCCCCACAGGCCGGCGAGGTCTTGCTTTCCGGCACCTGGATGCCTCGGGAGGACTGGGCCCCGGAACCCGTGGCCATGAAAAAAGACGACAGCGGGGTGTGGACCCATACCACCGAGGTATTGGCGTCGGACCTCTACACCTATTTCTTTTTGGTAGACGGGGTACAAGTTTGCGATCCGGCCAACCCCTACGTGGTGCGTGATGTCGCCAGCATCTTCAACTATTTGCTGGTGCCGGGGGGACAGGGCGACCTTTATGCCGTGCAGGATGTTCCGCACGGAACGCTCGCCTACCGCTGGTACCCCTCGCCCGGCACCGGACAAGAACGTCGCCTGGCCATCTATACGCCCCCGGGCTACGAAAACAGCACCAGCACCTACCCCGTGTTGTACCTGCTGCACGGCATGGGCGGCGATGAAACCGCCTGGACCACACTGGGGCGAACCGTCGAAATCCTCGACAACCTCATTGCCCAGGGTAAGGCCCGCCCCATGATCGTAGTTATGCCCAACGGCAATGTGAGTCAGCAAGCAGCTCCCGGAGCAGCTCCCGGAGCGCTCCGCCCACCCAGCATGGATCTGCCCCAGACCATGGAAGGCAGCATGGAAACCACCTTTCCGGAAATCATTCAGTTTGTGGAACAGAATTACCGTGCCAACAGAGAAAAAAGCCAGCGCGCCATCGCCGGGCTGTCCATGGGCGGTTTTCACAGTCTGCATACCTCCCGTCTGCACCCCGACACCTTCGACTACATCGGGCTGTTTTCTCCGGCGATTACGCCGCTCGAAGGCAGCATCCCAGAAATCTATAGAAACATGGATGCCAGTCTCACCACCCAAAAGGACAAAGGCTACCGCCTGTACTGGATCGCCATAGGCAAAAACGACTTTTTGTACGACCAGGTAAGCCGTTACCGCGGCACCCTCAACCGCCTGGGTCTTCCCTTTACCTATACCGAGACCGAAGGCGGACATACCTGGGACCTCTGGCGCAGCTACCTGACGCTTTTCGTTCCACAGTTGTTTAAAAACTAAGCGCGCCAGTGCCCTTGCCACAGCCAATTGCCACTAACCAAATATATCCATTTTATCTATATGCTCGTTACATCAGACACTTACGCCCCATTTTCACCTGTTCATATAATACTCATAAACACTATTGCGTTTATGCAAACGTTACCGCCAAGCCCCTGGATTCCCAGAACGTATAATTGATTCGCAGAACGTATTTATCTTGATTGCCAGCCGGAAGGATTTCGCAAGACAGAATTATAAAATCCAAGCGTCTTTGACAAGGATTTCGTGAAGTTTAAGTGGTGCTTCAGACAGTTGGTAGGTTTTTTAAAGGTTTGTGCAGAGAAGGGCTTAGGGCAGCCTGCGGTTGTTGTAGGAAAGTGAAGTTTGGCAGACCGTTGTTGGGCTCCGGTAGAAACTGCCCGATTTTAATGAAATGACTGGATTCCCATGATTTGGATGACAAGGCATCCTGAATATTGAATTGGTCACGGTGAAGGGTGCATAAGGACAACCGGATTCGATTTTCAAGTTCAGCGCAAACAGTGACCTGTATCAAACAACGGGTTGCGCAATGATTGCTTACCGATACGGATAAAATATTGATTGGCAGAAACGTAAAGCCAGGATTTCGCCGAGACAAATGTTTACATACGGATTGCAAGATTCATAAGAAAAGGGTAGCGGGCAGACAGGGTTGCAATTTTTGCAGTAAATTCGGTGATTATTGCTTCCCGAAACGTAAAGGAAGCGCGAGGAAATAATAGAAAAGGGGCGAGGCGGTAACATCGTATATAAAATATTTGTCAGTCAGTGGCTTATTGGTCATTTCTGCCGGTTTGTAAGGTTGTAGTGGTTGGACAGAATAGTGCTTCGAATTGCCAAACATTTCATATACGAAACCATTAGCGGTAATTTTACGAAAACGACATAAATACTAAAAAACAATCCGATGAAGCTATAAGTAACTGTTTAAAAATAAAAACAGAAATAAATCATTACTCTCAAAAGTTATGATGATTTGTATTTATCAACAATTTAAAATTTACAACAATGACACAGTTACAAATGATTAACAAAACCAAATCAATAGCTCAACAAGACGAAAATGTTTCCGCAGTTTTTATGTACGGTTCATTTACTAAAAATGAAGGCGACAAATATTCTGACATCGAATTTTACATCTTTCTAAAAACCAAAGAAAACTTTTCGGCTGAAGAATGGGTAAACCAAGTTTATCCTGTCGCTTTATATTTCATTAATGAATACGGAAGTGAAGTCGCTATTTTTGAGAATATGATTAGAGGCGAATTTCATTTTTTAAAAACAGACGAAATAAAAATCATTAAATCGTGGGAAGGAATTGTTGCGTTCAGTGATTTTGACCAAATGAATTTAATTGACAAAGACGGACTTTTAACGGAAACGCTAAATCAAATCAAAGTAAAATTCCCTGATAGAACCACAGACGAAAATATTTTGTGGCTAAGCCAATCATTACTGAATGTTTTGCTGACAACGAACAATTTAATCAAAAGAGAAGAATTTGCCCACGCCCACCAAAGCTTGACGACTGTTCAAAAATACTTACTTTGGCTCATCAGAACAGTAACAAATAAAACTCAACATTGGGAAAGCCCGACGAAAAGTTTGGAAAAAGATATTGACCAAGATTGGTATTCAGAATTTATACTTACAACATCTGATTTAAACCCTAAAAACATAAATACAGCCTTTCAAAATTCATTGAAAATATCTGAAAAGCTGTTTGACAAACTAAATGTTGGACTAAAACTCAAAGAAATATTAAAAAGAATTGAATAAAAAACTACCGCTAACATCGCATATAGCCAATGGCGGGGGAAGTGGGTATTTGAAGCTTTGTAGCCCGCATCAGCTTCTGTGCTGGCGGACAGGTATGCAGCCCGCAAACCGCCACTGGCCATA
>NZ_MWUJ01000016.1 GCF_002210225.1 Geofilum rhodophaeum | reverse complement strand
CACAAAATCCCGACGACCAGCAGAAATAGTTCCATGCCCCCTTCTACAGATTTGTTTTCTCATAGAAACCAATCATTACGCGAAAAGAGCACACTCAAAACTGGAGGCCAACCTGGTCACAAAGGACACACCCTGGCTAAGAATCCTCACCCTGATTTTAGGGTAAAGCACCTTCCAGCTGAACAGTGCCCCTTTTGTAAAAAGAGTTTTCAAGCCTCGGACTTCAGCCTTCTTGAGGAACGTCAGGTTGTTGATATTCCTAAAATAAAAGCAAGCGTAACCAACCATCAGGTTTATGGCACCAGATGCGACTGTGGGCATTGCCATACCGGGGCCTTTCCCGGATATGTTAATGCTCCGGTGCAATATGGCCCTAATCTATCAAGCCTTGTTGGATATTTAAGTACCCGACAGTATTTGCCAATGGCTCGACTAGTCGAGCTTATATACAGCATAACCAACATCAGAATGAGTCAGGGCACCGTTGCCAATATGCTTGCAAGAGTGACAAAATCGGTAGAGCCGATCTATAAAGGAATCCAGCAAAGCATTTCCGAAGCTGCTGTTGTAGGAAGTGATGAAACCAGCGTGAAGGTTAAAGGGCAAAAGGATTTGATGTGGGTTTGGCAAAGTCAATCGGCGTCATTTATTGCCTATGAACAATCAAGAGNTCAATCGGCGTCATTTATTGCCTATGAACAATCAAGAGGATACGTATCAATAATCAAAAATTTCCCCAACGGCTTTAAGAGCAGCACTCTCGTTAGCGATGCATTAAGCGCCCAGCTTAAGACTCCGGCCCAAAAGCATCAGCCGTGCGTGGCCCACATGCTCAGAGAGCTCAAATATTTTATCGATAAGCACAACAGTCAATGGGCGATGGCCATGAAAAAATTATTTCTATGGGCAATTGAACTCAAAAAGGAAATGAGTCCATCTGACTATTTAAAAAGTGCCCCCAGAGATGAGCTTCTGAAACTATTCAACCATTTGTTGGAGTTAAATCCGGAAGATGTTGATAAGCTCGAGGCCTTCCACAAAAGGATGAGGAGGTTGAAGTTTGACGTGTTCAATTTCTTGTTTTATGCTGAGGTGCCACCGGACAACAATTCCTCGGAGCGGGCCATAAGAAACGTCAAGGTCAAGCAAAAAATATCAGGCCAATTTCGTTCAACCCAGGGGGCAACGAGATTTGCCGTGATGCGTTCAGTCATTGATACTGTAATAAAACGGGGCGGTGACCCTTTGATTACACTACGCTTTGCTGTTGGAACGACTGCAGAGAAGAGAAGCTTTCTTGAAAACAAGCCAGAGTTAAAATCTTTTTTTTAATATTGCGGTAGCTCGATTCGGTGCTGGTTATGAATCCGCGGCGGCGGGAGCTGTCAGCGTTGCAAATGAGACCTGAGTAGTTACGGTCAAACTATATTTTATTAAAGATGATGTTTAAAGACGGAAATAAAGTAGGGAAGTTCTATGGTTTATTATTAATGGGCTTTATAATAATGGTAATAATAGGTATTGTACTTCATAATAGCAAAATGAGTAACCATATTGACATTAGAAACTTGAATTCATTGAATGGGGTTGTGGTTAAGGTCAAGGCGGATAGGTCAAGTGCTTTTGGAGAATTGCAGGATGGTAGAAGAGTCTTTTTTTTTGATTCTGATAATTACAATTACAAGCCTTACTCTTTATGTAAATTCTTAAATATAGGCGACTCTATAATTAAGCATAATCAATCAGATACATTATACATATATAGAGATGAAAAAGAATATTATTTTGTATTAGGTAAATCTATAGGAGAATAATAAAACATTGAAATACAGAAAGCCTGTCTTGGCCTCTAAAAACCGAGTGTAGCCTTCCCTAAAAATAGGGCAGCTTAAAATTAGACAATTTATTAATTTTAAGCAGTCAAACGATCATCATTAAAAAGACAAGATTTACCGAGAGTCAGATCATTAAGGTCATCAAAGAGTATGATAGCAGCATAGATGCTCAAAGCGTATGTCGGAAGCATGGCATTTCGAAGGCAATGTTGTATAATTGGCGTAAGAAATATTCTTGCATGGAAGTTTCTCAGTTAAAGCGACTAAAGGAACTTGAAGCACTCACCTCTTCTTCAGTCTTTTAATTCAAAACATCAAGGATCATATTAGGCTATAAGATGCGTTTTTAACCAAACCGTGATTTCTATAGTTTCAAAGCTGGTAATATAAAAAGAGGCTGCCCCTTATTGGGCAGCCTCTTTTTATTTGCTTATCGCTTTATGGCTTAGTCCTTGATCTTGGCGGTCAAAAACTCGCGGTTCAAACGGGAGATGTTGCTCAGCGAGATGCCTTTGGGGCATTCTACCTCGCAGGCACCGGTGTTGGTACAGTTGCCAAAACCCAATTCGTCCATGCGGGCCACCATGTTTTTGGCACGACGGGCAGCCTCTACGCGGCCCTGGGGCAGCAGCGCCAGCTGGCTCACTTTGGCAGAGACAAAAAGCATGGCAGAGCCGTTTTTGCAGGCCGCCACACAGGCGCCGCAGCCAATGCACGAAGCCGCATCCATAGCCTCATCGGCATCGGGCTTGGGAATGGGCAGGGCGTTGGCATCGGGTACCCCTCCGGTATTTACCGATACATAACCACCGGCAGCAATAATTTTGTCGAAGGCGGTGCGGTCCACAATCAAGTCCTTAATGACGGGGAAACCGGCCGAACGCCAGGGCTCTATGATGATGGTTTCACCGTCCTTGAACTTGCGCATGTGCAGCTGACAGGTAGTTACATCGTCGTCGGGTCCGTGGGGGCGACCGTTGATGTAGAGCGAGCACATGCCACAGATGCCTTCGCGGCAGTCGTGGTCAAAAGCCACCGGCTCTTTGCCTTCGTTGATCAGTTGCTCATTCAAAATGTCCATCATTTCGAGGAAGGAACTGTCCACAGATATGTTGCTTACTTTGTAAGTCTCGAAACGTCCTTTTTCCCGGGGACCGTTTTGTTTCCAGACTTTAAGTGTGAGATTCAATGTTTTTTCCATGATTAAACTCCATTTAATAGTTGAACTTGCCTCCTGCACTATTTGTAGTTACGCTGAACCAGTTGAATTTCTTCATACTTGAGCTCTTCCTTGTGCAGTTCGGGCTCCTGGTTGTCTCCCTTGTATTCCCAGCAGGAAACATAGGCGTACTGGTCGTCGTGACGCAGCGCTTCCCCTTCTTCGGTTTGGTGCTCTTCACGGAAGTGACCACCACAGGATTCCTCCCGGTTCAGTGCGTCGAGGGCCATCAGTTCACCGATTTCGATAAAGTCGGCCAAACGGTTGGCTTTTTCAAGTTCAATGTTCATACCGTCGTTGGATCCGGGGATGCGTACATTGCTCCAGAACTCCTTCTTAACGGCACGAATTTTTTCGATGGCATTTTGCAGGCCTTCCTTGTTACGGGCCATGCCCACAAAGTCCCACATAATCAGTCCCAGCTCCTTATGAATGCTGTCCACCGAACGCTGTCCCTTAATGGAGAGCAGTTTGTTCAGGCGGTCCTGCGACTCCTTCTCGGCTTCCACAAACTCCTTTTCGTCGCCACTCATACGCGGGGTACGAATGTCGTCGGCCAGGTAGTTCTGAATGGTGTAAGGCAGCACAAAGTAACCGTCGGCCAAACCCTGCATCAGGGCCGAAGCACCCAAACGGTTGGCGCCGTGGTCGGAGAAGTTGGCCTCACCGGCACAGAACAAACCGGGAACACTGGTCTGCAGTTCATAATCTACCCAAATACCGCCCATGGTATAGTGGATGGCGGGGTAAATCATCATTGGGGTATCGTAGGGATTGTCGTCCACAATTTTTTCGTACATCTGAAAGAGGTTGCCGTAGCGGGCACGGATGGTATCCTCACCCAGGCGCTCAATCGACTCCTTAAAGTCGAGGTACACCGCCAAACCGGTGTTGCCTACGCCGTAACCGGCGTCGCAACGCTCCTTGGCAGCCCGTGAAGCCACATCGCGGGGCACCAGGTTACCAAAGGCAGGATAGCGGCGCTCCAGGTAGTAGTCGCGGTCCTCTTCTGCAATTTGCGTAGGTTTCAGCTTACCGGCACGGATGGCTTCGGCGTCTTCCTTTTTCTTAGGCACCCAAATGCGACCGTCGTTACGCAGCGACTCCGACATCAGGGTCAGCTTGCTCTGGAACTCCCCGTGTACCGGAATACAGGTGGGGTGAATCTGGGCAAAACAGGGGTTGGCAAACATAGCGCCCTTCTTGTAGGCCTGCAAAGCCGCTGAGCCGTTGGAGCCCATGGCGTTGGTCGACAAGAAGAAGGTGTTGCCGTAACCGCCGGTGGCCAGTACTACGGCGTGACCGAAGTGACGCTGGGTCTTACCGGTAACCAGGTCGCGTGAAATGATGCCGCGTGCTTTGCCGTCAACCATCACAATGTTCACCAGCTCGTTGCGGGTGTACAGTTTTACAGTTTTCAATTCTACCTGGCGCATCAGCGCCTGGTAGGCACCCAAAAGGAGCTGCTGACCGGTTTGTCCCTTGGCGTAGAAGGTACGACTTACCTGAGCTCCCCCAAAGGAACGGTTGTCGAGAAGACCGCCGTACTCGCGGGCAAAGGGTACGCCCTGGGCCACACACTGGTCGATGATGGAATTACTCACCTCGGCCAGACGGTAAACGTTGGCCTCGCGGGCGCGATAGTCGCCCCCCTTCACGGTGTCGTAAAACAATCGGTAAACCGAGTCGCCGTCGTTGGGATAGTTCTTGGCGGCGTTGATACCACCCTGGGCAGCGATGGAGTGCGCCCGGCGGGGAGAATCCTGAATGGTAAATACCTTAACATTAAAGCCCATCTCGCCAAAGGAGGCAGCGGCAGAGGCACCGGCCAGACCGGTTCCTACTACTATGATGTCGAGTTTCCTTTTATTGGAGGGGTTCACCAGCTTTTGGTGCGCCTTATAGTTGGTCCACTTCTGAGCCATAGGCCCCTGTGGTATTTTAGCATCTAACTTTGCCATAATATGCGGTGATTAAAATTTAAGCTTGAAAAAATAAGTACTGCAACAGCGCAATCAGTGCAAATCCGAGTCCCACAAACCAGGCGTAAACCTGACCAATGGTGGTCAGCCGCTTGCGCCACAGGTTGTTGCTGAAGCCTATGGTTTGGAAGGAAGACCAGAAACCGTGCGAAAGGTGCATGGCCAGACCAATACCGGCCACCATATAAACCAATACAATCCACAACTCGCTGAAAGTAGCATTCACCAGGGCATAGGCATTTTCTACTTCGGTGGGTACGCCACCAATGTTGATGGTAACGTGCTCAAGTAAATCGGAACCGGTCACCTTCATTTTTACCCAAAAATGGGCAATGTGCAGTACCAGAAAGGCCAGGATGGTGATGCCCAGTACCAGCATGTTTTGAGAAGCCCAGGTTACCCCTTTGGTTTTTTTACCTGAGGCATAGGTTGCCGAACCACGTGCTTTTTGGTTTTGGAGCGTCAGCACAATGCCGTACACAATGTGCACCAAAAAACCCAAACCCAAAATGGGTTCCATAATTTTCACAGCGGGATTGGTGGCCATGAAATGGGCACCTGCATTAAAAAACTCGCCGCCGTCGGGTATCAGCAAAAGCGCATTCACCCCCAGGTGAACAAGCAGAAAAATCATCAGGAAAAGTCCCGACAATCCCATCAGCAACTTCTTCCCAATGGAAGAACTAAATAAACTGCTCATAAAGATTACATTTAAGATATTAGTGTATCGGTTATTTGTTGTTTTTTTGGTAGACGCCCTAACAGGCTGCAAATGTAGTGGGTCGGCGCACTATTTAAAAATAATATAAAGAAAAAGTTCTTTATTTATACGCCGTCTAATTTGATGCAGGGCAAGGCCAACACTTAATAGTGCAAGATAACATTTTTTTCACTTCTGTGCAGTGGATTTTCCCTCCTGAAAGGTAGGAGAAACAGGGCGCGTTTTTTCAAGGTCTCAGCTCGGCCAACTCGTCCAGGGGGCGCAAAAAGGCATCGCGGAAGCGTGGGTCCTTTTTCATTTGTCGCAAAAAGGCTTCAGCCTCCTCCGTGGTAGCAAAGTCGCCCAGGTAATAGCGCAGAAAGCCGTCCTTTCCGCGACAGCTTTTCAGCATGCTGGTATCGAGTCCCGCCAGAAACCGGGCATTGGCCTGTTTTTGCTTTTGCAGGGCAAGGATTTGTACGGTATAGGCCGTTTCAGCCGTTTCGGCAGCCTGCTGCCGATCATAATTAGGAGCAGGTGCTTCTTCGGACAACGGAACCACTTGCTGTTTTTGGGTAAGCGGAGTTTCGGTGGGGGCGCTTTCTATGTATTTCCTAATGCTGTCCTCCAGCGCATCTGTCTTCTCGTTCACGGCCATTGCCTGCTCCCTGGGCACCAGGGGAGAGCGCATTTGCACATCCTCCTTCATCAAAACCTGACGGCGGCTCTCCAGAGCCATTTCCGCATGCAGGTGCAAGGTCTCGCGGACATAGAGGCTGTCTGGTCCCGCTTCCTCCAAGCGGTAAGAGTCACCGGCATCCAGTATCAGGTAATACTGTCCCGTATGGGTATTGGGCCGGTATTCGCCCACCTGGGCGTTGTCCGACTCGCGCCAAACCAGAATGCGAATCTGGTCCATCGGCAAATTATCGGGATTGCTTACCGCCCCTTCAACCACGGTCAACATTCCCCGCGGAACATTCTCGAAATTGACATTGTAGATGTCGCTGCGTCCTTCCTCTTCATTGAAGCGGAAGGAGGTCAGATAGGCCTCACTTTTGTCGAGGGTCGGTAAAAAGAAAAGGTCGTCGTCGGGCGTGTTGACCGGATAGCCCATATTTACGGCCCGGGCCCAGGTGCTGTCGGTCTGCAATTGACTGTACAGCACGTCAAAGCCGCCCATGGAATGGGGGCCATTGGATATGTAGTACAAGGTACTGCCGTCGGGGTGCATCATGGGGCTTTCCTCGTCGCCGGCGGTGTTGATGCTGGGGCCCAGATTCCAGGGGTCCCCCCATTGGCCGTAGGCATCCTTGCGTGCCGCCCAAATATCGAGGCCCCCATAGCCACCCGGACGGTTGCTGGTGAAGTAGAGGGTGCTTTGGTCGGGCGAGAGACTGGCATGGGTCTCGTCGTAATAGGAGTTGATGGGTGCGGGCAAGAGCTCCGGGCTCTGCCAGATGCCGTTGATGAGGCGACTCACCGAGAGGTTTCGTGTCACTTTTCCGTCGCTCTGGTAGAGGAAGAGCTGACTGCCGTCGGGCGATAGGGAGAGGAGACTCATGTGCTCGTTGCGGTTGTAGAGCGACTCAACAAGGCGCGGCTTTTGCCAGGCCCTTCCATCGTGCTCGGCCACATAAATGTTTTCAAAGTATTGGTCGTCGGGCAAGAGGCGGTCGTTGCCGGATGCGCGCCGCGAGGTAAAATACATGCGTCTGCCGCTCAGGTCAACGAGGGGACTGTGGTCGTCAAATTCGGAATTGATGGTTTTGCCCACATCCCTGATGTTAAGCTGAATGGGATTGTCGAGCAGCAAAATGGCATTGTTGGTATGCTGAAATTCCTGCTGCACCTCGGCGCGCAGGTCGTCCAGCACAATAGAATCCTTAACCACCTGGAGCATCGACAGGGCCTTACGGGGTTCTAATTGCAGGTTGTAAGTGCGCGCCTTCAATTGATGCAGGTACACGCTGAAGGGGTCGTACAGATCTTCTTCCGGAATCTGAGCCAGCACCCGATTGAAAAGGGCCTGGGCCGAATCGAGCTGCTGGTTGGTCTCCATAAACACTACGCCCAGCTGGGTGAGGGCATCCATGTGGAGTGGATTGTCCTTAAGGATATTGCCCAGCAAGTCCCTGGCCGTTTGATAATCGCCCTGGTCGGCCGCATTAACCGCACGACGGAAAGTGCCTGAGTGGCGATCGCCCAGCACCACCTGACCGTGCACATTTGTGCACAGCAGGAGCTGCAAAAGAGCCCAAAGAAAAAATATCCGGCGCCACATCATTCGTTTTATGCTCTTGCGTTTGGTCAGGTAGTTTAACTGTATTGACCGCCAAATTGTTGCATGATTTTCGAATTTTTTGGTTGGCTGTGGTGGTTTCGAATTGTTAAATAACTGAAAAACAAGCACATTGTTTTATACCGATTTCTCTATGTTTGGCCTGTGTGTCAATGTTTTTGGCGCTTTTGCGGTCGACACCTCCCTGTTTGTCCCATACGAAATATTTGTAATTTTGCAGACTATGAAGAAGCACCTCGTTTTTAATCCCGATCGTTTTCCAATTTTCTACGGTTACCTGATTGTTGTGATGGGCACCCTGGGCGTTTGGGCCTCCCTTCCGGGACAAACCGTGGGGGTATCGACCTTTACCGATCCGGTAAAAGATGCGCTGGGTTTGTCGCGCGACCAGTTCAGCATCGCCTATATGCTGGGAACCATTCTGAGCTCCCTACTCATCAGCAGGGCGGGGCGTTGGTTCGATCGTTACGGGGCCCGCGCCGTAGCAGCAGGGGCTGCCTTGGCCCTGGCGCTGAGTCTCTTTGTAGCCTCGGTCATCGATCACATCGCCGGCTTCTTTCAGAAGCTGTTGGTCGACCACTGGCTGGTTCCCTTTGTGCTGATGGTGCTTTTGTTTTTTCTCTTCCGCTTTGCCGGACAAGGCGTGTTGACCATGTCTTCGCGCAACGTGGTGATGAAATGGTTCGAGCGGCTGAGGGGGCGGGTCAATGCCTTTAGTGCACTGAGTGTTTCGCTGGGTTTTTCGCTGGCTCCGGTTTTGATCGACGGACTGATTACCCGCTACTCGTGGAGCGGTGCCTGGGTGGTGATGGGCCTGGCCTTGCTGGTGATGACGGGCTTGGTTTTACTGACCTTCAGAGACAGTCCCGAAGCCTATGGCCTGGTGCCCGATGGTAAGGCAGGAAGGCCCAATGGCAAGGCCATTGAAGGAAAGACACTTCGCAGCTTTGAGCCCGAGGAGGCTTTTCGTACCCGTGCTTTTTGGATGTATGCCCTTATTCTGGCTTTCAATTCTTTTTTCATCACCGGCTTTACCTTTCACGTAGTCAGTATTTTTGAGTCGTCGGGACTGCCCCGGGCCGATGCCATTTCCATTTTTGTACCCATGTCGGTTGTTTCGGTGACTGTGTCACTGGTCTTTAATATGATCTCCGATTGGGTGCGCCTGAAAATATTGTTGTACATCATGATCGGCGGCAGTCTGCTTGCTGCTGTAGGGATGACAGGCATAGAGCTGGGTTGGGGACTGTATGTACTGGTGGTGGGACAAGGCATCTCCGGTGGAATGTTTGCGGTGCTGAATGCCGTGGCCTGGCCGCGGTTGTTCGGACGAAAATACATTGGAACCATATCGGGCAAGGCCATGTCGATGATTGTTTTTGCCAGTGCTTTGGCGCCGGTTTTGTTCAGCTTTTCCTACACCCGTTTGGGTTCCTACACCTGGGTGGCCATTCCCGCCCTCGGATTTTTGGTGTTTATGGCCCTGGCGTCGCTCAAGGCCAATAACCCGCGCCTGCCTGAGTCCGCCGCCGATTCAGGAAAGTAAGTCCATCCCCAGCAAGGTCAGGTAGCCCCAAACGGCATAGCGCAGGGCTTTGCCCAGCAGCATCCACAAAGCAGTGGGCAGGGGGCGGGTTTTAAGGAGGCCCAGCAACACCGCCAAAGGGTCGCCCACCCCGGGCAGCCAGCAAAAGAAAGCCACCCAGCCTTCCTTGCCTTCGATGCGTCGGTGCAGCTTTTCCAGTTTTTCGGCCTTGATGCGCAGGTATTTCTCGATCCACGACCACTTGCCCAACCAGCCCAGCCAAAAGGAGGAGAGTCCCCCCAGCCAATTGCCCAGCGAAGCGGTTATCAGTACCCAGGCGGGATCGTAGCCAGCAGCCAGCATGCCCGAGAGCATTACCTCTGAGCTGAAGGGCAATATGGTTGCAGCCAAAAAACTGGCGAAAAAAAGGGCCAGATGGCCCAGTTCGTATTCCATGCGGCAAAGATAGCTTTTTTGTATATTTTTGTTCGGTACATAAACCTGTCGTCCATGTTGCCGAATTCCTTTTCTCCGACGCTGAAAACGCTCTTGCTGGTCCTGCTCTTCAGCTGCTGTGCCTCCGCACATGCGCAGCAGCACTTTTGGCACAGCGATCCGGAGCCTTCCGACAGTACGCGGCAGACGGGAGACTTGTACCTCGAAGTCCCCGCCGCCTTTTACTTCCTCAACAACGAGTTTTTTGGTGCTGCCGTGGAAGGCTACACCTTGCCCGGCTACCAGCTCATGCCCTGGCTCAGCTATCGATTGGGCGAGCGGGTAGAGTTGGGTGGGGGAGTTAACCTGCAGCAGGAGTTTGGCGGGAACAAAACCCTGGCCGTTCAACCACTTTTTTCGGTTCAGGCCATCTTGCACCCTGAGCTGCAGCTGACGTTGGGTTATCTGAATGCCTACCGCGATCATCGCCTGTCCGATGCCTTATATTATTACGAGGCAGAAATTACCGCCCCTTACGAAATGGGTTTTCGCTTCGAGTACGAAGGGGCCTCCACCTGGGGCGATGCCTGGATGAGCTGGGAGCAATACATCGAAACGGGAGATACCATTCCTGAGATTTTTACCGCCGGGGTGAGTCTGCGTCGGGATTTGTGGAAGCGCGACCGCTGGGAGCTGGTTTTGCCGCTGCAGGGACTGGTCCTGCATCGAGGGGGACAGGTGTCCGACTTCGATGTGGCGGGTACAACGGCAGTGAATGTGGCGGGGGGACTGGAACTCCTGCGGCGGGGGAGTCGTCCCGACAGGAACTGGGGCTGGTTTGGGCAACTGTTGTATTATAAGGACTTGAAGGAAGCTCAGCAGCAGGGCATCTACAGCGGCCATGCCTTTTACAGCGGCTTTAATCTTCAAGTGCAAAGCCACAGGGCTTTGCTTGCTTATTGGCAGGGACAGGATTTCCTGAGTGTTCGTGGCAACCCCATTTATCACAGCGTGTCCACTTTTGCGCCCTACGAAGTTTTGGGCCGGCGACAACTTATTGAGGGGCGTTACCGCTGGGAGCAGCGCCTGCATCCCCAGGCCGTATTTTCCTTTCTGCTCGACGGCTTTTTGGATTTGGAGACCGGCCAGCTCGACTACGGCTACAGTCTGCGACTGAGTCTTACCCCCGCCTTTTTTCTTGGACGGCCCCAGGGTCGATTCCGCTAAGGTTTGCTCAGCAGGCCTGGTTCAAAATCAATTGTTGGGGCCAGCCCCAAGGCGCCCCTTTTAATACTCCGTCTTGTCTTCCTTTTTGGTCCAGCGTTTAAAGTTGTCCAGGGCTTCCTCACCCAGCAAAGGCTGCATCAGTATGCTGCGCTGCGCCATAGGAAGTTCCAGTTCGCGGTAAATGAAATCGTCGTCGAAACCCGCCTCCGCAGCATCCTTGCGGTTGTTGCCGTAGTACACGGTTTTTATGCGCGACCAGTAAATGGCGCCCAGACACATGGGGCAGGGCTCGCAGGAGGTGTACAGCACACAGTCGCTTAAATCGTAATGCCCCAGCGTTTGGGCGGCGTTCCTAATGGCCAGCACCTCGGCGTGGGCCGTGGGGTCGTTTTGCAGGGTCACCTCGTTGGCACCTCGACCAACAATTTCGCCCTGGTGCACCACCACGGCACCAAAGGGGCCACCCCCTTTTTCAATGTTGTCGTTGGCCAGACCGATGGCCGTTCGCATCAGTATTTCGTTTTGTTGCATGCCTGTTTTTTTAAGGGCCTTAAAGTTAATTAAAAAAAGAAGTCCCCCGCTGCTAAAAAGATGGTAAAGCATTGGCAGTTACAAAAAAAACTCCTACTTTTGCGGCCGATTATTATCCGTTCAATAGGTGTAAGTTGTTTGTATTTCAGGTTATTGTTCACCGCCCTGATGGTCTGCCCGGCCCTTGGGGTGCCCGCCTGATGCGGCGTTTGCACCGGCAATTGTTTTATTTTTTGTAGGTCTAATTTAAAGAAAGAAAGACTGTGGATACCTTAAGTTACAAAACCAATTCAGCCACTCCGGCAACCATTCAGAAAGAATGGCTGGTGGTAGATGCTAGCGACATGATTCTGGGTCGGCTGGGTTCGGAAGTGGCTAAGCTCCTGAGAGGGAAGCACAAGCCCAATTACACGCCCAACCTCGATTGTGGCGACAACGTCATCATTGTTAATGCCGACAAGGTTAAGCTCAGCGGCAAAAAATGGGACGACAGAGTATTTTTCTACCATAGCGGTTATCCGGGTGGACAAAGAGAGGTAACGCCTGCGATGCTTTTTGCTAAAAGCCCCGAGCGTTTGGTGGAGCGTACCGTAAAAGGTATGTTGCCCAAGACCAAACTCGGTCGTAAGCTCTTTGGAAACCTGTTTGTGTATGCTGGTCCCGAGCACAAGCAAGAGGCACAGCAGCCCAGGGTAATTGAATTAAACAAAATTAAATAAGCGTTATGGAAGTAATTAATGCCATTGGAAGAAGAAAGGCTGCCGTAGCTCGTATTTACCTGAGCGAAGGCAAGGGGCAGATAACCATCAACAAAAGACCGCTTGACAACTACTTTCCTGCAGCTACTCTGCAGTACATTGTAAAGCAGCCCTTGGAATTGTTGGGTGTTGCCGGTTCCTACGACATCAAAGTAAACCTCGACGGAGGCGGTATCAAAGGACAGGCAGAAGCCTTGCGTTTGGCCATCGCCCGTGCACTTGTTAAAATTAATGCCGACGATAAGTCAGCCTTGCGTACCAACGGATTCATGACTCGTGATCCCCGTGTTGTTGAACGTAAGAAGCCGGGTCGTCCCAAAGCACGGAAGAGATTCCAGTTCAGCAAGCGTTAATGCCCCTCAGGTGCGTTTAGTATCTAAACCGGTAAGATTTCTTAAGGGGAACTACTTATCGGTTGCCTGAAACAGAATGTAAACGACTAAAAAATTTAAAATGCCAAAATTAGAATTTCAACAATTGTTGGATGCCGGAGTACACTTCGGTCACCTTAGAAGAAAGTGGAATCCTGCCATGGCTCCCTACATTTTTATGGAGCGCAATGGTATCCATATCATCGACCTGCACAAAACGGCGGTTAAAGCCGACGAAGCTGCTGCAGCGTTGAAGCAAATTGCCAAATCAGGACGGAAAATTTTATTTGTTGCCACCAAAAAGCAGGCTAAGGAAATTATTGCCGACAAGGTAGGGTCAGTGAACATGCCCTATGTTGTGGAGCGTTGGCCCGGTGGTATGCTTACCAACTTCCCCACCATTCGTAAGGCCGTGAAGAAAATGACTTCCATCGACCGTATGATGGGTGAACCCAGTTGGAACAGTCTTTCGAAAAGAGAAAAATTGCAGATTGGCCGTCAGCGCGCCAAGCTGGACAAGACCCTGGGCAGCATCGCCGATCTGAACCGTTTGCCGGCGGCTATGTTTGTGGTAGACGTAATGAAGGAGCACATTGCCGTTAAAGAGGCCATCCGTTTGAACATCCCCGTGTTTGCCATGGTAGATACCAACTCGGATCCCCGTAACGTAGATTTCGTGATTCCTGCCAACGACGATGCCTCCAAGTCCATCGAGGTAATTGTAGGTGCCATGACCGATGCCATCAAGGAAGGTCTGGCCGAGCGCAAAGCCGACAAAGACAGCGACGATTCTGCCAAGGAAAAGGGCGCCAAGGCTAAGAAGACCGAAGGTGGTGGTCGTGCACGGGTGAAGGCCCGCAAGGAAGACGACGCTGCAGAAGCAGTGGAAGCTCCCAAGGCTGAGGCTGCTCCCAAGGAAGAAGCCCCTAAGGCTGAAGCCACTGGCGACGACAAGGAATAAGCTGTTGAACGTACTTTGTTTATTAATCTGATTAAGAAATTTGGGGACAAACCATTGCGGTTTTCCCCGAATTTTTTACTCCAAAATAGAAGAAATTATGGCTGTATCTGCTGCTGACGTAAGCAAACTGAGAAAAGCAACCGGTGCCGGTATGATGGACTGTAAAAAAGCCCTCACCGAAGCCGATGGTGATTTTGACAAAGCCGTTGACATCATCCGCAAAAAAGGTCAGGCCATTGCCAACAAGCGTGCCGACCGTGAAGCTACCGAAGGCGTAGTGCTTTCAAAAGTTTCTGCCGATGGTAAAAAAGGCGCTTTGGTGGTTTTGAACTGCGAAACCGACTTTGTGGCCAAAAACGAAAGCTTTGTTGCTTTAACCCAGTCTATTCTGGATCTGGCCCTGGCCAGTGAAGCCAGCAACGCCGATGAAGTGAAGGACTTGCAACTGAATGGCGTAGCCATTAAGGATGTAATTACCGAGCAAATTGGTGTAATTGGCGAAAAAATTGACATGCCTTACTTTGATGTAGTAAAAGCGGAGCAGGTAGTGGCTTACATCCACCCCGGCAACAAGCTGGCTACCTTGGTGGGCCTCAACAAAGGCGGGCAGGATGAGCAAATTGGACGTGATGTTGCTATGCAAGTGGCTGCCATGAACCCTGTTTCTGTGGATCGCGATTCTGTACCCCAGGAAGTGGTAGACAAGGAGCTCGAGATTGCCAAAGACCTGACCCGTCAGGAAGGCAAGCCCGAAGAAATGGTAGAGAAAATCGCCATGGGTCGTTTGAGCAAGTTCTTTAAGGAGAGCACCCTGCTCGACCAGGTATTTGTGAAGGACGGCAAAATCAGCGTTCGTGAGTACTTGCAGCAGGCCGACAAAGGCTTGACCGTTACCGAGTTCAAGCGTTTCTCGCTCAACAATTAGAAATAGTTCACCCTATAAGGTGTTAGATACAGGAGGTTGCCCCAGCAGGGCAGCCTCTTTTTTTGGGCTGGAATGCGGGTCCGCCCAAAAAATGCTTACATTTAAAAGTCAAATATTCCAATCATGCAATACAAAAGGATACTGTTGAAGTTGAGCGGCGAATCGCTCATGGGAGAACAAGGCTACGGGATCGATGCCCAACGCCTGAACGACTATGCCGAACAAGTGGCCGAAATAGCCGCCATGGGGGTAGAAATAGGCATAGTAATTGGTGGCGGAAACATTTTTCGCGGACTCAGCGGCGCCTCTAAGGGCTTTGACCGTTACAAGGGCGACCAGATGGGCATGCTGGCCACCGTGATCAACGGACTGGCATTGGCCTCCGCACTGAATGCGATGGGCACCAAGGCGCGCGTACTTACCGCCATTCGCATGGAGCCCGTCGGGGAGTATTATTCCAAGCCCCGTGCCATGGAAGCACTCAGCGCCGGCGAGGTCGTTATTCTGGCGGCAGGCACCGGCAATCCCTATTTTACGACCGACACCGGCTCCTCGCTGCGGGGCATTGAAATAGAAGCCGATGTCATGCTCAAAGGGACCCGGGTCGATGGCGTTTATACAGCCGATCCCGAGAAAGATCCCCAGGCGGTGAAATACGATAAGATTTCTTTTGACGAGGTGTATAAGCAGGGTCTGAAGATCATGGACCTGACGGCAACAGCTATGTGCAAAGAGAACAATTTGCCGGTACTGGTATTTAACATGGACCGGAAAGGCAACTTGAAGAAGGTCTTGATGGGCGAGGGAATCGGTACCCTGGTGCACCCCTAAACCGCAGTGGCGGTCTGGCGACCGCCTCTGATGATGTCGCGGACCTCGGTGACAATCATCAGTGCCTCATCTCTAATGACTATGGGCGGATTGATGTTGCGCAGCTGCAGGCTGCGCAACCAGCCGGCCACTTCATCGTCGCGCATGGTGTACAATATTTCCCGGAAATCCTCAATTTCGGCTGAGCTGTAGCTTTGTGCACTTCGTCCCTGGTAATGGTCCAGGTCCTCGTCCTGATAGTACACTATTTCATCGTCGGCCGACAACAGCGTCTCCTTGTCGCAGACTTCATGGGCCCCGCAACAATCGGCATCGGGTACTGTCGCCGGCTCGGCGGATGCCGAAGCACGGTCTTTACGCTTCCCCTCAAAAATACGGGTGCCTGCATAAGTCAGCAGCAGCACCGCAACAATTATACCTGCTATTATCCACATCTTGCAAAGTTACAAGACTTTGCGATGCGACTGCCTTTTAGTGCGTTAAAAATTTTAAATTGTCTATTTTTGCCCCTCTAATAAACGCAGCAAATATGGGAAAAGTGATGAGCAGCGAAGAACTGCATTTTTTTGGACTGAAAGTGGTTTATAAGGATTTGGTGGACCAAGGTTATGAGGTCTTGAATGTGCACCAGGAGGCCGATGTGAATCCTCAGATACTGGCGCGGAAGAACGACGTTCTTTATTTTATTGTGGTGCGTACCGCCTGCTTCCCCAATATGGGGATTTTGCTCCCCGATGTGGCTGCACGGGTGGGACATCATGCCTTGAAGCACAAGGCGGTGTGTCGTTTTGCCAGTGTGGGGGTAGCCAATGCCCAGGGAACTACTGATGAAGAAATGGGGCGTCCCGAGGTAGGGGGTGAATATTACATCAACTACAAGGGACTGATGCCCTTTCCCCAGTAAAGGAGTAGGAAACTTTTGGGTCTTTGATTTGTTTGAGGAGAGAAATGTAAGCTTGTGTATTATGGGAAAGAACATCATCAGTGAAAAGTGGCAGCAATACCGGCGCAAAAAGCGCTGGTGGAGCATTGTGTTGGATTTTTTGTTTTTGGCCCTGGTTGTGGCCATGCTTTTCCCGACCTCACGAAAAACGGTATCGGCCTTCATTGTCCGATACACCATGCTGGCACCCCGCGAGTCGTCCCGCACCGTTATACTGGATCAGCAGGAGCGTCAATTGCGCCTGGTTACCTACGATGGAGAGCTGGTTTCATTGGAAGAACTCAGCGATAAGCCCGTTTTTTTAAACTATTGGGCCACCTGGTGCCCGCCCTGCATTGCCGAAATGCCCTCCTTGCAGAACCTGTACAATGCGTATAAAGACGAGGTTCACTTTGTGTTCGTATCCAACGAGGATCCGGAGACTGTGCTTGCGTTTATGGAAGCACGGGGTTATGAGCTGCCGCTTTATGCGCTGGCCTCCCAGCCGGCTGAGGCCCTCAGCACCACCACCCTTCCTACGACCTTTTTAATCAGTCCGGGCGGTCGTATTGTGCTACACAAAACCGGCGCGGCCCGTTGGGACTCGCGCCGGATGTTCGACTTGCTGGATAAACAGTTGCGTTAAAATCGGTAGCGGGCTGCAATGGCCAGGCCAAACCAATTGTTGATGTCTGTACTGGCTAAGGGCAATTCGGGTCGTGTATCTACCGACAACTGCAGGGGGATTTCTGCAAAATTGTACTCGGCGCCTCCATTAAAAGCTACCGCCAGATACAAGCCGTCGGTTTTATCGTGGGGACCTGAATAGACGGTGTTGCCCAGGGCAGGCCCTACGCCCAAATACCATTTGAAGCCGCTCTCGATGGGGAAAACCCACTGGTAGAGTCCGGTCAGCGACCAGTATGCCCAGTCGGGATTTCCACCCCAGCCCAGGTCCAGTTCCGCACGGTCGCGACCAAAAGGCGTTTGAAATGAAACTTCTGCACCTACCAGGTTGCCGCCTCCCAGGCGCAGACCAATGGCCTGATCCTGGCCGAAAGAAAGAGCGGGCATCAACAGCATAAGTGCCACGGCAAATAATGCAATTTTCTTCATGTCTATTTGTTTATGTTTGTTGTTTTCTACACTAACAGGCTTTTTGCACAAATGTTGTGCCAGTCCCGTTAAAAAGTCGGAGCTTGGCATAAATAAAAAGCCGTAAATCTTATTTTAAGATTTACGGCTTTAACTGTTGTCCCGCAAGGATTCGAACCCTGACTAGATGGACCAAAACCATCTGTGCTACCATTACACCACAGGACAAACTTGAATTGCTTTCTGTTTTCAAAAGCGATGCAAATATAGAAGCTTTCGGGATATCTTTCAAATAAAACCGACAAAAAAACAGTAAAAAAATGTTGGTTCTTGTTTAGAGGGCTGGACTTCAAGGTTCAAGCCTTACCTTGTTAAACACCGTCTTGTTGTGGATTTTGTTTTTGGTTCTTATTCAGGCGCAAATCCTTTGCAAAGGCTTATTTTTTGGGCAGAATGTTGTATTTTTGACCTTCGTCAGATTTTGTTGCCTGTAAAACATTGAAAATTAACCGATATGCTGAATTACAATCGCTTGAACACCCTCTTGGGCTGGCTGGCCTTTTTGATTGCTGCCGTGGTATATACCCTTACCCTGGAGCCAACCACCAGTTTCTGGGATTGTGGAGAGTTTATTTCTGCGTCGTATAAGTTGCTTGTAGGTCACCCACCCGGAGCCCCCTTTTTCATGTTGATGGGTCGGTTTTTTACTCTTTTTGCAGGTGATCCTTCCAATGTGGCATTTACCGTTAACCTGATGTCGGGATTGGCATCCGCCTTAACCATCGCCTTTTTGTTCTGGACCATTACTCACCTGGCTCGTAAAATATTTATGGAGGAGGGCAAAGAAGAGGCTTGGCGCATTTGGGCCATTATGGCTGCCGGAATGGTTGGTGCGCTGGCTTATACTTTCTCTGACACCTTTTGGTTTTCGGCCGTGGAAGGCGAGGTTTATGCCATGTCGTCCCTCTTTACAGCGGTGGTTTTTTGGGCCATTCTTAAGTGGGAAAATGTGGCCAATGAACCCCACTCCAACCGCTGGCTCATTCTCATCGCCTACCTGATGGGACTCTCCATTGGGGTGCACTTGCTGAACCTCCTGGCCATTCCGGCCATTGCCATGGTTTATTATTATAAAAAGTATGAGGTAAGCCCCAGAAACACCGCCAGAGCACTGGCTCTTTCTTTTCTCATTTTGGGCGTCATTCTTTACGGCATTATTCCCGGCGTGGTAAAGGTGGCCTCCTGGTTCGAGTTGCTCTTTGTCAACGGTTGGGGCTTACCCTTTAACAGTGGTGTGGCGGTATATGCCCTTTTGTTGGTGGGGGGACTCATTTATGGCATCTATTACACCTATGTCAACAACAAGCCGGTAATGAATACCATCTTTACCGGTATTGCCGTGATTATACTGGGTTATTCCTCTTTTTCTTTGATCGTTATTCGCTCGGTCGCCAATCCAACCATGGATCAGAACTCGCCTGAAGATGTCTTTTCCCTGATGGGCTATCTCAATCGTGAGCAATACGGCGACCGTCCTCTCTTCTCCGGACAATATTACAATTCGCCCCTCGACTGGGACGCCATCGAAAAGGATAAGGGGCGTCCGGTTTATGTGAAGCAGGGCGATCGTTATGAAATTGTGGATTACCGGCCTGCTTACAAATTTGATGTAACCACTACGACACTCTTTCCCCGCATGTACAGTCGCGAGGAGCGGCATATTGAGGAGTATCAGCGTTGGGGAAACATCCGGGGCCGAAGGGTCAGCGTAGCCGATCAAAGTGGTCGTGCGCAACAAATTCTTTTACCCACCTTTGTAGAAAACCTGCGCTTCTTTTTTAATTATCAGGTCAGGCACATGTATTTTCGCTATTTTATGTGGAATTTCGCCGGTCGCCAAAACGATATGCAGGGACATGGTGAGGTACACAAAGGCAACTGGATTTCGGGCATTCCTTTTATCGATAATTGGATGTATGGCGATCAGGAGCTTTTGCCCGATTCTTATAAGGACAATCCGGCCCGTAACAAGTACTATCTTTTGCCCTTACTCCTGGGCGTATTGGGACTGGCCTTTCAATCGGGGGCAGGAACCAAAGGGCAGCGCGATTTCTGGGTGGTGATGTTGCTTTTCTTTTTTACGGGTTTGGCCATTGTGCTCTACCTGAATCAGACCCCCTTGCAACCCCGTGAGCGGGATTATGCCTACGCGGGCTCCTTCTATGCCTTTGCCATATGGATAGGTCTGGGTGTGCTGCCTGTCATCAAGGCCCTGCAGCGCCTGCTGCCGGGCCATTCGGCTGCAGCTCTTGGAACGGCGCTTACCCTGGTGTTGGTCCCCTTGAATATGGCAGCCGAAAACTGGGACGATCACGACCGTTCTCAGCGGACCATTGCACGCGATTTGGCCTTTAACTATTTGAATACGGTTGGTGAAAATGGGGTCATTTTCACCAATGGCGATAACGACACCTTCCCGCTTTGGTACGCTCAGGAAGTGGAGGGTGTGCGGACCGATGTGCGGGTGGCCAATCTCAGTTATTTGCAAACCGATTGGTACATCGACCAGATGAAGCGTAAAGCCTACCTTTCGGATCCCCTGCCCATTTCTATGGAACACGAGCAGTATGTGTTGGGTAAGCGAGACATGGTGCACGTCTTAGATCGTGTGGAGGGTGACGTGGACCTGAAACGGGCCATCGATTTTCTGGCCAGGGACGATGAGCGCAGCAAGACCATTCCCGGCTACAACCAGCGTCTTGAACACCTGCCTTCTTCTTCCTTTACCGTGCCGGTCGACAGTGCTGCCGTAATGGCCAAGAATATGGTTAGCCCTCGTTACGCTCATGAAATTGCCCCTGAACTTCGCTTCCAGCTTAATAAGGAGCGCATTCTTAAGAATGAGGTGATGGTTTTGGATTTGTTGGCCAACAACAATTGGGAGCGCCCCATTTATTATGCCGTTACGGTAGGCAGTGAAAACTACGTGGGCCTGCAGGATTACTTCCAGCTCGAAGGTTTTGGTTACCAAATTGCACCCATACGGGGCAGTTCCGGCGACGGACAATTTGGTCGGGTAGATACCGATAAAATGTACCACAACCTGATGAATGTGTTTGTTTTTGAAGGCTGGAACAATCCCGAGGTCTATCTCGACGAGAACCATCAACGGATGGCATTGAATATGCGTAATAATTTAACCCGTCTGGCTACGGCTCTTATCAGCGAAGGCGATTCTGAACGAGCCATTGAGGTCCTGGATAAAACCATGGACATTCTGCCCGCATCACGCATTCCCCACAACTATTTCTCTCTTTTTATAGGAGAGGCCTATTACAAGGCTGGTGCTGTGGAAAAAGGGGATGAAGTGCTTCGCGGTTTGGCGGAAGAAAATTTTCAGGAACTGCGCTATTATACCAGCTTGCGCCCCGGTTTGAGAAATTCGTCGATGAACGATATGCAGCGTTCCATGGCTATTTATGGCGAGGTGCTTAGGGTGTTGCGCAGTCATCAGCGAGATGCCCTGATACAGGATACAGAAGGTTTGTACGAAGGATTGTTTCGGGGAATGGGCTTTTTTGAAGAGTAGAAAGATGTACCGATGGCAAATTCGTCCCCCAGCCTTTTTGCGGCGACTGCTGCCGGGGACTGTTTGGCGCTTGCCGGTTGAGGCGGAGAAGGTGGTTTACCTGACCTTCGACGACGGGCCCATTCCTGAAGTCACACCAGCCATACTGGATATGCTGGTTTCTGAGGGGGCTAAAGCGACCTTCTTTTGTGTGGGTGATAATGTGCGCAAACATCCTGAGGAGTATGCCTTGTTGCGTCAAAAAGGCATGAGTGTGGGCAATCATGGTTTTGCCCACCGGCAGGCCTGGCGGACTGCCAGAAAGGACTGGCTGGCCGATGTAGAGCAAGGGGCAACTTATGTACCCGGGGACCTTTTTCGACCTTCGCACGGACAGTTGTACCCGGGTTGGTTGGCAGATTTGCGAAAGTACTGCCGCCATATTATAATGTGGGATGTGCTCAGTTACGATTATCGGGCCGATTTAAAGGCGGAGGACATAGAGGGTAATGTGCTCAGCCATGTTCGTCCCGGATCGATCGTCGCCCTGCACGATTCGCTAAAGGCCTGGCCACGTGTGCAGAAAGCCTTGCCGCGGATTTTGCGGCGACTAAAGGAACAGGGTTATCGGCTGGAAAGCCTTACGCCTGCTGAAATTGAAAAACGATGTAAAATATAATATTCGAAGATGAACATACTGGTAGTCGGTTCAGGAGGACGTGAACATGCTTTAGGCAGAAGTATTCGCAACAGTGCACAAACCCAAAAGTTGTTTTTTGCACCCGGCAATGCGGGAACGCTCGAGCTTGGAGAAAATGTGCCCCTGGGGGTTAACGATTTCGAGGGGATAAAAGCTTTGGTTTTGGAGCAGTCCATCGATTTGGTTGTAGTGGGTCCCGAAGAACCCCTGGTGCGTGGTTTGGTCGATTTTTTTAAAGCCGATGAGCTCTTGCAAAAGGTCGCCGTGGTAGGGCCCTCCGCGGAGGGAGCCCGGCTCGAAGGCAGCAAGGATTTTGCCAAGCAGTTTATGCTGCGTCACAACATTCCAACCGCCCGTTATCTTTCAGTAAGTGCGGCCAATGTGCCCGAAGGTCGTGCCTTTATGCAACAACTGGCTCCGCCCTATGTATTGAAGGCCGATGGTCTGGCTGCCGGCAAGGGGGTGTTGATTATCGATGATTACGAGGAAGCTTCTGCAGAGTTGGACAGAATGCTGGGTGGTAAGTTTGGCGCTGCAGGGAATACTGTGGTCATTGAGGAATTTTTAAGTGGTATCGAGTTATCGGTTTTTGCCTTGACCGATGGTAAGGACTATGTGTTGTTGCCCGAAGCCAAGGATTACAAACGGATTGGGGAAGGCGATACCGGGCTTAATACCGGAGGCATGGGGGCAGTTTCTCCCGTCCCTTTTGCCGATAAGGACTTTATGCAAAAAGTGGAGGAGCGCATTGTTCGTCCCACCGTTGCCGGCATTGCAGCTGAGGGCATCGATTATAAAGGCTTCGTTTTCTTTGGGCTGATCAAGGTCAACAACGACCCCTATGTCATCGAGTACAATGTGCGCATGGGCGATCCTGAAACCGAAGTGGTTTTGCCGCGTTTAAAGAACGATTTGGTTGATTTGTTGCGGGCTGTTGGTGAAGGACGCCTTGGAAGCATTAGGTGTGAAGTAGATGAACGCACCGCCCTGACCATGGTGTTGGTTTCAGGAGGTTATCCCGATGCCTACAAAAAGGGGTTCGAAGTGCGTGGCCTCGATAAAGTTAAAGACAGTCTTGTTTTTCACGCCGGCACCAACAGTAAGGAGGGGAAGGTTTGTACCAACGGGGGGCGGGTGCTTGCCCTGACTTCCTTTGGCCCAAACATTGAAGAAGCAAGGGCTTTGTCTCTGGCAGCTGCGGCTCAAATCAATTTTGAGGGTTGTAATTACAGAAAAGATATAGGCTTTGATTTGATCCACTAAACTATGCTTTACCGCCTTTTCAACAGTAATCGTTTGTTGTCCGTCATCCTGGTGTTGTTGACAGCCACAGCACTGTGGTTGCGGCTCTTTTTGGGAGAGGTGGTGTTTTTCAGTCATCTCGATAATCCCTCCATGCCTATGTGGGATTTTTTTACCGGGATGTGGTCGGGCAGAAATATTTTTACCGCAGCTTTTACCACCTTGGTATTGGCCTTGCTTAGCGGACTTGTTTTGAATCAGCTTGCCCTGCGTTTCTCTTTGCTTGGGAAGCAAAGTCCTATAGTTTTATTGGCCTTCCTGCTTTTGTCAAGTGGATTTTTGTCGGTCCAAAAGCTGAATCCTGTTTGGCTCTTTGTGTTTTTTTTGGTATTGGCCTTGCGCGTACTTTTTGCCGGTGTGCAGCGCAGAAATCCAGCCCTTGTTTGTTTTGATGCCGGTTTTTTATTGGGATTGGGCGGCCTCTTTTATGCCAAGGGCCTCTTCTTTTTCCCTTTCTTGCTTATCGCTGCCGGCATTTTACGGCAGGCTTCCTTTCGGGGCTTTGTAGCTATGTTGCTGGGCGTTTTGCTTCCTTTTATACTTACTGGTGGATGGTATGTTTTTCACGACGAAGGGCGTTGGTTTTACGATTTGCTGATCGAAAATCTGATGGCCAATCCGGGGCAGTATAAGCATGCGCTTTTCTCCCGTATCTACCTGTTGGTTGTGGTTCTCGGTATTGCGCTGGCTATGCTGGTTTCTGCACGCAGAACAGCACAACAGAAAATTGTGGTTCGACGCTATTACCGGGTTTTGTTCTGGTTGCTTTTGCTCTGCACCGGAGCCGTTCTTTCCCCTTTCTTTTCAGTTGAATTGCTGCCCATTGCCGCTTTAAGTGCTGCAGTTTTGGTGGTTAACGCTCTGGATCTTTTTCGAAAGGCTGTTTGGCAGGAGTTGACGTTTCTGCTGTTGGTCCTGCTCAGCGTTGCTGCCCAGCTCTTAGCGCTCTAATTACAACTACAACCAGCGGTTCAGCGTTGTTTCCAGGGTCTCTATGCGTACCGGTTTTCCAATATAGTCGTTCATGCCGGCAGCCATACACAACTCCCGGTCGCCTTTCATCACATTGGCAGTCATGGCAATAATGGGAAGCGCCACTTTGTTGTTGCGCAGCTCCCGCGTTGCATCCAGTCCGTTCAGCACCGGCATTTGCACATCCATCAAAACCAGATCGCAGGGTGCTTTTTGGTCCAACAGCAAGTCCAGTGCTTCCTGACCATTGGCGGCAATGGTCACCGAATAATGCAGACGCTGCAGCATTTTTTCAGCAATCTTCTGGTTGATGGGGTTGTCCTCTACCAGAAGAATTTGCTGTGCCCGGGCGCCATTTTTAGATGCTTTTTTCCCTTTGGGGTTTCCCCCCTCACCAGCAGCCGATTCCTCTGTTTTCGAGCTTGGAAGACCGAGCGGCAAAACAAAGTGGAAAATGGTGCCCGGATGGTCCTTTGACCAGGCATAATCGGGATGGGGACTCTCTACCCAGATTTTTCCGCCCATCAGTTCCACCAGCATTTTTGAGATGGTGGTCCCTAATCCTGTGCCGCCATATTTGCGTGTGGTGGATCCATCGACCTGGGTAAAGGAATCGAAAATGCGTTCAATTTTTTCCGGGGGAATGCCGATGCCGGAATCTTCTACGGTAAAATGCAGGCTTAATTGGTGTGCCTCTTCTTTTACTCTGCTTATCCTTAGGACAATTTCTCCCTGTTCGGTAAATTTTACCGCGTTGTCCATGAGGTTGATCAAAATCTGCAAAAGTCGACCCTCATCGCCTATTAATATCTCCGGAAAGTGTTCCGTTTCGGTCCGGAGCTGAAGATTTTTTTCACTGGCTCGTATCTGGAATTGTTGTTTCAGATAGTCGAGGGTCTTGCTCAGTGTAAATGCCGTTGGTTCAATCTTCATCTTCCCGGCCTCAATCTTTGAAAAGTCGAGGATGTCGTTGATGATGGAGGTCAGGTTGTTGCAGGAGCGGGAGATGACCGAAAGTATTTGCTGCTGTTCGATATTGAGTCTGGTACTGCCCAATAATTCGGCTGCGCCCACAATGCCGTTCATCGGCGTTCTGATTTCATGGCTCATATTCGCCAAAAATTCTGATTTGGCCCGATTGGCTTCCGCCTCTTTCTTTTGAAGGGCTTTTTGGGCGCTAATGTCCATGAAAGCCTCCAGGCGCACATCTGCGTTGTTCAGTCGAATGGGAATGATGTTTTTCAGAATAATGCGCGAAATGTTGTTTTCGGGCAAAGTCAAACGTTCTTCGAGGGTCAGCACGTTAAGACCCGAGTTCACATCGTGGTAATGACTTTCCTGCAATTTCTCAAACAGCTGGGAGTAGGGGTGACTGTTGATGTAATCCAAGGCTGCCTGCATTTCGTTAAATCCCATAGTCTTCGCAGCCGTTTGATTGATTTGAATGATCTGATGCTGGGCATCGGCAATGAGAATGCCGACCGGAAGGTTTTCGGTTATGTTTTTCAGGTTTTTTACCGATTCGTTCAGGCTTTGCGTAAGTCTTTGCTTTTCGGTAATGTCTTCTCGTATAATAATGAAGTTGCTGATGCTGTCTGCCTCGTCGAATACGGGAGATATTTGTACCCTTTCCCAGTATTTTTGTCCCGCCTTGTTGCTGGTCTCCACTTCGCCCGACCACGAATGTCCGGCCTGTATGCTGGTCATTACCAAATCGGGAAAGTTGTTGATGTTGTTGTTGAAAAAATAGGGGCGGGTACCCTTTACTTCCTCCTTTTGGTAGCCGGTTTTCAGGACAAAGTTTTCGTTGACGTATTCGATGATTCCGCGGGTATCGGTAATCATGATGGCAACCGGACTCTGTTCCACGGCCAAAAGCAATTTTTTGTTGGTGCTTTCGGTTTTATTACGGAAAAGAATAATGCGTGATATCTGGATGATGAGGAGGTAGGTAAGCGTGCCCGCCACCAACGAAATGAAAACCAGAACAAGGTACTTGATGTTGTTGTAGCTCTTGAGCACATTAATGCTCGTATTGTTCACCGAAACCACATTCTTCTGAATCTGATAGGCCCCCTTACGTTCTATTTCAAAAATGCGCTCAAAAATACTGTCGCTTTGTTTTAAATAGAAGGCGATGTTTTCTTCGAGGGTGGGGAAGGTCTCACCCAGGCTGCTTTTGTTGCTGGTGCGCAGCTCCGCTATACGCGCAGAAATACTTTGGAGATCCTCTAGGGCGGGCAACAATTGCGTGTATTCATTGATGGTTCCGGTGTAGGCGTCGGTCTCGTAGTAGATGGTTTCGGTTATTTCATCGGTGGTTGCCATCGTTACGGTGTTTCGGTATTCGAAACTTCCGCCCTCGTTCATCAGGCGGACCAGTTGCTGGCAGCGGCTGATGTATTCTTTAATGTATTCGTGGTTGTTGGTGATTTGTTGTTGGTGACTTATGCTTGGATAATTGCGTAGGGCAAACTGGATATTCATAAGCTGTTCCTTAAGAATAAAAGCCAGCTTTTGTTTTTGTTCCTGATTGCGAATAATGGTTTGATAGCGCAGGGTGTAATGGCGGTCAAAGTAATTTTCGAGCAGCAGCACCCCTAAAATGGTCAACAGAAATATAATCAGCAGGCCAAAAAGCTTGCGGATGACTTTTTCGTGAAGAAAAGGCAGCAGTCGTTTTTTTGTTCCGAGGGCAGTCTTAATCCCGAAGGTTTTCCAAATTTTTCGGATTTGAATCATTTTCAGGTATTTCTCGTTGGATTTGTATCACCTGTCTTTTGCGAATGAGGCCGTGATGGCTCAGCAGTTCGGTGGTCTCTGCAGAACTGAGCAAGGCCAAAAAGGTGTGTGCCAGGCCGGGATGGGCCGGCTTCGCCAGTATGGCTGCGTAAACGTGGGCCTCCGGATACAGGTCCTTAAGTGCCACCGTGTCTACGTAATTCTGATTGCTGTTGTAGTAGTAACTGGACAGCCAGTCTATGGTCAGGGTAGCCTCGCCCCGCTGAATACTCCGAACCAGTCCACGGTTGTCGGCCGAGAGGGTCATGGTGTTTTGGATGACTTCCGGGTAAATTCCGGCCTGCATCAGCAGTTCACGGGTATGGAAGCCCAGGGAGCTCGATTCGGGATTGGCCAGGATAAGGGCAAAGCGCGGATCGGCCAGTTCCGAAAGCTTCCCCTGGAAAGCCTCCGGATTGTTCTTTGGCACCATCGCTATGAGCCGGTTACTCCCCAGGTAGAGACTTGTTCCCAGCAGTTCGGGTGTCGCTTGTCGCAGCAAATCCAGCCCGTATTCGCTGTCCGGAATAAACAGGTCGCCGTCGCTGCTGGTGCTGATGGTGTGGAGCAGGTTGCGAGCGTTGTCGTTGTGTATGTGGACCTTGCAGGCATAGCGCTTTTCAAATTGGCGCGCCAGTTCATAGATGGGAGCTGCCATACCGTTTTCACAATATACCACCAATTCCGGTATTTCAGGGACCGGATTGGGTGCTTCTTTTTTTGCACCCATGTGGCAGGCAGAAAAAAGCAAGCTGAGCATCACCCCTTTGACCATATAGGACAAGATCCTAGTCATTTCTTCCTTTAATTGAATAAAAGTTCGACCAAATACCAACGCTGTTAACCCGCGTAATTAGGCAGGTACAAATTAGGGAAACGAGATCGATTTCGCTGCTGTTTAATCACTAAAACGGCAGAATTGGTCAAAAATTATGGCTTGCGTCGGGTTACGAAGTGTTTTTTAACCCAGCGGGGAATGACAAAAGCCCCAATGAAGAGGTAGGGATAGTAGCTGACCAGTCGCCACAGAAAGGCCATGGCTACTCCGGTTCCTGCAGGAATAAATCCGGCCAGAAACCCCCGGAACACATATTCGGCAAAACCGCTGCCGCCCGGGGTGGGACTTACCAGCATCATGATCCACATTACCAATTGCTTGCCAAAAACCAGGAAGTGTTCGTCCCAGTTGAGCCAGCTTACCCCGAAGAAAGTGATAATAAGGGCGTTGACCACCCAGTAGCGCGAGGTCCAGCTGAGTGCTGTGGCCAAAAAGGTTTTGAGCCAGTTGCGGAAGGGCCAGGTTTTGAATTCCCGCGAAGCCTGTATGAGTTCTGAACCCGACTCGTTGGCTTGCGGACGCCACTTGCGTATAATGGGCAACTTAAAAATCCAAAGCAATACCCATTTGAGTCCCCGTGGGTTAAAAAACAGTCCGTAAGCAATCACCAGCGTATAGAGAAACTTTAAAGCATAGCCGGTAAGGGCAAAAATCAAATACTGGTTGTGGTACCAGGGGCCGGTAAATGCACTGCCGTCCAGCGAGAAAATATCGCTGCGGCCAATCAGCAGCAGTACCAGCGGAAAAGTCAGGATAAAGTATAGCTCGTCTAAAAAGGACGTCACCATAACCAGGGCTGTGCTGCGTCCCAGTCGCACGCCCTCCTTGTTGATGAAAAAGATGGCTACGCTGGTACCCCCTATGGAGGAGGGTGTGATGGCTGAGGTGAATTCCCACAGCATAATAATGTTGAATGATTTGCGCCACGAAAGCACCTTGCCGGAGAGAATGCGCAAGCGAATCATGTAGCCAAAATCGCGCAGGGCCATAAATAAAAAAGACACCAGAAGCCAAAAGACCGATTGGAGACTAAAGCTGAGGAGGGAAAGACTGCCGGGTTCGTATTCGCGGTACAGCATAAAACCCGTCACTGCAATGCCTATAAAAATAGGGAGGACAATGCGTGCCGGATGTATGCTTTTCAGGATTTTCCCAGAGTTGTCTGTCATGCTTTTTTCAAAACAACAAAGTTAAGGTTTTCAATGTTTAAGCGAAAGCAGAGTGGGAGAAATCGGTGTTAATAAAGTCTAAGCTGCGCAAAAGAAAAAGGCAACAACGATGTCGTTGTTGCCTTGGTGGAGACAAGGGGAGTCGAACCCCTGACCTCTTGACTGCCAGTCAAACGCTCTAGCCAACTGAGCTATGCCCCCGTTTTCTTAGCGAGTGCAAATATAAATCATTTTTCTTATTGCTTCCAAACAAAAGCAGAAAAATTATTTGCCCTTTTCAGCGGCCTGTCTGCAGGCCTTCTGTATAATAATGTGTTACAAAGTTAAACAATACTAAGGCGCTTGCTTTTGGTGTTTTCAGGTAGTATATTCATTATAAGCTTAAGCTAAGGAATGGCCTTCCCGCCGCTGTTAACGTTCAGCAGAATGCGCTCCCTGTTCCCGGACTCACGTAATGCCCGCTGCGAACACTACTGTTAATTTTTTTAAAAATTCGGACGATTTGACAATATTCATGAAAATCCTTGCAATATGTGGGCATAAAAACTTATTTTTATCGCTCGATTACGGCAAGGGTTGCAAGTGTTACTTCCCCGTCGGATTGTTGAATTTTGATACTTTGTAAATTTCTAGTAACCAGTAACTATTTGTTATGGAAGTTAAAAAGACACCCAAAGCAGACCTTGAAAGCAAAAAAACGGTCTTTCTGCAGATCGGTCTTGTTGTAGTGCTTTCGTTGGTCCTGGTGGCCTTTGAATGGACGAGTACCGACGTAAATGTTGACTTTAGTCTCCAGGAAGAGGCCATCGAGGTGGAGGAGGAGATCATCCCCATCACCCGACAGGAAGAAGTGAAGCCCCCGCCGCCGCCCCCGCCGCCAGCAGTCGCCGACATTTTGAATATTGTGGAAGACGACGTGGAGTTGGACGAGGAGTTGGAAATCATGGATACCGAAATGGATCAGGACGACATCGTAGATTTTTCCAACATGGTGTTCGAGGAAGAAACCAGGGATGAAGGTGAAATCTTCATGATTGTGGAAGAAATGCCTGAGTTTCCGGGTGGTAATGAAGCCTTGCAGAAGTACCTGGCCCAATCGGTTCGTTACCCGGTTATTGCTCAGGAGAACGGAATTCAGGGACGTGTTTACATCCAGTTTGTTATCAATCAAAATGGAGAAGTGACCAACGCCACCATCCTTCGGGGAGTGGATCCCAGTCTCGATCGTGAAGCCCTTCGCGTGGTAGAAGCCATGCCTAAGTGGAAGCCCGGTAAGCAGCGTAACCGTCCGGTGCGCGTATCCTATACGGTACCCATCAATTTTGTATTGCAGTAAACAGGTTTAAATACCTTAAGCATAACCCGGTCTGAACTCAGACCGGGTTTTTGCATTTACTGCCAAAATTTCCCTTATTTTTGTGGCAAAAGATAAAAGAGATGAGCGAATTGTTGACGACCGATAAGCAATTGGAACAAGTTATTTTAGTTGCTGTGCGCACCCCCGATCTGAGTGAGGCTGTGGTTCAGGAACACCTTGATGAACTGGCTTTTCTGGCCGAAACAGCCGGCGCAGAGCCCGGGCGTCGTTTTGTGCAGTCGCTTACCATGGCCGATAAGCGCAGTTATGTGGGCAGCGGAAAATTGCAGGAGATTCTTGAATACCTGAAGGTGCACGAAGACATCAGCGGCGTAATTTTCGACGATGAACTTTCGCCCTCGCAATTGAAGAATATTGAGGCTGTTTTGAAGCGTCGGATCCTCGACAGGACCAATCTTATTCTCGACATTTTTGCCCGTCGTGCCCGCACGGCCCACGCTAAAACCCAGGTAGAACTGGCCCAATACCAGTATTTGCTGCCGCGACTCACCCGCATGTGGACCCACCTTGAGCGACAGCGAGGGGGTATCGGAATGCGTGGCCCGGGGGAAAAAGAGATCGAGACCGACCGGCGGATCATTCGCGACATTATTGCCAAGCTTAAGGACGATTTGAAGAAAATTGACCGACAAATGGCCACCCAGCGTAAGAACCGGGGGAAACTGGTGCGCGTTGCCCTGGTGGGTTATACCAATGTGGGCAAGTCCACCCTCATGACCGCCCTAAGTAAGAGCGAGGTCTTTGCTGAGAACAAACTCTTTGCCACCCTCGATACCACGGTGCGAAAGGTGGTTATTGGCAACCTGCCCTTTTTGTTGGCCGACACCGTAGGCTTCATCCGTAAGTTGCCACACCATTTGGTCGAGTCCTTTAAATCGACCCTCGACGAAGTACGTGAAGCCGATGTGCTGCTGCATATTGTTGACATTTCCCATCCCGGGTTTGAGCAGCAAATTGAAGTGGTGCACGAAACCCTACGGGAAATCGACGATCGGGAAAAACCCGTGATTTTGGTCTTCAATAAGGTCGATGCCTTTACCCACATCGAAAAGGAGGCCGACGATCTTACCCCGGCCACACGGGCCAATGTGTCGCTGGACGAGCTCAAGACGACCTGGATGGCGAAGGGCACCCCCAGTCTCTTTATTTCGGCACTCCAAAAAACCAATTTCGAGGAGTTTAAGGAAACCCTTTACAACACGGTCATGAAGGTACATGTAACGCGCTTTCCATATAACGACTTCCTGTATCCCGACTTTAATGAGGAGGGAGAAGAAGGGGCGGATGGGATCGATTGACCCCGGCCGTCCCTGTTTTTCAGTGGGGGGACTGTAATCGATTAAAACAGTCCCGTAATTTTTCCTTCGTCGTCAATGTTGATTTTCTCTGCTGCCGGTTGTGCAGGCAAGCCCGGCATACGCATGATGTTGCCCGTAATGGGGATGATGAAACCAGCACCCGCAGCAATTTCAATTTCGCGTACTGTAACCACAAAGTTTTCGGGACGTCCCAGCAGTTTGGGATTGTCGGAGAGCGATTTTTGTGTTTTGGCGATACAAACGGGCAGATGCTCCAGATTCAGGTCGCTGATTTTTTTCAGGTCGGCCCTGGCCTGGGGTGTATAATCAATGGCGGCAGCGCCGTAGATTTCACGGGCAATCGTCTCAATTTTTCGTTCCACCTCCCAGTTCCAATCGTAGAGCGGTTTAAATTCACAGGTACAGGCTTCGGCTACTTCGCTCACCATGCGGGCCAGTTCCTCTCCGCCCTCGCCTCCCCCGGCGTGTACCCTGGCAACAGCGGCTTTTACGCCCAGCGCCTTGCAACGGGCTTTTATGGCAGCCACTTCCTCTTCCGAATCGCTGGCAAAGTGGTTGATGGCGACTACTGGACAAACATTAAACTTACGCATGTTTTCCACGTGCTTTTCCAGGTTTTCGAGGCCCCTCTCCACGGCTGCAGCATCGGGTTGGTTCAGCGCACTCAGTGTCACACCACCATGGTATTTAAGGGCGCGGATGGTCGCCACCAGCACTGCGGCACTGGGCTGTATGCCTGCCGACACGCATTTGATGTCCAGGAATTTTTCCGCCCCCAGATCGAAACCAAAGCCGGCTTCCGTCACCACATACTCACTCAACGACAAACCCATTTTGGTGGCCAGTACCGAGTTGGTCCCCTGAGCGATGTTGGCAAAGGGTCCCCCATGGATGATGGCCGGATTGCCCTCGAGTGTTTGCACCAGGTTGGGTTTTATCGCGTCTTTAAGCAGCGCCGCCATAGCGCCTTCTGCCTTCAGGTCCCTGGCGAAGACCGGCTTTTTATCGTAGGTAAAACCGACAAAAATGTTGCCGATGCGCTGCTTCAGGTCGTGAAAATCTTCTGCCAGGCACAAAATCGCCATGATTTCAGAAGCCGCCGTAATGTCAAAGCCTGTTTCGCGCGGAACCCCTGATGCCGTACCCCCTAAGCCCACAATGATGTGGCGCAGGGCCCGGTCGTTCATATCCATCACCCGCTTCCAGTGTACCGTCCGGGGATCCAGGCCCAGGGAGGTGCTCTGACTCTGAATGTTGTTGTCGATGAGTGCCGCCAGCAGATTATTGGCCTTTTCAATGGCCGAGAAGTCCCCCGTAAAATGCAGATTAATGTCCTCCATGGGCACCACCTGGGCGTGTCCTCCACCGGTGGCCCCGCCCTTAATGCCAAATACCGGGCCGAGACTGGGTTCACGAAGCACCACGGTACTTTGCTTGCCTATGCGGTTGAGTCCCTCGCTCAGACCGATGGAAATGGTGGTTTTGCCTTCGCCGGCCGGAGTGGGAGAAATGGCAGAGACCAGAATCAGCTTTTTGTCTCTGATTTTATCCGCTTGAATTAAAGAAAGGGGAAGTTTGGCCTTGTAGTGTCCGTAAGGTTCCAGTTGGTCCTCCTTAACCCCCAGTCGGGCAGCAATTTCCCTAATGGGGCGCAGTTGCGTACTTTGGGCAATCTCGATGTCTGAGCGCATGTTTTTTTTGTTCTAAGATATAAAAAAAATAGGTGGCGCCAAGCAGCTGTCCCCGCCGGGGAGGCGCATTAAATAAAAAACAAAGGCCGGTTTAAATAAACCAGCCTTTATCGGTATGTTTTTAGCGCCAAAGCGAATCGGTCGACTATTTTACCAAGCCTGCTTTAATCATGTATTCGGCAATTTGTACGGCGTTGAGGGCTGCTCCCTTCTTAATCTGGTCCGAAACCGTCCAGAAAGAAAGGCCGTTGGGATTAGACAAATCGCTGCGTACCCGTCCCACGAAGACTTCGTCGCGTCCGGCTAAGAAGAGCGGCATGGGGTATTCCTTGTCCGCAGGCTTGTCCATCAACACAACCCCGTCGGCCTGGCGGAAAGCCTCGCGGGCCTCTTCTACGGAAATGGGCCGCTCGGTCTCCACCCAGGTGGCTTCCGAATGGGCGCGCATTACCGGAACCCTTACGCAGGTGGCACTCACCTGAATGTCGCTGCCCATAATCTTGCGGGTTTCGTTGTACATCTTCATTTCCTCCTTGGTGTAGCCGTTATCGGTAAACACATCCACATGAGGAATCAGGTTCATGGCCAACTGGTACTGGAATTTGTTTACCGTTGGGGCTTCGCCGCGGGCGAGTTGTTTGGACTGAAGGTCCAGCTCTTCCATGCCGGTGGCGCCGGCACCACTGGCTGCCTGATAGGTCGATACATGCACCCTTTTGATGTGCGAAAGGTTTTCGATGGCCTGCAGGGCCACCACCAACTGAATGGTGGTGCAGTTGGGGTTGGCGATCACATTACGGGGCAGGGAGGCACAGCGGGCAGCATTCACCTCGGGCACCACCAGGGGCACATCCTCATCCATACGGAAGGCACTGGAGTTGTCGATCATAATGGCCCCGTACTTGGTGATGGTTTTTTCAAATTCTTTGGAGGTAGAAGCCCCGGCCGATGTCAGTGCAATATCGATGCCTTTGAAATCGTCGTTGTGCTTCAATTCCTTAACGGTCAGTTCCTGACCCTTATAACTATATTTTTTTCCGGCACTCCGGGCTGAGCCGAAAAGCACCAGCTCGTCCATGGGGAAATTTCTTTCATCGAGAACGCGGAGAAATTCCTGGCCTACAGCTCCGCTAACGCCTACAATTGCTACTCTCATTCCTGGTTAGACTATTAAGTTTTACAATGTTGAAAAATTGCTTAAATTGCTGCCTGTCAAGGCAACCGTTCAGCAATTGTTTGTTGCAAAGGTAGATAATTATTACTTAACCCCAAGCCCATGCTTCGCTATTTTCTCCTTTTGCTGGCCCTGAGCGGGCAGCTTTTTTCTGCTTTTGTCGTCGCAGAAACTCCGCAGCGACCTATGGTCGTTTTTTCTGAAGTGCTGGCCGATCCCCAGCCGGTTGTGGGACTGCCGGAATCTCCTTTTGTCGAGCTGTTTAACCGCAGTGAGCAGTCGCTTCAGTTGGGTGGGTGGACCCTCGAAATCAACGGGCGGTCCACCGTCCTGGATTCTTTTCAACTTGCAGCCCGGGCCTGGGTCGTGTTGGTTCCCACTGCCAAGAGCGAACAGTGGGAGGGCCATAAGGAGGTGCTTCCTTTAAAAGGTTTCAGCAGTCTCACCGTCAGTTCCGGGACACTGGTCCTTCGTTCTCCCCAAGGCGGAGTCATCGACGCCCTGGCGTATTCGCGTACGATGGGACAGGCAGGTTTCAAGCGTGATGGCGGCTGGTCGCTCGAACGAAAAGATACCGACCATCTGTCGCACAGTCTCCACAACTGGGACTATTCTTTAGCCACCGAGGGCGGCACGCCGGGAGGCCCCAACAGTCTCGATCAGGTACTCCCCGATGCGCAAGCGCCCCGCGTGCGCAGTCTGTATTGGCAGGATTCCCTGCATCTGGTGGTGACGTTCAGCAAGAATCTGGTGCCGTCTTCGTTTGAGGAAAGCCCTGTTTTGGAGGGATCGGGCGACCCGGACTTCACCACGCAATTGGAGGCGGTGTGGAACCGGCAAGTACTGTTGACCTGGAATCGCGCCCCCGAAGTTGGGCATCTTCTCAGTCTGCATTGGACCCGACGCCCCTTTGATTGGGCCGGCAATTTGTTGGAAGCAGACCAAGCGCTGGTGGTGGGTCGCCCTGAAGTCGCCCAAGCCGGCGATGTAGTCATCAATGAACTGCTCTACGATCCCCCAACGGGCGGCAGCGATTATGTAGAACTGTACAACTGCAGCGCGCGCATTGTCGATCTCTCTTCCCTCTACCTGGCACGTGCAGGCGAAGACGGGCTTCCCGAGAAACTGTTTGCTCTTTCGCAGTATGAAACGCCTTTTATGCCAGGAGCTTATCTTGTGTTGTGTGGCGACTATGCCTGGCTGCAGACGCAATTTGGAATTAAGGACTTGCTGTTGCTGGCTCCGGAGGAAGCCTTACCCAATTACATCAACGAGGGCGGCAGCGTGTTGCTGACCAACCGAAGGGGAGAGGTGCTGGATCGGATGGACTACCATGCCGGGCTCCATAACCCCTATTTAGACGTTACGAAGGGCGTAGCCCTGGAGCGTTTGGATGTCCGGGCTCCCTCACTGAGTCCCCACAACTGGCAATCTGCCGCAGCCGACGCCGGCTACGGAACCCCCGGTCGCCCCAATTCTCAGTCGGCCCCCACCCGCAAGCAGAGCAAGTCGCCCCTGCGCACGGCGCCGGAGCTCTTTAGCCCCAATGGCGACGGGCAGAACGATTTGTTGTACCTGCACTATGCCTTTGAAGAAGCAGGGCTGCTTTGCAGCGTGACCATTTACAACGAGCGCGGCCTGCCGGTGCGTTGTTTGGTCAACAATGCACCGGCAGGTCGCGAAGGCTTTTGGGTATGGGACGGCAGCGACGATGCGGGGCGGGTCTGCCCGCCCGCCTGGTACGTCCTTCAGGTTCATTGGCACGGTCCCGGTGCCGATCCCGGCACTTACCGAACTGCCGTGGCGCTGGGTCGCTGAGCTGCTGAGCCGTTTGTTGGCCGTCTATAAGGTCGCTACCAGTTCGGCAATAACGCGGGTCATCAATGGTTCCGCCTTGGCTGCGACCTCCTGAACCTCTTCGTGCGAGATCTCCACAATTTGTCCCGGTACTCCCGAATCGGTAATGATGCTGACACCAAAGCAGGTAATGCCGGCATGGCGAGCCACAATTACCTCGGGCACGGTGCTCATGCCTACGGCATCGCCCCCAATCACCCGGAAAAACTTGTATTCTGCCGGGGTTTCGAAGGTGGGACCGCTGGTACCGACGTAAACGCCTTGTTTGAGTTCAATCTGGTGCTTTTGGGCTATGGCATGGGCGCGGGCTATGAGCTCCTTGCTGTAGGGTTCGCTCATATCCGGAAAGCGGGGGCCCAGTTCTTTATGGTTTTTTCCAATCAGCGGGTGGTCGCCAAACATATTAATGTGGTCGTCAATCACCATAATGTCGCCCACCTTAAAGTCGGGATTCAGTCCCCCGCTGGCATTCGATACCACCAGATTGCTGATGCCCATTTGTTGCATAACCCTTACCGGAAAGGTGACTTCCTTCATGTTGTAGCCTTCGTAGTAATGAAAGCGACCCTGCATCGCCATAACCGGGGTGCCTTTAATGGTTCCGAAGATGAGTTTGCCCTGGTGGCCCTCCACGGTCGAAAGCGGAAAGTGGGGAATCTCGTTGTAGGGAATGGTCTTTTCCATCACAATTTCCTTGACCAATCCGCCCAGTCCGGTTCCCAGTATGATGCCGGTCTTGGGCTGGGTCTTTTGAGCCGCCTTTAAAAAGTCAGCCGTTTCCTTGATCTTGTTCAACATAGCTTAGTATTAAATTTTCAAATATTTTTTGTTGGTCAAAAAGAATTTGCAGGCGAATGGGCTGGTACCAGATACGGCCCAGCAGGTCGCTGTCGATTTCCGGTATCGCAGCGAGGCGAACGGCATCCTTTTCAGTGGTGAGCATGAGGCTTCGACCTTTGCTGTCCGACTGTAAAGCTTTCCGGATTTGAGCCAGATCTTTGGCATTGAAGGCGTGGTGATCGGGGAAGATGAGTTTGCGCAGCGGTCTTCCATAAGCCTCCATTTTTTGGAAAAAGGGTTCGGGGCGCGCAATGCCCGCCAGCACAAGCAACTCCTCGCCAGGTGGTGGCAGTTGTTCGTCCAGCACCGCATGGGCACCCTGCTCCCGCAAAGGCCGTGGCGGCAAATAGGCTATGGTGGCGAAAAAGAGCCGCTGTTGTGCCCTTAGTTTCAGTCTCCGCGCTATTTCATCGGCTTCCTCCAGCGTAAGGTCGGGGGGACATTTATTCACCACCACCAGATCGGCACGCTTTCTCCCGGTAAAACCTTCCCGCAGATTGCCGGCCGGGAAACAATGGTCCTTCCACAGGGGGCGGTGGTAGTCCACCACCAGTATCGACAGTCCCGCCTTTACATAGCGGTGCTGGAAGGCATCGTCGAGTACCACCACCTGAGGCGGTTGGGGCAGGCGCAGCAGCGCCTGCATCCCTTCTACCCGCTTTTCAGCCACGACTACCCTTAGCCGGGGAAACTTCAGTTGTAATTGTCGCGGCTCATCGCCTATGCTTAAGGCCGTATCTCCGGCGTCAGCCAGGCGAAAGCCCTTGGTGGCCCTGCCATAGCCCCTCGAAAGGGTGGCACAACTGTACCTGTCGCTAAGCAGGTGCAGCAGCAGTTCGGTAAGCGGGGTCTTGCCAGTCCCCCCCACGGTAATATTCCCAATCGAAATCACCGGCAGCGGAAAAGCTGTGGCGGGCAGCCATCCGGCATCAAAGAGGCGGTTGCGAAACGCCATGATCAGGCCGTAAAGCAGCGAAAAGGGCCATAGGAGCAGGCGAAGACCTTGGAGCATAAGCGAGCCGCTGTTCTTAATTTAACTCCAGATCAAAGGGCAGACGCGCCTGTACCGGATAGGCGTTTTGCCATTCTCCGATCGTTTGCAGGGTGCGGTAATGCTCGCCCAATATTTGTTTGCCCAGGCGTGCAGAGGCGCCTTCTGAAAGACTCTGCATAATCTGCTGAAAGGGATCAAGCACTTCGGGAAGTTCCACCACCCGGTAGTCTTCCAACTCTGCCATGCCGGCCGCAGTGGCCAGGGCCTCGTTGATGCCGCCAAGCTTGTCGACCAGCTTCAGCTCAAGGGCATTGGCGCCCGACCATACACGTCCTTCGCCCACTTCGTCGATGGCTTCCACGGTGGTATTGCGACCGTCGGCGCAACGCTGAAGAAAAATGCCGTAGAAGCGCTCAATGTAGGCTTGCATCAGTGCTTTTTCTGAAGCAGAGAAGGGGCGGTCGAGGGCCGGGAAATCAGAAAAATCGTTGGTGGTAACCCGGTCGGTGGTCACCCCGATTTTGTTCAGCAAGCCCTGGGTATTGGGCAGCATACCAAATACACCAATGCTTCCGGTAAGGGTGTTGGGATGGGCTATGATGCTGTCGGCGGCACAGGCAATGTAATAGCCCCCCGAAGCGGCCAAATCACCCATCGATACCACTACCGGCTTGGTTTCCCTGGCCAATTTTACTTCGCGCCAGATGATTTCCGAACCCAAACCGGACCCCCCCGGTGAGTTGATGCGCAATACAATGGCCTGGATGGAGCTGTCGCGGCGTGCTTCGCGAATGGTGCGGGAAAGATCGTCGCTTTGAATACCGCCGCTGCCGTTGTCGATGGCCCCTTCGGCATAAATAACCGCAATTTTATTTTTCTCCAAACCCTTCTTCTTGCCGGGGAGGTAGACCTTGCTGTAGCTGGCAATGCTGAGGGCTTCCAGATCGTCTTTTTCGTCGGTGCCCGTCAGTACTTTCAATTCAGAAAGCACCTCGTCCTTGTACCGGAAACCGTCGATGAGTCCCGTAGCCAGCAGGTCTTCGTCGTTCATCATTACCGGGGCCCTGGAGGCACTTTGGTTCAGTACTTGGGGGTCTATGCCCCGGGCGGCCGCTACTTTTTCCAGGGTGTGGTTCCAAATGGAACCCAGGTAGACTTCGGTTTGCAGACGGGCCTCGTCGCTCATCTTTTCCAGGATGTAGGGTTCAACGGCCGATTTGAATTCACCGTGCTTGAATACCTGCATTTCGATGCCCAGCTTTTCCAGCGTTCCTTTATAAAAGGAGTACACGGCACTCAGTCCCTGAAAATCGAGCATTCCTGCAGGATTCAGGTAAACCTTGTCGGCCACCGAAGCCAGGTAGTAAGCCTTTTGGGTGTACACAGGGGCAAAACTGTAAACAAACTTGCCCGTAGCGCGAAATTCGATGAGGGCGTTCCGAATTTCTTCCAGGGTGGCGTAGCCGGCCATGGTCAGACCGCTCTCCATGTAAATGCCCTTAATGCGCTCGTCTTCACCGGCCTTTTTGATGGAAGCCAAAACCTCATTGAGACCAGCCGGGGCCACATCGCCGGTGAGCTCAGCAATAATTTGCTCCAGTGGATCCTGCGAGGAGCGCTCGGTAATGGGACCATTGAGATCTAAAACCAAGAGCGAGTTGTCGGCCACTTTTACTTCGCCGCCCGAGGAGGCCGCCAATATGCCGATGAACATGAAAAGCCCCAGGACAAAAAGGAGGGCCGAAACCATGGATCCCAAAAGAACCGCCAGAAAATACTTTAAAAACTTACTCATAATTTGTGTTTTTAGGAAAAGGACAGAATATCGTAGCTTTGTGCCATTATGCTGCTAATTTACAAAATTGTTGGCAACCCCTTTTTATTTGTAGAAAAAGATGAGTGAAATAGTTAGCGCGCAGCGTTTTTTGTTGCTTTTGGGTGGCAATGAGGCAGAAACCGGCCGTTTGATGGATGCGGCCCTGGAACGTCTGTGCAAGGCAGGGCTTCGGGTGCTGCTGAGTTCCTCGGATTACGAGAGTGAGGCCTGGGGATTTACAGCAGAGCGGCCATTTTTAAACCGGGTGGTGGAAATCGAAACGGTTTTGGCAGCGGAGGACTTGTTGACCCTGGTGCTGGAGGTCGAATCGGCTCTGGGAAGACGCAGACAAGCGGGAGGCGGCTATGCCTCCCGGGGTATCGATATCGATTTGTTGTGGAGCGGAACAAGGGTGATTCAAACCGAGCGACTCACCCTGCCGCATCCCCGTCTGCACTTGCGTCGCTTCACCTTACTGCCCCTGTGTGAGCACTGGTCGCACTGCCAGCATCCAATCCTGCACCGCAGCATGGGCCAATTGCTCGAAAGCTGCGTCGATCAGGGTGCGGTGCGGCGTTTGCCCTAGAGTTTGGAGCCGTAGGCCAGATCTCCTGCATCACCCAGGCCCGGAATAATGTACGATTTGGCGTTCAACTCCTCATCCACACCAGCCAACCAAAGCGTAACGGGTTCGTCGCACAGCATGTTTTGTACATACTCAACACCGGCCTGACTGGCAATGATGCAGACGATGTGCACGTGGGCGGGAATGCCGTTGGCTTTGAGGGCCTGGAAAGCCAGCTCGAGCGAGGAGCCGGTGGCCAGCATTGGGTCGGCCAAAATCAAAGTCTTTCCGTTAAGATCGGGTCCTGAAATGTATTCGATGTTGATTTCAAAATGGCCGTCTTCGTTGTACTTTCTAAAAGCCGAGACAAAAGCATTTTCGCAGCGATCGAAATAGTTGAGCAGACCATTGTGCAAGGGAATGCCGGCGCGCAAAATAGAGGCAATAACCAGTTTTTCCTGGGGCAGGAACTCCTTAGCAACCCCCAGTGGGGTTTGGATGTCCTTTTCCTCATAGCTGAGCGTTTTGCTGATTTCGTAGGCGAAAATTTCGCCAATACGCTCCAGGTTACGACGAAAGCGCAGCGGATCGGTTTGAATGTGCTGATCGCGAATTTCTGCTATAAATTGGTTGAGGATAGAAGGTGGTTGATTGATGTACTTTATCTCCATCGGTTCGATATTTTGACAAAAATAACAGATAATATTAAAAGTCGCCCATTATTTGGCCTAATCCTTTTCTTATTCTTTGCCAGTTTTTGAACCAAGGATGCCGGTAACTCTGGTAGCATTCAACGTCAGCGCCAAAACTGCGGTAAAAGCTGGCCACCCCTTTGAGGTCCGAACCTTCAAAATCAAGCAGGTAGTCTGAACCGGCGTAGTCCTTTATCACCTGATTTATAATGAGCGACATGCCGTCCTTTGCCAGTCCCCCAGTAGAAGAGTGCCCCGATAAGTGGATGATGCGTTGGTATTTTCGCAGAAAAAAGGCCATGGCCAGAGGGCCCTTGTCTTCCGATTCTGCCGAAAGGATGAAGCCATTATGGCGCGCCAGTGCGCCGGTAATCAATGCTTGCAGCAGTTGAAGATGTCTTTCAGCTAAGTTGTAGTTGTTGTGCTTTTGTGTAAAAGTGATAAAGGCCTCCGTTGACGCATGGGAAAGATAAATGCCTGGGTCTTTCAGTACCTTTTTTACACTGTGTTTGCGCCCTTTACGAAATGCTTTTTGCAGACTGTCATAGTCTTTTTGGAGCGGCAATACGGCATTCTGTTTGGAGGTCACCTGCCGGGCTGCCGGCCATTTGGTTTGGGCGTGACTTTGCAGGGTAAGAATGGGGTAGGGGTTCTTCTTGTAGATTTGAGTCACCATTTGCTTGTCGAGCGGCTGCGACGAAAAGATGCCCAGTTGCTGGGTAAACATCGGCTGCACCAACATCGGCCAAAGGTGTTTTCTGTTGATGGTCAGCGGCCAAAGGATGCTGTAATCGTCCGACACCACCGCCTCCCATTGCGGCGCTACAAGGTCCAGGTACCAACTGTCGGCATAGATGAGGGGATGCGTGGAGCTGGCAATGCCCGCGTCCCATCGTTTTTTATCAATCTCATGGTGTCGGAGTCGAATCAGCTGGTGTTTTTTCATCAAGGTGCTTATAACAGGCCTTCATCGGCAAAGCTAAAATAGCCATTATCTGTTACAATCACATGGTCGAGTACCGGAATGTCCATGATTTTTCCGGCCTCCTTAAGCTTGGCGGTTATTCTTTGGTCGGCATCGCTGGGACGAAGATTCCCGGAGGGGTGGTTGTGACTCAGAATCATGGAGGCGGCTCTGCAGTTGAGTGCTTTTTTCAGGATCAGGCGCACATCAATCACCGTGCCGGTCATCCCACCCTTACTCACATTGTAGCGTTGCAGCACCTTGTTGGCGCGGTTCAGCATTAAAATCCAGAACTCCTCGTGGGGCAAATCGCCCAGCACCGGCTGCATCAAACTGTACACATCGCTGCTGCTTTTGATTTGAGGCAGTTCCAGGACTTCCTGTAAGAGGCGTCTGCGCCCCAGTTCCATAGCCGCCACAATGGTCACGGCCTTGGCCTGGCCCACGCCGTGAAAGCGGTTTTGCAGTTGCTCGATTTCCGCCTTGCCCAGGAGGTTGAGGTTGTTTTGAAAGCCCGCCATTATTTTACGGGCCAGGTCCACCGCCGATTCACGGGAGCTGCCCGATCCCAGAAGAATGGCCAGCAGTTCGGCATCGGACAGGGCAGTTAAGCCCTTGTGGAGCATTTTTTCGCGGGGACGGTCTTCCACCGCCAGTTCCTTAATGGAGAGTTTTGCGTACTGGGTCATGGTTATAGGGTTTTGGTCAATAAGTTAAACAAAGTTAAGTTATTCGCCCTTTATTTTCAACCATTGCCGTCAAGGGCTGTTATAAATAAGTGCTGAGTTTTTTACAGGATTTTTTTAAAGCGGTGTTTCAACCGGCCGTTGAAGTGGTTTAGATCCTTTCCCTATGATGAGAAAATTTTGCTGCACCTTTATTGTTCTGAGTCTGTTTTGCTGGTCGCCCCTTTTCTCCCAGACAAGAGAAAATGAAGCAGTTGCCGGCGACAGTCTGCAAGTCGCCCGCTTCCGATCTAACAAAGCGTCCTACCTTGAGGAAGGAGGCAGGGGAAACTGGTCGCGTGCACTGGAGCTGGCACTGGAGAGTGCCGCCCATCTCACGGACGCACTGCCTGCCAGGGAGGAGGCCGATTGGATATATGATCTGGGCTACCTTTACGACATGAATGGGGATTATGGCGCCGCACTGGAGCATTATAAAAAATCGCTGCTGCGCTACGAAGCTTTGCACGATCCTGAAGTGTTGGATTTGCGGCACGATATGGCTTTGGTGTACAACAATATTGGGGTGGTGCATGCCCATACCGGCTTCTTCACCGAGCGGCTAAAGGCTTATCACAAAGCGCGGGAGCTGTGGGAACAAGTGCCCGAGTTGGAAGAGCGTTATCTCCTGACGGTATATGGTAATTTGATGCGACTTTATGCCCAGTATGGCGACCAGCAGGGGGCAGAGGACTTGTTGCAGACGATGAACAGGCACTTTCAGAACTGGCTCGAGCGGGGAGGGAAGCCCAGGCCGGAACATTACATCAATAAGCACCGCATCCATCTGTTGTACACGGATATGAGAGGGGATAAGGCAGGGGGACAGCGGCAGCTGGACAGCTTGTTGCAGCATTTTGAGCAGCTGCATCCCGCCAAGCAAAGACAATATTCCAGCCACCTCCTGTCGGCCCTTCAGAGTGCCGCAGGCCCCTTCTCCAATTTTTCGTTGGCAGAGGAACGCAGGCAGCGGAAGGCCTATCTGGACAAGGCCCTGGCCGAAAGTGTGCGACTGGGCGATCGTTACAATCAAATGATTGCTTATTCGCGTTTGGGCAGCTATTATCTGGAGGCCGAAGAGGACCCACAGCGGGCCCTGGCGGCCCTTGACCAGGCCTTGCAAATAGGTGAGGAGACAGACATACGGGTTTTCAACCGAATGAATCTCTACCTTAAAAAGGCAGCCATTTTGCAGCAGCAGGGACGCTTTCCTGAAGCAGAGAAGCTGGTGTTGGAGGCGGTGTCGGTCCTCCTGGGGCAGGCAGTGAGTGATGCTTCGGTATTGCGAATAGACGACTTCAGGCACCGCAACGACGTGTATTACATAGAGGCGCTCAAGCAAATGGGCGGGATCTACCAGCAGGAGTACGACCGCCAGGGCGCGGAGGCTTACGGCCGACTGGCCCTGCACTTTTACGACCTGGGGGCGCGTCTCTTCAACGCTTACTATCAAAAAGGCGTGTACAATCCCAGTCTCGATGCCCTCAGCGCCAGCATCAATGAGGGCCTCCTTTCGCTGCACCTTTGTTTGGGCGAGACCGATGCGGCCGGTTTGCTGCAGTTGGTCGAGCGCAATCGCTCCCAGCACCTGGCCAAGGAATTTGATGCCAAGCATTTGCGCTTTTTGAATGTGCCCGACAGCCTCTTTGTCCAGCGCAATCTCTTACAACTTAAGTTGGGCGAATTGCTGAGCAAATCCACCCTCACGGAGAAGGAAGAAAGCAATTACCGGCAGCTGTCGAAACGTCTTCAGGCTGTGGAAGCACGCATTCGGGAAAAGGACCAACAATACTTTCCCTTCTTTTCCGACTCCTTAACCACCAACGACATTCAGAGTGCCTTAGCGGAGGATCAGGTGCTGGTGCGCTACTTGCTGGCCAGTGAGCGGCTCTATGCTTTTGTAGTGTCCGACGAAGCGGTACGTTTGCTCGATTTGGGTCCCCACCAAGTCTTGTTGCAAAAGGTTCGAGCCTATCACCAGGCCCTTCAAAACATAGAAAACCCGGCCTCGCTTTATGCCCGCGAACTGTACCAGGCTTTGTTGGCCCCCTTGGATTTGGGGTATGGGGATTTGCACAGCCTGGTTATCGTGCCCGATAATGTGTTGAATTATTTGCCCTTCGAGACCCTGGTCGACTCGGTCCACGGCCAGCCTTTGGTCGCCCGGGTCCCCATCAGTTACTCCTACGGCCTGAGATTGTGGTACCTCCAGGGAAAGGCCGCGGAGGTCCCCGTACCCCAGAAACCCTTTGCCGCTTTTGCGCCCCGTTACTCCACCGACTACCTTCAGAACAGGAGCGAAAACCGCCCGGGCGACAACAAGCGGTTGCAGAACCTTGCCGGTGCTGCTCGAGAAGCAGCTGCCATCAGTCGCACATGGAAGGGGACGCTTTATGAAGGCGAGCAGGCCACCAGGGACCGTTTTCTGGCCAGTGCCCTCGATTATAAAATCTACCATTTTGCTATGCATGCCTTGATGGACGAAGAAAGGCCCCATCATTCGAGTCTGGTTTTTCAGGACGAAGAGGAGCTGCATTACCACGAATTATACGGACTTCATTTTCCGGCCGAAATGGTGGTTTTGAGTGCCTGCAATACCGGGATGGGGAAGCTCGTAAACGGGGAAGGACTCATGAGTTTGTCGCGCGCCCTGACCTACTCGGGCGTTCGTTCGGCCGTTTACAGTTTGTGGGAAGTCCCCGACAAGGAAACCGCCGTGCTGATGCAGGACTTTTACCGGCATCTGAAAAAAGGGCGCTCCAAGTCCGAAGCCCTGGCCTTGGCCAAACGCGATTTTCTGGCCGCTCATCCCATGAAAAGCCATCCCTTTTTCTGGGCCGGCTTCGTAGTCAACGGGCATGCGGGGCCCATTCTAAGCCAAAAGGACCGGGTGTCCAACTGGCTGTTTGGGGTGGGGGGACTGGCAGTGGGACTGCTGCTTTTGGGTTTGTGGCGTCTTTTTAAAGGCCTTGCAAAATCTTAATGATTTCCCCGGCAGGGGTGGCCAGACTGTCGCCCGACTGGCTGACCAGCGTGAAAAATCTCAGGGCTTCGTCGGCCTGGTTCATTTGCAGATGCGCCAAGGCCTGGTACCAGTGCATCACCGCAACAGCGGGTTGTCCTTCCTCCTCATGCTCCCATTGCTCCAGCAAAACCAGGGCCTCGGCCGGCTGTTCCAGATAGAGGAGACAAAGTGCCCGGTAAAAGGCGATCGATTTTTGGGGCGACTTGGCATACAATTGTTCCAGTCTGTGTGCGGCTGCCGCGTAGTCTTCGGCCTCGTAAAGGGCAAGAGCTTCCGCCAGGGCCGACGCATCGGCTTCGGCCCCGCGCACTGCAGGCGTAAGCACATTGGGATAGGGCGCCATGTATTGGGCGTAGAGCTGTCCGGTGCTTGTAGGGCGAAGGGTCAGCCAAAGCGTGCCGGCCAGGCCCAGGAGGAGCAACAAGGCAGCAGCCACCTTCCACCAGCCAAAATGTCGCCGTACTACGGCCGGCTGCCGGTCCAGCTCCTGTAATTGGGCTTTGAGCACCGCCCGTTCCTGGCGGATCACTGCTTCCCGTACCTCCTTTTCAAATTGAAAGTCCCCCGCCAGTTCGTCATCCGCTTGCAGCAACAAGTCGAACTCGACTTGTTGTTCACGGGAGAGTCTGCCCTCAAAATAATCATTGATCCAATCCTGCTTGTCTTTGTCCATGACTGTGTACAATTTCCTTCAGTTGCTTTAAACACCTCGACTTTTGCGCCTTCACCGTATCTCTGTTGGGATAGTCCAGTGCCTCCCTGATCTCCTCCAGCTTCTGCGCTTCATAATAGAAGCGTCTCAGAATTTCGCGACAGCGGGGTCCCAGCTGTTCGTATGCCCTCTGCAGTTTTTGTTGGCGCTCCTCCGCGGCGCTGGTCTCCAGAGGCTCGGGACCGTCGGCAAGCGGCTCCACCATCAGCTCGGAGGTCGACACGGCAGAATTTTTGAGCCGGGCCAGTATTTTATACTTCCCAATGGCATAGAGGTAGGTTTTGAGACTGCTTTTTAGGCCTTCCAGCTTGCCTTGCCGAACGTTTTCGTAGAGCGCAATGATGCTGTCCTGATAAATATCCCTCAGCTCTTCCTCGGGCAGAGCATACCTTTGGGCGTACCTCAGAAAGCCTTCCCGGTGGTGGAGGTAAATCTTTCCCAGAATCTCCCTGTCCCCCTTTTGAAGCGCATCGATCCACTGCTGGTCCTTATTCATTAATGTTGGGCGATTAAAAAAGTAAACACGAGTGCCCAATTTATAAAAAAATGCACGAAGGATGTTTACTTCTGCGTGAAATGGCCACTAATGAGCAAAGGCCTGTGTGGCAGAACAACTATAAACCAATTTAAGTCAATTTGTTATGAAAAAGATGTTTTGGAAAGATGCATCCCTGCTTTTTTTGTTGGGATTTGGTATGCTGACTTTTACAATGAGCAGCTGCAGCGAGGACGACTGTGCCTGTGAACCCGAAGAGGAGGAGCAGGTGCTGCTGCCCCCGGTAGCCCTGGAATGTGATTATTTTACCCAGGACCGGGTGCTGGTCAACGATCCCGACCGGCCCGTCGACTACCTCATCGATTGTTACATGAAGATCAGTGGCGACGTACAGATTCAGATTGAACCCGGTGTGGTCATTGCCTTTGCGGCCGATGCCGGCATGAGTTTCAGGGATGAGGTGGGTTTTGAAGCCCTCGGAACGCCCAATGAACCCATCGTTTTTACAGGGACCAGCGCCAATAAAGGCCATTGGCGAGGCCTGATTTTTTATTCGTCCAACAGCAACACCAAACTGCAGCACACCGTGATAGAATACGCAGGTGGTAAGGCATTTACCGAAATGTCGCCCCATTACGAGGGCAGTGTAGCCGTTGCTCACGATGCCCGCGTGGCCTTTGATCATTTGACCGTACGCGATGGCGGCACACACGGACTGCAACTCAATGGCGGCAACTCCGAGGTAAGCACCAGCGCTTTGTTGGTGACCGGTAACGAAGGGGTCCCCGTGAAAATTTCGGCCTACCACACCCACATTCTCGATGCCACCTCCAGCTTCAGTGGCAATGCCAGCGATTTTATCAATGTGGTGTCGGAGTATTACGCCATAGAGCAAACGGCGCGCTGGAACAAGCTCGATGTTCCTTACCTGGTGGACGGTCGCGTACATGTTAAAAATGGCGGTCACCTCAGCATAGAAGCCGGTGTAGAGCTGCAATTCAAATCCAGCGCCTATTTGCAGGCGGGAGACATGCTCCCCTACGATTACAGCATCCGTATTGAGGGCAGCCCCAGTGCACCGGTAATCCTGACGGCCGCCAACGGGAGCAATTGGGGGGGACTGCATTTCAGCTTTACTCAGGAAGACAATTTGATCAGTAATGCGGTGATTGAGTATGCCAAGGGCGATTTTGCGGCGGCCAACAAGAGCAATTCCGGCGCCATTTATATGCATGCCGATCCTAAAATCAGCATCAGCAACACCATGTTTCAGCACCTGCCCAATTACGCCCTTTATGCCTACACCGGCGCCGGCACCAGTCGGCCCGACCTGCCCAATCTGAGTCTCGACAGCAATTCCTTTGTCAATGTAGCCAAGGGCAACGAAGCAGACAGCCACCTGGGTTGGGGTGGCGGCAGTGGTGTTTCCTATCCCTGATGCATCATTATTAAATAGACAGAATTATGAAAACATTACGATGGAGCGCATTGTGCCTCTTGTGCCTGGCGCTTGGATTTTCGTCCTGTAAAAAGGAAGAATTGGTAGAAGGTCCCCAGGGTGAACCAGGCCCTCAGGGCGAGCAGGGTTTGCCTGGTACAGCCAATGTCCTCGCCACCGAATGGTTGCAGTTGGGCGGAGGTTGGTCCAATATGTGGGGAAATCGCTCGGCAGACCTGAGTACGGCTCTTATAAAAGTGCTGACGGAAGTCACCGGGGCCACCTCGTTGTTCGATTTTGTGGAAAACAGGAACGGAACCCTGCTCGTTTTTTTTCGTGGCAGCAACACCACTTCAGCGTTAACTGCCGTGGGGTCGGTACCGGGCCGATTCATCGCTGGAATCAATCAGTACGATTTGAGGAGTTGGAATGTAAGAGATGATTTGGAAAACAGAATCAACATCTCTGTTTCACAGACTTCGGGGACCAGCGAAAGTCCCGCTATACAAATCCGTTTGGTGCTGATTCCTCCCGGAGCGACGATGGGCGCATCAGACTATTCGGTTTTAACCGAAGGGGGCGACTGGGATGGCATGAGCTATCAGGAAGTCCGCAGTGTTTTCAATATCAAAGATTAAAACAATGTTATGAAGAAAAATATCTTTTTATGGGTGGGGTTGCTGGGGTTGGCTGCTTTATTTTGGGCCTGTTCCGACGACGAGGAGCCTTTGCAGGAAGCGCCTTTGGAGGAGGAAGTCCTACAGCTGCAGTTAACAACCAACAGCACCGAAGTGGAAGTGGGGGAGCAGGTGGTTTTTGAAGTAACTGTAGGTGGACAAAGTATCAACGACGCAGAGCTGTGGGCCGACGGTCAACGGCTCGACGGCTACGCGCACATTTTTGCGCAGACCGGAACAGTTGTTGTTCATGCCCAAAAGGAAGGTTACGAAAACAGCTCATCCCTCCGTCTCACCGTTGTAGCGGCAGAAGAAGAGCCGGAACCCGATCCGGAGCCGGAGCCGGAGCCCCTGGCGGTCGATGTTTATGTGCTGGGTTACGGACAGCATCCCGCTGAAAATGGTTCCTGGCCTGTGGTATGGAAAAATGGTGAGGTGCTGCCTCTGAAAAAGGAGCAGTATGGAGCTGAGGTTTATGCTTCCGATTATCGCGGGCTTGCCGTAGCTGACGAGCAGGTCTACCTCAGCGGCAGCAGCTACCTGAGCGGCAGCAACGCCGCCGCTTTCTATTGGGCCGGGTCCGACTTCCACGCTTTGACCGGGCATGAAGGCAGCAACATCGTGGGTAATGCCGGTAACGACATTGTGGTGGATGGCGGGGACGTGTATGTGGCTGGTGTGCTGAATACCCACAGCGATGTGTACAATGCGCTGTATTGGAAAAACGGAGATCCGGTTATGCTGACCCATGAAGAGGGACCTGGCTATTTTTCAGCCCATGCCTCGGCGCTGGCGGTCCACAATGGGGCTGTGCACGTGGCGGGCGACCGCAACGGCGCTCCGGTGTGGTGGAAAGACGGTGAGGAGGTCATCCTCGATGCCTCCGGTCTGGCCAGCTCCATAGCCGTATCTGAGCAGGGGATCGTCTTTGTAGGCGGCATCGCCTTTACCGGCTCTGGGGAGCGCGCCTGTTATTGGCAGGATGGGAACAGGACCTTTTTGGGCAATGAGGAGTATAAATCCGAAGCCTTTGCCGTAGCGGTAGAGGGAGAAGATGTGTATGTCGCCGGTTACGAAGAACGTCCCCGTGCCAGTGGCAGTGGCAGAGTGCGTGTAGCCTGTTATTGGAAAAACGGAGTGACTGTTGATTTGGGTGATGGCAGCTATCCTACCCAGGCCTACGGCCTTGCTGTGGTCGAGGGACAGGTCTTTGCTGTTGGTACAGCCAGTAAGCCGGGTGAAAAGTTGTCGGTAGCACTTTGGCGCAATGGCGAGGAGTTTGCCCTAACCGATGGCAGCGAGCGGGAGGTGGCCAATGATTTGGTCGTTGTAAAACGAGGGCCCTCTTAGCTGAGATTATAAATAGCAAAATGAGGCCATCCTTAAAAGGATGTGCCTCATTTTTTGTAGTCCCTAGGGGAATCGAACCCCTGTTTCCAGGATGAAAACCTGGCGTCCTAACCACTAGACGAAGGGACCGTGAAGTCGGTGCGACTTAGGCCAGTGTGTTGATGTGCTTGGCCAGACTGGCTTTCAGGTTAGAAGCCTTATTCTTATGAATAATGTTCTTCTTAGCCAATTTGTCAATCAGGGCAACCACCTTGGGATACTGAGTGCTGGCCTCAGTCTTGTCGGTAGTCAAACGCAAAGACTTAACCGCATTACGGGCAGTTTTGGCGTAATATTTATTGTGTACCTTACGGGCCTCGGCCTGTCTGATTCTTTTCTTAGCAGATTGATGATTTGCCATCGTTGTAAAGATAAAATTCTTAAAGTTTTTACTGGTAGTCCCTAGGGGAATCGAACCCCTGTTTCCAGGATGAAAACCTGGCGTCCTAACCCCTAGACGAAGGGACCCTGATGCAAGGGAAACAGAATGTCTGTTTTCAAATGCGGATGCAAAGATAGAGCAAAAATATATTCTTCCAAATATCTGCTTCAAAAAAAATGTGAAAAATGAAGCGGAGCTCATTTTGATCCCTCGGGCGTCGACACATTTACTATATTTAAGCACCGAATCCATTATTTATTTCAGCAGTTTGCTATGTCCACCAAGGTTTCTAAGTATCTGGCCCCCTTAATGATTCTGGGCACCATGTTTTTTGCCATCGGCTTTGCCCTGGGCATCAATACCTATTTGATTCCGCTCTTGGAGCAGGCCCTTTCTCTTACTTCGGCACAGAGCTATCTGGTTTTGGCCGCCACCTTTTCGGCCTTCCTTCTGCTGGGCTATCCCGCTTCACTGGTGATTGCCCGTATCGGCTACAAAAAAACCATGGCCTTGTCCTTTCTCTTCTTTGCCCTGGGTTTTCTTTTGTTTTTGCCTTCGGCCCGCTTAGAGAGTCTCCCGCTCTTTCTGCTGGCCTCCTTCATCAGCGGTACCGGCAACACCTTTTTACAGGCCTCGGTAAATCCTTACGTCACCATTCTCGGTCCCATAGAAAGCGCCGCCCGGCGCATCAGCATCATGGGCATTGCCAATAAGCTGGCCTGGCCCGTTGCGCCACTGGTGCTCTCCCTTGTTATTGGCAAAAGTGTTGGCGATGTGGCGCTCAGCGATACCCGACTGCCCTTCATAGGCATCAGCATCCTCTTTCTTTTGCTCGGTCTGCTGGCCTTGCTGGCACCCCTCCCCGAAGTTACCGCTACCGGTGAGCGCGAAGAAGAAGCGCAGGACTGTCCCTACGCCGCAGGAAAAAGTTCCGTCTGGCAGTTCCCCCATCTCTTGCTGGGCGTACTCGCCCTCTTCTTATATGTAGGAATAGAAACCGTAGCCCTGGGTTCGCTGGTCGACTACGCCGAGAGTCTGGGTCTGGCCCATCCCGAACTTTACGCCTGGATTGCTCCCGTAGGAATGGTGATTGGTTATGTGGCCGGCATCGTGCTGATTCCCCGTTACCTGAGTCAGTCCACCGCCCTGCTCATTGTCACCCTCATTGCACTGGCCGGCTCCCTCGCTGTAGTCCTCGTCCCCCCCGCCCTGTCCATTTATTTCGTAGGGCTCATAGCCCTGGGGTGTTCGCTCATGTGGCCCGCCCTGTGGCCCCTTGCGATGACCGATCTGGGCCGTTTTACCAAGGCAGGCAGTTCCCTCATGGTTATTGCCATTGTAGGCGGGGCCCTTTTGCCGCTGCTTTATGGGGCCCTCAAAGACCGGGTTGGGGCTCAGCAGGCTTACCTGTTGGGCGTTCCGATTTTCCTATATCTCTTATACTATGCGCTCAAGGGGCATAAAATCCGGACTTAGGGAAAGTCCCCCCAATTTAGAATCGATATTCTTAATTTTTTTTCGTTACTTTGTAGCATTGAAATTCAGTGGAGGGATTTGGCAGCTTGCAACCACTCAAAAAAAATGCTAAAACGCATCTTTTGCTCGTCGTTTTCCAAATTCCCTTTTTTCGTTTAACAAGTGCTGTTGGTCCCTGAAACAGGGGCAGGCAGACTTATAATGTATGCTGTTATGGGATATTTGTTTACCTCAGAATCTGTATCGGAAGGGCATCCCGATAAGGTAGCCGATCAGATCTCTGACGCAGTTCTGGACGAACTGCTGCGGCAGGACTCCAATGCCAAGGTGGCCTGCGAAACACTGGTGACTACCGGACTGGTCGTGGTCAGCGGAGAAATTAACACCAACGGCTATGTGGCGGTACAGGAGGTGGCGCGTCGCGTCATCGAGCGCATTGGCTATACCAAGGCCGAGTACATGTTCGATGCAGGGTCCTGCGGGGTCTTAAGTGCACTGCACGAGCAAAGTGTCGACATTTACCGAGGCGTGGAGCGCGAGTCGGAAGAGACCCAGGGCGCCGGCGATCAGGGCATGATGTTCGGCTATGCCTGTCGCGATACCGAAGAATACATGCCCCTGGCCCTGCATTTGTCGCACCTCCTTTTAATGGAGCTGGCCGACATTCGTCGCGAAGGCCGTGAAATGACCTACCTGCGTCCCGATTCCAAGTCGCAGGTGACCCTCGAATACGACAACAACAACCAGCCCCTGCGGGTGCATACCATTGTGGTTTCCACCCAGCACGATCCCTTCGACGAAGAGGACGCCATGCTGGCCAAAATTAAAGAGGACGTACAAAACATCCTCATTCCACGCGTAAAGAAAAAGTTGCATACCCATGTAGCCGGCTTATTCAGCGATTACATTCTGCACGTAAACCCCACCGGCAAATTCGTTATTGGTGGTCCCCACGGCGATACCGGTCTCACCGGCCGCAAAATCATCGTGGACACCTACGGCGGCAAAGGTGCCCATGGTGGCGGTGCCTTCTCCGGGAAGGATGCCTCCAAGGTCGATCGTTCTGCAGCTTATGCTTCGCGACACATCGCCAAGAACATGGTGGCTGCCGGGGTGGCCGATGAGGTACTGGTGCAGCTGGCTTATGCCATTGGGGTGGCCGAACCTGTAGGTGTTTATGTCAATACCTACGGCAGTGCCAAGGTGGGTCTGAGCGATGGCGAAATTGCCGAAAAAATCGCCGGCATTTTTGATCTGCGTCCCGGTATGATTGTCAAGCGTCTGGGGCTCAAGAACCCGATATACGAACCCACCGCCGCCTATGGACATATGGGGCGAAAGCCCTACACCGCCAAGGTGGAGTTTGTTTCAGGTGGACAAAAAAGCGAGCGCGAGGTAGAATTCTTTACCTGGGAGAAGCTCGATTACGTGGATCAGCTTAAAAAGGCCTTTGGTCTTTAGCGGACAATAAAATAAAATCTGCAAAGGGTTGTCTTTTAGGAGGCAGCCCTTTGTTTATTTCAGGTGGAAGGGCTTTGGTCCCAGTCTTCTTTTTTATTGGAGGGCGGAGGGATTATTTTTTTAGGATTTTGGAGACGGAACGGCCTTCGAGGTCTGATGTTTGAATAAAATACAAACCATTGGGGTAGGCGCTTAGGTCAATCACCTCTGTTTGGTCGGCTGGTGTTTTTTGAATAATCAATTCCCCTTTCATGTTGTAGATTCGTATTTGCTGAATTGGTGCATCGCGAGGTTCAATGTTTATTATGCCGCTGGTGGGGTTTGGGTGCACTTTATGTTCCATATCCTTTCCCCTAGTATTGGGTATGGAGGAAGTGTTGGTTTCAACAGGTACATCTTTGAAGCGTCTTAGGGCATGTCCACCTGCTGTATAAACCCCATTTTTGGCAAAGGCCAATTGAGCCGGACTTGCCTTCCCAACTACCTTTATTTCAATATTGGTCGGGTCAATTCGTACCAAAGTGTTTCCCAGGAAGGCCCAAATGTGTCGATCCGGTCCCTGACGAAAACTGTAAGCGTGTCTGCGTACCAAAGAAATGGCTGTAACAGGATTTGCAGGAACATCTTTGGTCCAAAGCACTTTTCCGGATTTTGCTTCAAAGCCATAAAGGCGGCCAATTTCGCTGTTGTCAGTCTTTGTAAAGCCCATCATCAGGCCGGGGAAGACCTCTTCCAGAGGTCCTGGCACGAATACCCCCGGTGGTGTTATGTGGTAAGCAAAATCCTGCAGCTGTGTATCCCAACAATATATCCTTCCCTGGTCCCCCTCCAGGGTTGGTTTGGTGGAAAAAAGGATGTAACGACCATTTAGGGCGCTTGAAGTCCAAAAAACCCTGTGGTTCTCAAATTCGGGCAGATAAAATCCATCCACTTCCCCGGTAGTTGTGTCGTACCAGCCCATACCACCACCGTCGCGTGTACGACCATAAGTGGTTCCGGCATTGTAAATGCGTTGGTCTGCGCCTATTTCGGTGCCAAGCGGACAATGCGTGTTCTCCCCATCTTTGTAAACACCCAGATATCCCGCCAGTACCGGGTTGGGGGGACTCCAATGCCGATCTGGTCCGCGGCGAAGGTCGTAAATGTACATTTGGGAATTGGGATACCCCGAAATGTAAAGCTTTTGTTCGCCTTTATCAAAGGCCATGGAGTACGGACTCAGTCTTCCGTCAATACGGATCGCCGAACCATCGTACAAATTATAGAATACGGTTTGGCCGTATTCCTCGTCGGTAGCCACTAAAATACTGTCGTTTATTTCCAACACACGTCTCACCACCCCATCGTACATTTTAACCTGGTACTTGAGCGTATCGGGTTCTGTGCTTCCTTCAAATCTAAAGGGAAATTCAACCAGCCCCATAGGATTGGGTCTTCCCTTGTCGTGGACAAAAATTGGGGTTTGTCCAAGCTGCAGGTTCGGGTTTTTACTGAAGAGAATTTGGTCTATAGTCACCCCTGCATCGAAGGTCTCTATTTCGAACTTTAGGTCCGTCCCAACCTGATCCGGCTCAATGGTGTATATAAATGCCTCGCCGTATTCAGATTCCCATGCTTTTTCCCATTCGTAGGAGAGGCTGCGCACTTGATGCGCAGCTCTTTGCGTTTCGGTTGACCATGGTGTTTGTGTGTCGCCGCGACTGAAGCGCGGGGTGTCGTTGTTGCCGGTAATTCCGTTTCCGTCTGTATCCTTAGTTTTTGCACGATAGTACAAGTAGTAGGTGCCACTTTCGGTAAATGTTACATCAACAGTAGCCGTCCCATTAGCATTACTTTCTCCCACCAATGCGTCTGCCTGAATGGCAAAGCTGCCAAAAGCAGAGGGGTCTTCCAGCATTGTCCAACCAGCTTTGGCTGGATCTTTGGTGCTCAAAACAGCATCTGCCGCAGATCTTGTTACATCAGAAGTTGAAGCTGCTATCTGTTCCAGAGGCATTGCTGGTGGAACAAAATCCTCACTCCAGACTTGACCTTCTCTGGCCCACTGAAAAGGGGGGCGTGTAAGATCTTGGGCGCTCTGTCCGGTCCAGGGCGCAAGGTCGTCTGTTCTTTCGTGGATTTCTCCATCAAACAGCCAAAAGTGGTATTCGTCAAGACGGCAATCCCCAATTGTTTGGATCCAGGTCGCATTACGTATGCTTCCTTTGATGCCTCGTTGGTCGCCCGATTGGACTTTGTGCAGTTCAATGGTTTTGTAATCTCCGGTAATGTCTGCTTCCGCCAGGATCTTACCTTCTCCGGTCTCAAAATTGAAAGCAATCAGTCGCCATGGGTTATTTCCTATGGCCGCATATGCCCAATTTCCAACCGCTTTACACTGGCGGTAATTTACCGTAAAGGGGCCTGGATAAGTGGCTATTTTATTGTAGGTTCTTACTATCGTGTTTTCCACATCGAATGAAAGGGGGACGTATCCATCATTCATTTTGTCCCATCCGATGCCGTAGATCAGGCCATTTTCATTCATGTCAAAGGCCCCTCCTTCAACGTTCGTCGCCGGACCCGGCGGGTCGGGAATGTTTACATAGGTGATTCTGTTTACGGCAGGATCATAAACCAGCAGCATTATGGCCTGGCCATTTAGATCCTTTCCTTCAGCCCAAACATAGAAAGCCAGTTTTTGATTGGTATAATAGGCAGGTTGCATGTGGAAGTCGGTATAAAGGTCAGTGAAACTATCGCCTTCATTCTCCCCCCATACTTGACGTGTGGTTTCGTTTTTTTCAAAATCGTGTATGATTATTTCGCCACTTCCTCCATACGAGCTGTAGTAAGGCATGAGTGCATCCCAACCGTTCCCGTCGGGATTGGGAACCAAATAAGGAGAATGGCCGAGCCAGCAGCGTTGAGGCGGTGGAGCCACCTCGATGAATTCCAGGTTAGGGGCCTCAGCAATAGTCTGGTCCAGGTCGGGTTGGTCAATGGGGGTCCAGTTTTGTGGATCAACACTGTTTTGCGCCCATAGGATTGGCGCCCAGACCAACAGTAGAAATACGGTTTTTAAGCGGGGAGCTTTCATAGGGTTTTTGTTTTATAGGGTTGGTTAGCTGTACCCCAAAGTTAAATAAAAAATTAAAAAGCAGTCTGTTGTGAGTGGCGGGAGGTGTTGGCTAGTCTGGTATTTTTATTATAAATTGCCGACTTAAACAGCAAAGTATCCTTGAAATGAAGCCCCTCTTGTTGTCGGTCGATTACGAATTGTTTTTTGGCGAGGATTCGGGAACCGTGGAGAATTGTATGATTCGCCCCCTTAAGCACCTGATGGAAGTGCTCGATGCCTTTGAGGGCAAAATGACGGTGTTTTGGGACATCCTTCACTATTACCGCCTGCGCCAACTTGCGGCCGAAGTGGAAGACTTGCGCTTCGATATGGAGCTGATCGAGAAACAAATACACACCCTGCTTAAAAAGGGGCACGATGTGCAGATGCACGTGCATCCGCACTGGCTGGATGCCCGTTGGGAAAAGCAGAAATGGCGCTTCTCTTACAACCGCTTTTCGCTGCATCGCTTGTGGGACGATGCCGACCCCGAAAATATGGACAGCATTATGGGCGTTGTCAGCCAGGCCCGCCTGCTTATGGAGGAAGTCTGCCGCAAAGTGGACCCCGCCTACCGGGTGCGGGTTTTTCGCGCCGGAGGGTATCGGGTAGAGCCCTTTGAGCGACTGGCGGCCGTCTTTCAGGCCAACGGTCTTCGGGTCGACTCCTCAGCCGGAAAGGGTATGCGCAGCTTCAGCGCTGATTATCCCTTCGATTTTACACGTCTGCCCGATTTTACCCACTATCGCTTTGACGATACGGTAATGCTGCACCACAGCGAGGGCCTGTTTTGGGAGTTTCCTAAAGGCATGGTAAAAGTGCCGCCTCTGCGCCGTATACAGTTTTATTTTTTGCAGAATTTTGTCTATCCCTGGAGGGGTACCTATGGCGACGGCAAGCGCTTGGCTTTTACCCGCAAAGAACAGTCGGGCCACTGGTGGAACCTGCCCGGAAGCCGCTATTATCGACTCACAGCCGAAGGCATGGACCCTGTTCGCTGGCGCTATTTGTGGCAGCAGACGCCCCCCTGGTCGCAGGTCGTTCTCCACTCCAAAAGCATGAGTCCCCGCACCGTAGAGCTGCTCAGGCAGAATCTGCGTCGGCGGCAACTGACTTTTCATTCCCTGCGTCAGCGTTTGGACGATCTGAATGTCTACCCCGGGGAGGACGGTCCCATAGAAGTAGAATAGCCTCGGAGTGAGGCAGGTATTTTGCCCTTAATTTTGTACCTTTCGCCTTCGAAAGCGGCAGTTTATGCAAGTACAGCGCACAATGGAAGCAGCACAACACGAATTTCGACTCCGCATGGTCGACCTGGAGCAGCAGTACCTGCGCTTAAAAAGCGACATTGATGCCGCTTTGGCTGCTGCCGTTGCCGACAGTCGCTACATCAACGGACCCGAAGTCGGCCTTTTTGCACAGGAGTTGGGCGTAGCCCTGGGGGGTATACAAGTCTTGCCCTGCGGCAACGGCACCGACGCCTTACAACTGGCTCTTATGGCGCTGGAGCTGCAGCCGGGTGATGAGGTTATCACCACGGCTTTTTCTTTTGCGGCAACAGCCGAAGTCATCGCTCTGCTGGGATTAAAGCCGGTGTTTGCCGACATCGATGCGCAGACCTTCAACATCGATCCCGCTTCCGTGGCCGCACTGATTGGTCCACGTACCCGCGTTTTACTGCCCGTGCATCTCTTCGGTCAGGCTGCCGATATGGAGGCCTTAATGGCGTTGGCAGCAGCGCACAAGCTGTGGGTAGTGGAAGATGTGGCCCAGGCTTTGGGCGCAACTTGTCGTTTTAATGGCAGGGACCAGGCTTTGGGAACGATCGGTCACATAGGCTGCACCTCGTTTTTCCCTTCCAAAAATCTCGGTGGCTTTGGCGACGGCGGAGCCTGCTTTACCCGCCAGGCCCACCTGGCGCAGCGTATTCGCAGTCTGGCCACCCACGGCTCCGAACAACAGTACCTGCATACCCGCATCGGCATTAACTCCCGACTCGATACCCTGCAAGCCGCCATATTAAGGGCTAAATTGCCCCACTTGAATGATTTTATTGCACGGCGACGGGCGGTTGCCGCGGTTTATCAGCAGGAGTTGGGCCATTGCCCGCTTCTGACCCTGCCCTTTGAGCAGTCCGGCGCCTTGCACACTTACAACCAATACACCCTTCGGGTAGCAAAGGGACAAAGGGCGGCACTGCAGGAGCGCCTGCAGGCAGCGGGCGTGCCCTCCCGCATTTACTATCCCCTGGCTCTGCACCAGCAGCCGGCCTTCGCCGCGCTGGCGGGACCGGTGGCCCTTCCGGAGGCCGAAGCGGCCAGCCGGGAAGTGCTGTCCCTGCCCATGCACACCGAAATGCTTTCGGGCGAAGCCGCCTACATTGCTCGTAACGTGCGCCGTTGTGCCGAAGAATGTGCCTTAAATCCAAGCTTATGATACACAAAAAAGCACTCATCCACGAGTCGGCCATAGTCGATGAAGATTGTGAAATTGGCGCTGGTTCGCGCATCTGGCACTTTTGCCATCTGATATCCGGCTGTCGCATCGGACGCGATTGCAGTCTCGGTCAGAACGTTATGGTAGCCTCCGGCGTGGTGCTGGGCAATAACGTAAAAGTGCAGAACAACGTTTCGCTCTACGAGGGCGTCGTTTGTGAGGACGATGTTTTTGTGGGGCCCTCGGCGGTTTTCACCAATGTTTTTAATCCCCGCAGCGCCGTTCCCCGTAAGCATGAGTACCGGCAGACCAAGGTCTGCCGTGGAGCCACCATCGGCGCCAACGCCACCATTATTTGTGGTATTGAAATTGGCCACCACGCCTTTATAGGAGCAGGGGCTGTCGTCACCCGTAATGTGGCCCCTTATTCGCTGGTGGTGGGCAATCCCGCACGCCATGCCGGCTGGATGAGCGAATGTGGGCATCATTTGCGTTTTCAGCCCGACGGCACCGCCCGCTGCCCCGAATCGGGCAGTCTCTACCGCTACGATAAGGGGAAAGTCCTAAAACTGAATGAGGATGGGTGCAGGTAAGGTAAAATTTGCGGTGGTGGGACTGGGCCACATCGGTAAGCGGCATGCCTCCATGATTCAGGAACGCAGCGACGCCGAACTGGTGGCTGTCTGCGATGTTCGCTCCCCTGAAGCCTGTGGCTGGACGCAGAATGAGCAGCCCTGGTTTTCGTCCCTCACGGCCCTCCTGGCTTCCAATGTAGAGGCCGAAGTCATCAACATTTGCACCCCCAACGGACTGCATGCTGCCCAAACCCTGGAGGCTTTGGAGGCCCGACGCCACGTGGTGGTAGAAAAACCCATGGCGTTGCGCAAACAGGATGCCGAGGCCGTTATATTCAAGGCCCTGCAGGTATCCCGCCAGGTGTTTGCCGTGATGCAAAACCGTTATTCGCCTACGGTAAAATGGCTGCGGCAAGTGCTGCAGGAACAGCGTTTGGGCCGGGTTTATCTGGTGCAAATGAATTGTTTCTGGAACCGCGACGACCGTTATTATCGGCCGGGTGGTTGGCACGGGACTGCCGATTTGGATGGGGGCGTACTTTTTACGCAGTTTTCGCATTTCATGGACATCATGTACTGGCTCTTTGGCGACATTTGCAACATACGGGGAAATTTCGGAAATTTCGCCCACCAACATTCCACCGTTTTTGAGGATGCCGGCAGCATCAGTTTCGACTTTGTAAATGGCGGCATGGGCACGATGACCTACAGTACGGCGGTGTGGGACCGCAATCTGGAAAGCAGCATCACCATTCTGGGCGAAAAGGGGACCATAAAAATAGCCGGTCAGTACATGGATGAGGTCAGTGTTTGTCACATTAAAGACTATGCGATGCCCGAACTCGAGGCCGCCAATCCGCCCAACGATTATGGGGCCTACAAAGGTTCGGCCTCCAACCACGGCGCCGTTATTCAAAATGTCGTAGATACGCTTCGTGGAGCCACTGAGGTCGCCACCAATGCCCTTGAGGGCATGAAAGTGGTCGATATTATTGAACGCATATACGCCGTTCGCGGTACCGGTACCGCCACGGCACGCGATTGAAATACATAAGGATTAGGAGATACTTTTTAGAATAAACTTTTTATGGCACATCCAAAATTTCAACAGCTCCTGAATAAGGAAAGCAAAATATCCGTCATCGGACTGGGCTATGTGGGCCTGCCCATAGCTCTGGAACTTGCCCGGCATTTTCAGGTGGTGGGTTTCGACATTAAGGAAGAGCGTGTGGCGCTGATGCAGCGGCAGGAGGATCCGAGCAAAGAACTTGAAGCCGCCGACTTTGCGGGCTGCGACATCCAGTTTACGAGTAAGCCTGAAGATTTGCGGGCCGCCTCCTTTCATGTGGTGGCTGTGCCTACGCCCATCAACCGGCACAATCTGCCCGATTTGCATCCGCTCTTAAGCGCCTCAAAAACAGTAGGCAAGATTCTGAAGAAGGGCGATTGTGTGGTTTTTGAGTCGACGGTGTATCCCGGTTGTACCGAGGACGATTGTGTGCCCATTCTGGAGGCGGAGTCGGGACTGAAGTTCAATGTCGATTTTAAGGTGGGCTATTCGCCCGAGCGCATTAATCCCGGCGACAAGGAGCATACCCTCACAAAAATTTTGAAGATTGTCTCGGGCAGCGATGCCGAAGCTCTGGAGCTCATCTCTGAGGTTTATGGCGCCATCATCAAAGCCGGCATCTACAAGGCCAGCTCCATCAAGGTGGCCGAAGCGGCCAAGATCATCGAAAACACCCAACGCGATGTCAACATCGCCCTGATGAACGAATTGTCGCTTATTTTTAACCGACTTGATATCAACACCTATGAGGTGCTGGAGGCGGCAGGTACCAAGTGGAACTTTTTGAAATTCTTTCCGGGACTGGTAGGCGGTCACTGTATTGGGGTGGATCCCTATTACCTGACCTACAAGGCCAGTGAGCTGGGCATTCATTCGCGCATCATTACCGGCGGTCGCGTAATCAACGACGGCATGGCCCCTTACATAGCCAATGAGGTGGTCAAACGCCTGATTTCTGCCGGTCACCCCATCAACGGTTCCCGCGTGCTGGTGATGGGCGCTACGTTTAAGGAGAATGTGAGCGACATTCGCAACTCTAAGGTGGCCGATCTGGTCCACGAGCTGCAATCCTTCAGCGTTCAGGTGGAGGTGGTGGATCCCTATGCCTGCTCCGACGAACTCCAGGAAGAATACGGCTATGGTCTGGTGGAGGCCCCCAGCGGTCGCTATCAGGCCGTGGTGGTGGCCGTGAACCATGGCGACTATGTGGACTTGCCGGAATCGTATTTTAACGGCTTGCTGGCAGAGAAGGGACTTTTTGTGGATGTCAAAGGCATTTACCGGAATGCAGGCTTTTCACTTAATTACTGGAGTCTGTAGGGATCCACGAATTACACGAATTGCACAAATTGAAAAGTGATTCGTGTAATTCGTGCAATTCGTGGACTCGTGTAATTTAATCCCTTCGGAAGATCTTTCTAACCCGTCGCAATAAGCCGCGGTCGTCGTTCACGCTGTCGCCGGGAGCCGTATGGGACTCGGGTGGGTCGGTGGGACCAAACAGCCTTTCGAAAAAGCCGGGTCCGTCGTCGGGCCGGTAATCTTCCAGATAATCTTCACAGTCGAGCGCCAATTGCAGGTGTTCGGGCAGCGGATAGAAGCGCTCGCTGCGCAAGTAGCTGTAGGCCGCCTGTTGCTCGGCCTGTTGCATAACCCGGGCAAAGATGGGAAGGGCCGTACGGGCGCCCTGACCCAGAGCGGTACTTCGAAAGCGGATACCCGGATTTTCGGCACCCACCCAGGCACCGGCTACGATGCGGGGACCAAAGCCGATGAACCAGCCGTCGGCATTGTTTTGCGTGGTGCCGGTCTTCCCTCCGTAATCGCCCTGCAAGCGATAACGGGCGTAGAGGTCCCTGCCTGTGCCCCTCTGGGCCGTCTGGCGCAAGAGCTCCACCATGTAGCGGGCCGTTTCTTCGTTGAAGGCCTCCTCGCGGGCTCTTTGGGGTTCTGCCGCATACAAAACCTTTCCTTCGGCATCCTCAATGCGCAGCACCATCACCGGTTTGCGTGCCCTTCCGTAGTTGGGGAAGGCGGTGTAGGCACTCACCATCTCGAGGAGACTGAGACTGGCGCTGCCCAGCGCCAGGGAGGGCACGTTGGGGAGACTGCTTTCAATGCCCATTTTGCGGGCAGTAGAAACCACCGCGGAAATGCCTGTTCGTTCAATAAGCTCCGCCGTCACCGTGTTTACCGAGTGGACCAGTCCCCCCTTCAGCGAGTACCAGCCTTCGTGCATGCCGTCGGCATTGGTGGGCGTCCAGTTGTCGTAGTCGACATAGGTCTTGGAGGCATTCGACAACATTTCGCAGGGCGAATAGCCCTGTTGCAGCGCAGTGGCGTACACCAGGGGCTTAAAGGTCGAGCCCGTCTGCCGCCGGGCCTTTACATGGTCGTACTGATAAAAGCGGAAATCAACACCGCCCACCCAGGCCAGTACGTGACCGCTGGTGGCATCCATAGCCACAAAGCCGGTATGCAGGGTACGGAGACTGTGGCGAATGGAATCGATGGGTGAGCCTTCTATGCGTTTTTCGCCCTTGGGGGTATAAACCAGCAGGGTTTGTACCTCCTGCATTTTTTCCATAATGGCTGCGTGCTCCAGTCCCTGTTCGCTGAGCAGGCGGTAGCGGGGACTGTTGCGGATGGCCTCAGCCAGAATCTCGGGCTGCTGTGACCAGGGTTCCTCGTTGGCCCAGTGTTCGTCGAAGCTCTTTTGCAGGGCCGCCATGTGCTGGCCCACGGCCGATACGGCATAGCTTTGGAGCCGGGCGTCCAGGGTTGTCGTAATTTTCAGTCCGTCGGTCTCCAAACGGTACTTTCCGTGGCCCCCTTCCTTCAGAAGTTGGATGCTTTGCTGGCGCACCTCCTCCAAAAACCAGGGGGCGGGACCGTGGCTGTGGTCAATTCGGCTGTAGTTGGTCCCCAGAGGGCGGTTTTTATAGCGTTCGCCCTCCTCGGTCGACAAAAAGCCCTGATGAACCATGCGGTCGAGCACCACATTGCGTCGGCCCAGGGCCCGTTTGGGGTGGAGGCGGGGACTGTAGGCGGTATTGGCGGCGAGCATGCCCACCAGGGTGGCGGCTTCGGCGGGATTCAGTTGGGCGGAGGATTTGCTGAAGAAGCGGTTTGCGGCCACCTCAATGCCGTAGATGTCCTCGCCAAAAGGCACGGTGTTGAGGTAAAGGCCCAGGATATCGTCCTTGCTGAAGACTTTCTCGAGGCGCGCCGCGATAAATACTTCGCGGGTTTTGTTGACGGGGAAGGACAGGAAGCCGATACGTCGGCGGGGATATAGGTTTTTGGCCAACTGCTGGCTGATGGTGCTGCCGCCTCCCTGCCGCGTATCGCGCAGGATAATGGTCTTGACAAACACGCGGCCCAGACTGATGAAATCGAGTCCCCGGTGCTCAAAAAAACGACTGTCCTCGGTGGCAATGAGGGCGTTCTTAACGTGAATACTTATTTGGTCGTTGTCGGCATGCAGCCGGTTTTGAACAAAATACTTCCCAATCATACTGCCATCGGCCGCATACACCACCGACGCCGTATGGTTTCGGAGTCCCCCCAGTTCCACCGTACCCGGGATGCGCCCAAAGAGGCCGGCATAAACCAGTAAAATAAAGACCAAAAGCGCAGAAAGTGCCAGTCCCCCCGCCCGAAATCCCCAAATCAGCAAGCGGTGTTTCCAGGAGGTGTTTGCCCCATTCTGCCTGGATTTTGGGCGTGCAGCGCCCTTTGTGTTTTTTTTGTTGGCCTTTTTACTCATTGCTCTTCCGCTTTGAACCAGCATGCGGTGTTTTCAATCGCCTCCTTAAGCGGCGTAAAATGATAATTGAATTGGCGGCTGAATTTGTCGGCCGAGTAGCGCGAAACCGTTTGTGCCGTTCGGGCGGTGTCCTTGGTAATGGCCGGTGCCTTACCGGCCAGGTAACAAAACAGGAGATTAACTCGCCAGCCCAACTCCGTCAGTAGGCGTCCCACCTTCAGGAAGGGCGGTCTGCGTCCCAGCGCCTGGGCCACCATAGTGAAAAAGTCCCGGTAGCTTAGGTTTTCCCCATTTAAGATAAAGCGTTCGTTGACCGATTGGCTTTCCATCAGCAGCACCACCGCAGCGGCAACGTCGCGTACATCCACAAAGCCGGTAGCTCCGCCGGTGTAGACCGGCAGGCCTTTGCGTACGGAGTAAAAAAGGCGACCGCTGCTGCGCAGCCAGTTGACGGGACCAATGATGACCGAGGGGTTGACGATGACTACGGGAATCCCTTCTTTGGAGGCGCGCCACACTTCCATTTCGGCACGAAACTTACTGTAAGAATAGGCCGAACGGTGATCGTCGGCCTGCCACTCCACCTGCTCATCAATGACCCGGCCATCGAGGGCCTTGCCCAGCGAAGCGATGGAACTGACGTAGCAGACTTTTTCTACGCCGCAGAGGAGACAGGCATTCATCAGGTTGGCCGTGCCTTCGGTGTTGACCTGCAGCATGCGGTCCGACTCGCCGGGATTGAAGGAGACTTTAGCGGCAGCGTGGTACACCTGGCGCACCCCCTGCAGCGCCCCCTCCAGGGCAAAATAGTCCGACAAGTCGGCCTCCACCCACTCAATGCGACCGAGCAGTGCGGCAGCCTCCGGCGTATAAAAGCGAAACAGGCGTTCCACTTCGGCAATGCGTTCGGCCTGACGATAAATGGCCCTGACCCTTTGGCCCTTTTGGGTAAGGTGGAGTAAAATATGCGAACCCACCAGTCCCGTTCCTCCTGTTACCAATACCATGTTTCGTGACGAATAAATTGATTAAAACCGGGAAAATGTTGCTAAATTAGCACTTTAAAAGTAAAATGTTTGTATATGTTTTCAGGAATAGTTGAAGAAGCTGCAACCGTAGTTGCATTGGAAAAGGATAAGGGCAATTTGCACCTCAGCCTGAAATGTTCATTCACCCCTGAGCTGAAGATCGATCAGAGCGTGGCCCACAACGGCGTTTGTCTCACCGTGGTTCGTAAGGAAGGCGAAGTGTACACCGTTACCGCCATTCAGGAAACCCTGGAGAAGTCGAACCTGGGCAAACTGAAGGTGGGCGACAAGGTGAACCTGGAGCGCAGTATGATTATGAACGGTCGGCTCGACGGACACATTGTGCAGGGGCACGTGGACCAGACGGCCGAATGCCTGGAGGTGAAGGAGGCCGACGGCAGCTGGTATTATACCTTCCGTTACGACATCGACAAGGAAAAGGCCGCCCAGGGTTATATGACCGTCGAAAAGGGCTCGGTCTGTGTCAACGGCGTCAGTCTCACCGTTGTCAACAGTCGCGACGACCGCTTCTCCGTGGCCATCATTCCCTATACCTACGAGTTTACCAACTTTCACCAGATTCAGCCGGGTACTCTGGTCAATCTCGAATTCGATATTCTGGGTAAGTACATCAGTCGCCTTATGGCCCTGAAATAGTGCTTTAACAGCGCCCGTTTCACATCAAAAAAGCTGCCCTTTAAGGCAGCTTTTTTTGATGGTGGACAAACCAATCCTTCGGCAGACCGAAAAAAATCCGGTCCCGAAATTCTTTTTCATGCTACAGGAGATTCTCCTGCTCAATGTCCTTAAAGTGCTTGTAGGTTCCCACCTTTAATTCGTGGCAGGCGGCTTCATCGCAAACGATCATTCCGTTGGGATGCAGTTGCAGGGCGCTGATGGTCCACATGTGATTGACCCCTTCTTCTACGGCATGGCGCAAGGCACGTGCCTTGCTGTGGCCGTTTACTACAATCACCACTTCCCTTGCATCAAGCACGGTAGCTACGCCAACCGTGAGTGCTTTTTTGGGTACCAAAGCCATATCGTTGTCGAAGAAGCGACTGTTGGCCAGAATGGTGTCGTAGGTGAGGTTTTCCACGCGGGTGCGTGACGAAAGGGAGGAGCCCGGTTCGTTGAAGGCAATATGGCCATCGGGACCAATGCCGCCCAAAAACAGGTCGATGCCCCCACAGTTTTTAATCTTTTCTTCGTAGGCCGCACACTCGGCCTTTAAATCGGCCGCATTCCCGTTCAGGATATTGACCTGTTCCCGGGGGATGTCGATGTGCGAAAAGAAGTTGTTCCACATAAAACTGTAGTAGCTTTCGGGATGCTCCTGAGGAATCCCGATGTACTCGTCCATGTTGAAAGTAACGACTTTCTTAAACGACACCTTCCCTTCCTGATGAAGGCGTATGAGTTCGCGGTAAGTCCCCAGCGGAGAGGAGCCTGTGGGCAGACCCAGTACGCAGATTCTTTCTTTGGTAATGCGATTGATGGCTGCAGCAATGTAATTCGCAGTCCATGTCGACATTTTTTCGTAGTCGGACTGAATGAGTAGACGCATAGTTTTATTCCTGGTTTTATTCCTGTGTTTCGTTGGTAGTATAGCTGACGTACTTCACTTTCAGCACAGGACCAAAATCGGGGTGCCGATTGTAAAGGCGCAAGCGATAAAAATTGTATTGCATATCCGGAAGGACCAGGTATAAGGGGGGGACTTCCGCATTGCCCTTTGCTGCCGTTTCGAAGAAATGTTGATTCATTCGGAAGGTGAAACTATTGGTTTCCGCATCGTAGTCGGCACTTTGGTTGTTGAATATGGCCAGGGTATCCCCCTCTTCTGTCCGTGTGGCTATCGGAAAAACAGGATTGCCTCTTTCGTTCAGTTGAGCAATGCTCAGTCTTTGGGAGTAGGGGAAATGGAGGTTGGCAATGGGTGTCGTATCGGGTCGGAGTACCAGGTCGACCCCACTGATGCCGTAGCGCAGGTCGCCCTGCTGAGCCAGAGAGTCGGTCCATTGACTGATCAGGGGCGCCAAATCCATGCGCGCCATCGGTCCGCCCATGCCCTGTACCAAAAGGTGCGTCACCTCCGGGTCATCCAGAAAAAAACCGTTCAGCGGCTGATGTTCGTAGCGGCTGAAAAACACCACTTCCCTGTTGATGGGAAAGAGGTAGCTTTTGGGTTCAATCTGCAGCGTGTCCCCTTCCTCTCCCTCGTTGGTGATTTCGCGCAGGACCTTTTGAAAATGGAGGGTCATATTGGAGGCGAGGAGATTCAAATCAAAGCGAACCAGCGCCCCTGTTTTTTCGGGGGCGAGCTCCGGTTTAACCGTTACGTACAGTCCCTTCACCTCATTTTGAAAGGCCTCCCGGGTTTGAAGCTTTTCCTCGGGCAAATTGAAAATACGCTCCAGCAGATCCTCTCCCAGGTTGATGCTGATGGTGTCCATGTAGCTGTGAGCTTGCCAAACGGAATCGTTTTGTCCGGCAAGCGGACTAAAACTCATCTCGCCCAACAATTCTGCACCAATCTTCCCTTCCAGGTCAAAGTCGCTGTGGTAACGGTTCTGTGAAGTGATCCTTGGCAGATGCTCCGTTACTTCATATACCTGAATCGTTTGCACGGCATTGGGATCGCCCAGCCAGTCCTCGTAGCGATAAACCAGGTTCAACTCCAGGGCCACAGGCGAATATTTCGCGCTGTCTATGGTGTCGGTAAGGGCATCGTATCGAAAAACAGGGGTTCGCTCTCCAAGGTTAAGCTGAGTCAGGAAGCCGGCTCTGGTGTAGCCGGCCAGCGGATCGTTGAGCTCCCCCAGGGGCAGACGGGGCTGATATACAGCCATGTGATCGCTGGTTACGCGCTCGGGCTGCGTCTGTACTCCGTAAACGTTTGTACTTACACTGTTGGCATTAAGAACATCGGTATCGGGCAGGGTGTCGAGGCCGATGGTGGCCGGATCGTTTTCGCAGGCCCACATAAAAACTGCGGAAAAGATACCCGCAGCAGACCATTTCAGCAACCTAGAGGTGTTGTTTGGCATACAGTAATTACAGTTAAATTTGCTTACAATGAATCGTAAAAAGCGTTGTAGGCATCGATGTACTCTTCTTCTTTTTGAAACTCGAGAAAGGGTTTGCCACTCTCGCGGGCAAAGGCTGCAAGCTCCGGATGAACCTCGGCACTTGATTGAATAACGCCGTCCGACAGACTGATGGCCAATTTTGATAAGGCCACATAATCCGGTTTTTCCAGTCCCTTTAAATCCTTGTCGGCTATCCCCATCTCCTTCAGCTTAAGGGCCAGATTCTCATCCAGGGTTTGCTCAAAAGCGTCGTTATAGAGCGAATATACCACCTTGGCCTTGGCAAAGAAGGGGTCGTCGTTCATGGTTTTTTTTATCAACAAGGGAGCTAAAGCCGTAAACCAGCCCTGGCAATGAACTACATCGGGTGCCCAGCGCAATTTTTTGGTCGTTTCCAAAACCCCTCTTGCAAAAAAGAGGGCGCGCTCGTCGTTGTCAGCAAATTCAGTGCCATCCTCATTAACAGTGGTGCATTTCCGCTGAAAATAATCTTCATTGTCGATAAAGTAAACCTGCATACGTGCCGAAGGGATGGAGGCTACCTTGATGATGAGGGGGTGGTCGGTGTCGTCGATGATGAGATTCATCCCCGACAGACGGATGACTTCATGCAGTTGATTACGTCGTTCGTTAATGGAGCCAAAGCGCGGCATAAAGGTCCGGATTTCTTTTCCCCTCTCCTGAATGCCCTGGGGCAGGTTTCGGGCCATTACAGACAATTCATTTTCGGGCAGATAGGGAGTAATCTCCTGGGAGATGAAAAGGACTTTGGTGTTTTCCATTTTGTTTTGAAAATTTGATAAATAAGGTCGCGCCATACAGGAAGGTGCCCTGCAAAATTACAAAAAATATGCTTCTAAAACAAAGCCAGTTACCGTTCTGCCCTGTCACAGCGATTCCATTTTATGTTTTTTAAAGGCATAATTTTCTGTGTTTGGTTTTTATTCGTTTAATTTGCCGCGTTTTTTTGTTTACAGTATCCTATGGAGATAATAAGGGCAGCATCCGAGCTTAAGACGCGCATTGCAGCGTTGAAAGAAGCAGGGAAGGTCATAGGCTTTGTGCCCACGATGGGCGCTTTGCACGAGGGACACCTGTCGCTGGTTAAAGAAGCCGCAGGCCACAGCGACGTGGTGGTGATGAGTATTTTTGTCAACCCCAACCAGTTCAACAACGCCAGTGATCTGGAACGTTATCCGCGTGATTTGCAAAAAGATGCGGCCCTGCTCGAAGGCACAGCCTGTGAACTTCTTTTTGTTCCGTCTGTTAAAGAGGTATATCCCGAACCCGACCAAAGGGTCTTTGATTTCGGGGATTTGGATAAGGTGATGGAAGGGAAGTTCAGGCCCGGGCATTTCAACGGCGTGGCCCAGGTGGTGAGTCGCCTATTTGATTTGGTGGCGCCCCACAAAGCCTTTTTTGGCGAGAAAGACTTTCAGCAACTGGCGGTGGTGCGCGCTATGGTGCGGCAATTGAATTATGAGGTGGAGATTGTTCCCTGTCCCATTGTACGGGAGGCCGACGGACTGGCTATGAGCTCGCGGAATCTGCTTTTGAGCACGCTTCAGCGAAAAAATGCCCCCCAAATAGCGCTTACCTTGTCCGAATCTTGTAATTTTGCAGCGACACATTCGGTAGCTGAAACGAAGCAGCAGGTGGTGCATGCCATTAATGCTGTGCCGGAGCTAGAGGTGGAGTATTTTGAAATTGTGGACGGGAACAGTCTGCAGGCAGTCGGTTCCTGGGAGGAGAGTTCCTACGTGGTGGGATGCATCGCGGTATTTGCCGGAGAAGTCAGGCTGATTGATAATGTGATTTACAAAAAAAGCATGTCATGAACATTCATGTTGTGAAATCGAAGTTACACAACGTAACTGTAACGGAGGCCAATCTGAACTATGTGGGCAGCATCACCATCGATGAGGAATTGATGGAGGCGGCCAACATTCTCGAGAACGAGAAAGTACAGGTGGTCAACAACAACAACGGTGAGCGGATAGAGACCTATGTGATCAGAGGGGAACGTGGTTCCGGCGTAATCTGTCTCAATGGTGCCGCTGCCCGTAAGGTAGCGGTAGGCGACGTGATCATCATCATCACCTATGCCATTATGGAAGTGGAGGAGGCCAAGCGCTTTAAGCCCACCTTTATTTTTCCCGACACCGCCACCAATAAGCTGATCTGAAGTCGCCGCCCCCAGGGCAGGCGACAGTTTACAAAACCAAGCAACTAATTTCCGGCCCCGGCGGGGCCGGCTTTGTTTTATGGCAGCCAAAACCAAATCCGTATTTGTTTGTCAGAACTGCGGTTCCGAATCCCCCAAGTGGATTGGGAAGTGCTATTCGTGCGGAGAGTGGAACACCTTTGTAGAGGAGGTGGTGGTGCAGACCCGCAATAAGGGGCCGGTACTCACCGGTGCCTCAAATGCTCCGCGACAAAAGCCCGTGCCCGTCACCGAAGTCGACGTGGACCAGCTGCCGCGCATGGATACCGGCATCGAAGAGTTGAACCGTGTATTGGGCGGGGGCATGGTGCCCGGTGCCCTCGTCCTTCTGGGCGGAGAACCCGGCATCGGCAAATCGACCCTGGTCCTGCAAATGGCCCTGAAGCTCAAGAACCGCAAAATACTTTACGTCTCCGGAGAGGAGAGTCCCCAACAGTTGAAACTCCGGGCCAATCGCCTCCTGCCCGGCGCCGGCGAACACTGTCTCATTGTCAGCGAAACCTCCCTCGAACGCATCGTCAACCACATTGCCCAGGTCCAGCCCGACTTGGTCATCGTAGATTCGGTACAGACCCTCGAACGGGAAGGCGTGGAGTCGGCCCCCGGCAGTGTGGCCCAAATCAGGGAGAGTACCGCCGTGATACTTCGGCTGGCCAAGGAGCAAAACCTGCCGGTTTTACTCATCGGACACATCAATAAGGAAGGCAGTCTGGCCGGCCCCAAAGTGCTCGAACACATGGTCGACGTGGTCCTGCAATTTGAGGGCGACCGCCATTATATGTACCGCATTCTGCGATCGGTGAAAAACCGTTTCGGCTCCACCTCCGAAATCGGCATTTTTGAAATGCTCAGCGAAGGCTTAAGGGAGGTGTCCAATCCCAGCGAAATGCTGTTGGCCCATCAGGATGAGGAAATGAGTGGCATTGCCATTTCGGCGGCCCTCGAAGGCGTGCGGCCCTTTTTAATAGAGGTACAGGCCCTGGCCAGCACCGCCGCCTACGGTACCCCCCAGCGCTCCTCCACCGGCTTCGATCTCCGGCGCCTGAACATGCTGCTCGCCGTGCTCGAAAAGCGCGCCGGCTTCAAACTCGCCGCCAAAGACGTTTTCTTAAACATTGCCGGGGGCCTCAAAGTCACCGATCCGGCCATCGACCTGGCGGTGGTGAGTGCCGTGCTCTCCTCGAACACCGACCTGCCTGTGTCGCGTGAGATCTGTGTCACCGGCGAAGTGGGCCTCTCCGGCGAAATCCGGCCCGTTACCCGCATTGAGCAGCGCATCGCCGAAGCGGCCAAGCTGGGCTTTAAGCGCATTGTGGTGCCGCGCTACAATAGAGGCATCGACTTTAAAAAATTCGACATAAGGGTGGTGCAGGCCGGCAAGCTGGAAGAAGCCTTCCGGCAGCTTTTTGGCTGAGGCGACCACAAGCAGATGCTCAGCGTCAACACACAACAAAAAAGCACTCTGTTGTCAGAGTGCTTTTTTGTGTGTAGCGATAACAGCACCGTCGGCCTAAAAGAATTCGTCGTTTCCGCGGTAAGTGCCGGTCGATTCCATTTCGACTTCCTCCTCTGAGGTGGGGATGTACTCGTCGGGACAATCCAGATTCAGCCGAAAATTGGCCGGCGCCTCAAAAGGCGCTTCCAGCGTGTAAGGCAATTCCTCGTCGCCATAAGCCTCCGTCATATAGAGCGCCCACACGGGCAGGGCCATATTGGCTCCCTGACCCAGCGAAATGTTGTCGAAGTGGATGTCGCGGTCCTCGCCGCCTACCCATACACCGGTCACCAAATCCGGCGTAACCCCGATGAACCAACCATCGCTGTGGTTCTGCGAAGTGCCGGTTTTTCCGCCAATACTACCCCGGAGATTGTATTTCAGGCGCAGACGTATGCCGCTTCCGGTATTCACCACCCCTTGCAGCAGATTCAGCATAAGGAAGGCGCTGCGCTCGTCGATCGACTCCTGCTTGCGGGCCGAAAAGGACGCGATTTCGTTGCCGTAGCGGTCCTTGATCTGGGTCACGAACAGCGGCTCGGCATGCACGCCCTTATTGGCATAAGTGGCATAGGCCGCCGTAATCTCATTCAATCCCAGATCGGGCGTACCCAGCGCCAGGGCCGGAACCGGATCCATGGGACTCTTGACACCCAGACTGCGAATGATGTTGACCACGGCCTGGGGGTTGTATTGCTTCATGATCCAGGCGGTAATGTTGTTGTTCGACTGGGCCAGTCCCCATTTGAGCGACACCATTTCGCCCGCCCGCTTGGAGCCCACATTGCGCGGCGTCCAGGTCTGCCCGGTAGGCAAATAAAAAGTCTGCGGTACATTCGGCACCAAATCGCAGGGCGTTAAACCCTCCTGCATGGCCAGGGTATATACAAAAGGCTTGATGGTCGAGCCCACCTGCCGCTTGCCCATGGTCGCCATGTCGTACTTAAAGTGTCGGTAACTGGGGCCCCCCACATAGGCCTTAACAAAACCCGTATGCGGATCCATCGAAAAGAGACTCGCCCTTAAAAAGGTTTTGTAATAGTGAATGGAGTCCATCGGCGTCATCACCGTATCGCGGTCGCCCCCATAGGCAAAAACCCTCATCTCCACCGGGGTGTTGAATACCTTGCGTATGCTGTCGTCCGACACCTTCTGACGCCGCATTTCGCGGTAGCGGTCGGTTTGCTGCATCGCCCGGTTGATGATCTGTTCGTACTGTTCCTGACTCAGGTGACGGGTGTAGGGTGCCCGGGCGCGTCCGCGTTTCTCATTGGAGAATTTCGGTTGCAAATCTTTGCCCAGATGTTCCTCTACGGCCCGTTCGGCATAGCCTTGGAGGCGCGAGTCGATGGTGGTGTAAATTTTTAGTCCGTCGCGGTAAATGTCGTAACGGGTACCGTCGGCCTTCAGATTTTTGTTGACCCAGCCAAAGAGGGGATTGTTGAGCCACTCGAGACTGTCCTCCACAAATTTTTGTTCCTGCCACGACGCATAGTTCGCGCGCTCGGGCATACTGGCGGTCAAGGTCGTCCGCAAATACTCCCTAAAGTAAGGCGCCAGTCCCCCAATATGGTCCGATCGCTTAAAATCCAGCTCCATGGGGATTTGTTTCAGCGAGTCGTATTCGGCTCTGGTGAGGTGTTGGGCCCGCATCATTTGGTGCAGCACCACGTTGCGGCGCCCCTCGGTCAGTTCGGGTCGCCGTACCGGATTAAAAAGAGAGGGGTTTTTGAGCATGCCCACCAACACTGCGGCCTCTTCTACTTTCAGCGAATCGGAATAGGTGCTGAAAAAAGTGGCGGCGGCCGATTTAATGCCGTAGGCGTCGTAAATAAAAGGCGCCTTATTCAGGTACATGGTCAAAATCTCTTCCTTGGTGTAACTGCGCTCGAGCTTTACGGCAATGACCCACTCCTTGAGTTTTTGCAATACCCGTTCGCCCATGTTGCGGGCCGGCTCGTGAAACAAGAGTTTGGCCAACTGCTGGGTGATGGTGGAACCTCCTCCCGAGCTCTCTTCCTGCAGCAGGACGGTGCGCACCAGCACGCGGCCTAAGCCGCGGGCGTCGATGCCCGAATGGTCGTAAAAGCGAATGTCTTCGGTCGACACCAGCGCCTTTATAACATTTGGAGAGATTTCATCGTAGTCCACCCGGCTCCTGTTTTCCTGAAAAAAGCTGCCGAGCAGGGCCCCGTCGGCCGAGTATATTTCAGTAGCCAGGTTGCTGTGGGGATTTTCCAGCTCTTCAAAACTGGGCATAAAACCCAGGGCACCCCGCGAAATCAGGAAGAAAATCAGCAGGAAAAGAAAAATTCCCGCCGCAAACAAAGCGTAAAGCCAGATGGTTATTTTTTTTGACAAAGACGTTTTTTCCATTTTACTTAAGTCTTATGTACACAAAAGTGGTTGACTGCCTGCAAGTCGACAGCGGCGTAAAATTAGGAAATTATAGCCGATTTTTAGGGCTTAATAATCAAGTTGTTCTTAAACATTTGATTCTGTTGCACATTATTTTATAAATTTGCCGGCCGGATGCTTTCTCATCCGGACCAAAAACTGAGAGCAGAGCACATGGCGGAAAAACAGAAGGAGAACGAAAAAAACCTGGTGATCGTAGAGTCGCCTGCCAAGGCGAAAACCATCGAAAAATTTCTGGGAAAAAATTTTGTGGTAAAATCGAGTTTTGGACACATACGCGACCTGGCCAAGAAGGACTTCGGGGTGGATGTGGACAAGAACTTTGAGCCGCAGTACATCGTATCGCCCGATAAAAAAGAGGTGGTCAAGGAATTGAAAAAGCTGGTGAAGGAGTCGGATCTCGTCTGGCTCGCTTCCGATGAAGACCGAGAGGGAGAGGCCATAGCCTGGCACTTGGCCGAGGTTTTGGAGTTGGAGCCGGCCAAAACGCGGCGCATCGTATTTCACGAAATCACCAAGCCCGCCATTTTAAATGCCATTGCAAAGCCCCGCAACATCGACAAGCACCTGGTGGATGCCCAGCAGGCCCGCAGGGTGCTCGACCGACTTGTAGGTTTTGAGCTGTCGCCGGTTTTGTGGAAAAAAGTCAAGCCTTCCCTATCGGCAGGCCGGGTGCAATCGGTCGCCGTTCGTTTGTTGGTCGAGCGCGAACGCGAAATTTTTGGCTTCGATGCCGAATCGGCCTTTCGCGTTACCGCCCGTTTTATGGTGAAGCAGGACGACGGCAAGGTGCAGGAAGTCCGGGCCGAACTCAATCAGCGCTTCAAGACCGAGGCCGAAGCCTCGGCCTTTTTGGAAGCCTGCGCCTCGGCCGACTTTATCGTGGATCAGGTCACCCGCAAACCCCTGACCAAGAGTCCCGCAGCCCCCTTTACCACTTCCACCCTGCAGCAGGAGGCCTCGCGCAAGCTGGGCTTTTCGGTGGGACAAACCATGTCGGTGGCCCAACGCTTGTACGAGGCGGGTAAAATCACCTACATGCGTACCGACTCAGTGAATCTGGCCGATACTGCCGTGAGCATGGCTGTGGATCAGATTACCTCCGAAATGGGGGCCGAATATGTAAAGGTGCGTAAGTACAAGACCAAGAGCAAAGGGGCGCAGGAGGCCCACGAAGCCATTCGTCCCACCTACCTCGACAAGCCTTCGGTAGCTGGCTCTGCGGCCGAACAAAAACTGTACGACCTTATATATAAGCGTACCATCGCCTCGCAAATGAGCGATGCCCAAATCGAAAAGACCAACGTCAACATCGGCGTAAGCGGCTCGCCCTACTACTTTCAGGCCAGCGGCGAAGTCATTCAGTTCGACGGTTTTTTGAAGGTTTACATAGAATCGACCGACCAGGAAAAGGAAGAGGAAGAAGTACCCGGCTTTTTGCCTGCCATGAAAAAGGGCGACGCCCTGGGCCTCGACTTGCTGGAGGCACGTGAAAGGTGGACACAAAAGCCCCCACGCTATACCGAAGCCAGTCTGGTTCGCAAACTCGAAGAGCTGGGTATTGGTCGCCCCTCCACCTTTGCCCCTACCATCAGCACCATTCAACAAAGGGGCTATGTGGTGAAGGAGGACCGACCCGGAACCCCGAGGAAATACCGGGCCTTGTTGCTCAGCGGCGGAAAAGTGAAGAGCGAAACCCGCACGGAGAATACCGGCGCCGAGCGTTCCAAGCTGTTCCCGACCGACATCGGCATGGTGGTCAACGATTTTCTTTTGAAATACTTCCCCAATATTTTCAGCTACGACTTTACCGCTGAAGTAGAAAAGGAATTCGACAATATTGCGGCCGGTGAGTTGGTGTGGAACCAGGCCATCGCCGGATTTTACAAGCCCTTTCACCAACAGGTGGAAGAAACCCTCGAAAAATCGGAGCGCAACACCGGAGAGCGGCGCTTGGGCACCGATCCCAAGACCGGCAAGCCGGTCTTGGTGCGCATCGGTCGTTACGGTCCCATGGCCCAACTGGGTGAGGGCGACGATGAAGAAGACAAGCCCACCTTTGCGTCGCTTACCCGTGAGCAGCATTTGGAGACCATCACCCTGGAGGAGGCCCTCAAGTTGTTTGAGCTGCCCCGCGATTTGGGATTGTATGAGGACAAGAAAGTGGTTGTGGGCATAGGGCGTTTTGGACCTTATGTGCGGCACGATGGCAAGTTTGCCTCCCTCAAGAAGGACGTGGACGATCCCCTGGAAATAGATTTGGCCCGGGCCATTGAGCTGATCGAAGAAAAGCGGGAGCGGGACAATAAAAAAATTGTAAAGACGTTTGAAGAAGAGCCGGAGCTGCAGATTTTGAACGGTCGCTGGGGACCTTACATCAGTTATCAAAAGGGTAACTACAAGATTCCCAAGGATACCGAAGCCGCTGCACTGAGTTATGAAGATTGCATGAAGCTGGTGGAAGCGGCCCCCAAAAAGGCGGCCCCCAAAAAAGCAGCAGCAAAGAAGGCCGCCCCAAAAAAGGCCGCCTCTGGCAAAAAACCAAGTACAAAGGCCTCAACAACGGTTAAGGCTAAGAAAACAGTTAAGGCAAAGAAGAAAGACTAAAGGCTTGTGGAGCTGCAACATTACTTTGAACCCTTTAAGGGACAGGTCGCAAAACTTTCGGGTTTCGCTCCCGGAGAAGCACTTGGTCAGCAAGTGGCTTTTTTTAAGGGAGCAAGCGACTGGTTTGGGTTAGAAGGCATAAAGGTTGTGGTTTTGGGTCTGGATCAGCAGGCCGATCTGCTGCGTTATCATTTGTATGCCCTAAGGGGCTTTGAGCAGACAGCTTGGCTGGGCGATGCCGGAAATCTGAAAGGGCGCAGTCTCAACGACCGTTACCGGGCCCTTAGGGATGCCCTGAGTTGGTTTCGGAAGCGGGGACAAGTCGTTTTGCTGCTGGGCGGCAGTCAGGATTACACCCCGGCTGTTTTGAAAGGGATGGCCGATGCTCAAACGCAGCCGCGAGTTAATCTGGCGGTAGCTGATCATCGCTTCGACTTGGAGCCTGGAGCACCCGATTTGTCGCCCCAGGGATGGTTGAGTTACCTGTTGCAGGAAGAAGCAAAATTGCTCGGCGAGCTGAGCATTTTAGGCTGGCAACGTTACTTGGTAAGTCCCTGGCAAGAATCCTTCCTTACCCAGGAGTATGCCCATCTGCTGCGTCTGGGAGATTTGAGAGGCAAGGGTTTCGATGAAGTGGAAGTGGTCTTGCGTGGAAGCGATTTTTTGGGTGTGGATATGGGCGTTGTCAAAGGACAGCCCCTGTTCCCCGGAACCGTCGCCCCAAATGGGCTGGAGCCTCACGAAGCCTGTCGGATGTTTTGGTATGCAGGAATGAGTCCGCGTTTATCGGTAAGCGCTTTGTTTGCCCTTCCTGAAGGACAGGCCAACGAAGCCCTGCTTGGCGCAGAAGTGGTTTGGCATTTTTTCGACGGGTACCTGGGCCGACAGCCCGATTATCCCGAAGAGGAAAGCGGTCGCTATAAAAAGTACCTGGTTCCGCTGGAAGCATTGGATGAACCCTTGTGCTTTGTGCGTAACCTGCAAAACGACCGCTGGTGGATGCAGACCGGAGTCCAAGCCGAAGACTTTTATTTGCCTTGCAGCAGAAGTGACTTCAGGCAGGCCCTGCGCAATGAACTCCCCGAACGTTTGTGGCGTTTTTTGATGCGCAGAGACGAAATTCGTCAAGCAGGCCTGTAGCGCGGGATAAGCACCTTAAGTTGTAACCTTAGTTGTTCAAATTTAGTATATGGCCCTAGTTTTTCGTCGAATCTTTTCTGCAACTTTTATTTTTTTTGCGTTATTTTGCACAAGAATAGAAGCTGTTGCTCAATTCGATTCGCAGTTTAGTCAAAATATGTTTAATCCCCTGGTGTTTAATCCCGGCTATGCCGGCAGCAGTGGAAGGGTCAATGTAACAGCAGCCAACCGACAACAATGGGTTGGCATTGAGGGAGCGCCCACAGCAACGGTTGTAGGAGCAGATATGTCCACCTTCCTTTTGGGAAGTCCCGCAGGGGTCGGACTGGTTTTGGTTAATGAAGAGGTCGGGTTTTTCAACACCCTGCAAATTTCAGGCGTTTTTTCGCGCCGCTTTGAACTCGATGAGAGTGTAGTTAGTGGGGGACTTAGTCTGGGTTTGGTAAATCAGGTTTTTGATGCCGGAAAAGTTGTGGTGGCTCCGGGAGAAAGCGAATACCACAATCCCAATGATCCGGCCATCTTTAGTGAGGAAGAAAACGGAACCACAGCCGACATCGGCTTTGGTGCTGCATGGGTTCACCCCCGCTTTCATGCCGGTATTTCGGTCTTGCATTTATTTGCACCAAAACCAAACTTTAAAGAACAATTGCCCGTATACCTCCCACGTTCTTTTTTTTTCAGCGCGGGTTATGTTCACCAGATGGAGGAAGCGCCGGTAGAATGGCGACCGTCCGTCCTGATAAAGAACAGTGGGCCCAGCTGGCAGTTTGATGTTAACTTGCTGGCCTTGTTCAGAGATAAGTATTGGGCAGGTTTGGGCTGGCGATTGCAAGACGCGGTGTTGTTGATGGCGGGATTGGAAATTGGCAGCGGAATACGTGCCGGTTACAGTTACAACATTACCACCTCCGCATTGGGAAGAGCCGGAAGTGGAGGCAGCCATGAATTGATGTTGGGTTACACTTTTGATTTGTCACTGAGTAAGAGAAACATGAGATATAAGAGTGTTCGATTTTTGTAAAAAGTAGCAGTTATTATATAGAATATCCGAAAACTATGAAGAAAGTACTTGCCCTTTGTATGGTTTTACTCACCATTTTAAGCGGATGCGGACAATCCAGCAATGGTGAGCTTGTCGGGGTACCGCGACGCGCTTCGTTTTATGAGCCCGATCCCTTCGGAATGTTGTACATTCCCCAGGGTAGTTTCAATATGGGCCTGAACGATCAGGACATGGCTGGTACCATGACCACACAGACCCGTACTGTTTCAATTCCTTCTTTCTGGATGGATGAAACGGAGATTACCAACACCGAATATCGGCAGTTTGTATATTGGGTCCGCGACAGTATTGCCCGCAGAATGTTGGGCGACTCCTTTGAAGAGTTTTTTATCTCTGAGGACCGCTATGGCAATATTATTGATCCGCCCTATTTGAATTGGGATGTGCGCATCGAGTGGGACAATGAAGAATACGCCGAAATTCTGAATGATATTTTCCTGCCGGAAAATGAGCGTTTCTTCCGTCGCAAGGAAATCGATACCCGCAAGTTGAATTACGACTACGAGTGGGTAGACCTGCAACAAGCGGCCCAAAAGACCAATCGCTACAACTATGAAACCAATTCGTACGACGGCGAAGTGTACAATCAGTTTGGAGAACGCGTACAGGCTACCGATCGTTCGGCCTTCATCATGAAGGACCGCGTAAACGTTTATCCCGATACGCTTGTGTGGATTGCCGACTTCACCTATTCGTTCAATGAGCCCATGACCGAGAAATATTTCTGGCATCCTGGTTTCGATGAATATCCTGTGGTGGGTGTAAGCTGGAAGCAAGCCTCAGCTTTTGCCGTATGGCGTACGCAGCTGATGAACAACTTCCTGCGTTCCAAAGGTCAACCCGAAGTGCAGAACTATCGTTTGCCCAATGAAGCAGAATGGGAGTATGCAGCCCGTGGCGGTCTGGATCAGAATCTTTATCCCTGGGGCGGCTTGTACACCCGCAACGATCAGGGATGTTTCCTGGCCAACTTTAAGCCTTTGCGCGGACGATATGCCGACGATGGCGGCTTGCGCACCATGACTGTAGGTTCGTTTGCACCCAACGATTTCGGCTTGTACGACATGGCCGGTAACGTTGCGGAGTGGACCAGCAGTGCTTTTGACGAATCCTCGTACACCTTTATGCACGATATGAGTCCCACCTACAAATACAATGCCCTGCCCGGTGATCACCATGTGATGAAGCGCAAGGTTATTCGTGGGGGCTCCTGGAAGGATGTAGCTTTTTTCCTTCAAAACAGCACCCGTACCTATGAGTACGACGATTCAAGCAAATCATACATTGGTTTCCGTTGCATCCGTGATTACATTGGAAACTAACAACCTTAAATTTAGCGCTACCTAAAATATCAAAGCAATGAGTGGAAGCAGTTTTTTTGAGAGTCCCGCCTATAAGAAGGTAATGAGCAAGGTTTACGGGATTGGAGCCGCAGTAGTAATCCTTGGTGCCTTGTGGAAAATCCTTCACCTTCCCGGTGCATCGGCTATGTTGATTGCAGGTTTGGGAACAGAAGCCTTAATATTTTTTCTTTCGGCCTTTGAGCCGCCACATGAGATGCCCGACTGGAGTCTGGTTTATCCCGAGCTGGTTGGATTGGAGCCCCGCGAACGAGGTGGTGGCGGAGGCGGAGGCGGCAGCGAATTGGCTGCCCTGGTTCAGAGTGGTCATTTGGATGTCTCCACCGTGGAGCAACTCAGCGAAGGCATCAAAAAGCTGACCGCATCGGCCAATAACCTGTCCGGCTTGAGCGAGGCCAGTATGGCTACCGAAGCCTACTTGCATACCATGAAGGCGGCTTCCGACAGCGTCGGTAATCTGGCCAGCGTTCAGGGGCAATTGGGCCAGTCGGCCGAAGCCCTGGCCAGCAGTTATGTGAGTACCGCTAAGGTGGTGGCCGACAGCGGACAAAAATTTTCTGAGGATTTGTCGCAAACCGGTGCCGGTTTCGTAGAGAGTATTAAAGCTTCCGGTGAGCAGTTGGTACAATCGTACCAGAACCTGGGTGCTTCTATGGGGCAGCAGGTCGAGAAGATTGCCGCCGATGGACAAAAGTATACCGAAGGGCTCTCGGCTGCCAACGACAAATTGTCGGCCATCAATTCGGCTTACGAATTGCAGTTGTCGGGTCTCAACACCCAGCTCGAAGCTTCCAAAAATCTGACCGGCAGCCTGGGAGAAATCAGTTCTCATCTCAACCAGTCTGTGGCCGATACCGAAAGCTACAAGCAAGAAGTGGCCGCCTTATCCAAAACCCTGGGAGAACTCAATACCATTTATGGTAACATGTTGAGCGCGATGAGTGTAGGCGGAGGTAAGTAAACCGAACAAGCAGAACTAAAAGAATAAGCGCATATGTCTGGTGGTAACTGTCCTGAAACGCCGCGGCAAAAGATGATAGGGATGATGTATCTCTTCCTCACTGCCATGCTTGCCCTCAACGTTTCGGGTGAATTATTAAATGCCTTTATACTGGTTGATCGAAGCATCAAGCAGGCTAAGGAAACGGTGGAAGCCAAGAACGAATTCCTGTATTCGGATTTCGCCATGGCCTTTGAAACCAACAAGAAAAAGGTCGGAGATAATTACCAAAAAAGTTTGGTGCTTAGAGATAAGGCCGATGAATTGGTAAATCACATCGATTCGCTCAAGCAATTGTTTGTAACCACAGCTGACGGACCTGAGTTCACTCCCGATAATTATCCTTCGGTGAGTAATCAGGACATAGCTCCTCAGATTATGATTACGGAAAAGGGGCAGGAGCGCAGTCACGAGTTGAAGCGAATGATTAAGGACTATCGTGATTTGTTGTTGTCGTATGTAGATCCTGCCGACTCTGCCTTGTCCAACAACATTAATATCATGCTGTCCACCGAAGATCCTCCGGTGGAGGACGGCGTTCAGAAAAGCTGGCAGAGTGAGAAGTTTGAACACCTGCCCCTGGCCGCTTCTATGGCCTTGCTGAGCCAGATACAGACCGATGTCCGCAATATGGAGTCCGATGTGGTACGCTACCTTTATACCAAGGTAGACGAGGGATCTTTTAAGTTCAATAAAATTGAGCCTTTGGTCATTCCCCGTTCAGATTACGTTATTCAAGGCGACGAGTACTATGCGGAAATCATGATGGCCGCCAGCGATACCACTCAGCCGCCTGTTGTTACAGTGGAAGGGAAGGTGCTTGAAACGGTTCATGGCAAGGGAATATTAAAAATACCGGCCAACCGCTTAGGTGAGGAAGAGTGGACCGGTACCATCCAGATTAAAAACCCCGATGGGACCTTACGCTCAGAGTCGGTCTCAGGAAAGTACATTGTTTCTGCACCCAGCGTGGTTATTTCGCCCACCAAAATGAATGTGTTTTACGAGGGCGTGGACAATCCGGTTTCGATTTCTGTGCCTGGAATACCCAGTGAAAGTATCATACCCAGGATCTCCAGCGGTCAGTTGTTGCGTAGGGGCAGCGATTACATCGTACGTCCGGCCAACGGATCCTCCGGTAAGGAAGTTACCATTTCGGTCTCGGCCGATGTTAATGGCAATACCAGGGTGCTGGGAAGACAGAATTTCAGGATTCGTCGGGTACCCGATCCGGTGGCTAAGGTCAACAATCAGCGTGAAGGAGCCATTGGTCGTAATATATTGTTGGCGCAGATGGGTATTGTGGCGGACATGGAGAATTTTGAATTTGACCTGCAATTTAAGGTAACAGAATTTACCGTGGCGACCATTCGTGGGGGATATGTTGTCGATGCCAAATCGAACAGCAACCTCTTTACCGACGAGCAGAAAGAGCTGTTGCGAGGAACGGTACGCGGACAGCGTGTGTACATTCAGGATATTCAGGCTGTGGGACCCGATGGTCGTCGTCGTTCACTGGGATCCATTATCCTGACTGTTGATTAAAATTAAAATTGTTAAAGAAGAAAATCATACAACTATGAGAAAGCAATTTGTTGTTTTATTTATGCTTGTGGCCTTTGGTTTCTCTGGCGCTTTAGCTCAGGAGGAAGATGGTGCGCCGCTGGACAATATTTTTGAGAAGGAGCACATGCAAAACCGCAGGCCAGTACCTTATCCTTCGCTGCGCGAAGCCGATATTCTCTGGTCGAAGCGGGTATGGCGCATCATCGATTTGCGTGAGAAGATCAATTTGCCCATGTATTATCCCATTCAGCAGAAAGAAGACCGGATGAACCTGGTAAGCGTGCTGATGGAAGGTGTACAATACCATGGCTTACCCGCCTATTCGAATGCGGACGATGAGTTCAAGGTAGAGATCAGCTATGCCCAGGTTAACGAGGCCATGGGTGCCACCGATGAAGTCACTCTGGTCATCAACCCCGATACCGGTGAAGAGGAAGAGATTGTGGCCACCCGCGATGCCCGTATCGAGGAAGTCAAGCAGATCATGGTCAAGGAGGTTTGGTTTTTCGACCGTAATTATTCGCGTATGGATGTACGTATCATTGGTATTTGTCCCATTCGTGAGTACACCAACGAAGCTGGTGAAATTCAGAAGCGTCAGACTTTCTGGATCAATTATGCGGAAGCTCGTGACCTTCTGGCTCGCCATGAGGTGTTCAATTCGACCAACGATGCACAACGTCGTTCCTTTGACGACATTTTTATCAAGCGTTTCTTTGGCAGTTACATTGTTCAGGAAACTAATATGTATCAGGACCGCCCCATTGAGTCTTACGCCGTAGGTGTTGAGGCGATGTTGGAGTCTGAGCGCATTAAGGAAGAAATTTTCAACTTTGAGCACGATTTGTGGGAGTTCTAAACCCGCTTGTTTTCTCAGGTTGTAAACCATAAAAAAACCGGAAAGCGTTCTCGCTTTCCGGTTTTTTTGTGTGCGTTCGGGACGGTTTAAAGCGCCTTGTCGCCAAATTCGGCCTTAATGTCGGTGGTGAACTGACGAATTTGTTGTTCGTTGTCCTTGGGGCAAATCAACAGGGCATCGCCCGAATCCACAACAATATAGTTGTCGAGCCCCTGAATCACTGCTACCTTGTCGGCCGGCATATTCACAATACTGTCGTTGGTATCGTAGAGGAGTACCTGGCCACTGATAACGGCATTGTTGTTTTTATCCTGGGGGGAGTATTCGTAGAGCGACGACCAGGTGCCCAAATCGCTCCAGCCAAAACTGACGGTTTGCACAAATACATTTTCGGCTTTTTCCATTACGCCGTAGTCAATGGAAATATTTTTACAGTCGATGTAGGTGTCGTTGAGGGCTTTTTCTTCCTGGGCTGTACCAATGGCAGAATCCAGTTTTACAAAAAGGTTCTGTACTTCGGAGAGGTGACTGGCAAAGGCTTCATCGATGGCTTTCAGGGTCCAGATAAAGATGCCGCTGTTCCAGAAGAATTCGCCACTTTCGAAAAACACCTTGGCCAGTTCGGCGTTGGGTTTTTCGGTAAAAGTTTTTACCTTATTGAAGGTCTCTGCTGCATTTTCGGCCTTAGCCCCTACCTGGATGTAGCCGTAGCCCGTTTCGGGTCGGTGGGGCTTAATACCCAGCGTCAACAGTGCCTCATGGGCCGAAACAAAATCGAGTCCGCTTAAAATATTGGTCCGGAACACCTCCTCATTCATAATGAGGTGGTCGGCCGGGGTCACAACAATGCGCGCCTTGGGATTGCGTGTACGAATCCAGCTGTTGGCATAGGCAATGCAGGGCGCAGTGTTTCTCCGGAAGGGTTCCTTGAGCACTTGTTCTGCTTTAATTTCCGGGATCTGCTCCAGCACTTTGTCGGCATACTCCGCACTGGTCACCACCAGAAAATTCTCGTTGGGACAGAGGGCCGTGAAGCGTTCGAAAGTTTGCCGGAGCAAACTTTTGCCGGTGCCCAGAATATCGAGAAACTGTTTGGGGGTAGAGCTTTTACTGAGTGGCCAAAAGCGACTGCCTACGCCGCCGGCCATAATCACACAATAGGTGTTGTTTTCCATCTTTATTGTTTTTTTTGCGCAAATACTCCCCGAAATTAGTAATAATTGGGTTGAGCTTTGGTATTTTTACCCCTTAAAAGTTAGCGGCATGAATTTTCTTTTTCATTTGGGGCGCTATGCCCTTTTTGTACGTGACAGCTTTAGACGTCCCGTTAAGCACAGGGTTTTTGCTGGTCAGGTACTTAAAGAAATGGACATATTGGGTCTGAGTTCTGTGGGGATCGTGGCCATTATTTCATTTTTTATGGGTGCGGTTATTACGCTGCAACTGGCTTACAATCTAGAGCTGCCCTTTATACCGAGTTATACCCTGGGTGTTGGCGCCAGGGACACTATGTTGCTCGAGTTTTCCAGCACCATGGTCTCCCTGATTCTGGCCGGGAAAGTGGGCTCGCACATTGCCTCTCAGATTGGCACCATGCGGGTTACGGAGCAGATTGATGTGCTGGATGTAATGGGCATTAATTCGGTGGGCTTTTTGGTGTTGCCGAAAATTGTGGGATTGATGTTAATGATGCCCTTTTTGGTGATTGTGAGTATGGGCGTGGGCATTTTTGGGGGCTGGCTGGCCGGGGTAATGTCCGGCGTGGTGTCGTCGGTCGATTTTATTGAGGGTCTGCAATACGCCTTCGTGCCCTTTTACATTGTGTATGCCCTGATAAAGTCGCTGGTTTTTGCTTTTCTGATTTCCAGTATTGCGGGCTACTGGGGTTATTATACCAAGGGAGGTTCTCTGGAGGTTGGGCAAAGCAGCACCAAGGCGGTCGTGGTGAGCAGCATTCAAATCCTGCTCTTTAATTTGATTCTTACTCAACTTATGCTGGCATGATAGAAGCAAGGAACATTATAAAATCGTTTGAAGACAAGGAGGTGCTGAAAGATGTGAGTGCTTCCTTTCAGACGGGTTTCACCAATTTGATTATCGGTCAGAGTGGTTCTGGAAAAACCGTTTTTTTGAAGACACTGGTCGGTCTGCATGAGGCCGATTCGGGTTCGGTGGTGTACGACGATCGCAACTTCACCGGGATGTCGAAGTTGGAGCGCATTGAAATTCGCAAGGAAATTGGAATGCTTTTTCAGGGTTCGGCGCTTTTTGATTCGATGACGGTGGAGGAAAATGTACGATTTCCTTTAGATATGTTTACCGATCAGAGTCTGGAGGAGAAGCGGGAGCGCGCGAATTTTTGTCTCAAGCGGGTGAACCTGGACAATGTGAATCATCTTTTTCCTTCGGAAATCAGCGGGGGGATGCAGAAGCGGGTGGCTATTGCCCGGGCTATTGCCTTGAATCCACGTTATTTGTTTTGTGATGAGCCGAATTCGGGACTGGATCCGAAAACGGCGATTGTTATTGATGAGTTGATTCAGGAGATTACGAAGGAGTACAATATGACGACGATCATTAATACGCACGATATGAATTCGGTGTTGGGGATTGGGGAGCATATAGTGTTTATTTATGAGGGCAAGAAGTACTGGGAGGGTTCGAGTGCGGAGGTGTTGAAGAGCGACAATCAGGTGCTGAATGATTTTATTTTTGCGTCGAAGTTTTTGAAGGGCGTGGTGTGATTTAATGGCTTCAGAAAATACCTGTTCTTTTCGCTTGATGCAGTAATTCTGCGCTG